>JAFWYN010000029.1 GCA_017522685.1 Lachnospiraceae bacterium
CCAACGCCGACGCCAACGCCGACACCCACCCCGACACAACCACCTTCAACAGGAAATGATTCAGAAGGGGAATGGTCGGATGATATGATGTAAGCACCTAGGAAAGGCTACAATATGAAAGTGTTACAAATCAGCAGCCATTACGACTGGGGAGGCGCTGCCTGTGTAGTAGCGACCCTCCATCGACAATGGTTGTCAAAGGATATGGAAGCATATGCGGCATACGGAAGAGGAACATATCCGAAAGACAAGAATACCTTTCGGTTTGGAACAAAGTTGGAAGTGTGTTTCTCAGTAATGCTTAGCAGAATCACCGGTTGGAACGGTTGTTTTAACCGCCGTTCCACTGCAAGGCTGATTCGAAAAATTGAGCAAATACAACCGGATATCATTCATATGCATGTTCTGCATGGGTACTATATTAATGTACCCATGCTGTTTCACTATATAAACAAAAATAAGATCCCCTATATATGGACCATGCATGATTGCCATGCTTTTACCGGCAATTGCGGGTATTTTTTTGATTGCAGAGGATGGGAAGAGGGGTGCGGAAACTGTCCTTATCTAAAGAATTATCCCAAAAGTTTAATATTTGACCATACTGCCCGTATGTGGCTTCGGAAAAAAGAGTTATATGGCAATTCAAAAGGGGAAATCGTAGCACCTTCTCCCTGGTTGTTTCGAGAAATAAAGAAATCCTTTTTGGGAAAGGCAGATTGCAGAGTGATTCCCAACGGAATCGACACTACAATTTTTCGTTACACCAAGGAAAAAGATAAACTAAGAGAAAAGTACGGATATGCTAAAGATGAGAAAATCATCCTGGGCGTTGCCATAGGATACCGGGATGAAAGAAAGGGTGCAGATTACATATTACAACTGGCAGAGGAGCTGAAAGAGGCAAGGATTATACTGATTGGCTGGAATAAAAAAAGCAATTCTGTTAATAAAGTTTTGACCAATGTGGTAACCATGAAGGCCATACAGGATAAAAAGATACTGGCAGAATATTATGCCATGGCGGATGTGTTTGTGATTCCTTCGCTGGCAGAGAATTATGCCACAACCGTATTGGAGTCGTTGGCCTGCGGAACGCCGGTAGTGGGTTTTGATGTGGGCGGTATCGGACAGCAATTAGAAGAGGGAAAAGGTCTTACAGTACCCATTGGAGACGGAGCGGCTTTTAGCAGAGCGGTTCGTCGGGTTCTGTATGATGAGAATTGTGTGCTTCGGGGAGAGACTCTGGCAGATAAGGTGAAAGAATTAAATTCCGCAGAGCATATGGCCGGAGAGTATCTGAAATTATACAGGGAAGTCCTTTCAGAGGAAAGGAACCTTCTGCATTAGGAGCAAAAGAATGATTAGCTGCATTGTAACTACATATAAAAGACCCATAGAAGTTTTGAAAAGAGCCGTTGACAGTATCCTTAGTCAAACTTATGAGGAGATAGAGGTAATTGTGGTCAATGATGCACCGGAGGATACAGTACAGGGTGAAGTAATCAGGAAACTGCTGAATGGCTATAACAGAAATATCCGGTATGCAGAAACGAAGATGCCAAAAGGTGCCTGTCATGCCAGGAATATAGGCATAGAGATAGCTACGGGAGAATACCTGGCCTTTCTGGATGATGATGATGAATGGCTTCCGGGAAAGCTGGAACAACAAATGTCCTGTATACAGGAAAATCCCTGTGCCTTGGTATATTGTGCCCATTATTTTGTGAATAAAGCAGGAAAGAAAAGGCTGATTCGGGAGCCTTTCGCAGCAACCGGTATCAGAGAATATGAGTTTGAAAGACTGCTTTGTTGTAATTTCATAGGTTCCACCTCTTATCCTCTATTGCGAAGGGATGCAGTAGAGGCAGTGGGAGGATTTTGTGAGGGCCTGGAATCCTCTCAGGATCACGATTTGTGGCTGCGGATTGCAGAAAAGTACCCTATCTGTTATTGTGACGTGCCCTTGGTAAATCTGTATTACAGCAAGGATTCCCTATCAAGAGATAAGGAGAAAGTGATACAGGGATATGAATATTTGTTAAAGCAATATGGGGAGTATTACGAGAAGGATAAGGAACTGAAAAATTACCGTTTGAACTATCTGGCATTTTGTTGCCTGAAGAATGGAATGTTCGGAGCCTTTTGGCGATATTGGTTGTCAGCATGGAAGGTGAAAGCTTTAAGCAGACACAACCTAATGCCGGCAGGAAGGCTTTTTTACAGATTAGGGATAGGTGTGTCAGGGCAAAAAAACAACCACATAAAGGAGTGGAAATAAGATGGAGAAGGAAGAAATAAAAGTATCGGTAATTATTCCCATCTATCAAGTAGAGAAATACATTGAGCAGTGTCTAACTACTGTTTGCGGACAGTCCCTGAAAGAAATAGAAATCATCTGTGTAAATGACGCAAGTTTGGATCGGTCCATGGAAATAGTGGAAAAGAAGGCTGCTTCAGACAAAAGGATCTGCATACTAAACAAGAAAAACGGAGGACTTTCTTCTGCCAGAAATGCAGGTCTTAGGACAGCGCGTGGTGAGTATATCCTGTTTTTGGACGGGGATGATGCTTTGAAAAGCAATGCCTTGGAAGTGTTGTATGGTTATATGAAAAAATATACTTTGGAGCAGTTGTTTTTCGAGGCAGAGGTAATATATGATACTCCCAAGATAAAACAAGAAAATTACAGAAAGTACCATACCTATTATCAAAGGCAGCAGGATTATCCAAAGGTCTTGAATGGCCGGGAGATGCTGTGTCAGTTGGTGAAAAACAAGGAGTATAGGGTGTCCGCCTGTTTACAAATGTTTCAAAGAGAGTTCCTGATGAAAAACCGGTTGGAGTTTAGGGAAGGAATCATTCAGGAGGATAATCTGTTTACGCCAAAGGCATTGTGGGTGGCGGAGAAAGTAATGGTATTAAAAGAGGCACTCTATATCAGAAGATTGCATGAGACTTCCATTATGATGTCCAAAGATGCCACAGACAGTTCTTGGGGATATTATGTATGCATGCGCGAATTGAATGAACTCATTAACGCAGATTCAGAACAAGAAGAAAAACAGTTCATGCAAGTAATAGCAGACGGTCTTTTGCGGGAAGCAGTGTCTGCTGTTTGTAAATGCGAAAAAAAGCAGATTTTACAAGCACTTACCGGCAAGGTAAATGACGAGGAAGTAAAAGAATACATGAAGATCGTGTGGGAAAGTGATTATATGACGTATCGACGGAGCATTTCCGGAAGGTTTAAGTATTGGCTAATAAGAAAAATGAGGTTGGGATAGATTATGTTGACAAGTGTCAGATATGTTTTGTCAGAGCATAAGAAGAATATGGGATTAATCGGCAGAATGGCAGTGATGGATTCCCAAAAGCAGACGTTACGTACCAGCATCGGAATTGCATGGACGTATTTTCATGATTTGCTGTATTTCGGAGTTTTCTTACTGTTTCGCTTTTTGATATCCGGAAGCGGAGAGATTATGGGGATGAACCAGATGGTATATTTGGTGACCGGAATGATTCCCTGGTTTTTTATGAGCGATGTATTAAACCAGGGAAGCATGGCTATACGTTCCGGTAAGGGAATTATACAGAGCATCCGATTTCCGGCGGTGATATTACCAACCATATCTGTAGCGGGGATTTTTATCAAGCGAATCCTATCATTTCTTTTGATTTTTGCAGTTAGCTTTGGCTTTGGCTATGGAAAAAACTTTCATCCCATACTGTTTGTATATTATATGTTTTGTATGATTTGCCTGGCGATTGCTTTAAACCTGGTGTTGACGGCGGTTATAGCCATATCAGAGGATTTCAGACAGCTGCATAACGCACTTTTAAGAGTTATGATATATACCATGCCTATTATTTGGGATTTTTCCAGAGTAAAGGCTATCTGGAGTAATGTGTTGCTTAGAATCAATCCCATTGTATATGTGGTAAAGGGATTTCGAGATGCCTTTGTACTGGGAATGACGCAGGATCTTTTATACACGTTGTATTTTTGGGGTGTGGTGATCGGGTTGTTTGCAGTAGGAAGCTTTTTGCAATACAGATTGAAAAAGTACTATGCAGATTTTATGTAGATAAGGGTGTGCCAAAGGATGGAAAAAATAATTGAAGTAAAGGATTTGAATAAAACCTATTATCTGTTTGATAAAGAGTATAAAGTGATTCCCTGGTTGTTAACCGGTAAGGGATGCAAGAGCCAAAAGGAGGCACTTAAGAATATCAGTTTTCAGGTGGCACCCGGGGAAATTGTGGGTATCATAGGCGTCAACGGTGCCGGAAAATCCACATTAATGAAGCTGATAGCGGGGATTACCTATCCCACCTCCGGAGAGGTAAACGTACACGGCAGGATAGGTTCCCTGATTAATCTGTCTGCGGGTTTTCATCCGGATTACAGCGGAAGAAAAAACATTTATTACAAGGGAACTATGATGGGACTTTCCCAAGATCAGATAGACAGCATAATAGAAGATGTGGAAGCATTTGTGGAGTTGGGAGAGTATTTTGACAGACCTATTCGCATGTATTCGGCAGGTATGGCAGCCAGGCTGGGCTTCGCACTGGCAGTATTTATGGAGCCGGAAATACTGATTGTGGATGAAGTGCTTGCGGTAGGAGATAAGAAGTTTCAGCAAAAGTCCAAGGAGAAGATTCTGGAAATGTTTCAGAACGGAAAAGCAGTTCTGTTTTCCTCCCACTCTGACCAATTGATAGAGGAGTTTTGCAGTCGTGTCCTTTATTTGAAGGATGGATGTATTGTGTTTGACGGAGAAGTAAAAGAGGGACTGCGCAGGTATAATGAGGATTTGAGATTGCAGAAAAAATAGATTGCACTTGATGGAGGAAGTAACATGAGTAACTGGGGATTGGTATCGGTGGTCATACCCATGTATAATGTGGAAAAATACATAGAGAAATGCTTGGCATCCCTACGGAGTCAGACCTATAAGGACTTGGAAATCATCTGCGTCAATGACGGAAGCACGGATAATACTTTATCTCTGGCGCAAAAATGTGCCCGGGAAGATGAAAGAATCATCCTGGTGGACCAACCCAATGGAGGCCCTTCCTCCGCCAGAAATGCCGGGATAGATGCGGCTAAGGGCGATTATATTTATTTTCTGGACGGTGATGACTGGCTTGAGACAGAGGCAATAGAAGCGTTGGTGAATTGTGCCCAAGAAAATCAGGCAGAGTTGGTGCTTTTCAATGCCAGAACCTATTTTGAATCCGGGGAGGTGGAAGCGGCCAATAAGTCATATACGGATTATTACAGTCGTAAGGGTACTTATGAAGGGGTATATACAGGAGAAAATCTGTTTGTAGAATTGAATAGAAACTGGGATTTTAAACCCTCTGCCTGTTTGGTGTTTATCAAAAGAGAATTCTTGCAGGAAATAGGGCTTCGTTTTTATGAAGGGATTCTTCATGAGGATAATTTGTTTACCATCACGTTGCTTCAAAAGGCTGAGAGGGCCGTTCTATGTAATAAGGTTCTTTATTGGAGATTGCTTAGGAAGGCATCCATCATGTCCGGGGGAAAAACCTGGAAACATGCCTATGGCCTTTACGTGTGCCGTTGTGAAATACTGCGGGTATTCGGCGAAAAGAAATTTTCGTTTGCTTATTACAAAGCTTTGAAAAAGTATTTGGATGTTATGCAGGCGGAAAGCCTGAAGGCTGTAAGGGGAAGCAGCTATGAAGAGTTGTTGGAAACGGTTCAGAAGCAGAATCCGGAGACAGCAGGAGGCTTTTTGGAATATGTTTCCAAAGCCTTTGAAATGGAGGAAAGATCTGAGAAAAAGGTTGTACGAAAAGACACGAAACAAATACAGAAAGAAAAAAAGAGAGTACATAAAAAGAAAACGGGTAAAAAATGGTGTGGCAGAATAGCCGGGCTTCCTCTTGTGAAAAAGATAAAGTGGTATGTGAAGACTATTTGGACTATGGGCCCGGGATACTTTATTTACCGGAAAAAGCTGAAGGTCCATAAGGACAAAATCTGTGTCAGCATTGTGATGCCGGTGTATAACGCGAGCCCCTATTTAAGAGAGGCATTGGACTGCTTGGTGAAGCAGAATTTACCCAATATTGAGATTATTTGCGTGGATGATGGTTCCACGGATGGTTCTTACTCCATCCTGCAGGAATATGCCGAGACGGATAAGAGATTCCGAGTGTTTCGGCAGGAAAACCAAGGCGCCGGAGCCGCCCGCAATAAGGGTCTTGAAATGGCTGTCGGAGAGTATCTTTTGTTTTGGGATGCGGATGATATTTTTCATGAAAATATGTGTAATCAGATGTATTATCTCTGCAAAAAACGAAAAGCGGATGTAGGTATATTTGCAGCCAAACGTATGGATATGCAGTCGGGAAAAACAGAAAATATGAATTGGGTATTGCAACCCACATTGTTACCTCTGAAAAAAGTATTTGCCGGAGAAGACATATCCGAAAAACTGTTTCAGCTGACCACCGGATGCGCATGGAATAAAATGTTACGGAGAGAATTTGTTGAAGAAAACGGCCTTCGGTTCCAAAGCTTGCAGAATGCTAATGATACCTTTTTTGTGAGGTTGCATCTGGCACTGGCAAAACGGATTACGGTGACGAAGGATAGGTTGATTACCTACCGTTACAATAGCGGTACCAATATACAGGCCAATAAGGACAAGGCTCCGTTGGCATTTCATGAAGCATTCCGTGCCATAAGGGAAGAACTGGAGAAGAGAGAGTTGTTTTCCGTTTATGAAAGAACCTTTTGTAACATGGCTTTAAAGGAAAGCCTGCATAATCTGAAAACCACGAAAGGTGAGGAGGCACAGGACAGAATCCGTGATATGCTAAAGAAAGAGGGGAATATCATTTACGGATTCCAAGATCATGAAAAAACATACTACTATGACAGTGGTGCCTACGAAGAAATGCATAAAATCTTAAGAATAGAATAATTTGCGTTTCTGCACATGATATGCTAAAATATATGGGATAATGTGTACAAAAGTACAAACAAAGGAGAGAAACGTATGTTAAATGATAAAGCGATATTGATTACAGGCGGTACAGGTAGTTTTGGTAAGGCATTTACCAGATATGTATTAGAGAATTACAATCCGAAAAAGATTATTATATATTCCAGAGATGAATTTAAGCAGTATATGATGCAGAATGAATTTAAGGAGTATAAGAGTAAACTACGTTTCTTTATCGGTGATGTGAGAGATAAGGAAAGATTGATGCGTGCTTTTGAAGGCGTGGATTATGTGGTACATGCGGCAGCTATGAAGCAGGTACCTGCCTGCGAGTACAATCCTGCTGAAGCCATTAAGACCAATATTCACGGTGCACAGAATGTGATTGATGCGGCTTTGGATAAGGGCGTGAAGAAGGTGGTAGCACTGTCTACCGATAAGGCTGTAAATCCCGTAAATCTGTACGGCGGTACTAAGCTGGTATCGGACAAGCTGTTCATTGCTGCCAATGCTTATGCTGGTGACAAGGATATTAATTTCTCTATCGTTCGTTACGGTGATGTAGCCGGTAGCCGTGGATCCATTATTCCGCTTTTCCACAATATTATCAAGAATGGTGGTACAGAGCTTCCTATTACCGACTATCGTATGACCCGTTTCTGGATTAGTTTGCGTCAGGGCGTGGAGCTGGTGATTAAAGCTTTGGAAGAGGCAAAAGGTGGCGAAACCTTTATTTCCAAGATACCTTCTTTCAAGATTACAGACTTGGCAGAAGCAATGTTGCCCGGATGTAAGATGCCGGAAATTGGTATTCGTGAAGGAGAAAAGCTTCATGAGATTATGGTAACCGTAGAGGATTCTATGACCACTTATGAGTATGACAAGCATTTTATCGTATATCCTCAGATGGTTTGGAATGACAGTCACAGAGCGGTACCGACCGGCAAAAAGGTGCCGGAAGGATTTTCTTACAGCTCCGGTAACAATACGGAGTGGTTGACGGTTGAAGAGATTCGCGAGTTGATTAAGACGGTGGATTTAGAAAAATAGAGTCGACATCACAGAAAGTAAGGAGTGATGTTTGGAGGTTTTATGGACAAACTGGCAATAAACGGCGGTACTCCCGTGCGAAAAGAACTGATTGGTTACGGAAGACAATATATTGATGAAGCAGATATACAGGCTGTGGTGGACACCTTGAAAAGTCCGGCTTTAACCTGCGGACCAAAGATTCCGGAGCTGGAGAAGAAGCTTTGTGAAGTGACCGGATCCAAATATGCGGTAGCGGTAAGCAATGGTACCGCAGCACTTCATATTGCAGCTATGGCAGCAGGGATTGGACCGGGGGATGAAGTAATTGTGAGCCCCATTACCTTTGCCGCTTCCGCAAACTGTGTGCTGTACTGCGGAGGAACACCGGTATTTGCAGATATAAATCCCAAGACCTATAATATTGACCCGGTATCCATCCGGGAGAAGATTACGGAGAAAACCAAAGCTGTTGTGGCGGTGGATTTTACCGGGCAGGCAGTAGAACTGGATGAAATCCGTAAGATTTGCGAAGAGTATAACTTGATATTAATAGAGGATGCGGCACATTCCATCGGTACCAAATACAATGGGAAGCCGGTGGGAAGTATTGCTGATATGACCACCTTCAGCTTCCATCCGGTGAAGACCGTAACCAGCGGAGAAGGTGGAGCCGTAACCACCAATGATGAAGAATTGTATCGTAAACTGCGTTTATATCCTACCCATGGGATTACCCGAAATTTGGATGAAATGCAGAATCCATCCGATGCCGGTTGGTATTACGAACAGGTGGATTTGGGATATAACTATCGAATGACAGATATTCAGGCGGCACTTTTGCTGAGTCAGTTAGAAAAGCTTCCTGCATTTTCAGCAAGAAGAAAAGAAATCGTAAAGCGGTATGATGAAGTATTCGGAACAATGCCGGAGATTATTGTTCAGCAGGAGATCCCGGAGTCCGATACCACCAGACATTTATATATTTTGCGTCTGAATAGGTCGCTGTTAACCTGTGACAGAAGAGAGTTTTTTGATGCCTTAAGAGCTGAAAATATCGGAACCCAGGTGCATTATATTCCGGTGTATTGGCATTCCTATTATGAGAAGCTGGGATATAAAAAGGATCTGTGTCCGGAAGCAGAGAAATTGTATTCGGAGATTTTAAGCATTCCTTTGTTCTATTCCATGAGTGATGAGGATGTAGAGGATGTAATTATAGCGGTAAAGAAATTGATAACAGCTTTTCGAAAATAAAAGAAAGAGAAGTTACTAAAACGGAGGGTGTCATGGATAAGATTGCAGTATTGATACCATGCTTTAATGAAGAAAAAACCATCAAAAAAGTAGTGAATGATGTGAAAAGTGCTTTGCCGGAAGCTGTAGTATATGTCTATGACAATAATTCCACAGATCGTACTGCAGAGCTTGCAGTAGAGGCAGGTGCAGTACTGCGTCATGAGTATAGGCAGGGAAAAGGAAATGTGATCCGGAGAATGTTCCGTGAAATCGATGCACAATGTTATTTGATGATTGATGGTGATGACACGTATCCGTTAGATTGTGCAAAAGAGCTGGTGGACAAGGTGCTGAATTATAAGGCGGATATGGTGGTGGGAGACAGATTATCATCTACCTATTTTACGGAGAATAAGCGACCTTTTCATAATTTTGGAAATACCTTAATGCGTACCAGTATTAATAGTCTTTTTCATACCGATATTAAGGATATTATGACCGGTTACCGGGCATTTTCCTATGAATTTGTAAAGACATTTCCGGTGGTTTCCTCCGGATTTGAAATAGAAACAGAAATGACAATACATGCGGTAAATTATAATCTGCAGGTAGAAAATGTGGTGGTACAGTACAGAGACCGTCCTGAAGGAAGTGAATCAAAGTTGAATACTTTCCGGGATGGCATGCGTGTGATTCGGAAGATGTTACAGTTGTACAAAAATTACCGTCCCATCAGATTCTTTGGATTAATTGCGATGTTGTTAGTTTTAGTGGCATTGGCTTTATTTGTTCCTATTCTGGGAGAATATTTGGATACGGGTCTGGTTCCAAGATTTCCCACTCTTATTGTATGCGGCTTTATGGTCTTGGCAGGGATACAGTCCCTGTTTGCAGGAATGATACTGGACGGAACTGTGGCGAAAGACAGAAGAGATTTTGAGTATCGTCGTAATTTGGTGAATTCTGATTTGAAGCGGAAGATGTAAAAGGGAGAAGTGGTTTGAAAGCAGCTGGCAGGAAATGGCTTTGTATAGGCACACTCTTCATTGTGACAGTAGTGTTGATTATACTTAGTACTCCGGTATTTTATCTGAATGATGATGTGACCATGAGAAGTATTCTCAGCGGTGCATACACAGGAACTCCGGATGGACATGCGGTATATATTCAGTATCCGTTGAGCGGAGTGTTGGCTATTCTGTATAGAGTGGTAGGTTTTATGCCCTGGATGGAGCTGTTTTTTGTGGGTTCTGTTTTCACCGGTATGGTCTTCTTTGCAGAGTCCTTTGAGTCGTGGGTAAGGGGTGTTTTGGCAGCGATTGCCATATATATTCCTTTCGTGCTTTATACACATTACACCCTGATAGCGGCATTGCTTGCAGCCACGGCCTGCTTTTTGTTGGCAAAAGGAGACAAAGGAATCCGGTCCGGTGTATTGCTGTTATTAGCGTTTTTGATTCGCGGACAGATTGGGCTTTTGAGTATTCCTTTTATACTTTGTGCCATGGTTTTTCGGGTGATAATGATATCCACATCTGAACGAAAAGGAGAATGTATCCGAAACGGAAAATGGTTGGCTGTATTGGCAATCAGTATGTTATTGTGCAGTGCAATTCATACAGCATGTTATTCTTCCGCAGAGTGGAAGGAATACAATGCTTATAATGATGCACGTACACAACTCTATGACTATACGGATTTTTTGTCCACAACCGTTTATGAAGAAGACAGTACGGATTATGGCATGACAGCCATGGAATATGATATTTTATACAGTTATAACAATATGCTGGAACCATCCATTGACGGAGAAAGAATGCAGGACATTGCAAACAGAATAACGGAATCGATGGGGGATAGGACCAAAGAGGTTTCCTCGCTGAAAGATAGTGTTTACAAATATTATCTGCAGGTACGTTACAATGATTCGCCATACAATTATATATGGATTGCAATGGTGTGTTTGAATGTTTTCAGTTGTGTATGGTGCAAAAAATGGCTAAACCTGGGGATACTGGGTGTATTGGAAATTGGGCGTAGCATTGTATGGATGTACCTGATATGGAAAGGTCGCTTCCCTGAGAGAGTATCCGTTTCGTTGTATTTGATAGAGCTTCTTTTGCTGATAGGCATGTTACAGATGATAGTATCTGAGGCGAAATTAAGTGTGACTCAAAAGAAGGTGGCAGGCAGTGTATGTATCGGTCTTTTGATGGTTGCATCGTTCTTTGAGTGGAAGGATACTTTTAGGGAACTGGAGAAGCGTCATCAGATACAAGAGGAATGGGATGATTTGAAGGCCTATTGCGCACAGAGTTCGGATACGATTTACCTAATGGATGTTTTTTCTGTGGTGGAATATGCAGAAACACAATATAACCGGGATGCGAAAAACATGATGTTATTAGGCGGATGGCTCAGTGCCAGTCCCTTGTCACAGAAAGTTTTGAACCAAATGGATGTGGAGGATGCTGCAGAAGCATTACTTGCCGGTAAGGTCAGGTTACTTGCAGATAAAGAGAAAGACCTTGAGTGGCTGGATAGCTATTTGGAGTCTCGATTCGGAGCTTGTGAATGGATTGTCTGCGATGAAGTGTTATTGCAGACCGGCAAAGGATTTAAGGTATATGAAATTCGTTCATTGACACCGTAACTATGGTGCGAGGAGAGAAGGAATATAATGGAATATAGGGATGATAAGTCGGGTATTTATTTGCGAAAAATGACTTACGAGGATACGGATAATATTGTGGCATGGCGAAACTGCGATTCAGTGAGAGGGAATTTTATTTATCAGGCACTTTTCACCAAAGAAAGCCATGAAAACTGGATAAAAACTATGATTGATACCGGCAAGGTGGTCCAAATGATGATTTGTGAAAAGGATACCGGTAGGGCGGTAGGGTCTGTATATGTGAGAGATATCGACCCGGTACATCAGAAGGCGGAATACGGTATATTCATCGGAGAAGAGGATGCCAGGGGCAAAGGATACGGAACGGTAGCGGCTAAGCTGATGATTCGTTATTGCTTTGAAGAACTGAAATTGCATCGTTTGTTTTTACGGGTCTATGCTGATAATGGGCAGGCCATCCGAAGCTATGAAAAGGCAGGCTTTGTAAAAGAGGCTTATTTGCACGATGATGTATTTGTAAATGGCAGATTTAGGGATATTGTGCTGATGGGGATTTTAAATACCCGTTAGTGCAGAAACGAGGAAGAGATGAAGAAGGTCAGTTTTGTAATACCTTGTTATCGTTCGGAACATACGGTAGAAGGTGTGGTAAATGAAATAGCAACCACCATGGAAGCGTTGCAGGAGAAATATTCCTTTGAGGTGATTTTGATAAACGATTGTTCCCCGGATAATACCATGGGAACAATCCGCAGATTATGTGAAGAAAGACCTTATGTGAAGGGAATCGGATTTGCCCGTAATTTCGGACAGCATGCAGCGTTAATGGCAGGTCTTCGTCAGTCAAGCGGTGATTATGTGGTATGTTTGGATGATGACGGACAGACACCGGCAGATGAAGTAAGCAAGTTGCTTGATGCACTTGAAGAAGGTTTTGATGCGGTTTATGCAAAGTATGAGCATAAGCAGCATTCCGGCTTCCGTAATTTGGGAAGCAAGGTAAATGAGCTGATGACCAGAGTGATGCTGGAAAAGCCCAAGGAGCTTTATGTGTCCAGTTATTTTGCAGTAAAGCGTTTTATTGTGGAGGATATGATCAGATACGAGAATTCATATCCCTATGTAATAGGTCTCGTACTACGGGCTACCAAGAATATTACCAATGTGGTGGTGAATCACAGAGAAAGGGAAGAAGGTACTTCCGGATATACTCTGAAGAAACTTTTGGGACTTTGGTTTAATGGTTTTACTGCATTTTCCGTAAAGCCTTTGCGGATTGCTACCTGTGTGGGTGCTGTTAGTGCATTCTTGGGATTTGCTTATGGTATTTATACGATTTTAAAGAAATTTATCAATCCGGATGTACCATTGGGATTCAGCTCCATGATGGCAGCATTGGTGTTCTTTGGCGGTATGATTATGATTATGCTGGGACTGATTGGAGAATATATCGGACGTATTTATATCAGTATGAATAATTCGCCCCAGTATGTGATTCGGGAGCGAATCAATGTGGAACCGGAGGAAACAGTACAGTAACATACGGATTTTGACAGGAGAAGGTTATGAAGGAACTGTGGAAACGTAATAAAATATTGTACCTGAAGGCAGTAATGATGGGATTACTGCCTCTTTTGTGTTGCGCAGTAACCTGTGCCATTCATGGCTATGGCATTAAAGATATTTATTTGCCGGCTTCTGATTGGAACGATGAATTGTTTTATTTTAAGCAAGTGGAAAGTATGCTGACCTATGGTTGTCCCCAGGGATATTTCGGCTTTAATGAAAGCCACGCCCTGAAGCTGTCCTTTGCAGCATGGAGTCCGGTATTGGTATTTCCTTGGCTTTTGTTTGGTGCCATATTCGGGTGGACCATGATATCTCCCATTTACTGTAATATTTTACTGATGTCACTGGCCTGTATGGTATTTGTGCTTCTGGTAAAGCCCAAATGGAAGCAACTATTTTTACTGACCATTTTGTTCTGTGTATTCACACCTTTTTCCTACTATATGCTGCGTGGCATGCCGGAGTGTATCTGTTTCAGTATGCTGATTGTGTACTATGGGGTACTGGAATGGTATCAGAGAGAAAAGAAGGTGTCCGGACTGGTATGGATGCTGATTCTGTCAGGTTTGATGACATTGATGCGGCCTTATTTAATCTTGTTTATGATCTGTCCCTTGGTGATTTGGTTTAAGAGAAATAAGAAATGGGGAATCATTGGCGGTGTGTCCGTACTGGGCGTCATAGCGGTGACCTACTGGGCCATCAATCACTATCTGGCTGCAGAATATTTTACCCCTCTGTTTAAAACCGATTGGCTGGAGCCGTTCTTCAGAGGCGAGATTTTTACCGGTATAAAAGGAATATTCAGTCGCCTCTACCATGATGGAAGGAGATTTCTTGCCTTGACGGTGGAAGGGCTTCGCAGCGGCTTTACGGAAGGAGCCTTTTTTGCAGGATTCTTGGCCCTTATGTGTCTGTTTATATGGCAGGGCATGGCAGAATGGAGAAAGAAAAACAAGGAAAAGGCATGGAAGTATTTGTACTTTGCATTTTGTTTTTTTGCCATGACCATAGCATTGATTCTTATGTATAAGATGAAAGAGGGAAGCAAGCATCTGCTGACCTTTATGGCAATGGGGATTTTTGTGTTAAGCGGCATGGAAACTAAATTTTATAAAAAGGCCATGTTCTTCAGTGCCCTATGCGTGTATTTGTATATCATGAAGGCCACAAATCCCATGGATTATCAGATTTGCTTTGCCACTCCTGAGCGGGTAGAAAAAGTAGAGACTTGGGAAAAGATTTTTGAGAAGGAACTTGCGTTGGTAGAAGAAGATACTCCTAATTATGAGAACGTGGTGATTTGGGTATTTTCAGATATGGTTAGGTCTTCAGGTACAGAAGAGAGCCGTTTGACGGATTGGCAGATTCTGTACGGCTTGCCCAAGGGATTTGGTATCAGCTGTTGCTATGATGATTATATTATAGAGAATTTCGATACTCTAAAGAGTAAATATATTACCATACCCGCCGGTGGCGCGATTCAGGAATTGTGTGAGAGTAAAGGCCTGCGGCTTCTGGGGAAGGATGATACGGTTTGTGTGTATCAGCTGCGATAAGTTAACGAACATTGTGGATAATTCCCCGTAGATGTGGGAAAGAAAAGGAAATGAGGCGTATTTAGTGGAAAAGAAATTTCCGTGGAGTCAGTTTTGGCTTTGTGTTTTGAAAATTTTAACAGTGCTGTATGGTGCATCCTGCCTGTATCTGTATTTGAATCAGGCAGTGCAACCGTTGGATGAACAAAATCGTTATTTTCATTCGGATTTGCCCTATCATATCAGTATGATTATTGATGATGGCTGGTATTACAGCTTTACGGCCTATGCATATCAGGTGCTATATCTGTTGGCGGGGAAAAGCACTTGGTTGATTGCGGTACTTTTAGCGGTAGTGAGTGTGGCTACCGTGCTTTTGACAGAAAAATTATTACAGGTCTTGACCGGACAGAAAGAGAGGAGTTCCTTCACATTAGGTGGGGCCTTAATGTTAAATATGGTGATGCCCTTCTTTTTGGAATGGGCAGGACGTTATCGTTATGTAAGCTACCAGTCCGGGAACTTATGGCATAATTCTACCTATTTGTGCATGCGGTTATTTGCCTTGGCAAGTATACTGTTGTATCTGAAAATAGAGGAAAATTACCGAGAAAAGATTCATCCGGGACAGTGGATGGGCTTTATGGTGCTGCTGGTATTGACCACCGGCATTAAGCCCAGCTTTTTAACTGTGTTTGCGCCGGCTATGGCATTGAAACTTTTGTGGGACTTGTTTCATAAGGTACCTTTTAAGCAGATATTTTTCTTCGGCTGTGCAGTGCTTCCGGCTTGCGGGGTGGTACTATGGCAGAATATGGTGCTTTTTGGAGAGGATACGGGACAGGGCTTTGCCTGGAATCCCTGGTTTACCTTTTCGCTTCATGCGGACAGACCGAAAGTCGCTGTGCTGTGTTCCCTGGCGTTTCCGTTAATTGTAGCCGTTTTTTCATTAAAAGAACTGATAAAGGATAAGAAATATTTTTTTGCTTGGCTGATAGCAGGTATCGGCTTTTTGGAAGCCTTGCTTTTGGCAGAAACAGGAAGTCGTGCTAATGATGGTAATTTCCTCTGGGGCTATTGCTTTGCGATTTTCTATTTGTTTATTTTCAGCTTTGTAAAGTGGCTGGAACTTTGGAAACAGGACAAATATGTGAAGCGATACAGAGTATTGTTTGGGATAGCAGGTGCGGTATTCTTTTATCAGCTATACTGTGGCGTATATTTCTTTATCCGTCTTTTGGGTGGCGAAACTTATTTTATGTTAAGATGATGCAAATGTTAAAACAAGGATTTAATCGGTTGTTAAGATTTTATAAACAACCGTCTTAAATCCTTGTTTTTTTGTGCGTGAAAGTTGCTATTTAATGGCATTTTTGTTATAATGAAATTTAATGTGGGAAACTATATTTATTAGGACGGATGGAAAAACCGGGATAGGAACATTATGAAAGATCGGATTTATGTATGTTATACCTATTATCATGTATATGTGACTTATTTGAAGGAGTTAAATCTGCCGATAGAAAAACGCGGACAGGCCACTTTGGTGTTAAGTAGTTTATCCATAGACTTTGAACAGTTGAAAGAGCGTGTAGAAAGCACAGGATTGTTTGCTGAAGTTATAGAGTTCGATGAAAAGAGGGATGATTATTTTCCGGAATTGGCTAAATATCGGAAGGATACCGGTAGCCTGGTGAAGAACTTGTGGAACAGGATTTTGTTTACTAAAAAGTATGCTAAGCTGGAGTCACCATATGTTCCTGTGAATTTTAGAGAATATAAGGAGATATATGTATATTGTGATTCGGATCCCATAGGATTTTATTTGAATCAAAATCATATAAAATATCATGCGTTGGAAGATGGATTAAATTGCCTGAAAAATTATGATGCAGCCCGCTATGATAACAGAGGACATTTTGGCTTAAAAGCCTTTCTTTCAGAGAAGTTAAATTTGATTTTCATACAGAATGGTTATGGAAAGTATTGTTTGGATATGGAAGTAAATGATATTTCAGCCATTCAGTATCCTTGTAAAAAATATATTGAGGTACCTCGCCAAAAGCTGGTAGAGAATCTTAGTCAAGAGGACAAGGATCTTATGCTAAAAGCTTTTGTAAGGGATATGCCCAAACTGACAGAACAGATTGAGGAAAGTCATAAGGCAGGAGATAAGATTCTGATACTAACAGACCCTCTCTGTACTTTGGATATCAGAAAACAGATATTTGAAGATGTGATTAAAATGTATGAGCCGGAAGGTACCATATTTATTAAACCCCATCCTAGAGATGAGTTGAATTATAGAGAACTATTTGCACAGTATCCCCAGTTTGATGCAACTGTTCCTATGGAAATGCTTAATTTTTTCCCGGGGCTGACTTTCAAGAAAGTGGTGGGTGTACTTACGGAAGTAAGGAATTTACAGTTCGCAGAGGAATGTGTTCGTTTGGGACCGGATTTTATGGATAAATACGAAGACCCTTTGGTGCATAGACAGAATGAACAGATTTACTAAAGGGATTAGGAAGGAACATAATGCTACAGATACTGAAAAAATTAAATGTATTATTAGATAAAAAACAGAAAAGGACCATGGCCTGGTTGACGGTTCTAATGGTAATAGGAGCTTTTTTGCAAACGGCAGGTGTAAGTACGATTTTGTCGGTGGTAGAACTGGTGATGGATCGGGAAAAACTTTATGAAGAGGGTATGCTTCATGATTTGTTTGTGCTGGTAGGCGATGGTTCAGAGGTGCGTTTTACTGTTTTGGCTATGATTGCACTGATTCTGGTGTTTGTTGTAAAGAATTCTTTTTTGTATTTTCAGCAGAAGGCTACATTGGCTTTCGTATATACCAATCAGTTCCGTACATCCGAACGTATGATGAAGAACTATTTACGCAGAGGATATGAGTTTTATTTGAATGCGGATACGGCTGTCGTACAAAGAAGTATTACTTCAGATGTAAACAATATGTATGCATTGATACTGGCTATTCTCACATTGATGTCAGATATCATAGTATTTGCATTTATGGTTGTTTTCTGTTTTGATCAGGATCCGGTAATGACCATTCTGGTGGCTGGAGTCATGCTTCTTTTATTGGTGCTGATTAAGAAGGTGTTAAAACCCATATTGCATAAAGCGGGAGAAGATAATCAGAATTATTACAGTGGATTGTTTAAATGGATTTCCCAGACCGTACAGGGTATTAAGGAAGTGAAAATATCATGCAAAGAACAGTATTTTGTTTCTGAGTACGTAAAGTGCGGAAAAGGATATGTGGATGCGGTCCAAAAATACAGCCTGTATAATCAGGTGCCCAAGTTGTTAATCGAAACCATCTGTGTTATGTGTATGATGGGTTATATGATGTATATGATTCTCATGGGTATACCCAGTGAAGAGATGGTGACTACATTAACTGCTTTTGGAGCAGCTGCGTTGGTGATGTTGCCATGTGTGAACCGTGTCAATAATCAGATTAATAATATTGCGTATTTTGAACCCTTCTTTATGGGGGTAAGCGATAATTTACAGGATGAAATCAACGGCGAAAAGGTGGATATGTCCTATGCTACGGATACAGATGAAAAGCTTCCCATTGAACATCAGATTGAACTGCAGGATATAGTATACGCATATCCTAATACGGAAAAATTGATATTTGATAAGGCGAATCTGACAATTCCGGTAGGTGCCAGTGTTGGTATTGTGGGAACCTCCGGTGCCGGAAAGAGTACTGTGGTAGATATATTGCTGGGACTTTTGGAAGTAAAGAGCGGAAAGATTTTAGCAGACGGTAAGGATGTGAACGAAAACTACCGTGCATGGTTGAAGAACGTGGGGTATATTCCTCAGATGATTTTTATGTTGGACGACACCATTCGTAAGAATGTAGCATTTGGTGTGCCGGAGGATAAGATTGATGAAAAACGCCTCTGGGAAGCATTGAAAGAGGCGCAATTAGATGAGTTTATTAAGACTCTGCCGGAAGGACTGGAAACAGGTATTGGTGAAAGAGGGATCCGATTATCCGGCGGACAAAGACAGCGTATCGGTATAGCCAGAGCACTCTATAATAATCCGGAAGTATTGATTTTAGATGAAGCTACATCTGCGTTGGATAATGATACAGAGGCGGCTATTATGGAATCCATTAATCGTCTCCATGGAAAGAAGACTCTGATTATTATAGCCCACAGATTGCAGACCATCGAGAAATGTGACATGGTATATCGTGTGGAGAATGGTAAAGCTATAATAGAGCGGAGAAACGATATTTCATAGCAAGGAGAATATAGTGTTATTACAAACGGAAAGTAAGAAAAAATATATTTCATATTTGCAATATCTTTATCCTTTAATTTTGTTTCTATATCCACTTAGACACATTCGTGTAGGTATGGAATGGAATGACACGGGGTATAATTATGCTAATTTTATGTACATGGACCGCATGGACGAAATGTGGTTGTTTAGTACTTATCTGGGGAATGCGTTAGGGAATGTGCTGACTCGTCTTCCTTTTGGGAATACCATGATAGGTATGAATATCTATACCGGCTTGTTGGTAAGCATTATGGCGGTAGGGGGATATTGCTTTTTTACAAGGCTGATAAATGTGCCAAAGTTGCTCGTGTTTTTGGGAGAGTTTTTGGCAATCAATTTATGTTGGTGTCCTACGGCATTGCTATATAATTATCTCACATACTTTTTGCTTGGAATAGGGTATGTGTTTTTATATCATGCACTGATGGCAGAAGGGACCAAAAGAAATATCAGTTTTGTTCTGTCAGGTGCGATGCTTGGGATTAATGTTTTTACGCGATTTTCTAATTTGTCCCACATGGCGTTAATTGTAGCGGTATGGGCTATGGGTATTATCCAAAAGCAAAAGGTAATAAAAGTTATTCAAGATACTTTATGGTGTGTTTTAGGATATATCGCAGGAGTGGGAATGGTGTTCGGCTGGATTTCATTGCGATATGGGGCACGCAATTATGTGAATGCTATTGTACGCTTGCTTCGTATGCCGGCAGAAGCGTCCAGTTATACCATTACATCCATGGTGACTTCTCAGTTGCAGAATTATTTGCAAAACCTGTTTTGGTTGGCATACTTGGCAGTATTTGTTTTGATAAGCGTGATGGTTTATAAGTGTTTTCCGAAAAAGCTCCAATGGATAGCTAAAGTGGGATATGTAGGCGGAGTGGTTCTGTTTTTCTACTATTTGCGCAATCAGAACATGTACAATTTTAAGTATTCCACTACCCCCAGTATGTTTCAATGGGCGGTTATTTTGTTGACTTTGACCATGTTGGTGGGAATAATAGTGATTTTTGACAAAACGTTCACACTACAGGAGAAGTTGCTGTGCGGGATGAATATGATTTTAATTGTAATCACACCCCTTGGCAGCAATAACCATTTATACGGTTCTATTAATAACTTGTTTTTGGTTGCACCGTTTACCTTGTGGATGTGTTTCCGTTTTATAAAGTGGTTGCCGAAGCAATTCTCTGTCGGGAAGAAACGGTACCTCATATATACTTATCCGGTTAAGGCCATGTGTTGGTGTGTGTTTGCAATGATTTTGGTGCAAATAACATTATTTGGCTGGGTGTTTGTATTTCAAGAAGGTAACGGAGGCGAAAATCTTCATACAAAAATTGAGAAGAATGAAGTACTTAAGGGCATATTTACAACAGCGGAAAGGGCTGAGGTTTTGGAATCTATCAGCAGTTATGTTGAAGAGAACGGACTGTCTGGAAAGGAGGTTATCCTGTATGGTAATCTTCCCTCCATGTCATATTATTTGGAAATGCCTTTTGCAATCACTGCGTGGCCGGATTTGTCTTCTTACAATTTTGGTATCATGGTTCAGGATCTTATGGAATTAGAGAGTCAGATAGCAAAAAAAGAAAGAGACTTGCCGATTGTCTTGTTGGAAGCAATGCAGGGAAGCTATCTTTTAGATGGAGAGATTGCTTTGGATCAAGCTGATATGAGTGAAGAGCAAAAGAATAAGATTGTAGAAGACCCTAAGTTGAAACTGATTCAAAGTTGGTTGTATAATTATGGTTATACAGATGTTTTTCGAAATGAGAAATTTGTGTTATTTCGTGCAGAAGCTATGAAGTAAAATGTAGGTGTGATAGGATTATTTGAAGAGGATGGTATACCTATGATGTCTGTGCAAACAGAAAGAAAAAGAAATGTTAATATGGATTTTCTGAGAATAATTGCAATGGTAATGGTGACAATGCTCCATGCATTGGCCAAAAGTGATTTGTTACCATTCATGGGCAGAGAGGTGTCTGCTAACGGTTGGATTGCCTGGGTTCTTGAAGTGCTTTCGATTGCAGCAGTCAATATATTCATGTTGATTTCGGGATACTTTTTGATTATTTCCAAGTTTAAAGTGAGTCGTCTGCTGGAGATAGTGTTTCAGACCATGTTCTATTTGATAGGTACGTTTATTCTATTTTGGATTTTGGGAAAGTTTCCGGCAGAGGATATGACCATATACAATCTATTGCATTATTTTCTTCCTGTTCACATGGCAACATATTGGTTTATATCGGCATATATAATTATACTTCTTTTGCTGCCGTTAATAGTGAATGGTGTGTATTCTATGTCGGAGAAGCAGTTGCAAGGAGTCATTTTGTGGATGTTGCTTTTTACTTGTGTGATAAAGAGTGTTTTGCCTGTCCGATTGGAAATGGATGACAAAGGATATTCATTTTTATGGTATCTGACGCTGTTTTTGGTGGGATCATATATTAGATTGTATGGTTTTAAGATAGTAAAGACTGCTGCGAAAGGTTGGATTGTTTTTGGAGTCAGTAGCTTTCTGATACTGGCCGAAATTTTTGTATTATCCCAGATTAACGTAAGAACGGACCGATTGAAGGAAATGATAACAGTGTCCCTCGATTATAATCACATTTTGGTTTTCTGTTCGGCATTGGGGATTTTTGCGGCATTTATGCATGCAAAACCGCTGGGAGAAAAGTTTGGAAGAGTGGTATGTTTGCTTTCTCCGTATTGCTTAGGAGTTTATCTGTTTCAGGAAAGCCCTGTGGTAAGATATCTGTGGCAGGACTGGTTTGGATTGCGGGAGTCCATGGGAAACCCGGTTCCGATATTTGTGTTGCGTGTATTTGGCAGTGTGATAACAATGTTCGTGCTGGGAATTTGTTTAGATATGATTCGGACCGGTCTTTATCGGATAATTACCCATCTTGTATATAGGAGGAAAAAACAACATGTTGGAGTTGAGTGTGATAGTTCCGGTTTATAATATGGCCAGAGATGGTTTGTTGGAGTATTGTATCAATTCTTTGGTGCATCAAACCTTGCAAAGCATGGAAATTATTGCTGTTGACGATGCATCTACGGATGATTCATTAAGGATTCTTCAAGAGTTTGAAGCAAAATATCCCGGTAGGGTAAGAGCTGTGGCGTCACCTGAAAACCGACGCCAGGGAGGTGCCAGGAATTTGGGCTTACAGGCGGCACAGGGACGTTATATCGGTTTTATGGATGCGGATGACTGGGTGGTTGAGGACCTTTATGAACGAATGCTGGAGCATGCAAAACGTACCGGCGCGGATGTTGTGGGAACCGATATGTGCAGAGTATATGAACATACCATGATACCCACAGAGAGAGAGTCCTGTAACCTGCTCAGTCAGGTGGGAGTACTTGATCACGATAAAAGAAAAGAGTACTTGTTGCATCCGGGGCCTATTAGCACTAAGATTTATGCAAGAGAAATTTTCTTTGATAAAGAATTTCGATTTCCTGAGCATATGTCATATGAGGATAATGCAGTTGCTGTAGAGCTGGGGATGAGAATAAAGCATTTTGAGCACTTGCCTGAGCCAAATGTGTTTTATTATCAGCATGGAGATTCAACAACACATTCCATTGATATGAAAAAATGTCAGGACCGGATGCAAGCAATGCGTATTATGATGGATTATGCTAAGAGTAATGGTGCTTTGGAAGAGTTTAAGGATGTATTAGAGTATCATTTTAGCAATCTTTTTTATCGAAACACTTTGTTTGCTTATATGCAGAGCGAAGGTAAGAAGGAGTGGAAATTTCTTAAGAAAATGGGAGAAGAAATGCTGGAAACATTTCCGGATTTTAGACAAAACCCCTATTACAATCAAACAGTAAATGAATACGAACAGAACTTAATAAACATTCATTTGAAATCTACATGTATGTTTTTGGTTGTTTATAAGTTGAAGATGTTATCTAAAAGAATCAGGGGTAATAAGAGAAAATAGCAGGGAGGAAAAGTGATATGAAAAAGACAATTGTTGCCATAGGAGCACATTTAGATGATATAGAGTTAGCAGCAGGCGGGACCTTGGCAAAAGCAGTTCAGGAAGGGCATGATGTTTATATGATTGTTATGAGCCAGTCCGGTTATACCGATTATAACGGAAAGGTTATGAGAACCGATGAGACTGCTATGCAGGAAGGTAGAAATGCAGCCAAGGTTTTGGGAGTAAAGGAATTGGAAATCCTGGATTTCAGCAATAAAGATATTGCTTACGATTCCAGAGCGGTTGAAGCTATAGAAAAGAGACTTAATATTATTAAGCCGGACATTATTTTTACCCATTGGCCTTTTGATACCCATCAGGCGCATGTTGCGGTAGGAAAATCAACCATTTCCGCAGCAAGACGTTTTAATACCATATATTTCTTTGAACCCATTTCGCCTTCAGGAAGGTCCTATGTAGGATTTCGTCCTCAGCTGTATGTTGATATTACGGAAGTGATTGATACTAAGATTGCAGCATTGGAAGAGCATGTGACAGAAAGAAAGAAATATGGTGATTATTGGACACGCGGCGTAGAAGCAAGAGCCGCTTTCCGTGGTTATGAAATGGGAAAAATGTACGGAGAGGCATTTGAAGTATTAAGAGAGGAATTAATGTTGTAAATATGAGTGGGTTAAAAGAATTTTTTAGCGTAGATGCATCAAAATATGATAGGACAAAAACGTATAAGGTAGTACGTCCGGCAAGTTTGTCCAATCCGCAGGACAATGCCGTAATGTTTGTTACAGAGGGATTCTTAAAGTATTGGGAAGCGGTATTAAGCGTAAAGGAATGCATTGTTATATGGCCTGAGAATCATCCGGTTCCGGCGGAGCTTGCACAAAAGCATGCAGTGATTCTTTCCAAGGAACCACGCTATGGTTTTGCACAGTTTTTCTATGAAAATCATGTAACATACAATACTATGCCGAAGCCCTATCGAGTGGAAAACGGTGCCATGATTTGTGAAGGTGCACAGATAGGGGAGGGGACAATAGTTTTTCCGGGAGCATATGTGGATGGTGATGTAAAGATCGGGAAGAACTGTTATATTGCATCCGGAGTTAAGATTGTAGGAAGTGTGCAGATAGGCGATGATTGTATTATTCGAGAAAATACGGTAATCGGTTCGGATGGTTTGACTACACGCAGAAATGAGGAAGGAAAGATTATTACTATTCCTCAGTTCGGAGGTGTCACTATAGAAAATAATGTGCAAATAGGTGCAAACAGCGTTGTTTGTAAGGGTGCAATAGACAATACCATTATCGGAAGCGGAAGCAGAATTGATAATTGTTCTTTCATTTCCCATAATGTTAAGATGGGAAGTGATACGATTGTTGTTGGTGAAGTCCTGATGATGGGAAGTTCTTCTACCGGTGAAAGAGCTTATCTGTCGGGAAATGTTGTGGTTCGGGACGGTGTGTCCATCGGAAAAGATGCATTTGTGGGCATGGGAGCCGTAGTGACGAAAAATGTGCCTGACGGTGCTACTGTAAAAGGGAATCCGGCAAGATAGACCAAATAAGCATGCATGTAGTAAGGAGCTAACGTTTTCAGATGAAGAAAATAGCCATGATTACTGCCAGAGGCGGCAGTAAAAGAATACCCGGAAAAAATATTAAAGAGTTTTGCGGAAAACCGATTATTGCTTATTCTATAGAAGCGGCTTTAGCATCCGGTGTATTTGATACAGTAATGGTTTCTACGGATGATGAAGAAATTGCAGAGGTTGCTAAGCAGTACGGAGCAGAAGTGCCGTTTTATCGTAGTGAGAAGACTTCCAATGATTTTGCAACTACGGCAGATGTGATTTTGGAAGTGTTAGAGGAATATGAGAAGCGAGGAGAACGCTTTGATATTGCTTGCTGTATTTATCCTACAGCACCGTTTCTGACTTCGGAGAGATTGGCTGAGGCAGTAAACAAGCTGGAATATTCGGATGCAGATACCTTGTTGCCTGTAGTGACCTTTTCATATCCGGTACAGCGTGCTTTAATAGTAAGAGAGGAAAAGCTTGTGTTTGAATATCCTCAGTATATGGATAGCCGTTCTCAGGATTTGGAAAAGCATTATCATGATGTGGGACAGTTCTATGTGTTAAGAACAGAAGCTTTTAAAGAGAATAAAAAACTGATGCTGGGAAGCATCATTCCTTATGAAATGTCTGAGATGGAAGTACAGGATATTGATAATCAGACCGACTGGGAAATCGCGGAGATGAAGTATCGCATTTTGATGAGCAAGGCGGAGATAAAGTAGGATGAAGCAGATTCAAATAAAAGGACGTACAATCGGGGAAGGTTATCCGGCGTATATTATTGCGGAGATGTCAGGAAACCATGCGGGAAGTATAGAGCGTGCGAAAGAGATTATCCGCGCAGCTAAGGATGCCGGTGCAGACTGTATCAAGATACAGACCTATACGCCTGATACCATTACCATGGATTGTGATAATGAGTATTTTCAAATAGAGCAGGGAACCTGGAATGGAGAAAATTTATATCGTTTGTATGGTAAGGCATATACTCCATGGGAATGGCAGAAGGAGTTAAAAGAGGAAGCTGACAGAGTAGGAATCGATTTTTTTTCCACTCCTTTTGATAAAACGTCTGTGGATTTCCTGGAAGAAATAGGGATGGAATTTTACAAGATTGCATCCTTTGAGCTGGTAGATTTGCCGTTGATTAAGTATGTGGCAGAGAAAGGGAAACCGATGATTCTGTCCACTGGTATGTCTACTTTTGCAGAGATACAGGAAGCGGCAGAAGTCATCCGAACTACGGGTAACGAGCAATTTGCATTTTTAAGATGTGCCAGTGCATATCCGGCTATTTCGGATGAAATGAACCTGGCTACCATGATGGATATGGGAGAACGTTTTGAAGTTCCGGTAGGACTATCAGACCATTCCATGGGTGGTCTGGCGGCAGTAACAGCAGTGGCCATGGGGGCATCCATAATTGAGAAGCATTTTTGCCTGAGCCGCGAGATTGAGAATCCGGACTCTTCTTTTTCTATGGAACCACAGGAATTTGAACAAATGGTACATGACATACGTCAGGCAGAGAAAGCTAAAGGAAGAGTAAAATATGGTGTGACGGAGCAGGAAAAGTCGAATCATATTTTCCGGAAGTCTGTTTTTGTGACAGAGGATGTGAAGGCCGGTGAAATATTCAGTGAAAAGAATGTAAGGGTGATCCGTCCGGGTTTTGGATTGCATCCCAGAGAGTGGGAGAACATATTGGGTAAGACCGCATTGACGGATATAGAGAGAGGAATGCCGCTTAAGGCGTCTTATGTGAAGGATTACTTAGTGCTTCAACCGGCTACTCAAAAAGATTGCAAAATGGTTTTTGACTGGGCCAATGAGGAGGAGACCAGAAAGTGGTCCTTTACAACAGAAACCATACCATGGGAAACACATGAAAAATGGTATCGTGACAGCCTTGAAAGGCCGGACAGAGAATTGTTAATAGGGTATCATTTGGGATGTCCCATAGGGGTGTTGAGAATTGATTATTTGGAAGAAAAGGCTGTTTTAAGCTATAATATTGCAAAGGAATATCGTGGCCGCGGATATGGAGAGGAACTTATCAGAGCCGGAGAGGCTTGGATAGTGTCCCATGTTTCCAAGGTGAAATTTTTGGAAGCAGCTGTCAAAACAAAGAATATGCCGTCCCGAAAGCTTTTGCTGGGGAATGGATTTACAGAAAGAGAAGAAGATGGGCTTGTGCGTTATACAAAGCAAATCAAATAGTACCGGATTTGTAATGGGGGACAATTAGGAGGATGAAGATGGAAATTAGAACAGCAGCAAAAAAAATGAAACTAAGTGCATCGGTATTGGCTGCTTCCGCCATGGAGCAGAGAAATCGTGCATTAGACTGCATAGCTAAGGCATTAAAAGAGCATGAGGCAGAGATTTTTGAAGCCAACAGGAAGGATATGGAATATGCAGAGAGTAAGCAGATTGCCCAATCCATACAGAAGAGATTAAAATACGATGAGAATAAATTAAGAGATAGCATCAGCGGTGTTTTAGAACTGAAGGAATTAAGTGACCCTATCGGGAAGGTGCTGATGCACAGACAGTTGGACGATGGTCTGATATTGAAGAAAATCAGCGTGCCCATCGGTGTAATCGGTGTCATCTTTGAAGCCCGCCCGGATGCCATGGTTCAGGTGGCTTCCCTCTGCATTAAGAGTGGAAACTGTGCGATTTTAAAGGGCGGAAAGGAAACCGCCAATACCAATAAAGTGCTGTTTGAGATTATTAAAAATGCAGTGATAGAAGCAGGATTGCCTGCTGAGTGTTTGGTGCAGGCAGAGCTGCATAATGAAATAGACGAACTGTTAAAATGCGACAATGATGTGGATTTGCTGATTCCCAGAGGAAGTAATCAGTTTGTAAGATATATTATGGAAAACACCAAAATTCCGGTAATGGGACACTCCAGCGGTATCTGTCATATTTATGTGGACAAGGATGCAGATAAGGAACTTGCGTTGTCTGTAATCCTGGATGCCAAGAAGAACTATCCGGCTGCCTGCAATGCAGTAGAAACATTGTTGATTCACAGAGATATGGCGGCCACTTTTCTTCCTCCTCTTTCCGCTATGTTTACAGAGGAAAACGTAAAGGTGAACGGAACAGCGGAAGTACAGGCGTTGTTTGGAAGTGATATGGGAGTGATGCCGGAAGATGAATTTGCCATGGAATACAATGATATGGAAATATCCATAAAGTTGGTATCCGATGTAAATGAGGCTGTACAACATATCAATTATTTCGGCTCTCATCATACAGATTGTATTTTGACAGAAAACGATGAAACCGCAGAGTATTTTATTCAAATGATTGACAGTGCCGGTGTATATCGGAACTGTTCTACCAGATTTGCAGATGGTTTCCGCTATGGCTTTGGTGCAGAGGTGGGAATCAGTACCGGAAAGCTTCATGCCAGAGGACCGGTTGGTTTGGATGGTTTGGTGACTTATAAGTATGTGTTAAATGGTAATGGTCATATTGTTGGGGATTACTCCAGTGGAAAAAAGAAATTTAACCACAGGGATTTGTAGAAGGAAAAGTGTATGGAAGGGAAACAGAATTCTGTTATTCTGATTCGTGCTGATGGGAATGAAACCTTGGGCATGGGACATTTGATGCGTTGTCTGTCCATTGCCACGGCTTTGGAAAAAATGAATGTGAAATGTGTCTTTCTGGTGGCACAGGAACAGGCGGCAGATTTTGTGAGAGAAAAAGGATTTGCCTGTGAAGTGTTAGCTACAGATTATCGGCATATGGAGTCAGAGCTACCG
This sequence comes from Lachnospiraceae bacterium, assembly GCA_017522685.1. The sequence continues at coordinate 28,673 of JAFWYN010000029.1, forward strand.
CTATTAGAGGAACTGGCTACGAAATATTCTCCCAAATGTTGGTTGGTGGATAGTTATCAGATGACACAAGAGTATCTGTCCGAAATACGAAAGGTGGCGCCGGTGTATTATGTGGATGACATCGGTGAGCAGATATTTGAAGCGGATGGACTAATTAATTATAATATATATGCAGACGGTTTGGAGTATGAAGTAAGATGCCCGGAAAGTATGCGGTTATTCTTGGGTGCCGGATATGCGCCGGTGAAATCAGAGTTTGTGTCTGTGCCCTATCCGGTTCGAGAGAAAGTGCAGAATGTCTTGATTACTATGGGTGGCAGTGATAAACTGAATATTGCCGGCAGACTATCTTTGTGTCTGGCAGAGTGCTTGCCCAAAGAAGTGAATCTGACAGTGGTTTGTGGTCGGTTTAACAGTCATTTGGAAGAACTTATGCAGCTTCAACAAAAAGAGCCGAGAATCAAGATTTGGGTGGATGTGCCCGATATGTGGAATCGGATGGCACAAGCAGATATTGCCGTGTCCGCAGCAGGCAGTACCATGTATGAACTGAGTGCTATGGGAGTGCCCACTGTGTGTTGTTATTATGTAGAGAATCAGAGGAGAATCGCCGAAGGATTTGCCAGTATGATAGGGATGACCAATGCGGGTGATTATTCAAAGAATCCTGATGAAGCATTGTCACAAATGATAAAGGCTGTAAGTGAGTTGACGAATAGTAGAAGAGAGAGAGAGAAGCTTTCATCCCGCATGAAGCAGATTGTGGATGGCATGGGAGCTGAGCGTATTGCCCAAAAATTATGTGATATTTAGTTACGGTTATATAGATAAAAAGCGAGGTAACAATGTATATGAAGAGTCCTTCAGAGATTTTGGTCTACCTGAAACAAAATATGAAAAGAGAGTGGAAGATTGCTTTTATCAGTACATTTCTGATAGGAGTTCTCTTGCATGCACCAATGATGATTCGGGATATTCCCAATCATGATGGTTTGGACAGTATGCATTTCAGTCAAAATATGATTGTGTCTGGAAGGTGGTTTCTTTCTGTTGCCTGTGGCATATCGTCCTATTATACATTACCTTGGCTGATTGGTATTCTTGCTATGATTTATCTTGGATTAGCATCGGTATTTTTGGTGGATTTCCTGGAGTTGAAGGATACTATATCCGTGGTATTGATTAGTGGGTTATTGGTGTCTTTTCCGTCATTGGCATCTACCTTTGCATATGTATTTACCATGGACGGCTATATGATGGCAGTGCTATTGGCTGTTTTGGCAGTATGGCTGACCAAGAATAAGCGAATGGGTTTTGTACCCGGTGCAGTATGTCTGGCACTCAGTATAGCCATTTATCAGGCATATTTACCAATAGCTGTAATATTGAGTATCTATGGTGTTTTAATGATTGCCATGGAAAAGGGAGAAGTAAGGGAAAAGCTTCTGAATATGTTACGCTATCTGTATATGGGCCTTCTGGGCTGTACCGGATATTATGTGGTTTTGCAGATTATGCTGAAACTTCAGCACACAGAAATCGGCACCTATCAGGAAGGCAGCAGTTTGGGATTCTTAGGTGGTCTGAGCCTTTTAGAATGTATTAAGAACTTATATATTGACTTTTTTGCCTTTACCCTTAATGGTAATGTGCTTATGAACAATGTATTTTCTGCCACGGCATTTGTGGGCTTGGGCTTGGTGACATTTGCTACCCTGATTCGTTTGATAGCCTATACGGATTGGTGGAAGAGCCCGTGGTTTTATGTGATAGCAATCCTCTTGCCGATTAGTTTGCCGATTGCTACCAATATTATGCTTTTAATTTTGCCGGGTGTCACATATCATTTGTTGATGAGGTATCAGTGGGTTATATATCCGATTTTGATGATAGCTTTTGTGGCGAAGCATAATAAAGGGCTTTTGGGCGAAAAGAGAAGAGAGTGGTTTCTTGTACTATGTGCCATAGAGCTTATTTGGAATTTTGTGGTAACAGATCAAATTGCTTATTCGAACTTACAGAAAAAGTATGAAAAGACATATGCGTATTGTGTGAGACTTTTGGATAGGATAGAGCAAACGGAAGGATATTATAAAGGAATGCCCATTGCCATGATTGGTGTAGTGGGAGACGATTCTTATCCTGAAACAGATATTACCGGAAAAGTAACAGATAATCTCATTGGAATGAATGGGGAATGGTTGCTTTATACAGGTAACAATTACGAGCTGTTTATGAAGCATTATTTGGGAGCTACCTTGAATATTTTGCCTCCGGACAGCATGGGAGAAATGTATTATGATGAACGATATCGGGAGATGGAAAGCTTCCCGGCACAGGAGTCCATACGCATTATAGATGGTGTGATGTATATAAAGACCGAAAACAAAGAGTAGGGGAAAGTGAGGAATGGCATGGCATTATTGTCAATAGTACTTCCTTCGTACAATGAAGAACAGAACATTGCAAATACAGCAAAGGTATTGTCTGATTTGCTGGAGCAGGAAAACATTGAATATGAGCTGGTGTTTATCAGTGATGGTTCAAAAGATGCTACATATGAGGAAATTCAAAAGGTTGCGGAAAGCAATCCCAGGATAAAAGGAGCAAAATTCAGTCGTAATTTTGGTAAGGAAGCCAGTATTTTTGCGGGATTGAGACTCACCACAGGAGATGCTGTGATTGTAATGGACTGTGATTTGCAGCATCCTCCGCAGACCATTCCTGCCATGTGGAAGCTTTGGCAGGAAGGCTATGAGGTAATTGAGGGAGTCAAGTCTGACCGAGGGAAGGAAAGTCTGGGATACAAAATGTCTGCCGGAATTTTCTATAAGGTCATGAGCAAATTGATAAAGATGGATATGAATGCCTCTTCCGATTATAAATTACTGGATCGCAAGGTGGTGGATGTATTATTGCAGTTGCCGGAAAAGAATACTTTTTTCAGAGCACTTACCTTCTGGGCCGGCTTTAAGACCACTACCGTGGAATACGAGGTGCAGGAAAGAGCATATGGTACCAGTAAATGGTCAGTGATTAGTCTGATGAAGTATGCCGTAACTAATGCAACTTCCTTTAGTACCTTGCCATTACAACTGGTAACTATTATGGGTATGGTATCCATATTCGTGAGTGTTATATTAGGGATTCAGACACTGGTCAGATATTTAATGGGCAATTCAGCAGAAGGTTTTACTACCGTGATTCTACTGATTCTGCTTATTGGTGGTTTCATTATGCTGAGCTTGGGAATCATTGGCCATTATATTGCCCGCATTTATGAAGAAGTAAAGGGCAGACCGAAGTACATTATCAGTGAAGTGACAGAGAATGTACAGGGAGAAGCAGTGGGGACCTGGAAGAAGTAAAGAAGAGAATACCTGATATAATGAAAAAGAGAATTGAAACAAGAATTTGTGTTATTTTTAGCACAAACAGAAGGAGAATAATTTGCTATGATTAATTTCAATGTGCCCCCTTATATAGGCAAAGAGATGGAATACATCCGGGAATGTGTAGAAAATCAGAAGATTTGCGGTGATGGGGCTTATACCAAAAAGTGTAATGAATGGATAGAGAAGAAAACAGACACTAAAAAATGTCTGCTTACCACATCCTGTACCCATGCTTTGGAAATGAGCGCATTGCTTGCGGATATTCAGCCCGGTGATGAGGTGATTATGCCTGCATACACCTTTGTATCCACGGCGGATGCATTTGTAATGCGTGGAGCGGTACCGGTATTTGTGGATATCCGACCGGATACTATGAACATTGATGAAAAACTGATTGAAGCAGCCATTACGGAGAAAACAAAGGCCATAGTCCCGGTTCATTATGCAGGTGTAGCCTGTGAGATGGATAAAATTATTGAGCTTGCTAAGAAATATAATCTGTTCGTCATAGAAGATGCGGCACAAGGTATTATGTCAACCTATAAAGGGAAGGCATTGGGAACCATCGGTGATTTCGGTTGTTTTAGCTTCCACGAAACCAAGAATTATAGCATGGGTGAAGGCGGAGCGTTGCTGATACAGGATGACCGTTATGTGGAAAGTGCAGAGATTATCCGAGAGAAGGGTACCAACCGCAGTAAGTTTTACAGAGGACAGATTGATAAATATACCTGGGTGGATTTTGGCTCATCTTATTTGCCCAGTGATATGAATGCCGCTTATTTGTATGCACAGTTGGAGATGGCGGAAGAAATCAATGAAGAAAGAATTGCCTGCTGGAACCGTTATTATGAGAATTTGAAGCCCTTGGCGGACAACGGAAAGATTGACCTTCCGGTAGTACCGGAAGGTTGTGTGCACAATGCACATATGTTTTATATAAAGACAAAGGATATTGAGGAAAGGACTGCTTTGATTCAGCATTTGAAGAGCAGGGAGGTTATGTCCGTGTTCCACTATATTCCTTTGCATACAGCACCGGCAGGAAAGAAATTCGGACGTTTCCACGGTGAGGACAGGTATACTACCAAGGAAAGTGAACGACTTACCCGTTTGCCTATGTATTATCGTCTTACATTGGAACAGGTGGATTATATTTGTGAGCAGGTCAAAGATTTTTATTTGAAATAGTGGCGGAGATATAGGAATGACTCTGCTTTGGAAGGGTAACGATGAAGAAATGGGAGAATAACAGAGAAAAAGGATTTATATTGGCGGTATGCATTCTGGGAATAGCTTTCTTAATGCTTCTGGTTTTGAATATTTTCTACGGTGACCATTGGTTGGATTCCGACATGGCAGCAGAGATGATATTCTCAAAGCAGATTGCAGAGGAGGGCGGCTACTTTACCACCCCAAACTGGTATTATTCCACAGAATTCAGATTACTGTATACTCAGCTTTTTATGGTGCCTCTGTTTCATATATTTAAAGACTGGCATGTAATCCGTGTGATTACCAATGTGTTGACTTATGCGCTGATGCTGGGAAGCTATTATTATTTTATGAAGCCCTTGAAGGTTAGTAAGACTAAGGTGGCGCTCAGTTCGGTTATTCTGTTACTGCCTTTTTCGGAAACCTTTGTCACCCATATGCAGATGGGGAATACCTATATGCCCCATGTGATTATTGTATTTTTCTGCTTTGGTATGTTTCTTCGCCTGGTGCAGCAAACTAAGATATTAGAAAAGAAAAGAATTATTCTATTAGTGTTTTATACACTTTTGTGCGTGGCTTGCGGTATGTCCGGAGTGCGTTATATGCTGGCCTTGCAGGTGCCTTTGGTATTGACGGCAGTATATTATGTGTTTTGTTCTGCTGCATTTACAAGTTTAAGAGAGAAATTTGATAAAGAGAATTTGAAGAATGTTTGTAAGGGAGAAGGCTTTTTGTGTCTGGTCTACAGTATTTACGGTGCATTTTTTGCACTGGTAGGATACGCCGTTAATGTGGTAGTGATAGCACGTAAATTCCCTTTTCAGACCTATGAAGCTACTAACTTTATTAAGGTATTCCAGGGCGTATTATTGGAACGTCTGCAGGATACAGCAGGCAATTTGCTGATGCTTTTCGGATATATTGAAGAGAAGGGTTTTTTGTCCCTGCGCGGATTGATTTCTGTCATTGCATTTGCACTATTGGTCGGAATTGTTTTACTGGTAAAGCGTGTGAAGACTTTGGAGGCTAAAAAAGGAAAGGAAGCGGATTTGAGAAGTTTTATCCGTTATTTCTTCGTGATTGCTTTTGTGCTGAATACTTTTGTATTTGTATTTACTACCAGTACCATTGTTTCAAGATATTACATCACCGTGTTTATTTTTGTATTACCTTTGCTTTGCTTCTATTTTGAAATGGAAGAACGGTGTTTGGACCGATGGTTGGTATTGCTGTTTCTGTGCGGTTGTTTGGGACTGGCAACCATGAAATGTGTGTATTCCTTCATAGATAAGGATAAGAATGCGGAAGAAAAAAAGGTGGTTGCTTTTCTGGAAGAGAATGGCTATACCTTTGGTTACGCCAGCTACTGGAATGCCAATATTATGACGGAATTGAGCGATGGTGCGGTAGAGGTGGCGAATATATCGGATTTTGAAGAAATGTCCTTTTTCCGTTGGTCCAGCCCCATGAGATATTATGAGGCGGATTATCATCAGGGCAAAACCTTCCTGCTTTTGGCAGAAGAGCAAAGAGTAAAATATGGTGTGTTGTTCCTGATGCAGGGAGGAAATGTGGTGTATGAAGATGAAACCTACACAGTGGTTCATTTTGACTCTGTAGAAGAAGTGTTGAAAGGACAAAACCAATAGAGAGAAGGAGTTAAAATGTTAGGAATACGAATAGTGATTCTGGGGATTTTCTTGTTGTTGATTCCTACTCTGATTGGAACCTTATTTGAGAGAAAACAAGGACAGACAGAGGGACTTATATTTTGCTGGATAAGCGGGCAGATGCTTACATGGGCAGGGTTTTTAGTGATTTGCGTCCCCATGATTTTGTTAAAACAATCTTTTTCTTTGGTAAGTACTCTGTTTCATGGTTATCAGGGAATATTGCTTTTGGCGGCAATCGTATTTGGAATTTATAGAAAACGTCAAAGTGTAGGAATACGGGAAAAGAAGGAAATGATTAAGAAGGCCGGAAGGACAACGCATATATGGTGGATTGTTTTCTGGTTGTTGCTGATATTGCAATGGGTACTGACTATCTTTTTGGCCTATGAAGAAGGCGACGATGCGTTCTATTTTGCCACGGCAACCATTACGGAGCAGTCTGACACCATGTATTTGTTATTGCCTTATACAGGATTTTCCACAGGCTTGGATGCCAGACATGGATTGGCACCGTTTCCGGTGTGGATAGCATATCTGGCGAAAGTGTCCGGGATACCGGCACTGGTGGTGGCACAGGTTTTACTGCCGCTGGCACTGTTGGGTATGTCTTATGGAATTTACTATTTGATGGCAAAACATTTGTGTGCGGAAAAAGAAGAGACCGTTGGGTTGTTCATGGTTTTGACGGAAATGTTATTTTTGTTTGGAGGATATTCCCTGTTTACGGCGGAAAATTTTATGCTTGTGCGGGCATCACAGGGAAAGGCGGTAATTGCCGGTATTATCCTGCCGTTCTTAATGTATTTGATAATGCGGCTGATGAGAAGCTTGCAAAAGCAGGAAAGATACGGAATTATTCCATGGATGTTGTTTGCGGCTACTATGACAGCTGCCTGTTTATGTAGTACTCAAGGGACGATTTTGAGTTGTGTTTTGATTGGGATTGCAGGATTATGTGTAGCTGTAAGCTATAAAAAGATAAGGCTGCTGATACCGTTGGTACTATGTTCCGGTGTGCCGGTATGTATGGCCCTGTTGTATTTTGTTGTGAAATAGGATGATGTTGGTGAGGGAATTGCCATGATAGAGACATTTCAAAAATATAGTGGCACAGGCTTGCTGGTTTGTTTGTTCCTGGCAGCATGGTTTTATTTATTCTTTTGTGAGAAGAAGAAAGAGACCCGGGTGCTTTTTGTATATATGCCGGCAGTATTGCTTCTGTTATTTTTTAATCCTTTGTTTTACAAAGTGTTTGGAAACCTTACAGAGGAAGCAATATATTTTCGATTCCTGTGGTTGTTGCCTATAACGATGGTAATTGCATATACGGTGATAAAGATATATAGTACATTGGAGGGGACAAAGCAATACATTTTCGTATTATTATCCTTTGTGCTGATTGTGTTTTCGGGGCGTTTGGTATATTTAAATCCGTTATTTGAAAAAGCGGAGAATCCATATCATATACCGCAGGAAGTGATTGAGATTTGTGATATGATTGAGGTGGAAGGAAGAGAGGTTGTAGCTGCTTTTCCCAGCGAATTTATACTTTATGTCAGACAATATTCGGCCATGGTTTGTATGCCCTATGGACGGGAAGCGTTTTCCTACTATAATCCGCTTCATGCTGCTATGAATGAGGCTGTGATTGATGCGGAGAAGCTGGCAGAATTGGGACAAGAGTACGGATGCCATTTCCTGATTCTGAATGAGGAAAGGGAGATGGATGGTAAATTAGAGGATTATTCCTATGAAGTATACGGAAAAGTGGGAAAATATGTGGTTTATCACGATTTAGATATGTATATCGGTATGTGGGGAATAGAAATAAAAGAGTAGCCGTAAGGCTACTCTTTTTATGTGATAAGAAATTGCACTTTTTTATTAGTCATAATAGGTCAATGCATATACAAAACGATCTGCCAATTTTTTGCGACCATCCACATTTAAGTTGATATGGTCTAAAAGATATTGGTCAGCATTGATTTCGTTAACGGTTCCGTATATATTGTCCACAAAGGAAACACCGTGAATTGTAGTAAAGCGTTCAATTGTCAGTGCATAGTCGGAAAGCTTATAGTTTTCGACATAGTTATATAAATCGCTACTAATATATTCGCCATCCGCATTGATAGCATATGCATAGGTGGGAGACATTACAATGATTCGTATATGAGGGTAGGTTTCCTGTATCAAACGGATACTCGCTACTAAATTGCCTATAAAACAATATATATCCGTAGGATTGTCGTGATTAATCAGTGGTTTAGCAGCCAAATAGTCGTTAGCATCATACATAATACCAATGACATCCACGGTATCAAAGTCGATGGAAGTAAGTGTTTCGTAGGCCTCAATACCTTCCGCTGACAACTGGTCCCCATAGTCCTCGAACAGCATCTCATAGGAAGTATCCACATCATATTTTGAGCCATAACAAAAAGCTGTTGTTAACCAGTACAGATTGAATGCATCATCCGGGTGGATATAATTGTGGGAGGAAGCAAGGTAAGAACCTGTTACTGCACAATTATATACTGTACTGTCTGAGAGTTCGGCAATCATTTGGGCCATGTCATCACTGGTTCCTTTGTTTTGTGCAAAGGTATCGTTACCAAACAGTACGACCTTTCGGATACCATCATTGGGGGCAGGAGAATTTCCTTCGTAAATAAGGGGAAGGATATTGTCCAATCTTTCCACATCATATTCATTATCATCAATAGGCGCTAATTTGTCTAAATCAACTTTGGTTCCCCAATTCTTGAAACGCCAGATAATAAATACAACGGCGAATATAAATACAACAAGAAGAACCAAATGCCAGTTGATTTTAAGAATACGATCCAGAATACCTGTTTTGGTTCGGGAAGAAGTATTTGAAGATGAATTCAAATCCAGGGTTAGTGACTTTTCTTCCGCTATTTTGTCATAATCTATATTGGTGTCGTCATCCAGCTTGTCTAAATCAATAATGGTGACTTCAGAAAGGTCCTTTTCTTTCGGGGTCACATTTTTGTTGTTTGTATCGTTATTCATAGAACACCTCTTTGTGTTTGCTTTCTTGGATTCTCACTTATTTTACTATTATATGCCTTGTTTGTCCACATTACTTATAAAAATTTAAGAATTGATGAAGAAAAACACTTTCTCTTGCACCATATGGTGCAAAATGGTATACTAGCAATAGTATTGTGATGAATGAGGAAGGAAAACACAATGAAAATGTCTTTTGATTTTAGAGCTAAATCTCTTAAGAATAGAAACAGACAGGAATATATGAACCATGATTGGGAGATGATGGATGAGGACTCATGGGACGGATATGAGGAAGAGACCGATGCGTATGAAGCAGAAGCGTATTATGAGTCAGATGATATAGAACAAGGATATTATGAAACGAATGATATAGAGGAAGAGTATTACGAGCCTGAACAGGAGTATTCTGAAGAATATGAATCGGAAGAGACAGAAGGTGCTTATTATGCGGCGGAAGTATATGAGGAAGGCGAGGAATACTATGGTGAAGCAGAAGAGTACTACGAAGAATATGACGGTACAGAATATGAAGGTGAGGCAGAAGAATACTACGAAGAATATGAAGGTGAATCAGAAGAAGGATACTATGCTGAAGAGGGCGATTCGGAATATTACGAAGAACAAGGCGAAGAGTATTACGAAGAATATTATGAAGAGTACGACGGAGAAGATGCTCAGGCGTATTATGAGCAGGATGGTTATGTCCCGGAATATGAAGATGAAAGAAGAGAACGTAATGCTGTAGCGCCTGTGTCAAAGTGGATGGATTATATGATTGTGTTCGGCGCAGTGGCTATGCTTTTGATCGTAATTGTATTGGGAGCGAAGCTGTTTTTGAGTGGCAGGGACAACACGGATACAGAGAATTTGCGGCAGGTAGGTAATCAGTTGGCGAATATCGATATGATTGGTGAACAGGGTTTGCTTGCCATGTCAGATGCCCAGAAGGCACTGCTGGAGGCTTCCAAACAACCCCAGGTTACGGAACCGCCGCAGCCTACGGAAGAACCGGAATATGAAGAGGAAGAATATAATTATGATGTAACGGTAAAACTTAGCTTCACCTCTATTGAGAAAGACTTAAAGATTAAGTTTTTGAACAAGGATACGGGTAAGCTTGTTGGGAATGTACCGTTTGGCGTAGAACTAGTGAATCCAAATGGTGAAACGCTGTTCTGGTCGGACGATGATATGGATGGTATCATCTACAAAAAGAATCTTCCGGCAGGCAAGTATACTGTAAAAATGCAGGAGCTGGCCGGTGAAAAGTACAAGACCTATGCCATATCCTTGGTAGAATCTAAGGTGGATGTAAAATCTAAGCTGGTATATGAAAAGGTGGATGTGGCTAACGAGATTAAGTCAGAGTCACAGGTAGATGTAAAGAAAGAAGATACAAAGAATAATAATTCTATTGTTGAAGAATATATGCAGGATACGGTAGCTTGGGTGGAAAGTACCGTTTTGGAGGAATCTTTTGAAGAAATAACCAAAACAACCATTCAAGATCCGTTGACATTGGCTATGGCAGGTTCGTTTGTTCGTTTGTCGGCCGCAGATCCTTCTGTGGAACCTCCGGCAAATAATCCGGAGCCGGCACCGGTAGAAACAACCACGCCGGAACCGGTGGTAACACCGACACCGGAACCTACGGCCACACCGGAACCCGTAGTAACACCGACACCGGAACCTACGGCCACACCGGAACCCGTAGTAACACCGACACCGGAACCTACGGCCACACCGGAACCCGTGGTAACACCGACACCGGAACCTACGGCCACACCGGAACCTACAGGAACACCGGAACCTACAGGAACACCGGAACCTACAGGAACGCCGGAACCTACAGGAACGCCGGAACCCAGTGAATCACCTGAACCCAGTGAATCACCGGAGCCCAGCGAGTCACCGGAACCCAGTGAAGCACCCAAGTTAGAGAAGGTTGCATTGGAGAAGAAGACCGCAGTGGTTTATGCAGAGGATGAACCTTTAAAGCTTTCAGTAACTCTGACTCCAAATGATTTGGAGGATGTGATCTTGACTGCGACATCTTCGGATACTACCGTAGCAACAGCTAAAATTGAAAATGGGAAATTGTTAATAGAAGGCAAAAAAGAAGGTAAGAATATTACCATTACGGTTAGTGCTAAGATTGGTGATGCAGAACCGGTTAAGGATACCTGTACCATTGAAGTGAAAATCAATCCGAAGAAAGACAGAAATACTGTCTTAAAGGATAATGCAGGGCGTGAAGTATTTGTATTCGAAAACAATGCATACAGAAATGCTTACTATGCGGACTTCTATACCTTTGATAAATTCTACATCAAGAATGATGTGAAATATACCGGATGGCAGACGATTGACAATAAAGTAATGTACTTTGATGCTGCCGGCAAGTTTGTGACAGGACAGCAGGTTATTCAGGGCGTGAAGTATCAGTTTGCCAGTGACGGTTCCTTGGTAACCGGTACCGGAACTTTAGGTATTGATGTATCCAAGTGGAATGGCAATATTGATTGGAATGCGGTTAAGAATTCCGGAGTATCTTATGTGATTATCCGTTGCGGATATCGTGGTTCATCAGCAGGTGCTCTTATAGTGGATTCTAAGTTTAAGGAAAACATTAAGGGTGCAACGGCTGCAGGACTGAAAGTCGGAGTTTATTTCTTTACTCAGGCAATAGATAAGAACGAGGCCTTGGAAGAAGCGTCCATGGTATTGGAGTTGATTAAGGATTATAAGATTTCTTATCCGGTATTTTTGGATGTTGAGCCCAGTGGCGGCAGAGCCGACTCCCTGAATGTAGCTACCAGAACAGAAATTTGTAAAACTTTCTGTGAAACCATTAAGCAGTATGGTTATACGCCGGGAATCTATGCCAATAAGACCTGGCTGGAAACCAAGCTGGATATGAATGTATTAAATGCTTATAAGGTATGGTTGGCCCAGTATGCTTCTGAGCCTACCTATCAGGGAAGATATGATATGTGGCAGTATAAGGATACAGGCAAGATTGGCGGTGTATCCGGTAATGTTGACTTGAACCAAAGTTATTTGGGCTACTAATCAATAGGGCTAGCCATATTTGATAAATAATGATATACTGTTCGCGAGTAAGAAAATGAAAGAGGAGCTTAAAATGAGAACATATTTAGTAACAGGCGGTGCCGGATTTATCGGTTCCAACTATATTCATTACATGTTTAAGAAATATGATAATGACATCCGCATTATCAACGTGGATGTACTGACCTATGCAGGTAATCTGGAAAACTTAAAGGATGTGGAAGATAGAGAGAACTACACCTTTGTAAGAGCAGATATTTGTGATAAAGAAGCCATTGCAAAGATTTTTGCAGAAAACGATATTGACCGTGTGGTACATTTTGCAGCAGAAAGCCATGTGGACAGAAGTATCCGTAATCCGGAAGTATTCGTACAGACCAATGTACTGGGTACAGCGGTTATGTTAAACTGTGCCAAGGCAGTATGGGAGCTTCCCGACGGCAGCTTCAAGGAAGGAAAGAAGTTCCTTCATGTATCTACCGATGAGGTATATGGTTCACTTCCGGATGATGAAAATGCATTCTTCTATGAGACCACAGCTTATGATCCTCACAGCCCTTATTCTGCAAGTAAGGCCAGCTCGGACATGCTGGTAAAGGCATACATGGATACCTACAAGTTCCCGGCCAACATTACCAACTGTTCCAACAACTACGGCCCTTATCAGTTCCCGGAGAAGCTGATCCCCCTGATTATCAACAATGCACTTCAAGGCAAGAAGCTTCCTGTATACGGTGACGGTAAGAACGTACGTGACTGGTTGTTTGTAGAAGATCACGCCAAGGCCATCGATATGGTACAGGAGCAGGGAAGACTGTTCGAGACTTATAATATCGGTGGTCATAACGAGAAGCAGAATATTGAAATCATCCATATCATCATTGAAACCTTACAGGAAATGCTTCCGGAAGGTGACCCGAGAAAGGCCCTGGTAAGCAAGGACTTAATCACCTATGTGGAGGACAGAAAGGGGCATGACCGTCGTTATGCCATCGCACCTGACAAGATTAAGGCAGAAATCGGCTGGTATCCGGAGACCATGTTTAAGGAGGGTATCAAGAAGACCATTGGCTGGTTCTTTGAAAACGAAGAGTGGATGAAGAATGTGACCAGCGGAGACTATCAGAAATATTATACTGATATGTACGAAAAATAAAAGAAAAAATAGGAAAAATCGAGGGATTGCTGTGAAATATCAGGAATCCCTTCGGTGCGTTTTTTGAATGATAGAAAATGTGCGAGTACGGTGGTGGAAATTAAAAAGAATTGCGAAGCAATTCTTGTAATTGTCGCCGCCGGGCGACAATTTAAGATGGAGGAAATTACCATGAAAGGTATCATATTAGCCGGCGGTTCCGGCACCCGTTTATATCCCTTAACAAAGGCTATCAGTAAGCAGATTATGCCCATTTACGATAAGCCTATGATTTACTATCCCCTGTCTACCTTGATGTTGGCAGGTATCCGCGAGGTGTTGATTATTTCCACCCCCAGAGACTTACCTGTATTTGAAGAGCTTTTGGGAGACGGCAGCCAGCTGGGTATGCGTATCGAGTATGCAGTGCAGGAATATCCCAGAGGTCTGGCAGATGCCTTTATCATCGGTGCGGATTTCATCGGACAGGACAATGTGGCATTGGTATTAGGAGACAATATCTTCTACGGACAGAGCTTCTCCAAGCTGCTTCGTGAAGTGGCAAGCAGAGAAAGCGGGGCAACCATCTTCGGTTACTATGTAAGAGACCCCAGAGAGTATGGCGTGGTAGAGTTTGATGAAAATGGTAAGGCCCTTTCCATCGAGGAGAAGCCGGAGCATCCCAAGAGCAATTATGCAGTACCGGGCTTGTACTTCTATGACAATGACGTAGTGGAAATCGCAAAGAATGTAAAGCCTTCCGCAAGAGGAGAAATCGAAATCACCAGCATCAACAATGAGTACCTGCGTCGAGGAACCTTGCGTGTGGAAACCATGGGAAGGGGCTTCGCATGGCTGGATACGGGAAATCATGATTCGTTATTGGATGCAGCCAACTTCGTGGCCGCCTTCCAAAAGCGACAGGGTCTCTATGTATCCTGCATCGAAGAAATCGCCTATAAGAGAGGCTTTATCGACAGAGAGCAGCTGCTGAAGCTGGCTGAGCCGCTGATGAAGACCCAGTACGGACAGTACCTGGTGGAAGTGGCAAACGGTTTATAAAATCAAAAAGGAAAAGAGAAATATGGGAAAGATAACAGTAGAAACTTGTGAAATAGAAGGCTTAAAGATCATCACCCCTACCGTATTCGGGGATGAAAGAGGATACTTTGTGGAAACCTATAATTACAATGATTACAAGGCGGCAGGTATCGATGTGGAATTCGTACAGGATAACCAGTCTGCATCCAAGAAGGGCGTGCTTCGTGGTTTACACTTCCAGATTAACTACCCTCAGGACAAGCTGGTAAGGGTCATCAAAGGTGAGGTATTCGACGTGGCAGTGGACTTACGTAAGGGTTCCCCTACCTTCGGTCAGTGGAAGGGTGTGGTATTAAGCGCTGAGAATATGAAGCAGTTTTTTGTACCCAAGGGATTTGCACACGGCTATCTGGTGCTTTCTGATTATGCGGAATTTTGCTATAAAGTAACAGATTTCTATCATCCCGGCGATGAGGGTGGTATTATGTACAATGATCCGGGTATCGGTGTGGAATGGCCGTTCCCTGAAGGTGTGGAACTGACCTTGTCAGAGAAGGATACCAAGCATGGCGGTATCGCAGAGTATATAGAAAAGTTTGGAAAATAAGCATGAAAGAGAAAAAATCCTTTAGAAAATGGAATAGTCTCATATTTTTAGTGCTTGCTGTGGCAATGGCAGGTGTTATTGTGCTACATAAAAATCCTCTGGCAGATCCACAGGAGGAGTTATTAAAGAAGCTTCTTTCCTGCGGTGTTATCGGGGCAATTTGTATTATTTTCCTTACCTGTTATGAGAAGATTGTAGCGTTGCCAACAGAGCTTTGGCAAAACAGACATTTAATTTGGAAGCTGGCAAAGAATGATTTCAGAAAGCGCTATTCCGGTTCCTATCTGGGAGGAATCTGGGCCATGGCACAACCGGTAGTTACGGTGGTTATGTACTATATGGTGTTTGATATCATATTTAAAAGTCCGGGACCATTGTTGAATAATGGTACCAGAGCCCCTTATGTATTGTCCCTGACGGCAGGATTGGTTCCCTGGTTTTTCTTTAGCGAAGCCTTGAATCATGGCACCATGGCATTGTTAGAGTACAATTATCTGGTAAAGAAAGTGGTGTTTAAAATCAGTGTATTACCCATCATTAAGGTAATTGCGGCGAGCTTTATCCACGTATTCTTTGTAGGTGTATTATTGGTAGTGGGATGTTTTTATGGTTATTATCCCACGATTTATACCATTCAGCTGCTTTATTACAGTGCCTGTCTTTTTATGTTCATTCTGGCGATTTGCTATACCACCTGTGCAGTAGTGGTCTTTTTCAGAGACCTGTCACAGATTATCAATATTGTGTTGCAGATCGGTATGTGGGCCACCCCCATCCTATGGAACCTGGGTGATATGCAGGCAAGCTATGGTGATGCGGTACTTTTGTTTAAGCTGAACCCCATCGTTTATATCGTGGATGGTTATCGCAGTGCCATAATGGAGAAGCAATGGTTTTTTGAAGACTTCTTTTCCACCATGTATTTTTGGATTATTACAGCCCTGTTATTTGGTATCGGTGCGTTGGTATTTAAGAGATTAAAAGTACATTTTGCAGATGTGCTGTAAGATAAGGATAAGTCGAATCCTAAAAGAAAGGACACATTATGCAGGAAAATTCACAGATTGCAATTGATGTGCAGAATGTTCAAAAAATATATAAATTGTACAATAAGCCTTCAGACCGTATGAAGGATGCGTTTGGTCTGTTAAAGCACAATCCCCCCAAAAAGCACTATGCATTAAGTGGGGTGAGTATGCAGATTAAAACCGGTGAGACGGTAGGTATTATCGGAACCAACGGATCCGGAAAGTCCACCATTTTGAAGATTATTACCGGCGTGCTGAATCCCAGTGCGGGTGAGGTGACGGTTAATGGCCGTATTTCTGCACTGCTGGAGCTGGGTGCAGGCTTTAATATGGAGTATAACGGTATCGAAAATGTGTATCTGAATGGTACCATGATGGGCTTTTCCGAAAAAGAAATTGATGAAAAGCTTCCTGCAATCTTGGAGTTTGCAGATATCGGAGATTATGTATATCAGCCTTGTAAAACCTATTCCAGTGGTATGTTTGTACGACTGGCTTTTGCGGTAGCCATAAATATCGAACCGGAGATTTTGATAGTAGATGAAGCGTTGTCCGTAGGTGATGTTTTCTTCCAGGCCAAATGTTATCATAAGTTTGAAGAATTTAAGAAGATGGGTAAGACCATTGTTTTTGTCAGCCACGATTTGAGCAGTATCAGCAAGTATTGTGACAGAGTATATTTGTTGAACAAAGGAAAACTTTTAGGCGAAGGTAAGCCCAAGGAAATGATAGATACCTATAAGAGAGTGCTGGTGGGCCAATACGAAGAAATGGCAGTAGAGGAAGCCAATTTGTTGGATGATGAATTGCTTCGAAAGAAAGCAGCGCAGGCAGCACAAGGCCAGAATCCGGAAACCTTGGAGTATGGTACCAAACAAGGTGAGATTGTTGAGTTTTTTGTGACGGATGACAGAGGAATCCGAAGCAATGCCATTCTAAAGAATGCTGAGTTTACCATACACATGAAGGTAAAGTTTTATGAGAATATCAAGATGCCTATTTTTGCATTTACCATAAAGGATGTGAAGGGCGTGGAGATTACCGGTACCAACAGTATGGTAGAAAAAGCTTATCTGGACGGTGGAAAGGCCGGAGAAACAAAGGAGATTACCTTTACCCAGAAGATGACATTGCAGGGAGGCGAATATTTGTTGTCCCTTGGCTTAACCGGTTATGATAACGATGTGTTTGAAGTATATCATCGTCTGTATGATGCAATAAATATAACAGTAATCGCGGACAAGAATACTGTGGGATATTATGATATGAATTCCCGGATTACGGTAAAGGATGTAATAGAAGATTAATAGGAAGTCCCTAAATAAGGAGGTTCCCTTGGAAAACAGAGAACAGATTGGAAAAATTTGGTTGGATTTAAGTAAATATCCCGGCGAGGATTTTTATTGTGACGGAGCAGTTGAGGATGAAATCCTGAAGATTGCCAGAGATTATTCTCCGGTGGAGTATCCGAAACTGATAGAAGAGAAAAAAAGTTGGCCCGTATTCTATCATTTGTCTTCCCAGAGAGAAAATATCGTAGAGTTTTTGCCTATTACGAAAGAAGATAAGGTGTTAGAGGTAGGAAGCGGCTGTGGTGCCATTACGGGAGCCTTGGCAAAGAAGGCCGGAAATGTAACCTGTGTGGATTTGTCTAAGAAGAGAAGCATGATTAATGCGTATCGACATGGTGAGTGTGATAATGTTACCATTCACGTAGGTAATTTTAAGGATATCGAACCGGACCTGCCGGCAGATTACGATTATGTATGCCTGATAGGTGTGTTTGAGTATGGTCAGAGTTATATTGGCGGGGACAAGCCCTTTGTGGAATTTTTGAATATCCTGAAGAAACATTTGAAGAGGGACGGCAGGATTGTCATAGCCATAGAGAATAAGTACGGCCTGAAATACTTTGCAGGTTGTGCAGAGGACCATTTGGGCACTTATTTCAGCGGTATTGAGAATTATGCGGCCGGTGGAGGAGTACGCACTTTTTCTAAAAATGGTCTGGAAAAGATCTTTAAGGAATGCGGTATAGAAGAGTACCATTTTTATTATCCCTACCCGGATTATAAGTTTATGACAATGGCATACTCCGATAAGAGACAACCGAAAGTGGGAGAGTTGTCTAATAATCTGCGTAATTTTGACAGGGAAAGAATGCTTTTGTTCAATGAAAAGAATGCTTTTGACGGCATGTCCGAGGATGGTCTGTTTCCGGTATTCTCCAATTCTTATGTGGCAATATTGGGCCGAGAGTTGCCCCTTCAGTATGTAAGGTATTCTAATGACCGTGCAGAGGAGTATCAGATTAAAACGGTTATTTTGGAGAAGGATGATCATCAGAAAGAGGTGCGTAAGTATCCATTGACAGAGGCGGCCAGAGAGCATGTAAGGAATATGCTGACTGCTTATGAAGGACTGAAAAAAAGATATGCAGGAAGCAAACTGACTATCAACAAATGCCGTTTTCTGGAAACCTCGCAAGAATGCTATGCGGCATTTGAGTTTGTGGAAGGAAGAATGCTGTCAGAATTGATGGATGATTGCCTGGAAAAGCAGGATGTGGAAGGTTTTCATAAGCTTTTCGATGAATATGTGGAACGAATCGGCTATGGAGACGATGCAAACGTAACAGACTTTGATTTGGTATTTTCCAATATCATTGTAAATGGCGATGAGTGGACCGTGATTGATTATGAATGGACATTCGGCAAAAATATTGAAACTAAAGAACTGGCATTCCGTGCACTGTACTGCTATCTCATGGAAGATGAGCGCCGAAACGGTCTGCAACCGGACCGTGCACTGGATAAGTTGGGAATAACCCAGCAGGATGCGGAGAATTACAGACAGCAGGAAAGAGAGTTCCAAAGATTCGTAACCGGAAAAAGGATGTCTGTAAGCGAAATATATCAGTTAATCGGAAGGGGGGTATATACTCCCCAGGATTGGATAGACGGCTATCGTACCAATAGGGAGATTCGCAGAATACAGATATACGAAGATACCGGAAACGGATTTAGAGAAGAAACCTCCCATCTTTTGTACGGCAATTATGAAGATGAAAACACTGTGGAATTGGAATATGTGGTGACCGGTAATGTAAAGGTGTTGCGTTTGGATCCGGCATTTGATTCCTGTGTATGCAGGATTTCAGATATTAACATTAACGGTCAGCCTTTGGTGCTGACGAAGAAAGGCTTACTGCAAACAAACGGTAAGGTTTTAAAGAGTAAAACAGAGAATGAAACCGGCGTGAGTGTGGTATTTGCTACACAAGACCCGAATATCAGCATTGATATGAATGAGTTATTGCCGGATAAGGAGAACCTGCTGAGTGTGCGGATGGAAGTGGTGAGACTTCCCATGCAAATTGCAAAAGACATGGCGGGAGCGGTTAAGAAGTTGATTTAGAATCCTTAAGGAGGATGACATTGGGGATTAAGCAAACAGTTAAATGTTTTTTGACTGCAATAAGAAATGAAAAGTATATAAAGGAACTTGCCGGCAAGAAGTATTCCTATGAAGCCTGGGTGAAGCAGGACGAGGAACAAAAAAAGGTTGCTGTTCAGGAGATGTCAGAAGATTTTGTGATATGGAAGCTGGCGAATGGTGTTATTTCTGAAGGTGCCATGTCCCAGCTGGCGGTATATTTCAAGAAGCATCCGGAAGCAAAAGTGTTGTATGGTGACGAGGATGTGAGGGAGGCGGACGGTATAAGGAAGAATCCTTGGATAAAGCCCTGCTGGTCTCCGGATACCTATAAAACATATTTTTACGTGGGAAGTGTGGTTGCAGTCAGACAATCCCTGTTGGCAGAGATGGGTTATGAGAAAACGGACCCCATAGTAGAATACAAGGCTACGGAAGAAATAAGAGAACGGATGGACCGTATACTTGTTAAGGCCGGAGCTTTTGAAAAGGGGACCCATGCTGTGCAAAGAGTACCCTACGTGCTGTTCCATGCCGCATCCGATTCGACCCGGGATACCCATTTGGCGTCCAAGTGCAGTCTTTCAGAGCCCAGGGCAGAGGCTAAGGTGTCTGTGATTATTCCTTCGAAGGACAATCCTGATATGCTAAAGCAGTGTTTGGATTCCTTACGCAAACAAGCTGCCGATTTGGATATTATAGTGGTTGACAACGGCAGTAATGAAGAGAATCGTGGAAAGATTGAATTACTTACAGAGGGTATGAAGTATATTTACCGCCCTATGGAATTTAATTTCTCACAGATGTGTAATATAGGTGCCCAAGCGGCACAGAATCCCCTGCTATTGTTTTTAAATGATGATATAGAGTTGGACAGCAGTGCCTGGTTGGAGCGCATGTGCCAAAAGGCTGTAAATTCTTATGTGGGTGCAGTAGGCCTAAAGCTTTATTATCCCAACGGAAATCTGATTCAGCATGCGGGCGTTATTAATATGCCGGTAGGTCCGGACCATAAGTTGCGAACTCTGCCGGATACGAAGGATTATTATTTCGGCTGGAATAAATATACCCATAACAGCAGTGCGGTTACAGGTGCCTGCCTGATGGTGGAAGCGAAGAAGTATTGGGAAATCGGCGGTTTTGAGGAAAAACTGGCAGTCTGCTATAACGATGTGGATTTGTGTTTCCGTTTGTATGAGCAAGGATATCATAATGTGGTGATTAATGAGTATTTTGCATGGCACCATGAGTCTGTCAGTCGTGGCAGTGATGAGGAAAACCCTCAGAAGCAGGCCAGATTTTGGAAAGAATGGAACGGACTTTATGAATATCATCCGGATTTTGTAGAGGAAGACCCATATTATCCCATTGAAATGGATAGATGGAGCCTGAATAATAGAATACAACCTGCATACATTTACGGAGTTTACAGTCCCCAAAAGCCTGTGTGGAAAGCTTATGCAGGGATGAAGGGATTGCGCCACGATCCCTGTCTGATGGCCCGTGTTGAGATGTATGACAAGAAGAAAATACAAGGCTATGGTATTGTCTTAGGTGATGACAATGCCTGTTATGAGAGATATTTGGTGCTTAGCCCTGAGCCAGAAAGTGATACCATATCCTCAGGAAGCTTTTTGTTGAAGCTGGAGGGAAAGTATCGCTATGAATTGGAGCAAAACGTTCCCGATCAAAAGAACGTGGCATTATGCGGTTATTGTATCAGCAGGGAGGGTGAAAACCTGCCGTCAGGCTCCTACAAAGTGGGAATGATAGCAGTAAACAAAGTGACCGGACTTAAACTGTTCAGTTGGTGCGGAAAGGTATTGGATATATGACGGAGATGAATTATAAGGAAGCTTATGAAAAAGAGCGGGAAAAGTGCATAAAGCTGGAGGACAGGCTTGCTACACTGGAGTCTCAGAATGCAGATTTACAATGCAAGCTGGACAAGATTAAGAACAGTATTTTCTGGAAAATGAGCAAACCCTTCCGAGTGGTAATCAATTTTGTGTTGCGTCAGAAGCAACGTTTGGAACGTTGTGACGGACTGGGAGATTTTCTCAACAGTGTCCGGATTAAATTGCAGCAGAAGGGGAAAATGAAGAATTACGGTACCAATAGTTTTCCTACGGAAGAGGAAGCTAAGCTTCAGAGGGAGACCAAGTTTGAGCGGATGGTAAAAATCAGTATTCTGGTACCTCTGTGGAATACTCCCAAGGATTTCCTTCGTGAAATGATAGAGTCAGTAGTAAACCAGACTTATACGAACTGGGAGCTTTGTCTGGCGGATGGTTCCGATGAGGAGCATGCCTATGTGGGCGAGATTTGCAAAGAGTATCAGGTGGATTCGCAGGGACGGATTGTGTATGAGAAATTGGCAAAAAATGAAGGCATTGCAGGCAATACCAACCAGTGTTATCGATTAGCAACCGGTGAATATATCGGATTGTTTGACCACGATGATTTGTTGCACCCTGCTGTTTTATATGAATATGTAAAAGCCATTAATGAAAAGCGGGCGGACTATCTGTATTGTGATGAGATTACCTTTCATAAAGGGGATATTAATAAGATGCTGGTAATGCATTTTAAGCCGGATTATGCGTTGGATAACTTGAGGGCGAATAACTATATTTGTCATTTCAGTGTATTCTCAAGGGAGCTGTTAGAAGGAACGGAATTGTTCCGCACGGCTTTTGACGGAAGTCAGGACCATGATATGATACTCAGACTGACAGACCGGGCTAAAAATGTGGTGCATATTCCCAAGGTGTTATATTATTGGCGTTCCCATGCAGGCAGTGTGGCTTCCGGAATCGGTGCGAAGCCCTATGCCATTGAAGCGGCTAAGGGAGCAGTGGCAGACCATTTGCAAAAGCATGGTATGGACCATTTTCAGATTACCAGTACAAGGGCTTGTGAAACCATATTCAGAATCCGTTATCAGGTATTGGGCAATCCCAGAATATCTATTGTGATTGCAAATAAGGACCATGCAGAGGATTTGAAACGTTGTGTGGATTCTATAATGGAACGTTCTTCTTACAGTAATTATGAAATTATCATTGTAGAGAATAATAGTACCACAGATGAAATCAGGAAGCTTTATAAGGAATATCAGGAAAAGTATCCTTTCATCAAAGTGGTCACATATGAAGGTGCATTTAACTATTCGGCAGTTAATAATCTGGGTGTGAAGTATGCAGAGGGCGAATATATTCTGCTTCTGAACAATGACACGGAGGTAATTACCCCCGGTTGGATGGAAGAGATGCTGATGTATGCCCAGAGAGAAGATGTGGGTGCAGTAGGTGCAAAGCTTTTGTATGGAGACAGAACCATACAACATGCAGGAGTGGTTCTTAAGCTGGGTGCACACCGTACGGCAGGACACGGACATTATAAGCAGCCTGACAGCAAACTGGGATATATGGGCAGATTGTGTTACGCCCAAAATGTTTCCGCAGTGACAGGTGCCTGTTTATTGGTGAAGAAGAGTGTGTTTGAGCGGGTAAACGGTTTGGAGGAGAGCTTTCAGATTTCCTTAAATGATGTGGATTTTTGTTTGAAACTTCGGGAACTGGGCTATTTAAATGTATGGACCCCTTTTGCAGAGCTTTATCATCATGAATCCATCTCCAGAGGTCTGGATGATAAGGGTGAGAAAGCAGAACGTTACAACAGAGAATCAGAGCAGTTCCGTAAGAAGTGGAAGGAAGTCCTGGAGAAAGGGGACCCTTATTACAATCCCAATTTCTCGCTGGATAGAAGTGATTTTTCGTTAAAGTAGAGAAAGGAGCAGGACGGAGAACATTATGCTGTTTAATTCCTATGTGTTTGTATTATTATTTTTTCCTTTATGCCTGATAGGGTATTTTGTACTGAATCATTTTCATAAATATACCTTGGGACATGCCTTTTTGTTTGGAATGTCACTGTGGTTTTACGGGTATTTTAATCCCGGATACCTGTTGATTATAATAAGCAGTATTCTTTTAAATTACGGAGTATATAAACTTCTCGATAGGTACAAAGGAAAGAAAATCCATAAGCCCATTATGATTGCCGGAGTGGCAATAAATGTGGGGATTTTGATTTATTTCAAATATATGGATTTCTTTATTGAGAATATCAACATGGTATTTGGACTTAAAGTTGAATTACTGCATATATTGTTGCCCTTGGGTATCAGTTTTTTTACCTTTCAGCAGATATCCTTTATTGTGGATGCCTACAGAGGTGAAATTCCCAACTATGGCTTTATCGAGTATGCTTGCTTTGTGTCCTATTTCCCGCAGTTGATTGCGGGACCTATCGTAACCCATGATGAGCTGATTCCTCAGTTTAAGGATGAATCAAAAAAGTGTTTTAATTCGGACAATTTTGTGCAGGGTCTGTATATATTTACTCTGGGTTTAGCTAAGAAGGTACTGTTAGCAGATACTTTCAGTGATGCAGTGGTTTATGGATTTACGACCATTGACAATTTGAGTGCAGTAACGGCTCTTATTGTGATGTTGTCCTATACCATACAGATATATTTTGATTTTAGCGGATATTGTGATATGGCAATCGGTATCGGTAAAATGATGAATATTGATTTACCTTTGAATTTTAATTCTCCTTATAAAGCTTTGACCATTACAGAGTTTTGGGACAGATGGCATATGACATTGACCAGATTTTTTACCAAGTATGTATATATACCCTTGGGAGGAAATCGTAAAGGAACCGTAAGAACCTATGTAAATGTATTTTTGGTGTTTATGATTAGCGGATTTTGGCACGGGGCTAGTTGGAATTTTGTGTTCTGGGGCGTGTGTCATGGACTCTTTGTGATATTGACCAGAGCCTTTAAGAAGTTCTTTGAGGCATTGCATCCGGCACTAAATTGGTTGATTACGTTTTCTTTTGTGAATGTTATGTGGGTCTTTTTCAGGGCAGAAACCTTCGGTCAGGCCATAAAACTTTTGAAGGCTTTATTCTCATGGAATTTCTCTTTTGACTATATATTTGTGGAAATGTTCAGACTGCCGGAACTGAAAAAAGTACTTAGTGTATTCCGAATAGAGGACAGATATCCGCAGGTTTTGATTACGGCGTTTTTCCTGGTAGCCATGATATTGATATTGGGAAGCGAGAATGCTTATGAAAAGATGAAAAAGTGTAAGCCCACTGTTGTTAATTTTGTGATGATTATATTTTTATTTACCTGGTGTGTATTTTCCTTTGCAGGCATCAGTGAGTTCTTATATTTTAATTTCTAGGAAAGGAGCGGCAAAAGATGCGTAAGAGTACAAAGTGGCTGATTGGTTTTGTGGCTTGTTTTCTGATGATATTGTTGCTTACAGGTACTTTTATGGTAATTGTTGATCCCTATTTCCATTATCACAAGCCTGTAAAAGGACTGAATTATTCGTTGGAGAATGAAAGATATCAGAACAACGGTATAGTAAGGCATTTTGATTACAATGCCATTATTACCGGAAGTTCCATGACGGAGTGTTTCAGACCTTCTGAATTGGATGAATTGTTTGGGGTGAATGCCATAAAAGTACCCTATTCCGGAGGAAGTTACAAGGAAGTTAATGAGAATCTGAAGGTGGCGGCAGAGGTCAATTCAGAACTGAAAATGGTGGTGCGTTGTCTGGATGCCATGCGCTTTTTTGATGATAAGGACTACTTGGATTATACGGATTATCCCACATATTTGTATGACGATGTATGGATAAATGATGTGAATTATTTGTTTAACAAGTCCATACTATTGGTGGCGATTCAGAACGTGTTGGGAGTAGGGGGAAACAGAGAAGACAGTCTGAATTTTGACAGTTATGTAAATTGGGATGAGTATTACAGTTACGGATATGATGCAGTAATGTCCAATTATAGTAGAAATTCCATGGAGGTGGCTACGGAAAAGCAGGCCATGACAGAAGCAGATTATCAGCGTCTGGAAGCCAATATTGAGCAAAATGTGTTATCTCTGGCCAGAGAGAATCCGCAGATAGATTTTTATATTTATATTTCTCCTTACAGTATTTATTGCATGGATTATTGGAATCGTCTGGGAGAATTAGAGAAACGTTTGGATGCAGAGAAAAAAGTAATAGAATTGTTACTTACCTGCGAAAACATTCATGTATTTTCTTTTAATACCGCCTACGATGTTATCTGTGACGCAAATAATTACAGGGATGTGGCACACCACAGAGAAGAGGTAAATTCACAGATTCTGCAGTGGATGAAGGAAGGACGATATGAAATCACCTCGGATAATTATGAAGCGTATTGTGAAGAGGAAAGAGAGTTCTTCTTAAACTATGATTATGAGGCGCTTTTTCAGTAGGGAAGAGAGAAAATCTACTGTCAATTTTGCGGGAGATATGTTATACTATAAGAAACTGTTTAACAGTTAATTTCATAGGAGGATATTTAGTATGGGTTACATGGAAGAATTTAAGTTTTGGCTGGAAGATGATTATTTTGATGCCGACACAAAGGCAGAATTGGCGGCAATATCCGGCGATGAAAAGGAAATAGAGGATCGTTTTTATAAGGAATTGGAATTTGGTACCGGTGGACTCCGTGGTGTGATTGGAGCAGGAACCAATCGTATCAATATCTACACTGTAAGAAAAGCAACTCAGGGATTGGCAAATTATATTTTGAAGCAGGGTACACAGGATAAGGGTGTAGCCATTGCTTACGATTCCAGATTTATGTCTCCCGAATTTGCGGATGAGGCAGCACTTTGTCTGGCTGCAAACGGTATCAAGGCATATGTATTTGATGCGTTGAGACCTACACCGGAGCTTTCCTTTGCCCTTCGTACTTTAGGATGTACAGCAGGTATCGTAGTAACTGCAAGTCACAATCCTCCGGAATACAACGGATATAAGGTTTACTGGGAGGATGGCGCACAGGTTACCGCGCCTAAGGATAAAGAGATTATTACCGAGGTTCAAGCTATTTCCGATTATCACACCGTAAAGACTATGGACAAGGCAAAGGCCATGGAAGCAGGACTGTATCAGGTAATCGGTGCGGAAATCGATGATGCATACATGGTTGAGTTAAAGAAGCAGGTTATTCATCCTGAAATCATTAAAGAAGTAGCAGAAGATATTAAGATTGTATATACTCCTCTTTGCGGTACCGGTAATGTACCTGTAAGAAGAGTTTTGAAGGAACTGGGCTTTAAGAATGTATATGTGGTACCGGAGCAGGAAAATCCTGATCCTAAGTTTACCACATTGGATTATCCCAACCCGGAAGATCCTAAGGCATTTACCTATGCACTGAATCTGGCAAAGGAGAAGGATGCAGACATTATCCTGGCAACAGACCCTGATGCAGACCGTCTGGGTGTTT
This sequence comes from Lachnospiraceae bacterium, assembly GCA_017522685.1. The sequence goes on from JAFWYN010000029.1 coordinate 55,690, forward strand.
ATGCGAAGGATGCAAAGACCGGCGAGTATGTAGCATTTACCGGAAATATGTCAGGTATGCTGATTGCAGAATACCTGTTAAGAGAAAAGGTAAAGACAGGTACCATGCCTGCAAATCCTGCTATGGTTACCACTATCGTAACTACCAATATGACCTTCCCTATTACACAGAAGTATGATGTGAAGTTGATTGAAGTATTAACCGGCTTTAAGTTTATCGGTGAGCAGATTAAGCTGTTCGAGCAGACCGGTTCCAACAATTATGTATTCGGTCTGGAAGAAAGCTACGGCTGTCTGGCAGGAACTCATGCAAGGGATAAGGATGCTATCGTAGCGGTTATGTGTCTGTGTGAAGTAGCAGCTTATTGTAAGAAGAACAACCAGACTTTATGGGATATGATGCTTGAGATGTATGAAGCATACGGATACTTTAAAGAGACCCAGTATACCATTACCTTAAAGGGTATCGATGGTTCTAAGCAGATTGCAGCCATTATGGATAAGCTTCGTCAGAATCCGCCCAAGGCAATTGGTGGGGCGAAGGTGTTGAAGTTCAGAGATTATCAGGAAGATAAGGTGATTGATATGGAAACCGGCGCAGAAACCAAGACCGGCTTGCCTAAGTCCAATGTACTTTACTTTGAACTTCCCAATAATTGCTGGTGCTGTGCAAGACCTTCCGGAACAGAACCCAAGATTAAGTTCTATATGGGTGTGGTTGGAAGTAGCTTAGACGATGCACAGGCAAAGGTAGAACAGCTGACAGAAGATTTAAAGGCATTGTTGTAAAAGATAGACCAAGCCGCTCGTTATGAGCGGCTTGTAACTTGTAAGAAAGAGAAAGGAGTCCGTATGGGGAAGCTGAATAAGGATAATTTCCGAAAAGCCGTATATTATCTGAAAAAGAATGGAATACGTAATACTATGTATGCTGTTGCGGAACGGTTACAGCCCAAAGAAACGGACTCGTATACGTATGAGGAGCCGGCAGGGGATGTGTTGGACAGACAGAGGGCAACCATCCGGACAAATCCTGTTACTTTCAGTATTCTGGTTCCGGTATACCATACTCCGGCAGAATATTTTAAGGAGATGGTGGAGTCTGTGCTTGCACAGACATATCCCTATTTTCAACTGATATTACTGGATGCTGGGGAGGAAACTGAACCTTTACGAACCCTGGCGAATGGGTATCAGGATGATAGAGTTTGTTATTATAAGCTGGATGACAATAAAGGTATCGCGGAAAATACCAATGCAGGAATTCCTTATGCTATCGGCGACTATATTGCTTTGCTGGACCATGATGATTTGCTGACGGCAGATGCGTTGTATGAGTTTGCTACAGCTATTGAAGAAGGTAAAAAACAAGGTATCGATTTTCAGATGATTTATTCGGATGAAGATAAATGCGACGGGGATGGTGAGAGTTTTTATGAGCCCCATTTTAAATTGGATTTTAATTTGGATTTGTTAATGACGAATAATTATATCTGCCATTTTACGGCGATAAAGGCGGATGTATTCAAGGAATTGCAGCTTCGTGGTGAGTATAACGGCGCCCAGGATTTTGATTTGGTGCTACGCGTGGCAGGAAGATTTATGAGTACACCGCAGGTGATTTGTCATGTGCCTAAGGTGTTGTACCATTGGAGATGTCATAGAAATTCTACCGCGGCCAATCCGGCCAGCAAAATGTATGCTTATGAAGCAGGGAAGCGAGCAGTGGAGAGTTTTGTGACAGAGAGAGGATGGAATGCATCTGTTGAACATTTGAAGCATCTTGGTTTTTACAGGGTAGACTATGAAGAGGATATATTTAAGCAACGACCGGAAGTGGGAGCTTTAGGTGGCAGTTTATTAGGTCCCAAAGGAAGAATTGTGGGAGGCCTCAGAACGGCTGACGGTTCTCCTGTTTATGAAGGTTTGAAGCACGGATTCAGCGGATATATGAACAGAGCTGCATTGGTTCAGCAGGCAGAAGTTTTGGATATTCGTTGTATGAACATAAATCCGGCATGCCGGGAACTTTTGGAACAATGCTTACAGGAGTCCGGATTGACTATGGCAGAGTTTCAACAGCTGCATATGCAGGGGAAAGATATTGATATTAAGGCATTGAGTGTTAAGGTGAGCAAAACCTTGAAGGAAGCCGGTTATGTACTGGTCTGGGATCCTTGGTGGGAGCAGTTGTACAGCGGCGAATAAGAGAGGGAAGGAGTAACCATGCAGGAAACGAAAGTAACAGTGGTAATACCCAATTACAACGGAATAAAGTATGTTCATGACTGCATGGATTCCCTGTGTCTTCAAAGCATGAAGGATTTTGAGATATTGGTAGTAGACAATGGCTCAAAGGATGGCAGTCTGGAGATATTACAAGAAGAATATCCGGAGGCAAGAGTGATTGCATTGGAAGAAAATACCGGTTTTTGTCATGCTGTTAATTTAGGAATTCGGGAGAGTAATACACCTTATGTGATACTCCTTAACAATGATACTATGGTACATGCTGATTTTGTAAAAGCCTTAGTGGAAGCCATAGAGGAAAAAGAAGATATTTTCTCTGTCAGTGCCATGATGCTTTCCATGCAGAATCAGGATATCATAGACGGTGCCGGCGATAATTATTGTTTGCTGGGATGGGCTTATGCCAGAGGAAAAGGCCGGAACAGAAAGGACTATGAAAAAAAGACCGAAATCTTTTCGGCTTGTGGGGGTGCAGCCATTTATCGAAAGGCCGTGATGGAGGAAATCGGCTTTTTTGATGAGAGACATTTTGCTTATTTAGAGGATGTGGATATAGGGTATCGTGCCCGAATATACGGATATCGAAATATGTACGAACCCAAGGCCCGGGTGGTTCATGCGGGAAGCGCTGTCAGCGGTTCCAGATACAATGAATTTAAGACTAAGCTGGCGTCGGTCAACAGCGGATATGTGATTGCCAAAAATATGCCATTATTATTGCTTTTGATCAATTCCCCGCTTTTGTTGGCAGGATATTTCGTAAAATGCCTGTTCTTTGCCCGTAAGAAAATGGGTAAGCTGTATGCAAAGGGATTTTGGAAAGGGATATATTGTGGCCTCTTTGGAGAAGGCAGGAAGCAGAGGGTTCGCTTCCGCTGGAAGCATCTCTCCAATTATTTAAAGATAGAGATAAGGCAGTTTATCAGCCTGTTTGGGTACTTCATCAAATATTAAGTTGTGCTTTTTGTAATAATATTGTAAAATATGAGTAGATTCGTGAAAACGGGTGGCGCTTATGATAAAGGATAACCAAAAGATTTTAAATAGAATGCATGTGGTAATGGATGCGTTGATTACCATTATTTCGTATGCATTGGCATATGTTTTAAAGTTTTATGTGATAGATGCCGGATCCATGGGGATTGGAGTACTTCCGCCCAAGGATTATTTTAGCATGCTTCTCTTTTTGGTGCCTGCATATGTGCTGTTATATTATTTGTGTAATGTGTATGGTCCCAAACGTACCGGAAAGCAGCATCGGGAAATAGGCGCAATTATTAAGGCAAACACCGTAGGAATGGCCCTGTATATTGTGATTTTGTATATCTTTGTGCAGGAAATCAACTATTCCCGTTCGATGATGGCCATTTTTTATGTCTTAAATATTGTAATTACCACAATTTCACGCATTATTTTACGAAAAACCTTGCATTCTATGCGTAAAAGGGGTTATAATTTAAAGCATGTTTTGGTGGTAGGGTATTCTAGGGCCGCTGAAAGCTATATCGACCGTTTGCAGTGGAATCCTCATTGGGGCTATGTTGTCTGTGGTGTATTGGATGATTTTGTTCCGAGGGATACCTTGTATAAAGGGGTAAAGGTGTTGGGCGAAATCGACAGATTGCAGGAGATTTTGCAAAACAGCAAGTTGGACGAAATCGCAATTGCATTATCACTTCGTGATTATGACAGATTGGAAGAGATTGTCAACATATGTGAGAAGTCAGGTGTTCATACTAAGTTTATTCCTGATTATAACAGTCTGATTCCCAGCAGTCCGTATACAGAGGATTTGATGGGCTTACCGGTGATTAATATACGTTATGTGCCTTTGACCAATACCGGGAATATGGTGATAAAGAGAGCCATGGATATTGCCGGTGCACTTTTTGGTATTATCATTACTTCTCCCATTTTATTAATCATTGCTGTCTTGGTAAAAATAACCAGTCCGGGTCCCATTATTTTTAAGCAGGAAAGAGTGGGACTGCATAATGTGCCCTTTTATATGTATAAGTTCCGCAGTATGGAGCAACAGACTGAGGCGGATGAAAAGAAGGCATGGACAGTAAAAAACGACCCCAGAGTGACACCAATAGGAAAGTTTATACGCAAAACCAGTTTGGATGAGTTGCCGCAGTTGTTCAATATCTTAAAGGGAGATATGAGCCTGGTAGGTCCCCGTCCGGAGAGACCGTTATTTGTGGATAAATTTAAAGAAGAAATCCCCAGATATATGATAAAGCATCAGGTGAGACCGGGACTGACCGGTTGGGCACAGGTGAACGGTTATCGTGGAGATACTTCCATTAAGAAAAGAATAGAATATGATTTGTATTATATTGAGAATTGGACATTTTCGTTTGATATAAAGATAATTTTACTAACATTTATTACCGGATTTATCAACAAAAATGCCTATTAAGCAAGGAGAATTGTAATGGCAGCGAGAGCAAACAGAAATGGTAAGCAGCGCGTAAAGATTTTTATTTTTCTGATTGAAATTTTAATCATAGTAGCGATGCTTTTAGTGGTATGGAAGGTATTTGAAACTACGGATAAGACAGAAGGACCTCATATGGTAACTATCGAAGAAAGCGATATTATCATAAATTCAGAGGTAAAGGAAAGTCTGGAAAACAAAGAAACTACTGCTGAAAATGATAAATCAAAGGGCTATTGGAACATTGCGCTTTTCGGTGTGGATGCTGTTACGACTGAACAGCTCTATAAGGGTAGCCGTAGTGATACCATTATGATTGCTTCCGTAAATATGGATACCGGTGAGATAAAACTACTCTCCGTATATCGTGATACCTATTTGAATAAAGGTAACGATAAATATGGTAAGTGTAACGGTGCCTATGCTGCAAACGGTGCGAAGCAGGCTATGAGTATGCTGAATCTGAACCTGGATTTGGCAATTACAGATTTCGTAACCGTAGGATATTATGCTGTAAAAGAATGTGTTGATGGTTTGGGTGGCGTTTGGATAGATATTGACAGCGCTGAGTTAGAGCATATCAATAATTATCAGTTGAGTATTATCCGTGATACAGATATTCCTAAGAGCGAATATGTACCTGTTACAGATACCGGACGTCAGTTACTAAATGGTTTACAGGCTGCAGCATATTGTCGTATCCGTTATACAAAGGGTGATGACTTCATGCGTACCGCACGTCAGCGAGAAGTTGTGCAGGCCATGTCAGAGCAGGCTAAGGAAATGAGCCTAAGTGAATTGACAGATTTGCTGCCTAAGGTGCTTAAGTATGTATATACCAGTGTTGATGAAACCGATATGGTAGAATTGTTGAAGAATATTGGTAAGTATTATATTACGGATGAGGGCGGTTTCCCGAAACAGGAATGGTTAGAGACAAATAATATCGGTTCCAGCGGAAGCTGTGTAGTACCGATTGATTTGGAAAAGAATGTTGTCTGGTTACATGAGATTCTTTTTGAGAGTGAGGATTATCAGGTTTCAGAAGCAGTAAAGGAATGCAGTAAACGTATTAAGTCAGATACAGCACCTTATTTAAATTAATGATTGTAGAACAAAGGGAGCTGAAAAGCTCCCTTTTTGGTGAATTATGAAGATAGATGTGATAATACCGGTATATAAGCCGGATAAGACTTTTTTTGAATTGATTGAAAAATTGGAGAATCAGACTCTACCCGTAAATCAGATTATTATTATGAATACGGAAGAGAAATATTTTGATAAACTGGCTTACGGAAGCCGTTTTTTCGAAAAATATCATAATATCAAGGTGACACATATTTCCAAGAAAGAGTTTGATCATGGATATACCAGATGTATGGGAGTCAGGAAATCTGAGGCGGATGTTTTCGTTATGATGACTCAGGATGCCATACCGGCAGATTTGGAGTTGGTGGAGAGGCTTGTAAAGGGACTGGAACAAAAGAAGGTGGCGGCAGCCTATGCCAGACAATTGCCCAAAGAGGATTGTGGTGTCATAGAAAGTTATCAGAGAATGTTTAATTACCCGGAAGAATCCATGTTGAAATCCTTAAAGGACAAGGAAACGATGGGAATTAAGACATATTTTTGTTCCAATGTCTGCTGTGCTTATGATAGGAAAATCTATGATGAGCTGGGAGGATTTATCCACCAGGCCATTTTTAATGAAGATATGATATACGCTGCGAAAGCAATTGAAAAGGGATATCAGATTGCTTATGTGGCAGATGCTTGTGTATATCATTCGCACAATTATACGGCCGGTCAGCAGTTCCATCGTAATTTTGATTTGGGAGTTTCCCAGGCAAAACATCCCGAAGTATTTGCGCAGGTGCCTTCGGAAGGCGAAGGAATCCGAAGTGTAAAGGCAACCATGCAGTATTTGAAGGAACAGAAAAAGAGTAAATTGATTCCTAAATTGATCCTACATAGCGGATGCAAATATATGGGTTATTTTTTAGGGAAGCGTTATCAAAAATTGCCACAAAAGTGGGTGGTGGCTTTTTCCATGAATAAGGAGTATTGGGAAAAGGATAAGAGAAAACAGGATGTGGCAAAAATAGATGCTACAAAAGGATATGGTAAAACCAGTGAGGAAACCAGGTACACTAAGTAAATATCTGTACAAATGTGTGCGCGGCCGGAAAGGATATGCATGGAACTCAGTAATATAAAAACAAAGCGAATTGCATATTTGGATATGGCAAGGGGAATCGGCATGGTATTGGTGGTTTTAGGACACATCGAATACCTTGGTGCAGGATGGCTTCGATATGTTACTGCATTTCATATGCCTTTATTCTTTTTTGTATCAGGCATTCTGATATGTAAGAAGAAAGAAGAAGAAAAACCATTTGCCGGATTGATAAAGAAAAAACTGGTTAGTATTATGGTGCCCTATGTCATATTCAGCCTATTGTCGTTTTTGATTGAAAGCAGCAGAATATGGGTTAAGGGGTTGGATGAATGGAATGTGGTGCTAAGACAATTGTTCCAGTCCTGTTGCTTGCAGGGGGTATCCACCTTATGGTTTCTGCCGGCACTGTTTATGGGAGAGGTTATCTTCATAGGTATCCGTAAGAAGACTCCACTATGGGGAACTGTGATTTGTGTGTGCGTAATCGTGATGGGTGCCGTTGTAATAAATGATTATGAGCAGAATTTCGCCCGGATTCATGCCGTAAGCAGGGCATATCGATTGCTGCATGATGTTTGTTCCATGTTTATACGGAATCTATTTTGTGTGGGCTTTTTAGCAGCTGGTTATTTTGCGGAAATAATATTTTTTGAAAAGAAGTTGAAAGGATTTGCAGATGTCTGCCTGGCGCTTGTATTTGGAATGATTGCTTTTGTGTCTATTCAAATGAGCGGGCTGGTGGATTTGCGTTCCATGCGTTTTGCGTCTGCGCCTTTATACGTGGTAGTAGCCGTGACAGGAAGTATGACGGTTATTTTTCTTTGTAAATGCCTGACGAGATTGCCTTACAATCCCTTGCAACAAATCATGGAGTATTACGGACGTAATTCCTTGGTTATTATGGTGACACATATGGATTTTAGGGTAATGTATATAGCTATTCGTCTGTTATTATTGCTTACCATAGAGCCCATATATTCTATCCTGTTTTGCCTTGTGATTGTTGCAATTGTATTTGTGTTGGAGATTCCCATTATATGGGCGGTAAACAAATATTTTCCTTTTGCGGTGGGCCGTAGCAGTAAAAGTTCATAGCAGTTTCATTTTTTAATCACAGATTTATCACAAATTATGAATATACTAAGCTCATGAATCAAATACTGATGGATGCGCTTGTTAGTAGGGAGGAATGGCAGAATGTATAACGAGTTGGATGAAAAGAAGGATATGATGACAGAGCAGGTAAGTGCTGATGATTCTGCAAAGTCACAGGAACCTATAGAGATAGAAAAGGTTGAGGAAACAACAGAGGTACGGGAAGAGGCAAAGGTGCAGGAGCCGGTATCAATCACTGAGACAAAAACCTATGAATTGAATCAGGAACCTGCGGAAAAGAAGTTCAAAAAGAAAAAAAAGGAAAAGAAAACTAAGAAGTCCGGCGGCGGAATCTTTCGTAAGATTCTGACAGCAGCCTGCTGTGGTCTTTGTTTTGGATTATTTGCCGGCGCGGGATTGTTTGTAGTAGATAAAATCATTGATTTGACGACAGTTCCCGTGGAGGAAGTTTATCAGACCAATGGTGAGGAAGTCACCATCAGCAAGGTGGAAGATAAGAAGAATGAGAAGGTAGATTATATCGCCGATAAGGAAGTGACAGTAGTTACCTCCGATTATTCGGATGTGGTAGAGCGGGTAATGCCTGCCATGGTATCTATCGAAAATACCTATCAGGAGAAAATTAATTACTGGGGGCAGACCTTTACAGAAGAAAGTAAGAGCAGCGGTTCCGGTATTATTATTGCACAAAATGATGCAGAGCTTATGATTGCCACCAATAATCATGTAGTAGTGGATGCAGATAAGCTGGAGGTTACTTTTATCGACGGCAGTGTGATTGAAGCACAGATTAAGGGCAGAGATGCGGACATGGATTTGGCAGTGATTACCATCCCGCTGAGAAGTATTCCGGATGAAGTAAAGGAAGCCATCGCCATTGCCCAGATGGGTGACAGTGATGCTTTGAAGTTGGGAGAGCCTGTTATTGCCATAGGTAATGCATTGGGATACGGACAGTCTGTAACAGGTGGTTATATCAGCGCCTTAAACAGAGAGATTGGTTTGTCCGATGGTTCCACAGGGACCTTTATCCAGACAGATGCCGCAATCAATCAGGGTAATTCCGGTGGTGCCTTATTAAATATCAATGGTGAAGTCATAGGTATCAATTCCAATAAAATCGGCGGTACCATGGTGGAAGGTATGGGATATGCCATCCCCATTACTGCAGCAGAACCGATTATTGGTGAGCTGATGAACAAGGAAGTGAAGCTGAAAGCGGATAAGGTGGGCTACATCGGAATAGAGAATCCGATTACGGTTCCCGATGAATTGGTGGAGTACTATAATTTCCCCAGAGGTGTATTCATCCGTAGCGTGGCAGCAGGTTCACCGGCTGATCAGGCAGGTATTCTGAATAATGATATTATTGTGAAATTTGATGGTACCAAGATAACAACCTTTGAAGAACTGCAGGAGGAATTGACCTATAACGGTCCCGGCAGTGAGGTTGAAATCGTCATTATGAGACAGGTAGAGGGTAACTATGTGGAAAAAACAATTACCCTGACACTTGGCAAAAGACCTGATGACAAATAGTAAGTATGTATGTTATACTGAAAAACAAGATATCCCCGGGGATGCTTCCCCGGGGTAACTCATTTGAGCTAAATTGGAGGATATTATGGCAGATTTTTATGATGAGGAGAACGATTTAATCATAGAGGATGTAGCAGAAGAGGAAAAGGACACGGATTCCCAAAAGCAGTCTGAGGACAAAGATAACGAGTACGAAGATGTGTGTTTTGTATGTCGCAGACCGGAAAGCAAGGCCGGGAAAATGTTTAAGCTTCCCAATAATATTTGCGTGTGTGATGACTGTATGCACAAAACCATGGAGTCCGTCAGCCAGTTTGACTATCAGGGGATGCTAAATGATCCGGCTTTTAAGAAGGACATGGACCAGATTATGAAGGGAGGATTTCCCAACATCCGTTTTGTAAATATGTCTGATTTGCAGGGCAGCGGAGGGATTCCTAATAAGCAGAAGCTGAAGAAGAAAAAGAAAGCGGAAGATGCCAAGCCGGTACTGAATATCAAGAATATTCCGGCACCCCATAAGATTAAAGCCAGTCTGGATGAATATGTAGTAGGTCAGGAGCATGCGAAAAAGGTAATTTCTGTAGCGGTTTACAATCATTACAAGCGTGTGGCTACCGGTACCATGGATGAAATTGAAATTGAAAAGTCCAATATGCTGATGATAGGTCCTACCGGTAGTGGTAAAACCTATTTGGTAAAGACTCTTGCCAGATTGTTGGACGTGCCCTTGGCTATTGCGGATGCCACTTCCTTGACGGAGGCCGGATATATCGGTGATGATATTGAAAGCGTGGTATCCAAGCTTTTGGCTGCTGCAGATAATGATGTGGAGAAAGCGGAGAGTGGTATTATTTTTATTGACGAAATCGATAAAATTGCCAAGAAGAAGAATACCAATTCCAGAGATGTAAGCGGGGAAAGCGTACAGCAGGGAATGCTGAAGCTTCTGGAAGGTGCTGAGGTGGAAGTGCCTGTAGGTGCCAACAGTAAGAATGCCATGGTTCCTTTAGCAACCGTAAATACCAAGAATATTTTATTTATTTGCGGCGGTGCCTTCCCGGATTTGGAAGACATTATCAAGGAAAGATTAACCAAGACTGCTTCCATAGGCTTCAACGCCATGCTGAAGGATGCTTTTGATAAGGAGAAAAACATCCTTTCCAAGGTAACCGTAGAGGATTTGAGAAAATTTGGTATGATTCCGGAATTTTTGGGCCGATTGCCTATTATCTATACTTTAGAGGGGCTTACCAAGGAGATGATGGTGAAAATCCTTAAGGAGCCTAAGAATGCCATCTTAAAGCAGTATCAGAAGCTGTTGGAGCTGGATGAAGTAAAGCTGGAGTTTAATGATGAAGCATTGGAAGCTATTGCGGAAAAGGCTATGGAAAAGGATACCGGTGCCAGAGCGTTGCGTTCTATCATAGAGGAATTTATGCTGGATATCATGTATGAGATTCCCAAGGACGATAATATCGGTAGTGTCACCATTACCAGAGAATATATCATGGGAACCGGAGGACCGGTTGTGGATATACGAAGCAATCAAAATGCTTCCAAGAAAGAAGAGGAAACAAAAGAGTAACAGAAGACGGCAGAGGATGATGAATTATAAATCATTCTCTGCCATTTATGTGTTCATAAATACTTGACAAAAAAAGGAAAACGATATATATTTATATATGAACAAAGGAACATATATAAAACCGATATAATATAGGAGGATGATAGAATGAAAAAATACGGAATCGAAGTGGATTGTGCCAACTGTGCTTTAAAGATGGAAGAAGCAGCCAATAAGGTGCCCGGTGTGGCAAAGGCAACTGTCAGCTTTATGACTCAGAAGATGAAGGTGGAATTTGAGGAAGGCGCAGATGAGACTTCAGTAATGCAGGAGGTTTTGAAGGCTTGCAAGAAGGTGGAAGCTGATTGTGAGATTTTCTTGTAGTACAGGTGCTGTTAAGAGGATAAAAGGATGAATATGACAACGAAACAGAAAAAAGTGTTTTGGAGGATTTTACTTACCATACCGGTGTTGTTAATAGTATGCCTATTGCCTTTGGAAGGTTGGCTAAAAGGAATGCTTTATCTGATTCCTTATCTTCTGATAGGGTACGATATCCTAAAGAAGGCGGTAAGGGGAATTTGGAATCGGGAGATTTTTGATGAAAATTTTCTGATGGCGGTGGCCACGGTAGGTGCACTTTTATTGGGCGAGTATTTGGAAGCAGCGGCAGTTATGCTTTTTTATCAGATAGGGGAACTGTTTCAGAGTGTGGCCGTTGGGAAAAGCCGGAAGAATATTGCGGACCTGATGGATATCTGTCCCGATTATGCCAATGTAGAAACAAAAGAAGGTCAATGGGAGGAAACAGACCCGGATGAAGTGGCTGTGGGAAGCCTGGTTTTGGTAAAACCGGGAGAAAAAATACCTTTGGATGGAACGATAGTAGAGGGTGTATCCTGCTTAAATACAGCGGCCCTAACCGGTGAAAGTGTACCCAGGGATGTGAAAGCGGGGGATGATGTGGTCAGTGGCTGTATTAATCTTTCCGGTGTATTGAAGATCAGGACAACGAAAGAATTTGAGGATTCTACCGTTTCAAAAATCTTGGAACTGGTGGAGAATTCCTCCATGCATAAAGCAAAATCGGAACAATTTATTACGAAATTTGCACATTACTATACACCGGCTGTTTGTTACAGTGCATTAGCCTTGGCACTTTTGCCGCCTTTAATTCGGATGCTGGCGATGGGAACGGAAGCGCAGTGGAGCGTATGGGCAATCCGGGCACTTACCTTTTTGGTAATCAGCTGTCCCTGTGCCTTGGTGATTTCCATACCTTTGAGCTTTTTTGGAGGTATCGGGGGAGCATCGGCGAAAGGGATATTGATCAAAGGTGCCAATTATCTGGAAGCATTGGCTAAAGCGGAATGTGTGGTATTTGATAAAACAGGAACCCTGACAAAGGGAGTATTTGAAGTGACAGAGGTGCATGCGCAGGAAGGTTTTTCAGAAGAGGAACTGTGCAGGCTGGCAGCACACGCAGAAAGTTTTTCCAACCATCCTATCAGCAAGAGTCTGGTAGCATATTATGAAAAACGAAGCGGTAAGGCTGTAGTACAGGAAAGAGTCTCAGAGGTAGAAGAACTGAGTGGATACGGAATCCGTGCCAAGGTGGACGAGACATCATTATGGGTCGGTAATAAAAGGCTTATGGAGCAGCAGGGCATAACAGTGAAGTCCATGGGAGAAGCAGCAGCTGTTTATGATGCAGTTCAGGGCAAATATGCAGGATGCATGGTGCTTGAGGACAGGGAAAAGCCACAATCTTCAGAAGCCATGAAAAGATTAAAAGAAACAGGTATCCGTAAGCTGGTAATGCTGACAGGGGATGTGAAAACGGTTGCAGACAAGGTTGCGGCAAGACTGGGTATGGATGAGGTGAAAAGCGAACTACTGCCGGAGCAGAAGGTAAGTCAGGTGGAAGAACTGCTGGAAGAAAAAACACCGGGACATACTTTGGTGTTTGTGGGCGACGGAATCAATGACGCTCCCGTATTAACACGGTCGGATGTGGGCATAGCCATGGGAGCCCTGGGGGCGGATGCTGCCATAGAAGCGGCAGATATTGTATTGATGGATGACAATCCGCTTAAGGTAGCGGAAGCCATGCGTATTAGTAGAAAGTGCCTTAGAATCGTATATGAGAATATTGTTTTGGCCATTGGTGTAAAGGGAATCTGCCTTGTGTTGGGCGCTTTGGGAATCGCCAACATGTGGCTTGCCATATTTGCGGATGTGGGGGTAATGGTTCTTGCAGTACTGAACGCTATACGATGTTTGGAATTCAATAAAAAGTAAAGGTCATAAGTCCCTTCTGTCAGCATAAGATAGTAGGGACTTTTATTTTGGCAGAGGCTTTTATGGATGTTTTAAGATGCAAGGAAAGGATTCTGTCTGATGACTATGCGGACGGTGTCATTGATTTTCCCATAGAGCGATTGATTCGAGAGGGGGATGATGTGTGCTATATTCCCTTGGATGAACGATTTTCTGTGGCGTATCTAAACCGGAATATGGCACCGGATTTGGAAGAAAGTGCTTTTCAGTATCAGTATGTACCTAAGTTGTACGGTCTTATGCAAACCGAGGGTGAAGACGGCGCAGGCCAGCAGATTTTTGATCCTTCGGCACTGGTTAGCAGCGGAATAAAGCAGCTTCAGGGACCACCGCTTAATTTGCGGGGGCAAGGGGTTATATTAGCATTTATTGATACCGGGATAGAATATACGAACCCTGCCTTTCAGAATGAATATGGTGAAAGCAGGATTCTGGCTATTTGGGATCAGACAGATCAAAGCGGCAATCCGCCGGAAGGATTTTATTTTGGTTCGGAATACACAAAAGAAGATATCAATGAGGCTTTGAGAAGTGATAGACCGCGGGAGGTGGTGGCGGTATCGGATGTACTGCGTCACGGAACCATTATGGCAGGAATTGCGGCAGGGAGCAGTGTGGACGGGGGAAGCACTTATCAGGGTGCGGCTCCGGAAGCTGAGATTGTGGTTGTTAAGTTAAAGGAAGCAAAGCCTTATTTGAGAGAATATTATTTTATCCCCGGGGGGACGCCGGCTTATGAGGAAACGGACATTATGCTTGGAATTGCTTATGCCAATCGATTTGCAGAAGAGTTTCGAAGGCCTGTGGTGATTTGTTTAGGGGTGGGAACCAATATGGGGGACCATGCGGGGAATTCTGTTCTGGGCAGATATATGGACAGAGTAGCATTGCTGCGGAGTAGGGCACTTTTGGTATGTGGAGGCAACGAAGGGATTGCAGGTCATCACTTTGCCGGACAGTTGGGGGCGCAAGCTGTAAACGGAAACAGCCGGGATGTGGAAATCCGTGTGGGAGAAAGAGAGAGAGGTTTTTTGCTGGAGTTTTGGGGAAATGCCACAGATACCTATAATATAGGACTGCGTTCTCCGGGAGGGGAGACCATACCCGGTATCCGACTGGGAGTGGATCAAAAGAATACATACAGATTTGTGTTTGAAGATACGGAGGTTGCCATACAGAGCACTTTAGTGGAAAGCGGTTCGGGATCACAGTTTATTCTGTTTCGTTTCACGGCACCAACTCCCGGGATTTGGACTATACAGGTTAGGGCAGAGGGGGAGATTTATAACGGAAGGTTTCACATGTGGCTGCCAATTCATCAGTTTTTAAGCAGTGAGACGATTTTTTTGGAAGCCAGTCCGGATACCACATTGACAGAGCCGGCTAACGGGGAAGAAATAATGAGTATCACTACCTATAATCACGTGAATAACAGCTTTTTCCTGGAATCGGGAAGAGGATACACAAGGGAGGATAAGATAAAGCCTGAGCTGGCGGCACCGGGAGTGAATGTTCCCACCTTATACGGGAACCGAACCGGCAGCAGTCTGGCAGTGGCTATGGCAGCAGGCGGCGTGGCACAGTTCATGCAATGGGCAGTGGTGGAAGGAAACAGTCCGCTGGCGGATACCAGAGAAGTGCGGAACTATTTTATCAAAGGTGCAAGGCGTATGAATGCATTGGATTACCCCAATCGGGAGTGGGGATACGGTGTCTTGGATGTATATGGAGTCTTTCTGGAACTGAGCGGAAATCGAAGGGTAAACTTATAGTTATAATTTAGCCTTGGCAAAATAGGAAATTAGTGCTAGTATTATATATATGTGTAAAAAGTTTTTACTTAGTGTAAATAGGGATTAAAGGAGAGGAAGAAAAGTGGCTTCAATTAAAGAGGTAGCTAAGCATGCCGGGGTAGCGATTTCCACCGTATCCAAAGTGTTGAATAATTATCCTAATGTGAGCGATGAGACCAAAGAAAAAGTTAAGGCCGCCATTGAAGAACTGGGATATGTACCCAATGCTGTGGCTGCTGCATTATCTTCTAAAAAATCAGGAAGAATTGCAATTATATTACGACTGTATAACAGTACGCAGCCTGTTGATGAAGTAAATATGCAGTATCTTTATGGTACCTTGAATTGTGCAAGTGAATTGGGACTGGATGTAGTGACCTTGTTTTTCTCCAGCCTTGAGAATAAGACCATGGATGAAATGGTGAATTATCTGAAGTCTCAGTCCATAAGCGGTTTTATCATTTGCGGTATGGGTTATGATGAAGAGCCGTTTCAGGAGCTGGTTGCCAGCCAGCAGTTTAAGGTGGTTTCCATTGATTCTTCCGTACTCAATGCCAGCACATCCTACGTGACGATTGACCAATATAAGGCACAGTATGAGGTGGCCCAAAAGACCATGGAGATGGATCAGGGACCTCATAAGAAGCTTCTTTATATATCGGGTATGCCGGAAAGCTATGTGGCAGCTGCCAGAATGGAGGCCATAAAGCAATTTGCAAAAGATTTTGATATGGAGCTAACCATGAGAAATGGTGATTTTGTGGAGAAGGTAGCCAGAGAGATTACCTTAAAGGAAGGTGCCGATCATGATATGATAGTATGTGCTTCGGATCTGATGGCCATTGGTGCCATGAGAGCACTGATAGACATGGATATATTCCGTCCGGTATGCGGGTTTGACGGTATTTCCCTGATGGGCTATGTGGGACAGCAAATGAATACTGTAAAGCAGGATTTCAGAAAGATTGCACAAACTGCCGTGCAGGAGTTAAAACTTCTTTTAGACGGAGGAGAAGGACGTGCGGTTCTGCTGGATTATGAATTGGTACGTTTAGAGTATTCTGATGTAATCCGCTATTCCAATAGAGATGGTATGATAAAGAAATAATACGAACGGACACTTCAGAGGAAGTGTCCGTTTTCGGTTTAGTTATTTAAGATATGGAGTTCATGAAGGGCTCTGGTACAGGCTACATAGAGAAGTTTGGCTGTTTCGGGACGTTCCAGACCGTGCTTCATATCCGGATTCCAAAGGATCACCGAATCGAATTCCAGCCCTTTTACCAGACGTATGGGCAGGACCATGGTTCCCTGAGAGAAGTTATTGAGTTGACCATCCGCAAGAGGGATATAGTCAGATAATAATTCACGGGTCCGTCGTGCCTCTTCTTCCGTATTACAGATGATGGCTGTGGTAGTATAGCCTTTTTGGTGTATTTCATCCATTAATTGGGAAACGTATTCTGCCATTTCCATATCGCTCCAGAATTGTCTTTCATTGACCGGCACGCCGTGACGAATGACAGGAGTGATTTTGTATCGGCCAAAGGAAGCCTTTTCCAATATTTTGCCGGCATACTCTGAGATTTCTATGGTATTACGATAGCTCTTTTGCAGTAGCATAAAGCAGTCTTTTTCAGAGGTGAGAAAGAGTTTCTGCAATTCATACCAGTCGTTCAATCCTGTATGATAGTTTATATTCTGTGACACATCTCCCATAATCGTAAAGTAGGTGGCGGGCAGCAGCTTGCGTAATACATAATAAGCACCCATGCCGAAGTCCTGTGCTTCATCCATGAAGAGAAGGCCGAATTCCTGATTGGGTTCCTTTTGGGTGACGCGGTAATGAATCAGTGCCAGGGCGGCAATGTCGTACAAGTCGTATTCTTTACAGGCAAGATGGCTTAAGTGGGTCTGCAGGTTTGCAGAATCCTCAGGGGTACAAGGGTGCTCCTGCATCCATTGGGTGAGGAAATCCAGATAGAAGTCATAGATGGATGCTTTCGGGCGCATGTTTTTATAATGTCCTGCATGTTCCTTCAGTTTCGCCTGTATCAGTTCTTTTTCCATGCCGCTCATCAGGAACTTGATACGTGTTTTCACCCGGTCATCCAGCATCCCTAAAAGGGTATAAATGCTGGTGGTAGGTGTTTCCCGGAATAGGGTTTCATTGTTGGAGGCGGAAAGGATGGTGCCTAATTGACTGTCTGTATAAGCACCGGTATCAACGTATTCTTCCCTTTTGTTTAACAGATATAAGTCCAGCTCCTGCATGAAGGTCAGGGTGCAACGTAAGGGGGCCGTTTGATCAGGATCAACAACCCGGTTCTTTTTCTGCCAGTCCTTTTCGCAAAGGCGGATGAACAACTGGTCCATACGTAAATTCTTAATATTGGGTACATCCAGCTCCGGCAGGCCGCTGGTGATATAGTTCAGTAATAAATCATTGCTGCCTACAATACAGTATTCATTGGATTCAAAGCGATGCTTGTAATTGTAAAGCAGGTAAGAGATGCGGTGCATGGCCACGGTGGTCTTGCCGCTTCCGGCTACTCCTTGTACGATAATGTTGGCAAAGGGAGATTTGCGGATGATTTCGTTCTGCTCCTTTTGGATGGTGGATATAATTTCACCCAACACAGCGTCCTTGTTACGGGAGAGGTATTGCACTAAAAGAGCATCATTGGAGGCTACATCTGAGTCATAATAGCCCTTTAATGTGCCGTCAGCCACATCATAGGTACGCTTCAGATGAAGGCGGATGGGGATGGGCTTTTCATCAGCCAGGCCATATTCTCCGTCGCCCAATTCGTTTTCATAATAAACGGTGGAAATGGGTGCTCTCCAGTCTGCAATCAATACATCGGTGCGGTTTTTAAAGATACCGTTTTTTCCGATGTAGATCTGCTCTTCCTGATCCAGATTACAGTCGGTGTAATCAATCCGCCCGAAATAGGGCTTTTGAAAAGCGGCTCGGTTTTTGCTGAGAGATTGTGAAGCATGTTCCTCTAAGCTGGTTGCAGTCATCAATTGGTTGTAAAGCTCTACGTCGCCGCTGTTAATGGATTTGTACAGCTCCTGAACCTGTGCATGGTATTTGTCATACTCGGCTTCATAGCGGAGCAGATTATGCCGGATAATACTCTGGCAATAATCAAAATGTTGCATTTCCTGATTCCAATCTTTTTGCATGGAAAACCTCCTTGTAGGAAAGATGAATGGTTTACACGTGAGATGCTGAAAATAATTATATCTTAAAATAAAATAAATACTAGACTTTAATTTCATAATGTGGTATGATGCTTAATGTAAGTTCGCCTAAAAAAGCTGTCGGTTCACCGATGGCTTTTTTGCGTTATTGCGAACAAAACTAAATTGAAAAATAATTTATTAAAAACCTCTTGACATATTATCAAAATGATAATATGATAATACCGAAAAGAGATATTATCAAAATGATAATAACAAACAAAACAATACGGAGGTAAATATTATGAAGAAAACATTAATCGTAGTGGATATGCAGAAGGATTTTATTGACGGAGCATTAGGAAGCAAGGAAGCAGTGGCAATCGTTGAGAATGTAAAGAAGAAAATTGCAGAGTATCAGAAGAACGGAGATGAGATTATTTTTACCAGAGATACTCATCAGGAGGATTACCTGACCACCAATGAAGGTAAGTACTTACCGGTAGAGCACTGTATCGAGGGAACTGACGGCTGGCAGATTT
The DNA here is from genome assembly GCA_017522685.1 of Lachnospiraceae bacterium. The sequence goes on from JAFWYN010000029.1 coordinate 74,647, forward strand.
ACGAGGGATTGGAAGTGCCCGGTGCGATTTACATCAATAAACCCAATTTCGGTTACACCGGTTGGGCTGACTTTCAGCTGGAGGAAGTGGAACTGGTGGGCTTGTGTACGGACATTTGCGTAGTGTCTAATGCACTGATATTGAAGGCTGTTTTCCCTGAGATCAAGGTAAGTGTGGATGCAAGCTGCTGTGCAGGTGTGACTCCGGAAAGCCATGAGGCGGCTCTTACCACCATGAGAATGTGCCAGGTGGAAGTAAACTAAGTCGAATTCTTTGAGGGAGGAGATAGAAGATGATTAAGCTGAATGACAAACAAGTGGATTTGAATAAATTCCCGGATGGCACCTTTCTTATTAAGGAGGAGGCACCGGCAGAACCGGTTACCATTACCTGGCTGTTTGAGAAGAATGAAGAAATGCTGGCACTTTATTTTCTGACAAAGCATTTGCAGTCCAAGGGAGTGGAGAAGATAAGTTTGCAGATGCCCTACATCCCCAATGCCCGTCAGGACAGAGTGAAGGCACAGGAGGATGTGTTCACTTTAAAGTATTTTGCAGAGTTGATAAATAGTCTTAAGTTTCAAAAGGTATTGGTTTTAGATCCTCACTCTTATGTAAGTGAAGCCCTGTTTGAGCATATTGAGATACAGACTCCTAAGAAATATGTAGAGAAGGTGCTGGAAAAGATACAGAAAGATAAGCTGATGCTTTTCTTCCCGGATGAGGGCGCCATGAAGCGTTACAGCAATATGTTTGCCCTGCCCTATGCTTTTGGTATGAAGAAGAGGGATTGGGCTACCGGACAGATTAAAGGGTTGGATGTGACCGGACAGACGGAGTGTATTCCCGGAAGCACCGTATTAATCGTGGATGATATCTGCAGTAAGGGAGGTACTTTTTACTACAGTGCTAAGGCATTGAAGGAGCTGGGAGCAAAGGAAGTGTATCTGTATATTTCCCACTGTGAAAACAGTATCTTTGAAGGGGATTTATTAAAGACTGACTTGGTGGATAAGGTGTTTACCACTAATAGTATTTTAACCAAAGAGCATGAGAAGGTGGAGGTTTTTGACTATGAATAAAGTAAATCCTATGTTATTAATTGATTTCTATAAGGCTGTGCATGCGGAGATGCTGCCTAAGGACATTACCAAGTCCGTGTCTTATTTTACCCCCAGAATGAGCCGCGTGGAGCGTTGGGATAAGGTGGTTATGTTTGGATTACAGGGCTTTATTAAGACCTATTTGATAGAGTATTTTAATGAGGAGTTTTTCGGAAAGCCCTTTGACGAGGTAATAAGCGAGTATAAGAGAATCATGGATGCTACTTTGGGTGCGGAGGCTTACAAGATTGAGAAGATTGAAAAGCTGCACAAATTAGGTTATCTGCCTATTGAGATTATCGCTTTGCCTGAGGGGACTTTGGTGCCCATGCATGTGCCCATGTTCGGCATCACCAATACCCATCCTGAGTTTGCATGGTTGCCCCAGTCTTTGGAAAGCTTGATTTCAGCGGAAAGTTGGCATCCCATGATTGCAGCTACGGTTGGCTATACCTACCGTCAGATTGTAAATGCTTATTATGATAAAACCTGTGATGACAATGTGGTTCGCGCCAGAGCACTGGGAGCCTTTGACTTCCGTGGAGAGGAATGTACCGAATCTGCCATTAAAGCCGGTGCCGGTTGGTGTTTATCCTTCTTGAATACTGCTACCGTGCCCACCATTCCTTATCTGGAGCAAATGTATGACTGTGACTGTACCAAGGAGCCGGTGGCCTTTGGAAGTCCCAGTACAGAGCATTCCGTAATGTGCAGTAATTACGCCATGGACGGAGACGAGGAGACTTTACTTCGAAGACTTTTGACAGAGATTTATCCCAATACCAGCTTCAGTGCGGTACTGGATTCATATGATTACTGGAATGTAATTGACAATATCCTGCCTCGTTTAAAAAAGGAGATTCTGGCACATAATGGTTGTATGTTGATGCGTGGTGATTCCGGCGAGTGCGTGGATGTGGTAACTCAGACCGTATTTAAACTTTGGGACCAGTTTGGCGGTACCGTAAACAGCAAGGGTTATAAAGTATTAGATCCTCATGTAAAGGCCATATACGGAGATTCCATTACCATACAACGCTGTGAAGAAATCTATCGTATCTTGGAGGAGAACGGCTTTGCCTGTTCGAATGTGGCATTGGGTGTGGGTTCCTTCTCTATGCAGTGTATCGAGGAGGATGGTATCTTAAAGCCCTTTACCAGAGATACCTTCAGCTCTTGTATCAAGGCCACCTATTGTGAAATCTCAGATAAGCCCTATCCTATTTTTAAGAATCCCAAGGATGGCGGCTTTAAGAAGTCTCAGAAGGGCTGTTGCGTGGTGTATGAGGACCTAAGCTTTAAGGATGGCTTTACCTGGGAGGAGGCTTGCACAAATGCAGAAAATCAGTTGCTTCCCGTATTTAGAGATGGTAAGCTATTGGTGGAGCAGAATTTGCAGCAGGTACGTGCAAAGCTGCATGACGGTAGATTTTAGTGGATGAAAAGAGAGGACGAAAATATGTATCAGTTTAATGCAAAGGAAATGACAGAACGTTGCGTACAATGGATTCGCGACTGGTTTGAAGTGAACGGAAAAGGCTGTAATGCAGTGTTGGGTGTTTCCGGCGGTAAGGACAGCTCCATCGTGGCAGCACTTTGTGTGGAAGCCTTGGGTAAGGATAGAGTTATCGGTGTCATGATGCCCTGTGGTGTACAGGCGGATATTGATATGGCGCAGAAACTGGTGGACCATTTGGGTATCAAGAGCTATGTGATCAATATTGAGAGCGCCATGAAGGGGATTTTGGATGAAATGAAGGATATCGAAGTATCTAACCAGACTATCATCAATCTGCCCCCCAGACTTCGTATGGCAGCGGTGTATGCAGTGAGTCAGAGTATGAACGGCCGTGTGGCGAATACCTGTAATCTGTCTGAGGATTGGGTGGGATATTCCACCAGATACGGCGACAGCGTGGGAGATTTCAGCCCCCTGTCCAGATTGACTGTGACAGAGGTAAAGGAAATGGGTAGAGTGTTGGGATTGCCTGAGGATTTGGTAGAGAAGGTGCCCATCGATGGTCTCAGCGGCAAAACCGATGAGGATAATCTGGGCTTTACCTATGAAATGCTGGATAAGTACATCCGTGAGGGTGTTTGTGAGGATCCGGTTAAAAAGGCACTCATCGATGATAAGCACAGGAAGAATTTGTTTAAGCTGGAGCTGATGCCCTGCTTCGAACCCTAAGAGGAATGTTTATGAGTTTGTATGTAATGAGTGAGGAGGAAAGAGCGTATTTGGCCGGCTACGACATAGCCCGGTTTGAACGCCCCTCTCTTGCTACGGATATGGCGATTTTCTCCATCAAGGAAAAAGGGGAGCAGGAGAATTACCGGAAGCTTCCAAAGAAGGCTTTAAAGCTGTTGTTAATCAAGCGTGCCACCTATCCTTATAAAGACTTGTGGGCACTGCCCGGCGGCTTTTGCAGACCGGATGAGGATGTGCAGGAAACGGCCCTGCGGGAGCTTTATGAGGAGACCCATGTGAAGGCGGCCTATCTGCAGCCGGCAGGCACTTTCGGTGAAGTGGGCAGAGACCCCAGAGGGTGGATTATTTCCAATACCTTTTTGTCCCTGGTGGATGGGGAGACCTGCAAACCCAGAGGCGGCTCTGATGCCTGGGAGGCTAAGTGGTTTTCGGTGGAACTGACAGCGAAAGAAGAGAAGCGCAAGTTGCAGGAAGAGATGGCAGAGCTGGTGACAGAGTATGTCCTGACTCTTCGACATGAAGAAAGCGACCTGGTGTTAAAAGCGGTGGTAAAAGAGTATAAACAGTTTGTGGATTATCATGAAAAGGTAAGGTATGAAATCCTGGACAGTGAGGGACTTGGCTTTGATCATGGGAAGATTATTTTGCATACTTTATTGTTCTTACGAAAAAGTGTGAAGAATGATTGGAAGCTGGCCTTTGATTTGATGCCGGAATGTTTTACATTGACACAGCTTCAGAATACCTTCGAGTTGGTGCTTAATGAAAAATTATTAACCCCTAATTTCCGTAGAAAAGTGGATGAGCTGGTGGTAGAAACGGAGCAGATACTGGAAGGTAACGGACACAGACCGGCGAAATTGTTTAAAAGAAAAGTGGAAGCTTTTGCGTGAGCAATGCGCCCTGCAGGAACTGTGCAACACTTTGTGTCGCACAGTTCCGGTAGGGCGCATGACTTGTTTGCGCTTAAAACCCAATATTTGCTAAGAAAGTTCCAAGGGCATATCCTAATTGATATACAATCCATCCAGTAAATAGATAAAGAAAAGCTTTCTTGATAAGAACCTCACTTTTTGTCCCAGAGTGAAACCAATCTTCGATTATCTTTTTTGCATTATTCACTTAAATTACCTCCCAAATGTTTTTTACACATAAAAGGTAACATGAATAACTTAAAAGCACTATAAAGTCAAGGTTGCAAGTATGTAAACTTGAGGTTGCAGTTATGAATTCAGGTAATTTGTGATATGACCAATACCTTTCCCTATCGCGTATCCACCGCCATAGGCAAAAGCACCAATAATAGCAATCAGAACACATATTAATAAAATATATAGTAGCATCAATAGTTTACGTTGTTTATCTGACAAGTTTGAAACAAAGCTATTCCAAATCATCAGAAGATTCCGTGCTTTATAATTTATTGCAACTTCTTCTTTGCTTGAACCGTTCTCTTCTCCTCTCATTAGATAATCCAAAGAGACTTCAAAATAATCACTCATAAAGAGAAGTCTTGTCATTTCCGGATAAGCCTTGCCATTTTCCCATTTTGAAATGGATTGTCGGGACACATCCAATAATTCGGCCAGTTCTTCCTGTGATATGTTTTTAGTTTTACGTAATTCAAATAAACGCTCTCCAAAGGTCAAGACTATCCCTCCATCAACTTTAATGTTACGATGTATTTTACTATTTGGATATATACAAAAATTCCCTCTCAAAATGTCCAAAAATCAGCCATTTTCAATGCTTATCAGTACATTTTTGAGGTGTTTTGGACATATATGAAAAAAGTTTTCTCAAATGTCCATGAAATCCCCGGTTTTGTGGATATTTTGAACATATTATTTTCTATATGTCCAATCAGTCCGGAAAAGACGGAATATTGGCCCGATATGTTCATCTTCTTGGACATATCCGTCTGATTTATTTGTATATATCCAAATTTTTATATTCCTTATGGTAGTAGCCCCTTCACACACGCATCCAAACACTCAAAATAATTCTCAAAGGTCTTCCTGCAGCATCCGGGATTATCAATTTCAATACTGTCTGCACGCAGTCCGATCAAAGAAAAACCCATAGCCATGCGGTGGTCATCGTAGGTATCTACTAAGGAAGGCTTAGGGTTGCCGGGCCAAATGGTGATAGTGGTATCCGTTTCTTCGCAGCGGATGCCCATTTTACGAAGTTCGGTGACGATAGCGTTCATACGGTTACATTCCTGGTAGCGGATATGGCCGATGCCGCGGATGGTAGTGGGAGAGTCTGCAAAGGGTGCCAGTGCCGCCAAGGTGATGGCCTGGTCGGAGCAGGCGGACATGTCTGCGTCTACACCATGGTATTTGCCTTCTGCAGGCGGGGTTAGCAGGATGCCGTCAGACTCTTTCGTCAAAACTGCCCCCATTTTTTCTAAGATTCGTATAAATTCTACATCCCCCTGCATGGAATCAAAGGTGATATGTGCTACTTTTACCGGCACACCTAAAATCATACCCAATCCATAAAAATAAGCAGCAGCGGAAGCGTCAGGCTCGATTTGATAGTCTAAGGCATTGTATTTCTGACCGGCGGGAATGGTAAAGGTCCGTCCGTCGTCAGAAACTTTCACGGAAACACCAAACTGTTCCATCATCCTACGGGTGATTTCGATGTAAGCCATACCGTGACTGCCTTCTACCTGAATGGTGAAATCCTTGGGAGAGAGGCAGGAAGCGATAAGAAGCGCACTTAAGAACTGACTACTGTGTTCAATATCCACGGAGATTTCCTGTTTGCCGAAACCTTGGCTTTTTAAGGTGAAGGGAAAATATCCTTCCGCCCCTTCATAAATGACCTCACATCCCAACTCCTGCAATGAGGTAAGCAGGGGCGCCATGGGACGTTTTCGCATTTGTTCAGAAGCATCCATATGGTAGGTTCCTTCCGAGATTCCCAAGTAAGCCGTAAGAAAACGGGCTGCGGTACCGGCACTTCCCACATATTGCCAGGCTTCTTGCTTGGGAAGGGGGCCGCCCAGACCGTTGACAGTAACTGTTTTAGCATCCTCGTCCACAGTTGTTTCAAAGCCTAAGTCCTGTACACATTTTAAGAAATGTCTGGAATCGTCACTGAATAAAACTCCATGTAAAGTGGTGGTGCCTTCTGCCAGAGTGGCTAAAAGCAAAGCTCTGTTGGTAATGCTTTTGGAACCCGGCACAGTTACTGAAACAGGGCCGGAAACCGGCTTTCTGGCAATTTCATGATATATATTTGACACTTTATAAACAGAATGAACCATAATATGTCTCCTTTGAAATCCATACAACATAAGCTGAGTATACGAAATTATGGGACAGATGTCAAAAGCCAATGGATATTTTTAAAAATATAGCAATATTTGACGGAAAAATAACAAGGGTTAAAGAGAAAAAAAGGTTGACATGCTATATAGTAATATATATACATGTAAGCTTTTACATTTTTGCCGCGGGAAGGTTATGAGAGCGGCGGAAACGATGGAGGTATCGGAGTATGATGGAGAAGAAATATCGTAATGTATTTGTGGAAATGGGAATATCGGAAGAAGCAGTTCAGAAGCGTTTGGAAGAAGTAAAGCAGTTCTTCTTTTATGGCGGAGAGGACAAGCAGGTTTACTATCCGGTAGGTGAGGACATGGGATACATCATGGACGTGGGAAGTAATGATGTACGTACGGAAGGTATGTCCTACGGTATGATGTTTTGTGTGCAGCTGGATATGAAGGAAGAGTTTGACCGTTTGTGGAAATGGGCTAAGACCTATATGTACATGGAGGATGGTCTCAACGGCGGTTTCTTCTCGTGGAGCTGTAGTACGGATGGAAGTAAAAATGATACAGGCCCTGCATCCGATGGTGAAGAATTCTTTGCTATGGCATTGTTTTTTGCATCCCATCGTTGGGGGGACGGAGAAGGCATCTATGAATATTCCAAGCAGGCCAGAGAGATTCTGCATGATTGCTTGCATAATGGTCGTGGTGGTCGTGGTGAGCTTCCTATGTGGAATTTGGATAACTATCAGATTAAGTTTGTTCCTACTTTGGACTTTACAGACCCTTCGTATTTCCTGCCCCATTTCTACGAGCTTTTTGCATTATGGGCTAATGAAGAAGATAGAGAATTCTGGAAGAAGGCAGCAGATGCAGGTCGTGATTTCTTGGTGAAAACCTGTCATCCGGTGACCGGTTTCAGCCCTGAATACGCAGAGTATGACGGTAGCCCCATGAGCAGGAAGTTTGAGTGGATGGGCACAAGACATGACTGGTTCTTCAGTGATTCTTATCGTACCGTAGCCAATATCGGTTTGGACTATGAGTGGTTTGGCATTGATAAAGGACAGTGTGCGGCAGCCTCTAATATACAGAAATATCTGATTGAATATGCCAGAAAAAATGAATACTATAAATGGTTTATTGACGGTAGCAAGGCGGAGGAAGAATCCATATACAATATAGCGATTCCTGCAACCGTGGCACAGTCCGTGCTGGCAGCAGGTACCGAGTTTAGTAAGGAATGGGTGGAGAAATTCTGGAACCTTCCCATGAATGAAGGAAAGTGGCGCTATTATGACAACTGTCTGTATATGTTTGCATTCTTAGCGTTGAGTGGTAACTATAAGATCTGGTAACGATTCATAACCATGCAGCTTTATACAAAACTGGCACTTCAAGCTTGCTTGAAAGTGTCTGTTTTTAAACTATAGGAAATTGCGCGAGTACAGTAGTGGAGATTAAGGAGAATTGCGAAGCAATTCTCCCAAGCGGATACGCGGGTATCCGCTTTTTTATGAAGCTATATTATATTATTATTTCGGAGGAAATTATGAGCAATCAATTACAGGGAGGCCCTAAGGCGCCCAAGGATCCAACCAAGAAGCGTAAGGGCTTTTTTATTATGAGAAATAAGTCAGTGGCAGGTTCCCCCATGCCGGACGGAACAGGCACCCAGTTCATCTATTTGGACTGCGGTCGTATGATTACCGCCGCAGGTATGGTAGGCAATATTAAGGACAAAAACATTCTGGACCTTTTGACAACCGTAGAAGGATTCCGCAAGCTGGTACATAGTATCGGTGTGACCGTGGAATGTGAGAATAAAGAGGAAACCGTAGAGTTTCATTTCCAAATGTATGGTAAGACGGACCCCTATAAGTCCGGTACCACATTAAAGTTGCCTGTGAAGGCGGACGGTATGGAACAGATATTGCATCTGGAGGAGTGTGAATGGTCGGAGGATGATAATATCCCCGGACAGGCACGTTTTGTGTTTGAAAAAGCAGGCACATTGGCTACGGTTGCTGTGAAATTTTATCTTCATGAGGGCTTTGAGGTGCCTGAGATTGAAGAAGAAAATCCGGTGGATTTCACATCTCCTTATTATCCGGAGATGCTTTCCAAAGCCATTATGCAGACCGGTAATAACTTCCGTCTGAAGAAGGCCATAGAGAAGGCAAGACGGGGAGAGGATGTAACCATTGCTTTTATCGGTGGTTCCATTACCCAAGGGGCAGGAGCAGTACCCATTAATACCGAATGCTATGCTTACAAAACCTATAAAGCCTTTTGCGACGTGGTGGGCAAAACCACTGAAGAAAATGTGCACTACATAAAGGCCGGAGTGGGAGGAACTCCTTCTGAGTTTGGTATGCTCCGTTATGAAAGAGATGTTTTGAGCGAGGGGACTGTGGAACCCGATGTGGTAGTGGTAGAGTTTGCCGTAAATGATGAAGGGGATGAGACTAAGGGAGAATGTTATGATTCTTTGGTACGTAAGATATTAAACAACCCCAATAAGCCGGCAGTGATTTTATTGTTTGCCGTATTTGCCAATGACTGGAATCTTCAGGAACGTTTGGGACCTGTAGGTGTGGCTTATGATTTGCCCATGGTAAGCACCAGAAATACAGTAGTAGAGCAGTTCTACAAAAAGCCGGGGGAAGGCAGAGTGGTAAGTAAGAACCAGTTCTTTTACGATGTATTCCATCCCACCAGTATCGGTCATACCATTATGGCAGACGGTATCAAGCACCTTCTGGAAGTGGTGGATAAACAGGAACAGGCATCGGAGGATGTGGATATCAGCAAGATAAATCCTCCACTGGGTGGTGAGTTTGAAAATGTAAAGCTTCTGGACGGTAAGGCAGTTTATGAAGGTGCAAAGATAGATTGCGGAGATTTCAAGGAGAAGGATGCCGAGCTTCAGGCGGTGGAGCGTAATATGGACCTGACCCATACGCCGCAGCTTCCTTACAACTGGATGTATCAGGGAGCAAAGGCGGAAGAGGATGCGAAGCCTTTCGCTATGAATATTACTTGTACTGCATTGCTGTTGATTGCCAAGGATTCTGCTTCTGTGGCAGTGGGGTGTGCGGATGTGTATGTGGACGGAGAAAAGGTGCTTACCTATGATCCTCATCAAGTAGGCTGGACCCATTGCAATCCTGTGATTGTGTTCCGTGGAAAAGAACGCAGAAGCTATCATGTGGAGGTGCGTATGTGCGAAGGCGATGAGAACAAGGATTTTACCATTTTAGGTTTTGGGTACGTGGAGTAAACGAAAAGGAGTTAAACGGTGAGACTTTCAGATTCTGGTAAAAAAACAGCTATTTTTATAGAGAACGATGCCTTTGAGGGCGTAAAGCGTGTGGCTGTCAAAGTGGCGGCGGACGTGGAAAAGGTGACAGGTTGTAAGCCGGCGATAGTGAATTCATTGGAAGGATTGGACAGAGAAAGTACACAGCTGATTTTTTGTGCCACTGTGGGAAAGAGTGAGTTGTTACCTGCATTGGCAGAACAGGGACTTTCTGTATCAGCAGTAGAAGGAAAGCGAGAAGTGTATGAAATCAAGCGGTTGTCAGACGCAGAGAGCTTTGCGGAAATGCTGGTCATCTACGGAAGCGACAAGAGAGGCACCATATACGGTATGTTCGGTCTTTCTGAGTACATGGGTGTGACACCTCTTTGCTATTGGGGGGATGTGGAGCCGGTGAAAAAGGCTGATTTCGTCATCGACAAGGATATCGAAGTGATTTCCAAAGAACCAAGCATCCGTTACAGAGGCTTTTTCATCAATGACGAGTGGCCTTGCTGCGGCAACTGGGCCACCAAGCATTTCGGGGACTTCAATGCGGATATGTATGAGCATGTGTTTGAGTTCCTGCTTCGTATGAAGGGCAATTATTTGTGGCCGGCCATGTGGAGTGCGTCTTTCCCTCTGGATGGACCGGGAAGCAAAAACGAGGAGCTGGCAGATATCTACGGCGTGGTCATGGGCTATTCCCATCATGAGCCCTGCTTGCGTGCCAGCGAGGAATGGGACAAGGTAAGGGGTCCTGAGACCGAGTATGGCAATGAGTGGAATTTCTATACCAACGAAAAGGGTCTGATGAATTATTGGAGGGATGCCCTGAAGCGCAGCGGTAAGTATGAAAACCTGATTACCATTGGTATGCGTGGTGAGCGTGACAGCTCCATGCTGGGTGAAAATGCCACTGTGGAAGAGAATGTAAAGCTGTTAATGGATATTATCCGTAAGCAGAGACAGCTGATTCGCGAAAATGTAAATGAAAACATAGAGGAGGTTCCCCAGCTTCTGGCTTTGTACAAGGAAGTAGAGGCTTACTTCTATGGGGATGAGAACATCAAGGGTCTGAAGGACTGGGATGAGCTGGATGGTGTCATCTGTATGCTTTGCGAGGATAATTTCGGACATATGCGTACCCTTCCTACTGAGGAAATGCGGGGACGTAAGGGCGGCTTCGGTATGTATTATCATTTTGATTATCATGGTGGTCCCATATCCTACGAATGGGTGGATTCCACGCCCATGTCCAAGACCTGGGAACAGATGTGTATGGCCTATGAGTACGGAATTCAGGATGCCTGGATTGTAAATGTGGGCGATTTGAAGTTCCATGAGGTCCCCCTGACCTATTTCATGGCACTTGCTTATGACTATGAGAAGTGGGGCTATGGCAATAAGAACAGCTATAGAGAGTATACCATGTTTTGGGCAGAGAAGAATTTTGCGGGTGTAAGCGAGGAACTGCAAGAGGCTATCGGGAAGGTGCTGACGGATTATATTGATATGAATCATTTGCGCCGTCCGGAATCTTTGAATCCCGGTATTTACCATGCCTGCGAGAATCTGGAGGCGGATAAAATGCTTGCCAAGGCGGAAACGCTGGAGGGACTTTCTCGGAAAGTATATGAAGCTTTGAACGGTTCAGATAAAGAAGCTTATTACAGTATGATTCATTTTTCGGCCATGGCCAGTATGAATCTCATAAAGATGCATTTGTATGCGGCAAAGAATGCCTTGTATGCAAGACAGGGTAAGACCATTGCCAATAAGTACGGTGAATTGGTAAGAGAGTGCATCAAAAAGGACAGAGCGTATTATGATGAGTTTGGAGCCTTCAAGAACGGTAAGTGGGATGGCATGCAGATGGCTCAGCATATCGGCTTTACCAAGTGGAATGAGGATGACTGCAGATATCCCGTAATTATGAGTGTGGAGCCAGCATATAAGCCCAGACTGAAGGTAAACCGTAAGGACAGTCCTTGGACCGCAGGCAAAAATTACGGTGCACCCATGGCCATTAAGGCGGATGATTTCCGGTATATGGGCTGTGAACAAGTGATTATAGAAATCGCCAATGATGGTGTTGGCAGCTTGCATTATGTGGTAGAACCACAGACGGCGGATGCTTCATTGCCTGCATGGCTGAAAGTCAGTGCCATGGAAGGTGAGGTTCAGCTACAGGAAGAGTTGGTACTGACCTGTGATAGAAGCAAACTGTCAGGGGAAGAACAGGTAAGGCTACTGATTAAGGATGAAGAAACCACGGTGGCAGTGGATGTTAGTGCAAGAAGCATAGAGACGGAAGGCTTGCCGGAGAAGACCTATCTGGAAAAGAAGGGGATTATTGCCATGAATGCAGGCAATTTCTTTGAAAAGAAGGATACTCTTAAGGGTGGCTTTGAGGTGCTGGAGGGCTATGGAAAGTATGGTACCGGTGTGAAGGTATTCCCTTCTACGGCGGTGTTTGCCATGGAGGAGGAGAAGCCGTTTTTGTATTATCGTTGCCTCATAGAAGAAGCCGGGGAATACGAGGCACAGCTGGTTACAGCACCTACCAATTCCGTGGTAAATAAGCAGAGTGTGAATGTGGCACTGCAGATTAACGGTGGCGAGCAACAAAAGGTAGAACTGGTACCGGCAAATTTCAGGGCAGGAGAAAGCAGCGACCCCAGATGGGGAATGGGTGTACTGAATCAGGAAAGAAGAGTTTCCGTGCAGGTAACCTTAGCAGAAGGAATAAATACTCTGGGTATCGGAGCACTGGAAGCAGGAGTTGTATTGGAGAGAGTGATTCTCTATAGCAAGAAGGTAAAAAAACCGGAGAACTACATGGGGCCGGAAGACAGTTACGTAGTTTGAAAGACAGTGCCATGGGGGAACCTGTGGCATTGAATTGTTTGGAGAATAAGGAGGAAATATATGAGCAAGCAGCCGATCAATCCCATAACAAGATTGGATTATCCGGATGTGGATGTAATTCGTGTGGAAGATACTTATTATATGGTCAGCACCACCATGCATTTTATGCCGGGGTGCGAGATTTTGCGTTCTTATGATCTGATAAATTGGGAGCATGCGGCATATCTTTATGATGTGTTGGACAGTACGCCCGGACAACGCTTGGAGGGAGAGGAGAATATATACGGCAGAGGTATGTGGGCAGCCACCTTGCGTTATTACAAAGGAAAATTTTATGTGATTTTTGTGGCAAATGATACCCACAAGACCTATCTTTATACTGCACTATCCGTAGAAGGTCCCTGGGAGAAAAAGGAGATTGATGGCTTTTATCATGATTGTTCTCTTTTGTTTGATGATGACGAAAGAGTGTATCTGGTATACGGCAACCGACATATTTGGCTGACAGAGATGAAGGAAGATTTGAGCGGCCCTAAGGAGGGCGGAATCCACAGAATGATTGTCAGCGATGAGGGCAATCCCGGTCTGGGTTATGAGGGTGCACATTTTTACAAGATAAACGGAAAGTATTATGTGTTTTTCATTCATTCTTTGCGAACCGAGTGGAAGCGTGTGGAGGCTTGCTTTGTGGCGGATTCCTTAGACGGTGAGTTTGTAGGTGGCGATGTACTGAATGATGATGCGGGATATTGCAATGCAGGTGCAGCCCAGGGCGGTATCGTGGATACACCGGATGGGAATTGGTATGCGATTTTGTTCCAGGACAGAGGTGCAGTGGGAAGAGTTCCGGTGCTGATTCCTGTTTATTGGGAAAATGATTATCCGGTATTCGGAGTGGACGGAAAAATCCCGGAAGAGTTTGCTGTTTCAAGCACCAGACCGGACTATGTATATGTGCCTTTGGTACAGAGTGATGATTTCAAAGAGGGTGTCTGGCCGGCAGCAGAGGCGGCTGCTACCATGAGAACTACTACCGATGTGAATTTCGACAGCTACGGATTTAAGAGTATCTGGCAGTTTAACCATGAGCCGGATCTGTCTTTGGTACAGAGAGATATGTCAGAGGGCACCGTAACCGTGACTACGGATAAGCTTTGTGTGAATGTAACGCAGGCTAAGAATATGCTGACTCAAAGAATGTTGTTCCCTTCCTGCGCAGGTGAGGTTACCGTAGACGGAAGCGAATTGAAAGATGGGGATTTCGCCGGACTTTGTGCTTTGCAGGGCAAATATGTCCAGGCGGCACTGACCAGAGAGGATGGGCAGCTTTATGTGGTATTGATGGCCAGAACGGAAGATGGTACTACCTCCATGGGAAAGACGAAGGATACCACGGTACCGGTGCTTTTGGAAAAAACGCCGGCATCTTCTGACCGGGTGAAGTTCCGTATCGGAGTGGATTTTGAACAGATGAAGGATGAAGCGGTATTGTATTTTGATATGGGAGAAGGTTATCAACAGTTAGGCGGTCCTCAGAAACTGTATTTCAGATTGGATCATTTCACCGGTTGCCGGTTTGGATTGTTTATTTATTCTACAGAAAAAATCGGAGGAAGGGTAACGTTTTCCGAGTTTATTTACCGCAAATAATGGAGAAAAAAGCAATGATTGAAGCAAAAATAGCATAAAATAAAGAGTCAATCAGATAATTTGAATGTAAAATGATTTAGTGATTGTTAATGAATACCATGTAAAGGCAGTGAGTATAAGAGTAATGAAAAGGAAAAATTGGATCAAACAGAAGGGGCGCGTTTTTGCCCTGTTGCTGGCCGTCAGTATGCTGTCCGGCTGTTCATCCGTGGAGAATGAGGATGAGAATTTAATTTTGATAGAAAAGGAGCAGGAGTCCCTTGCTTATGAAATGGAAGCGGCTTCTGTTGCGGATGTGCGTAAAACGGAAAAGACCAGATGTACATATCAGCAGGTTCTGGATGAGAGCTTAAGCTTTAGTGTAAGTGGTAAGCGTGTGGCAAAGGTATATGTGGAGGAAGGCGATATCGTAACCAAGGGTCAGTTGCTGGCTGAACTGGATATCGGCAATGCAAAGGAACAAATCCGTGATTTGGAATACAGAATTGCCAGAAATGAGCTGCAGCTTCAGTATATTGATATTAATGAACAAAATGATATTTCAAGTGCCTGGCTTCGTTACGGATACCAGAGCGGAAAAACTGCGGCTGATGAAAAAGCAACCAAGGAGAATGTAGCGAATATTCAGCAGAGATACCGTTATTCCAGAGAGGATTGCCAGGATGCCATTGCTTTGGATCAGAAACAGCTGGAGATATTAAAGCAGGATGTAAAGCAGAGTAGTCTTTATGCGGGCATGGATGGTTCTGTTTCTTCGATTAAGAAAAGACTGGAAGGTTCTACCACGGTCAGGGATGAAGAAGTTATCAAGATTATTGACAGTACGGATTGTCTCTTTGTGGTAGAAGATATCTCGTTGAAGGACTGCTTTCAGGAAGGTGTAGAGTCGGAATTGAATCTGGCTTATGGTACCGGTGCAGGTAATTATGATGTGGTACCTTACAATATGGATACCTGGACGGATAAGCTTTGGTTCAGTATTGCAGGAGGCACCAGCAATGTGAATATCGAAGTAGGTGTAAGCGGTACATTGAAATATATTACAGGCTTCCGTTCACAGGTGTTAAGTGTACCGGTTCAGGCGGTGCATCAGGCGGATGGAAAGAGCTTTGTTTACGTTTTGGGAGATAACCAGATGCGTGAAGTGAAGTGGATTGAAACAGGTTTAGTTGGAGATGACAGGGTAGAAGTGATTTCCGGACTGACAGAAGGAGAGAAGGTAATTATAAAATGATAAAGAAACAGGGAATCAGTTTGTTGTTATCTGCCATGCTGGTATTCTCTCTATGCAGTTGCGGACAGACAGAGGTAGAAACAACAGGAAAAAACATAGAATTATTGGAGCCGGTTAATGTAACCACCAATGTGGAATTGGCTGCACGTCGTACTCTTTACGACAGTGAGATTTATGCGGCTACCGTTTATCCTACCATTACGGAGTATTCCTTTAATAAGCAAATGGAAGTGGAAGGCAAGGGTGCTTTCTGGGGAGAAAGTGTAAGCAAGGGTGAGACCCTTGTTTACGGTAGTACCGAAAAGATTGATGAACAGATTGAACAAATGCAGGAACAGATTGACGAGATGGATAAAGCCATGACCAAGACTCAGGAGAAGATGAGCGAAAATCTGGCAGAACCCAAGGAAGAGTTGAAGCGAATGAAATCCATTTTGGACAATTTCGCCAAGTCAAAACCTGCAGAAATGGTACCTGCAAGCAGTGTCAGTGCCGGTGATTCTGATGAATTGATAGAGAATCCGGAATATCTGACATGGCAAAGAGATTCGGAAATGTGGACCGGTAAGTACAGGATACTGGAGCATAATATTAATATGCAGGAAGAAAGCTTTCGTCAGCAAAAGGAACTGTACGATTTGGACAGAGCCTATATGGTGGAACAGCTGGAACAGTTGAAAAAAGAGAGAAAGAATTGCGTGCTGGTGGCCAAGGAAGCCGGTCAGGTAGTGGCGAAGCAGTTGCCGGATGACTATGGCAATCTGGTGGCACAAAAAGAGCAGGCTGTGATTGCTGTGGGCAATATGAATGAAAAGGTGATTAAGAGTGAGTTTATTAACACTTACAAGGCATCGAAAGCCAAGGAAATGTATGCGGTAATTGATGGTGTGCGTTATGAGGTAGAATATCATGCCATTGATAATGACGAGTACAAAAAGATTAGCGAAAGCGGTGTGAAGGTATATACGGATTTCACCTTTTTGGATGATTGCAGTCAGGTAGAGGTAGGTGATTTTGTCAGCATCTGCGTACTGTATGAGAAGGAAACAGATGCGTTGTCGGTACCTTCCGAAGCGGTTCATAAGGACGGCGGAATCAATTTTGTGTATGTGATGAAGGATGGCGAAAGCATCATGACTACCGTTACCACCGGTTTTTCGGATGGTGTATATACCGTAATCAAATCCGGACTTAATGAAGGGGATGCGGTATTGGTGGAAGACGCCAGAGAAGTGGGAACAAAGACCGCCAAAGTGCAGTACGGCAGCTTCCATGGAACTTATAAAGAAAACGGAAGAACCGCAGGAAGTATGGCATATTATATTAAGAATACGATAGAATATGGTACCACTTATTTTGGGGAATACAAAGTGGAGTATTTCCAGCATGTGAAAAAGGGGGATGTGATTGCGACCATACGTGTGGCCCCGGATGAGCTGACCATGCAGAGAAAAGAACAGCAGCTACAAAGAGCACAGGAGAGACTGGCTGATTTGAGAGCTGCGGGAGAAGAGGATAATGAGGAAGCAATCGAAGCCAAGCTGAAGGAAATCAGTGAGATTCAGGAACTTCTGGATGAGATGAGAGAAGATGCAAGAACTACCGAGATTAGGGCAGACAGAAGCGGTATGGTGATAGATATTAAAGATTTCGAGGCAGAAACTATTTTGTATAACGGAACTCAGCTTGTGCAGATTGTTGATGAATCCTCTGTATATGTGTCTGTACCGGATTCCAATAGCGTGTTGGGGTACGGCACAGAGGTGGAGATTACATTTGATACCTATTTTGGAACCAATGAGTCTTGTACCGGTGTGGTAGCCAGCATCAACAATGCCGGACTCAGCAAGGAATTGCAGAGTGACAGAGTGATGATTATGGTGCCGAAGGAGGATTTGCCTAATATTGCAATGGCTAGAGTGGATAATAGATATGATCCTAAGCCTTTTACCGTGGTTGCCAAGACCCGTGAGATGGACCATGTTTTGGTGGTTCCCAAGAGTGCGGTAACAGAGGTGGATGGAAAGACATATGTAAATGTTAAGGACGAACAGGGTAATGTGAAGATGTGTAGCTTTGTGGCCGGCGGCTATGATGATACAAATTACTGGATTATTGAAGGTTTGTCAGAAGGAATGGTAGTATGCTTAAAGTAATGTTTCAGAAAATATGGCATAAAAGGTGGATGGTTTTCAGCCTCTTATTGGGAAGTATATTGCTGAGTGCTACGGTGGTCAGTTTTCCTATGTATAAGAAGGCAGCCTTCGACCGTATGCTGCAGGATGAATTTTATAATTATCTGACGGAAAAGGGTGAGTGGCCCGGACTTCTGAAATTCACAATGGTGTCCAAGAAGGATGCGGAAGGAAAATCCATTCAACGTATGAAGGATTTGATGAACAGCATCTATAAGGATATGGGTGTGACGGAAAGGGAGACTTTAGCTTATTACAGTCTTGCTACCGCAGAAGTGAAGTCGGAAATGCAAAGAGATGATGTGGGTGACATCAATATCCGTCTCTCCAGTATGACCAATCTGCCGGAACATGCAGAAATGCTGGCGGGAGAGATGTTCTCAGAGGATGGTTTGAGTGATGACGGATGTATTGAGGTGGTTATCAGCCAGTCCTGTATGGTAAATACCAAGGTATTGGTAGGTGAAAGTCTGACATTCACTGCATTAAAGCATGCAGACGGAAAGCCTATTCGAATCAAGGTAGTAGGTATCTACGATAAGAAGGATAGTACGGATTTTTACTGGCAGGTATCTCCGGAACAGATGAACAATGTCTTTTTAATGAAGGACAGCTTGTTTGAGGAATACTTCCATGGTGCCAATGCCAAAAAGTATACCATCACCTGCAATTATTTCCCCATGTTTGAGTATGAGGATTGTACCGCAAAGGCTTCCGAGAAGCTGTATGCGTATACTACAGACCTGGTAGAGAACAGTGTTTACCGAAGTACGGTTGATTTGCCCGGATATCTTGAGGTGCTGGAAAACTTCAATAAGAAGCAGGACAGAATCGAAGCAACATTGTTTATTCTTCAGATTCCGGTTTTAATCCTTCTGTGTGCGTTCCTGTTTATGATAGCATCACAGATGTATGATATGGAAAGAAATGAAATTTCCGTATTGAAGAGTAGAGGTGGATCCGGTAGCCAGATTCTCCGCCTGTATTTTTATCAAAGTGTATTTACCACATTGATAGGTACGGTGCTTGGTTTGCAGCTGGGTAAACTGTTTTGCGGTATTCTGGGTTCTGCCAGAAACTTCTTAGAGTTTAATTTGAGTACGGAGCTGAATGTAGAGTTCACGGAGGAGACCTTACAATATGCGCTGGTGGCTGCAACAGTATCCATTCTGGTTATGACACTGCCTGCATTGAAGCACAGCCGTCTTACCATCGTGAAGCTGAAACAGCAGAAGGCTACCCGCAGCAAAGCCCTTTGGGAGAAACTGTTCCTGGATGTGATTTGCTTGGGAGTGGCACTTTACGGATATTATTCCTTTTCCAAGAATCAGGAACTTTTGGCAGTGGATGTGTTGAAGGGCGAGGCACTGGATCCTTTGTTGTACCTGAGTTCTTCCCTGTTTATTGTGGGATTAGGTCTGCTGTTTTTGAGATTACAGCCCTATGTGATAAAACTGATCTATGGTATAGGTAAATCCTTCTGGGGACCGGCCAGCTATGCTTCGTTTATTGAGAATATAAAGAATAACAGCAAGCAGCATTTCATTATGTTGTTTATGATACTGACAGTAGCGCTTGGTATGTATCACGCTACGGTGGCTAGAACCATTTTGCAGAATGCCAAGGACAATGTGGCATATCTGGAGGGTGCGGACCTTATTGTAAAAGAAATCTGGACGGACAACTCAGCGCTGGCTTCTCAGGCAGGCGCGGGAGAGTTCCAGTATTTTGAACCGGATTATAACAAGTATGCCAAGTTGGATTTTGTGGAATCTTATACAAGAGTTATTTTTGATGAGGGAGCTTACCTGAAGGGTACGAAAAATACCAGACAGGATATCACCCTGATGGGTATCCATACGAAGGAATTCGGTGGTATCACTCATGTGGACAGTGAACTATTGGAAAAAGAGTATTATGAGTACTTAAATGAACTGGCAGTAGAGGCAAACGGTGTTTTGGTATCCCGAAACTTTGCTACCAAGCTGGATTATAAGGTGGGCGACTCTATTACCTTCTATGGTTCCCTTGGAAAGCCGGTACATGCAAAGATTATTGACTTTGTGGATTATTGGCCCGGATATGAACCGGTGACCACAACCTTAAATGCGGACGGAAGCGTAAGTTCCAAGGATAATTTCTATCTGATAGCCCATTATCAGGTACTTCGCAAGAATTGGGGAGTGACTCCTTATGAGGTTTGGATGTCCCTGAAGGATGGGGCTTCTGCAGATCAGATTGCATCATGGCTGGAAGAAAATGATGTTCATCTGGCGAAATACATGGATAAGGATGCGGAAATAGAGAAGGTGGTTCAGGATCCGTTGCTGCAGGGTACCAATGGTGTCCTGACCATGAGCTTTATGGTAACCCTGGTGCTTTGTGCGGCCGGATACTTAATCTACTGGATTATGTCCATCCGTTCCAGAGAAATGATCTTTGGTGTCTTAAGAGCAAGCGGTATGCATAAGGGTGAAGTATTCCATATGCTGATTAACGAGCAGATTTTCTCCGGTCTTACTTCTATTTTGGCCGGTGTGGGAATCGGTAAGCTGACATCCAAGATGTTTGTTCCTATGATTCAGTCAGCGTATGCGGCAGCGGATCAGGTATTGCCCATGAAGCTGATTACCAATCCCATGGATATGGTCAGATTGTATGGAGTAGTGGCAGCTGTTATGGTAGTATGTCTGGCAGTGCTGATATTGTTGGTATTTAAGATGAATATAGCGAAAGCTTTGAAGTTAGGTGAAGAATAATGGCAGAAAATAATATTATTGTTCTGGAAGATATCAGACGCAGCTTTCCTACGGCGGCAGGAGAGTTTCATGCGCTGAAAGGGATAAATGCAAAGATACCGGAAGGCAGTCTGGTCATCCTGAAGGGCCGTTCCGGTTCGGGTAAAACCACGCTTCTGAATATTATCGGAGCGTTGGATAACCCTACCTCCGGAAAAGTGTATCTGGAAGACAGGGATATGGGTAAGTTTTCGGACAGACGTAAGGAAAACTTCCGCAGAACCAAGCTGGGATATGTATTCCAGTCGGTATCGTTGATACCCACCATGAATGCATTACAGAATGTGGAGTTTTCCCTGAGACTTGCGGGGATCCGCAGGGATAGGGAAAAACGTGCCATAGAGTGTTTGAAAATGGTTGGTCTGGGCGGCAGAATCAAGCATATGCCGGCAGAAATGTCCGGTGGTGAGCAGCAGCGTGTGGCGATTGCCAGAGCGATTGCACACAGACCCAGTATTCTGTTGGCGGATGAGCCTACGGCTGAGTTGGACAGTGCTATGGCGGCAGAAGTGACGAAGCTGTTTCAGGAGATGACCAAGAAGGAAGGCGTAACCATCATTATGACCACTCACGATGTGGGTCTGATGGATGCGGGTGATATGGTTATCGAGCTGGAAGGCGGAGAACAGGTGAATGTACCAAAGGAAGCAACGGAAGAAGAATAAGCCAAGTTGCAATATAAATAAAGCGTAACATTGCGCAGAAGGGAGAAAACATGGATAGAACCAATCCGATTATCAAAGCAGATTTTCCGGATCCTGACGTAATCAGGGTGGATGATGTTTATTATATGCTGAGTACTACCATGCATTTTCGTCCCGGCGCAGTGATTTTACGTTCCTTTGATTTGATTCATTGGGAAATCGTGGGACATGTTTTTGAACATCTGGGAAAAACTCCGGAAGAATGTATGCAGGGCGAACGGTGTAATTACGGCAGAGGAATGTGGGCAGGAAGCCTGCGTTATCATAATGACAAATTCTATGTTTGCTTTTCGTGTCTGGATACGGATGAAACTTATATATATGAAGCGGAAGGTGTGGAAGGTCCCTGGAAGAGAAATGTTTTGAAAGAGTATCGCCATCATCCCAGTCTGTTGTTTGATGAGGATGGCAGGGTGTATCTGGTATCCGGTTATGAGGAAGTTTGGATTCGTGAGCTTTTGCCGGATTGCAGTGCATACAAAAAAGGCGGTTTGGAGAGAATTCTTCTCCATAAGATGCAGGAGGATGTGTATCTTGGATATGAAGGCTCTCATGTACAGAAGATTCATGGCAAGTACTACTTGTTTGTGATTTATTGGCCCAAGGTGGAACCGGCCAGAAGAACCCAGCTGTACTTTGTGGCAGAGTGTTTGGATGGTGAGTTCGCAGGCGGTGAGCTTTTGCGTGATGATATGGATTACCATAATCAGGGCGTGGCCCAGGGCGGTCTGGTTGAAACGCTGAATGGTAAATGGTATGCCATGCTTTATCAGGACCATGGTGCCGTGGGAAGGATTCCCGTGTTGGTTCCGGTACGCTGGGAAGGAGATGTACCCGTACTTGGAACGGGCGGTAAGACTCCGAAGGCATTGGCGCCGGTCAGCAGCAGACCGTATTATCAATATCAGCCGGTATATACTTCCGATGATTTTAAGGAAGGTGCATCGGGGATGGGAAAGAATGGTTTGAAGCCCCAATGGGAATTTAATCATGTGCCTGATGAAAAGAACTGGTGGATGCGTCCGGAAGGCGGACTGGTTATCAGAAATGCAAAGATAAGCACCAATGTGGTACATGCCACCAATATGTTGACACAGCGTATGATGTGGCCGGGATGTGCGGCAGAGGTGACGGTGGATGCCTCCGGATTAAAGGATGGTGACGTAGCCGGACTTTGCGCATTGCAAGGCTGTTACGGATTGATAGGAATTATGAAGGAATACGGCACCTATTATTTGGTGGTAATGCAACGAAGCTGGGGGAATACTTCACTGCTGGATCGTTCGCCGGATTATCTGCCGGGAAATATTGTGGAGAAGATTCGTCTGGAAGAGAGTAGTGCGAGAATCCGACTGAATGTGAATTTTGAAGATATGCAGGATGAAGCAGAATTCTACTACCAGTACAAGAAACGCTGGAAACGTGTGGGCGAACCCCATAAGCTGGTATTCCGTTTGGATCATTTCACCGGTTGCCGGTTCGGTTTATTTAATTATGCTACCGGACAGGTGGGCGGAGAAGCAGTATTTAAGGAATTTCGATATATTTATGAGAATTGATTCGCGTGAAAAACGAAAAAATAGAGTAGTAACAGTATGCCCCACCCCAATATATCCTAATGCAGGACTGTATGAATTCGTCGGCCCTTAGCGAGGTATAAGCCGCTTGCGGCTTCGAGCTTAGTGCCGTTACGTAATTCATCCAAGCGAAAGCGTGTCCAAATAGGATATATTGGGGTGGGGCATATTGTTGCTTCTGTAAGATTTCGTCACAAGCGATTTTTTGTGCGATATTCGCTGGGAGTACAATTCTTGTGCTGCTTAAACAATCGGTTGAAGGTGGATATACTGGGGAAGCCTGCCTGCAAGGCTACTTCCGTGATGGAAAGATCCGGCATGGCCAGAAGCTCTTCCGCCACCTTGATTCGGCGATAACACAGATAATCGCAGAATGTGAAATTAGTATATTGCTTGAAGAGTCTGGAGAAGTGGAACTTGCTGAAGCCGATGGATTCGGCGATATCCTCCAGATTCAAATCTTCCATATAATGTTCGTCTATGTAGTCCATCAGGTTGTTGAATTTCTGTACATATTCCTTTTGTTTATACAGACGCACATTGGGGAACAGGTTCTCTGTGTTGATACGGTTGTATCCGAACTTCACAAAGAAGTTTAAAAGCAGGGAATAAATTACAAGCTCCCCGTATTCGTTCTTATTGAAGTATTCATTTCGCATCTGAATCAGAATCTGGTACACATCATCATAAATATGAGGAAAGGCTTCCTGGGTGATGTGAAGGGGCTGCGCAAACAAAGGTTGGATACCGGAAAAACTCTTCATCTTTGTAATGGAAGAAATATCAAACATGAAAATGAATCGCTTGCCATTTTCCGGTGCGGACAGCATATGTACTTCTCCCGGCGGAATCACCAGGACTTCTCCGGGATTGACCCGGTATAAGGTGTCTTTGATGTAAACATCATAATATGCCTCCACGGGCATGATGATTTCCATGGCGCTGTGCCAGTGCTGTGGGTAGCTGTAATTCTGTTCGTTAAACCAGATTCTCATGGTAGAGGCATTTTGGAATTCCACCACCTCTTGCTTGTTTTTTAGCTGCCGGAAACCTGTATAATCACTATTTTTGGAATAAAAATCCAGATAATTTTCGTCAACACGTATATCAGCCATGATTTCTCCTGTAGCAAATATTGGGAAGTTGTTAAATATTGCGACTTAAATATTCTATGGGTAAAACCTCATTTTTGTTCAAAAAAGATATAAAACTGGTATCAAAAAGCAATTTTAACCATAATTTTATAAATGGATTGTACCATTTGAATTGAAAAAAGGCAATATTGTACAAGTAAAATTCACAGATTGTAGCAAAAAATAAGCAATGTGTGGTGAATAAATAGCAAAATTTAGGAAGAATTAAGAATCGGAGTGAAGTATAATACTCTTTATAAGATACGATAATTGTATTATTTTATTAAGTGGATTCATGGAGGCAATTATGAAGAGGTCTAAAAGGTCTGGAAAAAAATTACTTATCACAGTCGCCGTTGTGGCAGTTATTGTCGGCATTGGCGCATTAATGAATCTGCGGCCGGTAGAAACTTTTGAAGAGAAGTACGCAGGAGTGGATTTGGAAGCTGACGTAGCGGGTGTACAGAGAGAAGGTACCTATGCGAAGTATTTGGCTGAGCACGCAAATGCAGCAAATCCTTCTGTAACCGTGCCCGTTGATTTGTTCTCCTACACAGCAACCGAAGGGGTTGAGGTGAAAGAGAATTATGAAGGCGCAGCAAAGGTTCTTTATACTGAGAACTTGTCGCAGGTTACCTGGAAGGTAGATGTGCCGGAAAGCGGATTCTACAACCTGGAGATGGAGTTCTTAGCTCCTAAGTCTGCAGGTATTGCAGTAGAACGCGGTATTTTAATAAATGGAAAGGAACCGTTTTCAGATGCATTGAATGTGAGCTTCACCAGAATCTGGGCAGATGGCGGCGAGGTTACAACAGACAATCAGGGTAATGAAATCAGACCTACACAGATAGAAGTGATTGATTGGCAGACCACAAGATTCCGCGATGACCGTGGTTATGTGGCAGATCCTTATAAGTTCTATTTGGAAAAGGGTGAAAACGAGATTTCCATGAAGGCGACGAATGAACCTATGGCTATTAAGAGCCTGGCATTTGTTCCTGTAGAGGATTTGGATACCTATGCAGAATATTTGGCTAAGCAGCCTGCGGATACTTCCAGCCAGACTGCAAAGACATATATCGGAAGAGTGGAAGGTGAGGATTCTACCTTACGTTCAGAATCTTCCCTTTATGCAAAGTACGACCGTTCTTCACCGACCACCAGCCCTAACAGCGTAACTAAGACTGTTTTGAACTATGTAGGTGGTGAAACCTGGAAGAGTACAGGTCAGTGGATTGAATGGGATTTTGAAGTTCCTGAGGATGGTTATTATAATATTACCGTAAAGGGACGTCAGAACTATGCAAGAGGTAGCGTTTCCAACCGTATCGTTTACATCGACGGAGAGGTTCCTTTTAAAGAGTTGAAAGAAGTTAGTTTTGAGTACATGAATGACTGGAACAATCTGACATTATCCGATGCTAACGGTGAGGCTTACAAGTTCTATCTTACCAAGGGTAAGCATACCATCCGTATGGAAGCTTGTTTGGGCGGCGTTGGTGAAATCCTGGGACAGTTAGAAGACTCTACTTATAGATTGAATCAGATGTACAAGACTCTTTTGGTTTACACCGGTTCAAATCCTGATAAGTACAGAGATTATAAGATTCACAATACATATCCTGAAATCATGGACGCTATGGATTTGGAATCTAAGAGATTATACAAGATCGTAGATGACATGGTTGCATACAGCGGACAGAAGAGTGGTGAAATTGCTACTGCACAGACACTGGCAATTCAGTTGGAACGTTTCTGCGAGAAACCCAACAAGATTACTCTTGAGTTTGTAAATTTCAAGGATAATATTACAGCACTCGGTACTTCAGCTTTGAGTATGAGTGAAAGTAAATTGGATATTGACTACATCACCATCAGTGGTGTAGATGCTAAGGTGAAAAAGGATAAGGCAAACTTCTTTACCAGCACCTGGCATGAAATTAAGTCTTTCGTAGTTTCCTTCTTTATTGATTACAATACAGTTGGTGATGTTTATGATGAAAGCGATGAAGTGATCAAGGTTTGGGTAACCACCGGTCGTGACCAGGGTACCATTTTGAAGTCCATGATTGATGATGACTTTACACCCAACAGCGGCATTAAGGTTAACGTGGAAATCGTTGGTGCGGATGCACTTTTGAATGCGGTTATTGCAGGTCGAGGACCTAACGTGGCATTGTCAGTTGGCGCTGATCAGCCTGTTAACTACGCACTCCGTGGCGCGGCTGAAGATATCACCCAGTTTGAGGGATATGAAGAAGTGCTGAGTCATTATGCAAGCGGTTCTTATGAGCAGTATCGTTTGGAAGACGGTATTTACGGTGTTCCCGAGACCATGACCTTCAATGTAATGTTCTATCGTAAGGACATATTAGAAGAATTGGGATTAGACATCCCTAAGACTTGGGATGAATTGATTGAAATGTTACCTACCATCCAGGGTAAGAACTTGTCAGTAGGTATTCCTTCCGCAGCAGGAAGTAGTACCAATGCAAGTGGTGGTGCACCCGCATCCGGTGACCTTGGTATGTACTTCGCCCTTTTATATCAGAACGGCGGTGACATGTATAACGAAAGAGGTACTAAGACTACCGTAGATGATGAAGCCGGCATGAAGGCGTTTGAGGATTATGTAAGATACTTCAATGACTATGGTCTTCCTCAGATTTATGACTTTGCCAGCCGTTTCCGTTCCGGCGAAATGCCCATCGGTATTCAGCCTTATTCTATGTACAATACCTTGATGGTATCTGCACCGGAAATCAGAGGTCTTTGGGACTTTACCGTACTTCCCGGTACCGTACGTGTGGATGAGAATGGAAATGAATACATCAATAACGACAGCTTTATCGTAGGTGGTGCTACCATGATGATTGCAACAGAGGATGAAAGCATCAAGCAGAAATCCTGGGAGTTCATGAAGTGGTGGGCAAAAGCAGATACTCAGGTTCGTTTCGGTAGAGAAATCGAAGCATTACTTGGTTCTTCTGCAAGATATGCTACTGCAAACAGAGATGCATTCGTACAGTTGTCCTGGAGTGCTGAAAACCTGGCGGTATTGAATGAACAGTGGGATAACACCTTCGGTATCCGAGAGGTACCCGGCGGTTACTTCACCGGACGTCATATCAGTAATGCAATCCGTATGGTATTGTTCTTTAAGGATGACCCTCGTGAGACCATTATTGACTACTCTGTGAAGATTGATGAAGAAATTGTAAAGAAACGTAAAGAGTTCAATTTACCGTTAGAATAGGGGAGTGAAGAATGAAAGAGTATTTTAATAAATATATAACCCTTCGTAAGCACAATGCGAAGGTGGCTTGGAAAAAAGCCAAAAAAAGTAAAATGTGCTATGCGTTCCTGGCGCCCTATGCGTTAATCTTCTTTTTGTTCTATGTGGCACCTGTAGTAGTATCCATTTTCTATGGTTTTACGTATTATAATGTTTTGGAGAGTCCCAGATTCCTGGGACCCCAGAACTACATCAGCTTGATTCTGGACGATGATATTTTCCTGACCAGTATCAAAAACACCATGTTGATAGCAATTATTACCGGACCTTTGGGATATATAGCGGCATTCCTGTTCGCGTGGTTAATCAATGAATTGCCTCGTTGGATTCGAAGCGTTGCGGTTATCATATTCTATGTACCGTCCATTACCGGTTTTGCATGTCTGGCCATCTTCAGAGATATCCTTTTCAAGGGTGATGCTTATGGTTTGATTAACTCCTGGGGAATGGAACTTGGTTTAATCGACACACCGATTTTGTGGCTGGTAAATCCTCAGTATATGTTACCTATCTGTATGATTGCTATTTTGTGGCAGAGTTTAGGTAGCGGTTTCCTTTCCTTCGTAGCAGGTCTTCAGGGCGTGGACAGATCCATGTATGAAGCAGGTTACATGGATGGTATTAAGAACAGATGGCAGGAGCTTTGGTTTATTACCTTGCCTTCCATGAAGCCTATGTTGATGTTCGGTGCGGTTATGTCCATCACCGGTGCATTCAGCCAGAGCCAGGTGTTGATGCAGCTGTGCGGATTCCCCAGTACGGATTATGCGGCAAGAACCATTGTAACCCATCTTTATGATTATGGTTTCATTCGTTTTGAAATGGGTTATGCATCTGCAATTGCAACCGTATTGTTCTTAATGATGATATTATGTAACAAGGCAATTCAAAGTCTGATTGGAAGAGTAGGAACCTGATATGAGCAAGAAGATAAAAGAAAAGAATGTAGAAATAGAATATCGCAAAAAGCTGATCAAAAAAAGGAAACCGAATCGTTCCGTAGGTGGGGATATTGGCTTGTACATATTCCTTACGGTTATGGCGTGGCTGATGGTTGTGCCGCTTATTTACCAGGTTAACAACGCAATGAAGCCTCTGGATGAGTTGTTTAAGTATCCGCCCAGAATGATTGCGTTGAACCCCACTTTTGACAACTTTTTTGACTTATTTGTAACAATGGGTAAGTCTTGGGTATCATTTACCAGATACCTGTTTAATACGCTGCTTGTAACCATACTTGGTACAGCAGGACATTTGTTAATCGCATCCATGGGTGCATTCGTACTTGCAAAGTACCAGTTCCCCGGATCGCAGACCTTCTTTAAGTTGGTAACAGTTTCCATGATGTTCGTAGCACAGGTAACCATGATTCCCAACTACTTGATTTTAAATGGTTTGAATATGATTGATACTTATTGGGCAATCATTATTCCCGCATTTGCTTCACCTACAGGATTCTTCCTTATGAAGCAGTTTATGGAAGGACTTCCCAGTTCATTGATTGAAGCGGCTAAGATTGATGGTGCAAGCGAATGGAGAGTGTTCTCAAAAATCGTTATTCCTAATGTAAAGCCGGCATTAATGACCATGATTATCTTCTCCGTACAGGCACTGTGGAACAACCCCGCATCCATGTACATCTATTCTGAAGAGAAGAAGACCTTAGTGTTTGCGATGAGCCAGATTCAGGGTGGTGGTATCGCAAGAACCGGTCAGGCAGCTGCGGTAGCGGTTGTGCTTATGATTGTACCGATAGCAACATTTATTATTTCCGAAAGTCAGATTTTGGAAACCATGGCAAGCTCAGGCTTGAAGGACTAATGTAAGTGAGGTGGCATATGAAAAGAATAATTACTGGAATCGCCGCATTTGCATTGGCGATAAGCGTGTTTGCAGGAAGTACCATTTCGGTATGTGCAAAGGATAAGAGCTACACTTATAATTATGATTACTGGGGAGATGTACAGGATTCGCCGGACTTCTACATGGTTCAGGATTCCTTCACCTCAGGCGCTTTGGGATTAGATGTTCCCATGAAGAGCCCTCAGGGACTTTTCGCAAAGGATAATCTTCTTTATATTGTAGATACCGGTAACAACCGTATCATCGAGATGGAGAAGAATGCAGAGGATGGTAGCTTTAAGGTTCTCAGATATATTACAGAATTTAAGGGTGGAGATTTAGAGGTGAAGACCTTTGCAACCCCTACCGACGTATCTGTAGATGATGATGGCAACTTCTACATTGCAGATAAGGATAATTCAAGAATCTTAAAACTTGATAACGATTTAAACTACATTATGCAGTTTACAATCCCCGTAGATCCTTCCTTGGATGAAAAGACAAATTTCCAGCCCAATAAGCTGGCAGTTGATACCGCGGGTCGTGTTTATTGTATCGCAACCGGTATTAACAAGGGTCTTATTAAATATGAAAGCAACGGTGACTTTGCAAGCTTCGTAGGCGCAACCCCTGTTTCTTACAACTTCTTTGATTATTTAAAGAAGAAATTTGCAACACAGGCACAGAGAGAAAAGATGATTTCTTTCGTTCCTACTGAGTACGAAAATATTTTCATGGATCATGAAGGTTTCGTATATGCATGTATTGCCAGTGTGAAGGAAGAAGATTTGAAGGCAGGTACCGTACATGCAGTCAGAAAGCTGAACCTGCTGGGTGATGATATTCTGGTACGTAATGGTGAGTTCCCTGTTTATGGTGATATTTATATGGGTACCGGTGGTGGTATCTCCGGTCCTTCCAGATTTGCGGATGTGACCTGTATGGACAACGATGTGTATGTTTGTCTGGATAGAAACCGTGGCCGTCTGTTCGGTTATGATGACCAGGGTAATCTGGTATTCGCATTTGGTGGTAACGGTAACCGTGACGGTTACTTCAGACAGCCTTCCGCAATTGTTAATATGGGAAGAGATTTATATGTACTTGACAGCTTGGATTGCAGCATTACTACTTTTGGTACCACAGAGTTTGGTGACGTAGTATTTGATGCGATGGAGCAGTTTGACAGAGGTGAGTACGATGCGTCTGAAGCATCCTGGATTCACGCAAAGAATCTGAATGGTAACTATGACTTGGCCTATATCGGAATCGGTCGTGCGTTACTTCGTCAGGAAAAGTACAAAGAAGCAATGGAATATTTCGAAGTTAAGTATGATGCGGACAACTATTCCAAGGCATATAAGCAGTATCGTAAGGTATGGATAGAAGAAAATATCGGTTTGGTAGTGGCAGCACTTATTGTGATTGTTGTGGTTCCCTTGGCTATTGGTAAGATTAGAAGAATCAAGCGCGAAATCGATATGGCTGATATCTTTAGAATCTAATGGAGGAGGCAGATATGATAGCGGCATTAAAAAACAAATCTAAATGGCAGCGTTATTTCAAATCGCTGAAGTTTGCTTTATACTGTTTGACTCATCCGTTGGACGGTTTCTGGGATTTAACCCATGAAAAACGCGGTACCTACGCTGCAGCAAACACAATCCTGATTCTGACATTACTTGCCAGAGTTATGGGATTAAGATTTACAAGCTTTGTAATTAAACCCCTTTACTGGGAAGAATTAAATATGTTTACCTATATTGCCAGTATTTTATTCCCCTTGGCATTGTGGGTAATAGGTAACTGGGCATTGACAACCTTGTTTGACGGTAAGGGCCGTCTGGGACAGGTATATATGGCTACCTGTTATGCGATTGCACCTTATCCGTTGATTCAGTTCCCGTTAATGATATTTAGTAACTTTGTAACTGTGGATGAGGTGGGATTCTACAACATGGTCAATGTGGTTTCCCTGTTGTGGGCGGTATTCCTCATTATCTTTGCAATGCAGCAGATACATGAGTTTGGCCCCGGCAAGAATATTCTGTTTACCATAGCAAGTATTTTTGCAATGTTAGTTATCTTATTCATCCTGATGCTTTTCTTCAGTATGATTTCACAGGGTGTTGCATACTTTATCTCATTAGGCAAGGAATTATTGTTCCGCCTATAGTGCGACGGATACAATAATCAAATGGTTAATTAGAGGACAGGAGAAACAATGAAAAAGGAAAAATCAGTAAAAACAAAAAAGTCAAATAAAGTAATGACTTCCATTTTAAATCTGGTTAAGCGTTGGGCATTCCCCGTGATTCTGTGTGCAATTATCGGTGTTGGTATCTTTTATGTAGTAAATCATAAAGATGCAGTAGAAGAGGAAGCAATCACAGAAATAAAGGGATATGACGGAGATGGTCAGCCCATCGTTTTGGAAAATGATGCATTAAAGCTGACTTTGGATACCACAACCACTCAGTTTCAGCTGTTGGTAAAGGACAGCGGAAAGATTTGGTATTCCAATCCCGTAAACGCTGCCAATGACCCTATGGCATTGGGAACAGATAAAGAGTTATTACAGTCAACCTTGAATGTAACACATAGTGTACAGTCAGGTTTGGAAACAGTTTACAATAACTACAGATATAGTATCAGAAACGGACTTTACGAGATTCAGTATGAGCCCGGAAGCAATTCAGTAAGAATTGATTATTCTCTCGGTGATATCGAAAGAGAATATATCGTTCCTCCCGTTTTGACTGTTGCCGAGTATGACGAATGGTGCAGCAAAATGGAAAAGAAAGACACCAGAATGATGGATGAATATTTTAAGAAATATGACATCAACAAACTGGGTAAGAAGGATAACAAGGAAGAACTTTTAGCAAACTACCCCATGCTGGAGACAGAGGTATGTTACGTACTTCGTGAAACCACAAAGGGTAAGGTGCGAGTAACACTTGAAGAGATTTTCGCATCTGTCGGTTATACCTTGGAAGATTATGCAGAGCATAAGACACGTTCCAATGCTACCAATACATCTGATAAGCCTATCTTCGGTGCAAGTATTATTTACAGCCTGGTAGGAAATGAACTGGTAGTAGAGGTACCTGTTGATAGCTTGATATACAAGGAAGATACTCCTATTACAGCGGTAACTCCCCTTCCTTACTTCGGAGCAGGCGGTTCCGAGGACGAAGGCTTCCTGTTTATTCCGGAAGGCGGCGGTAGCCTTATTCACTTCAATAATGGTAAGGTGGCAC
Source organism: Lachnospiraceae bacterium (assembly GCA_017522685.1). Next base: position 107,110 of record JAFWYN010000029.1, read on the forward strand.
AGCCCAATTATGCAGCTAATGTATACGGCTGGGATTATGGTTTGTTCCGTGATTCCGTGGTACATAATACAAAGACCTATTTCAATACCTATGGTATTGCAAGCGGAGAGGATTCCTTCCTCTGTATTTTGGATGATGGTGCTGCTTATGCATCTATCCAGGCAGATATCGGTGGCAAGACCCATTCCTACAACTTTGTAAACTCAAAGTACGCAGTAGCTACCAGAGAAAAGTATGATGTAGGTCAGATCGCAAATACAGATATCTATGTATATCTGGAAGATTTGCCGGATGAAGTTTTCACCCAGAGATATCGTTTTATCAATTCCAACAGCTATGTAGATATGGCTAAGGAATATCAGAACTATTTATTCGAAGAGTACGGTGATGTACTTACTAAGAATACTGACACCTCTACACCTGTTGCATTCGAGATCGTAGGTGCGGTAGATAAGGTTCGTCAGGTATTGGGTGTTCCTGTTTCAAGACCTTTGAAACTGACTACTTATAAAGAAGCAACTGAGATGATTAAGGAATTGAAGGCAGACGGTATTGAAAATATGTCTGTGAAATATACCGGATGGTGTAACGGTGGTGTACAGCAGGAATACTTAGAGAAAGTTAAGCTTATTTCAGCACTTGGTAACAAGAAGGATATGAAGAATCTTTCCGATACCGCAAGTCAGCTGGGTGTAGACCTTTATTTAAACGGTGTTACACAGTATGCATATAACAGCAATCTTTTAGATGGTTTCTTCTCTTACTCTGATGCAGCTAAGTTCATCAGTAAGGAAAGAGCTGAATTATATGAATACAGTGCAGTAACTTATGCAGCAAGAGAAGGCGGTAAGTCATTCTATCTGTTACATACAGATATCGCACATCAGATGATGGATAATCTGGTAGCTGAAGCAAACAAATATAAGACCGGCGTATCCTTCCAGGAAGTTGGTAAGGAGCTGGCATCTGACTTCTACAAGAAAGACATCAGCTACAGACAGGATGTTATGGAGGAGCAGGTAGAGAAGCTGAAAAACATTAAGGCTTCCGGCACCAAGGTTATGATTAATCTTGGTAACAGCTATGCAGCACCTTACAGTGATATGATTACCAATATGGATTTGAAGGGTAGTAAGGATACCTTAATTGATGAAGCAGTACCTTTCTATCAGTTAGCAATCCATGGATTTGTTAACTATACCGGATACCCTATCAATATTTCCGGCAACGAAGTAGATGAAGTTTTACTGGCTGCTGAGTATGGTGCAGGCTTATCCTTCACATTCATGAAGGAATCAGCATTTGCACTGCAGAAAACATTGTATACCGAGTATTATGGTTCTGAATATGCTGCTTGGCATGACAGAATGCTTGATATTTACAATCGATACAATTCCGAGCTTAAGCATACCTTTAATCAACAGATGGTCGACCATGACAATATAACGGTAGAGTTATCCTGCACAACCTATGAAGATGGCACCAAGGTTTATGTAAACTACGGACATGAGGATGCAAAAACTGAAGATGGCATTGTGGTTCCTGCAAAGGATTTCAAGGTAATTCGTTAATTTGTTATTGTAGAATATTTCATTAGAAAGGGTTATTGTTATGAAGAAGCAAAAGAATAAATTAGCTGGTCTTCAAAAGCGTAAAGCAATATCGGGATACCTGTTCATATCACCGTTCATAATCGGTTTCCTTGTATTTATGGTGAAGCCTCTGGCACAGTCATTATACATGAGCTTTTGTGAAGTGTTATTGGGTCCCGGCCAGTTTGAACCGGTCTATAGAGGTTTAGAAAACTATAAGCAGGCATTTTTGGTTGATCCTGATTTCAACTCCATGCTACTTACTGAATTGGGAAGAATGTTTGTATACTCCCTGGCTATCATGGTATTCAGTTTCTTTGTTGCCTTGATACTGAATCAGGAATTTAAGGGACGTGCATTGGTGCGTGCGATTTTCTTCCTTCCCGTTATTCTTTCCTCCGGTGTTATCATCGGTCTGGAAGAGAATAACTCCCTGATGGCACAGTTGGCAGATACTATTGAAATGTCAACCTCAGGTGTGAGCGTGACCGCAGTTTTGGAAGAATTACTGAGAACCGCAAATGTTGGTATCAAAGTATTCGAAAAGGTTTTTGAAGTTATTGATAATATTTATGATGTGGCAATTATGTCCGGTATCCAGATTATCATCTTCCTTTCCGGATTACAGACCATATCATCCAGTATGTACGAAGCAGCCAGCATCGAAGGCTGTACCAAGTGGGAAAGCCTTTGGAAGATTACCTTCCCTATGGTTAGTTCACTGCTTCTTGTAAACTGGGTATATACCATTATCGATTTCTGTATGAGAACCGATAATCAGGTAATTAAGAAAATATCCACAGAAATGGTTACAAAGCAGCAGTACGGTTTTGCGTCAGCGCTATCGTGGGTATATTTCCTGGTTGTAATACTGTATGTAGGTATTACTTCTCTTATCATTTCTAAGGGGGTATACTATTATGACTAAGACAAAAGTTAAGAGTGCAGATAACTTCTGGGAAAGAAACCGAAAATCAGAAGGATATTTATTTAAGAGAACCATGTTAAACTGGGGTATCAGCATCTGCCGATTCATCCTTCTCTTTGGTATGTGCTTCCTGATTTTGCAGCCTATATTGAATAAGATTTCTGTCAGCTTCATGACAGAATCTGACCTTTACAATCCGATTGTTATTAACATTCCGGAAAACTTCACCACAGAGAACTACCAGATGGCAGCTACTCTGATGAAGTACGGGGAGGCTTTAAAGAACTCCATGATTATTTCCGTAACGATTGCTTTATTACAGATTGCAGTATGTACTCTGGTAGGTTACGGATTTGCAAGATTTGAATTCCCTTTAAAGAAATTCTGGTTTGCATGTGTAATGATGGTTATTTTGGTTCCCCCTCAGACCATTTCCAACTCACTTCACTTACACTTCAGATACTTTGATGTGTTCGGTATTTTTGAAGCAGTTAAGGGTCAGGCAATCAACCTGAGAGGTTCTAAGATTCCTTACTACCTGATGAGTGCAGGTTGTATGGGTCTGAAAAATGGTTTGTATATTTACATGATTCGTCAGTTCTTCCGTACCATTCCTAAGGATTTGGAAGAAGCAGCATACGTAGACGGATGCGGTACTTTGAAGACCTTCGTACGTATCATGCTTCCGGAAGGAAAGCCGATTTTAACCTCTTGTTTCCTGTTTGCATTTGTATGGCAGTGGACAGATGGTTTCTACTCCAGATTGTTCCTCGGAAATACTCAGCTGGTAAGTACCGGTTTATCCCGTATCGTAGACAGCTTGGGTGCATTCCTGATGAAGGAGCTGGGTATTAAGACTACGGTTTCCGTGGCTTATTCCAACTGTATTTTAGCTACCGGTACTTTGATGATTATCTTACCTTTAATCATCATTTACCTCTTCGCACAGCGTGCGTTTGTGGAAAGTATCAGTAGTTCCGGTATTAAAATGTAATATCTTGTGGCGAAATGTACAAAAATTACTACATTTTGTAATTGTACATTTCGCAAACATGTGTTATAATGTACATGATATGAATTACGAAAGCGTTTCGGAGTAACCCGGAAAATGATCTCCGAAAGGATGGCGAGTAGTAGATTTATATATTTTAAGGAGGAAAAAAAATGAAAAGTAAGATGTTTAAGAAACTGATGGCAGCTTCTTTAGCAGCAGTTATGACTGTTAGCTTTGCCGGATGTGGCGAGAAGACTGAACCTACTGACGGAAGCACAGCAGCTCCTAGCGACAGCGCATCAACACCTGCTGCTGATGGTAGCACTTCTGCACCTGTTGAAGAAGATTTGGGCGCTTATACCATTATCAACGATCCTGCAACCGGCAAGCCTTATGACTTGGGCGGCATGGAAATCATCATCCGTGACTGGTGGTCTCCTGAAGAAGCAGCTGAACCTAATGGTGCTTTCGAAGAAGCAAGAGCAGAATATCGTGAATGGATCCAGGAAACCTATAACTTCAAGATCAGAGAACTTGGTATGGGTGACTGGGGCTCTAACCCTCAGGACTTCGTAGATTACGTTACCACCGATGGTGATGATGTTAACTATGTATTTACTCTTCGTGCTGACCCGGCTATTACTTCAGCTATGGGTAACAACTTAATGTATGACTGGTCTTCACTTGATTGTATCGACCTTTCTGAATCTAAGTGGCAGAAGAACAAGCTTCATGAGAAGTATACTTTCCAGGGTAAGGTTGCAGCTGTAAATGCTGGTTATCCTGAACCTCGTTGTGGTATCTACTTCAACAAGAGATTATTAACTGACGCAGGTATCGATCCTGAAAGCCTTTACGATTTACAGGCATCTGGCGACTGGACATGGTCTGCATGGACAGATATGATGGCGAAGGTTCAGCGTGATATCAACAACGACGGTCAGATCGACGTTTATGGTTTCGACGCTAACTATGGTATTCCTGTATCTGCAGCAGTTGCATCTAACAACTCTGAATACGTAAGCAATGACAATGGTACCTTCGTTTACAGATTTGAAGATCCTGCTACCGTTGAAGCACTTGAGTGGATGGTAGAAAACTTCAAGAACTATGCACTTGTTAGACCTGCTGATGCTCAGTGGGATTACTACAAGGAAGCATTCAAGAACGGTCAGGTAGCATTCATGCCTGATGAAGCATACTGTGGTGGCCCTAACGGCTTCTTAATGGATATGGTTGACGAAATCGGTTTCGTTGCATTCCCTAAGGGACCTCAGGCAACTGATTACAACAACTGGTGGAATGATAACCTTAAGGCTATCCCTGCTTGCTACGATGAAGACAGAGCATGGAAGATCGCATTCGCTTACAACCTGTGGACAGAAGATACACCTGGTTACGAAGATGAATTAGACCTTTCACCTTACAGAAACTACAACTTTGACTCTAGAGCAGTTGATGAGACCATCGTTATGATGTCTGAAAAGGGTGCTGTTACATATCATGATTCTATTCCGGATCTTGACATGGGTGCTCCTTTCCTTTACAACTTCGGTTCTTGGACTGTAGTATCTGAAGTACTTGATGGTGTAAGAGATTCTTACAAGGCTTATATTGACGCAGCTAACGGCAAGTAATTCATTTTTCAAACTTAATATTTGATAAAAGTAATTAGGGGTGGTGTTTTCCGGGCGCCATCCCTATTTATCTTAATTCATGTATTGGGTCAGAGTTTTTTTGATGTTTTTAATCTACTTTAAAGGCATGAGAAATACTTTGAATATAATATATGACGGAGGAAAAAATATGTCTATTTATGCAAAAAATCCTATTATGCCGGGCTTTTATCCGGACCCTTCCATTTGTGCTGTGGGAGAAGATTATTACCTGATTAACTCAACCTTTGCTTATTTCCCGGGCTTATCCCTGATGCATAGCAAGGACTTGGTACATTGGGAGCAGATTGGTAATGTTATGGACCGTAATTCCCAGTTGCCTTTGATGAAGGCAGGTCATTCACAGGGATTGTTCGCGCCTACCATCCGTTATCATGAGGGTGTGTTCTATGTAATATGTACCAACGTATCCCATGGGGGCAACTATATTGTAACAGCTACCAATCCGGAAGGACCCTGGTCTGAGCCTTATTATTTAGAGGGTGCCGACGGTATTGATCCCAGCTTGTTCTTTGACGATGACGGCAGATGCTATTACATCGGTACTCATCCCAATCCGGACGGTGTAAAGTACAACGGCGACTGGTATATCTATATCCAGGAAGTGGATATTAAGAATATGAAGCTTATCGGCGAACACAAGAATGTGTGGAATGGCGCCATGAAGGGCGTTCATTGGCCGGAAGGACCTCATATTTACAAGAAAGACGATTATTATTACATTATGCATGCAGAAGGCGGTACAGGCCCTGAGCATGCGGTAACTATCTGCAGAAGTAAGGATATCTGGGGACCCTATGAGAATAATTTCTGCAATCCCATTCTGACTCACAGACATTTGGGATTTGATTATCCCATCAAATATGTGGGACATGCTGACTTGATTGAAACACCTGCAGGCGAATGGTTTATGACCATGCTGGCAGTACGCCCCATCGAAGGTTTTACCACCATGGGACGTGAAACCTTCTTAGCTAAGGTGACTTGGGAAAATGGTTGGCCAGTTGTAAATCCGGGCGTAGGAATCCTTACAGATACTGTAGAAATTAACCTGCCTGAGTGGAAGCCGGAAGAGGATCCGGATTCCTATACCAGCCGCACCAAGCAAAAGACTTGCGTACCCGGTAGCAACAGAACCTATGACTTTACCAAGATGGAAGTATTGGGCGATGAATTCCTAATGCTTCGTAATCCTAAGGATGATATGTATTCTTTGGCAAATGCCGAAGGATTAGCACTTAAGTTTGATACCGTAACCTTAAAGGAATTGGATAGTCCTTCCTTTGTGGGTATCAGACAGCAACATCACAAGTTTACTGTAACCGCTGATGTATCTACCGGTGAATTGACAGCCGGCAAATATGCAGGTTTGGTGTTGCTTCAGAGCAATGAATATCATCTGAAGGCAGAGGTGTCAGGGGGCAAGGCATCCGTTATTCTTTGTGAAAACAATGTGGATGCAGTACTTGGTTCTGCAAATGTAGAAGGCGCAAAGGTGACCCTGAAGCTGAAGGTTGATGATTTAAATGCTTCTGTAAGCGTAATTGATGGAGAAAAGGAAACTGTTTTGGCAGATACCATTGATGTACGTAAGCTTTCTACAGAAGTGGCAGGCGGTTTTGTTGGCTGTTGTATCGGTATGTATGCAGTCGCAGAAGGCGCGGCAGAAGGTGCGGCAGTGTTTACCGGACTTTCTTATAACGCAAATTAAGGAATAGGAAAGGTATGTAGTTATGGAAGTAAATTTTCATTTGCCGGGTTTAAGGCAAAATTATCCGTTAAATATGCTGGTATTAAGCTTGTTGGAGCAGAAGCCGGAGGTTTTCAGAGAAGGGATTAAGATTGCATCCTTCTTTGGTGAATTCCCTTCCTCTCTTTGGAATGGCGGAAGACCTTCCAATTATGACCAGTGTGATGCCGTTTATATCAGAAACGTCATCAAAAATATTAATGCGAAAGGTATTCCGGTACGTTACACCTATACCAATATGCTTCTGAATGAAGAGGATTGCAAGGATCCTTATTGTAACTTCTGTATGAAGGAAGCGGACAATGGTATGAATGAGGTAATGATTTTCTCCCCTATTCTGGAGAAATATATCCGTGAGAACTATCCAAGTTTCAAGTTGAATAGCTCTACCTGTAAGGAAATCAGGGATATTGATTTGGTAAATGAGGAGTTGAAGAAGCCTTATTATCTGGTAGTATTGGATTACAATTTCAACAACAAATTCGAAGAGCTGGAGAAAATCGAGGATAAGGGAAGATGCGAGCTTTTGGTAAATACCCTGTGTATCCCCAACTGCCCCAGACGTGGTAAGCATTACGAAAACATTGCCAAGAATCAGCGTATCATGCAGAAGAACCGTAAGATGCCTGCAGACAAGCAGATTCCTTTGGAGCACTGGTGGTGTGATTACGGCGAGTATAATTGTGTTCATACCATTCAGGGTTACAGCACTTATATTGCCCCTCAGGATATCTGGGATAAATATGTGCCCATGGGCTTCCATCATTTCAAGATAGAGGGAAGAACAGCAAACTTATTCTCTTTGATTGATACCTATTGTCACTATTTGATTAAGCCGGAGCATCAGGGCGAGATGCGTCTTTTGCTCATTAACAATCTGGTGGCAAATAAGATTATCACCGTAAATAAGCCCAGACCATCTCATTGGCCGTAAAATAGTATAAAAACACCCCCATTTTCGATAAACGATTTGGGGGTGTTTGATAAGTTTAGAAAGAGGAGCAATGCTTTATGGAAAATAAGAAAGAAATATACTGGCATCTGCCGGGATTATGTTCTCTCAGATATTTAAATATTGTGTGGTTGGGACTGATGAAGCAGTATCCGGAGAAATTTCGTGAGGGATATAAGATTGCCTCAGTGTACGGTACTTTCCCCGGTGCTATTTGGAACGGCGGAAGAAGTGTATTCGGTAGTATCTCTGAAGGAGATGTGGATAAAATCATAAAGGCATACAATGCCAATGGTGTGCCGGTGCGTTTTACCTGGACCAATTCATTGCTGGAAGAGAAGCACATGGAAAATGCTTTTTGTAATAAGATTATGGAGATGGCCAATAATGGCTTCAATCAGGTGCTGGTAAATCGTGACTGTCTGGAGGAGCATATCCGTAAAAATTATCCGGAGTATCCTATCATTTCCTCTACCACAAAGCGTATGACGGATTTGCAGGGTATTAAGGAGGAGCTGGAAAAGGATTATCATTTGGTGGTATTGGATTATGATTTAAACCATGATGAGGAAGTGCTGAAGGAGCTGGAACCCTATGCAGGCAAGCTGGAGATATTGGTGAATGAAATTTGCTATCCCCACTGTCCCATGCGTAGTCAGCATTATCGGGATGAGTCCAGAGCACAGCTTCAGATGGATACCCTGAGCCGTTTTAATTGTCCCAATAAATCCACTCCCAGAGTTTTCGAAGAGTCTAAGAAGCGTCCCGCATTTATTTCCAATGAGGAAATCGGAAGCTATATTGAGAGAGGCTATGTGAATTTTAAGATAGTGGGAAGAGGTCTGCCGCCTCAGTTTGTATTGGATTCCTATTTGTACTTCCTGGTAAAGGATGAGGAAAGAAGCTTTATTGAAAAGCAAATTAAGACGGTATTGGCGCCCATGTTTAAGTAGTGAGATTATGGAAGGAGAGGGAAATGAAAAAGCGAGTCATTGCAACCATGTTGGTATGCGGCCTGTGTGTGGGCATGCTTAGCGGATGCGGGGAGGAAGAAGAAAGCTCATCCCGCAGAGAGAAAAAGAGTGACAAAAGCAAAACCGAGTCCACCAAAGAATTAAGTGATGTTTTGGGTGAGTTGTTTGGAAAAGAGGACAAGGCAGATGAGGTCATAACACTTGATCCGGAAACCATACCTTCCGTTAAGGAAGAAATAGTATGGGCGGATGAATGGCCGGATGAGGAGTCGACGGAACCCACGGAACCGGTAGAAGATTACTACCCGGAAGAGGAAGATTGGGAAGTTTATGAACCCACAGAAGTCACCCCGGATGAGGAAATAGAAGAATTCGGCCCAACGTATATTATTGATCCTTGGACCGGAAAACCCTATGATCTGGGCGGCATGGAAATCATTATCCGTGACTGGTGGTCATATGAAGAACCGAGGGAACCACAGACGGACTATGAGGAGGCCAGAGCAGATTATCTTGAATGGATTCAGGCCACCTATAACTTTACCATTAAAGAAATGGCTATCGGTGACTGGGGATCTGTTCCCGAGGATTTTGTGGATTATGTTAGTATGGGCGGCGATGATAACAATTACATATTTACCCTTCGGGATAATCCGGCAGTAACTGCAGCTATGGCTCAGGGAATGATGTACGACCTTTCTGTGTTAGATTGTCTGGATTTTGAAGAATACAAGTATAGTACAAACAAGGTACATGAATTGTACTCCAAGGATGGAAATATTTATGCCATGAGTGCCGGTTATGCGGAGCCTCGTGGTGGTATGTGGTTTAATAAGAGAGTACTGGAAGAAGCAGGCATCGATCCGGAATCCATCTATGATATGCAGGCTGCCGGTACCTGGACCTGGGATGCATGGATGGATATCATGGAAGCCGTTCAGCGTGATGTGAACGGTGATGGTGTGGACGATATCTATGGTATGGATGCCGACTACAGCACGGCGGTATTGCAGGCGGTATATTCTAATGGTGCTGAACTGGTGGGTATGGATGAAAATGGTGACTATGTATACAAATTTGAAGATCCTGCAACCGTGGAGGCACTCAATTGGATTGCCGAGATATTTGAGACCTATGGTGTGGCCAGACCTGCGGATGCGGAATGGAATTACTATACAGAGGCATTCCTGAATGGTTATGTGGCTTTCTGCCCGGAAGAAGCCGGCTTGGGACTTCCCGGACAGACTTTTTCGGATAGCGTGGATGAGCTTGGCTTTGTTATGTTCCCCAAAGGACCTAATGCGGATGATTATACCAATTGCTGGAGTGAATATCCCTTAGCCATTCCCGCATGCTATGATGATGAGAAAGCGTGGAAAATTGCTTTTGCGTGGAATTTATATTCGGAGGAAGTTCCCGGCTATGAGGGTTATATTAACCTTAGTCAGTATCGTACAGGCAGTTTTGACACCAGGGCGGTGGATGAGACCATTCTGTACATGATGGAAAAGGGTATGGTAGCGTATCATAACATGATTCCCAATCTGGATATTTATAGTCCTTTCCTGTATCGGTTTGGCCGTGGGGCGAATACAGTGGTCGAGGAAGTGCTTGATACAGTAAGGGATACTTATATGTATTATATAGATGAAGCGAACAGATGATTTTGATTAATGAATAACCGATAAGCGAATAAAAGGCAGGGGCGTGAAGCCGCTGCCTTTTTCTGTAATTTAGCAAAAAATAGCAAAGTTTTCGCATAATTTGATAAGCATAAAACGTTTTACTGTGTTACGATAGAGGTGTAATCAGGAAGGAGAATCTTAAGATGCAAAGAAAAAGATATCGAATCAGACTGATGATGGTTTGTATGCTTGGAGTATTGCTTCTGAGCGCTTGCGGTAAGACGGATGAACCGCAGCAGGGGAGTACGGAAGCAACCAATATTCAGGAGACGGATGCAAGCGGGCAAACAGAGAATGTGGAAACGGAGGGCGAAGAAATGAAGAAAGAAATGACTACCGCAGATTTTGAAGAAATGTTTAAGGGTGTAAGAACGGCTATTCCGGCAAAGGGAATGAATGACACAAACCCTATTATGACCCAGAAATACGGTGCAGACCCCTATGCCATGGTATATGGTGACACAGTGTATTTCTACATGACTGCAGATGCTTATGAGTATGATGCAGCAGGCAATATTATTGAAAATTCTTATCAGAAGATTAAGACCTTAAATGTGGTATCTACCAAGGATATGATTAACTTTGAGGACCATGGTGAGGTACAGGTAACCAAGAGTGCGAAATGGGCCAATAATTCCTGGGCACCCGCAGCTGCTTGGAAGAATATTGACGGCAAGGATAAGTTCTTCTTATACTTTGCAGATGCAGGCGGCGGAATCGGTGTATTATCCGCAGACAGCCCCTTGGGACCTTTCACGGATCCTATCGGAAAGGGTCTTATCCGCAGAGATATGCCTAATTGCGGCAATGTGCTTTGGTTATTCGACCCTGCAGTGCTGGTGGATGATGACGGCAAGGCTTATATCTACTTCGGTGGCGGTGTACCTGAGGACAAGATATCCGATCCCGGTACCGGCAGAGTGGCACTGCTTGGGGATGATATGATCAGTATCGTAGGAGAGGCTGTAAGAATTGACGTTCCTTATTTGTTTGAGGATTCCGGTATTCATAAGTTTAATAACAAATATTATTATACTTACTGTACCAACTGGCAGGTAGACCAGGCCGGAACCGATAAATACGGCTTCCACAATGCAGAAATCGCATGTCTGGAAAGTGACAGTCCCATGGGACCTTTTACTTATAAGGAGACTATTTTGGACAATCCCGGTAAGTACATTGGCTGGTACGGCAACAACCATCACTGCGTATTTACCTTTAAGGGCAGATGGTACATGACCTATCACAGCCGTGTGCTGGAGAAGAAGCTGGGCATAGAGCATGGTTATCGTATCACCAATATCAATGAATTCACCATTCAGGAGGATGGTACCATCGGTAAGATCAGTCAGCTGTTAATCGGGCGTGAGCAGTTGGAATGGGTGAATCCTTATGAAGAAAACAATGCTACCAAGGTAGCCCTTATGAGTGGCTTAAATACTGTGGCAGCAGATGAGCAGGCAGTTACCACCGGTTGCGGTACCTATGCACTTGCAGAAGTGAAATCCGGCGCGTTTGTAAAGGTACAGGGTGTGGACTTTGGTGAGACTGCACCGAAGAAGTTTATTGCACGCATTAAGAATAACAATGCAGAAATGGGTGCCATTGCCCTGCGTAGCGGTCAGCTGTCAGCAGATGCATTTGGCTATTTGGCAATAGATGAAACTACCGGTGAAGAATTCGTAGAATTTACTGCGGAATTGATTGCAGATGTTACCGGAGTGCAGGATTTATTCCTGGTATTTAGCGGCGAAGGCTTTGAAGTATTGTCTTGGCGCTTCGAATAGTTCTAAAAATATGTCACCGGCGTCCGATTACGGCGCCGGTGATGGTGTATACAAGGAGAAAGTATTATGGCTTATTTATTGAGTTATACCAGATTGCCTATTGATAACATATTGTACGACCCCAGACTGGCATACAGTATGCATCTGGCACTTAGTGAGGATGGCAAAAGTTATAAGGCACTAAATCATAATTCCGGCGTGTTGTTTGTGAAGGCTACGGACAATGAAGATGGTTCCGTAACTCCCTGGAGCCTTGTGGAGCCTGTGATGTTTGCGACGGAAGATGGCTATGGCGTACTGGCAAGACGTGTCGGTAGCGAAGGGGATGAGGACCCTGAGAGTGAAGGAAAGCGCCTGTACTTTACCACCAAGGATTTGCTGGAATATACGGAAGTGGGCTTTGTGACCGAGGTAGAGGCACAGGAAATGTTGGCCGGTGCGCCAAAACTTCCCGTACCGAAGGCAGAAGATTTGGATATCCTGGGAGCAGTACCCTCCCATGTATTGGAGATTCCTGAAAACGTGGCTGACAGACTTCGTAAGAAGCTGATTACCCCCGTAAACTGTGGTGTAGAATTCCCGGCGCAGGTGAAGGCTTCTTCCCCGGAAGAACTGGCACAGTACAAGGCATCTTCACTGTTTACCGACGGCACTAAGGTGGGGCGCAAGGTGGACTGGGATTTGTCCGCAGTGGATTTTGGCACTCCTGGTACTTACAACATAAAGGGACGCATCCATCAGGAGCATTTTGAATTCCCGGTGGCATTTAACCGTGCAGACCCTTGTGTGGGGAAGTGGAATGGTAAGTACTATTTCATAGCTACAAATGATGCGGACGGCAATCATACTTTATATATCAGAGAGTCAGACACTTTGACCGGACTGGTGGATGCAGAAGAAATCCTGCTTTTGGATTCCACCACTTTTGAAGGAATCGGCGGTCTTCTTTGGGCACCGGAATTCCATGAAATAGATGGCAGGTGGTACATCTTCCATGCAGCCACTCCAGGTGAATTTTTCTGGGAGGAAAGTCATGTAATGGCGCTGCGTGAAGGCGGTAATCCGGTGAATCGAGCGGACTGGTCCGCACCCAAACGAGTGGTGAAGGCTGATGGCACCAATATCTGTGAGGAAGGCAAAGAAATCACTTTGGATATGACTGTTTTTGACTGGGAGGGCGAATATTATGCCATCTGGTCTCAGAGACAGTTTTTGCCCAAGGATTTAGGTGCCTGGTTATACATTGCCAAGATCAATCCCAAGGAGCCATGGAAGCTGGCCAGTGAGCCGGTGGTACTTCTAAAGCCCGATTACGGCTGGTCCAATAACCACACCTTCGTGGTAGAAGGTCCCTTTGCATTGCCTAAGGAGAATATCCTGTATATCACCTTCTCCGGCGCAGCAGTGGATACTTCCTATGTGGTAGGTCTTTTAAGTATTCCTAAGGGAAAGGATTTATTGGACCCTAAGAACTGGAAGCAGGGCAATTACCCTATTCTTACCGCCAGAAGCGTGGAGGGAGAATACGGAACAGGGCATAACGCTTATGTAACAGACGAGGACGGCACTATCTGGAATACCTACCATGCCCGTCCCGGTGTGGAAGGAGTGCGAAGCAGCGGTATCCGTCGTGTGCATTTTGATGTAGACGGAGCACCTATGCTGGATGTAACGGAAGAGCTGGATTTGTTGGAAGAATATGCTACTGTAGAGACACAGGTTGTAGTATCTTAGAAAGAAGAAAGGGTTTGCTGAGGTTTTCAGCAAATCCTTTCAGATTATAGACAAAGTAGATATTGAGGCACGTCCCTGTATAATCAATGAAAGATTATGCAGAGACTATTTCCATGCCCTTTGGGCAAAAACTACTTTTTCGTAGTTTCTATGCCCAATAAAATGGCGGTTAGAATGGAAAAAAGTGGCGAAAATGGCTTGTTTGGGCATAGATGTGCCAAAGTAGATAGTTCTATGCCCAAAGAGAAGGTGCTTTTGTGGGCAGTATTTTGGGAATTTGTTATGGTATGCCCAAAGGATGTGTGTATTAGGTTTTGCTACAGAGTTATAGGTGAATTATTGGGCATTGGTGTGGATTATTATGAACTGGTGCCCAATATGCTAATTAATGGATAAGTGGAATATATTTTCAGTTTGCAGGTGTATCGCCATGCCGACAGGTTCGTAAGCTTGCGCTTACTCACTGTCGCGGCGTTCGCCTACTGTTTTCAGGAAATTACTTTTTCCAAAGTCCGTGCAGATTGCAGTATTCATAAGCGGCGATGAATTCCTCACCCTCTGCAAGGCAGAACTCTGCGCGGGGTTTATCCGTGTAGTCCAATTGGATTCTGTGGCTGCCCTTTGTGGTTTCGATGGCAATCCACTGGATGTAGTGAGCTTCCACCATGGGATGCTCCACAGAGCCTACTTCCACGGTGACTTTACATCCGTCTATAGTAACAACAGGCACATGCTTTTCGTGTGCTCCGTCACTGGTTCCTGGTACCAGCTCAGTCATTTTCTGACCGCAACACATCACGGGAACACCGCTTTCCTTTACGTATTCAATGATATTTCCGCAATGCTCGCAAATAAAATACTTCATGTTTAAACCCTCCAATGCTTTATAAATTATATGTGAGGATATACTTTTACATCCCTATTTATTATAACACTTTTACAGTCTTTTTTAAAGCAATACTTGATTGAAACATAGCATAAAGTGAGAAGCAATAAAAAACGTTTTTTGATAAAATGAGTATAAAAATGAAGTACTATGTTCGACACGAACAAACCATAATTTCAAGGAGGAAATTTGTAATGAATCGTGAGATTGCGAAACAAAGAGCAAAAGAATTAGTAGCACAGATGACTCTGGAGGAAAAGGCTTGTCAGCTTCGTTATGATGCACCTGCCATTCCCAGATTGAATGTGCCTGCATACAACTGGTGGAACGAAGGTTTACACGGTGTGGCACGTGCCGGCGTGGCAACCAGCTTCCCTCAGGCTATCGGTATGGCAGCTACCTTTGATAAGGAGCTTTTAGGTGATGTGGCTAACGTAATCGGTGTGGAAGGCCGTGCAAAGTACAATGCGTATGCTGCAGAAGAGGATAGAGATATTTACAAGGGTCTGACCTTCTGGTCACCGAATGTAAATATTTTCCGTGATCCCAGATGGGGAAGAGGTCATGAGACCTATGGTGAAGACCCTTATCTGACCGGAGAATTAGGAGAGGCATTTGTAAAGGGCTTGCAGGGCGACGGCGAATATATGCAGGCAGCAGCTTGTGCAAAGCACTTTGCAGTACATTCCGGTCCGGAAGCGCTTCGTCATTCCTTTGACGCTGTAGCAAATGACAAGGATTTGTGGGAAACCTATTTGCCTGCTTTTGAGAAGCTGGTAAAGAAGGCTGATGTAGAGGCAGTGATGGGTGCTTACAACCGTACCAACGGTGAGCCCTGCTGTGGTAGTAAGGCATTGATGGAAGATATTTTACGTGGTCAGTGGGAGTTCCAGGGTCACTATGTATCTGACTGTTGGGCAGTAAGAGACTTCCATACCAACCATATGGTAACCGCTACTGCTGAGGAATCTGCAGCATTGGCATTAAAGACCGGCTGTGATGTAAACTGCGGTAATACCTACTTACATATGATTTCTGCTTATGAGCAGGGGCTGGTAACCGAAGAGGATATCACCATTGCAGCAGAGAGATTGTTTACTACCCGTTTCCTCTTAGGTTTATTTGATGAAACCGAGTATGACAAGATTGGTTTTGATAAGATTGAATGCAAGGAGCATTTAGAACTGGCTGATAAGGCTACCGCCGAGGGTGTGGTTCTTTTGAAGAACAATGGTATCTTACCTTTGAAGAAGGATGAAATCAAGTCCATCGGTGTAATCGGACCTAACGCAAACAGCCGTGTAGCCCTGATTGGTAACTATCATGGAACTTCTTCCAGATACATCACCGTATTGGAAGGTATTCAGGATGCAGTGAATGAAGACACCAGAGTATACTTCTCTGAAGGCTGTCACTTATTCCGTGACAAGGTAGAGCATCTGGGCTGGAGACAGGATCGTATTTCCGAGGCAGTAGCTGTTGCAAAGAACAGTGATGTAGTAGTACTTTGTGTCGGTTTGGATGAGACTCTGGAAGGGGAAGAAGGTGATACCGGTAACAGCTATGCTTCCGGTGATAAGGTGGATTTACTTCTTCCTGAAGTACAGAGAGAATTAATCGAAGCAGTGATGAAGGTGGGCAAGCCTACCATCGTGCTGAATATGACCGGTAGTGCTATGGACTTACGTTTTGAGCAGGAGCATGCAGATGCGATTATGCAGGTATGGTATCCCGGTGCAAGAGGCGGTAAGGTGATTGCAGATATGCTCTTTGGTGAGATTTCTCCTTCCGGTAAGCTTCCTATTACCTTCTATAATGATACAGCAGATTTGCCTGATTTCGAGGATTACTCCATGAAGGGCAGAACCTACAAGTATCTCACCGCTACTCCTTTATATCCCTTCGGATATGGTTTGAGCTATGGTGATGCAGATATTACCGCTGTGGAAGTAAACGGTCAGGCAGTGGCAGCAGGCGCCAAGGTTGCTTATGCGGAGGATATGAAGGTTTGTGTGGAAATCACCAATAAGAGCAACATGGCTTTGGCTGAAGTTGTTCAGATTTATATCAAGGATAATGATTCTGCGTTTGCACCTACCAATGGTAAGCTTTGCGGATTTGCAAGAGTGAACATGAAGGCAGGCGAAACCGTAAAGGTTTGTGTACCTATGGATGAAGACGCATTTACAGTAGTAAATGATGCCGGTAAGAAGGCGAAAGACGGCAAGAACTTTACCGTAAGCGTAGGCTTTGGTCAGGCGGATGCCCGTACCAAAGAATTAACCGGTAAGGAAGCTTTTTGTTTTAACGTTGAGGGTTAATAATATAACTTAGGTTTGAAGTGATTTGATAGGATAAGAGGATAAGCGAATGGCTGCAAAGAAACTATTTAATCAGGATTGGACCTTCTTAAAGACAGCTCTGGAAACAGGGCTGTCTGATATTAAGGAGAGAAAAGCAGAATTTAAAGCAGTGGATATTCCCCATGACTGGCTGATTTATCAGGTGAAGGATTTGTATGAAGACAGTACCGGCTGGTATCGTAAGGTGATTACAAAAGAAAGTCTGGGACTGGAAGAGGGTGGCAGAGCCATTCTTTGCTTTGACGGTGTATATATGGATTCCACCCTTTATGTGAATGAACAAAAGGTGGGCGACTGGAAATATGGCTATTCTGCTTTTGAGTTTGATATTACAGACTATTTGCAGGAGGGGGAGAACGAATTGCTGATGCAGGTGCGTTTTCAGTCTCCTAACAGCCGCTGGTATTCCGGCGCAGGGATTTACCGACATGTATGGCTGAAGATTTGTCCGGCTGTGTATTTGCCTCTGGACGGTACCTATGTGCATACAGAGTATTTGGGAGATGGTAGGTATCTTTTGGATGTGGAAACGGAAGCAGAAGGGGCATTGAATGAGGATGTTACTTGTGTATATAAGCTGTATTACAAGGGAGAGCTTGCTTGGAGCTTTCAAGGGGTGCGGGCACAGGAAAAGCTGTTTTGCCTGCAGACAGAGTTTGCGGCACCGAAGGAATGGAGCCTGGAGGAACCAAACTGCTATGAACTGGTAGTAGAGCTGCTTAGGGACGACCGAGCAGTAGATACGGACCGCATGACCATAGGGTTCCGTCGCCTTCATTTTGACCCGGATAAAGGGTTCTTCTTAAATGAAAAGTACGTGAAAATAAACGGTATCTGCGAGCATCACGATTTCGGATGCTTAGGTGCAGCCTTCCATAAGGAGGCCATGCGGCGCAAGTTTCATATATTGCGTACCATGGGCGTCAATGCCCTTCGTACCAGTCACAATATGCCGGCCAAGGAAGTCATGGAGCTGGCGGATGAGATGGGCTTTCTGGTGCTTAGCGAAGCCTTTGATATGTGGGAAAGACCCAAGACGGACTATGATTACGGACGATTTTTCAAAGAATGGGCAGAAAAGGACGTTCGTTCCTGGATTCGTCGGGATCGCAATCACCCCTCTCTTTTCCTGTGGTCCATCGGCAATGAAATCTATGATACCCATGCGGATGCTTACGGGCAGGAGATTACAAGAAGACTTATGGGCTTTGTGCAGGAGCATGACCCCAAGGGCAATGCCAAGATTACCATCGGCTCCAACTATATGCCCTGGGAGAACGCACAGAAGTGTGCGGACATCGTGAAAATGGCGGGCTATAATTACGCTGAAAAATGCTATCCGGACCATCATAAGGAGCATCCGGACTGGGTGATTTACGGTAGCGAAACCGCTTCCCTGGTGCATAGCCGCGGGGTGTACAAATTCCCCTATAGCCAGTCCATGCTTTCCGACGAGGATGAACAATGCTCCGCTTTAGGCAATTCCAATACCAGTTGGGGTGCTAAAAGTATCGAGGACTGCATAACAATAGATAGGGACACAGAATTCTCCTTCGGACAGTTTTTGTGGACCGGCTTTGATTATATTGGGGAACCCACCCCTTATCACACCAAGAATTCTTATTTCGGACAGCTGGATACGGCAGGCTTTCCTAAGGATTCTTACTATGTATTCCGCAGTGCCTGGACCGATGTGAAAGAAGCACCCATGGTTCATGTGTACCCTTATTGGGACTTTAATGAAGGACAGGCAGTGGACGTGAGAGCCTGTACCAACGGATGTGCTGTGGAGCTTTTTGTAAACGGTGTATCACAGGGAAAGCAGGAAATCGACCATGTCAATGGGAAAGAAGTCCAGGGCACCTGGCAGGTGGCTTATGAACCCGGCCGGATTACCGCAGTGGCTTATGATGAAACGAGCGCGGAAATCGCCAGAGAAACCCGTTATTCCTTTAAAGATGGGGTGAAGCTTAGTATACAGGCGAACAAGCAGGAGCTTTGTGCAGATGGTGAGGATTTGGTATTTCTGGAAATCAGCGTGCTGGATGAGGACAATCATCCCGTAGAGAATGCCATGAATTATGTGGAGGTGCTGGTGACAGGTGCCGGCAGACTATTAGGCTTGGACAACGGTGACAGTACGGATTATGACGAATATAAGGGGAATGTAAGAAAACTCTTTAACGGCAAACTTTTGGCGGTGGTAGCATCTAAACAAACGACCGGAGAAATCATCGTAACCGTAAACAGTAAAGGGCTGGAATCAGCTTCTCTTACCTTAAAAGCAGAATCGGCACCGGTGCGACCGGGAAGTTGTGCGACCGAGAATCTGATGGATGCACCTATGGAGCTGCCGGATAGGGTTCCGGTGCGTAGGATTGCGATTCAGGCTTTGGAAGGAACAGTTTTAAGCCAGGAAAGAAGTAGTATGATACTGGAGGCAAAGGTGCTTCCGGCAAATGCAACTGACAAGGATGTCACATGGAAGGCGGTAAATGACAACGGTATCGAAATCTCTTTTGTCAAGCTGGAGGTTTTGGAAAACAAGGACGGTGTCAGCCGCGCCCGGATTACGGCTTTGGGCGATGGGGCATTTCAGGTCAGATGTTTCTCAAAGAGCGGTACGGATAAGGTGAAGGTTATTTCCCAGCTTGGATTTGTGGCAGAAGGACTGGGACAGGCATTTATAAGTCCGTATGAATTTGTATCCGGAGGATTGTTTGCTAAAACCATGGGTGATGTGGGGAACGGTAACGAAAAAGGCTTTTCTACAGCCAGAGAAGGCTTCAGCGGTGCAGTTTTCGAGAATCTGGACTTTGGGGATTTCGGTTCGGATGAAATCACCATACCGGTATTTGCCCTGGACAGTGCAGAATATAGGATAGAGCTTTGGGAAGGTGACCCTTTACAGGGCGGAGAGCTTTTGGATACACTGCATTATCAGAAGCCGAGCATTTGGAATGTGTATCAGGAAGAAACCTGGAAGCTGCCAAGGCGATTAAAGGGTGTGACGACTTTAGTCATTGCTTTGCGTGACAGGAAGGTGCATATTAAAGGCTTTTCCTTCAAAAAGCAGGAAAAAGCGTTCTCTACACTTTTGGCCGCAGAATGTAACAATGTCTACGGAGATACCTTCACAAGAGAGTCGGAAGCGATTGTGGGAATCGGCAACAATGTGACTCTGATTTATGAGGATATGAACTTTGGTGAAAAGGGAGCCAACGGGGTGGAAATTTGCAGTCGCAGTCCTCTGAAAGGCAATACGGTACATATCCAGTTTACCACCAAAGAAGGAACGGTTTTCCGTAGAGTTTTAGAGATTCCGGGTACGGCCGAGTATCAAAATCAGCATTTTGAACTGGAACCTTTGGCAGGGGAAGGGAAAATTGAATTTATCTTCCTTCCGGGAACAAATTTTGACATGAAAAGTTGCAGATTTTGTTGATTTTTATGGCAATAAGAAATATAATTAGAGGTGAATTATGTGATGATTCGGGCATAGAATGATAAAGGTTGCTACAGACAGCCGATTTGCCCCGGAATCGTTGCAAAATATCCCTAAAAAGTACATATGAAAATATGATAAAACAGGAGGTATAACAGATGTTATATGTAGGTATCGATTTAGGTACATCAGCAGTGAAGTTACTTCTGATGGACGGCGAGGGTAACATTAAGAACATTGTTTCTAAAGAGTATCCTCTTTACTTCCCGAATCCCGGCTGGTCTGAGCAGAAGCCTGAGGATTGGTATGAGCAGTCTATGGCTGGTATGAAGGAGCTTTTGGATGGTTTTGACAAGAGTCAGGTAGCCGGCATCAGCTTCGGTGGCCAGATGCATGGTCTGGTTATTTTGGACAAGGATGACAATGTAATCCGTCCTGCACTTCTTTGGAACGATGGCCGTACCTTTGAAGAGTGCGACTATTTGAACAACGTAATCGGTAAGGAGAAGCTTTCTGAGTACACAGCAAACATTTCCTTCACCGGATTTACCGCTCCCAAGATTTTATGGATTAAGAACAAGGAGCCTGAGAACTTCGCAAAGATTGCTAAGATCATGCTTCCTAAGGATTACATCGCATATAAATTGACAGGTGTACATTGTACAGACGTTTCCGATGCTTCCGGTATGCTTATCTTTGACGTTAAGAACCGTAAGTGGTCCAAGGAAATGTGTGATATCTGCGGTATTACCGAGGATCAGCTTGCTACCTGCTACGAATCTTACGAAGCAGTCGGCACCGTACTTCCTGAAATCGCAGCAGAGCTTGGTATTCCTCAGACCGTTAAGGTAGCAGCAGGTGCAGGCGACAATGCGGCAGCAGCAGTTGGTACCGGTACTGTAGGTGACGGTATGTGTAATATTTCCCTGGGTACCAGTGGAACCATCTTTATCTCTTCCAAGAACTTTGGTGTAGATAAGTACAATGCACTTCACTCCTTTGCACATGCTGACGGAAGCTATCATCTCATGGGATGTATGCTCAGTGCAGCAAGCTGTAACAAGTGGTGGATGGATGAAATCATCGGAACCAAGGATTACGCAGCAGAGCAGAAGCAGATTGAGAAGCTTGGTGAGAACCATGTTTACTTCCTGCCTTACCTGATGGGCGAGCGTTCTCCTCACAACAATCCTAATGCAAGAGGTACCTTCATCGGTATGACCATGGATTCTACAAGAGCCGATATGACACAGGCTGTTTTGGAAGGTGTGGCATTTGCTTTAAGAGATTCCTTTGAAGTAGCAAAAGCCCTTGGTATCAACATTGAGCGCACTAAGATTTGCGGTGGTGGTGCAAAGAGTCCTCTTTGGAAAAAAATGATTGCAAACATCTTAAATGTAAAAGTAGATGTTATCGAGAGTGAAGAAGGACCTGCCCTTGGTGGTGCAATGTTGGCAGCGGTGGCTAACGGTGAGTTTGCAAGCGTAGAAGATGCGGCAGACAAGATTGTTAAGATTATCGATACCGTAGAGCCTGATGCTGAGTTGGTTGCTAAGTATGAAGCAAGATA
>JAFWYN010000030.1 GCA_017522685.1 Lachnospiraceae bacterium
ATATACGTAACAACCTCATCATGTGTATATAATTTTATAACCTCTTTGAGACTTTTTCAAAATACTTTCATCAATTGTATATGCAATCTTAGGGATTATCATTTCTGTCTTTTTATTTAAAATAGCATGATACTTTTCCTCTACATTTGCAAATATATCAGCCGACTGAGATTCTACAAATGCAAAACATTCTCTTTGCTTAATCAAATTTGATGATGTCCTACTATCCTGCAAGTAAACCTAAAATAAGAAATGCTCCCATCGATAAAATAATCGGAATTATCATCATACAAATACCTACCGCAATAAAATTATCTGTCTTCTCGCCCTTTAGTTTGTATATTATAGAGACTATAATTGTCACAAATCCGGGGATAACAGCCGTATGAGGTATTGTAATTGACATTGTCAATTCCCTTGCATTCCAGTCAATACTTTGCAGCATTTCAACAAGTACACATAAGAATGTAGTTACCAATAAAATTATAAGAATTCTGGTCTGTTTCGTTTGCACTTCCTTCTCAGCCATGTCTAAAACATTCACAACTACAGCTTCATCGATTGCTACATTTTCGGTTTCTCTTTCTGATTTCATAAGTTCTATTATGGATACATTCAAAGCATCAGCCAAATACTCTATGGTGTTTATATCCGGAAATCCTAAACCTCTTTCCCATTTGCTAACAGCTTTGTCAGTTACTTGAATTTTTGCAGCCAAATCTTTTTGTGTCATTTTCAATTCCTTTCTTCTGTCAGCTACAAAGCAACCAAATTTATTTGCATCCATTTTCATCACCTCCAATTGCAATCCTATATGTATCCAATCGCAAAATCAACCGACGCATCGTTTACCTACAAATAACTTGATATTCCAAGCACTCTACGCATCGTTTACTATCCTTTTGCTTCAACGAATTGGCATTTTTATCATGTAAAATATCCTCTGCCTTTGCATTTGTAAACTCATGCGAAACTTCAAAGTTTCCTCTCTCTATCCATTAGCAAAAAATCATCTCCATAGATACGGATAAGTTGCTCATCTTCTTCCAACAAAGACTCCACTACCATACGAATATTAGTGTCCGTAAGTTTTTCCACAAACAGAAACGGCAATCCAGGTTTAAGAAATGATACATTATCTTTTTTCATAAGATACTTCACATTATCTGGAGTAGCAACAACAAATGTATATTGCTGCCCGTTCTCAGTTTGTACAAGTACATCTATATTATCATTATCAGGATTTATACTATCAAATGCTGTAGGAAAAATAATATCGTATTTCATAAGCTCCACCTTCACCAAATTCAAATTCGTAATATATAGAGTGAAGAGTATACAACTCTTTGCTCTTTTATTTTATGATGAAGGTGATTGGCCTACGAAATTTCAAATTGGGACACCACGCCCGGGCAAAAATGTGTTAGCCAGCCTTCATTTGTACATCCTTTTACATTCTACCTTAATTCAAACCTCACGTCAAACAGGGCAGAAGAGTGTAACGTACATTCAACACCTAACTGCCCCGAACTCCAGAATTGGCCGCCAAGTCAGTATTTACATATAAAAAGTACCGCCCACATTTATACAAATGTGAACGGTACTTAGAGTTTCATTTGAGTTGACTAATTGAAATTCAAGGTTTTCAAATCGTTTCCTCAATACACTGCATCATTTCAAATTCAACACGTCCTACCGGATCATCAAGTGGCAATGCCTCTAAATTCTGACATATGGCAACGGTAATCATCTTCTCAATGCACATGAATACAAAGGTCACATAACCCATGTCGCCACCATTGTGTTGATACCAAGGGCCTGTTTTATCCCATCCGAAGCCATAATTTTCAAGCCAGTTGTTTTTATCCGGATTGGGAACCATAGTTAAAATTTGTTCCCAGCTTTGTTTTGATAAGATTGCATTTTTCGTTAAAACTGCATTTAGCCATAATGATAAATCGGTAGCAGTGGTAACAATACATCCATCACCACTCATATCCTTACCGTATCCTAATCGCACAATCTTATCATCCAATCTTGCATAGCCTATACTCGTAGCCAGCGACGGATTACAGATGGTTTCGTTCATATGAAGCGGTTTGAAAATTCGCTCTTCCATGAATGTTCCTAACGACTGACCTGCCAAACGTTCTACAATAAATCCCAAAAAGGAATAGTTCGTATTTGAATAGTTCATCAAGGTGCCCGGTTCAAAGTTCAGTTCCCTATTATTTACCAGTTCCAATACTTCACTCAAAGAAAAACGTCTACTTTGTGTTTGATACTCGAAAATAAGCTGTTCTTCGTGTGTTCTTTCTGTTTTATCCAGTTCGATTTCTTCAACGATTACTTCGTTAATCATATCAGGAATCCCGGACATCATATTCAGCATTTGACGGATTGTAATTTGGGACGCATATGTATATTCAGGTAAATAATCATCCAATGTATGTTGTAGATTAATTTTACCTTCTTCTACCAGCATCATAATACAGGCCGCAGTAAATTGCTTTGTAACCGAAGCAATCAGGAAGCGAGTCTCCAAATCATTCGCTTTTCCGGCTTCATAATCAGCATATCCATGACACCCCTGATATATCACTTCGTTATCCTTGCAGATACTGATACATCCACTAAAATTCCATTTTTGCATTATTGCATTTAGTTTTACACTTAAATCATTAGTTTTCATTATTTTACTCTCCTTTTCTTGGATGGAGAGTTATTTAATAATCACTCTCCATAATCTATTTGTTACAGCTAAATTTTTCATTACAAATCATCCTCCAAAAATTTTAATATCTATCTTTAACACAAGAAGATGTTTCTTGTGGAATTTTATTGATTATAGCCATTTTTCTTTTATTGTTATTATATCAACGATTCGCGATCTTGCTTGTTATATAAAAACCTTCTGACTTCCATAATCTTTTTAGGGCCTAAATCATCTATTACAACGTAATAAATTACAAAGTTTTTTACATACATACGATAGTATTTATATCGTCTTTCCTTTGCAGAAGGATACGGTTCAAATGCTTCGGCAAATGGTAATCTTTCCAGTATCGCTAGCTCAACTGCATCTAATAAATCATTTGCGGCTTGTAAATTGTGCAAAGTTTCGGATATATAGGTTACTTTTTCTTCTAAATCCTCATAGAACAGAGGTAAATATCTTAATTCGTACTGTGTATCAGCCATTTATCCTCCTTCGAAGATTGGTAAAAACTTCATCATGTGTATATCTCGTGTTGTTTTCGGCAGCATATCTGTCAGCCTCATCCAATGCAGATTCAACGCCATCTGTAAGTCTGGAGTATGCTTCCAAGCTTAATACAACCATCGCACCATATCCGTTCTTGGTTAAAAATACCGGTTCTCCTCCACCAACTGCTTTTTCAATATCAGGAAATTTATTTCTTAAATCAGAAACGGGTCTTATTTGTATCATAATAGCCTCCTTATCAGAATATTATCATAATTTTATCTTGCAAATACAATTATATCCCATATTTCTATTATTATCAATGTTGTTTTTCTGTTTTTCAAAATGCAATCGTTCAACTTGATGCCTTTCTTGGTAAAAAGAATTCAATATGTAATGCGATGAACACAGCTTTTTTGCAAAGTTTTCTTGTCATTTTGGGAGACTACCCATTCGGATATACAAAAAGTCTTGCATAATCAGTGCAAAGCACATATAGTTGTTGATAGTAGAATAGGAAAGATAAGGGGGAGAAATGATCATGAAAATAAGAAGAATAATTTGGATCATTGTTATTTGCTTTTTATTAATTACAATACTTAGGTCTTGTAGTGATGACAAGCATATTACTCAAAAACAGGCAGAAAAAATTGCTAATGATTTGATGGGTGGAGGGGTTACTTTTGTCGAAACGCAAAAAATTAGGGATACAAACATCCATTATGTATTTACAGATTCCAAGGGAAATACCTTTAGTATCATAAGCACTTTGACAAAACCTAATATAGATGGGGCGACGGTTGAAATACTTCCGCTGGCGAATAACGTAACTGATGATTACAGCCATGCTGTTTTGGCTTGTAATGAGGATGCGATTATGGAAATTCTTGAAAAATATGAGTTAGATGATTATCTAAAAGGTAAAATTTCGACGAGCTATTCCTTCTCTTTGGAGACATATATAGGAACGCCTGAGGAAAACCAGAAAATAGTGAATAATTTTGTGGCAGCTGCAGTAGAGATAGATACCTTGTTAAGCATGACCTATGATAAAGATTATCGCAAAAAAACCAAATATCCATATGATTCATACAAGTTTGCAGGTATGAGGCTTGGGTTTAATAAAATACTTGAAAATAAGGATATACCTGAAATATGTGTGGATATAGCGCATTTTGAATTTTCTACAACTGCAGATACTCGTTGGACAGTTGACAGCTTATACGAAGAGATAAAGAAAGATCTGGATAAAGTAGAATTGGCTGAGTAAAGGTAGTAGATTGCAACAAAAAACTCTCCCACTACCATATAGAGTAGTGGGAGAGTGCTGTTTTGTAGTCAAATATTTAATAATATATTCTCCTACAATAATTTATTCCAGCCTTCAAGAAGCACGGTATGATTTTCCACATATTTGTTCCTGAAAACTAAAGCTGTCTCTTTGCTCGCACTAATTTGGTTGGGGTATTCCTTAATAATTTGTTCGAATTCTTCTTCGCTAATTTCTGACGTTGTAAAAATGTCGTCATTACGAACTGGGATTCCGTGAAAAGCAAAATATTGTTTCTGACCGGATACCATTCGATATCCACAGCCAAACCTAACACGGTTAGATATTAAATAAAAATACCTATCATCTGTGTTTTGCATACAGTCCTCCTTTAAGCTAAAAGTTAGAGTATTACTATTACATTTTACCCCAATTCCATCTACGCGTCAAATCATTGCGCCTGATGATAAAATAAAACATCCCACTACCTTTTAGGGGTAGTGGGATGAGAGTCACAATAGCTAGTTACAGGCAATATAGATATCCATAGTGTCCCCATCTGTTTCAAAACAGGGGATGACACCATCACAATCATGGGTGATTCCATTGACTTTCATATAGTCATTTAGGGTTTGGTATGCACCCGGGATGGTAACAAAGGGATTATCAAAGGGTCTGTCAATATGGATTGCCGCATATTTGTGTTTGGGCTGTTCCTTGATTTCATATCCTTCCGGTGTAAGACCCTCCGGAAGAACCCAGGCTGCTGTATAGCCATGCATATTGTAAACGTTGGTTTGTTCCACGGAAACATGTGGGAAGTCCCAGCCGATTACTCTTGAATCCTTTATATCATGTTCTGCTGCGAACTTGAATACACGGTCCAAAGCATCGCCCTCCGGGTTAGAACTGACAACCGTATGGGCTATATAGCGGAAGCCTGCCACTTCCTCTACACGAAGATTGGAGTAGTTGTCGCTTCTCTTATCCATTTCTTCACGAAACAGGCTGTCCAGTGAACAGTTAAATATCTTACACAGCTCAATTGCGTTCTCTATTTCCGGTTGTGCGGTATCCATTTCCCACTTGGAGATGGTCTGGCGGCTCACATTCAGCTTCTCAGCCAATGTTTCCTGTGTCATATCCTTGCTAAGACGACGTAAATACTGAAGATTCTTTCCTAAACTCATTTCATGTTCTCCTTTTGTATGATAAGAAGTTGTGCGAGTACAGTACTGCCTCTTTTTATGTGCTACGCGTTGCAAGTATTATTGTAACAGACACAGATCATTATTCGCCACCATTTTTTCGGTGCTATTTTTCCGGATTACGCAACTATGGGTTGCGGTCAAGTTTTCCATATATGATTTCGCTATTTTACACTTCATTAAAGCTTCTCTGCAATATCCAGCACCAGGCGTTCGGTCTTTTCCCATCCGAGACAAGGGTCGGTAATGGACTTGCCGAAAACATGCTCGCCTACGCTCTGGGCGCCGTCTTCCAGATAGCTTTCAATCATCAGACCTTTTACCAGGCGCTTGATATCATCATTTTGGTTACGGCTGTGTACGATATCCTTGGAAATACGGATTTGTTCTAAGTATTTCTTGCCGGAGTTGTTATGGTTGGTATCCACTATCACCGACGGATTCTTCAGATTCAGCTCTTCGTACAATTCCTTTACACGTAACAAATCCTCATAGTGATAGTTGGAGATATTTCTTCCGGCATAGTCGATATAGCCGCGCAAAATAGCATGGGCATAGGGATTGCCGTCACTGGTCACTTCCCATCCTCTGTAAATAAAGGTATGGCTTGACTGTGCTGCCACGATGGAATTCATCATAACACCAAGGTCACCGCCTGTAGGATTCTTCATACCTACGGGAGCGTCAATACCGCTGGCTGTCAGTCTGTGCTGCTGATTTTCTACAGAACGTGCACCTACCGCCACATAAGACAAAAGGTCGGAAAGATAACGGTAGTTCTCCGGATAGAGCATTTCATCCGCGCAGGAGAAATCATAATCACGAAGAGCAGCCAGATGAAGCTCACGGATGGCAACAATACCCTTGTACATATCCGGCTTGGCATCCGGGTCCGGCTGATGAAGCATTCCTTTATAGCCATGTCCTGTGGTTCTGGGCTTGTTGGTATAGATTCTGGGGATAATGATAATCTTGTCTGAAACCTGCTCCTCCAGTCTGCGAAGTCTTGAAATATATTCAAGCACCGGTTCGCTATGGTCTGCAGAACAGGGACCGATGATCAGGACAAACTTATCCAAGGTTCCGTCAAAGACTGCTTTAATCTTTTCGTCGCGCTCTTTCTTTACCTGTATCATTTTTGCTGTTAAAGGATAGTCTTCCTTGATATCTCCTCCGGAAGGCAATTTTTTGTGAAAATTCATAGACATAGTTCTTACCTCTTTATCCGAAAATCAGCCTCCAATCCGGTATGCAGGATGGAGGCTGTTGGAATTCATTTGTCTTTTACAGTTTGCAGATATCAGCTTCCGTAATCAGATGATATCCGGCATTTTCAAGTGCAGCTTCAGCCTCTGCGTTATTACCTACACGGAGTACTACGTATGCATGCTTTTCTGTACGTGCCATAAAGGCATACAGATATTCTACATTGATGTTGGCCTTATCAAGTACGTCCAAAGCGGTAGTAAGCTTGCCGGGTGCATCACCGATTTTTACACCTACCACGTCGATGGATTTTACAAGGTAATCCTTGTCTGTCAATGCTTTAATAGCAGTTTTATCATCGTTTACAATCAATCTCAAGATACCAAAGTCCTTTGTTTCAGCGATGGAAAGTGCTCTGATATTTACATTGTTTTGGGATAAAATATCGGTTACGGAAACCATAGTTCCCTTTTTGTTTTCTACAAAAACTGTTAACTGCTTAATAGCCATTTTCTTATCTCCTTTCGTCCTTACACTAACTTACGTGTATCAATGACACGAACTGCTTTTCCTTCACTTCTTGCGATGCTCTTAGGTGCTACAAGATGTACGGTAGGATTGATACCCAACATGGTCTTCATAGCATTTGCCAATGATTTTTCCATAGCCAGAACATCACTTACGATATCGGTGAACTGTTCCGGATTCATTTCTACATTCACATCAAAGGTATCGGTATTATTTACTCTGCCTACCACAATCTGATAGTTGGGCTGATAGCCTTCATTTAAGAGAACGGTTTCAATCTGACTGGGGAATACGTTTACACCTCTGATAATAAGCATATCGTCAGTTCTTCCCATAGGTTTAGCCATCTTAATCAAAGTACGGCCGCAAGAACATTTTTTACGGGAAAGTACACATATATCACGGGTACGATAACGAAGAAGAGGGAATGCTTCCTTGTCCAGTGCGGTGAATACCAGCTCACCCTTTTCGCCTTCCGGAAGAACTTCTCCGGTATCGGGATCAATGATTTCCGGATAGAAGTGGTCTTCATTTACATGCATACCGGTCTGTTCGCAACATTCGAATGCCACGCCGGGACCGGAGGTTTCGGTCAGACCGTAAATATCGTATGCCTTAATACCAAGAGTTTCTTCGATACCTCTTCTCATTTCCTCTGTCCAAGGCTCTGCACCGAAGATACCTGCCTTCAAAGGAATATCCTCCGGCTTGTAGCCCTGTTCCTTTAAGGTTTCGCCAATGTATGCAGCGTAGGAAGGAGTACAACAGATTAAGGTTGCGTTCAGGTCCATCATGAACTGAATCTGACGGTCCGTATTGCCGGATGACATGGGGAGGGTTAAAGAGCCCACCTTGTGAGAACCACCGTGAAGGCCGGCACCACCTGTAAATAAGCCGTATCCGTATGCTACCTGGCATACATCCTTCTCATCACAGCCTGCTGCAACGATGGCACGTGCGCAGCAGTCTTCCCAAAGGTCTACATCGTTCTGAGTATAGAAAGCAACCACACGACGTCCGGTAGTACCGGAGGTAGAGTGAATACGTACACACTCGTTAAGGGGCTTTGCCAAAAGTCCGTAAGGATATGCATCTCTCAAGTCCGCTTTAGAAATGAAGGGAAGCTTATGTAAATCGTCGATACTCTGAATATCTTCCGGTTTTACGCCCTTCTCGTCCATAAGGTTACGATAGTATGCTACGTTTTCATAAACATGTTTTACCTGCTTTACGATTTTCTCAGACTGAAGCTTCTTTAAGTCTTCCACAGGCATGGTTTCGATTTCTTTCTGGTAATAGTTTTGTGCCATTTTTTTCATCCTTTCTTTTTCGATACTTAAAATAACGAGTTACATCGGATTGTCGAAAACAAAAAAGTCCTCTGCATTCCGATTAAGAATACAGAGGACGAGATATCTATGTTTCTCGTGGTACCACCTCAGTTCGTCATTATCTCACGATAACGACCTCGTCGAGTACTAACATACCCTAGTTCTGTGACGGGAACTCCCGTTGCATCCTACTAAAGATTTCTCTCATTCAGCGCACTGCTAACAGAATGAATTCGTGAAGGACGCCCCCATTGCCTCGCACCAACCGGCAACTCTCTCCAGGTTCTTTCCAACCTACTGGTTTCTGCTCATCGCATTTGGTTCTATATGATGTTTACAAGATGCACTATACCACTTCACTGTGACATAGTCAATAGTTTTTTTGAAAAAATTTAACAAAAAGGGTTGCTTGTGACGCAGGGTTATGTGGTAGGATACATGAGAAAGGTGGTGGAGGTATGCTTAGAATAGAACATTTAACAAAGCATTACAAAGGAAGTAATAAAGGGGTGACAGATATTTCTCTTCATGTGGAGAAGGGGGATATATATGCCTTTATCGGACATAACGGTGCAGGAAAGACCACGGCTCTAAAGTGTATCACCGGGATTCATGATTATGAAGCCGGAGATATTTATATTGATGGGGTGAATCTGAAGGAAGACATGCTGGGCTGTAAAAGAAAGATGGCTTATATTCCGGACAACCCGGATTTGTACGAGTATCTGACGGGGATCCAGTACTTGAATTTTGTGGCGGATGTTTTTCAGGTTCCCGCAAAGGAAAGGGAAGAAAGAATCCATAAATATGCAGATGCTTTTGAAATTACACAGTCTTTGGGAGATTTGATATCCGGCTATTCCCACGGTATGAAGCAGAAGCTGGCATTGATTTCGGCACTGGTACATAGTCCCAAGCTGCTTATTCTGGACGAACCCTTTGTGGGTCTGGACCCTAAGGCATCCCTGATACTAAAGAAGGTGATGGCTCAGATGTGTGAAGCGGGAGGTGCGATTTTCTTTTCCACCCATGTACTGGATGTGGCAGAGAAGCTTTGCAATAAGGTGGCTATCATCAAGGATGGTACCATAGAGGCAAGTGGTGATATGAGCAAGGTAATTGGGGAAGGAGAAACTCTGGAGTCCATGTTTATGGAGGTGCTGGAGAATGATTAAGCAAATCAGGCTTTTGACCAAGCTGGAAATGTGCAATTTCTGGGGTATCAATGTGCTACTGCACACGGCAGATAAAAAAGCAAAGCGGAAAGCCATCCTTATGGCAGTGATATATGGGTTGGTAGGACTTGTGATAATGGGCTACGTATGTGGTCTTTGCTACGGACTCCATACATTGGATGCAGCCGAGGCTATTCCTGCATATTTGATTACCATCACAACGGTATTTGTATTGGTTTTAAGTATATTTAAAGCAGGAGGAATCCTGTATCGGAAGCAGGGATATGAGCTTGTGTCTTCCATGCCCATCAGGAGTGTGGCATTGGTATGTGGCCGGTTCTTTCGACTGTATTTTGAGGGCTTAGTATTTACAGCATTGATCATGATTCCGGGATTGGTGATGTATGGTTATTTTACCACACCTAAGGTAAGTTTCTTGCTGATTGGCGGCATGGCAGTTCTTACCGTGCCCCTGATACCGGTGGCTGTTTCAGCCGGGATAGGGATGATTGTTACAGGGATTTCCCAGCGTATGAAGCACAAGGCCTGGATGGAAGCCGGATTGACTATCCTGCTGGTAGTCGTGGTGTTCATGCTTCCCATGACTTCCTTGGGAGAAGCGGAAATTACACCGGAAATGATGAAAAATTATGGGGATGGGGTACTGGTTATACTGGGGAATTTGTATCCTCCCGCAGTACTGCTGGGTGATGCAATCACGGAAGGAAGTATGGGTAAGCTGGCTTTGGTACTGACAGGCTCCCTTCTTTTGCTTGGCATCGTAATCGTATTGATTACGATAGGCTATCAGGGGATTTGCATGCGTCTGTTTAATATTCGGGCAAAGCATGATTATCAAAAGGAGAAGCTGCATAGAAATTCCTTACACAAGGCCTTGGTAATCCGGGAAGCCAGACGATACTTTTCGTCCGGCGTTTATGTGATGAATACTATTATGGGTCCCATAATGGCTGTCATCTTAAGCATCAGCTTTTTCTTCATCGATATGGAAGAAATGGTAGCGGATTTACCGGCAGGAATGAATTTAAGAGCGGCTTTCCCTTTTGTGCTGGGAGCAGTATTTACGGTCTTAAGTGTTACATCCGTGTCCATTTCCATGGAGGGCAAAGAGGTATGGATTTTAAAGAGCCTGCCTCTTAGCAGAAAAGAAATATTAGATGGTAAGATTCTGTTTCAGTTATGTTTAACGGCACCTTTTTATGTGGTGTCGGTGATAATCAGCTGTATGGTTTTGAAACTGCCTGTGGCAGAATTGATTGCCATGGTAGTTTTGCCGGCTATTATGATACTGTTCGCGGCGGTGTTGGGGATATCGGTGAATCTGTGGTTGCCCAAAATGCAGTGGGACACTGAGGTGTCCGTGGTAAAGCAAAGTGCTTCGGCAATGATAGGAGGATTGGTTCCGGTACTGGTTAGTGGTATCTGTGCGGTTGTCATTATGATAGTTCCGATAAATTATACGGGACTTGGATATTGGGGAATCAGTCTGGTGATACTTACTGTGACAGGGGTGCTGTACCGTAGAAATGTTTTAAAATGACGAATGGAAAGTGCTTTCCTTTTGCTTATGCGGGTTTCTCACTATATGAATTTCCGAAAACAGCCTTCTGTAAGTAAGCTTACTCAGTCTGCCTTCGGAAATTCGCAGGGCTCTGAATAGTTACAAAATATTAACATTTTATAAAACTCGCGGATTCAATTGAAAAGGATAAAAAAGCGAATTATACTGTAATTGTCTGCCAAAGATATTAGAAAGATGCAGATGTGGGGGCAATGCAGGATTTACATGAAAAATAAGCTGAAGAAAATAGTACAGTTTATCCTGAATCCGCGACTATTACTATGTGTGTTGTTGGCGTGGCTGATTACAAACGGATGGTCATATGTGGTGTTTGGGATAGGAACATTCTTTAAAATTGAATGGATGGTGGCAGTTGGTGGAGCGTATCTGGCTTTTTTGTGGTTGCCGGTTTCGCCGGAAAAAGTGGTTACGATCGCTATTGCCATGGCTTTGCTAAGATGGCTTTTTCCAAATGATCAGAAAACACTGGCAGTATTAAGAGAGTTTTATGACAAGGCAAAGAAAGCCATCCGGAAAAGGAAGGAAAAAAGAACATTATTGAAGGATACTAAAACTGACGAATAGAATGTTACAAGGCAACTTTTCCGGCAGATACCGGTATTGTACCGAATAAAAAACATTGCAATCTGAAAAAAGTGTGTTAAAATAATAACAACAATTGAATAGTGAGAGGTTTATTAATCGAAGAGGAGAATAGAAAATGAGAAAAAAGCTAACGAGCTACTTACTTATGGCATTTCTATTAATGACCACACTGAGCGGATGCGCAGGTGGTACAGGGGAGTCTTCGGGGGATAATTCCTCAAAGGAGCCAACTTACGGCGGCTCCGTTGTTGTAGGCATACAACAGGATATTGATAGTCTTGACCCACATAAAGCAACCGCGGCAGGAACTAAGGAGATTCTGTTTAACATTTTCGAAGGTTTGGTAAAGCCTGACGAGAATGGTAATTTAATCAAAGCAGTGGCTAGTGATTATAACATTTCAGCAGATGGTTTGGTTTACACCTTTACCCTGAGAGAGAACGTAAAGTTCCACAATGGGAATGCAGTAACCGCTGAGGATGTGAAGTATTCACTGGAAAGAGCTTCCGGACTTTTGGACGGAACACCGCTGATTTCAGCCTTAAGCGTGATTACAAGTGTAGATATAGTTGATCCTAAGACGGTTCAGGTAACAGTGGGCAGTGCAAATACAGAGCTGATTTACAGCTTTGTGGCGGCTATCATCCCTAAGGGTAGTGGAGAAGACGCTAATGCAGACCCCGTTGGTACAGGACCGTTTTCTTTTGTTTCCTACGCACCCCAGGAGGGTATCGTTCTTGCCAAGAATGCAAATTACTGGCAGGAAGGACTTCCTTATCTGGACAAAGTAGAGTTCAAAATCGTTAACAGTCCGGACACCGCACTCTTAAATCTGCAGGGCGGTTCCATTGACATCTACCCTTATCTGACTGACTCTCAGGCAAATGAACTGAAGGGCAAGGGGTCCTTCCAGATTCTGTCAGCACCTTCTGATGTGGTGCAGGCATTGTTCTTAAACAATGCAGTAGAGCCTTTGGATGATGTAAGGGTACGTCAGGCCATCTGCTATGCTTTGGATAAGGATTCCATCAATGCTTTCGTGGCAGGCGGCGGTGCTATGCTGGCCGGTTCTGCGATGCTTCCCGCTCTGAAGGATTATTATGTGGAGCTGAATGATGTGTACGGTACCACAGCCAATGTGGAGAAGGCAAAGCAGCTGATGAAAGAGGCAGGCTATCCTAACGGCTTTGATTTGGAGATTACCGTGCCTTCCAACTATGCATACCATATGCAGACTGCAGAGGTGGTAGTAGAGCAGCTGAAGGCGGCAGGTATCAATGCCAAGATCGATGCGGTGGAATGGAACACCTGGTTGACCGAGTGCTATCAGGGACGTAACTATCAGTCTACTATCTGTGGTATTACCTGCGACATGACTCCCGGCTATTTGCTGAACCGTTTCCAGAGCGATTCATCCAAGAACTTCATCAATTACAAGAATGCCGAATATGATGAAGTATTCAAGAAGGCACAGTCCAGTCTGGATTTACAGGAGAAGTCAAAGTACTACAAACAGCTTCAGGAGCTGTTAACAAAGGATGCGGGAACTGCATTTATTCAGATTCCCCCTATTACCATAGCCATGAAGAATACACTGGGCGGATACAAATTCTACCCTGTTTATGTTCAGGATATGAGTACGGTTTATTACACAAAATAAGACAAAGATAAGAAAGGAAAAGCAGTCATGAAATATTTCGGAAAAAAATTTATTACTCTCATTATGACATTGTTTATTGTTTCAGTGGCTGCGTTTATTGCCTTTCAGATTATACCCGGTGATGTGGTGACGTCCATTTTAGGTACCGAGTCCACACCGGAGAGAGAAGCGCAACTGCGGGCTGAGCTGGGACTTGACCAGCCGCCCGTACAGCGCTACTTCAGTTGGATGGGCGGAGTGCTGCAGGGCGATTTAGGCGTCAGCTACCGCTACTCCAAGAATATGAATGAAATGATGCCGGTAGCGGAGCTCATAGGCGATAAGCTGCCTGTAACCCTTTGGCTGGCAGCCATTTCGCTGGTTTTAATCATCGTATTATCCATACCTTTGGGTGTTTTATGGGCCAGAAGCAAGAGTAAATTGCTGGATGTGTTGATGGGTATCGGTACCCAGACAGCCATGGCGGTGCCCTCTTTCTTTCTGGGTATTTTAGTCACATACTTTTTCGGTATATTCCTAAGGTGGTTTACACCGGGGGGATATGTAAGTTATCATACGGATTTCTGGAGATTCTTGGGTTATTTACTGTTTCCTGCCATCTCCATAGCCATACCGAAGATAGCCATGACAGCCAGATTTTTAAGAAATTCCATGATGACAGAGATGGATGCGGATTATGTTCGGACTGCATACAGTAAGGGTTGCTCCAAGCGTCGAGTGATGTATCGTCATGTGCTGCGTAATGCCATGATGCCGGTAGTTACCTTTTTAGGCATGATTATAGCAGAGATTATTGCAGGAAGTATTGTTGTAGAGCAGGTATTCGGCTTGCCGGGCGTAGGCAGACTGCTCATCAGCTCTGTATCCACCAGAGATTTTCCGGTGGTACAAATCCTGATTTTATATATTACCTTTGTGGTTATTTTTGTTTATTTTCTGGTGGATATCCTCTACCGAGTGATTGACCCCAGAATCAGTAGTAAATAGTAGCACTTAAAACAAACAGCTATCGGGGAAGCGTATGAAAGTATTAATCAAGGATTATTTGAAAAACTTCAAAGGGAACCGATATTTCTGGGCAGGTCTGGTGATGACCTTAATGATACTGCTTATTGCAGTGGTAGGGTATTTCTGGACACCTTACAGCACCACGGAAATGTCAGCTACAGAGCGGTTTCAGGCACCTTCCTTCCGCCATTTATTTGGTACAGATAATTTCGGAAGGGACATTTTCTCACGAGTGATGAAGGGCGTAGGTACCACCGTGTTTATCAGCACTTTGGTGGTGATTTTGTCCGGCGCGGCAGGTATCGTAATCGGTGCTTTGACCGGATATTTCGGCGGCATTGTGGATGAAATCGTGATGCGTATTACGGACGCTATCAATGGTTTTCCCAGTATTTTATTAGGTCTGGTGATGATTACCCTGATGGGTAGCGGTAGTCATAATCTGATTGTATCCCTGGCCATCGTATTTACCCCCAGCTATGTGCGTATCGTACGAAGTGAGTTTATTAAGCTGCGAGATGCGGATTATATTAAGCGCGCCCGCCTCATGGGTGTGGGACATATTCGTATTTTGTTTGTTCATATATTGCCCAATATTTTCTCTGTATTCTGGGCATCTATGATGATTGGATTTAACAATGCCATACTGGCTGAGTCCGGTATGAGCTATCTTGGTATCGGCGTACAACCACCGGATGCCAGTCTGGGTAAGATGCTTTCCGATGCCCAGGGATATCTGATGACAGCACCCTGGTATGCATTGTCACCGGGACTTGCCATCGTGTGGATTGTGCTTGGATTTTCACTGCTAAGTGAAGGAATCAGGAGGTTACAGGAATGATTAAGATTGAAAACCTTTCCGTGGCCTTTGAGGAAACATTGGCTGTAAATCAACTGAATTTGGAAATATATGACGGTGAGATACTGGGTATCGTAGGAGAGTCCGGTTCCGGTAAGTCTGTGACTGCCCTTTCCATTATGGGTCTTTTGTCTTCGGAAGCTACTATCAAGGGCGGCAGTATCCGTATGGGCGAGGACTGGCTGATTAAGGATGGTAAGGCACAGGATAAGGACCGTCTTCGAAAAGCTCAGGGCAATCGTATGTCCATGGTGTTCCAAGAGCCTATGACTTCTTTGAATCCCACCCAGAAGGTGGGAAGACAGGTGGATGAGGTCTTGGTGCTTCATACACAATTGGAGGCACAGGAGCGCTATGATAAGGTTCTGGAAGCATTCAGAAGTGTAGGGCTTAAGAATGTGGAAAAGGTTTATGACAGCTATCCCCATCAATTGTCAGGCGGTATGCGTCAGCGTGTTATGATTGCCATGGCCATCATCCTGAAGCCGGAGCTTTTAATTGCGGATGAGCCTACCACAGCTTTGGATGTACGTGTACAGAATCAGATTATACAAGTGCTGCGTAATATTAATAAAGAGCAGAAAACTTCCATGCTTTTCATTACCCATGATTTGAATCTGGCCAGAAGGATTTGTAACCGGATAGCGGTAATGAAGGATGGTAAACTGGTGGAAATCGGCCCCACAGAGGAAGTATTTGGGAATCCGAAAGAGCCCTATACCCGTAAGCTCATAGAGGCGGTGCCTTCCCGTGTAAAGGAGAAGGAGGATGCGCCGGAGACTACAGCGGAAGCAAGTGTAAATATATTAGAGGTTCGTGACTTGAATGTATACTATCAGGAAGGTAGTAATTCTTTGTTCGGACAGAAGAAAAAACGCCAGGTAGTAGAGAATGCCACCTTTACCTTGGAGAAGGGGGAAACTCTGGGTCTGGTAGGAGAGAGCGGATGTGGCAAGACTTCCCTTTGCAAGGCTATATTAGGTATGAATAAACTGGTAGATGGAGAAGTAAAGCATTATTCCATACGCCCTCAGATGGTGTTTCAGGATCCTTATAGTAGTTTGAATCCGGCCAAAACCATTGGCTGGCTTTTACAGGAGCCGTTGCGTGCAGCAGGCAAGCTGGACCCTGCATGCAAGATGACGGATGCGGATATGAAGGCTGCGGCCTATGATATGTTGCAGAAAATCGGTATGCCGGAGAAGTATTTTAACCGGTGGCCTTCCCAGCTGTCCGGTGGTCAGCGTCAGCGTATCAGTATCGGTCAGGCATTAATTACCCGTCCGGGACTGGTGATTGCAGATGAGCCTGTTTCTGCATTGGATGTGACCATTCAGGCACAGATTATGGAGCTGATGCAGAAGCTCCAGGAGGAATTGCAGCTGTCCTATTTATTTATTTCCCATGATATCAACGTTATCTACAAGATGAGCGATCGTATCATGGTCATGAAGGACGGTAAAATCGTGGAAATTGGTGACAAGGAAGTATTGTTTACCAATCCCAAAGAAGAGTATACGAGGCTACTGTTTGCAGAGTCGTAAGTTAAGTAAGGTTATTTATACACCTTGACAAGTTCATAAACATATGATATTCTACAAGAACTCTTTGCACTGCATATAATCTACAGTACAAACTGAGCAGACCGTGACCATAAGTCATGGAGTCGGGTCGCTGAAGCGACAGTGGAATTGATGTCAGACATCCACGGGACAGTAGTTGCTATACTGATTCGTGGG
This sequence comes from Lachnospiraceae bacterium, assembly GCA_017522685.1. The sequence goes on from JAFWYN010000030.1 coordinate 17,378, forward strand.
TGTTTTTATATGCCCACAAATAAGTGCCATAGAGCTATCTTTTACATTCTTTAGGAGGTAACTATTATGGAAACAGAAAACAAGAAAACAGTAACTGCAAACGAATTTCAGAGAGTGGCGAACCGGGTTTCGGTGATAACCATTGTGGCAAATGTCATTCTCTCGGTCTTTAAGCTGGTGGCAGGTATCGTAGCCCACTCCGGAGCTATGATTAGTGATGCGGTACATTCCGCTTCGGATGTATTCAGTACTTTTGTGGTGATGATAGGCATTCATATGGCGGCCAAGGATTCCGACAAAGAGCATCCCTATGGTCATGAGAGATTGGAATGTGTGGCAGCCATCGTGCTGGCTATGATTCTTTTTATGACCGGTCTGGGGATCGGCATCAAGGCATTTGGTAACATAATCAGCGGCGATTATGAGGATTTGCAGGTGCCCGGCATACTGGCATTAATCGCAGCGATTGCATCCATAGTGGTCAAGGAAGGTATGTACTGGTACACCAGACATTATGCCAAGAAGATTGACTCCGGTGCTTTGCTGGCGGACGCTTGGCATCATCGTTCGGATGCACTGTCTTCTATCGGCGCATTGGTTGGTATCGGTGGTGCACGTTTGGGCTATCCGGTGATGGATTCCGTGGCCAGTCTGGTGATTTTCTTCTTTATCCTGAAAGCGGCCTTTGACATTTTTAAGGATGCCATGGATAAGATGGTGGACCATGCCTGCGATTGGGAGACGGAAGAGCAGATGAGGGACTGTGTATTGGCCCATGAGAAGGTGTTGAGCATTGATATGTTGCAGACACGTATTTTTGGCAATAAAATATATGTGGATGTAGAGATACAGGTGAACGGGGATTATACCCTAAGAGAAGCCCATGCTATCGCAGAGGATGTCCACGAGCAGATTGAACAGAGCTTCCCCAAGGTGAAGCACATTATGGTGCATGTGAATCCGTGGGAAGAAAAATAAAGGAATGCAATGAAAAGGGAGCCTTGTAACAAAGGGCTCCCTAATTCTTTAGGTATTGGATTTTTTTGTCATATTATGAATAACTTCCCTCAGAAGAATTGGCACAAAGGGTTTGGTGATATAGTCATCACATCCCAGCTTGGCGAAGTCTGAGGAGGTATTCAAGGTTTTGTTGCCGGTCATAAGAACCACCGGTACATTGCTAAATTCACGGATACGTTTTAAGGTTTCCAAGCCATCCATATCAGCCATCTGTACATCCAGAAGAATAAGGTCATAGGAATGAACCTTCATTCTCTCCAGGGCATCTATTCCGCTACCGGTAAAGAATAATTTATATTCCGGCTCTTCTTGCATAATATGTGAGATAATCTTGTGATTCATGGCATCGTCATCCACAATCAGCACATGATGGTTTAAGGAGTCGGTCTGACGCATAAGATAATGGGTGTCCTCATCAATCAACTGTATCATAATATCCGCAATTTCCGGGTCGAATTGCGTGCCCTTTCCTTTTTCCAATTCGCCTCGCACCACATCCTGGGAAAGTGCTTTTCGATAGCTACGATTACTGGTCATGGCATCATAGGAATCGGCAACGCATAGAATGCGTGCGATTTCCGGTATATTGGTGCCGCTTAAGCCGTTGGGATATCCCTTGCCGTCATAGCGCTCATGATGATACTTGGCAGCAATGGCAATGGAGCTGCTTTCGGAAATACTTCTTAAAATATGATAACCGGTCACCGGGTGGATTTTGATAATATTGAACTCTTCATCAGTCAGTTTGCCGGGCTTATTGATAATGTCAACGGGAACACGAATCTTACCCACATCGTGGAGGAGACCGGTATAGTAGATATCGTCTAGCAGCTCCTCGCTTTTGCCCATACGGGCAGCAATTTTGCGAGAGTATTCCGCTACTCGACGGGAATGACCGCTGGTATAGCGGTCTTTGGCATCCACTGCTTCACTGAGTGCGATTACCGTTTGTAAGAAGAGCTTATTGGTTTGCTGTTGTTGCTTGAGAAGCTCACTGGTTTTTGCGGCAATCTCCTGCTCCATGCTGATATTGTATTCCTCCATCATACTGAAGTAAGTCTGTTCGGAGGTACAGTCAGTCAATTCTAATAAATATCCTACATTTTCCTTGCGGCCATAGGAGATGGTTCGAATATGCAACTTGAGGAAAGACTTTCCCACATTGATGGTTCGGTCGCCGCTGTCTTTATCCTCCCAATCCATTAAGTATTTTATTACCGCTTGATATAAATAACTGTCAGAAGCAGGTACCACCTGATCTATAATCCATGTCTTGATTTCAGGGAATAACTCCTTTGCCAATTCATTGGCGTGAAAGAAGCGGTATTTATGGTCAAAGATTAAGTAGGCGTAGTCCTTCATTTTTTCCATGGAAACAGAAATGTTAGAGGACAAGTCATACATGTTGATACGGGCATAATATTTGGAAATCAGTCCCAGACCGAAAATATAGCCCAAAGGAGCCAAAGCTATGTTCAAATTCAATAGTTGCTCCACAATATACATGGAGATTACTGCGACGCCGGTAGCACCGATAATCAGTATAACCTTAAGGGATACATCCTTTCTCTTTTTGTTGGCATAAATCAGGCAGTAAAGAATGACAAGGCCGTATGTAACAAGCATAATCGGATATAAGATATGGGTGGGACCATACTCCTTTGTCAAATAGGAATAGCCGTTTTCCCGAATTAATTCTATATATTTGTAATAAATTTGCCATCTGCCTATTGTTAAAACAAGTGCAAAAACCAGGGATGAAAACACTGACAGGAAAAAAACCAGTAGTTTGGGTATCCTGATTTTGCAAAGGCGATATAATAGGAGCACCGTAAAAAGAGGGGCAAAGCAACCGCCCATATACAAAAACTTATTGGAAAATATAGCCATTTCCAATGTTCGGGATATACTAAGAAAATAGTATCCGGCACAATTGATTACTACCATTAACGCAAATAGAATCAGCAGGGAATCCACCTTTTTGTTGTTAACAAGAAAGGACACAAACATATAAAGCGCCAGTAAAAAAGCGATAAAATAAAACCAACTTATCATGATAACCTCCCGAGATATAAGGATATACCCAAAGTTTGTTTAAGGAATCAGCATCTTAATGGTAGTACAAATATGGTCATATTGCGCAAATAACTGTTCCTGTAAATCAGGAATGTCAGTCAGGTCATTATTTCGGCTAAGCTGTTCCATCTTGAATGCTAAGTCGCCAAGAGCTTTGGCACCTACGGAGTAGGCATTACTTTTAAAGCCGTGGACACGGGTACAGTAATTGGGTGCATCCTGAGCTGCCAGGAAAGTGGTCAACTCTGATTTGATAGGCAAAGCGATGAAGTCTTGTAAAAGTTCACCATAAAAATCCGCATCGCCGCAACAGGTGGCAAGGCCCATGTCTGTATCGATTTCCGGTAATAATTTATTAAGGCGTTCCGGAAGATTGTCGGTTTCAAGGATTGCCTGTTGTTCGGGTTCGGGTTCGTCGAGATCGTTGTTAATATATTTGTCTGGTAAATGTTTCATAAGCATCTGATCCAATCTTTCCGGTAAAATGGGTTTTGATAGGAAGTCATGGAAGCCTTCCTGCAAATATTGTTCCTTGCTACCCACAATAGCATTGGCTGTAAGCATGATGATGGGGGTATGAGGTGCCAAATGTCGTTTTTTAATGTTGCGGAAGGTCTCAATACCATCCATCTGCGGCATCATATGGTCAAGAAAAATAACATCATATGTATTTTGTTCTAAGAGAGATATACATTCCTGACCACTGGTGGCTGTGGTGACCTGTACCTTACTCAGCTTCAATAGATGACAAAGAACATTCAGATTCATTTGATTGTCATCTACCGCCAATACCTTAGCACCGGGAGCCGTAAAGCTTGACTCGTAGGGGCGATCCCAATCCGTATTGGTTCGTATATTACTAAAGTCGGATAAAGGATTGGCATCCACGATAGGTTGCAGGATGGAAAAGGCAAATGTACTTCCTCTTCCGGGAACACTCTCAATTTCTAAGGTACTGTCCATAAGCTTTAAGATTTGTTGGACAATGTTTAGTCCTAATCCTGTGCCTTCTATATTGCGATTATGATTCAGATCAAGGCGTAGGTAGGCATTGGTTAGTTTGGCAATGTCATCAGCGTGGATACCCACGCCGGTATCCTTAATGCTGAAGTACAAGCGCGCATGACCCCGGTCTACGGTGCCGGTCAGCTGAAGGCTCACGGTTCCTTCATCCGTATATTTTACAGCATTGGTCAGCAGGTTTATCAGGACCTGGCGAAGCCGTAAGTCATCCCCGAAATATTTGGAAGGAATGGAAGGGGATATTTCAAAAAACAGCTCCAATCCCTTTTCCTTTGCTTTCGCATGAATGGTATTGTAAATATCATTTAAAAGACTACCAATATGATATTTGACAGGTACCAGCTCCATCATACCGGCTTCCAATTTGGTGGTATCCAGAATATCGTTAATGATATTCAGCATGGACAGGGATGAATCCTTGGCATCATGTGCATAGTGTCTGATTTGAGGGTCATCACTCTCTCTGAATATCATTTCGTTCATACCTAAGATGGCATTTACGGGAGTGCGGATTTCATGGGAAATCTTAGCCAGAAACAAGGTCTTGGCATGATTGGCTGCGATAGCTTCTTCCTTTGCTTTTTCCGCCTCTTTCATGGCTTTTTTCAGCTCATCCGCAAGATGTGCCTTCTCTAAGCTGTTGCTGAGTATATTATAGAGACTGCTGCATAAAACAGCGCAAGCCATATAAATCAAACAGCGGGGAACAATATAATAAAGCAATAATTGCAAGGGTGTGGTTTGGACCGTGGTTAAGGTGAATTGCTCCCCAACGGTGTGAGTGTCTAAATTACTGTATGTTAACAATGCCATATTGGCATCGCAAAGTCCGAAATAGTAGCCCCCGTATACACTGATAAATGTACTGCAAACTGTCAGAACAGACAAATAACACATGATTTTTTTGGAGGAGTATAATGTAGCAAATATTAGGGGAAACAGGAATAAAAGGACAGAATGATAGGTAAGGAATATACCGATAATAGTAAAGTTCAGTATAATGCCTGTCAGAATAAAATATTTGGACCTCCTGCTGTACAGAGGGATATAGAGAGAGGCAATAATCACAGTCAGATAGATGATTAAGGAGGGTATATAGGCAGAAAACATCAGCTTTTTATCAATAATAAAGATGTCAAATATGTTAAAAACAAAAGAAATCGTAAGAAGAATCGCCAATACCGTAAAGCAATTCAGCACATACTTGTTGGCGGTAAGTTCTTCCTGCTCCTGTAAAGATAATTCGTTAAGGTTATATTTCCTGATTTTCATAAGTATCCAATCTGCCGTATAAAAGGGCTGAAAACGTATTTTGCGTCACCTTATATTATACTATTCGGAAAGCGTTTCGTCAAATAAAATGCGGATGTCCGGCGACATCCGCTTGAAGTTATATATTAATGTCTTTACAGGATCTTACATACATCCACCCAGCCTTCAAAACCGGAGTATTTTTCCAAGTCATCCATGGTCATTTCAATGGCACTGTTGGAGCTTCCGCAGGCAGGAAATACGGTATTGAAGCGCTTTAGGGATTCGTCTAAATATACCATTACTCCTTCCTTTACGGCAAAGGGGCAAACACCGCCTACGGCATGGCCGATGAGGGGCTCCGCTTCTTCAAAGGCAAGCATTTTCGCCTTAGTGTGGAAAGTTGCCTTATATTTGGGATTGTCGATTTTGGCATCACCGGCAGCCACAATCAGTATCACATGGTCCTCCACATGGAAGGAAAGGGTTTTGGCGATACGGCACTCTTCCGTGCCCAGTGCCTGTGCGGCTAATGCCACGGTGGCGCTGGAGGTTTCAAATTCCAGGATGCGGTCTGCAATCCCCTGTGTTTCAAAATATTCGCGTACTCTTTGGATGGACATGATGTAGGTCTCCTTTACTGCAAAAGTTTTATCATGATGATTTCATCCGCATAGGTGCCATCATCATATTTCAATGCCCGAAGATGTTTACCGGTCTCTGTAAAGCCACATTTTTGGTAAAGCTTTTTGCCCCGTTCATTATCAGCAACCACGTCCAGCTCCATCTGCTCAAAGCCGATTTGTTTGGCCAGTTCTGTCAGATAGGTAATCATGGCAGTACCGATGCCCAGATTCCAGAATTCTTTTTTTAAGGCAATTGCCATGCTGCAACGGTGAAGAATTCTTCTTTTATTGCCCATCCCATTGATGCTGCAGTTTCCGGCTACCTGGCCGTCTACAACAGCCAGCATCATGACGGAGCCTTGGTCCTCCAGCAGATTCCCTAGGATTTCTCTCTCCTGTTCCAAAGTATATGTTACTTCATCCGGGTTACGTAGGACAAAACGGGTTTCTTCGGAAATCATTTTTAAGTAGGTAATCATTTCTGCCGCATCTGACGGATGCGTGGGGCGTAGGATACAGCTTCTGCCATCCTTTAGGGTGATTGTTCTGGGTTCAAATTTCATGACGGGTCCTCCTTTTGTTTGCTTTCATTTAATACGATTAGTGGTATCAGCATTTCATCTTCCGTTACACTGCCGTGCATGGATACCCATCTCTCTTCATTATAATAAATCGAAAGGTCGCTGATTGCAATAGCCAGATAGTCGCCCAGCATGGCGCGGAAATTGGCATGAGGGGTGCCGGTACCGAACAGCTTCTTTTCGATGGCTTCCTCCATGGGCATCAGAAGGAATTTGTCACCGAATTCCTTGTTAAACTCTGCTTCGAAAAAGGCATGCTTTCCTTCCTTTACGAAGAAATTAAGTACCCGGGGTTCCAGGGAAGGAAGTCGCACCAGACAGTCGGCAAGCTTCGGATAGTCCTGCCACACTACATAATCCGTATCAATATGTCCATGGTCTGCAGTGACAAAAACAATGGTGTCTTCCAGTCCTTCCAGAAGATGTTCCACAGCCTCTTCCAGTAGCTTCAGTTCTTCTTTTACCACAGCCGAGGTACAACCATTGCGGTGTAGTAAGCCATCCGGCTGGTTCCAGTAGGCATATATGTATTTGCGTTCCGGCTGTTTGCAAAGAGCCTTGATTTGGGCACAGATGCTTTCAAAGCTTTGGGGAAAGGGTTCCACAAAAGGGGCACAGGTATAAGCCTGACCACCGGCTTTATTGATTTTATTCATTGCATTTTCATAGGGCGTTACGGTCCAAGGAACATTATAGTCTGCCACCGATTCCTCGGTGCCCTGGATGGTATTGAAAAACACGGTGACATTCTCATTCACCTGGGGATAATAGCATTCCCAGCCCAGCCAGCTGTGTTCACAGGGCTGCAGTCCGGACATTGCGGAGGTGGTAGCGGCTACTGTTGTGGATAAAAATACGGACCTATAGGTTCCCGCCAGATTCTTACGAAAGAGGCCCTGTTCCTCCAGACAGCTGTCTAAAATGCGCTGCCCCATACCATCCAGCAAAAGCAGAACCACATTCTTGTATTCCTTTTGCAAATATTTGTCTGCCAGAGGAAGGGTACTTCCCACGGTAGACTGATCGAAGTGGTTTAAGATGGAATTGGGCAGATTGGCCAGGCAGTTTTCGTAATCCGGCCATACTAAATTCTTTTTTGTCATACCGGTTGCTCCTTTCGATAGATAGCATATTTCTGTATATTTTCCTGGAAGGTTTCGCTGTAGAATTCATCTAACAGTACACCGCCGCAGTTTTGAATGACACCTGCGGAAGCGGGATTTTCACAGCTGCAGGAGAGCAATACCTCGTTGATACTTAATCGGTCATAAACTTTTAGTGCCTCCCGAAGCATGCGGGTGCCGTACCTCTTTCTTCGCTCGGTGGGGCGGATGCTGTAGCCGATATGTCCGCCCTCAGTACGCAGGAAATCATTCAAAGCCAGTCGCAGATTAATCATGCCCAGGATGCGGTCGTCCTCTTCCCGCACAAAAAAGTAAGTTAAGGCGGGGACTCTATCGGCCTCCACATTGGCAATGTCTATGTCGGCTAAGACCTTCTCCAACCATGCTTCATAAGTAAATTCCTTTAAAAACCAATGTAAGGCACCAACTCCGTTGATTTCAGAGTCGTATTCGTAGAATTCATTGATGAATTCCATGGCTTTTTCTTTGTAGGCTAGTGTTGGAAATACAAGTTTCATATATCTCTCTCCTTTGTTTTTGAGTCTTGGTTAAGGCTTTACAAATAGGGTGTTTCCTACTTGGATGTTTTTCACCCATACGATATTTTCTTCTTGGGTGATATTATAATATGCTCTATTATGTTGGGAAGTTTTGTCGTACAGCTCCAAATACTCCTGTTTGGGAGGGAAGGGGAATTTCATATCCGTTATCACCTGGGCTTCTTTAGCAAAGCCGGCTCGGACAAACAGCTTCTCCAACTCCTCAGATGGGTAAAACTGAATATGTCCGTCCTTTTTAATTCCCATAAAATCATCGATAACACCTTTCGTATCAGTGGGATGTCGCATAGGATCCGAAATCAACACCTTACCACCTTTTTTCAAAAGCCGGTACATTTGTTTCACGGAAAGTTCTACCTTAGGGAAATGGTGGAAGGCATATCGGCTTACAATCAAGTCAAAGCTTTCCTCTTCAAAGGGATATTCCAGTCCATCAAAGGCCAGGAAAGTCAGATTGGAAATATCGCTTTCCTTCACAGTTTCCTGATTTTTCTCCATAATGGCCTCTGCGATATCAATGCCATATACCTTTGCCTCCGGATACATCTTGGCCAAAGGGAAGGCCAGATAGCCGGTTCCGGTACCGATATCCAAAATCCGCTCATAGTTCCCGGTCTTTACCAGACCTAAGATTACTTCCAAATGCTTATCGTCCCGGATAATTCCGGCATAGGTTTGATTGGCCAGTACCCGGTTAAAGCTTTCTTTGGCCTGCTGTACACTTGCTATATCGTCGTTTTTTCCAGGTCTGCAGCTAAAGTTAATTAACATTCCCGTATCCTCATAACCGGCATTAATGTAAGCTGTATTGGAGGCCGGATAGTTGTAGTCCGTGTACAAAAGAGGTGTCAGCCCCATATCCAGCAAAAGTCCGCTCAGATCATGGATTAAATTGGTGGCATAGGCTTTTCTGCGGTCTTCCTTGGGGGTGTAGACGGAAGTGATTTTAACCAGTTTTCCGGTAATCCGATAAGTGGCAATGCAGACCACTTTTCCTATGGCATTACGCCAGACAAAGAAGGTGCCGGATTCAAATCGCTCCTTTGTTTTCTCAAGAGCACGTTCCATGGTGACAGAGTCTACACCATCCATCTCCAAGCAGGCATCGTAGAAATACTGAGCCAGAACCTCCAAGTCGGCCAAGGTGGCTTTTTCCATTTGTCCATCGCATTTGCGGGGGACTTTTAGTTTATGGCACTCCAGAGTCCCCATTTCAAAATAGTCATCCATATTCAGATAGGGGAATTTGCTTTCCACCAAATATTCATAAAATGCTCTTTTAGCAGTCACTTTGTTTCGTTCAAGAGTCAAAAATTCGGCGACAAGAGTTTCCGCGGCTTCGGCCATCTGCTTTTGGGTAATATCATCCGCTGTCCATACCCATGTAGGATACTTTTTTGCGCCTCTGGCAATCACATAGCTTTCTTCATCACTATAAAGAATCAAATCCTCACTGGGGAAGTTCATCTTGATGTTATAGAAACGGATTTCATCCTTCCGGTAAGCGGCGGATTCAAAGATTTTGTTGTCTCTTTCAATTCTCATGTAGTCTCTCCGTTCTTCCGTATAAGCAGACTCGAAATGTCACAGACATTTCGAGTTCGCGTTGCTTGTCAAATGTTTCAACAAGTGTGACGACATGCAAGCATGCTCACATTTGTTGAAATGCTTGACTCTGCTTATACGCGCAAAAAGGAGCTGATATCTGCACCTTGCAAACATCAGCTCCCGAATGGTTTCTAATTGATTAAAATAATACTACGAAATACAAAACCGCCTTGGATATAATGTTTGCGTATGACAAATAAGACTTAAATGTGCCACGTATTGAATAATAATGGACACTAAGCCTTTTCTAATCACATGTGCAGTTAAAAACATTTCTTTTAACGTTGCAAACATTGGGGTTCTCCTTTCGCCTAAAAGTTAATTTTTCTTAAAATAGCACTTGTGGGAGGATTTGTCAACATATTTTGTGAAATGTAGATAGAATGACTGGAAATTTAACGGATGATGTGGCGCGGGTGACATGGTGCGAATGTGGTGACAGACGGGCTAGTATCTATAGGTAGATTTTTGCCCATTTGGTATCCTTTTTTCTGAGAAAATGGTGTGTAAATCGGTTAATATAAGGACTTGGCGTATCTATATTAGATTCTTTTGCTAAAAGGTACCAGATATTTGATAGAAAGGGATACTTATTTGAAAAATATGGTAAAAAAGTATCTATTTTTAAATAAACTGAATCACAAGATTAGATATAAGATTAGTATGTTATAGAGCTATAGAGTGGAATGGATTCCGTCGTCGGTGTGCCTTATTGGGGACACCGGTAAATATATGAAAACAAAAACGAACAAGAGAAAAGAGATACTGAACTATCAGTATCTCTTTTCCATGAAGCATCATTATTCAATTTTTAAGTTTACGATAAGTACAACCCGCTCATCACCCTTCATTACCAAGAAAGCTGCTTTACTCTCTCCTACTGCTCTCATCTCTTCAGAATCCAAATAGAAAATCTTATAATTTTCAGTAGCAGTTTGATTATCAGTTGTAGCAATTCCACTTGAAGTATGTGCATCAGTATATCCTTCAGGAATAAATAATGCCATAGCATCTTCATCAGGATTTACAGATACTTCTCCGTCTTGCTCAACAATGACCTTTTTACCTGTAATATCACTGAAAACAACTACTTTAGGTTCATCAATGACACCTACAAAGGTTTCAAGCCAATCTTGACCATTCAATGTAGAATCCATATCGATTCCTTCGTATACCACTGAAGGTTCCTCGGTAGGTTCAGGGGTTGCCTCTGTTACAGGCTCTTCAGTAGGTTCAGGTGTAACTTCTGCAGGAGCAGGAGTTACCTCAGGTTCAACTACAGGTGCCTCTGTAACTACAGGTTTGTCTGCGGCATCATTCACAATTTCATTATTACCACCTACATTTGCAGTATCATTTGTTTCTCCGCCACATGCAATCATGCAGCACATACAAAATACGGTTATGAATAATAATACTAATTTTTTCACTATCATATCCTCCACATTCGTGATTTGCGTTGCTGTTGCCGATATTTTCATAAAACATTTAATATATAAAAGGGGGCATAAGGAGCAAGAATGAAGATAAGCCACCCTTCGGCAACGGCAACACTTATTGAAAATATCCTACATTCTTTTTTGTGTGTGTCAAGGTATACCCCTCTGGCTAAAACACCTCAATTTTGGAAGTAATAAAAGGTGGCCCCGAAGGAGCCACCTTTCCATAATATCTACGCTAAGAAAAGTATCTATTTATTTATTTCAAATCACAATTCAGTCCCAGCGCCTTAATAATTTCCATGTCCAGATCTTCCGGGAAGGAAAGCTTGAATTCCTCGCCGGCTACTCTTATTTTGTAGCGGTCCATGGAGAAGGGACCAAAACCACCGTAGTAATCCCAGCTGGTGCGGGCGATGCCGCGTTCTTCCAGTAAGTTGGTGACGATGGTGTACCAGTTTACACGGTCAGTGTGGTCAGCGAAAGGAGCGAAGCAACCGAATTCGCCGCAGAATACAGGGGCCTGGCGTTCCTGACTGAAGGCCACATACTGGTCAAAGAATTCTGCAACCTTTTCTACGGTACCCTGCTCAGGGTAAGCGGCAAATTTTTCCTTCTCCTCCTCGGTAGCATTCTCGGGAAGTGCAGGCATACGGTCTGCATCATAAGGGAAGGGAATATGAATCACACGTTGCATATGACACCAGGAAGCACCCTGATGGGTAAAGGTATGAGGGTCATAAAAATGGAAGGTGTAAATCACCTTGTCATCCTGAAAATCAGGCAGGGTCTTCATGGCCGCAAAGCTATTCCAGTCCGCACCGCCTGCGATGATATAGTGGTTAGGGTCGATGCTTCTTACCAGCTTAAATACACGGCCGATTATGTCATTCCAAAGGGGTACCTCAATGCCGTGGGGCTCGTTCATCAGCTCATAAATCAGGTACTTGGTAGCATCCTTATAGCGGGAAGCAATCTGTGTCCAAAGAGGAGTCAGCAGATTCTCCACCTCAGTAGAAGTCTGGGAACCGATGTGGGTAGCGTTATGGAAGTCGAAAATCACATAAAGCTCCAGTTCCTCTGCCCAGGCAGCCACCTTGTCCAGGATAGCAAAAATTTTCTCCGGGATGGTGTAATCTGCGATACCTTCACAAATTTCTTCAAAGTGAATGGGAAGGCGGACGCAGTCACAACCCAGCTTCTTTACATTCATAAAATCCTGTTTGGTATAGTAATCCGGGTCGATTAAGTCGGCTCTTTTGTATTCCAGCCAGTTAGTAAGGTTAATACCCTTGGTAAAGGGGGCCGCAATGGCTTTTTTCTGTGTCATAAAATACCTCCTGTTGGTATAATAGATTATCCCTGATATTTGGGATATTTGTTTTTGTCTTCTTCCGTAATCTCGCGTAACACCTTGCAAGGCACGCCCACAGCGATTACGCCGGAGGGAATATCCTTGGTGACTACGCTTCCGGCACCGATAACCGTATTGTCACCGATGGTCACACCACCCAGTACAATGGTGCCGGCACCGATCCACACATTGTTACCTACCGTAATGGGCAGGGCTACCTCCAGTCCTTCGTTACGCTGTGCCACATCCAAAGCATGTTCTGCAGTGGTAAAGGTACAGTTGGGGGCGATAAAGACATTATCGCCAAAGGTCACCTTACCGCCGTCCAGAATCTGGCAGTTGTGGTTGGCGAAGAAATTATTACCTACCGTAGTATTGTAGCCATAATCGCACCAGAAAGGAGTATTTACAAAAACCTGCTGTCCCATTTTGGCAAAAATTTGTTTCAACAAATCTGTTTGTTCAGCACGTTGGGAGGGGCGCAGTTGATTAAACTCGTGGCATAAATCATTACACTTGTGGAGGTCCACAAGGAGCTCCATATCATAATTCGGGTTGTACAAATAGCCCGCTGCAGCTTTTTCTTTTTCGGTCATAGTATGGTCTCCTATTGTTTAATACACCAGTTGATTGCATTTTTCATAAGCTTTACATATTCTTCGCAAAGAAGGTTATTGGTTGTATGCCCGGGTGTAATGCAGCAGATTCTTCCCTTGCCGGATTCCTTGACCCACATGCCGGGCTGGGTACCGTTTTGCGAAATGGTTTCTGCCAGCATGATAACATCTGCATCCGCATTCATTTTCATCACATAATGCTCATCGTTTTCCGGGAAGGTGAATTCAGAAATACCTTCTGTAATGGGATGGTCACATATAGGCTTCAATGTCACGGGACACTGCATGGGGTGAGTAATGAACATGGACTGAATCATATCGGTGACGATAGGATGGTTAGCTTCCATATCTGTCAGGGCAGCATGAAGAATCATGAGACCGATGCCCTTCTCCTGTACATTTGCAAATAAAGTTTTTGTCCATTCCTCATCACACCATACGGGGGTAGGAATTTGGTCGTTTTCGATAGGGTCTTTGAAGGTAAGAATTAGGTCCCAATCCTCCGTAGACAGCATATCTGCCGGATTTTCAGAAAAGGTCACCTGCCAAATATCCTTGTCAAATAGTACATCCACCAAAGGTTCGATGGTATCGGCATGATGCCAGTAGTCTCCGGTTAAAAAGAATGCTTTTTTCACAGTTGTAATCCTCTCTTTTTTATTTTGATAATTTTATTTTCTTATGCTATATTGTACGACAATTAGGAAGTTGCGTCAAATAAAATTGATAACGTTTTCTTGTAAATTGTCGATAAAAAATGGTTGACATTTCCCTATAAATCATTTATAAATGTCTGTGGAATGAATCTGAAGCAGAGTCTTTCCAAGCAATTTTTACGGACCACTCCGGTAGGAGTCGAGGCCATACGGACAGCCGGGTCCACTGCCGATTGGCGGCTTGCCGCCTTATTGATTGAGTTAAAAGCTCAAATTTCTGAGTTGGTTACTTTATAACCGAAATGTGCATCCGCACAAACTTGTGAAACGGTCAATAAGAGTAGTAAAAGTATTGTTGCTATATAGACTCTGAAATCCTATAGATTCATCCGCAAACTTTAATGAGGTAAAGTGTCAGTCGGGACAAGTGCCCGATATATTTGCCGAAATAGGAATAATAGTTGATGAATGGAGCGCAAGTTGTGTTGAACAGCTTGTGCTTTTCTTTTTTAGGAGGAACCTTATGTTAAATCAAAATGAAGCACCTATTTATGAAGCTCTGCAGACCTTTCGGCAGATGCGGGTGGTACCCTTTGATGTGCCGGGACATAAGCACGGCCGGGGCAATCCGGAACTGGCGGAGTTTTTAGGAGAAAAATGTGTCAGTATCGATGTAAACAGTATGAAACCCTTGGACAACCTGTGCCATCCGGTGTCCGTCATACAGGAGGCGGAGCAATTGGCGGCAGAGGCCTTTGGTGCAACCCATGCCTTTTTAATGGTGGGCGGAACCACCAGCTCTGTCCAGAGTATGATTCTTTCTACCTGTAAAAGAGGGGACAAAATCATACTGCCTCGAAATGTTCACCGCAGTGTCATTAACGCGCTGGTGCTTTGCGGTGCAGTGCCGGTGTATGTCAATCCGGAGGTGGACCACAGGCTTGGTATCTCTTTGGGCATGCAACGGGAGCAGGTGGCCAAGGCCATCGAAAAGCACCCCGACGCAGTGGCAGTATTTGTGAACAATCCTACCTATTACGGGATTTGCAGTGATATCAAAGCTATCGTCAAAATGGCCCATGATGCAGGCATGTATTGTCTGGCGGATGAGGCCCATGGGACCCATTTTTATTTCGGGGATAATATGCCCCTATCTGCCATGGCAGCAGGAGCGGATATGGCGGCGGTTTCCATGCACAAAAGCGGTGGTAGTCTGACTCAGTCCAGTTTGCTTCTCATAGGCCCAAATATGAATGTGGGACATGTGCGCCAGATTATTAATCTGACCCAGACCACTTCCGGAAGCTATCTGCTTATGTCCAGTCTGGATATCAGCAGGCGGAATCTGGCACTTCGGGGTAGAGAGGTATTTGAAAAGGTGATTCAGATGGCCGAGTATGCCAGGGAGGAAATTAATGAAATCGGCGGCTACTATGCCTTTGGCAGGGAGCTGGTGAACGGCAATTCCATCTATGATTTTGACCCCACTAAGCTCAGTATACATACCAGGGACATCGGTCTGGCGGGTATCGAGGTTTATGACCTTTTAAGGGATGAGTATGATATCCAGATTGAGTTTGGGGACATCGGCAATATATTGGCTTATCTATCCATCGGCGACAGACCCCAGGAGCTGGAGCGCCTGGTAAGTGCCCTTGCTGAAATACAGCGCCGATTCCAGAAAGACAGCAGCGGTCTTTTAAGTCAGGAGTATATCGACCCGGAGGTGGTATTCAGTCCCCAGGAGGCCTTTTATGCACAGAAGAAGAGTGTACCTATTCAGGAGAGTGCGGGATTGGTTTGTAGTGAGTTTGTCATGTGTTATCCTCCGGGGATCCCGATTCTGGCACCGGGAGAGCGGATTACCAAGGAGATTTTGGATTACATAGAATATGCACGTGTGAAGGGCTGTTCCATGACCGGACCGGAGGACCCGGAAATACAGCATTTAAACGTGCTTTTGTGAGGAGGAGAAATAAGTGGAGCTATGGTTTAGTGAATATCATGCACCGGATGTGAAGCACAGCATCCGTATGAACAGGCATTTGTATTCCCGCAAAAGCGATTATCAGCAAATTGATATTTTTGAAACGCCGG
Source organism: Lachnospiraceae bacterium (assembly GCA_017522685.1). Next base: position 33,410 of record JAFWYN010000030.1, read on the forward strand.
AGTTTGGAAAGGTGCTGGCTTTGGACGGCAATGTGATGCTGACGGAGCGGGACGAATTTATTTATGATGAAATGATTACCCATGTGCCCATGTCGGTACACCCCAATATTCAGGATGTGCTGGTCATCGGTGCAGGAGACGGCGGAGTGGTGAAGGAGCTGACACGCTATGAAAGCGTTAAGCGTATTGATTTGGTGGAAATGGACCCCCAGGTGGTGGAGGCCTGCAGGGCTTATTTGCCGGAGAATGCCAGCCGTTTGGATGACAGCAGAGTCCATATTTATTATGACAATGCGCTACGGTTTATCCGACGCTGTAAAGAGGAATATGACTTGATTATTGTGGATTCCAATGATCCTTTCGGTCCTTCGGAAGGGTACTTTACCAGAGAGTTTTACGGCATCTGCTACAATGCCCTGAGGGAGGACGGCATAATGGTGAATCAGCAGGGGAGTCCCTTTTACAAGCATGATGCGGAGGCCATGCAGAGAAGTCACAAGCGCATCGTAAACACCTTTCCCATCAGTCGTGTGTATCAGGCCCACATTCCCACCTATGCGGCAGGGTATTGGCTCTTTGGCTTTGCCAGCAAGAAGTACCACCCCATTGATGATTTCGACGGAGAGAAGTGGAAGAAGCTGAATCTGGGGACCAGGTATTATACCACCAAGCTACATGTGGGGGCATTTTATCTGCCCGCTTATTTGGAGAAAATGTTAGAGGAGGTAGAGGGATGATTGGAAAAAATATTGAGACCTTTATCGGTTGCGACCACGAATATGAGGAAGCGAAGATGGTGTTGTTTGGAGCACCCTTTGATTCCACCACCAGCTTCCGGCCGGGAGCACGATTCGGCTCCTCGGCCATCCGCCACGAAAGCTTCGGGCTGGAAACCTACAGCCCCTATCAGGATAAGGATTTGTTGGATGTAAAGGTTTTTGACAGCGGGGATTTGGAGCTTTGCTTCGGCAGTGCGGAAAGTGCTTTGGGGGATATCGAGACAAGGACCCGGAGGATTTTGGAGGATGAGAAATTACCTGTACTCATAGGAGGCGAGCATCTGGTGACCTTGGGGGCAGTCCGGACAGTTTATGAAAAGTACCCGGATATACACATCATCCATTTTGATGCCCATGCAGATTTGAGAGATGACTATTTGGGTGTGAAGTTAAGCCACGCCTGTGTCATGCGGCGATGCCATGAATTGGTGGGGGACGGAAGGATTCACCAGTTCTGCATCCGTAGCGGAGATAGGGAAGAATTTGCCTTCGCAAAGGAGCATACAGACATGCATCGGTTTTCTTTTGAAGGCTTGAATGAGGTGGTGGAAGGTTTACGAGAGGCTCAGGTGCCGGTGTATTTCACTATCGACTTAGATTGCCTGGACCCGTCAGCCTTTCCGGGCACAGGCACCCCCGAAGCAGGAGGTGTAAGCTTTTTGCAGTTACTGGAGGCGATCCTACAGGTTAGTGAGTTGCAGATTGTGGGAGCCGATATCAACGAGCTGGCCCCCATGCTGGACAGTAGCGGCGTATCCACTGCAACTGCATGTAAGGTGCTGCGGGAGTTGTTGTTGGCACTTGCAAGGTAGTAAAAAGTGGCTTAATATTTCGAGAAAACCGGAGGTGGAAGAGAGAAAAGACTAAGCCAAAACTCAGAAATCAGAAAAAATAGCTTAATTTGGAATCAAAAAGAGGAAAAGGAGATAGAAAATGAGCAGAGTTTTAGTAATCGGCTGCGGCGGAGTGGCGTCAGTAGCTATCAGAAAATGTTGTCAGGTAAGTGAAGTTTTTACGGAATTGTGTATTGCCAGCAGAACTAGAAGTAAGTGTGATAAGTTGGCGCAGGACTTGGCAGGCAAGACTGCCACAAAGATTACCACCGCGCAGGTGGATGCAGATGATGTAGGGCAGGTGATTGATTTAATTAATACCTATCAGCCGGATTTGGTCATGAACATTGCCCTGCCCTATCAGGATTTGACCATTATGGATGCCTGCCTGGCTTGCGGCGTGAACTATATGGATACCGCCAACTATGAGCCGGAGGATACGGACGCACCGGAGTGGAGAGCTATCTATGAGAAGCGTTGCGAGGAAAAGGGCTTCTCAGCTTACTTTGATTATAGCTGGCAGTGGGCTTATAAGGAGAAGTTTGAGAAGGCCGGACTTACTGCCCTTCTGGGTTGTGGTTTTGACCCGGGTGTAACCCAGGCTTACTGCGCTTATGCTAAGAAACATGAATTTGACACCATTGATACTATTGATATTTTGGATTGTAACGGCGGCGACCACGGCTACCCCTTTGCCACCAACTTCAATCCGGAAATTAACCTTCGTGAGGTATCTGCACCGGGCAGCTACTGGGAGGATGGTCATTGGGTGGAAATCCCTGCCATGAGCATTAAGAGGGAATATGATTTCGATTGCGTGGGTAAAAAGGATATGTACCTGCTTCATCACGAGGAAATCGAGTCCTTGGCTTTGAATATTCCCGAGGTAAAGAGAATTCGCTTCTTTATGACCTTTGGTCAAAGCTACCTGACCCATATGAAATGTTTGGAAAATGTGGGGATGCTTTCCACCACGCCCATTCCTTTTGAAGGTAAGGAAATCGTGCCCATTCAGTTTTTAAAGGCACTGCTCCCGGATCCGGCCAGCTTAGGTCCCCGCACTCACGGCAAGACCAATATCGGCTGTATCTTCACCGGTAAGAAGGACGGCAAGGAAAAGACCTACTATATCTACAATGTGTGTGACCATCAGGAGTGTTACCGCGAGGTGGAAAGCCAGGCCATCAGCTATACCACCGGTGTGCCGGCTATGTGCGGGGCATTGATGCTGCTGACCGGTCAATGGAACAAGGCCGGTGTGTATACCGTGGAGGAATTTAACCCGGATCCCTTCCTGGATGCACTGGATAAGTATGGTCTGCCCCGCAGGGAAAATCACAACCCTGTTCTGGTGGACTGATGAAGAGGAAGATAGATACCCGTCCCATGTTTGCCGCATTGGATGGGCAGACGCCTAACGAGGTGTTTGGGAAGATTCCCACACCCTGTTACATCATTGAAGAAAAAAAGTTAAAAGAAAACGGTCGCATCCTGGCAGAAGTAAGTAAGCGCACCGGCTGTAAGATACTGCTGGCCCAGAAGGCCTTTTCCAATTTTGATTGTTATCCCTTGCTGGAACCTTACCTGGCAGGTACGGAGGCCAGTGGTCTCTACGAGGCCAGACTGGGGGCAGAGGAAATGCCGTGGAAGGAAGTTCATGTATTTTGCGGAGCTTACCGTGAGGAGGAAATGGATGAACTGTTACGGTATGCGGACCATATTGTGTTTAATTCGCCGAGGCAGTTGGAAAAGTTTGGACTACAGGCAAAGCAGGCCGGAAAAAGCATAGGGCTACGCATCAATCCGGAGTGTTCCACCCAGGAGGGACATTCCATTTATGACCCCTGTGCACCGGGAAGCCGTCTGGGAACCACCCGGGCCATGTGGAAACAGCTGATGACAGAGGAACTGGTGGCACTGTTGGATGGGTTGCATTTTCACACTCTTTGCGAGCAGGATGCGGAGGATTTGGAGACTACCCTGCAGGCTGTGGAAGAGATGTTTGGTGATGTACTTCCTGCCATGAAATGGCTGAATATGGGTGGCGGGCATCATATTACCCGCCCCGGCTATAATATTGAGAAGCTGGAGAAATGTATTCGCTATGCACAGGAGAAGTGGCAGCTGGAAGTGTATCTGGAACCGGGAGAAGCGGTAGCCTTGAATGCAGGCTATCTGGCTACACGAGTACTGGATGTGGTGCTGAATGAGGACACCCGGATTGCCATCCTGGATGCCAGTGCAGCTTGCCATATGCCGGATGTGATAGAGATGCCTTACACGCCGCCTTTGTATGGTGCTGAGGCTAACGGTACCACATCATATACCTATCGCTTGGCTGGCCCCACCTGCCTGGCGGGGGATGTGATAGGAGATTATGATTTTAGAGAGGAGTTACAGGAGGGAGATTTACTACTCTTTGGTGATATGGCCATTTATACCACCTGCAAAAACAATACCTTTAACGGCATGCCCTTACCCAATATTTGGAAAAGAACTGTAGACGGTGAACTTGTCAGACTCACCAGCTTTGGGTATAATGAATTCAAAAGTCGGTTGGGAAGTAAGATGCATACGGATTAAGCAATATTACAAATACAACCGGGGATATGCAGGGGAATATCATGACAGAATTCATTATGGTAAGACATGGAGAACCGGATTATAGCGTAGTGGAAGACTGGGCAGGAATTGCGGTGGCAAAGAATTTCGCACCTCTTACAGAAAGGGGAACCTGCCAGATACAGGAAACCATTGAAGTGTTGCGGAAGGAGGATGCACAGATTATTTTATCCTCTCCTTTCACAAGGTGTATGCAAGGTGCCTGTATGATGTCCAAGGAATTAGGGTTGGATGCGAAGGTGGAGCATGCCTTGTATGAGTGGCAGTTGGATAAGACCCATTCTGTTAGAGGGTCGCTACGGGAGAAGTTACTTATATGGCAGTTTAATCACAGGAAGTGGAATCGTTTTAGTAAGTGGGAGCATCCGGATACCGTAAGGGAACGGGTGCTTCAGGTGTTTGACAAGTATCTTGCTTATGACAAGGTAATTGTTTCCTGTCATGCCATGATGATACTATATACATTAGGGGATAAAGTCCCTACGCAATACGGACAGATTCGAAGAATCCGATATGATGGGAAGACTTTACAGGAGGTGCAGTGATGCTAAAGTGTAAAAAAGAAAAGAAACGTTTAGAGAAAATATTGAAGGGTTACGGCCCCGGCTTAGACCCGGTAGCAGCTACCCACTCCTTTGTAAAGGAACTCCTTGATCCTCAGCCGGACCGTTATGATAAGACCTACCGGTATGAGCATTCCTTACGTGCCGCCCTTTGGGGAAAGAGGATTGCAGAGGCGGAAGGCTGGGACAGTGAGCCCCTGGTAATGGCCTGTCTTTTGCATGATACGGGCTACCCGTTCTGTGAAACCATGGAGGAGTGGAACATGCACCCCACATACGGCGCAGAGGTGGCGAAATTATTCTTACAGAAAATCGGCTATTATGAGGAACTGACGGAGAATATTTGTCAGGCCATCCGCATTCACGATAAATGGAATGATGTGCCGGAGGATGCTACGCCTTTTGAGCTGAGCGTGCGAGATGCGGACGATTTGGACCGTTTTGATATTATGCGTGTGTGTATGATTGGACGGAGTGATATTGGGGAGCGTAGCGCCAGAGAGTTGATTGAAGTGTGCGAAAAGCGTCAGCAAAGAGCAGAAGACTGGAAGGACAGAATTTGCGGAACGGATACTGCCGCTAAATTCTGGGAAGAGAAGCTTCAGATACAAAGAAAACTTTATGAGGATTTGAAGGAAGAAATGCAAGGAACACTGGAGATGGAGAAGTTATTGGAGGGATAGTTATGAGAAGGATTCCTTTTTTAGAAAACCCAACAGCACAGATGGTGTTGGAATATACCGGAATACCGTGCTATGCAGAAGTGAAAAAAATCATTTTGGCAGAGTGTGAAAAGAATAATGAAATACTTTTGGTAGGAGATGCAGCCGGCCATCCCAGTGAAACCCATGTGATGATTGAGTTTGTAGGGAAACCTCAAAACCAGTATGACAATCTTAAAACTGACAAATGCAGGGGTGGAATATATCAATACCTGTTTCTTTATGACAACAATGGTATATGCCAGATCAATTTTGACAAGGCAATGGACTAAGAGGAAACTTTGAATTTATCGGAGGAATATTATGGATAACAACAAAATTGCAGAATTTATCAAGAAGCAAAAAGTTGCTTTTATCTGTTCTGTTGACGAAGAGGGATTTCCCAATGTAAAAGCAATGCTTAGACCGAGAAAAATCGATGGCTTAAGCCAGTTTTATTTTTCAACAAACACTTCTTCAATGAGAGTAAAACAGTATATAAATAATCCGAATGCCAGTATTTACTTCTATCATAAAGGATTGATTAAGTACACTGGTGTTATGTTAAAAGGTAAAATGGAAGTGTTAACTGACCAAAAGACAAAAGATATGATTTGGCGCAAAGGGGACACGATGTTCTATAAAGGCGGCGTTACTGACCCCGACTATTGTGTTTTGAGATTTATCGCAGAAAGCGGAAGATACTATTGTGATTTGAAAACAGAAAGTTTTACAATCGAGTAATATAAATTTCATTAGTAGAGCATGTGAAAATTTCAGTCTTGCGAAGAGACTGAAAACAACAGAAGATTTGAAGTTGTCGATCTGATTAGTTCGATATAATTTTAATTTTCATAATTAACCAATTTATGAGAGAAGAGGTATAACTATATTGAAAGTTCAAACTTATGAGAAATACCCGGTAGGGAATATTATATATTTCACAGAGTTTATTGGTGATGCGCCTATTTCAGTTTATGTGATTCGGGGGCAAAACGGTGATATGCTTGTAGATACAGGTTTTTACACTACTTATAGATCATTAAAACGATGGATTGATGATAATGGCTTTAATATAAAGGATATCTTTATAACACACGCACATCCGGATCATGATTGGAATGTTGCTAAATTGCAAAGGGAATATGGGGCGAGAATATGGATATCGCAAAAAGATATTAGTTTGATTCGCAATTTCAATTCTCAAAGGCAACATCCGACAAGCAGAAAATTTATCTTTAGAACAAAGTATATTTCTTTTTGGACAAGGATGCCCTTTTTCAAAAGTAAAAAATATGAGCCGAATGTTGTGATTGAAAAAGAAGGAACAGAAGTGGCTCTAAAATATGGGTATGATTTTTCTATAGTTTTTCTTCCGGGACATACAAAAGGATCATTAGGAATTCTAAAAGAGAAAGTATTATATGCAGGAGACTCATACGCAGTTATTTCGGGAGTGCCGATGATGCCACCTCATGTTGCATCAATAGATTCAGCTCATGAATCTTATTTAAAGATACAAGAAATGAATCCACAGTATTTGGCTTGTGGTCATGGTGTTCCTTATTATTTTGAAAAAGTTCAAATATGAAATACGGCATTGCGAGAAGATTTTGATTTTCAGAATTATGCAAATTTCAGTCTTCCGGTAAGCTTGAAAGCACGCATGAATTTGAAGTTTCGTAATTGATATGTATAAAAAAGGAGATTTTTATGGGAAAGGTGTGTGAACATTGTAAAAAGTTAAAAGATATAATGGAGGTTGCAAAAACCAAACCCCATGAATATTTGCGTATAGTATATGACCAAATGTATGAGATGTATAAGAACAAAAATCTTAAGTTATATTTTTCAGATTGTTCATTTGAACATTTTTTCAAAGAATTATGCGAGGAAAAACACTATACTTATTATATTTATATGCAATGTTGTGAATGTGAAAGAATATTTGAATTGGGAGTATGTATTAGAGGATGTCCTGTGTATAAAGTTCTTGATGAAAAGCCTGACATCAATAAACTTGCTGGAATGGCGCGGATGGATAAAAAGCAATGCTTTTATGATGAAGATTAAAGCACGCGAAGATTTGAAGTTTACAGCGTGATGTTTAACTGACGAGGAGGATGTTAAATTGGGAAATGATATATTGAGATTTAAATGCAGTGGAATAGATGCACAAGGTAAATTTATTCTTGAATACACAGGGTATGACCTAAATATATCGCCTGAGTTTGTTATTGAGAATCTTTCTTCAAGTGCAAAAACCATAGCAATTACTTTGGAAGATTTGAGCCATCCAATTAAAGAGTTTACACATTGGATTGTTTGGAATATTCCGGCAACAAATATCATAAGGGAAGAAATTCCATCAGGAAAAAATATAGAAGCATATAAAAATGCAAAGCAGGGACTTGCTTATGGTTGGCATCGATATGCAGGACCTAAGCCACCTAAAGGTAAGAAACATTTATATAGGTTTACACTGTATGCATTAGATTGTGAAATGGATTTGTCTGCAAATGTATTCAAAAAGACATTCTTAAAAAAGGCTGAAGGACATATTTTGCAAAAGGGTGAGATTACAGGAGAATTTGCTACTGAATAACAAAACACCTATCTTACATAGAGTTTGAAACACAAGAGGGTTACGGAGAAATTTATGAAAATAGTATTATACAGAATATGGCAATGCACTTGGGGTGTATTACAAACATTCCTAGGATTGATTATGTTCGTAAAGTATTTTAAGAGCAAACATTATACTTACCACGGGGCTGTTGTCACCGAATGGAATGCGAATGCAAGTGTATCTTTGGGGTTATTTGTATTCATCGCTCATGAGGAACCTTGGTTTGAAAAATATAAGGAACAGATGGAAACCGAGGAACTTTATTCCCGCCTGCTGGTCCATGAATATGGTCATACAATTCAATCTCTTATACTTGGACCACTATACTTGATTGTTATTGGAATTCCTTCTACAATGTGGGCGTTTTTGTTTGAGAAGAAACGAAAAGATGAGCAAATACCCTATGGAGCTTTCTTTCCAGAAAAATGGGCGAATAGACTTGGGGAATGGGTGACAGGCAAGAAATCTATAGATATGCTTGTGATAGATTAGAGAGACAACTTTCAGTCTTGTGGAGAGACTGAAAGCACACGAAGATTTGAAGTTTCACATTAGCATAGTAGTAAAAATCCATTAAAAACGAGGGTGTTATGGAACATAACGCTGATGTTTTGCTACGAAACTTGATTTACATATAATCAAGGTTGTAAAATTTGATTGTTAAAATCAATTTAATCTGAATGGAGGAAAATTATGTTATCGGAAAAATTAAAACAATTAAGGAATGAATCAGGATTAACACAAGAACAGGTTGCGGAAAAGTTAAATTGTACACGTTCTGCAATTGCGAGATGGGAAACAGATAAAGGTATTCCTGATATAACAAATCTCATTGAGATTAGTGAGTTATACAATGTTACTATAGATGAACTTATTAAGGATAATGAGAAAGTTGAACAAAAAGTTAAGGCAGACTCAAAGGCAAAAAAATGGCACTTATTAGTAATAATATATTTGATTGCCATTGTTGCATATATTGCTTATTTTGTAATTGTACATAGAATTTTTATGGTAGGTTTTCTTGTTGCAACTTTATTTATGTTAGGGATAGAACTTTGGGTGTTTATTAGAAAAAGAGCATAGTTATACACTTGAAACTTTCAGTTTTACAAATCATACGCCATGCCGACACATCGCAAGCTTTCGCATATTTGTTGTCGTGGCCAGGCGCCCCCTTGACATTTTTTTCCACTATGCTATAATGATACCTAGTCAAGAGGGAGTAATCAGTACACTTCGGTGTATAGTACAATCGACATACTGGTGCGGATGCGCACCCGGTTTTACTTGAAATGATGAGACTTAAGACCAGTGAAAAGCTGGTCCGAAGTCTCTTTTTTTGTAACAGTGACGCGGCGAGCGCCGGCGTGATGCCTAAGATGATTATTTTCGGATAAATAGGTTACTATTATCATATGGAGGAACGCTTTTATGAGTTTAGTGGAATTGTTTTTGGCAGCGGTAGGTTTGTCCATGGATGCCTTTGCAGTATCTGTTTGTAAGGGATTGTCGCTGGGGAAAATCAAGTGGAAGCATATGTGCATCGCAGGCCTTTGGTTTGGCGGATTTCAGGCATTGATGCCGGCCATAGGGTATTTTTTCGGCAACTTTTTCGCAGATGTGGTTAATAAATGTTCTCATTGGATTGCGTTTATCCTTCTGGCAATCACCGGCGGCAATATGATCAAAGAAGCTTTAAGCAAAGACGAGGAAGAAATGGATGCCTCTATGACGGTGAAGTCCATGTTCATACTGGCCGTTGCTACCAGTATCGACGCTTTGGCCATGGGTGTCACCTATGCCTGTATGCAAGTGCAGATTATCTGGGCGGTATTGTTTATCGGCGTAGTGACCTTTACCTTGTCCGCAATGGGCGTGAAGGTGGGGAGTGTATTTGGTACCAAATACAAATCCAAGGCTGAGTTTTTCGGCGGTTTGGTATTACTTATCATTGGCATAAAGATTTTACTGGAAGGTTTGGGAATTTTCGGTTAAACTGTAAGATAAAGGAGGCCGATTATGGAACAACAGACAGGTGAGCATAAGCGTAGGGTGAGGTACTCAGGTACCCATCCGAAGAAATACAGTGAAAAATATAAGGAGCATAATCCGGAGAAGTACGGTGACACCATTTCCAAGGTCATCAGCAAGGGCAGTACGCCGGCAGGTATGCACATATCCATTATGGTGCAGGAGATATTGGATTTCCTGCAGATTAAGCCCGGCCAGTGGGGGCTGGATTGTACTCTTGGCTACGGCGGACATACCAGGCAGATGCTGAAGTGTTTGCAGGGCGAAGGACATATTTATGGTTTGGATGTGGACCCCATCGAGTCGGCAAAGACCAAAGAGCGACTGGCAGACCAAGGCTTCGGTGAGGAGCTACTTACGGTGAAGCTGATTAACTTTGCAGAAATTGATAAGGTGGCAGAGGAAGCCGGACGGAAGTTTGATTTCGTGCTTGCGGATTTGGGCGTTTCCTCCATGCAGATTGACAATCCGGAAAGAGGCTTTACTTACAAGGTGGAGGGACCTTTGGATTTGCGTTTGGACCCTACCAAGGGTGTGAGTGCGGCGAAACGACTGGAGAGTATCTCGAAGGAAGAGTTGCAGTACATGCTGATTGAAAATTCCGACGAACCCTATGCCTATGAGATTGCGGATAAAATCGTAACCGGTATGAAACGTGGTAAGAAAATTGAGACTACTACCCAGTTAAAGGAAGCCATCGAAGAGACTCTGATGAGCATTCGGGAGGTGGCTAAGGCTTCCGAAAAAGATCGTAAGGAAATCGTAAAAAAGACTTGCCAGAGAGTGTTCCAGGCTTTGCGTATCGATGTAAACAATGAGTATGAGGTATTGCACAGCCTGTTAGAGAAGCTGCCGGATATCTTAAATCCCGGCGGCAGAGTGGCTATTCTTACCTTCCATTCCGGTGAGGACAGACTGGTGAAGAAGTCCTTCAAACAGTGGAAAAAGGAAGGGGTATACAGTGAGGTGGCAGAGGAAGTGGTACGTCCCTCCGCGGAGGAGTGCAATCGTAACCCCAGAGCCCGTTCCACCAAGATGCGCTGGGCTGTAAAGGCCTAGAGAGAATTACCTGAAGAGAAAGTAACAGTACCTGAAAGAACTGTGAGGAGATAGATATGCTGTTTAATTCTTTGAGCTTTTTAATATTTTTTCCTATTGTACTTTTCATCTATTTCGTAATACCCCAAAAGATCAGGTATTTTTGGCTATTGATTACCAGCTATTTCTTTTACATGGGCTGGAATGCTAAGTATTCCCTGCTTTTATTGCTTTCGACAGTGGTGACTTACGGGGCAGGCCTTCTACTATATAAGTGTAAGGACAAGCCGGTGCACAAAAAATGTATTGTGGCAGCGGGACTGCTGGTCAATTTCGGTATTTTGTTTTTGTTTAAGTATTTGGACTTTGTGGTGGATACCATACAAAGCGTTGGAGCAAAGATAGGCATTACCATTGCGGAGCCTTCCTTTAGTCTGCTTTTGCCGGTGGGTATTTCCTTCTATATTTTCCAGGCAGTAGGCTATATGGTGGATATTTACAGAGAAAAGTTGGAGCCGGAGAAGAATCTTTTGAAATATGCGTTATTCGTATCCTATTTCCCACAGCTGGTGGCAGGACCCATCGAAAGAAGTACCCGACTTCTGCCGCAACTAAAGAATCTGGACAAAATCAAGGTTTGGAATTTGGATAGGATTCGCAGTGGTGCCCTGGTAATGCTGTACGGATACCTGTTAAAGATGGTAATTGCAGACCGGGCAGCCCTTCTGGTGGATACAGTTTTCCATGCCAATTATTATTCCCAATATGTGGGATTTACCGCTTTGGTGGGAGCTGTTTTGTTTTCCGTTCAGATTTATTGTGACTTTGCAGGCTATACCTATATTGCTATCGGTGCCTCGAAAATCCTGGGTGTGGAGCTGATGAATAACTTTAATACCCCTTATCTGGCTACCTCCATTAAGGACTTCTGGGACAGATGGCATATTTCCCTGACCTCCTGGTTCCGGGATTATTTGTATTTCCCCTTGGGCGGCAGCAGAAAAGGAAAGTTACGTAAATATGTGAATATCATGATTGTATTTTCCGTGAGTGGATTGTGGCATGGTGCGGCTTGGCATTATGTGGTCTGGGGCATGCTTCACGGCGCTTTGCGAGTGGCGGAGGAGATCACAGAGAAGCTTCGGACCAAGGTGACGCAAGTTTTGCAGATAAATACGGCGGTACTGTCATACAAAGCATTCCGTGTATGTGTGACCTTTTTCCTGGTGACCATAGCTTGGGTATTTTTCCGGGCAGAAAGCATTGGGCAGGCGTTGGATTTGATTAAGAATATGCTGACGGTTTGGAACCCCTGGGTATTGTTTGATAATTCCCTTTTAGGCTTGGGCTTGGACGGTAAGGATTGGAATGTACTTTTGTTCGCATTGTTGGTAATCTTTGTAAAGGAATGCTTTCAATACAAAAAGGTATCCTTGTCCGGGAAGTTTGCAGAGCAGAACCTTTTGTTTCAGTGGGGATTTTTCCTGGCGGGCATCCTGTTTATCATGGTATTTGGCATCTACGGACCGGCTTACAGCGCGGCACAGTTTATATATTTTCAGTTCTGATGGGAGGAGCGTAATATGAGAAAGAAATGTTATATCATCATTTTATTCCTTCTGTTTTGGGCGGTTTTGATTCCGGCGGTATTCAGGATTTCTTATGTGCTGCGGGAGAAGGAAGGAACGAATATTCAGGACAATTTTAAGCAATTAGAGCCGGACAGTGTGGATATGATTTTTATCGGCAGCAGTCACCAGTTCTGTACCATCAATCCGGATTTATTGTATGAGGAGTACGGGATTAACAGCTTTATGCTGGCTACTTCAGCGCAGACCATACCCATGTCATATTATGCGACCATGGAGGCCATAGAGCTACAGCATCCCAAGGCCATCGTATTGGAGGCGCTTTACTGTACCAATGATTTCCGAACCGTAACGCCGGAGATGTCTCATACCTTCTTTGACGGCATGCCCCGATGTGAAGCCAGGAAGCTGGCTATTGAGGATTTGATAGAGCCGGAGGAGCAGATTTATTATTATTTGAATCTGGGACGTTATCATACCCGTTGGAAGGATTTGGGTCAGAAGGACTTTATGAGCAATCTTAATTCGCCCCGGGGAAGATATTATTCGGAGGAGACAAAGTATAACTGGCAGATTCCTGTGATTTCCAAGGATGAGAAGGAACCTATGCCGGAAGAGATGCTGAAATATCTGGATATGCTGGTTGAGCTTTGCAAGGAGAATAAAGTGGAGCTGATTATGTATGTGGCGCCCTTTAACTCCTTATATGATGAAGAAAACACCAGAGAAGATTTGTTCCGCAGACAGAGGATATTTAACTGGCTGGAGGACTATACCGGGGAAAAGGGTCTTCGATATTATAATCTGTTTTATGAAATACCGGAAATGAATCTGGATGGTATGACAGACTACAAAGACTCCCAGCATTTCAACTGCTATGGTCAGGAGAAAGTAACCCGTTACATGGCAGAAAAGGGATATTTGAGTATTAGTGAATAGTGATTAGGGAAAGAAAGAACCGCCGCAGTGTATAGCACTGTGGCGGTTTTAAATATCTTACAAACTTTCTACGGTTTTCTTTACATAATCAAAAATCGGTCCGGCTGCTTCATTGCCATGTTTTGCGATAATATTTACGATAGCATTTTCTACCACAAAGCCATCGGCGATAGTTTCGTACTCAGCTTCCGGATAGTGTACGCCGATTTCAAGGATAACAGGTGTATCGGTTACGCTGCGGACCTCCGCTACGATACCGGAGATATCGGTGATGATATCATTACGGGCATCGAAGGCATTCATGGAAGGCAATACATAAATATATCCCTTAGCTTCCTCTGCGATCATGCGGATGCGGCTCTTGCTTGCAGGTGCTACCAAAGAGATGATATCCACGTCGTACTTCTCTGCGAAAGGAAGAAGCTCGCTTCTTTCATCATAAGGCATGTCGGGAATGATAAGGCCGCTAACGCCGGTCTCAGCACATTTCGCCATGAATTCTTCATAACCGAATTTGTATACCGGATTCAAATAGGACATAAGCACGATGGGCACGGATATTTTATCCTTTACGCGGGCCAGCATGTCGAAAATCATATCGGTGGTACAGCCACCCTCCGCAGAAAGGGCCCGCACGTTAGCTTCCTGTACTACAGGGCTTTCTGCGATAGGATCGGAAAAAGGTACACCAATTTCGATAACGGATGCGCCGGCCTTTTCCATAGTGATGATAAATTCCTCGGTCTTTGCCAGGGAAGGGTCACCTGCGGTCAGGAACCCTACAAATGCTTTTTTATTTTTGAATGCGTCACGAATCTTACTCATGTAAATCTACCCCCCTATATCTCGCAATTGCGGCAACGTCCTTGTCTCCACGACCGGACAGACAGCAGATAATGATTTGGTCCTTACTCATAGTAGGAGCCAGCTTCATCACATGTGCTACAGCATGGGAGCTTTCGATAGCAGCGATGATACCTTCGGTTCTTGCAATATATTCAAATGCTTCTACAGCTTCTTCGTCGGTAACAGGTACATACTGTGCTCTTCCGATATCATGCAGATAAGCATGCTCGGGACCTACACCCGGATAGTCCAAACCTGCGGAAATAGAGTATACCGGTGCAATCTGACCATATTCATCCTGACAGAAGTAAGACTTCATACCATGGAAAATACCTAAGCTACCGGTAGAAACCGTAGCCGCGGTTTTGTCAGTATCTACACCAAGACCTGCCGCCTCACAGCCAATCAGCTTCACGGATTCATCCTTGATAAATTCATAGAACATACCCATAGCATTGCTTCCGCCGCCTACACAAGCCATAACCACGTCAGGAAGCTTACCTTCCTTCTCCAGAATCTGTGCACGTGCTTCACGGCTGATAACACTCTGGAAATCACGTACAATCATGGGGAAGGGATGAGGACCCATTACGGAACCCAGTACATACAGGGTATCGTCCATACGGGTGGTCCATTCTCTCATACATTCGTTAACGGCATCTTTTAAGGTACGGGTACCGGTCATAACCGGGTTTACCTTAGCCCCCAGAAGCTCCATACGATATACATTCAGAGCCTGACGGATAGTATCCTCCTCGCCCATGAAAATTTCACATTCCAATCCTAAAAGGGCTGCAGCCGTAGCGGTTGCCACGCCATGCTGGCCGGCGCCGGTTTCTGCGATAATACGGGTCTTACCCATTTTCTTTGCCAAAAGTGCCTGACCAAGTACGTTGTTGATTTTGTGGGAGCCGGTATGGTTCAGATCCTCACGTTTGAAATAAATCTTAGCTCCGCCCAAATCCTTTGTCATCTTCTCTGCATAGTAGAGAAGAGAGGGTCTGCCTGCATATTCCTTCAACAAAGTATTCAGTTCTTCATTGAATGCAGGGTCATTTTTGTAGAATTCATAAGCCTTTTCCAGCTTCAAAACTTCGTCCATAAGGGTCTCGGGAATGTACTGACCGCCATGAACACCATATCTTCCTTTTGCCATGTTAAAGTCCTCCTGTTTTTGAGTAAAAAAAGCGTCCTTGACAATAGTTCTGTCTATTGTCAAGGACGGTAAAATCGTTACCGCGGTGCCACCTTGATTTGTGGAATCCACACACTCTGCAGAATACTAACATATTCTTCGCAACTTACGTATGCGTACACGTCATAGAATACTAAGAAAGCAGGCTTTCCGTTGACTATGCCCTCCGTGGTCCATTTAATAAATAGCATTCTGCCGGCTCTCAGCCTCCCGACTCTCTGTAAGTGCCCGTTTATTTTTATCTCCACTTCAACGGTTTCAAAAATATGCAATTGTCAAAAACTCTTTTCACATATTATATGCAAGAGATTTAGAAATGTCAAGTGAGTAAATCAGATTTTTGGCATATAACTAATATTCGTCCAAAAGAAGCTGTACTCTGTTTTGAATAATATGAATTACTTCGTCTTTCCCTTTATCTCCTGAAAAATACGCGCCGGATTCTTCATAAATGATATTAAGGATTTCTTCTGTATTTGTAGGACAGTATTTTCCGGCTTCATAAACCTGTATGGAATCTTGCATGACTTCTTCGGTATATTCAACCATGGTATTGGCTATACCGGCGTTAAGGTCTTTTAATAATTCTTTGTTTTGTTCAATAAACAACTCCTTGTGTGTGGGAACTGCGCAGTAGCTTTGCCCTGTTTTGGACATGACATAGGATACAAATGCCCAAGCTCCTTCTAAATTGGAGGTGCCGGAATTGATTACAAGAGTTTCTACACTGGGATTATATTTGGGGTAATTGCCATCGTCAAAATAAAAATCCAACATCACCCGTCCTTCTTTTTCCAAGACTTTTTCACCGGGATAGAGCCCTATGTAACAGTGTTCCATGCGCATAATCGGCGCATATCCTTTATTTCTGTTATCTGCAAATTTCTTGGACACATCCAGAATCTTGGAAAAAAGTTCTGTTGAGAAATCGCAAGTTTTATTTTCCCAGTCAATCATGCCCCAAAGGTCTTGGGAACCGCAAAGAAAATAGTCCATAATATAGATGCCTTCTTGATAATCATTTAAGAAAATAGTGGATGAGGAGTATTTTAACAGAATATCCACCAATGATTCCAAATCCGGAATTTCTTTGTTTGGAAGTACATTTTTGTCGATTGACATACGAACTACTTCCATGGATGGGCAAAGGCCATAAACTTGGTTATCCTTCGTTAAGGCTTTGTATGCGGGAAAGTATTTGTCATCCGTAATGTTACTTTTTGCCATGAGAGGTGCCATATCCAACAAATACCCATCTGCAATGATTTTCTCGGAAACCGGAAAAATATCTAAGGACATAACATCCGGACCTTTTCCTGTGGAAACGTCAATCCGTAAACGTTCTTGTACATTCTTAAATTCTGTGTCATAGGGAAATTGGGTCATTTCTATATGAAAGAGAGGATTTTCGCGATTAAAATCCGCAACTAAATAGTTTAAAAAGCGGGTTTCATAGCCACCACAATAAAAGGAGATGATGTTTTTTCCCTTTTCTATAGCTTGTTCTTTCTCTTCCTTAGGTTCCGTAGAATAGGTGTCTTTTCGAAACGCACCGTCATCCGCCTGATAATGAATGGTAATCTCCTCTAAATCAGGTGTAGGATTTGGTGTGGTATCCGTCTTGTTGTCCGAACAGCCGGCCAAACATAAAATACTTCCCAATATAATTGTTAGGATAAATACTTTGTAAAAGTTATTAGATAAATGTGTTTTTTTCATTAATGTATACCCCTCTTTTGCATTGATATTATAAACATAAATTCTTTGAATGTCGAGATATTTACATATAAATTATGTTAAGCAACAGATGTCAGATGTCACCTTAGAAGATGGATTCTAAACATGGGGAAACAAAATGTATGGACAAAATAGGGGATAATTGGCTAAAATAAATTGGAACAACGCATTCAACAGAGTGCTATTTTGTAAATGAAAAGGTAAGCATTATGACCGAAAAAGATTGGGACAAAAAACTGAAAATCGCTACCTGCGGGCGCATGGCTGACCATGAAGACGAGTACCATTACCCCTATGAGCCCACACCTTACCCGGTATTGGTGCGCTTGGCAGAGAGTGGATATATTGGCAAAGAACACAAGGTGATGGACTACGGTTGCGGCAAAGGCCGTGTGGGCTTTTTCCTGCATTATAAGCTGGGTTGTTCGGTAGTGGGGGTAGAGTATGAGGAGAAAATTTATGAGCAGGCCCGAGACAACTTGAGAAACTATGTGCGAGGTACTTCCGATGAGGTAGAGTTCGTGTGCCGGGATGCCAAGGATTTGTCGGTAAAGGATGCGGACCGCTTTTATCTTTTTAATCCGTTTTCTTTGGAGATTTTACAGTCTGTGTTGGGGAGAGTCCTGGAGTCCTATTATGAAAATTCCCGAGAGATGCAGTTGTTTTTCTATTATCCGTCGGATGAATATGTAGCTTTTCTTATGACACAGGATGAGCTTATGTTTGTGGACGAAATTGATTGCAGCGATTTGTTTGATGGGGAGAATCAGCGAGAAAGAATACTGATATTTGAAGTGATATAGTTTAGATTAGCAGGGCGTTATAAGCGCCCTGTTATTTTTGGAGAAAAATTCTTGACAACTATATTGCACTGCGATATAGTTATATCACACTACGATAGTCGCACTGCGATATATAACAGCGCGATATAAAGAGGAGTGAAACATACAGCAACCCATAAATGCGTAGATTACACAGGGGAGGTGTAGGATGAACGCACACATTAAGAAAGTTTATGTTCCTATGACAGAGACCGGCTTTTATATCCTATTGTGCCTGCAATACCCTAATCACGGCTATGGCATCGTACAAAGGGTTGAGCAGATGACGAAGGGGGAGATTCGTCTGACGCCGGGCACTATGTACGGAAGCCTGTCCAAGATGGAGAAGGATGGTCTGATATGCTTCGTACGGGAGGAAGAGAAGCGTAAGATTTATCAGATTACGGAGCTTGGAAGACAGGTGTTGGATTTGGAGTTAAAGCGGATTGAGAGATTGTATCTGAATTCAAAAGCAGGGGTTTAAGACTCAGTCAGGAGGGATAGTATGCCAAAGCAAAAGAAGGAATTTAAGTGGTTTACCATAGCGGATTATGAAAAGGAACAGGACTACTTAAGGGAAATGCACAATCATGGTTGGTGCTTTCAGAAGGTAAACGGTCTGGGTACGTATCACTTTGAGGAATGTGAGCCGGCGGATGTGATATATCAGTTGGATTATAACAAGAAGGGACTGGCCAATAAGGAAGAATATGTACAGCTGTTTGAAGATTGCGGCTGGGAATATATACAGGATTTTTTTGGATTCAGCTATTTCCGTAAACCCATAGGAATTATGAACGAGGAGGAAGGGATTTTCTGTGATGATGCTTCCAGACTGGAGTTTATGAAGCGAATTCTGATAGGAAGGATGACACCTTTGTTAGTCCTGTTGTTTACAATTGTGATTCCTCAGCTGATTGTCAATGCTTTCTTGGCGAATCATTCCTTAACATCATTTTTCCTGGGAATGTTTACGGGAATCCTGGTAGGATATCTGGTGGTTTTCATCTGGTATTTGAAGCAGTATCGTAAGTTTAAGGCGAAGGTTTATAAGGAATAGAACGTCATGATTGTAACATAATAAATGTCCACAAAGTAAACGATTGTGAATTATGAACAATTTATTAAGATTATCAAAATATATTGTCATTTTATGTTGGTTACCATATAATAATTTCGTATGGCTTTATCATGGTAAAGCAATAAGGTGGAAAGGATGGGAGTATGCTTATGGATTTCAAAGCAGTGGTTTTTGACATGGACGGTATTATATTTGATTCCGAGCGCTTGGTAATCGATTGCTGGAAAGTGGTAGCAGAAAAATACGCCATCCCGAATATCGAAGAGGCTTGTAACGAATGCTTGGGCGTGAACGGTGTGGAAACCAAGGAGAAATTCTTAGACCGCTACGGTCGTGACTTCCCCTATGATGCATACAAAGCTGAAATGTCCAAGATATACCATGACAATTACGATGGCGGCAGATTACCCATGAAAATCGGTGTGGTAGAGCTGTTAACATATTTAAAAGAAACCGGTGTAAAGGTGGCGCTGGCCTCCTCCACACGTACAGAAGTGGTGGTACAGCAGTTGCGTGACGCAGGCATCCTGGAATACTTCCAAGTGATTGTGGGAGGAGATATGGTGACCCGAAGCAAACCACAGCCGGATATTTTCTTAAAAGCCTGCGAGGAGCTGGGGGTGGCACCGGAAGAATCCTTCGCTATCGAAGATTCCTACAATGGCATCCGTGCCGCGGCAGCAGGACATTTACGTCCCCTGATGGTCCCCGACCTCATGCCCCCCACCGACGAAATGCGAAGCCTTTCGGAAGCAATCCTCGATACCCTTTTAGAAGTGAAGGGGTATCTGAGAAATATTCAGAACGCTTAAGTTGATATATTTATTTAGTTTTGTTCCATAACCCAGCGGTTGGGGGAATAGGTATTATGTAATGCACCGTATAAAAGAACAGGCACCGTGGTTATGTGTGACCGGTGCGGACGAATAGTCCGAACAGGGCATACATAACGAGGGGCATGTTTTTTATCCGGTGTGTGAATAATACCTATTCCACCGACCGCGGAAGTATATGCGAAGGAGGCCCTACATGAATAATTTCAGATTACCCTACCATTTGATAGTTCAGGAAGGCATTTTTGAACGCGTGGATGAGGTCATGGCCGATTGCGTGCCGGACATTAAGAATAAAAAATTGATTATTGTGACAGACGCCAATCTCCAGACCCTTTTCGGAGATATCATCAAAGCCCTTCAGGCGGATTTCCGGAAGTCGGAAGTGTATTTGGTACAGAACAATTATTTCGAGGATGCAGTGGCACTTGCAAAGTATGCCTGCATGAATAATGTGAATGTAATCATCGGCTTTGGTGGCGGTACCGTGCTGGATTTGGCTAAATATGCGGCCTTTGTCAGCAAGGCAATGTACCTTTGCCTGCCTACTACTTTGAGTAATGATAGCTTGGCATCTCCCGTGGCGGTACTGGGTACCGAGGGTAAGGCACGTAAAACCTTTAAATGTACCATACCCGATGCCATCATCGTAGATGTCAATGTGATAACCGGTGCGCCGGACCGCCAGCTTTTGGCAGGAATCGGTGACACTATCAGCAAATATACCGCGTTGAATGACTGGAAGCTGGCTCATACCGTGGGCAACAGCAAGGTGGATGATTTCGCCTACATGATTTCCAAGATGGCCTTTAATACCATTTGTTATAGCGAGGAATTACCATTAAAAAGCAAGGATTTTATCAAGCTTCTGACCCAGGCATTGGTAATGGGCGGATTGGCTATGGAAATCGCCGGAGATTCCAGACCTGCAAGCGGTTCCGAGCATTTATTCTGCCATGCGTTGGAGGAGAATTTCAGTGAGCAGGTGAATGTGACACACGGTATTGCAGTGGCTATGGGAAGCTATGGAGCATGTATTTTCCAGAACCGCAATATTGCAAAGATTACCAGATTGTTGAAGCAATATAAATTGCCTGTGAAGCCCTCAAGCTGGGGTATCACCGAAGAAATATTCGTGGCAGCCTGGCAGCAGGCGTCTGCCAGCAGACCGGACCGCTATACCATCTTAAATAACACGGATTTGTCCTATGAAAGACTGGCTGGCCTTTATAAAGAGATGGAGGAAGTGTTTGGATGATCATCGATACACATGCCCATTATGATGACAAGGCCTTCGATGAAGACCGTGCAGAATTATTGCAAAGCATGCAAGGTGCAGGAGTAGGACGCATTGTGAATATCGGTTCCAGCCTGGGTGCCTGCAAGCAGACCATACAGTTGATGGAGAAGTATGATTTTGTCTATGGAGCGCTGGGGATTCACCCTACGGACAGCGGCGAATTGACCGAAAGCGACATAGAATGGATTAAGGATAATTGTACATTGGATAAATGCGTGGCAGTGGGAGAAATCGGTCTGGATTATTATTGGGATGAACCGGACCGTGCCATACAGAAAAAGTGGTTTGTGTGCCAACTGGAGCTGGCCAGGGAAGTAAAGCTTCCGGTAGTCATTCACTCCAGAGATGCGGCACAGGATACCGTAGAGATTATGAAAGCGGAGCATGTGCAGGACATCGGTGGTGTGGTGCACTGCTATTCCTACAGCAAAGAGCTGGCCAAAACCTTCCTGGATATGGGCTTTTACTTCGGCATCGGCGGCGTGGTCACCTTTAACAACGGCCGCAAACTAAAAGAAGTGGTGGAATACCTTCCCATGGACCGTATCGTATTGGAAACCGACAGTCCTTATCTGGCACCGGTACCTTATCGCGGCAAACGCAACGATTCCCGCAAATTAACCCACGTGGTGGAACAGATTGCAACCATCAAGGGCCTCACCCCGGAAGAAATAATCCAAACCACCACCCAAAACGCATACAACCTATACCCCAAACTGAAATAACTACTCAAAGCGATCTAACAAACCGAACTTGAGTATTTATTAATATAATTTCTATGAGGAACCGACTAGTGTCGGAGGGTATACTTGTCACGTAATGCACTGTATAAAAGAACAGTCGACGAAATCTGTATGCCACTGACGGACAGGTCTGTCCGGCATATGGCATACAGATTGAGGAGAATGTTTTTTATACAGTGTGTGAGTGACTGGTATACCTTCCGACACAAACGGGAAACAAGGAGGAGAAAATGTCTTTAGAAGTCAAAAACCTGAAAAAAACTTATGGCACGAAGACGGTTGTAGACAACCTGTCTTTTGAACTCAAGGAGCCCGGCGTATACGCTCTTTTGGGTACCAACGGTGCCGGCAAAACCACATCCATCCGTATGATTTTAGGGATGTTGGCAAAGGACAGCGGTGAAGTCCTTTGGAACGGAAAGCCCATTGACCCCATGAATATGAACGTGGGATATTTGGCAGAAGAAAGAGGTCTTTATCCTAAGTATAGCCTTATGGATCAGCTGCTTTACTTCGCAAAGCTGAAAGGCGTGGATAAGGAAACTGCTAAGAAGCGTATTAAATACTGGGCAGAGCGTCTGGAGGTAGAGGAGTATCTCTATCCGCCTAAAAAGGTAAAAGGCAAAAAGCCTGAAAAGCCCAAGACAGCAGAACAGCTTTCCAAGGGTAACCAGCAGAAGATTCAGCTTATGGCAGCATTGCTTTCTGAGCCGGAATTATTAATATTAGACGAGCCCTTAAGTGGTTTGGACCCTGTAAATACCGATTTGTTCAAGGGAATCATCCGTGAAGAAATCAGCAAGGGCAAGTATTTAATCATGTCATCTCACCAGATGTTTACCATCGAAGAGTTCTGTAAGGATATTACCATTTTGAATCGTGGTAAGGCAGTACTTCAGGGTGATTTGAATGAAATTAAGAAGGGCTATGGCCGTGTGAACCTGATGGTAAAATGTGAAGAGTCCTTTGCAGACCTGATTGAGAAGCACGGACTTCCCATTGTAAACGATACTCCCGACGGTACACAGCTGAAGGTGACCGGTGAAGAGCAGGCCACTGCATTCCTGGCTGATTTGTTGAAGGAAAACAAAAAGGTAGTCCGCTTCGAATTGCGTGAGCCTTCTTTGCACGAAATATTCGTAGAGAAAGCAGGGGCAGCAAATGAGGAAGAGTGAGTACATAGGCTGGAAGGAGGTCTTTCACTTCACCCTGGCACAGGGTATGAAGGGGGGCGCCTATAAAGGCTTTTTGATCGTAGGATGCTTGATAGTGCTTTTAGCTCAGCCGGTGGTGAATTTTTTCAAAACCATGGACAAAGAGGAAGAAGCATATCATTGCGAAGTGACGGAATTTACCGTATATGATGAAGTGGGATTACCCATTGATTATACCAAGGCTCTTGCAGACGAGGGCTTTAAAGATGTAAAGATTAACACCGCTCCCACCATGAGCTTTGATGACCATATGAAGCTTTTGGAGGAAAAGAGCAAGGATAAGGAAGGCGAAAAGAGCAAAGAGGTTATCGTACATATGACCTATGAAGAGGCGGGTTACTTTAACCTGACCTTCGTAAAGGCTTCCAATGCGGATTTAAAGGATAACGATGCCCAGAAGCTGGCAGATACTTTTTACAGCTATTTTGATGAGGAAAGAATTAATGCAATCCAGGTATCGCAGGAACAGATGGATTTCTTAAATCGTCCCGTGGATACCAAGCTGGAGTTTGTGACAGAAGCAGGGGAAGCAGTTCCGGAAGAGGAGAAGGCAGAAGCTATCAGCACGGAAGAATATAATGTAATGTATATATTGATTTTTGTGGTTTTTATGATAGTAAACCTTTGTGGTAGTAGTATTGCTACATCCATCATCACCGAGAAGTCCACTAAAGTTGTGGAATATTTGATGATAAATATTCGTCCTATGGCATTGATTACAGGTAAGATTTTAGCAAACTTAGTCATGGTAATCATTCAGTTTGCAGCTATGGGTGTCTGCTTTGTAGCCTCCGGTTTCATCAATAAGGCTCTGTTTGGAGAGGCTGAGAAAGTTGCTGCAACTGAAGGTTTTGAGGTTTCAGTCATGGACTCATCTGCTATGCTGGAGTTACTGTCCGGTGTCAGTGTGGGTGAAGTATTGATGGCAGTTGTAGCTGTAATTTGTGGTATGATGTTTTTCTGTATTCTGGCAGGTTTATGCGGTGCTACCGCCAGTAAGTTGGAAGAACTCTCAGAAAGTACGAAGCTGTACACTATGCTGCAGGTGATCGGTTTCTTATTAAGCTTTGCCGTAGTAATGATGCTGTATAGCGGTGCCGGTAATCAGACCTTTACAAATATTTGTTGTTTGCTTCCCATCTCATCTCCTTTTATTTTGCCTGCATGTCTCTTATTAGGCAAGGTGTCTTGGGGAGTAAGTATCATCGGTTTGGTACTTTTAGTGGTTGTTGTGTGGGTATTATTTACCCTTAGCGCAATGGTATATGAGTCATTGATTTTCTACAATGGTAAGGTTATGAGCTTTAAGGATATCTTACAGATTGCAAAGAATCGCAGACAGGTAGAAAGAAAGGGGGAAATGAGTCATGAATAGATCCTTATTTCATGGTTGGAGAGATGTCTTTTCTTTCACCTTTAAGCAGGGAGTAGGTACTAAGAAGTATAAGAGTATTACCTTTGGTGTTGCTATAGCACTATTGGTGGTAGGCATGGCTATCAGCGTGATTATGGCCATCGTCCAGCAGAAGGATAAAGAGGAGATCTCTAATTTAGAGGTAGTGCATGTAATTGATGAAAGTAATCTTCAGGTATTGTATCTGGATGGTTTTATGGAAGCCAATGGGGAAAAGTATCCCAATGTAAGCTTTGTGGTAGAGGCCGGAACCGTAGATGCGATGGTACAGAAGATTGCCAAGGAAGCGGACCCTGAAAGCGGTTGTAAGGATGCAGTGCTTCATATCAGTGAAACAGATGAAGGTTATCTCATGAGTATGTATCTGCCGGAGAATTCTGCATTATCTAAGGATGAGGGAGAAGATTTTCTTTCAGCGTTGACTATGGTCATGGAGCAGAGTAAGCTGTATTCCACGGATATCCCCATGGAGAAGCTGGGCGTGGTAATGAGTGGTGTGGTCACCACTATGCTGGACGCCGGTGAAGACGAAAAGAGCATGGGCGAGGAATTGGTAGCTGTATTTTTACCTTTCATTTTTGTAATGTTTTTGTATATGTTAACCATTCTGTATGGACAGAGTATCGGTAATATTGTCATTATGGAAAAGGTGACCAAGCTGATGGAAATGATGTTAACCATGACCAGACCCTATGGACTGATTATGGGTAAGATTTTTGCGACGGCATTCAGTGGTATCCTGCAAATGGTTATCTGGATTGGTTCTTTGGTAGGCGGCTTCTTTGCCGGCCACTTTGTTGCCAAGGAGATGATTTATCCGGAATATACCAATTACCTTTTAGAGGTGTTTGAACTGTTAAAGGGTCAGGATGGCAGCACAGCCTTTAGTACAGGAGCTTTGGTGCTGGGACTTTTGACTGCTTGTCTTGCGTTCCTGTTCTACTGTGTATTGGCAGGTATGATTGCCAGTTTTGCAGACAAGGCAGAAAACCTGTCACAGATCATGGGTTATTATATGATGGCGGTAATCATAGGTTACTTTGCAGGTATCTTTTTACCTATGTCCGGTTTGATGGGAGGGTCCGGAAACGAGACTTTAATGACCCTGGCACGTATCTTCCCCATCACCAGTGCTTATTTATTACCCTGTGATATAGTAGTAGGCAATATTACAGTGTTGGAAAGCCTTCTGTACGTAGGCATTTTATTAGTGACGACCATTGTCTTAATCCTTGTAACCGGTAAGGTTTACAAGAACCAGCTCTTCTATAAGGGCGCAGGCTTCTTAAGCCGATTTAAGAAAAAGAAAAAAGAAGAAGCGTAAAGAAAAAACGCGGGAGCAGTAATTGCTTCCGCGTTTTATGTTGTGAACTATTCTAATCTGGTGCGATTTCGTCTTTGCTTCAGACTTAAATAAGAGGATAAATCCCTGCAAAGGTTAATGGTTTCAAAACCGTATACGGTCATTTCTTCCCGTTCTTCAATACGGACCAGCTTGCCGGTCAAATCAATGACACATCCCACATCTTCAAAATAAATGGATAAAAGAGTACCCTTGCTAAGCTCTAATTCTTTCTTGCGATCTGCAATGGCAAAGCCGGTCAGACTGATGTCTTTCACCAGCACATGCTTGGCACCGTTGCCGCTCAGCCGCATCTGCGCGATTATACCAATGGCTACACGGAAGCAACCGCGACGATTGTGCTTCACACCATCCGTAGGAGCCTGGACAATATAGTCCTCCTTATAGGTCACTACCTTCACATTACGCCACATAATGGGGATACTGTCTTCCCCCATGGCTTCCATGTCTACATGCACGTTTTCGAAACTCAGACGTTGGTTGTACAGGATGGTGATTAAGGCAATATTCTCTTTTAAATGTCTTTTTACTATGCCATACAGGTCAAGGGAATTGTTGTCGGTGGATATATGTAATACAAAGCGATTCCCCTCTGCCACTTCCGATAAAATATGTCCCACAAAATACCCCCATTAACAGTTTCCACAAAAGAGGGGATATTTAATCCCCTCCATGAGTTTACTAAATTTAGATGCCTACCGTATCCTTCAGCCAGGTTAATACTTCATCTACAGTTGCAAAATGTCCTTCTAAAACGCCGGTTTCGGAACGCTGTGTATTTTTCTGTGCCTGAAGCTTCAGCATTACGGAACTTCCTTCTGCAAAGCCGAAAGCCTTACATCCGGCTTCTACGAACTTCTTGGTCATGATAACCAGTTCACCGCCTTCTGCCGGAGTGACCGGATTCATCTTGGAGCAGTCTGCGATGTAAGCCCATCCGGTGGATTTCCACGCGGCTGCTTCTTTCAGTACAGTTTCACTGAGCCATTTTAATTCATCAATATTGGTCTTGCCTATTCCTGCGGAGAGAACGATTTTTCTGCCGGGAATTGTTTCTACTGATTGTGCACCATTTACTTTTGCCATAGTGTTTTCTCCTTTTCTTTATAATATATAGTTTTTTGACACAATAAAGTGATAAAGTATTTGTGCCACTCAATTAAGCTGAATAATACTAAATATTCTGTCTATTTACATTATATGAGGTAAAGATTTATTTGTCAACGAAAAAGGGAAAACGTTTCGTAAATAATTTGTGAATAAATATATCACTAATAACCAAAATGGTGGCACCAGTAAGGGGTTCCGTCTGCGGCCAGGTAGTATGCAATGGCAGTACGTGTAAAGCTGCTTCGTAATATGTTTTCTTTATGTCCCTGAGAACCCATCCATCCGTTTACCACACTGGCGGCGTCGGGATAGCCGGAGGCTATGTTTTCACCATGAAGAACATCCGAAACGGTGAAGCAATCGGTTCCGTCCGGTCGGGTATGAGACCAGAAAACACTGATTTCTTGCGAACGGATTACAGCAGCCTCGTATAATCTGTCATCCCAGACTAAAGCAGGCAACCCGTTTTCGGCACGAATGGAATTTACCAGATTAAATACTTCTTGAGCCTTCACCAAATCATGTCCTGTTGAAGGTGCCTGTGTAGGAACAGGCGTCGGTGCAGGAGTGGGCGCCGGTGTAGGAACTGGTGTGGGCGCCGGTGTTGGTGCAGGTGTGGGTACGGGAGTGGGTTCCGGAGTAGGAACAGGTGTCGGTTCCACTGTAGGTACAACAGTAACTATGGGAGTTGCCTCCGGTTTCGGTGTGGAAGTACTGTCAGGAACAGGCGTAGCTGTTGGTGCGGGAGAAGGAACTTCGGACACTTCCGGCTCATCGGTAGCAACGGGAGTTGGTGTGAATTCGGGCACTGCAGTTGTGTCAGGAGTCTCTGTAATATCGGGATATGAAGTCGTGGAAGGAGCTTCCGTAATATCAGGCACTGCCGTAGATGCGGGAACTTCGGTCTGATCCGGTACGGTGGATGGAGTCTCTTCCGGAGTAGGAATAGGTGCATCCGTAGGAAGCGGTACTTCGTCTGAAGCAGGTTCTGTAGGCACGGTCATTGCTTCCGCAGTTGGCGTACTATCCGGAATAATAGGTGAGTCAGACTGCACGGTTTGCCTACTGCAACCGGTTAACAATGCAAGTAAGGTAATAACAAGAAATAGTCGAAGAATATTTTTCATGAGGTTTCCTCCGTGTTTGTATGATTCAGAACTATATAAATATATCGGAGAGATGGAGGAGAGAATTTAGGAATGGGTGTAGAGGAAATCAAGCCGAGCCAGACTCGAAAATGCTGCGCATTTCCTCGTTGGAAGGCGGTCGGCAAGATGGTTACTCTTTTGAAGTAGCTAAAAGCAGATACGGCTACGGTGCTGTTTTACATGCCACAAGCGGCATGTGAGGGCTGCGCCCTAAACGAAGATAAAAAAAGCACGCCCTTGTGTGCAAGCACCCAGGGCGTGTTTCTTTATCTTCTACAGCACCTTCGCTGGAAAAGGTGCGAAATATCAATTAACCGAAGTATCTCTTCAACAATCCTTCAAATGCCTTACCATGTCTTGCCTCGTCACGTGCCATTTCATGAACGGTGTCATGGATAGCGTCAAGGTTCAGTTCCTTCGCTCTCTTAGCAAGGTCAAACTTGCCTGCGGTAGCGCCGTTTTCGGCATCTACTCTCATTTCCAGGTTCTTCTTGGTAGAAGAGGTTACTACTTCACCAAGTAATTCTGCAAACTTAGCTGCGTGCTCAGCTTCTTCCCAAGCTGCCTTTTCCCAGTAAAGACCGATTTCAGGATATCCTTCTCTGTGTGCCACACGTGCCATAGCCAGGTACATACCTACTTCTGAACATTCACCTTCAAAGTTTGCACGAAGGTCCATAATGATATCTTCGCGAACACCCTGTGCTACACCTACTACATGCTCAGCAGCCCAAACCTTTTCGCCTGCCATTTCGTTAAACTTGGAAGCGGGAACACCACATACGGGGCACTTTTCAGGTGCTGCATCTCCTTCATGAACATAACCACATACACTACATACATACTTCATAATCTTTTTCTCCTTTTCTTTTAAAAAATGTTTTATGATTTTGCGTCCCATGACGCTTGTTCCGGACTTGCCGGAGTAAATTCTTTGTTACATTTTACCTTATTCCACTGCTTTCATGCAACAATTGCATGTGCCGTAGAAATGAGTGACATGACCTGTAATATGACCGTCAAACTTCTTTTGTGCTACCTCTTGGATAGAATCAATATTCTCCATCTCCAAATCAAGCACACCTCCGCAATCATTACATACGAAATGATAATGATTGGAAATATCAGCATCAAAGTGGTCTACTCCGTCTCCCAGGCGAAGCCTTTGGATCTCACCGATATCTGCCAGAAGAGTCAGATTCCGGTATACGGTACCTAAGCTGATATTGGGTTGTATCTGTCTGACATTCATATATACAACGTCAGCTGTGGGATGATCCTTACGACTCATTAAAAAGTCTTTAATCATATCCCGCTGTTTGCTATGCTTTAGTGCCATTTTTCCTCCTTTCAAATCGATATCAGTAACGATTACTGATTTTATTATACAAAATTTGCAGGAAAAGTCAATAGGTTTTTTGAAAAAAGTTGAAAAATTTTTTTATACTTTTTTAATACTATTTTTTCGAGGTTTTTTTTGACCTTGGAGCAGAATGTGTTATACTTATTTATATTGAAGAAGAACGATTTTATGATTTTATAGGAAGTATAGGAGCGAATCATGAAATTTAAAACACGGTTACAGATTACATTGATTACCATTATCGTATTGCCATTGGTACTGACGGTATTGGCCTATTGCTTTATCGGAGCTATATTGGTGAATTACCGACAGGGTCACTCCATACAAGAGTGGGATTACTCACTCATGACGGAAAGCTTTGAATCCTTTGCCAATGCGGCAGAGCTTACTTATGAAGAGATAGTGACGCAGGCAAAGACGGATATTACGAAATTAGAGGACACTGCTTATCTGCAGGAGCTGAATGATAAAATAACCAAGAAGTCCGCATATCTCCTGGTTCGTAAGGATAAGGAGCTGTACTATACAGGCAATCAGGAACTATCGGATAAGCTTTTTGATAAGCTGCCGGATTATGATGAGGCGCCGGATAAGGATTCGGGCTACTATTTTAAAGCATTTAATAAATATGTAAAGCAATATGATTTTGTGTTCCGGGATGGTGCAAAGGGTAGTATTTTCGTAGTGACGAAGATGAATACTCTCATATCCAGAGAACTGTTGGTGGATATGTTTATTGCGATTTTGCTGATTCTCATATTTACCGGTATCATGCTGACCTTGTGGTTTCGAAAGAGTGTGTTTATTCCTTTGGATAAGCTGGATGTGGCTATGGCTAAGATTAAGGATGGCAATTTCGACTATATGCTGGAGACGGATTTGCAGGGAGAAATCGGAGATTTGTATCGCAATTATGAGGATATGCGTCTGCGACTGAAGGAAACAACGGAAGAGAATAAGCAGCATGTGCAGCAGAACAAAGAGTTGGTGAGTAATATTTCCCACGACCTAAAGACACCCATTACCGCCATTAAGGGCTATGTGGAGGGTATCATGGATGGTGTGGCGGATACTCCGGAAAAGATGGATAAGTACATCCGTACCATTTATAATAAGGCTATGGATATGGATAAGCTGATTAATGAACTGACCATATACTCCGGAATCGATAACAACCGTATCCCATATAATTTCCACCGGATTAATGTGGCAGATTATTTCGGCGATTGTGTGGAAGAAGTGGGCCTGGATCTGGAGTCTAAGGGAATCGAGCTGAATTATACAGATTTGGTACCGGGAGACACCATCATCATAGCGGATCCGGAGCAGATGAAGAAGGTTATCAACAATATTATCAGCAACAGTGTGAAATATATGGACAAAGCCAAGGGACGCATCGATATCCGCATATTGGATGAGAACGATGCCATCCGGGTGGAAATCGAGGACAACGGTAAGGGCATCGCACAAAAGGATTTGCCGAAAATATTCGAGCGTTTCTATCGGACGGATGCTTCCCGTAACTCCGCCCAGGGCGGTAGCGGCATCGGGCTATCCATTGTAAAGAAGATTATCGAGGACCATGGAGGATATATCTGGGCCACCAGTAAAGAGGGGGAAGGCACCTGTCTCCATTTTGTAATCAGAAAATATAAAGAGCTACAGGCTTAAGCTATGAGGAGGAAGAAGTATGAGTAAGATTTTAATTATTGAAGATGAAGTGGCAATCGCAGATTTGGAAAAGGATTATCTGGAATTAAGTGATTTCGAGGTAGATATCTGCAATACGGGTGACGGCGGACTGGAGATGGCTTTGACCGGTGAGTATGACCTGATTATTCTGGACTTGATGCTTCCCGGTATGGATGGCTTCGAGGTGTGCAAGAAGATTCGTGAGGAAAAGGATATTCCCATCCTTATGGTTTCAGCCAAGAAAGATGATATCGATAAAATCAGAGGCCTTGGTTTGGGTGCTGATGACTATATGACCAAGCCCTTCAGTCCCAGCGAGTTGGTGGCAAGAGTAAAGGCCCACATGGCCAGATACGAACGTCTGGTGGGCAGTAATCAGAAGGCGCAGAATGATATTGTGGAAATCCGTGGTATTCGTATCGACAAAACTGCCCGCAGAGTATATATCAATGGAGAAGAGCGCAATTTCACTACCAAGGAATTTGACCTGCTCACCTTCCTGGCAGAGAATCCGAACCATGTATTTACCAAGGAAGAACTGTTCCGTGAAATCTGGGATATGGATTCCATCGGTGATATCGCTACGGTAACCGTACACATTAAGAAGATTCGTGAGAAGATTGAGACGGACACCGCCAAGCCCCAGTATATCGAGACTATATGGGGTGTGGGGTACAGATTTAAGGTGTAAGAGGCCCCTCTGCGAATGGCGCGATGTGAACTTGTTTAGAATATGAAATAATTAAGTTGTCTATGTTGTGACAGAAACAAACATAGACAACTTTTTTCTTTAGTTTTTGGTATAATAAAAATTAATATGTATAGTCTTTGACGAAAGGAAGCTTACCAAATGAAATACAAAAACGCAGCAAAAGTATTACCACCGGAGATGATAGAGCGGCTCCAGCAATATGTGCAGGGGGAGTATCTGTATATCCCCATTAAGGACAAGGAAGTACATACCAATCTGACGGACTATGCATTAGAGGTGCAAAAGAGAGATGGACATATTTATACCAATCATTTATTGGGAGTGCGCAATGCAGAATTGGCTGAAAAGTATGCTCTGTCTGAGTCCAGTATCCGGAGGATTATTATCAAGGAACGAAAGAGGTTTGAGGAGATGAATGAAAATGTTTTAATGATTTTAGGGGAGTGGAATATAGAGAATACAGAAATAAAACAGATTTACGATTCTGCATGGCAGGTGGGGGAAGAGTATGTCCTGAAGGTATATGATAATCCGGAGAATCTGGAGAGAAACATCCGGTTTATATCCATCCTTTCCGGCTTGGGTATACCGGTGGGAGGTTTCGTGAATACCTGTGATGACAGAAGTTATGCCAAGGATGGCGGAAACTATTATATTTTGACGCAAAGGCTGGAGGGGAGTCCTGTTGTCAGCAGTAGTCAGTTGGAAAAGTTAGCCCATCCCATGGGTAGAATTATTGCAGAGCTACATAAGGCATTCTTGGAGTGTGAGAAGCAGGAGGATTTCCGGGAGAACAGTCTGCTTCAGGAAATGAAGGGGTGGATTCGGGATGCCTTGGAAGAAAATGCTTGGGCGGTGGTGAGTAAAGATTTGTTTGATGATACTCTGGAGAAGGTATATGATACTCTGCCGGTTCAACTGATACACAGAGACGTGCACTTTGGCAATTTCCTCTTTGAAGGAGAGTGCTTTAGTGGCTATATTGATTTTGACTTAAGCCAAAAGAACATACGAATTTTTGATTTGTGTTATTTCCTGCTGGGACTGCTGTGTGAGGAGGAGGCACTGGCAGTTACAGAGGAACAGTGGTTTCAGGTGTTACGTAAGGTGTTTCAGGGATATACGGAAATCAACCCATTACAGTTGCAGGAGATTCAGTCGGTTCCTTATGTGATGAAGTCCATAGAGCTTCTTTTCATAGCCTGGTTTTTAGGACAGAAGGATATGAAATGTTGTGAGGATGCAGTGAAACTTCTTGATTTTGTAGACCGTAATACGCAAAAGATACTTAGTGTGTTAAAAGACTTTGAGGAATAGTTGATTTAAGCAGGATTTGAGGTATAATCTATATAATGGTAATTTAGACGACTCTCTTCTATGGCGTTTTATTATGAGTTATAGTGAAGAAAACCGGAGTTGGGCATAGAAGGAAAAAACTCTAATTCGTGCCCAAAATAGAGAAGAGAATGTGGTCATAATGGATGATTTATGACGCTTTTGGGCACCATTCTAGGAAATCCATATTTTATGCCCAAGGTAGAAGGTTTATTTTGGGCAGAGGCAGTTCGAAATTGTGTATTATGCCCAAAGCAGCTATTTATTTGTAATTATGTAAACTAAATGGGGATGACTTTTGGGCATGGGAGGAGATATGGTGATTGCTATGCCCAATCGTTAAAAATTTTCAAATAGATATTTAAATTAGCTGTGAAACAGGGACGGAGGATACCATGCAAACTAAAATCATATACGAGGATACGCACATCCTGGTGGCACATAAACCCGCGGGGCTGGCTACCCAGAGTGCTAAAGTGGGACAGACGGATATGGTCAGTGAATTAAAAAATTATCTGGCCGGTCAACAAAAGAAAGAAAAAAAGTCAGGGGCACCGTACTTAGGAATCATCCATCGTCTGGATCAGCCGGTGGAAGGCCTTTTGGTATTTGCCAAGACCAAGGAGGCGGCGGCAAAGCTGACGGCTCAGCTGGCAGGCAGTACCTTGAATAAAAAGTATTATGCTATTGTTTGTGGAAAACTTGACAAAGAAAAGGGAGAGCTTGTGGATTATTTGAGCAAGGAAGGGAATCTGGCGCGAGTTTCCGATGCCAACGATAAGGAAGCCAAAAAGGCAGTTTTGCAGTATCAGACCCTATCCGGTACTCAAACAGAAGAGGGAGAAAATATCACCCTGCTGGATATTCATATCGATACCGGCCGTTTTCACCAAATACGTGCTCAGCTGTCCCATGCAGGTTGGCCCATTCTGGGAGACAGCAAGTATGGGAATGAACAGTCCGCAAACATAAGCAAAAAATTAAACATACGAAACGTGACACTATATGCTTATCACTTGGAGTTAAAGCATCCGGCCACGGGAAAACCGTTAGAATTTTTGATAGAGCCTGAAACGTTGTTGACAAAATAGAAGATTAATGTAACTATTCAGACCTCTATTCGCAAAATCGCCTCTACGAGGCTTTCCTTTTGCGAATGAGGATATCTCGCCATATAAATTTTCCCCAATGCGTCCATTCATGCAAGCATGATGCCCACATTTCAGGAAAATTTGCATGGCTCTGAATAGTTACAGATTAATTACCAATATGTGATAGTTTCAAAGTATCATAAAAAAATGAGAAAGCATCATACTAATCTTAAAAGAAACCGAGAGCCGAAAACGGCTTTCAAAAGGAGGCAGGTATGATGCAGATTTGGAAAAAAAGTCCCTATATTACACTACTCGCCATCATCGGAGTAGTGTATTTTTTTCTGCAATATATTGTGCCCTTGGTATCGCCCATACTGGTGGCCATGCTCTTTGTCACCATGTTTGGGACTCGTCTGAAGAAGATACAGGACAAGCTTCATGTACACCGACAAATTGGTGCGGTGATATTACTGTTACTAATCGGTGGGGTGATATTGTTGCTGCTTTGGTGCCTGATTACCTGGGTGGTAAGCAGTCTGCCACAGTGGCTAAACGGCCTGGATGGTCTTTGGGAAAGTCTGCTGGATTCCGTGGAGCAGCTTTGCCGTATGGGAAGCAGGCTTACCGGCATGGATACGGAATATCTGGAGGAAATGCTGCTTGGGCGGATACAGGAGGGAGCAGATTATATTGAAAATCATGCCCTGCCGGGTCTTCTTTCCGGATCCTTGCAGTATGCGAAGGTCATAGCATCTATTAGTGGTTTCCTGTTGGTGTTTACCATTTCCACCATATTCCTGGCAAAGGATTATGACAGTGTTATGAACAATATGCTGAATCGACAGGAGTGTCACATTGCGCTGGAAGCTATCTGCGGGATTATTCGTTATATTGCTACGGTAGTAAAGGCGAATCTTTTGATTATGTCCCTGATTGGCAGTATCTGTGCCTTGGTATTGTCCCTGCTGCGGATTCCAAGCAGCATATTCTGGGGGATTTTGGCTGGATTTTTGGATGCCCTGCCCTTTTTAGGGACGGGGATTGTGCTGGGCCCTCTGGCTATTGTACAGTTTTTGGGTGGTCATTATGTAACAGGTATCTTCATAGTTGGTCTTTATGTGGTATGTATTTTCACAAGAGAGTTTTTGGAACCTAAGCTCATCGGAGGCAAGATTGGGATACCTCCATTGGCGGTCCTGGCAACGGTTTACGCCGGCATACAGCTTTTCGGTATTGCAGGTATCATCAAGGGACCGCTGGGCTTTATATTGGTACAGCAGACCTATATCAGTCTGCAAAAGCAAGGCTTTTGGGAGGAAGCAGAGAGTGCGCAGGAAGGCGAAAGCAGTTGACGAAAGGCCGGGTCTTGGCTATCATTAGGATATAGGATAAATGCGGAGGATGAGATGGGAAGCCATAAAGTAATATCAAAAAAAAGGAAACAGAAGAGAAAGCCGGATTTACTGGTGGATTTATCCCAACTTCTGGAGTTGGGGCAGCATATGATAGTGACCTTTTACATGCTGTTGATGATAGTGCTTCTACCCTTTTATTATACTGACGGATATGCACAGATTGGTACGGATAAGTATAACTTTTTCTATAAAGTGACCTGCATCGTAGGCATTATTTTTTTGATTTTCTGGATAAGCTATCTGGGAATCCGGACAGCACTTTGCAAGCGTGAAGGTGGCTTTAAAGATATTAAAGCCATCTTAGTACAATGGTTTCAAAAGCTGTCCGTAACGGATTTGCTTGTGCTGGGTTATGCTGTGATAGTGATACTGTCCTATTTGTTTTCAGATTATAAAGCGGGAACGGATTGGGGAGATGCCTTTGTGGGAGTAAACCGCTGGTATTTGGGGCTTCGGACCCAGCTTTTACTGGTGGCGGTGTACTTTGCAGTGTCCCGTTTCTGGCAGAAAAACAAATGGTTGCCGGCGATTTGGATACCGGTGACTTTGGTGGTCTTTGCCCTGGGATATCTGAACCGCTTTGAGGTACGTCCCATCGAGATGAAGAATACCACCATAGAGTTTTTGTCCACTGTTGGTAATATGAACTGGTATTGCGGATACATAGTAATTATTTTTTTCGGAGGTCTGTACTATCTTTGGACCATATCGGAGGAAAAGCCTTGGATAAATGCCCTGTTGGGCGTTTGGATGACCGTTGGATTTGCTACACTTATTACACAGGGAAGTCGTTCCGGTGTGGTGGCACTGGCTGTGATGTTGCCGGTATTGTATCTTTTTTCCGTGAAACAGGAAGAAAAGCTGCTACTGTTCTTCGCCTGCTGTATGAGTCTGGGATTTGCCTGTATGATCACCTGCTTTGTCAGAAGCTTCCTGCCGGAGCGGTTTAATTATGAGGATGGATTGACCGATTTGCTGACCTACAGCCCTCTGGCATTTGTGCTTTTGGGTGGAACGTCTGTGGTGTGTCTGTTGCTGGTGTTTTGGCAGAAGAGAGGAAAGACACCCATGAAGGCTTTTCGGATATTAGGCTATGTGGGCTGTGGTGTAGCGGTTTTGGCCATTGTCGTATTTGTAGTACTTGGATTGATTAACACCGCATATCCCGGTAGCTTAGGCAAGCTGTCTCAGGTTTCATCCTTGACTTTCAACAAGGAGTGGGGAAGCTATCGCGGCGCCACCTGGGCGGCAGGAATGCAATGCTTCGGAGACCAGAATTTCCTAAGGAAATTGTTTGGTGTGGGACCGGACAGTATGGCCTTCTACATACGAAGTGGTGCCAATCCTCAGTTGGCGGAGATGATAGAAGAATGCTTTAAGGGACGTGCCTTGACCAATGCCCATTGTGAATGGCTGACGGTGTTGGTAAATAACGGACTGCTAGGAATGTTTTGCTATGCAGGTCTGTTTGTGACGGCTATCGTACGTTTTCTGAAAGCCGGAAAAACCAATCCTTTGGCAGGTGCCTGTGGCTTTGCACTACTGGCATATACGGTGAACAATTTGTTCAGCTTCCAGCAGGCCATGAGTGCCGTGACGATTTTTATGGTGCTTGGCATGGGTGAAGCATTTGTGAGGAAAGAAAATAACTTGTTTTTCTTGAAATGAGGTGTTATATTTATACTGCCGATGTGCAAAAAACAAATGAGGGAGAGAAAACCAGTGTTTGTAAAGAATGTAAGGAAGGATTGAAAGAACTTGATAATATGTCGGCTGTAGAAATTTTTACCCGTTGAGAGATCCTTTTAGCAGGCTTTAAAATTTTAAAAAATGAGGAGTAACTATGAGAAAGAGTAAATTATTAAAAGCAATTGTAATCATATGCATGATGACCTTATTACCGGCAGGTTGTGGCGAGAAGAAAACCACCACATCCGGAACGTATACAGACAAGGCAGATGGCCAGGAAGTAAGTAAGGAAACCGCAGAGACAGAAGCTTCCGGGGATTTGCTTACCGGCAAGCATCATGTGAATATCGTGATTAAGGACAAGGGAACTATCAAGGTAGAGCTGGATGCAGACTCTGCACCCATTACCGTTACCAATTTTGTGAATCTGGCAAAAGAAGGATTTTATGATGGCTTGGTGTTTCACAGAATTAAAGACGGTTTTATGATGCAGGGCGGTGACCCCACCGGTACCGGCAACGGCGGTTCCGACCAGAATATCAAGGGTGAGTTCACAGAAAACGGAGTAAAGAATAAACTGTCCCATACCCGTGGTGCTATTTCCATGGCTCGTGCCACGGACTTCAACAGTGCCAGTTCACAGTTTTTCATCGTACATCAGGATTCTATTTTCCTGGATGGTGCTTATGCCTGCTTTGGGTATGTAACCGAGGGTATGGATATTGTAGATGATATCTGTGAAAATACCAAGGGTGGTGACTACAACTATATCATCCCTACCGGTAACCGTCCGGTGATTGAAACCATCGAGGTAGTGGACTAAGGCTCCAATACCTGCCTCATATCCTCCGGCAAAGGAGCAGTGAAGTCCATGGACTCTCCTGTGATGGGATGGGTAAACTGCAGGCGGTGTGAGTGCAGTGCCTGA
Source organism: Lachnospiraceae bacterium (assembly GCA_017522685.1). Next base: position 72,167 of record JAFWYN010000030.1, read on the forward strand.
CGGGTTATGTATTCCATGTCCGGATTGTAAAGATGGTCACCGATTAAGGGGAAGCCCATATGCTTCATATGAACACGTATCTGATGGGTGCGGCCTGTTTCCAGGTGAATGGAAAGCAGGCTGTGCCCGTTTTTATATTCTTTGAGGGCGTAATGGGTAACCGCCCGCTCGCCGCCCACATAATCAATCTGTCTTTCGATGATGGAGTCCCCCTTACGACCGATGGGAGCGTCGATGGTGCCTCTTTCGGGAGTAACCTGCCCCCGCACAATGGCCAAATATTCCCGATGAATGGAGCGCTTGACCACCATGGAGGAAAGAATCCCCGCACTGAGCATATGCTTGGCTACGATGGTAAGTCCCGAAGTATCCCTGTCCAGACGATTGATACAGCGGAAGACAAAGGGCTTGTCCTGCTTGGTGAAGTACCAGGCCAGGGCATTGGCCAGAGAGTTCTCATAATTATTTAAGGAAGGGTGAATGGGCATGTCGGCAGGCTTGTTTACCACAAGCAAATCCTCATCCTCATAAACAATATCCAGAGGCAGTTCTACGGGAGGAATCTTCTCGGAAGAGTCTTCTTCCTGAATCTGCACGGTCAGGGTGTTGCCTTCCTGCAAAGTTACCCTCATATATTGGGGGATACCATCAACCAAGATACTGCCCCACTGCTTCTTCAGTTCCTTGATGCACTGGGTAGAGTAGCCCTTTGCACGTATGAATTGCTCAATGCTTTGGCCGGCGTCTTGTGAAGTTATGGGGTAGGTCAGAGTTCGGTTCATAAAAGTTCTCCTGTGAATCTATTGGTCGTCGGTTTTATTCTAACAGAAGAAGGCGGCTCTGGCTATCCTTTTTCTTGTGTGGGATTCTTGCGGGATAAATAGAGGTGTGGTATGATGGAATATGTGTGAATTATGAAGTAGAATTTAGGAATTGTGTAAGAGGAACCAAGTATGAAATTTATTTTGAAGTATTTAAAACCCTTTGCAAAAAGGATGTCCCTCGGCTTTACCATCAAGGTCTTGGGTACCGTGGTGGAGCTGTTTTTGCCCTATATCCTCAGTCATATTTTAAAGGAAGTTGTAGTCAATGAAAAAATTCAGGATGTAGTATACTGGGGGCTTTTGATGGTGGCATGTGCAGGCTGTGCCTGTGTATTCAATGTGGTGGCCAACCGTATGGCCTCCAAGGTGGCAAGGGACTTTTCCGAAAAGGTAAGAAAGGATTTGTTTGCCAGAATGCTGCAGCTTTCACCGGCGCAGGTGGACCGATTTACCATTCCGTCGCTGGAATCCCGAATTACCACGGATACCTACAATATTCATAACTTTGTGGCTATGATGCAAAGAATGGGTGTGCGTGCTCCCATATTGCTGATTGGTGGTGCGGTGATTACCATGATTATGGACTGGTATCTGAGTATGGTTATGCTGATTACCATGCCCATTATTTTTGGTATCATCTATTTTATCTCCCGTAAGGGTGTGCCGCTGTACACTAAGGTGCAGCAGTCCGTGGACAAAATGGTCCGTGTGGTACGTGAGGATGTGCAGGGCATCCGTGTGATTAAAGCCCTGTCCAAGACGGATTATGAACATAGACGATATGACGAGGTGAATCAGTCCTTGGTGCATGATGAGAAGCGGGCAGGTATCATCATGGGCTCCGTAAACCCGGTGATGACCCTGCTGATGAACAGCGGTATCGTGGCGGTAGTGGCTTTAAGTGCTTCCCGTGTGGCGAATCATAAGTCCGACCCGGAAACGGTTATCGCTTTTATGCAGTATTTTACCCTTATCTCCATGGCCATGATGGTTATGTCCCGTATGTTTGTTATGTTTACCAAGAGTGCAGCTTCGGCCAATCGTATTGCAGAGGTTATGGATGCACCTGAGGATTTGGTGGTGCAGGATGAGAAGGATTATCCCCCTTGCAATACAGCTGCACATATCCTTTTTGATAACGTAGATTTTTCCTATTTAGGAAAGTTAAATAATTTAGAGGATGTTTCCCTGGAGCTTCCTAAGGGAGGAACGTTGGGCATCATCGGTGCCACCGGTAGCGGTAAGTCTACGCTGGTGAAGCTTTTGCTACGTTTTTATGATGTAAGCGAAGGAGCTATTTACATAAAGGGAAGGGATATCCGTACCATTCCCTCAGAGGAATTTTGTGCCATGTTTGGTACGGCTATGCAGTATGATTTCCTCTATGCGGACACCATTTTCGAAAATATCCGTTTCGGCAGAGATTTAAGCAGAGAACAGGTAGAACAGGCGGCTAAGGTGGCTCAGGCTCATGACTTTATTACCTCCTTTAAGGACGGCTATGAGCATATGCTTTCTTCCAAGGCTACCAATATTTCCGGTGGACAGAAGCAACGACTTTTGATAGCACGTGCCATTGCAGGGAATCCGGAAATCCTGATATTAGACGACAGTTCTTCCGCACTGGATTATAAGACCGATGCTAACTTAAGAAAGGCATTGAATGAACATATGAAGGATACCACCATTATTACCGTGGCACAGCGTGTCAGCTCCTTAAAGAATTGCGACCTTATCCTGGTGTTGGAGGAAGGCAGAATCATCGGCAAGGGTACCCATGAGGAGCTGTTGGTGAGCTGTGCAGAATATAAGGAAATCAGTGATTCACAGATGGGAGGTGCTTTCGTTGAGTAGAGGAAATATAGGAAGAGATCCCAGAGTAGAGAGCAATCCTAACAAGCATGCCCAGGGCGTGAAGCTGGGTAAGAAAAAGACCAAGGACGTATTGTTGCGCTTGGGCGGATATGTGATGCAGCAGTGGCCCCTGTTTCTGGTAGCCATTGCCTTAACTTTACTGTCTAATCAGCTGTCCCTTTTGGGACCCATGTACTCCGGTGATGCCATCGACGCCATGTCCGGTTCCCAAGGAGTGGATTTTGAGGCAGTTAAATTAAATGTAGGAAAAATGTTGATTTGTTATATTGGCTCAGCTATTTTAGCCTATGCCATGGCAGTTCTGATGATTCATTTAAGTCAGAGAATCGTATATACCATGCGTAAGCAGCTGTTTGAAAAGCTGACCACACTACCGGTGAATTATTTCGATACCCATCCGGTGGGAGATATTATCAGCCGTATCTCCTATGACATTGATACGGTGAACAGCTCCCTGTCCCATGATTTGGTGCAGGTTATGACCAGTATTTATACGGTACTAGGTTCCCTGATTTTCATGTGGCAAATCAGTAAACCCATGATTTTGGTGTTTGTGATTACCGTGCCCATATCCATATTGTTTACCAGATATCGTTCCAAGAAGGTGCGCCCTCTGTTTTCCAAGCGTTCCCAGAAGCTGGGTGAGCTGAACGGCTATGCGGAGGAAATGCTTTCCGGCTGTCGAACCATTGCAGCCTACGGTCGCGAGGAGGTCATCGGCGAACGATTTAATAAGCGTAATATGGAGGCCATGGATGCCTACTATGCAGCAGAATATTACAGTGCTACCATGGGACCTTCCGTCAACTTTATCAATAACCTGTCCATTTCCCTGGTCATGATTTTGGGTGGTATTTTATACATGTTCTCCCAGAACGGCAACGTAACAGAGGCTTCTCTGTTCTTCATTACCCTGGGTGGTGTGGCACAGTTTGTACAGTATTCCAGAAAGTTTGCGGGACCCATCAATGAGTTTGCCAATATTATCCACGAGTTCCAGTCGGCCTTTTCGGCAGCGGAGAGAGTGTTCCGTATTATCGATGAGGGACCGGAGCCGGCAGATGCGGAGAATGCTTTGTCTTTAGATGAGGTGGAAGGAGAAGTGATTTTCCGCCATGTGGATTTCGGATATGTACCGGAGAAAAAGATTTTGCAGGATATTTCCGTAGAGGTAAATCCGGGGCAGACCATTGCTATCGTAGGACCTACCGGTGCGGGCAAAACTACCATCATCAACCTGTTGATGCGTTTCTATGATGTGAACAGCGGTACCATCACGGTGGATGGCAAAGAGATTTGCAATGTAAAGCGAGAAGACCTGCGAAAGGCTTATACCATGGTACTGCAGGATACCTGGCTGTTCCAGGGCAGTATCTATGAAAATATCCGCTACGGCAAGGAAAATGCTACCATGGAGGAGGTCAAGGCAGCAGCAAAGGCAGCACGAATCGATTCCTATATCGAGCATTTGCCGGAGGGTTATGATACCATCCTTTCCGACGAGGGTATCAATATTTCCAAGGGTCAGCGCCAGCTGATTACCATTGCCAGAGCCCTGCTTTCCGATTCACCCATGTTGATTTTGGACGAAGCTACCTCTAACGTAGACTCCCGTACGGAGATGAAGATACAAGAGGCTATGAACGAGCTGATGAAGAATCGTACCTGTTTTGTTATCGCTCACCGTCTGTCCACCATTCAGAATGCGGACTGCATCCTGGTGCTTCAGCAGGGTAAGATTACGGAGAAGGGCAACCATGAGGAGCTGATAAACCTGGGCGGATTCTACAGTACCCTGTATAATGCGCAGAAGGAATAAAGGGCCGGACTGAAACCGGCATTTGCTCAGAAGGGAATGAGGGTTTTTATGAGAAGAATATTGGTATATATTTGTTGTATTTGTTTGTGTCTCAGTCTGACGGCCTGTGAAAGTACGGCTGACATTTATGCGGACGGAACGCATTCCAGGGATTTTAAGGATTATGAATCCATGGCAGAGCTTTTGGGGGAGTACGGCATCCGATTCGGAACCAGTCTGAATCCGGATACTGCCGTAAGCAGTAGAATGCAGGAGCTGATTGCACAGCATTTTAACTCCGTTACCGCCAATAACGAAATGAAAGCTTACAGTTTGTTAGACCAGCAGGCGTCCATGAATGCTGCGGACGGTATGCCGGTGATGGATTTTAGCTTGGCGGATGTTATTATGCAGGCAGCCATCTCCAATGGAGCTAAGGTGCGTGGACATGTGCTGGTATGGGATGCCTATATGACGGATTGGTTTTTCAGGGACGGTTATCAGACAGGTGGAGGCTTTGTGGATCGGGATACCATGCTGAAGAGGCTGGAATCCTATATCACCCAGGTGGTCACCTATTTTGAAGAAAAATATCCCGGAGAGGTATATTGCTGGGATGTGGTAAACGAGGCAATCGGGGATGCTGAGGGTGACTACAATCCGGCAGATGAAAGACATATAAGGGTGTATCGGGAAGGCGGAGAAAATCTGTTTTATCAGTACATAGGTGATGACTATGTGGAACTGGCTTTTCTCTATGCCAGGAATGCGGTAGAAGCTCTGCAGGCCAAGAATCCGGAAGTGGATATTAAGCTGTTTTATAACGATTACAATGCTTTTTATCCGGAAAAGCGGGAGGCTATCTGCAGGCTGGTAGATAGTATCAATAATTATGCAACAGACGAAGATGGTCAGACCAGAAAACTGTGTGACGGCGTGGGCATGCAGGGATATATCGGAGGTTACGGTACCCAGCAGGGATGCCTGGATCCGGAACTGATTCCCATGATAAAGGAAGCGGTTTTGAGATATGCGGATTTGGGTGTGGAAGTACAGATTACGGAAATGGCAGTACGTAATTATAGCAGCGATAAGCAGGAGATTCGTAAGCATGAGGAGTTTTATACAGAGCTGATAAGCGCGCTGGTGGATCTCAACAGCGGGGAGGAAAAACCGCTTACCTGTATCGCTATCTGGGGACTGACAGATTTGGTGGATTTGCCCAGAGATCACTATACCTATAAACTGAACAGCCCGTATTGCGGATTGTTTACATCGGATTATCAGGTGAAGAAGGTTTTCAGTGATGTGTATGAAATGTTGAAAAGCAAGAAAGTAAAGTAACAGAAGAAAGGTTAGGGGAAAACTATGAAAATGGGGATTATGGCAACCGGATGGATTGCAGATGTGATGGCAAGAACCATCGCCGAAATGCCGGAGGTGGAAAGCTACGCAGTGGCTTCCCGAAGTGAGGAAAAGGCCAAAGCTTTTGCAGAAAAGTATGGCTTTCAGAAGGCTTACGGATCCTATGAGGAACTGGTACAGGATGAAGAAGTGGAGTTGATTTATGTAGCAACGCCCCACTCCCATCACTATGAATGTGCCAAGCTGTGTCTGGAGCATGGCAAGCCTGTATTGGTGGAAAAGGCCTTTACCGTCAATGCAAAGCAGGCAAGGGAACTGGTGGAGCTGGCAAGGGAAAAGAAAGTATTCTTAGCAGAAGCTTTCTGGACCAGATATATGCCTTCTCGTAAGATGATTGTGGATTTGATTGACAGCGGTATTATCGGGGAAGTGACTTCCGTGATGGCGAATTTCGGAGCTTCTTTGGAAAACAGGGAGCGTTTGGTAAAGCCTGAATTGGCAGGCGGCGCCCTTTTGGACTTGGGAGTATATCCCATTAACTTCGCCCTCATGTATGTGAAAGGGGAGGTAAAGAATGTATCCGCAGTATCCATACAGACTGAGGCTGGCGTAGATATGACCAACAGTGTGACGCTGACCTTTGAAAATAATGTGATTGCACTTCTTCACAGCGATATGCGTGCCCAGATGATGGGGGGCGGTGTGATTTACGGCAGGGAAGGTTACATAGCCGTAAAGGGTGCCATCAACCCGGAGGAGATACTGGTATTTAACAGAGAACGACAGGTGATTCGCAATGTAGAGATTCCCAAGCAGATTACCGGTTATGAGTATGAGGTAAAGGCGTGTATGGAGGCTTTGAAGGCAGGAAAGTTAGAGTGTGAGGAGATGCCTCACAGTGAGACACTGAAGCTGATGGAGCTTTTGGATGAAATCCGTGCCCAGTGGGGCATGAAGTATCCCTGCGAGGAATAGAGCGCAAGAGACATAGAGAAGGAGCGTGCCATCAGGGTACGCTCCTTTGTAGTATATGCTTATCCTAAATTTCTTCCGGAGATTCAGAGATTTCGAACAGCAGATTATAGACGCCGTCCTCAGACAATACGCCACGTTTTAGGTCCGAAGGCAGCAGCCCGGCTTCGTCGGCTTCAAAGTCAGCCAACCACTGACCATTTTCATAGTATTCTATCAGCTCTTGCAGCATAATGCCTGCCGGGGCTTCTTTTTTTAGGAAGTCCGTATGGATTTCCAGGGCTTTCTTTATAGTATCAAAGTAAAACTCCATCTTGGTGATTCGGTCAATGGTTTCCTGTAATGTATCCTTTGTGAACATAAGCAGCTCCTTTTATGATTTTCTATATATCAGTGTAGCATGTCGGCACGTGCCAAGCAATAAGATTTCTTGTAAGACAGAGGAAAATATGATATTCTGAAAAGCAGAAAAGAATGTATCGGGGGGCACCCAATTTTGGTGCGGAAAGGAATAGGTATGCGTTATATTTTAGAAAATGAATCCATAAAAGTAGAATTTGAAAGCTTTGGTGCAGAGATAAAGTCCCTGGTGAAAAAAGCCACGGGGCAGGAATATATGTGGGGAGCAGACCCGGCTTACTGGGGCAAGACCGCTCCTTTTCTTTTCCCTTTTATCGGGAAGTTAGTGCAGGAAGAGTACACCTATGAAGGCAAGGTGTATCCGGCGGACAAGCATGGCTTTGGCCAAAGGGTGGATTATGAAGTGGTAGTACAGGAGGCGGACAGAATCGTATTCAGAACCACGGACAGTGCTGAGACCTATGCGAAATATCCCTTCCGTTTTGTATTGGATATTGAGTATGTATTGGGAGAGGACAGCGTGCAGGAAAACTGGTATGTAAAGAATACGGGAGACAATGCCATGTATTTCTCTATCGGCGGACACGCAGCTTTTGCCTGTCCGTTAAGCGGTGCCGGCAGAATCGGTCAGAAGGTGAAACTTTACGGAGCGGAGCATAAGACACTGATTTTTTCCCTGCGTATCAACGAAAAGGGATTGCTTACAGATGAACTGCTGACTTTGGATGTGGAAGATGGTATGATTACCATTGATGCGCATACTTTTGAAGCGGATGCCTTGGTCTTCGACGGAGAAGGAGTGACAGCAGCAGGCCTTTGTGATGAAAACGGCCGGGAATATGTACGTGTGGAGTGCGATGCACCGGTTTGGGGTGTGTGGTCCGTGCCCAATAATAACGCTAATTACGTATGTCTGGAGCCATGGTACGGTATCTGCGATTATGAAGGCTTTGAAGGTGAGATTTCAGAGAGACCATACACCAATGTGGTGGAAAGCGGAGAAACATGGACCGGCGGTAATGTGATTAGGGTGATGTAGGTAAGAGTGTAGGGGGAAGTTATGGAATATTATAAGGCACATTACAAAGACGAGCATCATGATGTGGATATTGTGATTGAGAACACCCAAGGGGATTATAAAACAGAGCCCCTTTCCTTTACCTTGGATGGAGTGACATTTCGCGGAACAAGCTGGGGAGATTTTGAACTGGCGAATCCGGAACAATATGAGGAAGCGAGGGAAAAGTTTCGGATTCTGAAGCATGGGGGATACAATGAACTGGCGCAGGATACCTTTCCCTATTTTTATGCATTACAGGGTTATGGTTTGGATTTAAAAATGCCCATAAAGTTAATTCGAAAGAGTGATTATCAGGAAGTGACCGGTGAATTGAAACTGGCTTTTTCGTATAAAAAGCGTGATGATGAAAAAACAAAGCGAGGTATTTGTTATCTATGTGATGGTGAGCGAATTTATCCGGACAATTGCGAGGTAGAAGAGTTTGTCTTATTGGTGGGAGAGGAACTGTACAGTAGCAATAATAAGACTTTGTATTTCGAGTCAGTTTTATTGGATATCAGTCGTCAGATACAGGAGAAGTACTATTTGAAATGCTGCTTTACCTGCCAGTATTCGGAGTATTCTCCTTATGGAAATGATGATTTCGGCAATATGCTTTGTTACCGAAGGCACAAAGAAGCCTGCTTGAAGGTAAATAGTAAGGATGATTATTTTGAATATCTTGAGGATAAGGATTTTGACATCTATCAGGAAACATACCTTTGTGAGGAATATGCGGAACGAAGGCATAGTAGCGGGTATCGTGGATTTGTGGAGGGTGTGAGATAGTGCTTGACAAAACCTTTTCCTTTGCATATAGTTAGCATATATAGGATTTGGCTAGGAAGAGGACTAGTACAGGTTGGAAGCATCCCAGAGAGGAAACGTGTGGTGAGAGTTTCTATGCAGAAGATTTGGAACCTACCTTGGAGCCCTGTATGAAAGTACAGCGTAGCACCGGCGTTAACGGTAGGATGAGTGAATATTAGGGTGGTACCGCCGAGTTTGGCCCCTTTGGAGGGGTGCTTGACGTGCCACCCTTTGTGCGTCAGAGGAAGCATATAGTATAACAGAATGTGAAAAGGATGCTGTAGGCGAGGGGAAGTCATAATCCGACAGAAGTATTTATCAGATTTCTTGACTGCTATGATGGGAGAAACAATATACATCCACACCATGAGCTATCTGCGCATAATCAAAAAATAGGGAATAAAAATGTAGGATTATCATTAAATGAAACGAGAAGCTATGTTAAGTGTTATTTGGGCGACGCCGTACATGAGGAAGAAGCCCGAAGGGCGAATTCCGAATGGTGCATGGCGAAATAGAAAGCAAAACTTGAATTTGAGCAAGAGATTTAATTATAGATTAATTGATTTTTTCGCATATTACTTATATAATAGAACAAGATAATAAGCAAGATAATAAGCAAGTCGGAGGCGGAAAATGAGCGGATATAAACCACCATTTCATATAACAAATGAGATATTAGCTTATGTATCTTCTATTTCTGAAAAGATTGGTAAGATATCTGTAGCAAACAATCTTGAGACAAAGCCTCATCTTAGAAGAAATAATAGAATTAAATCTATACATTCATCATTAAAGATTGAAGCAAATTCGTTATCTCTTGGTCAAGTTAGAGATGTAATAAATGGAAAGTTAGTTCTTGGAGAACAAAAGGAAATACAAGAGGTTAAAAATGCCTATGTTGCTTATGAAAAGATTAGCGATATTAATCCATACAGCATAAAGAAGCTTAAAGAATTTCATGGTATTATGACAAAGTATATTGTCGAGGAGTCCGGAGATTTTAGAAAAGGGGAGGAAGGTGTTTTTAACGGAGATGTATGTACTTTTATGTGTCCTCCTGCAAGATTTGTTCCGGGGCAGATGGAAGAACTTTTTTCCTGGATGAAAAAGGAAAGAAACAGTATACATCCTCTCATTTTAAGTAGTGTTTTTCATTATGAATTTGTGTTTATTCATCCTTTCTCGGACGGTAACGGAAGAATGGCAAGGCTATGGCATACCACAATTTTATCTCAATGGAAACCAATCTTTGAATTTATACCGATAGAAAGTCAGATTGAAAAGTTTCAAGATGACTATTATGAAGCAATCGCGAAATGTCATGTAGAGGGAGAGTCTACTACGTTTATAGAGTTCATGCTTATGCAGATAGATAAAATCTTAGATGAAGTATTGGTACAGATATCAGAAAGTGGCGAACAAATGACAGAGTATTTAAAAAGAATGCTAGATGTCATGGAATACGATGTGCCATATACAGCGACTACTATTATGGGAATGTTAGGATTAAGGTCAAAAGAAACATTTCGGAAAAACTATATGAATCCGGCATTGGAACTTAATCTTGTAAGAATGACGATACCTGATAAGCCAAATAGTAAAAATCAAAGATATATAAGGTGTTAATGAGAGAGGGAACGGTGACGCAGCATATGGGGAAGATGCCCATAAGGGCGGATGCTGAATGGTGCAGGGCGATACAGAGAAGGGAATTTGAATTTTACGAAATGATAATGGGAGGAAATCAATTATGACTTTGGCGGAATATAAGGAATATATGAAGGATTTTTTTGAGAAGTATTATGAAAAGCTTTCACGAGATGATATTAATATAAAACGACCTCTTAATGAGAAAAATCGTGAGATGTGGGCAGATGATGCAGAACCAAATGAAGAATGGAAGAAATGGAAGCTTGTTCCAGCTGTTATTGATGAAAGTGAAATTGCAGACTTTGAACAAAAAATTGGTGTTGAGTTGCCACTTTCTGTGAAAGCATTTTTAACAACTTATTATCATTTTTTCGAAGAGCCAATTGGTGTAAATCCATGTTCAGAACATTTTAAAGGAATGAGAAATGCGTGGAATCCGATATTAATAAAATGTGGATATTTGCCTATTACTTGGAATGAAGAACATTACAGTATTCGGTGCGTACAACTTACCAATACGACTGCTGAGGCAGAGGGCGGAGTTTATCAGATTGACCACGAAATACTATTTGATTTTGATGAAGAAAATGTGATAAAAGAAGAAATTGATAAAAACATGGAATTTTTGTCAGATAATCTACTGACGTATTTAGATGAAATATTGAATGATAAGGATAAAGATTCTTTACATAGAGCATTAATGAATGATGTGTTGGCGGTATTAAGTGATAATTTTGACATTGAAGATTCTGATATGTTGGAAATGAAAATAGAGGAAGATTATGAAAGTATTTTCGATGCATTAATGCCGGTAATGGAAAAATACGACTTATCAGAGGATGATGTGGATGATATATTAGACGAGGCAGAGTATTGGCTTTAAAATGTGAACAATGAATCAAGAAAATTTCAGTTTTGTGGAGAGTAGCCATGCCGACAGGTTCGTAAGCTAAAGCTTACTCACTGTCGCGGCATTCGCCGTATACATCTGAAAGCGAATATGCCTGCCCGTGAGCAAGCTCCCGGCAGTCAATTCGTTTCATCTGTGCATGGCTCATTACTACGCGCAAATATATATTATATAAAGGAGAAAAGAAAAATGGCAGACAACAAAAAGATGGTGGAAGCGATTACTTCCATGGACGTGGATTTTGCACAATGGTACACAGACGTTGTGAAAAAGGCAGAATTGATTGATTATACCAGCGTAAAGGGCTGTATGGTAATCAAGCCCGCAGGCTATGCAATCTGGGAGCTAATCCAGAAGCAGCTGGACGCTATGTTCAAGGAAACAGGTGTAGAAAATGTTTACTTACCTATGTTTATTCCGGAGTCCTTACTTCAGAAGGAGAAGGACCATGTAGAAGGCTTTGCGCCTGAAGTAGCATGGGTTACCCATGGCGGTTTAAATCCTTTGCAGGAGAGAATGTGTGTAAGACCTACCTCTGAAACCCTGTTCTGTGATTTCTACAAGAACGATATCCAGTCCTACAGAGACTTACCTAAGGTTTATAACCAGTGGTGTTCCGTAGTACGTTGGGAAAAGGAAACCAGACCTTTCTTACGTTCCAGAGAGTTCTTATGGCAGGAAGGACATACTGCCCACGCCACCGCTGAGGATGCGGAAGCAAGAACCATTCAGATGTTGAATGTATACGCACAGTTCTGTGAGGAAGTGCTTGCTATCCCTGTAGTAAAGGGTCAGAAGACCGATAAGGAGAAGTTTGCAGGTGCGGAAGCTACCTATACCATCGAAGCATTGATGCATGACGGTAAGGCTTTGCAGTCCGGTACCAGCCACAATTTCGGTGACGGTTTTGCGAAGGCATTTGGTATTCAGTTTACCGATAAGGATAATACTTTGAAATATGTACATCAGACCTCTTGGGGTATGACCACCCGTTTGATTGGTGCCATCATCATGGTACATGGTGACAACGAAGGTCTGGTAATGCCTCCTAAGGTAGCCCCTGTACAGGTTTGCATCATCCCTATTCAGCAGAAGAAGGAAGGGGTACTGGACAAGGCATACGAGCTGCGTGACAGATTAAAAGCAGACTTTAGAGTAAAGGTGGATGATACCGACAAGACTCCCGGTTACAAGTTTGCAGAAGCTGAAATGCGCGGTTATCCTATCCGTGTGGAAATCGGTCCTAAGGACATTGAAGCAAATAAATGTGTGATTTGCCGTCGTGATACCAGAGAAAAAATCGAGGTTTCTTTGGATGAGCTGGAGGCAAAAGTGGCAGAACTTATGGAAACCATCCAGAAGGAAATGCTGGAAAGAGCACGTGCACACAGAGAAGAGCATACCTATGTGGCAAGAGATTTTGCAGAGTTGGAAAAGGTATTTACCGAAAAGAGCGGCTTTGTAAAAGCTATGTGGTGTGGTGAGCAGACCTGTGAAGACGTAATCAAGGAGAAACTCAGCGTAACCAGCCGTTGTATGCCTTTTGAACAGGAAGAGCTTAGCGACACCTGCGTATGCTGTGGCGGAAAAGCAAAGAAGATGGTGTATTGGGGAAAGGCTTATTAAAAATCAAGCGGCAATAAGTGCGAAGCACGGGCTACTGAGTCGGGATTACTAAATTGAGGAACAACCATGAACTATATTGTATTGGATTTGGAGTGGAATCAGGGCAATGCGGCAAAGGAACCGGAGAATTCGGAATTATCCTTTGAAATCATTGAGATTGGTGCCATAAAACTGAATGATGATTTGGAGCTGGTGGGGGAATTCAGCAAGCTGATTAAACCACAGGTTCACAAGGAAATGCACCATATCACCAGCAAGCTGATTCATATGCGCATTGAAGAGTTGAAGCGTGGCGAACCCTTTGTGAAAGTGATGAAGGACTTCTTAGAATGGTGCGGGGAGGAAGAGTACACCTTCTGTACCTGGGGTCCTTTGGATTTGACAGAGCTACAGCGCAATATGCGTTATTACAAGATGGAACCTTTATCAGAGGGGCCTATAACCTTTTTGGATGTGCAGAAGCTGTTCAGTATTGCTTTTGAGGACAGAAAAGCAAGGCGTTCCCTGGAGTGGGCAGTGGACCATCTGGAGATAGAAAAGGACATCCCTTTTCACAGGGCTTTTAGCGATGCTTACTATACTTCCAAGGTGTTGAGCCGGATTGAGAAGGATGTTTTTGAAAATGTGTCCTTTGATACCTATGTACCGCCGAAAAGCAGGGACAAAGAAATCAAAATCACTTTTGACACCTATCAGAAATATATTTCCAGAGAATTTGCGGATAAGGTGGCCGCCTTTAAGGACAGGGAGGTCAGCTCCAGCAAATGTTACCTTTGTCGCAAGAATTTACGAAAAAAGGTGAAGTGGTTTACCGCTAACGGTAAGAATTATTATTGTATTGCTTACTGTGAAGAGCATGGTTATCTGAAGGGAAAAGCCAGAGTCCGTAAGACGGATGATGGTGGTGTGTATATCGTAAAGACCACCAAATTTATCTCCGAGCAGGATATGGAGGATATTCTGCAAAAGAAAGAGCATGCTAAGAAAATGCGGAAAAAGAAAAATAAAAAGTAACAAAAAAACAAGGTGGCCTAGCGCCGCCTTGTTCTTCTTTGTCTTCTTTTTGCATCTGCAATTTGTTGTCTGCGCTTTTGTTGCAAGTCTACGGAGATATTCTGACGCTTGTAGCGTGTGCTGCGTCCCCGTCTTCTTCTGACCCACATATCCCGGCTGCTGCGGGAGGGGTTGATCTGATAATTACGCAGGAATAAGAGGATGACACCCAATACAGCAAGACAGCCTGCAACAATTCCTAAGAAGATAAAAATCTTTTTTAAATTGATAAAGAAAAAGGAAGGTTCTTTTTCTTCTTTGGTAGTGTCGGTCTGTGGTTTGGAAACTGTGTCGTCAGAGGAATCTGCTTCACCGTCTGCCATTTCGAAATCGTAGCCTTCATCATCTGCCATGGTGAAATCAATGGACGCTTCTCCCACAACAGCATCATAGTACTTGTAAGTAAGCTTTGCGGCTTCCTTCTTGCCGGTACCTTCATAACTGATGGTAGCTGTGGCATCTGAAAAAGCAGCATTCTTGGGCAAGATAATATAGTCCGCTTCGTTTAGGGCAAGTAAGCTTTCGGAGCTGCCGAATATATCATTGCTGCCGGAGTAGGAATTACCGGTGCTTAGGTTGTATTTGGTTTCGTTGTCGGCAATATTGTGTTTGTCAAAATTGTTAAAGCCGTATTCGAAAAGGGCGATAGTGTCTTCATATTGATGAGGAGATTCATCCTTAAATACCACGCAAATCAGTTTCATACCGTTTCGCTCTGCGCAGGATACCAAGCAGCTTCTGGCAGCATTGGTATAGCCTGTCTTACAGCCCACCAAACCTTCATAGGCATATTGCTTGCCGGGAATCAGAAGCATCATATTGTTCTCCCAGATTTCGTGGGGCTGTGTATCTGTAGGATAAAGATGAAGCTGTTTCATCTGGGTCATCTGGCAGAGGATATCATTCTCAAAGAAAGCACGTCCGATCATAGCCATGTCGTAAACGGTGGTCACATGCTCTTCGTTAGGAAGACCGTTAGGGTTTACAAAATTGCTGTTTAAGCAGCCCAGTTCTTTGGCTCTTTCATTCATGATGGGGGCGAAGGCCTCCCAGCTGTCGCCGGCAATATGTTCTGCAACACCGAAGGACACCTCGTTGGCAGAGCGGATTAATATGGCCTTTAAGCAATCCTCCATGGGAAGCTGCTCGTCGGCGTCGATACCAATGTGATTACTGCCCGGATCGATATCATGAGTGGCTTTGTAGGAAAAGGTGACCATTTCATCCAAAGAGCATCTTTCCATGGCAATAAGAGTGGTCAATATCTTGGTAGTACTGGCAGGATAATGCCGGGTGTGTATATTTTTGGAATACAGGATAACACCCGTATCCGCATCCATGAGGATGGCGGATTCTGCACTGATAATAGGGCCGGCCGGCCAGTTTTTCCATTGGTTGGATTCCACTGCCATGGCTTGATTGGCAAGAATACGGTCTTCGATTTCCGTAGCCTGTACGGGCATGGTTTGCAGTAAAACCGTGAGCCCTAATGCATATGTGATTCCTCGAAGGGAGGATTTGAAAAACTTTTTAAAAATCATAAGTAATACCTTTCATAAAACATTCTAATCCTTATCATACACTATTTATGAAAAAAACGAAATGATTTGCGAAAAATTTAATAAAGTTTTAGAGATTGTAGCTTTTCAAACCAGGGGAAATAAGGTAAGATTATCCATGAAAGAAGAATGTAATAATGTATGTCATCCGGCGTAAGATGGCAGAATATAAGGAGAATAGATTATGCGTTTAAGAAATGTGGCAGGCTCCAGAGAAGCCATTGCGGAAAGTGCTTATGTGGTGCCTGAGGAAGTAATGTTCGAAAAGCCCGGAAAATGGGCGGAAATTTTTGGAAACAACAATCCCATCCATATTGAAATCGGTATGGGAAAGGGACAGTTTATACATGCTTTGGCAAAGAAGAACCCACAGATTAATTATGTGGGTGTGGAGAAATACTCCAGTGTACTGATTCGTGCCATTCAGAAGATGGAGCAGGAGGAACTTCCCAATCTGAAGTTTTTGCGTATGGATGCGGAGGATGTGGATAAGGTGTTCGGTACCGGTGAAGTGGATAAGATATACTTAAACTTTTCGGACCCCTGGCCCAAGGATCGTCATGCCAAGCGCAGACTTCCTTCCAGAGAGTTCCTGGCCCGCTATGATAAGATTTTGAAGAAGGATTGCAAGCTGGAGTTTAAAACGGACAATCGTGATTTGTTTGATTTTGCGGTGGAGGAACTGGAACCTGCCGGCTGGAAGGCAGAGGTTATTACTTATGATTTACATGCGGATGCCAAGTTGGTGGAAGGCAATATTATGACCGAGTACGAGGAAAAGTTTTCCTCCATGGGCAATCCTATTTGTAAATATATCATTTTTAGGTAAACTAAGTTTATAAACAGAAAGGAAGGATAAAAAAATGATTTTTGATTCAACAAATTTTCAGAGTGAAGTATTGGAGTCAGAGCTTCCCGTGTTGGTAGATTTCTTTGCAGCATGGTGTGGTCCCTGCCGTATGATGGCACCTTTGGTAGAGAAGATGGCAGAAAAATATGAAGGAAAGATGAAAATCGGCAAGTTGGATGTGGAAGATTCCATGGATATTGCACAGAAGTATCGAGTGATGAATATTCCCACATTTATCTTTTTCAAGAACGGAGAAGCAGTGGAAACTCACGTGGGCGGCATGTCTGCCGCTGAATTGGAAGCTAAGATTCAGCAGTATATGGCGTAAGTTTAGAAATCTTTTAGATATGTGTCCGGGATTTCACATTTATTCTATTGATTCTGCTTAAAAAAATGGTTAAAATGGTAAGTATCTTGTGGATAACAATACTTATTATAAGGAGTTTATAGATGGAAAACCAAAACAACAAAGGAAACGGAAATAATCCGAATCAAAACCAGAAGCGCCCAAGCTCTATGATGATACTTTTGACCGTGCTGATTACCATATTGATGATTTCAGCATGCTGGTCCATGTTTTCGGGTGGTGCGGGAAGCGAAGAAGAGGTGACTTACAGCCGGTTTATTTCGGAGCTGGAAGCAGAACGGATAGATGCCATTGAAATTACAAGCGGTAATGTAAAGTACAAGCTGAAGGAGGAGTTTGATAAGAAGTCTTCAAATCCCTACGGCTATTTTGGTAAAAGTTCTAAAATATATACTACGTTACTGATAGAGGACCATACTACAGTAACACAGCGTGCCATTGCCCATGGCGTGGAAATCAAGGGCGTATCCAGCGGCACGGGAGACATGATTATCAATGTGTTGCTGACAGTGATATTGCCTCTGATTCTGATGTGGATTTTGTTAGGCTTTTTGTTCCGTAAAATGGGCGGCGGTGGCGGTCCCATGGGCGTGGGCAAGAGCAATGCAAAGGTATATGTACAAAAGGAAACCGGTGTGACCTTTAAGGATGTGGCAGGTGAAGATGAAGCGAAAGAATCTCTTCAGGAGGTAGTGGATTTCCTGCACAATCCCGGCAAATATTCCAAGATAGGTGCGAAATTGCCCAAGGGTGCTTTGCTGGTGGGACCTCCCGGTACCGGTAAGACTTTGCTGGCAAAGGCAGTAGCAGGTGAGGCACATGTGCCTTTCTTCTCACTGACCGGTTCGGACTTTATCGAGCTGTATGTTGGTGTGGGTGCCAGCCGTGTAAGAGATTTGTTTAAGGAAGCGGCGAAGAACGCACCTTGTATTGTATTTATCGATGAGATTGATGCCATCGGACGAAGCCGTGATTCCAAATACGGCGGCGGCAATGAAGAGCGTGAACAGACCTTGAATCAGCTGTTGTCCGAAATGGATGGTTTTGACAGCTCCAAGGGTGTGTTGATTTTAGCAGCTACCAACCGTCCGGAGATTCTGGATAAGGCACTGCTCAGACCCGGCCGTTTCGACAGAAGAATCATCGTGGATAAGCCCGACTTAAAGGGACGTGTAGAGATATTAAAGGTGCATGCCAAGGATGTGAAGATGGACGAAACCGTGGATTTGGAAGAAATTGCACTGGCAACCAGTGGTGCGGTAGGTTCCGACCTGGCGAATATGATAAACGAAGCTGCTATTAACGCAGTTAAGGAAAAACGCGAATTTGTAAGCCAGCAGGATTTGTTCGTAGCAGTGGAGCAGGTGCTGGTAGGTAAGGAAAAGAAGGACCGTATCATGAGTAAGGAAGAACGCCGTATCGTTTCTTATCATGAGGTGGGTCATGCATTGGTAAGTGCTTTGCAAAAGAACTCCGAGCCTGTGCAGAAGATTACCATCGTACCCCGTACCATGGGTGCTTTGGGTTATGTAATGCATGTGCCGGAAGAGGAGAAATACCTGAACACAGAGGCGGAGCTTCGTGATATGTTGGTAGGTTTGCTGGCAGGCCGTGCAGCCGAGGAAATCGTATTTGATACGGTGACCACCGGCGCTTCCAATGATATTGAGAAGGCTACCAATATTGCCAAGGCCATGATTACCCAGTACGGTATGAGTAAGAAGTTCGGACTTATTGGTCTGGCGACTGTAGAAAGCCGTTATCTGGATGGTTCGGCACATCTGAATTGTAGTGATGCTACAGCAGCTGAGATAGATACGGAAGTGGTGAACCTGCTGAAGGAGAGCTACGATAAGGCATTAGAGCTTCTGCGTGAAAACAGAGAGCTGATGGATAAGCTTGCAGAGTTCCTGATTGAGAAGGAAACCATCACCGGCAAAGAGTTTATGCAGATCTTCCGCAAGGAAAAGGGGTTGCCTGAACCGGAAGAAAAGGAAGAGGAAAGAAAGACTGAGCAGGCGGAGAAGCCGGAAGAACCTACGGTGGATGTGGCAGTTACGGATGAAAGCAAGACGATGGAAGAACAGAAGGAAGATGTTGCTGAAACAGCTTCTGAAGAAACCACAGAGGAGCCGGGGCAGGAGGAGTCTCCTCAGGCTGACGATACTTCTAAGGATGGAAATGTAGGACGCTTCTCTAACGGTAGGTTGGATTAAGGACGCAAAGATTATATTGTGAACAATATAAGACATCAAAGTAGCACGAATTACACATTAAGGTGGTAATTCGTGCTTTTTTGTAGAATTGAAGATTGACTTTTTCCTGATTATAATTATATCATAACAACTTTTTATTATGTTTATGAAGTTGTGTGAGTACAGTAGTGACAATTTATGATGGGGAGAAAGAAAATGACAAAAAAAGAAAATAGATACATTAGGTTGTATTCACAGTCCAATGGAGCAATCAATGAAAGAGGTACGGAGATTTGGCTGGACCGGGAAACCGGCATAAGCTATTTGTTCCGTTATAAAGGTTATGAGGAGCATTTTATACCTCTTTTGGATGAAGAAGGAAAATCAATCGTGAAGAACATAAAAAGAGATGACAAAGGGAATTTCTTTTGGAATGGAAAAAGAGTTAGTTAATAAGAGATGTCTGTAAGATCCGGATGGATTTTGCAGACATCTTCTTTTGTGTAGGGAAGGATAGGAAGTTGCGAAGTCAGTGGGATTGTGCTACACTTTATGTGGTAACAGAAGGAAGTTGCAGATGAAATAATATTTATCATAGATGAAGAGGATGAAGATGAAGAAAACAGAGAAAATATTCATATTTTTAGTAGGTGCCTTGTTGGTATGCAGTGTGATTATCAGCAGTATTTTAGCATATACCGGATGCCGTCATTCTTATTATTCCACAGTGAAGGACAGCTGGACCCCCTTGGTTCTTATGGGGGATTCGATAATTGTACATGTGCTGTTTGCTTTAGGTGCCGGCGCGTTTTTGGGTCTGTTGGATTGGTGGATGCGTAAAAAGCTAAGTATCGGAGCACAGGAAAAATTGGCAGTGGTGGTATTGGTTTTGTCCGCATTGGTAATCTTTATTGTGGGTACTGTATTTGTGCAGATGAATCCCTATTATCCGGCAGGTGATCAGTTAAATACCACAGCAGGATCCTATTATTGCCTTCACGGGAATTATATGATGCTGACAAAGGGAGGATACATCGGCCTTTATGAGCAGCAGAAAGGGTTTATGTTCCTGTATGAGATACTTTTTTGGATTTTTGGAGATTTTTGCTACAAGGTGGCAGGCGAGTTTCATGTAATATTCGCAGTGATGACATTGTACTTCGGCTATGCTTTTATTAAGCTTCATTTTGAGAAACCATCCTGCCGTATGATATATTCTATGCTGATGGCAGTTTGTTTTCCCTTTTTGATTTACCTTCCGTATATTTACGGAGATATTCCCTCTATCTGTTTTTGCACCATACTGTTTTGGGCATTGTCCAAGTATGCGGTTGCCTTTAAGAAAGGATATATTGTATTGGGTGCAGTGGTGTCTGCTTTAGCACTTATGTGCCGTATGAATACCTGGATTGTACTGATTGCAGTGGCCATCGGACTGGTACTTTTATCGATACAGAAGAAAGCCTATCAGCCCCTTATTGCTGCTTTGTGTATCCTTCTGTCGGCAGCAGGTGCCATCAAGGCGGTGAATGTAATGTATGAGGTGCGCTCCGGCTATGAAAGCGGTGTGGGAATTCCCAGTGTGTTGTGGATTGCTATGGGACTGCAGGAGACCAATGGAGAAGCTGGTGTATACAACAGATATCAGCAGGGCGTATTTGAAAGCAATGATTTTGAAAGAGAGATTTCCGCACAAATAGGAAAGGACTATATTACTGTAAGATTGCAGGAATTTAAGGACAATCCGGCTATGGCCAAGGATTTCTTCTGGAAGAAGATGAGCAGCCAATGGACGGAGCCCTTATTTGAAAGCATCATATCCACCAGTACCTTTAAAGAGGATAGGGCGGTGCCGGGATGGATTCAGAATTTATACCATGGTCCTGCCAGAGATACTGTCTGGAAGCTGGCAAATTATTACCAAAGCTTTGTATATGTGGCCTTCTGTTTGTTTACTTTAGGAGGTCTGATTGGTATCAGGAAGGACAAGTTTTGCAGCACCAAGTGGATTCCTCTGATAGCAATAGTGGGAGGCTTCCTCTTTAGCCTTATGTGGGAAAATCAATGCAGATATTGTCTGCCCTACTATATGTTTATATTGATGTATGTACCCCAGGGCTTTATGCAAGTGGAAATATGGATAAAAACAGTAATACGGAACAGAAAAAAGAAAGCGTTACAGCAGGCGTAAAAATGAATTTTGTGTTTGAAGAAGAACTGAAAAAACTGCCGGGAAAACCGGGCGTTTATATTATGCGAGATGCCCGTGATACCATATTGTATGTGGGCAAGGCCATAAACCTGCGTAGCCGCGTCAGGTCTTATTTTCGTGAGAATATCGGGCGGGGGCCCATGATTGATAAGATGGTAACCCTTATTGCCCGATTTGAATATATTGTAACAGACTCGGAGCTGGAAGCACTGGTGCTGGAAAATAATCTGATTAAGGAGCACAGCCCCAAGTACAATACCCTGTTAAAGGATGATAAGACTTACCCCTATATCAAGGTCACTGTGGGGGAGGAGTTTCCGCGGATTATTTTCTCCCGGGAAATGAAAAAGGACAAATCCAAATATTTCGGACCTTATACCAGTGCATCAGCTGTGAAAGATACCATAGAACTCCTAAATAAGCTGTATAATTTGCGGACCTGTAACAGAAATCTTCCCAAGGATATAGGGAAGGAACGTCCCTGTCTGAACTATCATATTAAGCAGTGTCCGGGCCCTTGCCAGGGGTATGTGGATAAGGAACAATACAGGCAGCAGATAGCAGGTGCCATGGAGTTTTTGAACGGGAACTACGGACCCATTCAAAAGGAACTGGAAGGAAAGATGATGCAGGCTTCCGAGAATATGGAGTTTGAGGAAGCAGCCAAATATCGTGACTTACTGAATAGTGTAAAGCAGGTTTCCCAAAAGCA
>JAFWYN010000031.1 GCA_017522685.1 Lachnospiraceae bacterium
GGATGAAGCGATCCTTACAGACACAATATTAAATACCGGTCTGTTAATCCGCCTAAAAGACAAATGTTACCCGGTAAGAGCATGTGCGATTAAAAGCATACTGGACCGTGCAGGAATTTCCGGAAGTGGGTTACGAAGGGTAGAGAAAAGTGTATATGCACGTATCCTGAATGACTGTTTAAAAGTAACCAATGGGGAAGCTCTTGTAAGAGTATCAGAGGGTAAGGTATCCGCTGTTCTTGGTGGAGATTGCCATGATTATGCCGTGTTAGACACAGAACAGATTTTTCAGCATTCTGTGGATTTTCTGAACACGCATTTTAAAGGGTGTCAGTATCTTGGAGGTTTTTATGAACATGATATGGTTTCAGCGTTATGGGAGTTATCCGGCAATAAGGAACTCCTGGATGCATATCGTGATGAGCTGAGAATGCATGGAAAGCATCCGGAGGAAATGAAACCAATGGTAAGGATTACTACTTCCGATACCGGTATGGGTGGTGCTAATATTTATCCTATGTTAGTATCAGACAACAGTAGATGTACTATTAACCTGGGCAGTCCATTACGTTTGGGACACAGAAATGGTACCAAAATCAGTGACTTTGATGAGCAACTGAGGATGCTGTATGGAAAGTACCAGGCAGCAACAGGTAATCTGATTAGGTTACTAAATATCGACATAAGATATCCGGTTAATTGCATGAAGGGCGTTATGGACAAGCTTGGGATTGCAAAGAAGTATAAAGCAGAGGCCGTGGATTTGTTTATTGCCCAATATGGAGAAGACCCCTGTACCGCACATGATATTTATTTTGGTATTTCCGAGATACTTTACATGCTTACCTGTGAAGGTGAGGAAGGCAGTAAGATTGCAAGGATGGAAGAAATCATAGCAAGAGCCTTGGGTATAAACTGGTCTGAGTATGATGTTCCGGGAACATATGCATGGTAGTAAGTTAGAAAGAAATGAATAGGATGGTGTAGGAAGAGAGGGGACAGCCTTCTCTTTTTTTCATCCGGAAAGGAATGTTATGAGTTTGAATTTAAATTATCAGCCGGATGTAGTGGTTGTGACAGAGAGTCTGAGCCGGGAGGAATGGCTGAGTTACCGCAGGCTGGGTATTGGGGGAAGCGATTGTGCAGCCATTATGGGTGTATCCCCGTTTTGTACCAAACGAGATTTGTACTATGACAAGCTTGGTATAAAGCCAGCTATGGATGAAGAAGAATCCAATTGGGTTGCAAAAGAAGTGGGACACAGGTTGGAGAATCTGGTTGCAGAGATTTTCTCTAAGAAAACCGGCTTAACCGTATTTCCTGTGAGGAAGATGTTCCGTCATCCTTTGTATCCGTTTATGTTGGCAGACGTGGACTTTTTTATTCAGTTCCTGGATGGTACTTTGGGGATTCTGGAATGCAAAACTACGAATTATAACTGTCAGGATAAGTGGGCAGATAATTCCGTTCCGGTCAATTATGAGTATCAGGGCAGGCATTATATGGCGACCATGAATATCAACAAGGTCTATTTTGCCTGTTTGTATGGAAATAACGAGGATGAATTTATTATCCGCTATATGGAACGAGATTTAGAAGTAGAAGAGGATATGATTGCAGAGGAAGAGCATTTCTGGCTGGAAAACGTACAGAAAAAGGTGGAACCGGAATATACGGAGAAACCTTCCCTTGTTCTGGAAAGTATCCGGAAGCATTTTGGACCTGCAGATAAGGATGCAGGCAAAGTGATCTTAAGTCGCAGTCATCTGATTAATCTGCAGAAATATTTGGAGCTGAAAGCGGAACGAGCAAGACTTGAGAGCGAATCCAAAAAGCTGGAGGAGAGAATGAAGGCGGCTTATTTGGGAATTGTGGAAGAACTGGGTGTGAGTTGTACTGGTGTGCTTCGGGATGGAAGTACCGAGTATGTGGTCACGTATAATCCGGCTTATCGGACTGGGATTGATAAAAACAATCTGGAACGTTTAAAGCTTCATCACCCGGATGTGTATGATGACTTCGTTACCACCACAGAGAGCAGGCGGTTTGCAGTGAAGAAGAAAGGAGCTGCGTAATGGGAAAACTATTTGAGAAAAAAGAACTGGTGTATATCTGTTCACCGCTGTCAGCCCCTTCTCAGGAGGAAATCCGAAAGAATATGGTAAATGCTTCTTATTACCGCTGGTTTGTTGCAGTAGAGTTTGGGGGCAGACCCATAGCTCCCCACAGCTTTTTGCCGGAGTTTCTGGATGACCATATTCCGGAGGAACGACAGATTGCTTTAGAGTTTGGTTTATCGGTTCTGAAGCTTTGCAAAGCATTGGTAGTATGCGGAGATGTCATTAGCTCCGGAATGGCCGGAGAAATCCGCACAGCGGTCACATTAGGGATTAAGGTATACAGATTAAGCTTTGAAGGCGAAAATGCCATATTGACGGAAATGGAGGCGTTAGAGGATGAGATGCAGGTATGTGAAAACCATATTCCAAAATAAGGAGAACGGGTATTGTATTTTCCTTTATGAAACGGAAGATACATCGGTTCCTGAACAGGTAAAAAGTAAGCAAACCGGAAAAGCTATCCGTTTTACGGCAATCGGTAATAATCTGCCGGATACGGACAGTATAGAGTTAAACATGCTTGGGAATTGGGTAAAGAGTAAATTTGGCTTACAGTTTCAGGTGGAAACCTACGAGGAGATCCTGCCCCAGACCATAGAAGGCATTACAGGATATCTCTCAAGCGGACTTATCAAAGGGATTGGACCCAAAACTGCAGAGTTGATTGTGGGCCGGTTTGGAACGAGAACGTTCGAAATCTTTGACCAGTATCCGGACAATCTCTTACAGATAAAAGGAATCACGGAGAAAAAGCTGAACATTATTATGGATTCCTACCATGGAAGCCATGCAGTACGGGATCTGGCAGCTTATCTGACGCCCTTTCATGTCACACCAAATAAAATTCAAAAGATATATGAACAATTTGGCAGCGAATCTTTGGAAACGGTTAAGAAGCAGCCATTCATGTTATGCCAGATCAGTGGGTTCGGCTTTCTGACGGTAGATGAGATTGCAAAATCAAGTCATTGCAGATTAAATGACCCCATGCGTATTGAAGGATGTATTCATTACTGTATGGAACTGATTACACAGGAAGGTCATCTCTATCAGGAAAAAGAAATTATCCAGAAAAAGGTCTGGGAACAGCTGAATCATGGATATAGCAAGGAGGTTGTCAGTGAAGCTGAGATTTCCAGGGAATTGTACCGGCTGGTGCAAGAAGGGGTATTGTATTTTGAAGATGGTGCCTTGTATCCGGAAAAGCTGTACTACTATGAATGTGATGCGGCAAAAGACCTTGCAGAGCTATTAGTTCAAGATACAGAGGACATGTCGCAGATTGATAATCTGATAGCCGAGGCACAGAAGGACCTGGGAATTTTACTGGCTGCAAAGCAGGCAGAGGCTGTAAAAAAAGCATTCTGTCATTTGGTCAGCATTATCACAGGAGGACCCGGTACCGGGAAAACTACTGTCCAGAAAGTCATTTTGTATGTAAATGAGAAACTGGGTGGCAAGCGTGTACTGTTAACGGCTCCTACCGGAAGAGCAAGCAGAAGAATGTCGGAGAGCACCGGTTATCCGGATGCAATGACCATGCACAGTGCCATGGGGTTAAACAGCGAGGAAGACTGCGAAGCCATGATTGACCAGTTTGAAGAAGAACTGGTGCTTGCGGATGAGTTTACCATGTCCGATATGCGGCTTTCCTGGGAATTCTTCCGGCATATTAAGAAAGGTGCCCGTCTGGTTCTTATCGGAGATGTAAATCAGCTTCCCAGTGTAGGGCCGGGCAATGTATTTCGGGAACTTGTAACATGTGGTGTGATTCCGGTAACGGTTTTGGACATGGTGTTTCGACAAGCAGGAAACAGCAGAATTGCAATGAATGCACACAAAATGCTGGAAAATAGTGCGCAGCTTGACTATGGAGAAGAGTTCGAATTTATCCAGGCAGACAGTACAGCAGAAGCCGCAGAAAAAATTGAGGAGATTTACTGCAGGGAAGTGAATAAATATGGGTTAGACCATGTGCAGGTACTGTCGCCCTTCCGAAAAAGAGGAGAAGCCAGTGTAGATGCTTTGAATGCAGTATTATGGGAACTTATGAATCCAAAAGCAGTAGGGAAGGCTGAGATAAAATCCGGAAAGCGCACGTTTCGTGTGGGTGACCGTATCATCCAAAACAAAAATCAGAATCAGATCAGCAATGGTGATATTGGCTATGTGGAGGATATTTATCTGGATGAGGATGGAGTGCCTTTGGCAAAGCTCATATTTTCTGAAGGACGAACGGTAGAATATGGCAGTGATGAGCTGGAATTGATTGAGCATGCATACGTTACAACCGTGCATAAGAGCCAAGGGTCTGAGTACAAGGTTGTGATACTGCCGTGGCTTCCTATGTTTTATATGATGCTTCGGCGTAATATTCTTTATACGGCCATTACCAGAGCAAAAGTTGCGGTAAAGATTGTAGGCAGTAAGCAGGCAATTTATAAAGCGGTACATAACACTGAGTGTGATAAACGAAATACCAGACTGGGTGAACGGGTTGTCCGGGAGTATAACAGGTTGGTAGCGAAAAAACAATTACGCATGGTACAGAGTCCATGTCAAACACATGAAAAATATGAGCAGATGGCAGTAAATCTGTAGAGGAGGATGAGAACATGCAAAAAGTAGAATTAACGGAGAAAATGTTAGAAAGAATTGAGGAAATCCAACAGGCAGGTTATAAATACCTGAAAGCCCTGTTAGAGGTGGATGATGAAAAGATGAAGGAACTAGGTCCATGGACAGAAGACGATTTTCGTAGTCTCTTGGCAGATGGCATGAGTATTTTAAGCAAAAAAGGGCTTTTTATCTGTAATCCATATATTTTTGAGGAGTTTACACCGCCATTCCGTTGTACTTTGGCAGAATGCAAATGTGAGGAGTGCACACGACAGGATGAATTCATGTATAAGGAAAGGATAGCCGGTTATATGCGCGAATTGCTGGAGGACGCAGAATACGAGGTTGTGGTTACCGAAGAAGGTGCTATTGCATTTAAGGAAAAAGGCTTAGGTAATCGTTATCAGTTACAGGTGACTGTACAAGAGGAGACTGTTGATGAAAAAAACTGATTACGAAAAAGAATTCTTAAATATCTTTGAAATTTTCCATAATAAGTATCCAAATTGGAAGGTGTGGAATGACTTTTTATATTTGTCAGCGGTATCTATAGCAAATCTTTTCCCATCAAAGGAAAAGAAAGAACGAGAAGAACGATATCAAGCTATATGGAATCAGTATTCCGGTAAAGAGCAGGAATTGTTTGCGAATCTTTTAGCAACTGTAACGGTTGCGCTGGATGACAATCCGGAACAGGACTTTTTGGGGAAGTTATTTCACCGACTTGAACTGCATCAGCAACAGAAAGGACAGTTTTTTACACCATATAATATCAGTCATATGATGGCAGAACTACAATTTACAGGTGCAAGTAATTGTGAATTGGAGGACAAAGGATATATTGCAGTTATGGATTCGGCATGTGGGGCAGGAGCGATGTTGATTGCTTTTGCAAATGTTGCAAAAAATCATGGTATCAATTATCAGCGAGAAGTCTTGTTTATGGCACAAGATATTGACCAGACTGCAGCATTGATGTGTTATGTGCAGTTATCAATATTGGGGTGTCCCGCAATTATCATTGTAGGTGACAGCCTTGCCAAGCCTGGTTTTCATCCTGATAATTCAGTATGGTATACACCGTTTTACTATTGTAATCAGAGGAAATTTCAGGAGTTTTTTGCAGATGCTGGTAGTAAAACTGAGGAAAAGAAGGATAATCAATCAAAAAAACAAAAAGTGGCATAATTTTCAAGTAAATGGCAGGGTGGTGTATCTCTATTATATATAGAGCCTCCTGCCTATGGAAGGAGCGATATAAATGAGTGAAGTATTAACAACGGGAGCCGGTAGCATGTATGATGAAGTGCCTGCAATCCGGGATTTAAACAAGGTAGAAGGATTTGATCCCAGAAAATATATGCGTGTGATCAGCGAAGAAGGAAAAACCGGTAAATATTATCTGGATGTGGCATTCCGAAAGCTGTGGTTTCGCCTGAAACATCCGGAAGGAAAAATAGTAAAGCAGTTGGTGTACCGGACAGACCAAATGGCAATCGTAGAAGCTAGAGTGTATTTGAATCGTAATGATGCAGAGGATAACTTTATTGCTAATGCCTTTGCACATAAGTATCTGACCGAGGATACACAGTTTGGTGATAAATTTGTGGAACTTGCGGAAACAGCAGCGGTAGGACGGGCACTGGCAGATGCGGGATTCGGCCTGCAGTTTGCGGATAGAGAGGGAGATATGGATCCGGAGGTAACGGATGCACCTTTTGACGCCGGTATGGTTCTAGGAAATCAGAATATGGGGTCTCTGGGAGCTGGAGAAGCTACAGAGGAAAGCAGTAACACACCAATACCAGAAGCTGCAAGGCCATCTGTACAGAAACCGTCACCGCAACCTATGAAGCCTGCACCGTCACCGCAGACAATCCAAAAGGATATGCCTGTGGAGCAGATATATTCCATGTTAACTCCGGAAACGGCGGCTGCAGTGGTAATAGGTATTGGTTTCCATAAGGGAAAAACCCTGGGACAGGTAGCGGTTGAAAAGCCGTCTTCCTTGGAATGGTATGTAAGTTCCTACGGGGGTCCGGATAACCTGTTAAGAGCCGCAGCAAAATATCTGATGGATACCGCTTTGCAGAAAGCAAGCTAAATGCAATTATATGGGCAGCCTTGTAAATAAAAGGCTGCCTGTATGGAAGGGAGGAAGTCTTGGATAAGGATTTTCCTTTTAATATCAGAGATGTAGCATATCTGCTAAATCTTTATATACGCCATAAGTCAGCGGTAAGCTGGGATGCGGACTGTCCATTCTGCGGTGGAAGAGGAAAGTTAAACTTGAATCTGAAAAAGAATGTATTCCGCTGTAATCGTTGCGGCGAAAATGGCGGCATGCTGGTGTTGTATGGCAGGGTTTACGGTGTGGATAATAAGACCGCAAAAGAAGAAATTGAAGATACCCTGAACCGTCATGAGAGATCTCTTTCGTATGAGATGAAACAAAAGACCATACAAAAAGATGCACCTGAGATAGTGAACGCACAGCTGGCTTCCATAGAAGACAGGAACCGTACCTACAGTATGCTGTTATCCATGCTGATACTGGCAGATACACATAAGGAAAATCTGCTGAATCGGGGATTGACAGAAGCTCAGATTGAGGAAAACGGATATAAGAGCACTCCGGTGTTCGGCTTTAAAAAGCTTACCAGTCGTCTTTTGGATGCAGGATGTGTGGTGGAAGGTGTACCGGGATTTTATCAGGAGGATGGAGAATGGACCCTGCATTTTAGTAAGAAAATAGCAGGGTATCTGGTCCCATATCGGGATGCGGAAGGCAGGATACAGGGTATGCAGATCCGTTTAAACCAGCCTTTTGATGGTTGCAAATATATGTGGATGTCCAGTGTGAATTTTCATATGGGTGTATCATCCGGAAGTCCGGTACATTTAGCCGGTGAGCTGGGGGCACCCATTGTCTACATAACAGAAGGCGGACTAAAAGGGGATGTAGCACATGCCTTATCGGGAGAAACCTTTGGGTGTGTTGCAGGAGTGAATCTGTATGCAAACCTTCCGGAGTTTTTACAAACTATGAAGCAGCACGGTACAAAATATGTTTATGAAGCCTATGACATGGAGAAGCTGCTGGAGCCGATTTGCCGTGGGGACTATAACGAAAAGTGCATTCACTGTGAGCATTACAAAGGGCACATGGTAAAAAATGATGTCCTCTGTGAGAAAAAAGTGCGGAAGAAAAAGAATATCCAAAATGGCTGCCAGAAAGTGACCGAATTTTGCAGGTCACAAAAGCTTCCGGTAAAAATGCTGACCTGGGATACGGATGCAAATGGCAGTTGGAAAGGTAATATAAAAGGGATAGATGATTACTTGTTTGGTCTATCTCAGAAGCAATAACAGGAAGTGACTCATTCGAAAGAGTGGGTTGCTTCTTTTTTTGAAGAAATTGATAGAAAAAAGTTGTATTTTACGTATTCTGTGCGTATAGGGTACATATAAGAAAAGAAAAGGAGTGTTATCAGAGATGATGTATCAAAAATTAATTGTACCAGTGGATCATGGAAATCAAAACATTAAGGGAGAGAATGTCGTATTTACTTCCGGCTTGGTGGAAAGTGACTGTAAGCCGATGTTAGGAGAATATCTGTATTACAAGAACCGATATTACAGTCTGACAGACCAGCGTATTCCATATATGAGGGACAAGACTGGGGATGAGAGGTTTTTTATCCTGACATTGTTTGCAATTGCCATAGAGGCAGAACGACAGGGGGCCATGAGCGAAAATAATGTACTGCACGTATCTTTACCGGTGGGACTTCCGCCTAAGCATTTCGGCACGTTATATCAAAAGTTTCAGGATTATTTTAGGGGCAGGGGAGCGCAGCATTTTACCTATAAGGGGAAACATTATGAAGTACATATCGAGGATGTGGTCGCATACCCTCAGGATTATGCTGCAGCTATGACTATCTATCCAAAGCTGAAGGAATATAACCGAGTGGTTATTGCTGATCTGGGGGGATTTACCTTTGACTATTTGCTGCTTCGAAATGGGAATCCGGATTTGTCCGTGTGCGATTCTCTGGAAAAGGGAATCATAACCTTACACAACAAGATTATTTCCCGTATTAACTCTGAGTATGATGTATTGCTGGAAGGTGCCGATATCGACTGTATCATTAAGAATGGGAAGACGGATTATGAGGAAAATGTTGTACGTACTGTCCGGGAGATGAGCAGGACGTATGCGGATGACCTTTTGGGAGATTTGCGTGAGAGAGGCATAGATTTAAAGAGTGTTTGTATGGTATTTATCGGAGGCGGTTCCCTTCTGTTAAAGGAGTACCTTGAAAATTCCGGTAAAGTGGGAAGATGTATCTTTGTGGAGGATGTGTGTGCCAATGCCAAGGGATATAAGATACTATATGCAATCCAGCAGAGAGGCAGGTAAGTGCCATGGCAAAAAAGAATCCATATGTAACTACCATTGGGTTTAATAAAGAGGATCCGGATCATGTATACGTGGCTGATTTTTTGAACTCTATGGGCAGAGGGAAAGGACAATATATAGTAAAGGCGATTATGGCGTATCAGAATACAGATGGAGTGGTATCGGGACATGTAGTAGTACCAGCGGTTGACTATGAAAAGATAAGGGCTTTTGTATTGAAGGTGCTGGAGGAGAGGAATGGATTGTCAATGTCATCTCATATGGATAGAATATCGGAAAAAGTGCATAAAAAAGAGTTCGATGGTTGCGGAGAACTTGAGAGGGATTCTGATTTGGATGAGACTGCGGTGAATAATATTTTAGCGTCGCTTAGTGCGTTCCGGTAGTTAGAAAAATGCATTGAAAGAATCTGGGGGTATTATTGTTCTGAATTCAGTAACTACCTATTTCAATTAATTTTATTATTTTGGGTGCTACTTTCTTAGTACCTGTAATATAACAATGTATACTATTATGTTTGCTAGTTGCAAGTAACAATGGGTAAAGTAGGATTTTAAGTTATACTTATTGATTCTAGTTTTTAAATTTAAGCCTTTACTTAATATATGTTAATGTGTATAATAATAAATTTTCGAAAGTAATTTACATTCGGTCAAACGAATATTAGTAAATATTAGTTGACATGAAAAAGTGCTAAGTGTTATATTAACATATAAGAGAAAACCACCTAGGAGATAGTAATTTATGAAAGTCACAACACATGACATTGCGCGGGCTGCAGGTGTTTCCCAATCTACCGTTTCGATTGTACTGAACAATAATACAAAGGTTTCTATATCACCGGAAACACGGGCCCTGGTTTTAAAAACAGCAGAGAGTATGGGGTACCAGTTTAAGAAGCGTGCCAAATCCATAGAAAAGGTTCCGGTTGTTGGATTGTTAGTACCTACTTTGTCTAATTTATATTATCCATTCTTGGTACAAAATGTAGAGATTTATGCGCAGTCGCTGGGACTTACTGTTGTTATGCAAAACACCATGCGTAGTGAGAGCGGCGAGATACAGAGCTACAATTATTTAAGAAGTATAGGCGCACAGGGAGTACTAAGCTTATTTACTCCTAAGATTCCTATACCGGAAGATATGCCGACGGTTATTGTAGGTGAAAAGATGCCGGGAGTGGATGTAGATACGGTAAGCTTGAACAGTTATACAGCAGGTCAGATGGCCACAGAGCATTTGCTGTCCTTGGGACATAAGGAGATTGCGTATATTTCTACTCCGTTTACGAATATGACAGAAGCAAGAAGAAAGCGTTTGGATGGTATTTCCTCCTGTATGGAAGCAGCGGGATTAGGAGAACATCTTCGTGTTTTGGTTTCCGACAATGAGAATGAAGGATTAGAAAGCACATATGAGTATGACTGCGGCGCTCGAATGACGGAGGAGCTTTTAGAGAAGTATCCACAGTGTACTGCAATCATTGCAGTAAATGATATGATGGCTATGGGATGCATCAGCGTGTTGAATCAGAGGGGCATTCGCATTCCGGAAGATATGGCAATCTGCGGATTTGACAATCTTTACTTGGATTGTATGATGCAACCGCAATTGACGTCTATCGACCAAATGGCCTTCCATGGATGTAAAGTGGGACTGAGTATCCTGCAGGAAAAAATGAAGAGTTTTTCCTTGGAGGAACCACCGGTGTATATGGAATATAAACCAAGACTTCATGTGAGAGGAACTACGGTAAAGAAATAAATAATAACACAATAAGCCACTGTATCGTTTGATATGGTGGTTTTTTGGTGGAATTTAGACGATATATCGCCTAATTCTTAAATTTTTGTAAAATCGTGAAAAAAAGTGCGACGAAAAGGCTTCCTTATGCATATACGTAATAGGGAGGTCTTTTTTGTCGAAGACATCCTGAGAACATTTGGGAGGTTGTCATGGGGAGAAAAGCAAAATCATCCAAAAAGATTACAAATGATAAGGTCTATCATGCGCTGGGACGCAAATATCCACGGTTGCTTTTGGCGGTAGCAAATGAAGCGCATGGGACAAGCTATACAGGTGAGGAAAAGGTAATATTCGGCAGTGACGAGCATTATCAGCAGGAGCAAAAAGGAGGTGTGAAGAAGCGGGTAACGGATACCCATTTAGTAGTGGGTGTGCAGGAAGAGTCACGTCAAGAGAGGCTTCATTTTGAGTGCCAAAGTCAAAATGATAAACGAATGTCAGCACGGATGGCAGAGTATGATGTGTTGATTGCGTTGGAAAACCGACTGTTGGAAGGTGATATGTGTAACATGGAGCTTCCGCGGTCCACGGTGGTGTATCTTACCGGAACGCGAAAGACACCCAAGGAACTAATTGTACATATAGCGGCATCGGGCGGGCAACTGCGGTATAAGATTCCAACATTAAAAGCATTTCATTACACTATGAAGGAACTGGTGGAACGGAGGTTATTTCTTTTAATACCATTTCATATTTTGGTATACAAAAACCGAATGATAGGT
Source organism: Lachnospiraceae bacterium (assembly GCA_017522685.1). Next base: position 11,694 of record JAFWYN010000031.1, read on the forward strand.
TATAATGAAAGTGAGGAGGAGCTCGGTGAATTACAAAAGATATACGAAGACATGGTAGAGAGTCTGGAACGGCTGCGTTTGGCAAATAAACTCACAGCGGACGAAGTCACAGACATTCTCAGGGTGTCAGCGGAGATGGTAGATAAAGTGGCAGGAAAATGTGACAAGGTCAGAAAGGTATTGGGTGATATTTTGAGAGGAAAAGCATATGAATTACCAACAGACAGATTGATTAGACAGGGGAGGTTGGAAGGTGCAGTGGAAAATTTTATGCAAATGGTGCAGAACCTCATGCAGTCGCTGGATATCAGTGCGGAGAAAGCATGTGAATTGCTGAAAGTAAATGTGGCAGACTACGAAGCAGCAAAGGAGAAGCTAACGTTTCCGAAGGCAAATTAAATAAGGCAGCAAAGCCACTGTATCATTTGATATGGTGGTTTTTGCGGAATTTAGAGGAAAGTGAAGAGCTTGTCGGATAGTTATTTTATGCTTAAGGATAGGCCGGAGAAAAGGTATCATTTTGAGTGTCAGAGCACTCCGGACAGCAGTATGCTGCTGCGTATGTA
>JAFWYN010000032.1 GCA_017522685.1 Lachnospiraceae bacterium
AAAGGTAATATTTATAAAGGGATATGCATTGACACGGATGGCTCTATAGGGATGTGTGCGGAAAGAAATGCTTTATCAACAATGCTTACATATGGTGAAAGTGAGATTACAAAAGTGGTTTCCGTATATAAAGACGGAAATATAATTCCATCTTGTGGTATTTGTAGAGAATTTATGATGCATTTAGGCGGAGATGTGGAAAATATTGAAATTCTATTGGATAAAGAAGGGCGGACGACAAAATTGATTGATTTAATGCCGGAATATCCACGACATAAGTAAGTATCAATGTGTAAAACAGTTCGACAAATTTGAATTTGAGGAGATAACTATAATGTCTAATTATATTATGGATTTGAGAGCGGTTGTGGGACATCGTCCTTTGCTGCAAGTTGGTGCCAGTGTAATTGTTGTGGATTCTGAAAATCGAATTTTATTGCAGTTAAGAAGCGATAATCACTGTTGGGGTTACGCAGGTGGCTCAGAGAACTGGATGAGGTAGTGGAAGAAGCTGCCAAGAGAGAGCTATTTGAAGAAACTGGTTTGATTGCAGAGAGTCTGGAATTGTTCGGAGTGTTCTCAGGTCAAGATACACACTACATTTATCCCAACGGAGATGAAGTATCAAACGTTGATATTGTTTATGTATGTAAGCGGTACGCAGGAAAATTGAGATGCCAAGAGGGAGAAGTTGATGCTTTGAAATTCTTTCCGATTGATGAGATTCCAGAGAATATCTCCAAGCCTATTCGCAAACCTTTGAACAAATGGATAGAACAAAATCGTTAGACAAATTCCAATTTGTTTAACAGTTAGTAAAACTTGAATTTTGCAGGGAGATTGGAAACAACGAAGAAATTGAATTTTAGTGGAGGATTGTAATCATTATGGAAGAAAAAAATGATTCAATATGCATTAAATTAGCTGAAACTGATGAGGAGTTGTGCGGGAAGGGATATGTGCATTGTACTTCATGGCAAGAAGCTTATAGAGGTATTGTATGTGACAGATATCTTGATTCGATGACTGTAGCGGCTACAACAGCACGTGCGCGACAGTTCCCGGAAAATACTCTTGTAGCTAAGGATAAAGAGAAAGTTGTAGGATTTGCGGTGTATGGTCCATCGAGAGATGAAGATTTGCCGGATGCAGGAGAGGTTGTAGCAATTTATGTCCTTTCAGAGTATTATGACCATAAAATAGGATATAGATTGATGAATGAAGCATTTTCCAGGCTTAGAGAATATATAATACTATATTTGTGTGGGTGCTTGAAAAAAATGAGAGAGCTATTGGCTTTTATCACAAATATGGTTTTGAATTTGATGGATGCAAAAAGCAATGGAATCTTGGCACACCGGTTTCAATAGTTAGGATGATAAAGAAAAGAGAGTAAACTTCCAATTTGTCGAACACTTGAAACTTTCAGTTCTACGCAGTCTCGCCATGCCGACACTCACAAGCTGGCGCTTGCTCGTTGTCGCGGCATTCGCCGTATACATCTGAAAGCGAATATGCCTGCCCGTGAGCAAGCACCCGACAGTCAATTCGTTTCATCTGTGCATGGCTCATTGCTACGCGCAAACTTTCAGTTTACGATGTCTTGCCACGCCCACAATCACCTATCAGATGGAGGAAATATGCGATATCAGGAACTTGATTTCTATTGGAAAAGAATATTTGAACTGGAATGGATGTCCTTGTGTGAAGGAAGTAAAGCGATTGCGGCACTGATTGTATCCGATGATGGGACAATCATTTCAGAAGGAAGAAATAAGGTGGGCGAAGAGTCCATCCCTAATCCGAGAGTGTCCCATGCGGAGGTTGAAGCAATTCGTAACCTGGACATTAACAGATATCCGAACCTCAAGAATTATACATTATATGCTTCTTTGGAGCCCTGTCCCATGTGCATGGGGACCATGGTGATGGGAGGAATCAGAAGGATTGTAATTGGTGCCAGGGATGCCCACGGAGGGGCGATGCATTTAATAGAGCACAGTACTTTTCTTAGAAACAAGAATATAAGTATATCATGGATGCCTCAGCAATACGGCGATATCTAACGGGCATTTCAGACACTCAAAGAGCTGTTGTATAGTACAGACAATGAACGTTTGGAACGGATTCTGATTGATTTTTCCGTACATAATGCAAAAGGGGTGGAAGCAGCAAAGGAACTGATTCAAGAAGGGCTGTTTGAAGGGAAGCAACCTGCCTTATATAGTGCAGAAGAGATATTTGACAGACTTATGGCAATTATGGAAAGATAAGGGAAAACTCTTTTTTACAGCCTCGCAGGCATAAAACTGCGGGGTTGTTATTATGTTTCCGTGCAAGTTATTCCCCGTATGATGCAGTTTATGCCCAATATCTTGTCATATAAAATCAATGTGTTATCATAATCCTCGGAGGTGCAAACAATGAGAATCAGGTTAAGGCTTAACAAGAGTACAAAAGAATCCATACAGGACGAATTGATGAAAAAGGATATAGAAATATCAGAAGAAGCACAGCTTATTTTGACGGAAGAGGATTATGTTGGGGATACTTTAGAATGCAAGGATGAGGAAGGAATAGTATTTATTCAGACAGAGAATATTTGCTATATGGAATCCGTAGGGCATGATGTTTATGTGTACGCGGATAATAGGAAATACAGGACATATTACCGGATTTATCAGCTGGAAAAAATGCTGCCGGAGGACCGATTTATCAGAATCAGTAATTCCATCATTATCAAAAAGGATTCCATCCGCTACATAAAGCCGGCTATGAGCTGTAAGTTTTATCTTACACTGACCAATGGTGATATTGTTGATGTGACACGAACCTATTATTACAGGTTTAAGGAGTTTTACGGAATTTAGGAGGAAATGACATGTTTGGTATTAGTCGCATATTGTTGTTGATGATTATATTAGTGGCAACAATAGTTTTTATGTACAAGTTATATTATACGCGTAAAATCAATCAAAGAATACAATCCGGTGAAATCACCGGACGAAAACTGGTGGACTTATCCAAGATGGTTATGGTAGCTGTTATTGCAGGATTAGTAATATATGCAGGGATACTTATGTATGTTATTCATGATTATGCGAGTATGGAATATCAGGAATCCAGAAATAATTATGCAATCATAGATGTATCCGGGGAAGAATATAACTATATTTCTAACGGAGGAAATGTTCCTCTAGAGGATGCCTCTTTTGCCAAAGGATACAACAAAGAGGCGAACCCTGGCTATGATAAAGAGGTTTTGAAATCGGGAGATTACCAATTTGTGCTCTTTACCAGGAGTGCGGTAGCAGATGATTTTCATCCAGATTTCCTGTGTTTTGTAGATTATATAGGTGCAGATAAGGAAGACGCTATTTGCTACAACACGGCCGGCTTTGTGTCTTTGGAACCGGAGGGAGGATATTTATTAGGCGGTAGTGGCGGAGAAATAAGGGACAGCGTGCTATACATCGGCAATCTGGACAGCGGATGCAAATTCAGTATTACTATGAGTATTTTAGACAGTGCCGGAGAAATAGAGTACGACGAAGCAATACAGCAGGCATATAAGGAGGAAAAAGGTGAATTCCCGGAGCCGGAAGAATTTGCGAAAACAGTGGGAAAAATAGATATTGTGATAGAATAATAAAATATTTTTCAGGATGCTTGACTTTATCACAACAATGTGATAAAGTATGCTATAATAAATCACAAAGGAGGCAGCTAAAATGGTGAATAACGTATTTTATTTTTACTTTTATTTTAATGTGGGCTGCCCGTCTATGTGATTCCAAAGAATAAGGTTTTGGTGATAGAACGGACAGTCCGCATTTGTTGTGCTTTTATGGTAAACATGTGCGGGCTTTTTATTTTGGAAGCCGTATAAAGAAAGTTGAGGTAACTACAATGCAGATGAATTTCCACCGGAAACTTCCCATTCCCCAGGAGGTTAAGAAAGAATTTCCGCTGACAGAGCGCATGAAGCAGGTAAAAGATGCACGGGATGAAAGCATCCGTGCAGTCTTTGACGGCAGTTTGGATAAATTTATACTGGTAATCGGACCCTGTTCCGCGGACCATAGTGAACCGGTACTGGAATATATTTCAAGACTTCGTCGTATCGAAGATCAGGTAAAGGACAAGATTATTATTATTCCCAGGATTTATACCAATAAGCCCAGAACCACCGGTCAGGGGTATAAGGGAATGTTGCATCAGCCGGATCCGGAAGCCAAGACGGACATGTACAAAGGAATCATTTCCATCCGTGAGCTTCATATGTCGGCATTACGTGATTATGATTTCTCCTGTGCGGATGAAATGCTTTATCCGGAGAATCATCGTTATCTTTCGGACCTTCTTTCCTATGTGGCAGTGGGTGCCCGCTCCGTGGAAAACCAGCAGCACAGACTTACTGCAAGTGGCTTGGGTATCCCTGTAGGAATGAAGAATCCTACGGGTGGTGATTTGGTGGTTATGATGAATTCCATCGTAGCAGCCCAGTCCAGTCATACCTTCCTTTACCGAGGTTGGGAAGTAACAAGTGAAGGCAATGAGTTCGCCCATGCGATTTTGAGAGGTTACGTGGATTACAGCGGTCGAAGCGTTTCTAACTACCATTATGAAGATTTGTTACGAGTGGGAGAGCTTTATCATACCATGAACCTGACCAATCCTTCTGTTATCGTGGATACCAACCACAACAATTCCGGAAAGAAATATTTGGAGCAGATTCGTATTGCAAAGGATGTTGTGCACAGCCGTAACCAAAACGGTGATATTAAGAAGTTGGTTAAGGGCTTAATGATAGAAAGTTATATTGAAGACGGTGCACAGGGTGCCGGGGAGCATATCTTCGGCAAATCCATTACGGACCCCTGCCTTGGATGGGATAAAACCGAGAGATTAATCTTTGATATTGCTGAAAAACTGTAAAGGATGCTTGGATATGGGAAACAAATTAGAGGAAGCAAGAAAAATAATCAACGAAGTAGATGAGAAGATGGCAGAGCTTTTCATAAAAAGAATGCGGGCTGCCGAAATGGTTTACGAGCATAAGAAAACGGTGGGTCTGCCGATTCTGGATGCTGTCAGGGAGGCAGCAGTCATTGAAAAGAATGCAGAACTGGTGGAAGATGAGGTGTTGAAGGGATATTACATTGATTATATCAAAAATGTAATGGCAGTATCCCGTGCCTATCAGTACAGAATGCAGAATGGTCTGAAGGTGGCATACAGCGGAGTGGAAGGTGCTTTTGCCCATATAGCAGCCGGCAGGATTTATCCGGAAAGCGAAAGAATATCCTGCAAGGATTTTAAGGCAACTTACGATTCGGTTGTGAATGGTGAAAATGACATGGCAGTGTTACCCATAGAGAACAGCTACGCAGGAGAAGTAGGGCAAACCATGGACCTTATCTTTTCCGGTTCCCTTTATATCAACGGCATCTATGAACTGGAAATTCACCAGAATCTTCTGGGCGTTCCGGGAGCTACCGTGGAGGATGTAAAGAAGGTAATCAGCCATCCTCAGGCTCTCAGCCAGTGTCATGATTACATAGCCCTTAAGAAGCTGGAGACAGAAGAGTCCAATAATACGGCTCTTGCGGCAAAAAGCGTGGCGGATGCAAAGGATAAAACCCTGGCGGCCATTGCCAGTGTGGAAACAGCTGAGATTTACGGACTGCAGGTGTTGGAGAGTAAGATTAATAAGAGCAGTGAAAACACCACTCGATTTGCGGTGCTTTCAAGAGTCAAAGCAAATACAGAGGCGCTTCCCAATTCGGTATTGTTGTTTACTGTAAAGCATGAGGCAGGTTCTCTTGCGCAGGCCATCAGTATCATCGGTAAATACGGATACAATATGACTGCCCTGCGAAGCAGACCTTTAAGAAAGCATTCATGGCAGTACTATTTCTATGTGGAAATTGATGGTTCCACAGAAACTGCTGAAGGCAAACAAATGATGGAAGAACTGAGCAAGGTGTGTGACAAACTGAAGGTGGCAGGTACCTTTGCTTCACATGTTGAGATATAAAGTTATGTTTAGGAAGTCTTTGGAAGCGTAAGATTTCGAGGAGGAAGAATCATGAAGAATACAATTGGTAACAGCGTGGCATTGACTCTTTTCGGTGAAAGCCACGGGGAAGCAATCGGAGCGGTTATCGACGGTTTGGCACCCGGCCTGGATATCAACAGAGAATATATTGCACATATGCTTACACTTCGCCGTCCCGACGGAAGGATATCCACACCCCGAAAGGAAAAGGATGAGTTTCGTATTGTCAGCGGTGTGGTGAATGACAAAACAACCGGTACTCCCATCACCATTCTGATTCCCAATGAGAATGTACAGAGCGGAGATTATTCTCAAATGAAAACAGTGGCCCGTCCTTCCCATGCGGATTATACGGCAGAATGCAAATATCACGGATTTCAGGATTCCAGAGGCGGCGGACATTTCAGCGGTCGCATCACAGCGGCACTTGTGGCAGCAGGCGCAATCTGTAAATATGCATTGGAGCAGAAAAACATCCTGATCGGAACCCATGTGAAACGTTGTGGCGGTGTTTCAGACAGGGATTTCGGCAATCTGTCAGAAGATGTAAAGGATTTGAACGAAAAAGTTTTTGCGGTATTGGATGAAGAAAAGGGAGAGGCAATGCGTGAAGCAATCCTGCAGGCAGCTTCGGAAGGAGACAGTGTAGGCGGAGTGCTGGAAACAGTTATTCTTGGTATGCCGGAAGGCGTAGGAGAGCCTTGGTTTGACTCTGTGGAAAGTATGCTTTCCCATATGATGTTCTCCATTCCTGCCGTAAAGGGTATCGAGTTTGGAGCCGGCTTTGATATTGCGGATATGCGAGGCAGCATGGCAAATGACCCCATGAGGCTGAAGGAGAATAAGGTGGTGACTACCACCAACAATAACGGCGGTATCAACGGTGGTATTACCAATGGTATGCCCATTGTGTTCCGTACGGCAATCAAGCCCACGCCCACCATCTTTAAGCCCCAGGATACCATTGATTTCAGGGCAATGGAGGAAGCTGTATTATCACCTAAGGGCAGACATGACCCGGCCATTGTACACAGAGCAAGAATCGTCCAGGATACGGCAGCAGCCATTGTTATGTGCGATGCCCTGGCTATGAGATTTGGTACGGATTGGCTTGGATAAAAAAGAAAGAAGGAATATATAGCCATGAAAAAATATGGTTGTATCGGCAAAAAGTTGACACATAGTTTCTCCAAGGAGATTCATGGAATGTTGGCGGATTATGCTTATGAATTAATAGAGTTGACGGAAGAGGAGATTGCCCCTTTCTTTGAAAAGAAGGAATTTGCGGCTATCAATGTAACCATACCTTATAAGCAGACGGTTATCCCCTATCTGGATGTGGTAAGTGAAGTGGCATCAAGAATCGGAGCAGTCAATACCATTGTAAATAAAGACGGCAAGCTTTACGGCTACAATACGGATTATTACGGTATGAAGGCCTTGCTGGAAAGAGTGGGGATTGAAGTGAGCGGCAAAAAGGTGCTGGTACTTGGTACGGGCGGGACAAGCAAGACCGCCAATGTGTTGGCAAAGGATTTGGGTGCCTCTGAGGTATTGACCGTAAGTAGGCGTAAAACTGATGAATTCATCACCTATGAAGAAGCAGTAAGTGAGCATTCTGACGCAAATGTAATCATCAATACCACGCCCTCCGGTATGTATCCGGATTGTGGATCCAAGCCCATAGATATCAGCGGCTTCGGACAGTTAGAGGGTGTGATTGATGCTGTCTATAATCCTCTTTGTACCAATCTGGTGCTGGATGCAAAGGAACGGAATATAAAGGCGGAAGGCGGTCTCTACATGCTGGTAATGCAGGCAGTAGTGGCGGTTGAGAGATTTTTGGATACTTCCGTGCAGAAAGATGTGGCAGACAGGGTATTTGCCTCTGTGATGGCATCCAAGGAGAATATTGTTTTGACCGGTATGCCGGGAAGCGGAAAAAGCACCGTAGGCAGACTGTTGCACATAGAAGGCTACGAATTTATTGATACGGATGCAGAGATAGAGAAACGCTGCGGTTGTCCCATAAGTGAACTGATAAAGACCAAAGGAGAGACCTGTTTCCGGGATTTGGAAACGCAGGTAATCAATGAGGTATCTTGTGTCGGCAGTCGCATTATTTCCACCGGAGGCGGTGCAATCCTTCGGGAGGAAAACGTAAGGAATCTGAAGAGAAACGGAAAGCTGTTTTTCATCAATGCGGATCTTCAGCGTTTGCGTGCAACCGATGACAGACCCTTGTCAGATACCTATGACAAGCTGAAGAAGCTGTATGAGGAACGAATGCCCATTTACCAAAAAACAGCGGATGTAATCGTGCCTGATATGGCCACAGCGCAGGCTGAAGCAGACTACATTATGACAAAACGAGAGGAATTGATACTATGAAAATTCTTGTGATAAACGGTCCCAATCTTAATATGCTGGGAATCAGAGAGCCGGATCATTACGGCAGGGAAACCTATGGAGACTTGGTAACCAAAATCCAAAACCACTGTGAGAAGAAAGGGATAGAGGTTGCATTATATCAATCCAATCATGAGGGTGATTTGGTGGATGCCATTCAAAAGGCCTATGGAGATGCGGACGGAATCGTCATCAACCCGGGAGCTTATACCCATACAAGCATTGCCATATTGGATGCCGTAAAATCAGTGAATATTCCCACGGTGGAGGTACATATTTCCAAGGTGGAAGAGCGGGAGGAGTTCAGACAGATCAGCTATATACGCCTTGCCTGTGTGAAAACCATTACCGGTCACGGTACCGACGGATATCTGGAAGCAATCGACTATTTATGCGAGGGTAAATAAAATGATAGTAGATGTAAGTAAGAAAATACTGATTGTGGGACTGGGCCTTTTGGGCGGTAGTTATGCCAGGGCTTTGAAACGGTTTGGTTTTCATATCAGTGCCATTACCAAGGATCAAAGTTCCATTGATTATGCCATGGAGGAAAAGATAATTGACGAGGGAAGTACGAAGCTTGAAGAGAGAATCATCGGGGATGCGGATCTGGTAATCTTTGCACTTTATCCTCACGTATTTGTGGAATGGATTGAGGAAAATCAGAGGCTTTTGAAAAGCGGTGCCATTATCACGGATGTAACCGGTGTGAAGGGCAGTATTGTTTATCGTATCCAGGATATGCTGAGACCGGATGTGGAGTTCGTGCCGGCCCATCCCATGGCCGGTCGTGAGGTTTCCGGTGTAGAGAACAGTACGGATAAGATTTTTGCAGGGGCCAACTACATTGTAACACCCACTGAGAAAAACACCCCCGAAGCCATTCAAACCTGTATGGAGCTGGGAAGATTGCTTGGTTTTACCAATGTAACCACACTTTCTCCGGAAGAACATGATGAAATGATTGGTTTCCTGTCCCAATTGACCCATTGCATTGCCATTACTTTGATGACCTGCAATGAAAAGGAGGATATGGAGAAGTTCACCGGTGACTCCTTCCGGGATCTGACACGTATTGCAAGGATTAATGAAATGATGTGGAGTGAGCTGTTTATAGCCAACAAAGAAGCACTTTTGGAACAGATGAATCTGTTTATGGATAAATTTGCCGAATTAAAGGAAATGCTGGAGAAAGAAGATGTGGAAGGCATGAAAAAGATGATGCGTTATTCCACGGAGCGCAGAGCATTATTTGACAAAAAGTAAGAGGACACGTTTGTGTCCTCTCTTTTTGTGTTATCAGCAAATCTGTTTCTTAACCTGTTCCAGCGCTTTTCTTACCGGGGGCAACAGAAGTACCACGATGGTCACAACGGCTTCGGCAAAGATATAGATACCATTGTAGACCAGGGAGTAAGGCAGGGGATTCCAGCCTTCCCAAGCGTACATGCCGAAAAAGAGCCAGCCGGACAATACAGCAAAGACATAGCGCCCCAAAACAGCCGCGATATAGCCCGTAATCAGTCCATATTTTCGCTTGCTGAACAAGCCGGACAGACCCAGTGCACCGAAGGCCAGCAGATAGTCCACTACCAGCTGGGCAGGGAACAGTATGTAGGGATCAAAGAGCATTTGCAGCACACCGTAAGCCACGCCTGTAAGGATGCCGGCACCCAGGCCGAACCAATAGCCGGGCAGACAGATGACCAGCATGGATAGTAAAGTAACTGAGCCACCGAAAGGGAAGCTGATCACCTTGATATTGGACAGCACCGTACCTAAGGCGATGGCAACAGCACAAAAGGCCAGCTGCTGGGCAGAAAGCTTTTTGCTGCGTTTTTTAAGAAAGCCGGCTGCTATAAAAAGCAGAACCAGAATCAGGACAACCAGGCATAGGTTACCCAGTGTGGTGGGGACATAAGTAGTTTCGCCCCAGTCGTTGACAACAACATTGTAGAACATAAAAAATCCTCCTTCGACTTACGCGAGGAGGGGCTCATCTTGCTTAAAAGAAACCATGGTGTGAAAGTAGATTACGGTTGTCTTTTAAATGCTTCCTTACGCCGGTATTACCCGGTTCAAGTAATGAGGGTTAGAAGCCCGTGGGCTTCAATCTCAGCGATGCGCTCCCCTAGCGGTTTATTTAATTACAAAAGTGAATATAGCAGAAAAAAAATCACTTGTCAAGCTAGACATTAAGACAATAAAGTTGTAAACTATAAGGGTGTGTAATTATCGGGGGGAGGATACACGAACTCCATTCAGATTTACCGGAGAAAGGATTTTAATTATGGCAGAAAACATGATTCAGGCAGAAGGCCTGGTAAAAATTTATAAGACCAAGGAGACCGAAGTACTGGCACTCCAGGGTTTGGATTTGACAGTGGAAGAAGGAGAACTAACAGCACTGATTGGTAACAGTGGTAGTGGTAAGTCCACCTTCTTAAATATGATCGGCGGTTTGGATCGTCCCAGTGCAGGTTCTTTGATTGTAGGAGGCAAGAACCTGTTCACCATGACCGAAAAGGAATTGGTGGTTTATAAGCGTGACACCGTAGGCTTCGTATGGCAGAACAATGCCAGAAACTTACTGCCTTATTTGTCCGCTTTGGAAAATATTATGCTTCCCATGCATTTATCCAGTGCCAAGAAGAAAAAAGATAAGGCATTGGAGTTGCTGGAGCTGGTAGGACTTTCCAGCAAGAAGCACAGCCGTTTGAACACTTTGTCAGGTGGTGAACAACAGAGAATCGCTATTGCGATTGCATTGGCGAATTCACCGAAATTGCTATTGGCGGATGAGCCTACCGGTAGTGTAGACCCCAAGACTGCCAATTATATCTTTGATGTATTTACCGAGTTGAATAAGCAGGGGCAGACCATCCTTATCGTTACCCATGACGTGGCCCTTTCCAAGAAGGTTAAGCGTGTTATTGCGATTCGTGACGGTAAAATCAGTAGCGAGCGTATTCTGAAGGAAAGCTATGCGGACCGTTTGAAGGAAGCATCCATTGACTGGCGTGCGGAGGATACCCAGGAAGAGTATGTTATCATGGACAAGGCAGGCCGTGTACAGATTCCAAGAGAGCTTCTGAACACACTGGATCTGAAGGATAATAAGCTTAAATTGGAAATGCAGGGTGACCGGATTATCATAAGTAAGCCCGGTGCATAATATAAAAGAATGTACTTGCATATATTCTCAGTAGTACAGGTATTGAAAAAGAAACCACAGGAGAGTTAAGATGATTTTTCAGTTATTACCGGATGAATTTGCTTCCATTGGAGCTTTTGTAGGCATATTGTTTGCCTTTCTGACTACCATCATTGCTACGGATAAGCTGTGTGCCTATCTTCCTAAGGATGCGGGCAGGGAGTTTGCCCATGACGGCAAAAAATCTGCAGGAAAGCCCAGAGGTGCAGGTATTATCTTTGTACTGGCCTTTGTATTGGCTGCCTTACTTTTTGTGCCCTTGCAGGCGGAGAATATCATCTATCTGATTCTGATTGTGATTTGTATGATGACGGGCTTTTTGGATGATGCGGCTAAGAATCCCTGGGGCGAGTATAAGAAAGGCTTCCTGGACCTTTGTGTGGCAGCCATGGTGGCTGTGACCTTTCTGCATTACAATACCAATGTGGTGGAGCTTTCCATGTTTGATACGGAAATTACGATACATCCGGTGTTATTTGCGCTTTTGACGGTGGTATTGGTTTGGACTTCCGTGAATGTAACTAACTGTACCGACGGTGTGGACGGTCTTTCCGGTACACTGACCATTATAACCATTATGACTATTTATGCGGTGGATGTGATTAAGGAAGTGGCAGGAGAATTCTCCTTTATGATATTACTGTTTGCAGTATGTATCCTGGGATATCTGTGGTACAATGCCACTCCCAGCCGTCTCATGATGGGAGATGCAGGTTCCAGAGCCATGGGACTCTTTATCAGTATTGCCATCTTGAAAACAGGTTCACCATTCCTGTATATTCCGGTTGCACTGGTGATGATTTTAGACGGAGGCCTGGGCATCCTGAAGGTATCTCTCATCCGTTTCTGCAAGATTCATATTTTGAAAAATGTCCGTACTCCCCTTCACGACCATGTGCGTAAGGTGTGGGACTGGTCCAATACACAGACAGTATACCGCTTTGCGATTATTCAGATTATCCTGGCAGTGGCGACGGTTTATGCGGTGAAATAAAGAGAAGTGTAAGAATATGTCGATGAGTTCCGTGCAGGATGCATTGACAAGAAAATTTCATAATTTTATAATAAATGTGTTAATTCAAGAGGGAGTAGTTTTAATGTGTTGTCAACAATCGCGTTTGAAATTCCTTTCAAATTGGGGACACATACCGAAATCGGGTACCAGACTTTTGATGCGTATTTTCTATGCATCAAAAGTCTTTTTTTGTGATGGTATTCGCCGACCGCTCATCAGTGCGAGATACGCATAGTGTATCTCGCACTGTGCATAAGATAAGAAAAGCAGAAGGTTCAAAACTAAAAGGAGGTTGCAGAATGGAACTTGTAGAAATGCTGAAAATGGTTGTGATGTGGTTGATTGGTTTTGTGCTGATTTATCTGGCGGTAAAGAAGGAGTATGAGCCGACTTTGTTGTTACCTATGGGTTTTGGAGCCATATTGGTGAATTTACCCAATACCGGTGTACTAAATCAACAGATGCCGGGAATCGGCGAGGTGAGGGGTATCATTCAATGGTTGTATGAGGTGGGAATTGAAGCTTCCGAGGCATTTCCTATCCTGCTGTTTATCGGTATCGGAGCCATGATTGATTTTGAACCGCTTTTGCAAAGACCCATACTGGTGCTGTACGGTTTTGCGGCACATCTTGGTATCTTTGTGGCGATAGGTCTGGCGTTGTTACTTGGATTTAACACGGCGGATGCATTTTCCATCGGTATTATAGGTGCGGCGGATGGACCCACCGCAATACTAATGTCTCAGATTTTGAATAGCAATTATATGGGGCCTATTGCAGTAGTGGCATATTCCTATATGGCTCTTGTTCCCATCATTATGCCTACTACCATAAAGGTCATTACCACCAAAAAGGAACGACAGCTTACTATGCCCATCCGGACGGGTAAGAAGATTTCCAAAACAACAAAGATTATGTTCCCGATTTTTGTAACCATTATTGCGGGCTTTGTGGCGCCCATGTCCATCTCTCTGGTGGGATTTTTGATGTTTGGAAATTTGATTAGAGAATGTGGTGTGTTGGATACTCTGTCAAAAACAGCGCAGGATGTATTGGTAAATCTGATTACGCTTCTTTTGGGGATTACGATTTCCTTTAGCATGACAGCGGATAAATTCCTTCAGGTAGAAACATTATTTATCATGATGATTGGGTTGGTGGCGTTTATCTTCGATACTGTCGGAGGTGTATTTGCAGTAAAGATAATGAACCTGTTTACCAGGCAAAAGATGAATCCCATGATTGGTGCAGCCGGAATCTCAGCATTCCCAATGGCCTCCCGAGTGGTTCAGAAGATGGCCGGGGAAGAGAAACCCGGTAATATCATCCTTATGCAGGCGGTGGGTGCCAATGTGTCCGGACAGGTGGCTTCCGCCATTATCGGGGGGATATTGTTGGGATTGTTTTAGTGGTAATATGTTTTGAAATAGAAAGGACGCTTCGACTTGTGCCGGAGCGTTTTTTTGTGGTATACTAGGTGAAGGTAGACAGGAGGTTTCATATGTTTGACAAATTAACAGCCAAGGACATCGCCAAGATGGAAGCAGAAATAGAACATCGTAAGCTGGTCCTGCGTCCTCAGCTTTTGGAGGATGTGAAGGAAGCCCGCTCTCACGGGGATTTGAGTGAAAATTTCGAATATTATGCAGCTAAGAGGGCGAAGAACCAGAATGAGAGCCGTATCCGTTATCTGGACCGTATGATTCGTACCGCCCAGATTATTTCCGAGGACTCTGCAGAAGATGAGGTGGGTATGAACAATACGGTGACCGTAGAATTTGTGGATGACGGTATAGTAGAGGTTTATAAGATTGTGACCACGGTCCGCGGCAATTCATTGGCGGGACTGATTACCAATGAATCTCCCTTGGGCAAGGCGCTTATTCGCCATAAGGTGGGGGATGTGGTGCATGTGGAGGTGAATCCTTCCGTAGGCTATGATGTAAAGATTTTGAAAATCGAGAATACCGATGGTGATGAGGACAAAATAAGGAGATTCTGATGAAAGAGTATTTGTTGTTTGATTTAGATGGTACTTTGATGGATCCGAAGCTTGGGATTACCACCTGCGTGCAGCATGCTTTACAGTCCTTTGGGATTGAGGAGCCCGATTTGGACAAGCTGGAACCCTTTATTGGTCCCCCCTTAAAAGACAGCTTTATGCAGTTTTACGGCTTTGATGAGAAGCAGGCAGAGGCGGCAGTGGATAAATATCGGGAGCGTTTTCAGGATATTGGCCTGTTTGAGAATGAAATCTATTCCGGCATCCGGGAGATGCTGCGTACCTTGCAAAAGAAGGGAATGCATCTGGCAGTAGCTTCCAGTAAGCCCACCGTATTTGTGGAGAGAATCCTGGAGCATTTCAAAATCCGAAAGTATTTTGAGGTGGTAGTGGGCAGTGAACTGGACGGACGTCGTGTGAATAAGGATGAAGTGGTGCAGGAAGCCCTTTCACGGCTTTTTTCAGGCGGTTTTGTGGATAGGGCTAAGGTTTATATGATTGGCGACAGAAAATTCGATATAGAGGGCGCTAGGGCCCAAGAAGTGGAATCTGTAGGTGTCAGTTACGGATATGGGAGCATTGAGGAACTGAAGGAAGCGGGTGCGGACTATATCGTACGGACAGTGGGAGAGCTGGAGAATCTTTTATACAGAGAGGTGACGGACAGAGAGGGAGAGTCGTTTTTTCGTAGTATGATACCCTTGTTTGGGCCGGTAATGCTGTTAATCCTACTGAAGCGTTTGGGACATGTTTGGTATGGTATGACAGGCTTGCTGTTTCACGGCAATATAAACCTGTTGGTGATAGGCGTAGCCTTTTTATTGGCCGGTGTGATGCTTAAGAGGACCGCCCGCTGGTATCTGGGGCGCGGAGAGGATATCCGTTATCTGCAGCATTTGCGTCCGGAGAGTAATACACAATTGTTGCATCTGCTTTTGGGGTCTCTGGGAATTTTTTTCGGAATGGTAGCCTTGCTGCATCAGACAGGACTGGCACATCGCAGTATGATATATCATGATATGATTTATGCTAGGGGAGTACTGATGCGAAGCTTTTATGCCGAACAATATGCGGTATCTTTGCCTATAGGTATGCTTTGCACGGTGGTGATTCTGCCCGTGGTGGAAAGTTATGTATTTCGAGGTGTCCTGCAGAATGGTTTACGGGAGAAGATGAAGCCCATGCCTGCCATCTTAGGTTCGGCACTTCTGTTTGCCATGTATCAGACCCAGCCCGGAATGGCTTTGTATGGCTTGGTTTTGGGACTTTTGCTGGGATATACCTATGAGTATTTCGGGTCTTTCAGATTGACAGTGATACTTCATATCATGTCAGCCTTTTTTATGTACTTATTGACCTGCAGAACCGGTTCCAGCCCTTTGTTCAGCTGGCCTGCGTGCATTATTTGTCTGGTGGTTGGTGCGTTTTTTATGGTTATGCTGGCGGTGAAGAAGAAAGTGAGATAAAAAAACCTTCCCAAGTACTTGGGAAGGTTTTTGTTTTATAAAAGCTGTAATCCGGTTTCTTCGGCTTCCTGCATCAGTTCGTCAGGCCACAGGGAACACTGTACTTCGCCGATATGGGCCTTGCGTAAGAAGAACATACAGATACGGGACTGTCCGATACCGCCACCGATGGTGAAGGGTACTTCCTCGTTGATGATGGACTGCTGGAAGGGAAGGGACTCTCTGTCCTCGCAACCGGCCTTCTTCAGCTGACTTAAAAGTGCATCCTTATCTACACGTACACCCATGGAGGAAAGCTCCAGAGCAATATCCAAAACAGGATAGTACACCAGGATATCTGCGTTCATAGACCAGTCATCATAGTCCGGTGCGCGTCCGTCATGAGGTTCACCGTTATCTAATTTATCACCAATCTGCATCAGGCATACAGCACCTTTCGCCTTGGTTATGTAGTATTCTCTCTCTTTGGGAGTGTGGTCGGGGAACATATCTGCCAGCTCCTGAGTGGTGATGAAGAAAATATCTCTGGGAAGAATCTCCTGGATATAATCATACTCAATGGCCAGATATTTCTCTGTTTTTCTCAAGACCTTATAAACATCCCTAACGGTGTTCATCAAGGTTTCCATGGTACGTTCTTCGCGGGTAATCACCTTTTCCCAATCCCACTGGTCTACATAGATGGAATGAATATTGTCCACTACTTCGTCACGACGGATGGCACTCATGTCGGTGTAAAGACCTTCACCGGCAGAGAAACCGTATTTCTTTAATGCGTAGCGTTTCCACTTAGCCAGGGATTGTACGATTTCGGCATCACGGGCATTCTGTTCTTTAATATCGAAGCGAACAGGACGTTCGATACCGTTTAAGTTGTCATTGAGTCCGGACGCGGGATCTACGAACAAAGGCGCAGATACGCGAAGCAAGTTCAAACGGTCAGCCAGCAAATCCTGGAAGAAATCCTTAACAGTTTTGATGGCAACCTGTGTCTCATATAAATTTAAGCTTGATTTGTAATCTTTGGGTATGGATGGTTTTGCCATAGGGAAAACCCTTCTTACGCTTGCGAACGTAAATCTAAAAAACGGAATACGCAATATTTATTCCGTTCCATCTATCTATTTAACCTCTTTTTACAGGATTTTGCAAGAGGTTTTTGCATAAAATATGCTTGAAAATACCGAACATATGTGCTATTCTAAACGAAAGAACATATGTTTGTGAAAGAGGTACAAAAAGTGGCAGGAAACGAGATGGTTTTGCAGAATAAAATAGTGTGTGAAAAGGATGGGGCGGCACCTTTTCGGCAAGGCACCATGTCCTTGATGGAGAAGCTGGAGATATTGTCGGACGCTGCTAAATATGACGTGAGCTGTTCTTCCAGCGGCGTAGAGAGGGGAGGCAACGGCAAAGACATGGGCAACTGTAATAAGGCCGGCATTTGCCATAGCTTTGCCGGTGACGGAAGATGCATATCGTTGCTAAAGATTCTGATGTCTAATGAATGTACCTATGATTGCAAATACTGTATCAACCGCAAGTCCAATGACGTACCCCGAGCTACTTTTACACCGGAGGAAATCTGCACCCTGACCATGGAGTTTTATCGGAGAAATTATATAGAGGGATTGTTTTTAAGTTCCGGAATTATTGACAATCCGAACCGAACCATGGAGCTGATTTATCGGACACTATATCTCCTACGTCATAAATATCACTTTAATGGTTATGTACATATCAAGGCCATTCCGGGAGCGGATGGGGAGCTGATTCGTATGACCGGATTCCTGGCAGACAGAATGAGTGTAAATCTGGAGCTTCCTACAGCAGAAGGTTTGCAAAACCTGGCACCCAATAAGCATCGCAAAACTATTCTGACGCCCATGCGCCAGATTCAAAACGGTATTACACAGAATAAGAATGAGCTGGCCATTTATCGCAATGCGCCTTCCTTTGTGGCAGGTGGTCAGTCTACCCAGATGATCATTGGTGCTACTCCGGAGAATGACTATCAGATATTGAATGTGGCGGAAAGCCTGTATCAAAAGTTCGATTTGAAAAGGGTCTACTATTCCGCCTTTGTAAAGGTGAACGAGGATAAGATGCTTCCCAGCCTGCCTGGCGGACCGCCTTTGCTTCGGGAGCATCGTCTGTATCAGGCGGATTGGTTACTTCGCTTTTACGGATTTAAGGCGGCAGAGCTTTTGGATGAAAATCGCCCTTTTTTTAATGTGATGCTGGATCCTAAGGAGGACTGGGCTGTGCGGCATTTGGAGTGTTTTCCGGTGGAGGTAAATAGAGCTTCTTATGAGATGCTGTTGCGAGTGCCGGGGGTAGGGGTAAAGAGTGCCCAGCGGATTATGAAGGCCAGACGCACTGCCAAGCTGACTTTCCCGGATTTGAAGAAGATGGGTGTGGTATTGAAAAGAGCACTGTATTTCCTTACCTGCAATGGAAGGATGATGTACAACACCAAGCTGGAGGAGGATTACATCGTGCGGAATCTGACCACGGACAAGGAGCGTATTAAATTTGGAAGTGACGGCATGAGCTACAAGCAGATGAGCTTGTTTGATGATCATATGTTTACCGGTGTGGTGGGAATAGAGGATCGATACCGCTCCGCGGTGGGGATGTTTTAGGAGAAAAATGTATTATGTCATATGTATATCAATGTGAAGATACTTTAGAGGGGATTTTCACGGCTATTTATCGTATCTATGAGGATAAGCATCATGCTTTTGAGACACGTATCAGTTTGGTGGAGGAGAATCTGTTGTTCGCGGAGTACATCCGTGTAGAAACGGATAAGGAAAGAGCAATTAAAGTCATGCGCACTTGTCAACAGAAATTCGGTGAGAAGGATTATTTCGGATTGTGCATGGCCCTGTCCACCGGAGATTTGGAAAAGGCCCAGGCTGTGTATAAGACCATTGCTTACGGACTGGAGACCAAGCCGGCACCGGGGCATTTGTTTGACCATCTGACAGATGATTATGTGCTTAAGACCTTTAAGCTGTCTTCCACAGCCTGCAGAGAAGCCCATCATTGGGTGGGATTCCTGCGCTTTCGGGAACTTGAGAATGGCATCCTGTATGCGGTGATAGCACCCAAGAATCATATTATGAATAACCTGATGGAGCATTTTTCAGACCGCTTCCCGTCAGAGAATTTTGCAATCTTTGATGAAAAGAGGAAGATTTTCGGGATTCATCCCTACCGGGGACAATGGTTTCTAGCCACCGGGGAGGAACTGGAGGAACGGTTCCGGGAAGTACCTTATTCGGATGCAGAAGAGAAATATGCAGAGCTGTTTCGGCATTTTTGTAAGTCCATTACCATTAAAGAACGTGCCAATCCCAGGCTACAGATGAATATGCTGCCCTTATATTTTAGGGATTATATGACGGAGTGGGATAAAGCACAGGCTTGATTTGCACTTTTATATGAGTTAGTGTTATAATCATATAGTATCATAGCTTATGGAGGGGCAGAATGAGTGAGGAAAGGAAATTAGTGTATCGATTTGCAGTTTCCTTAGGGATTTTTTTCACTGTTATTTTATTGAATGGTTTTATACTGACGATTAAGGTCGATGGGTTGCCGGAGGGGATTATTAAGAACCTTGTTGGTGGCCTTGTGTTAGTGCTTATGAAAATTACATTGGCAACCCCTATTATAACGCCTGTATGTGTGATTGTTGGGAATAAAATAATGAACCGCTATATGGAGACAAAACCGGTTACAAGAGGCTGGATTATGTTCGGTGCAGCCTTGACCAATATGTTCATTTATCTGGGAATATTTACTTTGGTATTTATTGGGAAAGATGGGGTTTATTATATTATGGAGTCTATTTGGTTTTATGCATTTTTGTATTCCATAACTAGTGTTATTACAACACCAATATTATTGCTGTTTTGGAAGTAATCCGAAAGGTGAAATAGAGTAAAGAATGTAAGGAGCAGTCGAGCGGATGGAGACATCTAGAGAGCAGATTAAGATTTCGGTGAGAAATCTGGTAGAATTTATATTGCGAAGCGGTGATATTGATAATCGTCATCATGCCTCCTCGGAGACTGCCATGCAGGATGGAAGCCGGATACACCGGATGATTCAGAAACAGATGGGGCCGGATTATCAGGCAGAAGTGACACTGCGTTATACCCATGTTACGGAAAATTATGATTTGGTTGTGGAGGGGCGTGCGGACGGTATTATTGATACCCCTAAGGAAAAAGTGATTGATGAAATCAAGGGTACTTACCGGGAACTGTTTCGTATGAAGGAAGCAAACCCGGTACATTTGGCTCAGGCTAAATGTTATGCATATATATATGCCTTGCAAAAGGAGATTTCGGTCATACAGGTACGTATGACCTATTGTCATTTAGAGACGGAAGAGATTCGGTATTTTACTTCCGAGTATACTTTCGAGGAGCTGAAGAAATGGTTCGAAGGTGTCCTGCAAGAGTATGTGAAGTGGGCGGACTATGAGTATCAGTGGAAGCAAACACGAAACGAATCCATTCGTCAGGTACAGTTTCCCTTTCCTTATCGTGAAGGGCAGAAGGAGCTGGTTACCTATGTATATCAGACTATTTATCATAAGAGGAAGCTGTTTTTGGAGGCCCCCACAGGTGTTGGAAAGACCATTTCTACTGTATTTCCGGCCATTAAAGCTATGGAAAAGGGCATGGGAGATAAGTTGTTCTATTTGACGGCTAAGACCATTACGCGTACGGTGGCAGAGCAGACATTTGAGATACTCAGACAGCAGGGATTACAGCTAAAAAGCGTGATACTGACAGCTAAGGATAAAATCTGCTTTATGGAGGAGACACAGTGTAATCCCGAGCATTGTCCATATGCCAAAGGGCATTTTGACCGCATCAATGAGGCTATGTATGACCTTTTAACCCACGAAGACAGCTTTAGTCGGGAAAAGATAGAAGAATATGCCCACAAGCACAAGGTTTGTCCTTTTGAGTTCTGTCTGGACATGAGTTTGTATGCGGATGCTATCATCGGAGATTACAACTATTTATTTGATCCTCATGTGTATCTGAAGCGTTTCTTTGGGGAGAACAGCAGCAAGAACTATGTTTTTCTGATTGATGAGGCACACAATCTTCTGGAAAGAGGGAGGGAAATGTATAGTGCCACCCTTTTGAAGGAGGAGTTTCTGGAGCTGAAGCGGATTCTGCAGGATGGTGCGGATGATATTGAAGCGCAGAAGGAAAATCACGGAGTATCGCATAAAACGGTACTTTTCGGGCAGGGTTATGCCTATGCCATGATCAAACAGCTGGAAAAGTGCAATAAAGAAATGCTGGTGCTAAAGAAAGAGTGCGAGGATTGTCGCATTCTGGATAGCGTGGAACGTCTGATTCTGCCTTTGGGACGTTTGCGGGAGAAGATGGAAAGCTATCTGGAGGAGAGTGAAGACGGTGAAGTGCCGGAAAAGGAACCTCTTTTGGATTTGTATTTCAAGATTAAGCACTTTTTAGAGATATATGAGCTGGTTGATGACAAGTATGTGAAGTACTCTCAGAGAAGCGAAAACGGTGATTTCCTGGTAAAGCTGTTTTGTGTGGACCCGTCTACCAATCTGAAGGAATGTATGCAAAAAGGACGTAGCAGCGTGTTGTTTTCTGCCACATTCCTGCCCATACAGTACTATAAAACTCTGCTTGGAGGGGAAGAAAAGGACTATGAAGTATATGCCAATTCCGTATTCGATCCGGAAAAGAGAGGACTATTTGTTGCAAATGATGTAACCAGTAAGTATACCAGACGTTCCGAAGAAGAATTTATGAAAATTGCCAAGTATATTCAGCAGATTGTCACGAAAAGACATGGGAATTATATGGTATTTTGTCCATCCTATGCTTTTCTGGAAGAGGTGTATCAGGTATTTGCAGAATACTTTGCCACAGAAGAAATGGACTGTGTATTGCAGTCGGATATCATGAATGAAGCGGATAGGGAAGAATTTTTACACTTATTTGAAGGAAATGTTGAATTAGATATAGAAAATGCGTTGAATTTTGATGTTTCCTATGAGGAAGACAGATATTTGATTGGGTTCTGCGTTTTGGGTGGCATCTTTAGTGAAGGTATAGATTTAAAGCATGATAGTTTAATTGGTGCAATTGTGATAGGAACCGGCCTTCCGCAGGTGTGTTTTGAGCGGGAAATCTTGAAAAATTACTTTGATGACAATGGTGGAAACGGATTTGATTATGCCTATCGTTTTCCGGGTATGAATAAGGTTCTTCAGGCTGCCGGACGCGTGATTCGGACCTCTGATGATGTGGGAATTATAGCACTTTTAGATGAACGGTTCCTGCAGAACTCTTATATTCGTCTCTTCCCAAGAGAGTGGGAGAATTATCAGGAGGTGGGCCTGGCTACCATCGAGAAAAAAGTCGAGCGTTTTTGGGATTCCTGGCTATAGAAGAGGAAAGAATTTGAAACAGGTTTTGAGTTTTTTGAATAAAGACTTAAAACCTGTTTTTTATTTTTGACAAATTTTCAAATAAACATAATATAAAATATGGTAAACAAAATATGTAAACCGAACATATATACGTTTTTTGCAATTTATGAAAAACTGACATGCATTTTGTAAGAAAATGACGTCATAGATAGGGGGGGAGTGACACTGTTGTATATGTGGATAACTCTGTGGAAATGGTGGATATCAGATGTGAAAGTGACAGAAAATATGACATTTTCAGATTTTATCCACAAAAATCTACATTTGCAATTCCACTTGCATAATGACTGCAAAGGTCAATGACATTATGTAAACTATTTGTTTATGAGATTGCTACTAATAGCTTTAAAATTATGAAAAGAAAATCTTGTTTTGGAGAAGAAAATATCCAGCCTTTTCCCTGCAAATTGTACAGAATAATATATTGCAAAAGCCTCACGAATAGGATAAACTGATAGAAAATGTAAGCGCTACCAATTTTGTTTAGGAGGTTATTTTATGAAGAATTGGACTCAGGGATGGCTTGTATATGGTCCCAAGAAGGTTAGTGACAATGATAAATTTGTAGAAAAGATATCTGTTCTGGGATTTGATAAGGAAAGTATCATACTTCAGAGTGCCATGAACGAACTGGATAATGGTATAACAGGCATGTTATCCGTAAAGCCTGAGATTGTATTTGATGAACAGCTGATAAAGGGACTCTGTATTATAAAGAATAAGGAAATCTCTGCAGAAGGATATAATATTGAGGAAAAGGAAGGGCTGGTGACCCTTAGTGCAAGTGATGAGAATGGTCTTTTATATGGTGTGTTTGAGATTCTTCGCCGCATTTCCATGGAAAAATCTCTGACAGGTATTAGAGTTTCAGAAAAACCCTCCAATCCCTTCCGTATGTACAATCACTGGGATAATATGGACGGAAGCATTGAACGAGGATATTCAGGAAAGTCCTTCTTCTTTGAGAATGAGGAAGTGGTGGTAAATGAACATACCAAAGATTATTGCAGACTGATTGCCAGTGTGGGTATCAATGCAGTAGTAATCAATAATGTAAATGTAGTAGGACCGGCCACCTACCTAATTACAGAGAGATATATGGATAAAGTCAAAGAAATGACGGATTTATTTGCCTGCTATGGAATCAAGCTGTTTTTAAGTCTGAATTTTGCGGCGGCCATCGAACTGGGCGGTCCTAACAGTGCAGATCCGTTAGAACCGGCGGTAATCAACTGGTGGGAGCAAAAGATTGCAGAAGTATATGCGAAAATCCCTAATTTAGGCGGTTTTTTGGTAAAGGCGGATTCCGAGGGAAGAACGGGACCTTTCACCTACGGAAGAACCCAGGCGGACGGTGCCAATATGCTGGCGGATATTATCAAGCCTTACGGCGGTATCATTATCTGGAGATGTTTTGTATACAATTGCCAGCAGGACTGGAGGGACTACAAGACCGATCGTGCCCGTGCGGCATATGATAATTTCATTCAAATGGATGGTGATTATCATGACAATGTAATCCTGCAGATTAAGAACGGCCCTATGGATTTCCAGGTACGTGAGCCTATTTCACCTTTGTTGGGAGGACTGAAGAAGACCAACCAGATGTTGGAGGTGCAGGTGGCACAGGAATATACCGGACATCAGATTGATGTTTGCTATCTGATTCCCATGTTCAAAGAGATTTTAAGTTTTAAGACCTATTGCGCGGAAGAAAACGACACCATTGCAGACGTAATCAGTGGTCGAACTTTGGGCAATAAAAATACCGGTTTTGCTGCAGTGGTTAATACCGGAAATGATAAAAACTGGACCGGAAACGATTTGGCGGGAGCTAATCTCTATGGTTTCGGACGTTTGGCTTACAATACCGAACTAACGGCAGAAGAGATAGCAGAGGAGTGGATTCGACAGGCATTATCCAATGAAGAGGAAGTAGTGGAGAAGGTACTTAAGATTCTCATGGAGTCCCGTACTACCTATGAAAAATATACCACACCCCTTGGTATCGGTTGGATGGTAACCCCACATGTACATTATGGTCCCAGTGTTGACGGTTATGAGTACTCCCGTTGGGGTACCTATCATCGTGCAGACCATTTGGGAATGGGTGTGGACCGTACGGACAAGGGTACCGGCTATGCACAGCAGTATTATGAGCCCAATGCATCCATGTACAACAATATGGAAACCTGCCCGGAAGAACTTTTATTGTTCTTCCACCATGTACCTTATACATATACATTAAAGTCAGGTAAGACTTTGATTCAACATATTTATGATACTCACTTTGAAGGTGTGGAAGAAGTGGAGGCTATGGTAGCGTCCTGGGCAACCCTGAAGGATAAAGTGGATGAAGAAATCTTTGCGGTGGTTACGGAGCGTTTCAACAGGCAGCTGCTTAATGCCAGGGAATGGAGAGATCAGGTGAATACCTATTTCTACAGAAAAAGCGGCATTGCAGATGAAAAGGGCAGAAAGATATATTAATCTAAAAGCAATTCTTTGAGAGGACACGTGGGTGTCCTCTTTTTTTGGAGAAAAATCCAATAAAGGTATTTACAAAAAGTGGCAAGTGATGTAGAATGTAGTAATGAAAACTACATATAAGGGTTGGAATAACTCGAAATAAGTAGAAAGGGGTATGGCGCTGAGGATTTGGTGCCAAGTACAAAGATGAGAGAATATATTCTGAGTTGCTGTTCTACAGCAGATTTGACCAAGGAGCATTTTGAAGAAAGAAATATTAAGTACATATGTTTCCATTATGAGATGGATGGCAAGCAATATAGTGATGATTTGGGTGTGTCCATGACTTTCGAAGACTTTTATCAGGCTATGAAGGACGGAGCAGATACCAAGACTTCTCAGATTAACGAAGCCGAGTTTACTGAGTATTTTGAGCTCTTTTTGAAGGAAGGAAAGGATATTATCCATTTCTGTTTGTCTTCCGGTATTACCGGGGTAGTGAATTCCGCAAATATTGCAAAGAATGAGCTGGAAGAAAAATATCCGGACAGAAAGATATATATTGTAGATACATTGGCAGCATCCGGTGGTTATGGTTTGCTTATGGATAAAGCGGCAGATATGCGTGACAGTGGTATGAGCATAGAGGAGCTGTATCAGTGGGCAGAGGAGAATAAATTGAAGATGCATCACTGGTTCTTTACCTCTGATTTGACCTTCTTTATCAAGGGTGGCCGTGTTTCCAAGACGGCAGGCTTCGTAGGAGGAATCTTAGGTATTTGTCCTCTGTTAAATGTAAGTTATGAGGGAAAGCTGATTCCCCGATTCAAAATCCGTGGTAAGAAGAAGGTTATCCAGCAGAC
Organism: Lachnospiraceae bacterium; assembly: GCA_017522685.1. The sequence continues at coordinate 26,005 of JAFWYN010000032.1, forward strand.
CTTTGAACAGATGAAGATGTACGCACAGGATAGAGAAAATTACAGTGAAAAATGCTATATTACAAATGCTGCCTGCTATGAGGATGCAAAAGCACTGGCAGATTTGATAGAGGCTTATTTCCCTAAAATGGAGGGCAAGGTGCTGATTAACTATATTGGTACCACCATCGGCAGCCATACCGGTCCGGGTACCGTGGCATTGTTCTTCTGGGGAGACGAAAGAGTGGATTAATTGTATTAAAAATAGACAGCAGCAGGTACGGGATTTCCGTACCTGTTTCTTTTTGGGGAAAGTTGTGCGTTGGTACTTGACAAACAATATTATATGGCGTATAGTATGCGCAATAGGATATTATACGGCGTATAGTATTCGCAAAAGGAAAGATACATAGTAGCGATTTTGCGAATGGGGTTCTGAATTTTTGAGAATAGTTGAAGGACAGGTGGTCAGATGGTATTTAATACAGGGGCGGCATTGTTGGATGCGATTGTGCTGGCAGTAGTATCCAAGGAAGCCGAAGGAACCTACGGATATAAGATTACCCAGGATGTGCGACAGGTTATAGAGTGTTCGGAATCGACTCTGTATCCGGTGCTTAGAAGATTGCAGAAGGATGAATGTCTGGAAGTATATGATATGGAATTTGCGGGCAGAAACCGCCGCTATTACAAGGTGACAAGCAAAGGATGGGCACAGTTGCAACTCTATGAAAGTGAGTGGCGCAGTTATGCAGAGAAAATCAATTCATTATTTGAACGTAGGATATAAATGAGGGAAGGGAAGGATACTAAGTTGGACAGACAGGAATTTATGAGGCAGTTAGAGCAGTTGCTGCTATTTGTGCCCATACAGGAAAAGGAAGAAGCGCTGCAATATTATAATGACTATTTTGAGGATGCAGGTCCGGAAAATGAACAGGAAGTCATAGCGTCCCTGGGAAGTCCGGAAAAGATAGCGGAGAATATTAAAAGGGATATTAATCAGAGTTATTACGGGGCAGAGCCGGACAAGGTGGAGGCCGGAAAGGAAATCGCGGAGTATCATCCCATGCCGGAAATAGTGGAGGTACCCTATGTACCGGAGAATAATGTTAAAAAGAAATGGCCCACCTGGTTGATTGTGGTAATCTTAATTTGTGCCTTTCCTTTTTTGGGCAGTTTGCTGGGAACGGTAGTGGGAACGCTTGGTTTATGGTTCTTGTTGTGGGTGGCTTTCTTATTAGGCTCAGGTGCGGTAGGTGTAGGATGTACTATCGGCGGTATCTGTGCCATTGTAATGGGCTGTAAATTTTGGGTGGAAAGTACCGGTATCGGGATGCTGTTTGTTGGTGGCGGAATGATTGTTCTCTCTTTTGGTGTTTTGGGTATTTTGATAGAGTACCTGTTAATAAAAAAGTGGACTCCTGCTATCATAAAAGGAATCAAAAAAATCTTTCATAAGATAAAAAATCTTGGAAAGGAGCGTATGTAAGGCATGAAAAAAGTAACTCGATTTTTGGGATTGTTGTTTGTGATATTGTTTTTGGGCGGTATTGCGTTATTATTTATCGGCGGAACTATGGCGAATTGGCCTGAGATGAAGTTTCGTGATGGTAAGATAATTATCGGGGACGGCATCACTATTAACGGAGATGTGTTGGGCAAGGTGGAAGATGCATTGGAAAAGAATGCCATCTTTCACATAGGCGACAATGATATGTTTACGGATGGCGAAAAAGTCTGGCAGGGAGATGTGCCAAAGACGAAGGTGACCACTGATTCTGTAAAGGATTGGAATCTGGAGCTGGGCGGTTGCGAATTTGTGATAATGTCTACTGAAGAGGATGCTTATTATGTGGAATACAAAGGTGAAGGCAAGAGTCAGGCATATACCAAGGGGGATGAGCTGTTTGTGAAGGTGTTGGACAGCAGCAATATCAGCTTTGATGATGAAAATTGCTTTACTTTATATGTACCTAAAAATGCAGAACTGGATAAGGTGGAAATCGAAGTAGGCATCGGAAAAGCCATAGTAGATAAGTTTACTGCCAAAGAAGCAGAACTTAGCGTAGGTGCAGGTGAATTGTTTCTGGAAGATGCCAAGCTTCAGAAAGTAAAGGTGGAAGTAGGAGCCGGAAGATGTGGCATTGGTGGTGAGATAACAGATGAGTTGAAGGCAGAATGTGCCATGGGAAGTCTTGAATTAATAGTAAAGGGAAAAGAGGAAGATTTCGACTATAAAATTGAGGCAGTTTCCGGAAGTGTTTCTTTAGGAGGTCAGCAATACAGCGGTTTGGCTAAGGAGAAAGAAATAGACAATGATGCGGGCAAAAAAATGGAACTGGAATGTGCCATGGGAAATATTCAAGTGAAATTTGAGTAAATTTTAATCTGATTTTAATCTTTTACACATTTTAGATTAATTTTGATGTTGTAGGATAGAATCATCAGCTGAAACAAAAAAACAAAAGAGATGAAATCAGAAAGGGATAAAGAAAATGGAAGATTGGAAAAAAGTTGAAGAATTAAGAGTAAAAGCAAATGTATCATATGAGGATGCAAGACAGGCTATGGAAGCATGTAATTTTGATATGCTGGATGCCATGAGCTATCTGGAGAAGCAGGGCAAGGTAAATTCAGGAAGTACTGCAAGCTACACCACTGCATCCGGTACAGATACTTCACAGGAATTTGAACAGGCACAGAAAAGTTATGAGGATTCCTGCCAGAGAACCACCTTGGGAACCGTGATTGATAAGATTTTGAAATGGTGCGTACATATATTTCAAAAATCCTTGGAAGTTGATTTCTGCGTAACAAAGCATGGCAGAGAGGTGTTGAAGGTTCCGGTACTGGTGCTGGTATTGGCATTGATTATTTCCTTTGGGTTAATCACCATTTTGTTGGTAGTAGGTTTATTCAATGATTGTAAGTATACCTTTCAGGGAGTAAATTCTACAACCATTGATATCAACCAGATTTGTGACAAGGCTTCTGAGACCTGTGAGAATATTAAGAAGGATTTTCAGAATAAATAAAGCGACATAGAAGGAATATAGGGATTATGGCAAATCGTATTTTAATCATCGAGGATGAAGAAAAAATTGCACGCTTTGTAGAATTGGAATTAAAGCATGAGGGGAATGAAGTGGAGAAAGCATTTGATGGTAGAGAGGGTCTGGAAAAGGCCCTCTCCGGGTGCTTTGATTTGATACTTTTAGATGTGATGCTTCCGGGACTGAATGGACTGGAGGTGCTTCGCAGACTGCGAATGGAGAAGGATACTCCGGTGATTATGCTGACCGCCAGGGATGCTGTGATGGATAAGGTGTCCGGTCTGGATGCGGGGGCAGATGATTATATTACCAAGCCCTTTGCCATTGAGGAGCTGCTTGCCAGAATCCGTGTAGCTTTAAAGAAAAGAGGACCTGTGGCAGCGGCACCCACTCATACTTTATCCATTAAGGGTGTCACATTGGACGAGGACCGTTATGAGGTAAAAGTAAACGGAGAAAACGTGGAGCTGACCAACAGGGAATTTGAGCTTCTTCGTATGCTGATGAAGAATAAAAATATTGTGCTGGATCGTGAAAAACTGATGAACGAGGTCTGCGGTTATGATTACATAGGGGAGACCAATATCATTGATGTATATGTAAGATATCTGCGGACGAAAATCGATGATCATTATGGTATTAAACTGATACATACCGTACGCGGCGTGGGTTATGTAGTGAAGGAGTAATTGTGAACGCAAATAATAAAATGACATCTATCGCCAGAAGGATTCATATGAGCTTCTGGCTTAAGCAGTTTTGGAAAATTATATGTTTGGATATTTTGATCGTGGCACTGATATCAGGTGCCTTTTTCAAGTGGAGGGTGGATCAGATCCCTGAGTCGAGAACCGTGGCCAAAGTGGAGCTGGAACGCGGGGAAAGCTATCAGGAAATGGTACTGATTCTGGAGGATTCTACGGGTGTGGAATACCCATATCCCATGTTTCCTTTTCTGAATTATGTGATCTTTCCCTTTGGTGTAATCCTTGTTTTTCAGGGGATGGATATCATAGGGGGGCTATTTGGTACGGGCAAAATCCGTCGTAAGTTAAAGCCCTTAAATGATTTGGCAATCAAAACTGAGAAACTTAGTTCCTTACCCTTGGATACTTCCAAGTTTGAGAGCTTGGAGCAGGCCATAGAGAATCTTTCACCGAATTCACCGGATGCTAAGATTTCTACCGGAGATAAGGATCTGGAAAGTATCGAAGTGGCACTGAATAATTTGATATACCGTATGCGGGAGAGCCAGAAAAAGCAGGCCAGATTCGTGTCAGATGCCTCCCATGAGCTTCGTACGCCCATAGCAGTAATACAAGGGTATGTAAATATGTTGGACCGCTGGGGCAAGGAGGATGAGAGTGTATTAGAGGAGTCTATAGAGGCACTGAAGCACGAATCCGACCATATGAAGGAACTGGTGGAGCAGCTATTGTTTTTGGCCCGTGGAGAGAACGGAAAGAATACCCTTCATTATTCCGAATTCGACTTGTGTCAGGTGATTCATGAGGTGTGGGAGGAATCCCTGATGATTGATGAGGAACATCGATATGAATTTGTAAGTGATAGCGGAAATGCTTTTGATGAGGATGGCAATCTGATCTTACCGCCTGTGATGATGAGTGGTGATGCGGCTATGATAAAGCAGTCCGTACGAATCTTTGTGCAGAATGCAGCCAAGTATTCCTTGAAGGGGGCCACCATACAATTCCGTGTAAAGACACAGGGAGATATGGTGGGCTATGTGGTGCAGGACGAAGGTATTGGTATGCAAGGGGAAGATGTGGTGCATATCTTTGAACCCTTTTACCGTTCCGATAAAGCACGTAACGGTAACACCGGAGGTTCCGGTCTGGGATTATCCATTGCTAAGTGGATTGTAGATGCCCATGACGGTAAAATAGAGGTGCTGTCCAGCCCTGAAATAGGCACCAGATTTACGGTGTGGTTGAAGGCGGAAGCGGGAAGTAGGGAATAGACTTGAATTTCCATACCTTTGGGCATAAACCACCCTTTTATTGTTTTTTTGCCCAATATAGTAGCAATTTTAGCCTTCTAAAAGTGGTCTTTGGGCATAGCAACAAAAAAATGCGTGTTTCTGCCCACGAAATAGGCATTTTTATGGGCACCATTTCATGTTGTTTCTTCTGTATGCCCAAAAGATGTGAATTTAGGATTTATTACAGACTTATAAGTAGTTTATTGGGCATAAAAGTGGATTTTTATGAACTAGTGCCCAATATGGTAATAATGGATAAGTGGAAGCAAATTTTCTGTTATTGAACTGTGTGAATGGAATTCTATGAGAATTGGAGGAAATACTGTGAAAAGCATTTTTTACGTGATAGTACAGTGTACATGGGGAATTTTGCAGACCATGCTGGGGGGTGTTATCTTTCTCATGCATTGTAAAGATAAACATTTTTTCTATCATGGTGCAATTATTACAGTATGGGAGCACAAATCCAGTATGTCCTTAGGGCTGTTTGTATTTGTTACTGCCAAGCCTTACTTTGCCAGGAAGTTTGAAGGGAAGATAAGTACGGAGGAACTTTCCAATCGTTTGCTGGTTCATGAATACGGACATACCATACAATCTATTATATTAGGACCGTTATACCTGATTGTGATTGGGATACCCTCTACCTTGTGGGGATTTGCAGGCGGCAAAAAGCGTAGAGATGAACAGATTTCGTATGGGGCTTTTTTTACTGAGAAGTGGGCCAATATTCTTGGGGAAAAAGTGACCGGTGAAGAATCGATAGGGGATCTTGTTTTGGATTAAATTATCAGAATAGTTATGGATAATTTTATTAGTTCCCATGAATTTTCAGTGTGAGGAGAATTTAGATGAAAACAGGAAAAATGATCTTGAGTATTATTTTAAGTTTTTTGGTAATGGTAGTGGCCCAAGGGGTTGCCTGTCTGTTTGGAAACATGGTGGTTCTTATGAAAATGCCAATCTTTATAGGTAATATAGTGACAGGCATTTTATATATTATTTTTGCATATTTGCTGTTATGGCTACTGTGCAAAAAACTTTTGAAGGGGGATATGAGTGACTTTAATATACCGTCGTTTAAGATTGGTTTGAAATGGTGGATGGTAGCACTACTGTTGCCGCTTCTGGTTACTGCATTTTACATATTATTTGTTCCCGGTTCCTTTCGGCAGAATGATTTAGATTTGAATCAGAGGTTGGAGATTTTGTCGACGGGTATTTTCTTTACAGGATTGGGTGCAGGGATTGTGGAGGAAATGGTTTTTCGTGGTGTCATGATGAGGGCCATAGAGAAAAGATTTAATAAAAAAATTGCGATTCTTGTACCCTCTTTATTGTTTGGTTTTATCCATATTTTAGGTATGGGTTTCGACCTTTTAAGTTGTACCTTGGTTGTAGTGGCCGGTACAATGGTGGGTGTCATGTTCTCTCTTATTGCTTCTGAGACCGGATCCATTTGGAATAGTGCGATTGTTCATGCTTTTTGGAATATCATCATCATTGGTGGTATTTTGTGGATTGGTATAGAAATGGATGAATATTCCCTGTATAGTTTTGTATTGGATACAAAATCCTTTTTGGTGACCGGTGGAGAGTTTGGAATAGAATCATCGCTGATAGCCGTCATCGGGTATAGCTTGGTGTGTGTGTTTGTTGTATTATGGGGAAGAAAGAAAAAATAGTGAAATCTGCTGTATTGTTTTTTCATATTTTTCTATGAATTCTTTATTTTTTTCCAATACTATGCTATACTAAATCCATGCCGAAAAGGCATATGAAAATACTTAGAGCGTACCGGAGGGGATAAAATGGCAAGTGCAGAACAATTTCAGACAAAAGTAGAGGCCTTTTTGGAGGCATGTGAATCCTTACAGGAAAGAGGTCTGTGGGAGGAAGAAGAGTACGGCAATGTGCAGGCATATTATGTAAATGATTTGGTGTGTATTATCGCCAGAATCATTGCCGCAGACGGTCAGATTACCGAGCGCGAGACCGAGTTTTTAGGTGGAGTATTTGGTTTTGATTACAGCCCGGAAGAGCTGGAAGAGGTTTATGAAATCTGTATGGATAGTATCAGCGATATGTTTGAAACCGGTGTGAATGAAGCATATCAGCTGTTGAAGGATATGGACATGGATTTGGCCGACAGCTACAAGGAATTAATTCTTTTGGCGGGTCAGGTGGCTATGGACAGTGATGACATGATTATGAGCACAGCAGCAGAGAGAGAAGAAGTAAGAAAGCTGCAGGAGTTGTTGGGTTAATAAAATACATATAAAAAACGAACACTACTGACAGTGTGTAAATGCACATTAGTCAGTAGTGTTTTTCTTAGTAAGTAAAAGAATAACAGTCCTTTGAAGTCATGCAGCAGGGACTACAATATTGCTTGAAGTAATGTTTTCAAAGGATGAGATGATGTCTTCCACCGTGTCCACATCAAAAGGATTCGGAAGTCCCACGTCTATAAGGGTATCAAAGAAAAATTGCTCTATATCTGTTTCAAGACAAAGGTTTGTATAGATGCTTTGTGCGGTCTCATAATCCTGATGTATTGCAACGGAGTATAGGGACATAGATGCCAGCTCGCTGGTGGCATAGCTTAAATAGTAAACGGGAGCCTCTATGGTAACATACTGTGCATAGGTATATAGTTCCTCTTTTGACATAAAGGATTCGATATTTTCGTAGCCTCTTAGAATATCATCCATAATGCCTGAGAATTGTTCCGGAGAAGTAAGGTCCTTGCAAGTATAGATGGTTTCTTCATATTCATCAATGATAGTTGACAATATGATAATATCTAATCCGTAACGTAAGCGCCATAGTAAAAACATTTCATAAACCTGTGGGTCGAATTTGCCGTCAAGATAACAGAGCATAAGCCATTCATTTCCCTGAGAATGTACTTCGCAGGTATCATATGGCAAAAAGCTGTCTTCGAAATGATAAAATGCTGTATAATGACCTAATTCATGAATCAGTGTAAGCAAATCCTGGCACTGATTGCCAAGGAACACATAGGGTTGCTCGCAGTAATACGAAAAGTCTGTAAAACCGGTGGTATATGCATTCTCAGAGGTGGTATACATCAAAGCATTTCTGTCAAACAGATAATTCATAAAAGTTTTCATATCCTCTGGGTAACTGTTGATATATCCGGTAAGATATTCATTTGACGGCTCACAAGTGTCCTTGCGCAGGGAGGAAAAAAGGGCCATCTGTTCATCGTTAAGTGATGCCCTCTTTTCATGATACAGAGAGTCTGTTTCGAAGTAAAAGGGTAAAATATACTCCCTTACATTTTTGCGAAAGGCCTCCCGTTGTTCTTTGGTGTATTCCCGCAGATAGATTTCAGTGGCGGAGTAGTCATAGTAATTCTCATAGTCGTTCAGTAAGGCAATCTGTTGTGAGGTTTTGACATATTCATAGTAAATATTTTCTAATGCAACGGACCATTCTTCAGACCCGGGATTGTCTAAAGATAGATATTCACGTACGAAATCATTTTGTTTTGCTTCCAGGTCAAAAATTTCTTCATTTGAAAGGGTGAGAACACGCAATTCTTTTTCTGTCCAATCTTCAAATACCTTATTCTTGGAGGATAAATCAGAAAGATACAGCTTTTTGAGGACACGTAAGCTTTCTTCTGCAACTGCAAAAAAGGCATCCTCGCTGAAAACATATGCTTCGTAGGCAGCCTCATCTTCCAAATCAGCGTAATAGAGCATCTTGCTTACATCATACTGGTGAGAGATGTAGTTGGTTTTATCCGTTATAAGTTCAACGGTTTTTTCTATTTTTGAGTTTTTTCCGTTGTCAATGTATGTTTCCAATTGCTTGATGACATCATGAGTATCGCTAACATAGGCTTCGGTGAGTGAATACTCAAAACTCATGGGAGTCGAATAATCCGGTTGGGACCGGGAAGCAGAAAATGCTGCTGTTACAAAAAGAAGGGTAAGTAGTAAGAGGAATAAGCAACGTCCGATATACATTTTTTTCATATTGGGTCACCTCATTTGTATGTTGGTTTCATAACAGTTTTATGTAATAATTATAGCAAGAAAAAGGTACGTAGGCAATGAAAAACAAAAAGCCGACTCAAATGAGTCGGCTCAAATTTTGTTCAAAAAGTACTCCATCCAATATGGGAAGATTTGCTTCTTCGCTATCTCGAATACAGGCGCAGATAAAGTCAACAGCTTGATGCACGCTGGTTTCGAGAGATATATTTTTTAAGGCATTGGCACTGAGGATGGAGGCAAAAATGTCTCCGGTACCGTGGCGGGCAGCACCCGCGGAGGGGAAACGGATTTCGGACAGATTGCCTTTGTTCCAGATAAATACCATCAGTTCCTGCCCGGTTTCAATCCCTGTAACCACAATCTGCTTTTCGCATTCCGGGTCTAAAGAAGCGCAAAGTGCGGTGAGTTTTTCGGTAGTCCATCCCTCTTCGGTATAAGGGGTATCCGTCAGCAGACAAAGCTCTGTCAGATTAGGGGTAATCAAATGGGCCTGCTTGACCAGCACCTTCATTTGTTCGATATGCGCAGGAGTGACGGTGCGATAGGGCTTTCCGTTATCCCCCATTACCGGGTCGATGATGATGGAAGCATCTTCCTTTAGCAACTTACTGTTAAGGAAATACTGTACGCTGTCCATTTGCTCTTTGTTGCTTAGGTAGCCGCAATAAAAGCCATCGAAGCGTAATTCTAACTGTTCCCAAACCTGCAGAAAGGGGAGAATCTGTTCTGTAAAATCCTGCTTGGCGCAAATCGGAAAGGCCAAATGATTGGACAAAACACTGGTAGGAATGGGGCATACCTGCACCTGCATCACACTGATAATGGGTAATGCCACAGTGGTGGAGATACGTCCGAATCCGGCAAAGCTGTTTAACATGGCTAAACGTGGTGTATGCATGGGTTCCTCCTACTTAATAAGTAAGCCTGCTTTTTTCAATGCAGGACGCAGTGCCAGGAAAATGATGGATGCAAAAATAACTGCGGTCACAGCGTTTACACTGGTGGTTACGGCAGCCATTTTCGCCAGAGCCTTGGAAAGGTCCTGAGGTACACCCAACAAATAGGTTTTATAGAAATAACCGGTGATAGGATCAGCAAAAATATTGAAGACCATACCTGCCGAACAGGATACAATGGTAGCAACCGTAATATATTTCTTAGTGTGACGCTTATTGATTTTGAATAGAGTATGTGCCACAAAGCCTACGATGAGGCCGATGCACAGCTTTAATACAAAGGTTTTGGGAGCACTTGTCACATAAGCGGTGGTTAAGTCGCCAATGGTCATGCCCACGGCACCTGCCAGTCCGCCCCAGAAGCCTCCCAGGAGCAATGCACCCAGGACGCAGAAGACATTACCAAAATGGAAGGCGGTCTTTTCCGGACCTACCGGGATATCAATCTTTAAAAAGGCAAAGCCAATGTAGCACAGTGCAGCCATGAGTCCGGCCTGGGCCAGCTTGGCAGCGTCGGTTTTGCCAAATTCTTCGCTAATGCCGTGGAAGGCGTTGTAAAGCCCTTTTATTAAAAGCAGTATGCTTAAGAAAAGGAAGGTCAGAGAGAAGGAATAGGGCTTCTCCTGCTTCAGTTTGAGGTCGGAGAGTTCTGCCTTTTCTTCCTGCAGTGCATCTAAATCGCCGGTGGCAGTACCTTCCTCTACGGCAGTAATCTGTTTCTTGACTGCGGAAAGTTCCTCACCGGTAGCCACGGACTTCTGATAGCTGTTGCGATAAGTAACCAGGGCAAATATGATACTGAGTAACAATAAAAATGCTGCAACAATCAGCAGAGTAAAGCTTTTGGTTCGTTTCATGATTAATCCTCCTGTTATGTAAAGCAGTTATGATAGAGTATGTATTTCATTTCAACTGCGTGTTTTCATTTCCATAGTTTTACACAAAACTGGCATTGTGAAAAGTGCCAGAATAAGTTTTTTTAAACAGGCCAGTTTGGAGCGTGCACAAAAAGATTGAGTTCTGCTTGGCTTTGGGATATACTGAGGTTATAGAATCTTTGTAGAGGATAAGTGAATGAATCCATGGTTTGTTAAGGAATCCCTCTTCATGCTGCTAATAGGTATTTGGCTGATGCTCCAGTGCTATCATGTGGTAATCAGGGAAGAAAGGAAACTGCATATATTCTGTGTAATAGGAAAGCTCCTGGTGACAGTGGGCTTACTTTTGTTGCATCCGATTCCTTTCTTGGCGATTGTGTTGTTCTTTTCCTTTTATCCCAAGTATGAGCCGGAGGGTGTACGCTATGGTATCTTAAGCTTGCAGGCTTTGCTTCCTATCGGTGGCGCCCTGCTTTGTAAGGCCTATGGAGGGACAGAAAAAGGAGGCACCCAAGTTCTTTTGGTAGTAATCTTTACGGCACTGTTTGCAGTAGCTGATTTGAGTGTGCGCAGTATGCAGTATAAAAACAAGCAGCTGTATCATCAGATGGAAAATACGGCTGTAAATGAGCAGAAGGTAAAGAATCTAAACCGTGAAATTTCGCTTCGTTCCCAGGTGGCAGAGCGAAATGCCAGACTGGAGGAGAGAGAGAATATCGCCCGTAATATCCATAATGTGGTGGGACATACCATTACTTCGGCACTGGTGTCACTGCAGGCCTATGAGGTGCTGAAAGACGCAGACCCGGATAGAGCGGAAGGGAAGCTTTCCGCCACTTCGGAAAGAATGCATTTGGCCCTGGAGGAAATCCGCCGGGCGGTTCGGGTACTGGATGCGGAGACAGAAGAGATCAGTTTGCAGGATTTTTGTAGCTTGCTGGCTACGGAGGCGGATAAGTTTTCCACGGATACGGAGATAAAGATTGTACATAATTTTGCAGAAGGTCATGAGAAGGAACTATGGGTGGAGAAGCGCACCTGTGAGTTTCTGCATTCCGTGCTGACAGAGTGTTTGAACAATGGTATCCGCCATGGGGAGGCCACGCAGTTTTTCGTACATCTGGACTATGACACGGCTCATATCAAGCTGGTGGTTTCGGACAATGGCAAGGGCTTTACGGGACTTACGGATGCAGAATGGAAGAGACGGTTGGAAAACGGTTACGGATTACGTAAGATAAAGGATTATGTGTTGACTCATGCAGGCACCTACAAAGTGGATGGTGAGGATGGCTTCCGGGTACAGGTGGAGCTGCCCTTGGTGACTGTGGCAGAGGAAAAAGGAGAACGATAATGAGTATACGAGTGTTTTTGATAGATGACGAAGAGCTTCTCACGGAAAGCATGGAAATCATACTGACCGTGAAGGGGCAGATGGAAGTGGTAGGCATCGCCAAAGACGGTAAGGAAGCACTGGAAAAGCTTAAGCAGGTGACGGCTGATATTGCACTGGTGGATTTGAATATGAAGGGAATGGGCGGTATCGAGCTGATTCCCAAGCTTAAGGAGCGTTATCCCGACATGAAGCTTTTAGTGCTCACCACCTTTTACGATAATCATTATATTACGGAGGCCTTGGCCGGCGGAGCGGATGGTTATCTCTTAAAGGATAGTGCAGGGGATACCATTATTAAGGCCATTCATCAGCTACTGGCAGGACAGAGTGTACTGGCAGGGAAGGTGTTGGAAGCCTTGACGCGGATGATGACAGGACAGACAGAGAAGAAGGAAGAATCCACTTCTGCATTACCCAAAGATTTAACTGCCAGGGAGCTGGAGATTTGCGGGCTGCTTACCAAGGGCTACAGCAATACAGACCTGGCAAAGGAACTGTTTTTGGCAGAGGGTACGGTAAAAAATTATATGATGAATATTTATGATAAGTTCGATATTCATGACCGTACCGCACTGGTTTTGTTTTTAAAAGACATCATAGCATAAGTATGACTGAAGTCACAGGGGAAGAGATTCCATTGTGACTTTTTTGTGACTTTTGCTACTGTTTTGGGGGAGTGGGATTTGCTAGACTTAGGACAAAGGAAAAGAGAGGAGTAAGAAAAATGCAACGATTGAGTGCATGGTTTTATCTGAAAAATAATAAAAAGCGGGCAGCCATATTGATTCTTAGTTTTGGCTTATACTTTGTCCTATTGTATGGGGTTCAGTTCTTTATGCACCCATCCGTTTACATGGATGAAGTGATTGCCGTGCATGGAGCAGAAAAAATGCAGAGTGGTTATATCAATGATTTAACAAAGTTAAATGAAGTCATGAATCTGGGGATGGATATGTCCTTGTGGGAACCGGAGCGTAGTGCGACTGTTGAGGCGAAGGTGGCAGAAATCAATAAGGGAACCCACAAATTTGCAGAACTACTTCGGGAAGAAGGAACCGCTGACCATGTTTTTATTTGTAACAGCTATGGTATCTATGTCAGTTCCTTCGGAGGAGACGGATACTATAGCGCCCCTATGTTGACCAGGGACGAATTAGTTACCTTCGCAGAGTATTTCGAGTTAGAGGTAATAGAAGGACGGATGCCTGAGCAGCCGGGAGAATTCCTGATGGACGAAAGAATGGCAAAAAACCGGGGATTTACAGTGGGAGATTATTTATATGATTCGGAAAGCAAGCTGGTCGGTATTGTGGAGTATGATACATATGTGGCAATAGGAATTGATTATGCGGATGGATATAATCCGGACCGACATATATACCTTTTGAGTAATGGCAAAATATCGGATTTGAAAGAATATTTCGCTAAGTTTGGAATAGAAGCGGGTATCGAATCATCGAGTGCTATAGAAATCTATTCTGACCAGGTGAATGCCATAAAAAAAGTGGAGAAGTTTTCTGCTGAACTACAGGCACCGTTAAGTGTTATGACCTATTCCATCGCCTTTGTGCTGGGACTTACATTATTTTTCGTATACCGATTGCATGTACAGGACAGATACAGTGAATGGTGCCTTTATCGTTCTTTAGGATACTCTCAAAAGGAAGTGTATTCCCTTGCATTCCGGGAGTTTGGAATTTGTATCGGGATTAGTGTAGGCCTGGCAGCGATTATCACCGCAGTGCTTTGTGTAATAGGGGCTGCACTCATGCGAAGTAAGGGGATGTTTTATGAATATATATTGCCGCCTGTATTGTTGCAGATTTTGGGAATCGGTACATTGCTGGCAGGAATAATGCAGATACCGGTAGTAATAGCAATGCAGAAGGTCAAAACCATTGATGCCATGGAGGAAGAATAAGATGTTTGAAGTGAGTCATTTGAATTTGATATATGATATGGACAAGGAAGAACGGGTATGTGCGGTAAATGATGTAAGCCTTACTTTGCCGGATACCGGACTGATTGGTATTATCGGCCCTTCCGGCAGCGGGAAATCCTCCCTTATGTACTGCCTGTCCACCTTAAAAAAGCCTACAAACGGTGATATTGTTTACAATGGCAAAAACTATAATGTGCTTAGCGGCAGGGAGCTGGAAAGATTGCGTAGGGACCAGTTCGGCTTTGTGTTCCAGCATCATTTTCTGGTAGGCTACATGAGCGCCATGGACAATGTGATGGTGGCAGCTAAGGAGAATACTGCTGAAACCAGGAAACGTGCAGAGGAACTTTTACAACAGCTTCGGATTAAGCCGACGGAAAGCAAGAAAAAGCCGAAACAGTTGTCCGGCGGTCAGCGTCAGCGCTGCGCCATTGCCAGGGCTTTGATTAATGAACCTAAGGTATTGTTTGCCGATGAACCGACTGCTTCTTTGGACCATGAAAATGCATTTCGTGTGATGCACTATTTGAAAGAATATGCTAAGGAGCATCTGGTACTGGTTATTACCCATGACCATTCCATCTTAGAAGGAGCGGATCGCATCATAGAAATCTGGGATGGTGAGATTTCCACAAAGGAGGCGGTAGGATGAAACCCTTTCAGGCCATGTATTTTGTCCGCCACAATCTTTCAAAGGTAATGACCGTGTTTGTTATGATTGCCCTGACCGGTCTTTTATATGTGGGCGGAAGCTATATATCCAATATCGAGGTGGAATATTTGAAGACCTATGAACCCGAAACAGATGTGGCGTTTGTGAATTTGAACGGCATGAGTACGGAGCAGGGCAAAGATGCCTTTTGGGAAGAAGTGAGCAAGGATGAAAGCCTACGAATCTTGCCCGTAGGAGTGAATCAGTTTCAGTTTCCTACGGTGCTTACCTTTATCAACGGAAATTCTTCTTTTTGTTATTCTGTGGAGGATTTCCTGTGGAGAAATCAGCGTATGGGCTGGATAAAGGATACTTCCTTGGTGAAAGAGAATACCCTGTTTTTGACCGAACGCTATGCCACATATTTGGGATTGAAAGAGGGGGATTTATATAAAGATACCAGTGAAAAGTTGTCCCTTTATTTTGGAGAGGGTCCCTATGAGGTACATATTATGGAGGGGGATGGTTTTGGTAATATTTTGATTTCCGAGGAGTGTCTTACCAATGAGTATTATCAACTGACCTGGAGTGATAAGGGAAGCCGGGAAGTCTTTGAGAGCCGGGTGGCAGAGTTAAAGGAGAAGTATAAAGAAATCGATATCAATACCCATGCAGAGCGGATTAAGAAAGCTAAAGATACCTTTGAAATCAATGCTTTGATTTTTTTGAGTGTTATGGTGGTGGTCACCTGCGTATTCTTCATCACCATCAATGCAGTGCTGGTAGGTATTTACGATAAGCGTAAGTCAGAGTTTCAGATTTATGAGAGTATAGGTATTCCGAAATCAAAGATTCGTCGGAAGGTAGTGGGCGAATTGGTGACTATGAGCAGTGGGGGTATGATACTTGGATTTATCTTTGCCGTTTTAGCTATTACTTTGTTGAATGTCTGCTTATTTGCCAAGGATGGTTTGCAGCTGTATTATTATCACCCCTGGGCACTGGGTTCCTGGCTGATTTGCAATGCCATGATTTTGATTCCCAGTATTTTGCTGAGACTTCGGGCTATCGCGAAGAGCAGTGGGGAAGTATAGAATAAAAAAAGATTGCTGAAAGAGTTCTTTTGGCAATCTTTTTTGTGTTCAAAAGATGTTAGACACGCCCATTTTGGCAACTTATGCATCTCTTGGGGAAACTTATGTGTATGGATATTGAAATCCCATACTACCTATGATACCTTGATGGAAAAGGAGGACACGCCAGTGAGAATAACCATTGATATAGATGAAAAATACAGCGAAACCGAAGTTGCTATTCATTGTAAGCAATTGGATATGGAAACCGAGAAAATGATTGCTACTTTACGGATGCTGAACCAACAGCTTTTGGTCAGCAAGGAGGATGAGAACCATCTGTTGGATGTTGCTAAGATTATTTATGTGGAAGCCGTGGAACGTAAGACATTTGTTTATACGGCTGAGGAGGTATATGAGTCAAAACTCCGCTTATATGAGATGGAGGAGAGATTGTGCGCCGGGAATTTTATGCGCATTAGCAAGTCCTGTTTGGTGAATCTGCGACAGATTAAGTCTTTAAGAAATGATGTGGAGCGCAAGATTAGACTGACCTTGAAAAATGATGAGCAGATTGTGGTGTCCAGACAATACGCTGATGAAATGAAGAAACGATTGGGGGTAATGTAAGATGAATCAGAAGAATACAATTTTAGACTTTTTCAATCAGGTATTTGTTATATTTGGAATTACGGTTGTATGTCTCATGGTATTTGTGGCATTGTTTGGAGAAGATGCAGAAGGAGTATCCACGATTTTCGGCTTGGGCGACAAGGGAATTACCATTGCAACACTTTTACAATATCTGCTTCTGTCAGTGCTTATTACGGCTTTGCGTTTGATCTATTTTACAGATAAGTTTATGAAGAAGGCTGCTATTGCTTTAAGAACCTTTCTAATGTTTGTGTCTATTATTATTACCATTGCGGTATTTGCAATGGTGTTTGGTTGGTTCCCTGTTCATATGTGGCAGGCTTGGCTGGCGTTCTTTGTGTGTTTTGGCATAAGTGCAGGTATCAGTACTGCTGTGTCAGTGGTAAAAGAAAAAACGGATAATGAAAAGCTGCAAGCGGCACTGGAAAGCTTTTGTGAGGGAGAAGAATCATGAGTGCGGAGATAGAAGTCAAAGATTTATATCATAATTTCGGCAAGAAAAACGTGCTGGATGGTATTGATTTAAGGGTTGGAAAAGGTGAAATCTTTGGTTTACTTGGCCCCTCCGGTGCCGGTAAGACTACACTTATTAATATTCTTACCGGACAGTTGAAAGCTGCCGGTGGAAGTGTAAGTATCATAGGGAAAGAGGTTAGCACCTTGAAGGGCGATGATTTCCGCCGGATTGGGATTATGATGGACCATTTCGGTTTATATGAGAGAATGAATTGTTACGATAATCTGAAATTCTATGAAATGCTGGATGGCAAAAGTGATGTGCAGATTGTAGATGTGCTAAAGCATGTGGGACTGGAAGGTGCAAGAAAGACCAATGTTTCGGATTTGTCCAAAGGAATGCGTAATCGTCTGTCATTAGCCAGAGTATTGTTACGGTGTCCGAAAATTATGTTTTTGGATGAACCTACCAGTGGGTTGGATCCCGCCACCACGGAAAGCATACATGAGTTGATTCTGCAGGAAAAGAAGAGAGGAACTACCATTTTTCTTACCACTCACAATATGCATGAGGCAGAGAAACTGTGTGATTATATTGCCCTTTTGAATGAGGGGAAGATAGTGGAGTATGGTGCTCCGGAGGAAATCTGTCGAAGGTACAATCACCAGAAGAAACTGATTCTGCATTTAAAGGATGGAAGGAGTATGGAACTTCCGGCAGACGAGCAGGTGGGGAAACAGCTGGCGTTGCTTTTTGAAGCGAATCAGGTAGAAACCATTCATTCCACAGAACCGAATTTGGAAACCGTGTTTATGGAACTTACAGGAAAGGGGCTTGATAAATAATGAGACATATTGTTGCGATTCTTTGGAAGCAAATGAAGGACACCTTCAAAAACAAGGCCATTCTAATCCAGTTTCTGATGTTTCCGGTTATGACAATCATTATGGAAAATACCATGAAAATCGATAATATGCCACAGCATTTCTTTGCCAATCTTTTTGCTGTAATGTATGTCGGCATGGCGCCTCTGACCAGCATGTCTGCTATTATTTCAGAGGAGAAAGAGAAGAATACCTTGCGTGTTTTGCATATGTCCAATGTAAAGGCGGCGGAGTATTTCTGTGGTAATGCTATTTATATCTGGAGTATTTGTATGCTGGGATCTTTGGTAATCGGTTTGGCAGGTGGCTATCAGGGCGGTGTGTTGATTCGGTTCATGCTTGTTATGGCAGTGGGACATTTGATTTCCACCATGCTGGGGGCGGCAATTGGTGCCTTTAGTAAGAATCAGATGATGGCAACCGGCATATCCGTACCGGTGATGATGGTATTTTCCTTCCTGCCCATGCTCTCCATGTTTAACGAGACTATCAAAAGCGTGGCAAAGGTTTTCTATTCCCAGCAGCTAAATCTGTTGATTGGGAACGTGCAGAATTTGAAGGTTAACACGGAGTGCATTGTGGTTATGGGGATAAATGTGTTGGTGATTGGTGGGGCTTTTGTATTGGCTTACCGTAGTATATTTAGTAGGGATTAGTGGAAAGGTGATGGCACTTAGTTGGATAGAAAGTATCTATGGGAAAAAGTTTGTTGAGCCAATCACTTTCCTGACAAATCTGCGCAAGCCGGGAAATGTAAGGAAAGCATTCCGCCTTTATAATGGGACATGACAGGAGGAAGAAAGCATGGAATGGATAACAGCTTTGCAGCGGGCAATCGAATACATGGAAGAGCATCTCATGGAGGAAATAAACTACGAGGATGTGGCGGATGCTGTGCATATTTCAAGCTATGAATTTCACAGAGCCTTTAGTTTTCTAACGGGGATGACAGCCAATATGTATATTCGAAACCGTAGGTTATCCTTGGCAGGCAAGGAAATCATGGAATCAGATGCGAAAGTAACGGACATAGCCTTGAAGTACGGTTATGATACCCCGGAGAGTTTTACCAAGGCGTTTACCAGATTTCATGGTATCGCGCCGAAAATTGCCAGGGAAGAGTCCGCCAAGCTTACGCTTTTTAATCCTCTTGCCATTAAAATAACCGTGGAAGGTGGTAAGAGTATGGATTACAGAATAGTACAGACAAAGGAACAAAAGTTTATAGCAGTGGTGAAAAACTTTTCCAACGAAATCATCAATGATGATGACAATCATGATGTGGCTGATTTTTGGGAGGAGTGCAATGCAAATAATATGATAGGACCGCTTTGTGGTTTGAGGCCGGATGGAAAGCGGGACTTGTATGGTTTATGTACCCCGGCGAAGAAAGACGAAGGTACATTTGCGTACGGAATCGGTGTCATGGTGGATGAAGAGACCACTGAATTTGACCTCGCAGAAATAGAAAAGGCCGGTTATATCATCTGGGATGTGAAACCCGGAAACTATGTGGTATTTGACTGCATGGGTGAGGACGGAGACTGCATCACGGAAACCTGGACGAAGTTCTACAAGGAGTTCCTACCCCGGATGGGCTATGAGGCAGCGGAAGAGACGGACTATGAAATCTACTTTGAGAAGGGAAGAAAAGGCCTGTTCTGTGAGCTTTGGATACCGGTGAAGAAGGTAGTTGAATAGAACACAACTGAAAATTGCTATACAGAAAGGATGCCCTTTGCTATGATAACTGTAAGAGAAGGAGGTACATAGCATGGGGCATATTTTAGTGGAAATAGGAAAGCGGATTGCAGAGAGTAGGCGTAGTGCAGGCTTTACACAGGAGGAATTGGCCAATCGACTGGGTGTAACACCTCAGGCTCTCAGTAAATGGGAAAAGGGAGCAAGCAGTCCGGATTTAGAGATGCTGACATCTTTGTGTGATATTTTGGGAGTAAGTGCGGATTATCTGGTGGGAAAGAAGAACAAGAACATTGTAGAGAATGGGAATCTTCTTCAGCAGGATGAAATCTGGAAACATTTATGGGATGGATATCAACCCTTGGAACTGGTATTTGGAAGTGATGTAATGCCGGTGTTCATGGAGAAAGACTTTCGGGAGGAAATTGTTCGAATAAGGATTGAACTGGCTAAGGAAGGTATTTTGATGCCTCTAGTCAGAGTAATGGACCACCCTATGTTGAATCCTAAAGAAGTGATGATTCTTGCATATCAGAATGTTTTATATACTGAGGAATTTCAGCACATAGATGGAGGTACTTTGGACTATCTCATGGATGCACTACGGACCACTGTGCGGCAGCATTATGCAGAGATACTGAATATTGATATCATCAAGGATTTGGTAGAAAATTTGAAGGGGATTTATCCGGCACTGATTGAAGGAATTGTTCCGCAGAAACTGCCCTATGGACAGATTTTGGATGTAACCAGAGGTATCCTAAAACGTGGGAATGGGATGATGCATTTTCCTAAAGTGTTGGAGTTATTAGAGCACGAAGTTCGCGAGAATGAACAAGCTACCATTGCAGGGCGTATAGAGGCAGTGGCAAAGCAATTGGAAAGGGAAGATAATTTTTATGTGGTGATGGGAAGAAGACGGGAGGAAGATTAGAAATCTGTCTAATTTGTACTTGTGTTCTGTACATGTATGCATTATACTTAATGCAAAGCATATTTTCTTTAAAGAAAAGCGAAAAACTTTTCAAATTCTAAGGATCTCAAATTCTATTTTTCGGGAAATTCGTGCTTTTAATTCACAAAAAAGTTAAGGCAGGAGTTTCTAAAGGTACACTCCTGCGAGAAGGAGGTACAAAATATGGAAAAAAGTAACTACAAGGATTCTATGTTCCGGATGCTGTATCTGGACAGGAAGGAATTATTAAGTTTGTATAATGCAGTTAATGGAACGCATTATACAAACGCAGAAGAGTTGGAGATTAACACACTTCGTAATGCGATTTACATGAACATTAAGAATGATGTGTCATTTCTTTTTAATTTCCAGGTGAATCTTTACGAACAACAGTCTACGGTGAACCCGAATATGCCGCTTAGGGATTTGTTTTATGTGGCGGATTTGTTACAAAATTATGTGAGGGACTTAGATTTGTATGGAAGAGGACTCGTGAAAATTCCGGCACCCAGATTCATTGTTTTTTATAATGGTAAGGAAAAGCAACCGGAACGTAGGGTATATAAACTTTCAGATGCGTTTTCAAAGAAGCAGGATGAGCCGGAATTAGAGTTGATAGTGACAGTGTTGAATATCAATGCGGGAAATAATGCAGAGCTTTTGGGCAAATGTAAGACTTTAAGGGAATATATGCAATATATTGAGAGGGTACGAGGCTATGCGGTGCAGATGCCTATTGCTGAAGCAGTGGAACGTACCATTACAGAGTGTATCAAGGAAGGTATTTTGGAGGATTTCTTGAAGCAAAATAGGGCGGAGGCGATAAAAGTGAGTATATATGAGTATAACGAGGAATTGCATCTGGCGACTGTGAGACGCGAAGGATATGAGGATGGATTGGTCGACGGACTGGAGCGTGGAATCAGTCAGGGTATTGTACAAGGGATTACACAAGGAATTACACAGTCTATCTTGGCAGTGCTGGAAGAGTTAGGAGATGTTTCGGATGAATTGCGTACATTGATTGTGCAACAGACAGATGAGGAAACTTTAAGGAAGTGGTTAAGAATTGCCGCAAGAAGTGAGACGGTAGAAGCGTTTGAAATGGGTATTTTAAAGAAATAGGCGTATGGAAGAAATGACAAAAGAAGAAATGCAAAAACACTTGACAAATCTTAAACCCATGGTTATATTCTTAAGTATATAGCAATTGCGATGAGGAAGAGGAGTACGGATTACCCCTTATCAGAGAGAGCCCCGGTTAGTGCTGAGAGGTGGCTTTAAGGAAGGGATGCGGAAGGTAGCTTCTGAGCAGGAGTTCTGAATTAGCAGTAGGAGTTCCCGATTTATCCCCGTTAACGGATAGGACTTTGATAGAAGTCGCTGAGGTGGCATATGCCACGAACAAAGGTGGTACCGCGTAGAATATAACGCCCTTTGCTAACTTAGGTTAGCAGAGGGCGTCTTTACGTTTAGAAAGGAGACAAATTACTATGAGCAAAGAATTAGCAAAAACCTATGACCCTCAGGGCATAGAAGACAGATTGTATCAGAAGTGGCTGGAGAAAAAATATTTCCATGCTGAAGTTGACAGAACCAAGAAACCTTTTACTATCGTGATTCCCCCTCCGAATATTACCGGACAGTTACACATGGGACATGCTTTGGACAATACCATGCAGGATATCCTCATTCGTTTTAAGAGAATGCAGGGTTACAATGCACTTTGGCAGCCCGGTACAGACCATGCAAGTATTGCTACGGAAGTAAAGATTATCGAAAAGCTGAAGGAAGAAGGCATCGACAAGTGGGAGCTTGGTCGTGAGAAATTCTTAGAGCGTGCATGGGAGTGGAAGAAGGAGTACGGCGGACGTATTATCTCCCAGTTAAAGAAGCTGGGTTCTTCCTGTGACTGGGACAGAGAGCGTTTCACCATGGACGAAGGCTGTAACAATGCGGTTACGGAAGTATTCGTAAAGATGCATGAAAAAGGATATATCTACAAGGGCGCAAGAATTATCAACTGGTGTCCTGTTTGTAATACCTCTATCTCTGATGCAGAGGTAGTTTATGAGGAGCAGGCAGGTCATTTCTGGCATATTAAGTACCCCATTATGAATGATGACGGTACCCCCAGTACCACGGAATTTTTAACCTTTGCTACCACCAGACCGGAAACCATGCTGGGCGATACTGCAGTAGCGATTCATCCCGATGATGAAAGATATAAACATTTAATCGGCAAGAATGTAATGCTTCCTTTAATGAACAGAGTGATTCCCATCGTAACCGATACCTATGTAGATATGGAATTCGGTACCGGTGTAGTAAAGATTACTCCGGCACATGACCCTAACGACTTTGAAGTTGGTAAGAGACATGACCTGCCTATTATCAACGTAATGAATGACGATGCTACTATCAATAAGAACGGTGGCAAGTTTGAAGGCATGGCCCGTTACGATGCCCGTAAGGCCATCGTAGAAGAGCTGGATGCAATGGGACTGCTTGTAAAGATTGAAGACCATGCACATAATGTAGGTACTCATGACAGATGTAAGACCACCATCGAGCCTATGGTAAAAGAGCAGTGGTTTGTAAAGATGGATGAGCTGATTAAGCCTGCTGTAGAAGCAGTTAAGGCCGGCGAGATTAAGCTGATTCCCGAAAGAATGGAAAAGACCTATTACAACTGGACTGACAACATCCGTGATTGGTGTATCAGCCGTCAGCTTTGGTGGGGACACAGAATTCCTGCGTACTACTGTGATGAATGTGGTGAAGTAACCGTTGCAAGAGAAGAAGTAACTGTATGTCCTAAGTGCGGATGCACACATCTGACACAGGATCCTGATACGTTGGATACATGGTTCTCTTCTGCATTGTGGCCTTTTGAGACCTTGGGTTGGCCGGAAAAGACAGAAGATTTGGATTATTTCTATCCTACCGATGTACTTGTTACCGGTTATGACATTATCTTCTTCTGGGTAATCCGTATGATTTTCTCGGGATTTGAGCAGATGGGCAAGAAGCCTTTCCATACCGTATTATTTCACGGTTTGGTACGTGACAGCCAGGGACGTAAGATGTCCAAGTCTTTGGGCAATGGTATCGACCCGCTTGAGATTATCGAGCAGTATGGTGCGGATGCACTTCGTTTGACCTTAATCACCGGTAATGCACCGGGTAATGATATGCGTTTCTACTACGAAAGAGTAGAAAACAGCCGTAACTTTGCAAACAAGGTTTGGAACGCTTCCCGTTTCATCATGATGAACATGGAAGGCAAGAGCGTAACCACTCCTGCTGCAAACGAGCTGGCACCTGTAGATAAGTGGATTCTTTCCAAGTTAAACACTTTGGTAAAGGATGTAACCGACAATATGGAAAGCTTCGAGCTGGGTATTGCAGTTCAGAAAGTTTACGACTTTATCTGGGATGAGTTCTGTGACTGGTATATCGAAATGGTTAAGCCCCGTCTGTATAATTCTGACGATGCAGTGAGCCAGAATGCAGCACTCTGGACCTTAAAGAATGTACTTATCGATGCACTGAAATTATTACATCCTTATATGCCTTTCATTTCAGAGGAAATCTTCTGCACCTTACAGAGCGAAGAAGAGTCCATCATGATCAGCAAGTGGCCTGAATTCATCGCTGACAGAAGCTTTGAAAAAGAAGAAAAGGACATCGAAATCATCAAGGAAGCAGTACGCGGTATCCGTAATATCCGTAGTGAAATGAACGTAGCACCCAGCCGTAAGGCAATGTGTATCGTAGTAAGTGAAAGTGAAGATATCCGTAACACCTTCACCGAAGGTAAGCTCTTCTTTGCATCCTTAGCTTATGCAAACGAAGTACTGATTCAGTCTGATAAGGAAGGTATCGCACAGGATGCGGTATCCGTAGTAATCCCCGGTGCGGTTATTTACATTCCTTTCGCAGAATTGGTTGATATTGCACAGGAAATTGAACGTTTACAGAAGGAAGAGAAGCGTCTTCAGGGTGAACTTGCCCGTGTTAACGGCATGCTTTCCAACGAGAAATTCGTATCCAAGGCACCTGCAGCCAAAATTGAAGAAGAAAAAGCCAAGCTGGCAAAATACACCCAGATGATGGAACAGGTTAAGGAGCGACTGGCACAGTTACAGTAACTGATTTTGGCTTCGTGGGGATACCTATCCCTCACACACCGATGGAAAAACTGCTACCTCAGACGATATGCCATAGGACGGACATGGCAAGCAAGTCCGTCCCTGTCATACAGTCTTTCGGCATCAGTGTTTTCCAACGTTGCATTACGGGATAGGTATCCCCCAAAGCCTATCCACATACTGTAACTGTTAAAAAGATAATCGCGGATGTGCAAAGCGCAATTGCCTGCGCCTCCGGCGATTACCAATAAGTAAGAATCAAGCGTTATATCTATCACTAATTGCAACGTTGAAAAACACAGGCGACGAAAAGCTGTATGGTTCAGGCGGACACGTTTACGATGTCCGACAAGAAACATACAGCTTGAGGAGAATGTTTTTTCACCGGTGTGAGTGTGATGGATATAATGCTTGATTCGTAAACTAAGGAGACCCCCCCATGGAGAAGCAGGCAATCAGTTCCTACGATGAGGCAGTGGAGTACATCTTCAACGTGCCACGTTTTACAAAAAAGAATACCATGGCCGATACAAAGGCCTTTTTAGAGAAATTAGGGAATCCGGACTTAGGACTGCGTATCATTCACGTGGCAGGCACCAATGGGAAGGGTTCTGTTTGTGCGTATATGCGCAGTATTTTGGAAACTGCCGGAAAGCGCGTGGCAGTGTTTACATCCCCACATCTGGTAGATGTAAGGGAGCGTTTTGTGATAGATGGAGAAATGATTTCTAAGGAAGCTTTCTATGAGGCTTTTCAAGTGATTTACAATTTACTTAATTGGGAAGAATTGGAGGCAGGAAAGGGCTACCATCCTACCTTCTTTGAATATATGTTTTTTATTGCCATGTTAGTATTTAAGGAAGCGGCACCGGATTATTGTATCTTGGAAACAGGTTTGGGCGGTAGACTGGATGCCACCAATGCAGTTTCGAAAAAAGAGCTGGCCGTGATTACCCGTATCAGCCTGGAGCATACCGAGTATTTGGGAGATACCATAACGGCGATTGCGGGAGAGAAAGCCGGTATCATGAAAGAAAATACACCGGTGGTTTTTGCGGACACAGATGAGCAGTCAACAGCGGTTTTTCTCGAAATGGCTAAGGAATTGTCGTGTTATAGTTTCCCTGTGTCGAAATCCGACTATACATTATTAAATTTTAAGAATAAAACCATTGATTTTTCTTATATTTCTCGTTATGATTATAATGTTATGGTACACTTGAATACACTGGCAAAATACCAGGTAGAAAATTGTACTCTGGCACTGAGAGCCATAGAGGTTTTGGATAAGGACAGAGAGATATCGCCCCTGGTACTGCAAGAGGGTGTGAGAAAGGCCTTTTGGCCCGGCAGAATGGAAGAAGTATTGCCGGAGATTTTTGTGGACGGTGCCCACAATGCGGATGGTGTGAGAGCCTTTTTGGAAACAGTTTCCGAGGATGGATTCGAAGGAAAAAGAAGCCTTATGTTCAGCGTGGTTTCGGACAAGGATTATGCGCAGATGTTAAGGAATATTGCAGAATCCGGCTTGTTTGATAAAGTATATCTTGCACATATGGGCAATTATCGTGCCACATCATTGGAGGAAATGAAACGTAATTTACCGGAAGCTTATTTCGGACAGGTATCCCTGTATGAGTCAGTCAAGGAAGCCTTTGACGCAGTCAGACGGGATAAGAAGGAAGAGGAACGTGTGTATATAGTCGGTTCCCTGTATTTGGTAGGGGAAATAAAGGAGTATGTAAACCATGATAAATTTTGAGGAAGAATTGAAGAAATTTCATCCCAGCCCTGAGGTAGAGGAGATTACAGAAACCATATACAATCAGGACATGACGGATTTGGCTGATTTGTTGGTGAAGCTGGTGAAGGAAGAAAAAGAAGAACGAGAAAGTGAAGAGACGATATAGTCGGTAGCACATAAGTCAGGAGAGAAGATTATGTATTGTTATCAATGTGGCTGCCGTTTATCCGACCATGATTTTTGTACATCCTGCGGAGTGGATGTGGGAAGATATAAGAAAATCATGTATCTGGCCAATGCCTTTTACAATGACGGTTTGAATAAGGCAAGAGTAAGGGATTTGACCGGTGCAGTTACCAGTTTACGGCAGAGTTTAAAGTTTAATAAAAATAATGTGGATGCCAGAAACCTGCTGGGTCTTGTTTACTTTGAAATGGGCGAGACCGTAGCAGCACTTTGTGAGTGGATTATCAGTAAGAATCTGAAGGCTGAGAAGAATGTAGCAGATGATTATCTGAGCTATGTTCAGTCCAGCGCATCCAGATTGGAAGCCATTAATCAAACCATTAAGAAGTACAATCAGGCACTTGCCTATTGCCAGCAAGGAAGTAAGGATTTGGCAGTAATACAGCTGAAAAAGGTTTTGTCCATGAATTCCAAGTTTATCCGTGCCCATCAGCTTTTGGCACTTTTATACATGGATGCGGAACAGTGGGAAAAGGCTAAGAGAGAGCTGACCAAATGCCTTGCGTTGGACCGTAATAATACGACCACACTGGTGTATTTAAGGGAAGTGGACAGCATACTTTCGCCGGAAGACGGCGTGAAGCCGGCGAAGAAAAAGTCTGATGATGCAGTGCGTTATCAGAGTGATAACGAGATTATTATACAGCCCATGGGTGTCAGAGAGCCGAAAAGAAGCGGTGTAGGCGGCTTGTTGAATTTGTTACTTGGTCTGATTATTGGTGTGACTGCCACCTGCTTTTTAGTGGTACCTGCAGTAAAGACCAATGTAACCAATGAAAAGATGGATGAAGTAGCCCAAATAGGCAACCAGATAGATGCCAAAAATGCAATCATAACGGATTTGGAGAATCAGGTGAAGGAATTGCAGTCTGCGAAGAAGTCACTGGAGGACGAGTTAAGCGGCTATGCAGGTACGGACGGTACCTTAAAGAGCATGGAAGATTTGATTGCGGTTGCTACGCTTGTATTAAGCGGTGAAGATGTGATTAAGGCATCGGATGCATTGCAAAAGCTGAAATCAGAGGTGGTGCTGGAGCAAACAAGCAATACCTTCCGCAACCTTTACAATGCATTGACCCAGAGTATATCCCCACAAGTGGTAGAGTTATGTTTTGAGCAAGGATATGATGCATATACCGCCAAGGATTATGAAACAGCAGCTGATTTATTGGGAAGAGTGATTCAGTATGATGAAACGAATGGCGATGCGTATTATTATTTCGGACAGTCCTGTCGCCACTTAGAAAGAAATGATGAAGCGATTGCGGCGTACAAGAAGGTGATTGAGTTAGGACCGGAAGGTGCCCAGCGTGTTAAAAATTCAAAGGATTATTTGAATCGTTTACAGGCTAACTAAAGAAAAAGAATATAAAGTACAAAAGAGAAGGACATATAGGCAACTATATGTCCTTTTAACATGCCCTCCTTTAGGGAGAATTACTAAATTAATGAATGCAGGAGGTTATCGTATGGAAGAATTTCAGATTGTTGACAATTGTCTGATGGTGAAGCTACCGGAGGAAATCGATCATTACCGCTCCGGTTATATTTGTGAAAAGGCGGATTGGTATATTGTAAAGAAAAACGTGGATCATGTGGTGTTTGATTTTGCAGTAACAAGATTTATGGATTCTTCGGGAATCGGTCTTATTATGGGCAGGTATAAGAAAATCACATGTTTTGGCGGAAAAGTATTTGTATTACATCCGGACAAGCAGATTAAGCGGATGCTTTTGATGGCAGGCATGCAAAACCTGGTTGAGATCGTAGAGTAAGGAGGTTTGTTATGAATAACGAAATGAAGATGGAGTTTGATGCAATATCAGTGAATGAAGGGTTTGCCAGAATGGCAGTGGCAGCCTTTGTGTCTTCCATGAATCCTACCATGGAGGAATTGAGTGATATTAAGACGGCTGTCTCGGAGGCGGTTACCAATGCCATTATACACGGATATGAAAATATGTGCGGATATGGAAAACATGGGGATGTGATACCGGCTTACGAGACCATGCATCAGGGAAAGGTTTATATGCATTGTCGGATTAATAAGGACACCTTTTACATAGATATACAAGATAAGGGGAAGGGCATGGCAGATGTGGAAAAAGCCATGGAACCATTGTTTACTACGAAACCCGAATATAACCGTTCCGGTATGGGCTTTGCCTTTATGGAGGCTTTTATGGACGATTTGGAGGTGTTCAGTGAAGAGGGACGAGGAACCTTGGTTAAGATGCAGAAAAAAATAGGCACCGGTTCCTGGATTGAAGCATGCTAGGTGGTGGCGTATGGAGACGGTGTCAGTGCTGATTGCAAATGCACAACAGGGAGATAAAGAAGCAAGAGAAGTACTGATAAAGAGTAATTTGGGATTGGTGCATGCCATTGTCCGACGTTTTGTGGGCAGAGGTGTGGAAACGGAGGATTTGTTTCAAATCGGCACCATAGGTCTGATGAAAGCCATTGACCATTTCGATTTAGGATTTGATGTGAAGTTTTCGACTTATGCGGTTCCCTTGATTACCGGCGAAATAAAGCGGTTTCTGAGAGATGACGGTATGATAAAGGTATCACGGACCCTTAAGGAGCAAAGCAGAAGGTTAGGCCTGATACGCCGAAGTATGCAGGTGAATTTGAAACGGGAGCCAACCCTGAAAGAACTGGAGGAGGAATCGGGTATGTCCGTGGAAGAAATCGTTATGGCCACGGAATCGGAGCGCCAGGTAGAATCCATATATGCGCCCGTTTATCAAAATGACGGCAGTCAGGTAGAGTTGGCAGATATGTTGGGCAAGGAGGATACAGAAAAGGAGAAGCTACTGAATCATATGCTGTTAAAGCAGCTTCTGGGGAGACTGGATGAAAAAGAGAGTATGCTGATTCGGATGCGCTATTTCCAGGATAAGACCCAGACGGAAGTGGCAAAATGTATGGGAATCAGCCAGGTACAGGTGAGCCGTTTGGAAAAAAAGATATTATTGTCCATGAGAAAATGTGCAGGTGAATAAATGAAAAATCTTTGATTTTTCACTTTTCTATTTAGGCAGTACCACAAGCGTTGCTTGTGGTATGCAGGGGTTAGGTTTGTTAAGTTTTCATAAAGAAAGAGCTTTTCTACTTCACAAGAGCGCTGTTTTTGTTTATACTGAATACGTAATTGATAATGCGTAGTATAGAAAGGGCAGGTATTACGAAGGATGTCAGTAGAAGAAATGACAAATGAATACGAACAACCCGAACGTTTAAGAGAAATAAAGAAACAACAAAAAAAGAAGAATACCACCATTATGATAGGGGTAGGCTGTGCACTTTTGTTTTTGACATTGATCGCAGCAAGTATTGTATTGTATATCTGGGTGGATAAAAGTATACAGGAAGAAAATGACAAAGAGGCAGAAGCAGTTGCCGTACAAGTGGAAGCCATCAGTGAGGAAGAACTGGAAAAGCTGTTAGAGCAGGCCAGAAAAGAAGGGGCAGATGCTGTGCTGGAAGAGCTGGCAGAGAGCATTAACCAAACATCCTCCATAACCACTGCACTTCGTCCCTTGTATAAGGATGCTTTAGTGGTAGCCAGCGAAGGCGCATACCATTTCGTGCCTATCAATAAGGATTTGAAGATGAATTCTTATGTGGCTGAGAACCTGCAGATATTGGGAAATGGCCAGGTAGAATATGTGGAAGACGGCAAAGTGATATCCCATAAGGGGATTGATGTATCCAAGCATCAGGGAGAGATTGATTGGGCTAAGGTGGCAGCAGATGGGGTAGAGTTTGCATTTATCCGTGTGGGTAACCGTGGTTATGGTTCCGGTGCTATCGTGGATGACCCCCAGTTTGAAGCCAATATAGTAGGTGCTATTTCCAATGGTATCCGTGTAGGTGTGTATTTCTTCTCCCAGGCGATTACGGAAGAAGAAGCCCTAGAGGAAGCCGGATATGTATTGGAAAGAGTGGCACCCTATAAGATTACCTGTCCCATTGTATTGGATGTGGAAAAGGTGTCTGACAGCGAAGCACGTATGAACAAGATATCCAAGGAACAGCGTACTGCTAATACCCTTACTTTCTTAAAGGCAGTAGAGGCGGCAGGATACAAGACCATGCTTTATCATAACATGGAAATGGCTACCTTGAAGATGGATATGACACAGCTTGAGGACTATGAAAAGTGGTTTGCTTACTATAATAAAGAGTTGTATTATCCCTATGCATATAGTGTATGGCAGTATTCGGATAAGGGAAAAGTAGACGGCATCAGTGGTGATGTGGATATGAATATTTCCTTTACCTTGTGGGAAGATTAAGATTTTTGAAGACAGAACAGCATCGGAAATTTCCGGTGCTGTTTTTTGATGTGTATATTTTATGTTTAAGTTGCAAAAACTATGAAAAAGAATTCAGGAAGGAAATACCTGCTTTGAGAGAACCGGTATTGTATTTGAAATGTAAGGATGATGTAGAGGTAAGGAAGGCAGATGTCTATCTGAAAGACATTGCCACTATGCAATGTTCGGATGAGAGCATATGCAAAAAGTGTAGGGAAATAAAAATACATCATTTCGAAAAGCAAGAGGACAGATTTGTTATCAGTGTCTTAAAAGTGATTCAATTGATAAGCACGGAATATCCCGGTATTCTGGTTCAATCCGTGGGAGAGAGGGATATTTTAATCGAGAAAGTGCAGGATAAAGCCAATAAAGGATGGAGACAGTGGCTGAAGGTGGTACTGGTATGCTTTATCAGCTTCTTTGGTACAGCCTTTACGATTATATCCTATAACAATGATATCAGCATTAACGGAGTGTTTGAACGGATATATGATATTTTCGGAGCGGAAGCGGCCTCGGAAATCAGTTTGCTGGAGTTGTCCTACTCACTGGGACTGGCAGCAGGTATTATCATTTTCTTTAACCATATTGGAGGCCGAAGGATAACCAAGGATCCCACACCTATCGAGGTGTCCATGCGAAATTATGAAAGAGATGTGAACCAGGCATTGATTGAAACAGCGGACAGAGAAGGGATGGAAGAGGATGTTTAGACTGTTAGTGCTGGCATTTGGAGGTGTCAGTTTTGGTTTGTTGACAGCAGCAGGAGTATTCACTGTACTGACGGCGGTAGGATTGATTCCCCGATTCGTGGGAGAGACCCATTCCGCGAAAGAGCTTTGGCTCTACGAGGATATGGTAATATGGGGAACTATTCTGGGAGGGCTGTTCAGTGTATTTGCACATCGGATGAATGTGGGCCCCTGGCTGGCAGAATATTTAACAGAGACCGGAGCAAGGATAAGTATGTATGCAATTCAGCTTCTTGTAGGAAGCTTTGGAGGTATGTTCGTAGGTTGTTTGGCACTGGCCATTGCGGAGATGTTAGACAGTATTCCGATTTTTACCAGAAGAATATCCTTTCGACACGGATTGGGATGTATGGTGTTAAGTATCGCATTGGGTAAACTTTGTGGTGCATTGATATATTTTTTGTATGATTTTTCAGTTTAGAATGGAGGAGATGCAGATGGACAAGAAATTAGAGAAGAATCAACAGGCGTATGCAGATTATGTGAAAGAGGTCACCCCCACTCACAATCTGGGTTTACAAATGCTGAAAGCCTTTCTGGTGGGAGGCGTGATTTGTGTGTTGGGAGAAGTGATTATTAATGTGGGTATCAATTCTTTTGACTTGGACCAGAAGACGGCAGGAACCTGGTGTTCCATTATTCTGGTATTGTGTTCGGTACTGTTGACCGGTTTTAATATCTATCCATCCATTGTAAAGTGGGGCGGTGCCGGTGCGCTGGTGCCTATCACAGGCTTTGCCAATTCGGTAGCTTCACCGGCCATTGAGTACCAAACAGAAGGTCAGGTATTTGGTATCGGCTGTAAGATATTTACCATAGCCGGCCCGGTAATTCTGTACGGTATTTTTACCAGTTGGGTGCTGGGTATGCTTTACTATATCGGTATGGTTTGGGGAGTGGTGTAAGCCACTCTTTTTAAACTATAGGAAATTGCGCGAGTACAGTAGTGGAGATTAAGGAGAATTGCGAAGCAATTCTCCCAAGCGGATACGCGGGTATCCGCTTTTTTATATTTGCCACACCGTGCACATATTAG
Source organism: Lachnospiraceae bacterium (assembly GCA_017522685.1). The sequence continues at coordinate 58,881 of JAFWYN010000032.1, forward strand.
TTTGCCTTTGGGTAAAGAATTGAGGATGGATTCAATAGATGTGATTTCCTGTTCCAAACGTATGTTTTCGGAACAAATTGATTCGTATAACAATAGAAAACCTCCTTTATTTAGTTTGTAGAGATTACGCTATCTCAAGATTACAAAAATCGTCAAGAGATTGTAAGAAACATGTAAGAAATAACAAGGAAAGACTATGATAAAATAATGGTACGAAAACCATATGGGGAGGTATTTGTATGTACAAGAAAGACAAGGACAAAATGGTTAGGAAAAGATGCGGAAGTTTCCTTTTGTACGGGATGATGCTGATGGTTCTGGTATTAATGGCGGGTTGCGGAAAGAAACAAACGTTAGAAAAGGAAATACAGAATACCGAATTGACGGACTTTGTATATGTGCCGGAGTTTACGGAGCTAAAGCTGGATGAGGATGCAGAAGGGGATAGGATGCTTCTGAGTGATGTGAAGCTGGTAGGGGAAAACGTGCTGTACAATCTTCGGGTATGGAAGAATGGGGAGCAAGCGGCAAAAACACATATATTTGTCCGTGAATCGGAGGATTTTGACAAAAAAACAGAACTACCCCAAAACATAATTCCACAGGGAGAGAATGAATATGTCAGCCTCTGTACTTACGACGGAGATGGCAATTTCTACATGGTTTGGCAACGTCTGGGTGAAAAGTCCTATGATACTGCGGACTTCTTAAGTAAGTATGACAAGGACTATAATTTGGTTTATACCAAAGAATTGACGGATATCTGGGTGAATGACTTAAATAGCGGCATTTGGAAGATGTGGGTGGATGACAACGGAAGACTATATGGCTGCTCCCAGAATATTATGTATGTTTTTGATGCAAATGGGGAATTGGAGAAGTCTATCAAGTTGGGAACCAGTCAGATGTCGGGATTGATGATTGGGGATGACGGACGGGTATACATAGACTATATGGATAAGGGTTCGGATGGAGGATATGAGTTAAAACTGGCGGAGTTGAACATAGAGGAGGGCAAAAGAGAGGAACCCATAGACGGACTACCCTATGGTTGCACGGAGGCTTGGGCCGGCAGGGAGAACAAGATATTACTGAACCGTACCGGCGGCTTGTGGGAATTTGATTTAGAGACAAAAGAAGCTAAGGTGCTTTTTAACTGGACGGATATGTATGTAAATTCGGATAGGATTAAATCCTTATATATGACGGAACAGGGCGAAATAATCATTCTTGTGAATACGGATAACAGCAATCCGCTGATTCCCCAATATGGGTTAATCCATTTATCAAAGGTGAGTCCTTCTCAAGTGGTACCCAAGGAGGTTATCACGCTGGCAACCCTTTATCAATCGGATGAATATCTAATGGACGCGGTAGCAAAGTTTAACCGGGAGAGTAAACGTTATCAGGTAGAAATAAAAGGTTATATGGATGAAGGGGTAAAGTATACTCCGGAAAACTATCAGAATGCTTTGAATCGTTTCCATGCAGATTTGGTAAGCGGACAGGCAGGAGATATTATCAATCTAAAAAGCATGGACTGGAGAAATCTGGCCAGAAAGGGTGCCTTGGAGGAGCTGACACCCTATATGTCCGGGGACTTACGGAAAGAGGATTTTTTGGACAGCGTAGTGAAGGCCTATGAGGTGGACGGCAGGTGCTATACCATACCCAAGGGGTTTGTGATAGAAACCATAATGGGTAAGGCCTCTGTGGTAGGGAGCCGGTCACAATGGGATTTGGATACGATTGAGAAACTGGAGGAAGCGTATCCGGAAGCAAATCTGATGCATGTGGGAAATTCCTATATGCTGTTGAAATATTGTATGCAATATGGCGGAGTAGCTTTTATAGATTATGAGACAGGTGAGTGTAATTTTGAAAGTCAGGACTTTATAGATATTCTGGAGTTGTGTAAACGGGCGGGTGCCCAAAAGACGCTTAATTTTGATTTGTATAGCAATGTAAAGATGGACAGGGTACTCTTTTCCCAGGTTTCTATATATAATGTGACACAATGGCAGATGTATCGTCAGCTGTTTTGTGAGGAAGGGGTAAGTGTGGGTTTCCCGAGCCAAGGTGATGGGGGCCGGGTATGTCTGAACGGAGAGGAAATGCTGGCTATCGCTGCAAATAGTAAAAATAAGGAGGGGGCATGGGCCTTTTGGAAAAGCTTTATGAAACAGGAGCTTAGGTCAGAATGGATGTTACCTTCCTATGCGGATCGCTTTGAGAAGATGATTGAGGAAGCATGTAAGACCGAATACCAATATGATGAAGATGGTAATGCAGTAGAAAGGCCGAAGAGCACCTGGAGCCAAGGAAGCTTTGAGACGACGATTTATGCTGCCACAGAGGAGGAAATTGCTACTTTCAGGGAACTCTTGGAGCATGTGGCTTCCGGTCAGATGGAGGATCAAATGCTGGAAATCATAAGTGAAGAAGTGGGGGCTTATTTTGAGGGACAAAAGACAGCTTCGGAAGTGGCAGGAATTATTCAGAATAGAGTGCAACTATATTTGTTTGAAAATGAGGAGTAGGATTCATTTTGTAATAGAGTAAAAGTTGGCCCCGGCAATCTGCCGGGGCTTATGCATTCTAGCGTAAATTTTCATATACTTCTTTCAAAAGATGAGGATAATCCGTTGTGATTCCGTCAGCACCGATTTCGATGATGTGTCGCATTTCCTCTTCCTCATTAATGGTCCAATATTGAACAGCGATATTATGCTTATGTGCGGCTTTTGCTAAGCTACGGATATTTAGGGGTATCCCGTATTCTTCCGTGGGTATCTGAAGAATGCAAATATTGTCATCAAAAAAGACATCCAGCTTTAACAGTTGCAAAATAAAAAACTTAGTCACATGGGATTCATTGGCAGAAAACAGTAATTCGGCCGGAAGTAGTCCGTCTTTTTGGAGCTTAAGTAAAGTGTCATGAATCTCCGGATAGAAGCTGCCGATAACTACACGGTCAAAGGCATCATATTGTTCCAATAGGCGAAGTGTTTCCTGTAATGCCTTTTGTCCCAACTCACCGGTTTGTTTGATTTCCACACTGATAAGGTTTTGGGGAAAGGCAACCAGCAGGTCTTCCAGTGTAGTGGCAAGGAATACAGTTTCGTCCCGGGGAAATACTCCTTCCGGATAGGCCACATCCAAGGGCGTTTTTTCCATACCGTTTCCATCCTTATAACGCTGACGGTCTCCGTTAAGTGTTTCGTCGATGGTGGGATTGTCGTAGCCAAAATCCACTTTTTCTGCAATCAGGTCACTATAATTCCATTCACTGATGGGTCCGGTCACATTGGTTTTGCGATCCAGGGTAGTATCGTGGGAAAGGATGAGTACACCATCTTTTGTCAGGTTCACATCGGTCTCCATCATGGCGCGAGGATCCACGCTATAAGCATTGTAAAAGGCCTCTAAAGTATTGTCCGGGAATTCTCCGTTGCCACCTCCATGGGCAACCAACATAGGCATGGAAGAGTCCGCGCGGAAAGGATTATCTATGTGAAGAGATTGGGGACGGGGTAACAACGCTACGATGATGTATAGGATCAGAAGGATAAGTAATATAAATCTTATTCTATGTTTTTTCGCTTTCATAATACCTCCATGTATAACACACTGCTGGTAAAATAGTAGCTTTTTTTAAATAAGTTGTCAAGGAGAGCAAAATGGTGGTATTCTTTAAGGCATTAGGTAAAACCATAGAAGATTTACAGACTTTTCCTTTTTGTTTGTAAGGTTTCGGTGTACTTTCCTGTCTTATAGAGTGAAGGGACCTTTAGAACAACAATACGAGGAGGCAAATGCCTCTGCCCGCATAAGCGGACGGGCATTTTGCTTCGCAAAACGAGGAGGCATGCATGGAGGATAATCAGATTGTAGAACTTTATTTTCAGCGAGATGCAGATGCAATAAAAGAGACCGACATCAAGTATGGTTCTTATTGTTTTGCCATTGCAGATAGTATTTTGCATAATAAAGAGGACTCAGAAGAGTGCGTGAACGATACATGGCTTAGTGCATGGAATGCTATGCCGCCTCAGAGACCTAATATGCTTCGGATGTTTCTTGCGAAAATCACCCGTAATCTTTCCTTTAACTGCTTTAATGCCCGGATTGCTAAGAAGCGTGGCGGTGGGGAGATACATCTTGTTTTGGACGAATTGGCAGAATGTATTGCAAATGAGTCGGATATTGAAAATGAATATCTTGCCAAAGAGCTGGAGCAGTGTATTAAGTTATTTGTCCGGGAATTGCCGGAACGGGAAGGGAATGTATTTGTGCGCCGATATTTCTTCACGGAGCCGGTATCCATGATTGCAAAGCGGTATAGGATAACCGATAATAATGTGATGGTAATGTTGAGTAGAACTCGTAAGAAGCTGAAAGCACATCTTGAAAAGGAGGGATATTTCAGTGAATAGAAAAGATTTGTATCAGAGTTTTAATAATATTGATGATGATATACTGGAGCGAAGTGAAAAGAATGTGAAAAAGAATGGTTTTGCATGGGTTAAATGGGGAGCTGTAGCGGCTTGTTTGTGTTTCGTGGTAGGGATCGGAGTTATGAATATGGACCGTGGATTATACGGCGTAGGTTCGGAACAGGGGAGCGGTGCAGGTTCAGAGCAGAAGAGCGGTGCAGGTATTGACATGGGCGGCTATGATGGTGCTGTTCCGGAAGGAGTAGACCCGGTTGTTGCATCTTTGGCAGTTCTTCCTGCCGGTGTGGACTTGAGAGAGGTTGCAGATGCTACTTCTGTATCTATCAGTGAGGAGGATGCGAGAGCTGTTGAAACACTTGGAGATTACATTCCCAATACTTTGCCGGAAGGATGCCGATATGGTACCGCAGGTTATTATGAAACAACTATGAAGGATGGTACACGATATCACATGCTTCGAATAACATACGACATAGGACAGATTTCCGTTCCGGTTCCTAAGACAGAGAATGAGGAAAGTGTTTCTGAAATGGGGGGAGATACTGCGTTTCTTTGGATGGTATGGGGACATCGTCCTGATACGGATTTGCCTGTGTATCAGCCGGAAGAGATAACAGTATCACTCATCGAGCAACAAGATGGTCGACTGTTCTATGTAGATTACGGTGGTATCTATGTAGGAGTTGAGCAGATAAGCGTTAGCGCAGAGGAATTGTTTGCAGTTATCGAGTCAATAGATTAAAGCGTGATAAAGCTTATTTAGCAAGGGAGAGGTTCTGTTAAGGAACTTCTCTTTTTGCGTTAAGAAATAGGGAATGATATATCTTGCGTTGTATGATATAATATTATGGAGATTAGGATAAATAAGAATTTGTAGGGGGATAAGTGTATGATTTATTTGGTTCGGCAAGGACAAACAGATTGGAATTTATTTCGGAGATTTAATGGAGTTACAGAAACTTTTTTGAATCAAAACGGTATAGAACAAGCAAAAAAGCAAGCAGAAGAATTAAAGGATATTGAATTTGACATATGTTTTTGTAGTCCGCAAATGCGTGCCGTCCAAACAGGAGAAATTATTTATAAAGGAAAAATGATACTGGATGAAAGGCTTGCAGAAATAGATTGCGGCGAATTTGAAGGAACAGAAGAAAATGGAGAGTCAATGCGCTTGTTTTGGAAAGCAATAAAAACTGGAGATAGAGGTACGGAATCATTTGATGTTTTTATGAAACGTAACGCATCTTTTTGTAATATGCTTTCTGAAGACTATATGCAAAAGAATGTGTTGATAATTACACATGCCGCTAATGCGAGAATAATAAATTATTATCTGAGTGGGAAACCAGAAAAATATGATTTTACCAAAGCAGTAGCACAAGATGGGGAAATATTAAAGTATTAATTTGGATTTCATCTTAAGATAGTCAAAGAGTATTACAAATTCAAGTCTAAGGAATGAAAACAATGATTGAAAACATTAAGCTTCTTATTTTTGATTTTGATGGAACATTAGCTGATACCAATTCGCACATTTTGAAATGTATTAAAAAATGCATATTTAGATTTAATCTAAAGAAATTCTCTGATAAAGAATTGTCACTTTTTAGTGGTGCGACATTGAACGCAGCATTACAAGAATTAGGTGCAACAGAAGAACAATTGCCAGAAATAAAGGACTTTTATACGAGGGTGTTTTTTGAGGATGTTTCAGATATTCATTTATACAGTAATGTTATACCAGTATTATGTGAATTAAAAAGGCGTGGATATGCTTTGACTATTGCAACTAATAGAAGAAGACAAATGATTATTTCATTATTGGAACTATTAGGTATAAATACGTTTTTTGAAAAAATAGTGTGTGAAACGGATGTAAAGAATAAAAAACCCAGTGCAGACATGGTAGAAGTAATATTGGAAGAGCTTAATTTCTCAACAGATGAAACGTTAGTTTTGGGAGATACAAAATATGATATTTTAATGGGACAAAATGCTAATTGTAAATCATGCTATGTATGTCATTCAAAGGAAGTAGATGAAAGTGTTATTGGTTTATGTCCCGATATTGTTGTACATGGTTTTCAAGAATTGATGGCCAATAAAATATAATGCACAACGAAAACTTCTTTAGGCTACAATCAATAGTGGTGTAAACGAAAAAGCAGTCTTAAACAATGAAAAAACTGCCCTTTCGTTTGCACCGCGTTTGATTTTGCCAAAGTGAACAAAGTCGCGTCACCGGAGCCGATATGTATGGACTTTCAATCTTTACACTTTACCGAAAAGTAAAGGTATGCCTATGTTGTTGAGGATGCATTTCGAAATCTAAGCACGACAAATAAACCTCATTTCTGAGGTTTTACAAAAGATATGGGTACCCGGCTTTAACAACGCAAAGGTATCCGCTGCCTAGGCTTTCCAAGGTGTCCGCCACAGCATTTACAGACAGTAACCTTAATGCCGTAGAGGGTTTCAAGTATCTGTGGTGTTTCCATACTTTTAAGCCTTGAAAGATACTGTTTGCAACCAAGGAGATTCCTACATAATGTCAGCTGTCTGGTCTTGGTTCTGGTACACAGTAAGCCATAGTGTCTGATTCTTACAAAACGTTTAGGTGGCACATGCATCAAGAACCTGCGAATAAATTCAATGCCGGAAATGGTAAATTCTTTCCACTTACCTTCTTTCCTGTAATCTTTTACATAGTAGGTGACAGTATCTTCATCCATGCGGATAATACGGTGGTTGCTAATGACAATCCGGTGGGTGTATTTTCCAAGGTAGTTAATAACGGACTGTGCTCCGTTGAAGGTTTTCTTGCAGTGGGGAACCCAGTCCTT
>JAFWYN010000001.1 GCA_017522685.1 Lachnospiraceae bacterium
GGTGAAGACCGAGAACGGAACCAAAGTAACCGAGGGAACCACAGGAAATGACGGAAAGGTATCCTTTACCGAAGTACCTGTAGGAAAGAATACGGTAGAAGTGACAGCACCGGGCTATGTAAATCCGGACGCAGTAGAGGCAGAAGTAAGTAAGGGAGAAACCACCGACAAGCTGGTGGAAGTAAACAAGGAAACCGGCAAGCTGACGGTTACCGTAAAGGACGAGTTGACAGGCGAAGTAATCGAGGGTGCTACAGTAGTGGTAAAGACTGAGAACGGAACCAAAGTAACAGAGGGAACCACAGGAAATGACGGAAAGGTATCCTTTACCGAAGTACCTGTAGGAAAGAATACGGTAGAAGTGACAGCACCGGGCTATGAAAATCCGGACGCAGTAGAGGTAGAAGTAAATAAGGGAGAAACCACCGACAAGCTGGTGGAAGTAAACAAGGAAACCGGCAAGCTGACGGTCATCGTGAAGAACGATGACGGAGATGCAGTACCCGGGATAATGGTAAAGGTAGACGGAAGTAATGCAGGAGAAACCATTGCTGACGGAAGCTTCAGTCAGACAGTAACTGCTGAAAAACATACAGTATTTATAATAGTGCCCGAAGGTTATGCGATTTTCGGAAACGAAGGGAACCAGAGAGAAGTAGAAGTTCCCGTTAATGAAACCGGTAGCGAAATCTATATACTGGAGAAGCAGGGAAGTTTGGTTGTAATAGTAAAGGATGATGAGGGGACTCCTATATCTGATGTTATGATAATAGTGGACGAAGATGAAGCCGGAATAACCGATGAGAATGGACGCTTCAGCCAGACGATATCAGATGGAGAACATAAAGTATCTATTATATTGCCTGAAGGATACGAAATCGTTGGAACTGAAGGCAACGAAAGAGAAGTTATAGTACCATTTAATGAAACGGGAACAGAAGAGTATCAGCTAAAAGTTGTGCAGGATGATTCTGACAACACTACCGGCGGCGACAACACTACCGGAGGAGATGATACTACCGGCGGCGACGACACTACCGGCGGCGATGACACCACCGGAGGCGACAACACTACCGGCGGCGACGACACCACCGGAGGAGATGATACCACCGGCGGAGATGATACCACCGGCGGCGACGACACTACCGGCGGCGATGATACCACCGGCGGCGACGACACTACCGGCGGCGACGATACCACCGGCGGAGATGATACCACCGGAGGCGACAACACTACCGGCGGCGACGACACTACCGGAGGAGATGATACCACCGGCGGCGATGATACCACCGGCGGCGACAACACTACCGGCGGCGACAACACTACCGGAGGAGATGATACTACCGGCGGCGACGACACTACCGGCGGCGACGACACTACCGGCGGCGATGATACCACCGGAGGAGATGATACCACCGGCGGCGACAATACCACTGGAGGCGACGACACCACCGGCGGCGACGATACCACCGGCGGCGACAATACCACCGGAGGAGATGATACTACAGGAGGCGACAACACTACCGGAGGAGATGATACCACCGGTGGCGACGACAATACGGCTACGGGTAGTCTGATTATCGTCGTAAGTGATGACAGAACCCACCTTGTAGTACCCGGTGCAGATGTAACCATTAAGGATGAAGACGGTAATGTGATTGGTACCGCAACAACGGACCGTGACGGCAAGGTGACTATGACTAAGTTGCCCGTTGGAAAGTATAAGGTAATCATTGACAGAGTACCCGATGGTTATACTGTGACTACCAACAGAGAGATTTTGAAGGATGTGGAAGCGAATGCGGAGACATTGTATGAGTTCAAGATTACAAAGAATCAAACCAGCAATCCTCCGAGTGTTACTACTTCTACACCGGTAACTACACCGGCACCTACACCGGTAACTACACCGGCACCTACACCGGCACTGGATCAGGTAATAAGAGCACCCAAGACAGGCGATAATATGATGTTATTTGTTTGGATGATGTTTGCGTTTGCAGGCATGGGAGTAGTATCTGTAGCAGATTACAGAAAGCGTAACAGAAGATAATTGTTAATGTCTGAAAACAGGCTGTTTTATACAAAAGTATAAAGCGGCCTGCTTTTTTTGTTTACACAAAGTACTCGTTTATTGTATAATTATGTCATAAATTTGTGTATTAAGCATATTATGATAAATCCTAAAGGAGAAGGCTTATGAAGAGACTTATAAGAAAATGTAAGAGAGCATTTGTGTTGGTTTTGACAGTAGCATTGATTTGTAATTCATTGGAGTTTACCACATTAAGAGCGGTTGCTGAAAATAGCTTACAGACGGATACTGTATTGTCGGAAGTTAGCACAGTAAGTGACAATGTTGCTTTCGTAGAAAATGCGAACGACGAGATTACTGTGACTGACGGAAATAGTGAGGAACAGATACCGGAAAGCGGTAGTTTTAAGCTAGAGGAATATGAAGGGGTATTCGTGTTACCGCCTACAGAGACTTCAGCAATTTCCGTGAGTATGTTCAGCCTTCGTAATGGTACCGTGGACAAGATATCCGGTAATGCTGTGAAATGGTATGACCGTTTGGATTTAAGCGGGGATGAGTTGCAGTGTGTAAGGGATTTTTATGCCAATTTGATTGAGTGGAGCGATAATGACGGTACAGAGGATTATTTGATTGATGATGCTTACTTTACAGATGGTGAGAACGTACAGAAGATGGTAACAGTAAGCCTGACCGGTACTGATTTGGGTGAAACTGCTCAGGCGGTTTATGAAGAGTTATTACTCTATATTCCGTATATGAGAGCGGTGCTTGATGCTTTTGACAGAGATTATCCGGAGGTATTCTGGCTGAGCGGAACCATGGCATATGATTTTGGCAATGGTGTGTCATATACTTTGGTGAATGGAGAATATCGGTGTACGGCATCACTTTACCTTGTAGTAAAAGATTTGGTGGATTTTAATGACGGTAACGGAGAAACGGATTACGATATGCGTGACCCCGCATATCAGCCTGCCGGTACTCTGGATGCCGCAATTGCAGCCAGAGATGCAGCGGTTGCACAGATTCTTACTGAAGAGGTGAGAAATATGGAGCCGGCTAAGCAGATTGAAGCCGTTAACGATATATTAACAAAGACTAACCAATACAATACCATCGTGGGCAATGGTGTGTCCGGAACTACTCCTATGGATGCATGGGAGTGTATCAGTGCATTAACCGGCAGAACGGGTACTGAGGGACCGGTATGTGAAGGTTATGCCCGTGCTTTAAAGGTATTATGTGATGAAGTGGGTATTCCTTGTGTATTGGTGGATGGTAATGCCATAGCCGGCGGCAGTGCAGGACCGCATATGTGGAATTATGTTCAGCTGGATGGCAATTGGTATGCCATGGATGTGACATGGAATGATCCGGTATATACAGCAGATAACCAGGCAATATCCGGCGGAGAGACTAAAATGTGGTTATTGCTTGGTTCTGATACAGTAGTCAACGGTATGAAATTCATAGAGTCCCATCCTGTTTCCAATACCGCATCTCCCGGGGGCATATCCTTTACCAACGGCCCTGTATTAAGTGCGGAGAAATATTCTAATAATGTGGCAATTGTTCGTTCCTCTTCAGGAACTGAGGTGATGTATGAAAATATTGTGGATGCTCTTAATGCAGCCGGAACGGCAAATGGTTCAACTCTAATTTTATTAAAAAATGTAACATTATCACAAGAATATCAGATGACAGGTATATTTACGCTGGATTTAAATGGTTACACTATGAATTTGGGTAATAATACATTGATAATTTCGAAAACAGCGGAATTTACAGTGAAGGATACTTCGGCAGGAGGAGACGGAAAGGTTACCGGATCTGCTACAATAACTTTTTTAATTTATGGTACTTTCAGATTGATGAGCGGTACGATAGAGAACACCGCAGAAATCGAGGGAATGGCGATTAACAACATAGGTGAAGCCGTGATAACCGGTGGTACTATAAATGCTACTGCGGATATTGCACATGCTATCTGGAATGTATCCAATGCTGTACTTACCTTAAATGGCGGAAAGCTTCAGGTTGCCGGTGAATATAACGAAGGTGTTTTTGTGCAAAATGGCTCCACATTTATCCTTTCCGGAGAACCTATCGTAGAGGCATCGGTAGATTTTTGTATTGATAATGCTGCAAGAATCCTTATAATGGGTGCCTTGACCGGTGAGGAAGTATACAAGGTGAAGTATTATGCAGACGAAAATGGTTACTACGGATTTTTCGCGCAGGCAGAAAGTACTGAACAGGCAACAGCTGCAAAAAACAGATTTGTATCTGTAGAAGACGGATTGGATGTATTTGCAGACGGTTCTGCGCTGGGGATGGATTATCGTAAAGGCGATATGGATGTCAGTATCGTATGGGATGATTTGGACAATCGTTACAATACACGCCCGATTTATATACAAGTAGACATATACGAGAATGGTGAATTTAAAGAGATAATTACTATATTAGGAGAAGAGGGATGGAAGTATACTCTGGAAGATGTGTATCTTTATAATGCAGACGGAGCAATTGAATATGAGATGGTTCTGAATGATATAGATAATATATATATCGGAACACCAGGACCGTCCGAGGATGGATATGTTATCATTGCTTCTTTAGCACATAAGCATGATTTGAAGCTTGCTTATTATGTACAAGGGGATGAAGAATACTACAGTAGGGTAGTGGTCAATTGTGCCGAGGAGGAAGGTAGCTGTGATTGGGATGGCGAATATTATTCTTTGACGGTAACGGGCCCCGATAATTGGCCGATTGTTTATGATGGGGAAGCGAAGACTGCAACGATAACAGATAGCATTACTCCTGATTTTCCTGATGCTTCCGTGTCTGAGATTGCATACTACAAAAAGGATGGCAACCAGTGGTCTGCAGTAACAGAAGCAGTGGATGCCGGTGTATACAAGGCTGAGGTTATTGTGACTTTAGATGGTAGTACGATAACTGCTTGGGAAGAATATGAAATTACCAAAATAGACAGTAGTGTGTTGGGTTCAGCAAATGGTTATAATGGAACATTTAAGCCATGGGAGACAGAGGGAGTAGAAGCGGTAAAGGTAACTCTGGAAGTGGAAGGTGCTGTAGCAGAATACAGTACAGACGGAGGCAGTACCTGGAGCACAAACGTACCTATGATGAAGGAAGTGGGCAGTCTGGATGTGAAGGTAAGAATAAGCGCACCCAACTATGAAACCTTTGAGAAAAGTTTTACAGCCCGTATGACTCCTTATGATATCAGTAATGCGTATGTGAGATTCGAAGAAGAAGAGTATTACTATACCGGTGCAGAAGTAAGGCCTCTGTTAGAGGGCATTTATGCTCACACGGGAGAGAAACTGCCCTTGACAGATGAAGATTATACCTTGAGTTATAGTAACAATGTAGACTGTGGTCATGGTAAGATAACTTTAACCCCTACTAACCCGAATTATATCGGAGTACTCGGGGGTGAGTTCAGGATTGAGTATTACCCGATACCGGAGAACATACTTTACAATGGAAGCACTACAGAAGAGCTTTTTTATACAGATGATGTAGTGGTAAGTGCAGAAGGCTATACCATTCGTAAGGTAGGTGATGCAAGTTTTCAGGATACCCTTACTATTTCCGAAGAGGGCTTAGATTTGGAGGAAATAATACAGTTCAAGCAGAAGGATACCGGATACATAACAGACGAATGTCAGGTATCGGTAAATATTGACTGGACAGCGCCTTCCTTCACAGTAGAGGAGTATGGCATTTATTTGAATGACCAATGTTGGCAGACTCTGGCAACCGATATCGTTTATGAGGTAACCTATACAGAGGGATACGATATGCTCTCAGCATGGGCTTTGGATAATCTGCCTATTGGGGTAGAGGTCTACTATTATGTGGATGCTACGGGAAGTACCACAGCATTGACAAAAGTGCAACTGGACGAACTTAGGGCTGCCGAAAAGTTTGTATTAGCTGAAAATAGCGAGATTATATTAGAAGGGACAGGAAAGTATGTAATCTATGCTTATGCAGTGGATGAAGCCGGCAATATTAGTGACTATGCGTCCACCAATGGTATCGTTGTGGATGAACAGGCTCCCTCTGTTGTAGTGGTAGCTCCGACCGAAGAAGCAGGCACTCTCAAGGATACAGAGATGACCTTTAAAGTAACAGCGGATGAGGATGTCATGATTGGTATCTATATGCTCTCGGATTATTCGGGTGAGAGTGTAGGCGTTGTGGCTTTTGATGATTCCTATGACTTTTGGGAAGAAGTAGATTTGGGAGAAGAACATACTGTTTATGACGGTGGTGTGGAGATTACCTATAAGGTATTTGCGAATGCTGCGGAAACCAAGACGATTACCCTTACCGGTTTGAAACCCAATACCTTCTATGAATATTCTGTAGAAGTATATGATAAAGCAAAAAATGGAACGGTTATTGCAGGTGAAAGGGTGGAAGATAGCCGCAATGCGTATTATATGAAGGGGATTACTACCTTGAAAACCACACCGGCATTTGCTACTGAGCCTACCATAACCGGTACCTATGGACAGAAATTGTCAGAGATGACACTTTCTCAGCCTGTCAGCACAAATAATGTGCCCGGTAGCTGGAGTATCGTATATACGGATGAGAGCCAGAAGGATGCTGTTCTTAAGGTGGGTACCACCAATTCTTACCAGGTGAAGTTTACACCAAGCGGTGAGAATGCAGAGGATTATGAAAGTGTAACTGTGCAGGTAGTACCTACGGTTGCGAAGAAGGCGGTAACGGCTACGATAGAAAATGTCACCATAACCTATGGTGATGATATTCCGGAGTTTAGTTATGTTACGACTGGTGTTTTGGCCGGTGAAGAAGTAACAATGAGTCTTTCTTCAACTGCAGTGAATGGCTCAGATGCAGGTACTTATACCATTACAGGTACTTGTGAAAGCACGAACTATGATGTGACAATCGTAAACGGTACCCTGACCATTAAGCAGGATCAGGGAACTATCACAGTGGCATCCGGTAAGGATGTATACGACAAGACCTTTGGTGATGACAGCTTTACTTTAAGCGGAATCACAAGCAATAACAGTGAAGGACAGCTTCGTTTTGCAGTAAGTGGTGATGCTGTTTCTGTGGATGCGGCTGGAAAGGTAACCGTCAAGGGAGCCGGAAATGCGGTAATCACTGTAAGTATGGCAGAAACCAAGAATTATAAGGCGGCAGAAGCTGTGGAAATTACGGTGAATGTGGCAAAGGCTTCTACCACAGACCAGACCTTGGAAAAGAGCTATCTGTATCTGCGAGAAGCTTCTGAAAGTATTGATTTGAGTAGTTATGTGGCAACAGATGCCGGAAATATAACCTATACAGTCGGTACAGTCAACGGTGACTGTGAATTTGCCGTAGCACCTACTGTGGTAAACGGCAAGCTGACCTATACCGTAAAGGCGGGAGAAATAGATGACAGCGCAAGCTTTGCGGTAAGTGTAAGCTCAGACAATTATGAAGATTTTGATATTCTGGTAACCTTGAAGCTGGTGGACAAGACACCTATAGAGGGCGAAGTAAGCTTGAAAGAGAATACATTAACCTATGGTGAAGCATTGTCCAAGCTGGAATTTGAAGATATAGTATTTGTGGCGGAAGGTACTGATGAAGAAGTGGCCGGTACCATTAGCTGGGTAAATCCTGATTACAAGCCGGATGTGGCAACTACTAAGGCTACTTGGATATTTACCCCGGACAGCAGTGAATACATGGGAGTAACCGGAGAAATCGCTATCGTAGTAGAGAAGGCTGATTATCCCGAGATTACGGTTGTACCGGTGAAGCCTACGGTTTATGGTGAGTTTGGTTACTTGTCAGTGGATAGTGAACTGGCAGATTCCGAAATGACCATGACGGTACCGGAAAACAATGGTGTGGTAAAAGAAATCAGAGCTACCGAAAGTGGATTTGAAGTAGAAGCGTTGAATGCAGGAACCGTAATAGTTACTGTAGTAGCACATGACACTACAGGCAATTATAAGGACGGCATGACTACTTATGAATTGACAGTAGCCCCTGCCACACTGAAAGCAGAGTGGATTGGCTGGGCTGAAGGTGTGACCGGTGAAGAAACTTATACCGGTGAGGCACTGATTCCTAATGTTGTAGTTAAGAAGGAATCCGTAACTCTGGTACAGGGTGAAGATTTTACCGTAGAATACAGCAATAATACCGATGCCTATGAATATGTACCGGGACAGGAGGGATTTGAAACCGCCGCAGCACCGGTAGCAACTATTATTGGTAAAGGTAATTATGCAGGGGAAGCATCCTTGTTCTTTGTGATTAAGAGAGCAGAAAATGCACCCAATGCACCGGCTACTGAGAAAAAGGTGGCCAATCATGTGACGAAAGCTTCGCAGATAAGCCTGCCGGAAGGTTGGATATGGCAGAATCCTGACCAGGAACTGCTGACAGACGGAGCGAATGAAGTGGTGGCAGTATACAATGGTGCAGATAAGGATAATTACGTAAATATTACTGCAATTGTATCCGTAACCCGTTTGGAAGCAGGTATTCCTTTTGTGGAGGAAATCAATGGCACGGAAGTTCAGGAAATCGAAGCCGGATGGAATCATGTAAAGGAAGATTTGCAGAATGCTCAGGAAGGCGATACCGTTGTGGTGAATATGAATGGTGTAACCATTCTGCCGGGAGAAGTACTGGAAGAAATCAAGGATAAGGATATCGCAGTAGTACTGGATATGGGCAATGATGTGGAATGGCATATCAACGGCAAATCCATTACCGCAGAAGAAATTCCGGATGTGGATTTGGGCGTAGAGGTAGGCACTGCCAATATTCCTGTGGATATCATGAATACCATTACCGGTGAGATTTCTACCATACAGATTAGTTTGGCATATAGCGGTGATTTTGGATATGAAGCTGTACTTCGTATCGGTTTAGGGGCTGAAAATGCAGGTTATTATGCACAATTGTTCTACTTTGAGAATGAAGCATCCTTAAGTTATATTCAGGAGGATGTAATTGATGCAGAAGGCTATGCAGAGCTACCTTTTGTGCATGCTTCCGATTATGTTATCGTAATTGATGATACAGCATATCAGACACCCGGAAGCAGTGGAAGTGGTAGTGGTAGCGGAAATAGTGGTAATGGTGCAGGCAGTGGTAATTCGACTACTCCCGCGCCGACACCTGTACCGACACCCATACCGGTAGTTCCTCAGGTACCTACCTCACCTAACACAGGTGATACTTCTGCAGAACCCGTTGTTGGTATGGCAGTATTGTTTATGATGGCAGCACTGACTGTGGAGTACAGAAGACGTAAGAGTAATGGAAGATAAGTGATTAAGTAACAGGCTTCTCTATATGTATTAAGATAGGGGAGCCTGTCTTTTGAAAAGTTTAAGAAAATTGTAACCTCATCTATTTTTTTCTGTCTATATAGGTAAGGAAAGGAGAAATATTATGGAAGACAGTCAGATTATTGAATTGTACTGGCAGCGGTCAGAGAATGCCATAGCGGAAACTGCTAAAAAATATGGCAAACTATGCCGTCATATTGCCATGAACATAGTGGGAAATCTATCTGATGCAGAGGAATGTGAAAATGACACCTATGTATCTACCTGGAATGCCATACCGCCTACCAGACCCAATGTTTTCTCCGCTTTTTTAACCAAGATTGTCCGTAATATTGCCTTAAACCGCTATGAGTATAATAAAGCTCGGAAGCGTTTCAATGCTGATCTGGTATTAGAAGAATTAGAAGGCTGTGTGGCAGGGAAAGATACCGTGGAATCAGCATATGAAGAAGGGGTACTGGCAAGGATTCTGGATGAGTTTTTAGAGAAGCTGCCCAAGGAAAAACGGGTTATGTTTGTACGCAGATATTGGTACTCTGATTCGGTAAAGGATATAGCCAAACGTCTGCAAATCAGTGAGAGCAAGGTGAAGACCACACTATTTCGAACCAGAAACGAATTGCAGGATTATTTATCCGCCCGTGGAATAACAGTTTAGGAAAGGAGAGTTTGAAAATGACAGGAAATGATTTGTTTCGTGAAATGGGAAACATCAGCGAAAAATATGTAACAGAAGCAGAAGAAACCAAACGCTCCATTTTTCAGAATGTGGTATTTCGAAGAAGCCTGGCTACGGCAGCCTGCCTGGTGGTTTGTGTGGGACTTTATTTCAGTACCCGCACCGGCAGGAAGGCAGATACAGCGGCAGATAGTAGTGGCGGTTCTGCCCCTCAATATGATACTGCTATGAAAGAGAATTCTGCAGTAGCCAGTCAGGAAGCAGCGGACGGAACTAATGGATTTGACTTTAAGGATATTTTGAATTGGGGTGACAGAGGACAGGATAAATCAGAAAATACGCCACAGGAATATGCACCGGAGCAGGATTCGGTGTCTGCGACCCAGGATGCTGCTTCCGAAAATCTCGAAAGTAATGTTGGCAGTGAACCTGAGTACGTAGTGGGAGAGATTTATGATGAATGGGAAATGTTCGACAGGCTTTCTGCTTATCCAAATGACTATGAAGCGATTTTAGAGACGGATGCCTTTGTAGTGGTTCACGGAACCGTAAAGAGCGGCATGGATAAGTGGAATTCTTTCATTGACAATGTGAAAGAAGGGAAGCCGGCATATCTGGAATTGGTGCAGTTTACGGATGAAGGGGATGCCATTATTACCGCTATTCAATATACAGGGGACTATTATCATGTGTTAGCAGACCATTCCAGAGATGCATGGGGTAAAACCAACGTGATAGAATATGTATATGATTATCTATATTTAGATATACAGGATGGAAGAACCGGAGTGGTGCTGACGGATTTGGAACTGGAAGAGGAAGAAATCAGTGAAGCCATGAATGAGAAACCTACGGAGTTCTTGGAACTGGTACAATATGGAAATGATTAAGGAAAGGCTCTTAGAGGTGTCAGGCTTCTAAGAGCTTTTTCAGTGAGCTGAAACGTCATAAATGCCTTGCATATTTCGACAAGTTTCGATAAAATAGTGGTATGGGTATAGAATAAGCCCGAATAGGGCGGATTGAGAGGAAAAACTATGAAAAAACTCAAGAAAAAACTGGGGTTGGCAATCCTGATGCTTTGCATGCTGATGATGCCTATGACAGTATATGCGGAAGCAACCATCAGTGATTACATTTTTGATGTAAGTGACCAGGAAAGCGGCAATCCCATAGATGGAGCGAAGGTAGAGGTTAAGGAGGGTGAGGAAGTACTATATGAAGGAATAACTGACGAAAACGGTGAAGTTTCCTTTGTAGTGGAAGAGGAACCGGAGTATGTTCCGGGATTGTACGGTACTTTCTGGGCACTGTTACCCCCCATCATTGCGATTGTGCTGGCTTTGCTTACCAAAGAAGTGTATAGCTCTTTGTTTATCGGTATTTTAGTGGGTGGATTCTTCTATGCGGGAGCAGACCCGGTACTGGCGATTGAACACATTCTGGAAGATGGTGTGGTAGGCTCGTTATCTGATGGCTGGAATGTAGGTATTTTGGTATTCTTGGTCATTCTGGGTATGATGGTATGCCTAATGAATAAAGCGGGCGGTTCTCAGGCATTTGGCGATTTTGCAGCAAAGCATATTAAAAGCAAGGTGGGTGCACAGCTGGCGACAGTACTATTGGGTGCCATGATTTTTATTGATGATTATTTCAATTGTTTGACCGTTGGTAGTGTTATGAAACCTGTAACTGACAAGCATAAAGTGTCACGTGAGAAGCTGGCATACCTTATTGATGCTACGGCTGCACCGATATGTATTATTGCACCTATTTCTTCCTGGGCAGCAGCTGTGACCGGTTTTGTAGAGGGTGAAGACGGATTTCAGCTATTTGTGAAGGCCATTCCCTATAACTTCTATGCTATATTGACAGTGATTATGGTTATTGCCATGATAGTAATGAAGACAGAATTTGGCCCCATGAAGAAGTATGAGGATGCCATGCTGTTACCGATGGAAAATAAAGCAGAAACAGCAGATAAGAAAAATGGTAAGGTGATTGATTTGGTATTACCCATTATTCTGCTCATTATTTGTTGTATTGTTGGAATGATTTATACAGGCGGATTTTTTGATGGTGTATCCTTTAAACAGGCATTTGCAGACTGTGATGCGTCTGTGGGTCTGGTTTTGGGAAGCTTTGTGGCTTTAATGCTTACCCTGTTATTCTATTTAATCCGCAGAGTATTAAATTTGAAAGAATGTATGGAATGTCTGCCGGAAGGCTTTAAAGCAATGGTTCCCGCTATTTTGATTTTAACCTTTGCATGGACCTTAAAGGCTATGACAGATAGTTTGGGCGCAGGAGTATATGTAGAAGGACTGGTAAAGGGCAGCGCAGAAGGATTAATGAGCTTCCTGCCGGCAGTAGTGTTCCTGGTAGCATGCATCCTGGCATTCGCTACAGGTACCAGCTGGGGAACTTTTGGTATTTTGATTCCTATCGTTGTAGATGTGTTTGGTTCGACAGATCCTACACTGATGATTATTTCTATTTCCGCATGTATGGCAGGTGCAGTTTGCGGTGATCATTGCTCACCTATTTCTGACACCACCATTATGGCCAGTGCAGGAGCGCAGTGTGATCATGTGAAGCATGTTTCCACACAGCTTCCTTATGCGATTTTTGTAGCGGTGATTTCCTTTATTACATATATTGTAGCAGGATTCACCAAGTCTGCATGGATTAGCTTGCCATTTGGTATTATTGCAGTATTTTTGGGATTGCTGTTGATGAAAAATGTGAAACCTATGAAGAAAGAAGCGTAATGAAAAATCAACCTGCTGTGGTTGATTCAAAAACCACAGCAGGTTGATTTATATGATAATTATAATATTCTTAGAAAATCTGGTTTATATCTTGTTTTACACCACTTTTGTGGGTAAACGTATTAATTCTTGAAAAAAATTGTCAATATCGTTTTATTCCAACTATTTTTAATTAGAAAAAGCAAGTATTTCTGTCCAAATAAACTTATATTTCACAAATGGGCAGAAAAAATTAAGAGAGAAGTGTTTGTGTTCTGCCTAAACGCGAACAGAAGTGTGCGAATGGGTAGAAGAAAAGACAGAAATCACACTAAAAGTCTGCCTAATAGAGAAGTAAAGTACTTATTTAGGCAGAAGGAAAGGCGACGGAAATATAATAATTCTACCTAAAGTAATACAAAGTACCTATATGGGCAGGAGAAGGGGAAACTGAGATAGTCGAATTCTGGTCGGAAGCATAATAGGTTTGAGAGTACGGGTTTTAGAGGAGGAAAATATGATAAATGAAGTTAATAGAGAAATCGAAAGATTAGAGAAAATGCTGATAACTATTAATAAATTTAAGGAGCGAGCACCGGAGGGCAGCCTCAAGTATCAGAAGAAAGGGAGAGAAATCTTCTTCTATCAACAATACAAAAATGAAGAGAGTAATAAGTGGGAGAACAGATACATAAAGAGAGAAGAACTTGCATTAGCAAAGGATTTAGCCCAAAAACAATATTATACCAAGTTGGAACCTATATTAAAGAAGGGAATAAGGGCTTTAAAAAACTTTCGGAAAGCGAATTATCAGGAAGAAGCAGAGAATACTTATAGTGAGTTAAGCCCTATCCGGAAAACACTGGTATCGCCATTGTTACTATCAAAAGAGGAACTGATTCATAAATGGAAGACTGAAGAATATGAAAGTAATCCTTTTTATCCGGAGAATTTACGATATGAAACAGAGCAGGGAGAACTGGTACGAAGTAAATCAGAGGTCATCATAGCAAATAGTTTGTATAATCACAAAGAGGATATCCTTTATAAATATGAACGTCCGTTAGTATTATTAAAGGAGGGCAATGAAAAAACAATCTATCCGGACTTTACAGTTGTGAATAGACACAATGGTCGAATTATTTATTGGGAACATGCAGGCAGGATGATGGTAACAGAATTTTGCATATTCAATGGGTAAGAAGGGCAAATAAAAAGCTTCTCCCTGTGATTTTCAGAACACAAAGGAGAAGCATATTATTTATTCGGCAAAAAAGGCAAGTAACTGTTCCTTCGTAGCTTGTACACTTCCCTGTATCATGGGAGGAGTACCGCCACCCTTGGCACCAAACTTTTCTCGCAAGCTAGTTGCTAATGTACGACAGTCCAAAGAGTTACTGCCGATGATAAAGCTATAGCCTGATTCGTCGTTACCATTAAAAATTCCGCAATAGCCGGGATACTTTGCAGTTAATTCATTGACAGTATTGCGGATTGCGATAGGATTGGACAATTCTACAAAAAGAATCGGATTGGGGTAGATGGAAGGTTCCGGCAGAGAGGAAACTTGCATTTGTAACAACTGATTTGCTAGAGTATTAAAGCTTTCTTTCTGCTTCAAACCATCTTCCTGAAGCTTCTTTACGGCTTCCACTACCAGTTCCGGTTTTGCTGAGAGCATACCGGAAAGAGCATTTACGGAATCCTGTTTGAGGCTATAATCTTTTCGTGCACGTTCCCCGCAAAGAATATTAATTCGCACGCCGCCACGATGACTTTGTACACCTGTAATCTTGATGAGACCGATTTCACCGGTATTCTCTACATGGGGAGCACAGCAGGCACAAACATCTACGCCCGGTATCTCTACAATTCTTACATCCCCCAAGATTTCTATTTTGCTACGATACTCCATAGCCTGTAAACGCTCTTTGTCCGGGAAGGAAACCTTCACAGGAAGATTCTTCCATACAATCTCATTGGCTTCTGCCTCAATATCGCGAAGAGCATCCATGCCGATGCTACCATCGAAATCCAAAGTCACCTCTGTAAGTCCTAAGTGAAATCCCACATTTGAAAAGCCATAATGCTTATGGAGCAGACCGGAGATAATATGTTCCCCGGAATGTTGCTGCATAAAATCAAACCGTCTTGCCCAGTCCACATGGCCGGTTACTTTAGTGCCTACCTCAAAGGGGACATCCATATGATGAAAGATAATATCATTCCGGATGCTTACATCCCGCACGACTAATCCGTTCAAAGTACCTGTATCCGCAGGCTGTCCGCCTTCTTCCGGAAAAAAGGCGGTACGGTCCAGCACGATAAGATAAGAATCTTTGTTGGGCTGACAATCGCTAACCACAGCTTCAAAATCTAAAATATGTGTGTCTTCATAAAAAATCTTTTCCATAGTAAAACCTCGTCAAATGATTGCTAAGAAATATTATAATGTGGTGTGCCGGGAAAGTCAAACAAAGCTCATCTTAAAGAAATCTTAAAGATTTAGAGTATTTATTTTTAAAGATTTTTTGTTTATACTTTTCTTAGGGAAAGGAAGTGGCAGGTATGTATCAGATTTTACTTTGTGATGACGAGAAGGATATTATCAATGCATTGAAGATATATTTGGACAATGATAATTACAGCTTTCTGGAGGCTTTTAATGGTGAAGAAGCGGTTCGTATTGTCAGGGAGCAGGAGGTGCATCTGGTGGTGATGGATATCATGATGCCTGTGATGGACGGTATTCAGGCCATGGTTGAAATCCGCAAAAGCAGCAATGTACCGGTAATCCTTCTGACGGCCAAGGGGGAAGATGCAGACAAAATATTGGGGTTAAATATCGGTGCGGATGATTATATTACCAAGCCTTTTCATCCCATGGAGGTATGTGCCAGAGTGAAGTCCCAGCTACGCAGATATATGCAGCTGGGCAGCGGCAGCAGCACTTCAAACCTTTTACAAATCGGAGGAGTGGAGTTGAACGATTTGAGAAAACAGGTGCTGGTGGATGGAGAGGAAATCAGTCTGACACCCACGGAATATGATATTTTGAAGCTTCTCATGCAAAATCCGGGAAAGGTGTTTTCGCCCAAGGAAATCTATGAACGAGTGTGGAAGGATTTGCCCTATGGCAGTGAAAGTACAGTGGCGGTACATATCAGACATTTGAGAGAGAAGATAGAAATCAATCCGGCGGAACCACGATATCTGAAAGTGGTTTGGGGCCAGGGATACAAGTTCGAAAAGGGGGCAAGGTCGTGAAAAAGGAGAGCAAATATACCTTATTAGGCAAATGCATGGCAGTTTTGGGGATTGTTTTGAGCATACTATGCCTGCCCGCAAGTGTGGCGGGGGTTTATTATATGGTGGAGGAAGGCTTCTATATCACCGATGCCCAAAGCAGGAAGGATACCTACTTGCAGGAATATCTGGGTGATTTGGGCAGAGAGGTTTTATATACCTTTCACCGATACGGAGAGGCAGAAGCGGATAAGGTACTGGCGGGCTGTTCCGTGGATGCCGTCATCTTAAACGGTAATGACAGTTGGAATGAAGCAAAGTACGGCAAAGAAATTGAGTGGACCCACACTTATGTATTTCAGGAATTCAGGGGAAGAGGTTCTTTTATCGTTCAGATGATAGTGCCCAGAGAGAAGGGCTATCCGGACTATATTGCTGTGGTTTGTTTCCTGACGGAGAATTTGAATCTTTTCAAAGTATTACTGCCCATATTGGTGGTGTTGAGTCTTCTTGTGGGGATTGTCAGTGTTGCTTATTTCAGGAAAGCACTTGCAGAGTCCAAGAAAGCAAAAAAACAGGGCGCGAATCTCTACATACCCACAGATTTACTGGTAGTGTTGTTGGGAGCAGCTATATGGGGAGTATTTCAGATACCCTTACCCGGCAGTCAGGACATATTCTCCGTATCGGGTTATATACGTTTTGTGGCAATTGCTATCATTGCGATATTTGGGGGATTGGCTTTGTATAGTCACGCATGTGAAGAAGGGGTGGTAAAGCGTAGTATTCTCTATGCTTTGTGGCATAGGTTTGAGAAGGTATTTGTTTTTTTCGGAGAAATCATACATAAGATTCCTCTAATCTGGAAGACTGCAATTATCGTATTGGGGCTTACGCTGGCCGAACTATTGGCGTGGATTTATGTGAAAGGAAAAATTCCTACTAACTACTCTCTCTATCGGATGCTGATATGCTTATTTGCAGCTTGGATTATTACAAGAGTTGTATTGATTCCATTGCTGTTTTACAGGTTGCAGCAGATGTTACTGCTAAAGAAGGCGGGAGAAGAGCTGGCAAAGGGCAACAGCGATTACAAGGTGGATGTGGAAGGCTTGCACGGGGACATTCGCCGGCATGCAGAGAATCTGAACAGGATTTCAGAAGGCGTGGCAACGGCAGTGAATGAGCGGATGAAAAGTGAGCATCTAAAGACCGAGCTGATTACCAATGTATCCCATGATATTAAGACACCCCTTACATCTATCATTAATTATTCGGATTTGATTTGCAGGGAAGAAACGGATAATGAGAAGATAAAGGAGTATTCGGAGGTTTTGTATCGTCAGGCTGGAAGATTAAAGAAGCTGTTGGAAGATTTGATGGAGGCGGCTAAGGCTTCCACCGGAAATGTAGAAGTGATTTTACAGACCTGTGATATCGGAGTGTTATTGGAGCAGGCAGTGGGAGAATTCGAACAAAGGCTTTCTGAGAAGCAGTTGACCCCGGTGATAAAAAAGCCGGAGGAAGAGATACAGATTATGGCGGACAGTAGGCTGTTATGGAGAGTGTTTGATAATCTGCTGACCAACATTTGTAAATACAGTCAAAGCGGAACCAGGGTATACCTGACTGTGGAACGGAAAGAAAATAAGGTACATATCTTTTTTAAGAACATCTCTGAATATGCATTGGATATTAGTGAAGAGGAACTGATGGAACGTTTTGTGAGAGGGGACCGTTCCAGACATACCGAAGGTAACGGATTGGGTCTTGGTATCGCAAAAAGTTTGGTAGAATTACAGGGAGGTACCCTTGAGATAAGTGTGGATGGTGATTTGTTTAAGGTATTGGTTACCTTGTCCTTGCAGGAAGACAATAAATAAAATAACTGATAACCCGAAAAGATAAAATGTGAAAAAGTCCGGTAGACTGCCGGGCTTTTTTGCTATAAAATAGGAGTAGTATAATCCTGGAGGGTTGGAAGGATGAATCGACGCAATTATCAAAAAGAATTGGAAAAACTACTGACTCAGTTAAGGGGACAGGAGGGCAAGCATTTGTTTTTACACAGCTGCTGCGCGCCCTGTAGTAGCTATGTGCTGGAATATTTAAGTCCCCATTTTCAGATTACGGTTTTTTACTATAATCCTAATATTACAGCTTCCGCTGAGTATTTTAAGCGTGTGGAGGAACAGAAGCGCCTGATAGCACTTTTGAACGAGAAGGATGGTCATTTCCCTATTGAAGTAGTGGAAGGGGATTATCGTCCACAGGAATTTCTGGAGATAGCTTCCGGTCTGGAGCAGTGCCCGGAAGGGGGAGAGAGATGCTTTGCCTGCTACCGCCTGCGCCTGGAAGAAACGGCGAAGCGGGCGAAGGAGTATGATGCAGACTATTTTGCCACCACGCTTACTATCAGCCCCCTTAAAAATGCGGAAAAGCTGAATGAACTGGGAGAAGAGTTTGCACTAATTTATGAGGTTCCCTGGTTGCCTTCAGATTTTAAGAAAAAGGAAGGCTATAAGCGTTCCATTGAATTGTCGGCAGAGTATGATTTATATCGTCAGGACTATTGCGGATGTGCTTTTTCCAAGGCAGAGAGGGAAAGACAAAAGAACTTGTCAGATTGCTAAATATACGTTATAGTAATAGCAATGGTGCCCGAAGGGACATAAAGAATAACTTGTTAGCTAACGAGGAGAATAACAGAATGAAGAAGATTTTGGATTTGATATCAGAGGAAATGCAGCAGGCCTTTGAAAAGGCCGGATATGCAAAGGAGTTGGGCAAGGTGACCCTGTCCAATCGTCCGGATTTGTGCGAATATCAGTGTAACGGTGCCATGGCAGGTGCTAAGCAGTACAAGAAGGCCCCCATCATGATTGCCAATGATGTAGCAGCGCAGCTTACGGATAGTGCCGTATTTGCAGATGTCAATGCAGTGGCACCCGGTTTCTTGAATTTGAAGATAAAGGAAGACTTTTTGAGGGATTATTTGGAGGGCATGGCAGCAGACGAAAAGTTTGGTCTGGATATGCCTGAAAATCCTAAGAAGATTATTATCGATTACGGCGGACCTAATGTGGCAAAGGCTTTACATGTAGGACATTTACGATCTGCCATCATTGGTGAAAGTGTAAAGAGAATAGCACGTTACGTAGGACATGACATCATCGGCGACATTCATTTGGGTGACTGGGGACAGCCCATGGGTCTGATTATTCATGAGTTAGAGCTCAGATACCCGGATTTACCTTATTTTGATGAGAACTTTACCGGAGAATACCCTGCAGAAGCCCCCTTTACTATTGCAGAACTGGAGGAAATTTATCCTACTGCAAGCGGTAAGTCCAAGGAGGATGCGGAGTATAAGGCCAAGGCCATGGAGGCTACCTTTAAGCTACAGAGTGGCGTAAGAGGCCATCGTGCACTTTGGAATCACATTATTCGTGTTTCTGTCAGCGATTTGAGGAGAAATTATACCAATCTGAATGTGGAGTTCGAGCTTTGGAAGGGTGAGTCCGATGCCCATGACTGGATTCCGGATATGGTGCAGGAAATGAAGGATGGTGGCTACGCTTATATCAGTGATGGCGCATTAGTAGTGGATGTAAAGGAAGAAACAGACACCAAGGAGATTCCTCCTTGCATGATTTTGAAGTCCGACGGTGCTTCTCTTTACAATACCACGGACTTGGCTACCATTAAGATGCGTATGGCAGAATATGCACCGGTGCAGATGATTTATCTTACCGATAAGCGCCAGGACCTGTATTTTGAGCAGGTATTCCGTTGTGCCAAGAAGACCAAGCTGGTAAATGATGATACAGAGCTTCTTCACATTGGCTTCGGTACCATGAACGGCAAGGACGGCAAGCCCTACAAGACCCGTTCCGGCGGCGTACCCCGTTTGGAGAATCTGATTGAAGAAATCAATGTGGAAATGCTTCGTAAGATTAAGGAAAATGCAGAACTGAAGGGCTATCAGATAGACGAAGAAGATGCAGTAAAGACTGCAAAAATCGTAGGTCTTGCAGCCATTAAGTATGGTGACTTGTCCAACCAGCCTGCCAAGGATTATGTTTTTGATGTGGAAAGATTTACGTCCTTTGAAGGAGATACCGGCCCCTATGTGCTGTATACCATCGTGCGTATTAAGTCCATTCTGGCGAAATACAAGGAGCAGGGCGGAGACTTGGCATCTGTCAAGATTCAGACCGTTCAAAACAGTGCAGAAAAGGCATTGGCTATGGAATTGGCGAAATTCAATGCCACCATGCAGGCTGCTTACGAAGAAAGTGCACCCAATAAGGTTTGTGCTTATATCTATGATTTGGCCAACGAGTTTAACCGTTTCTATCATGAGACAAAGATTCTGGTAGAAGAGGATGAGGTAAAGAAAGCAGGCTGGATTGCACTCTTAGGTCTTACAAAGGACGTGCTGGAAGCATGTATCGATGTGCTTGGTTTTGAGGCACCGGAAAGAATGTAAAAATTGTCGCCCGGAGGCGACAATTACAAGAATTGCTTTGCAATTCTTTTTAGCCCCCACCACTGTACTCGCACAATTTCTTATTATGTAAAAATTTATAATATTATAGAAAAAAGTTGTTGACAAAACGCAACCGGCATTGTATACTAACAAAGTCGGTTGCGACGAAGCTTTTAAGCGGGGTCTTAGCTCAGCTGGGAGAGCATCTGCCTTACAAGCAGAGGGTCACAGGTTCGAGCCCTGTAGGCCCCATCCAATACTTAAAAGCAAATAGAATATGGCGAGATAGCTCAGTTGGCTAGAGCATACGGTTCATACCCGTAGTGTCGAGGGTTCGAATCCCCCTCTCGCTATTAACTTAAAGAAGTGCGAAAGCCTTGAAAATAAAGGTTTTCGCCTTTTTTTATGCCATCTTGATAGGCTTGAGTTTGAGTACATTTGAGTACAAATTGCTAATCATCTCTTTTTTGTACTCGATTGTGCTTACGTCGTAGTCGTAATGTTCTTTGTTAGTGTTTTCTAAGTGTCCAAGTAAAGCAGCAACTAACTCTCTGGGGTACTTAATTAAGGCGTTGCTGGAGAAGGTACGGCGTAGCATATGTACGCTTGCCTTTTTGATATTCGCTTCTTTACTGCGTCTCTCAATAGCACACGAGATATCGTGTCCATTGTGCCTTATACTACCTTCTTTTGCGAAGATGAAAGAATTATCATTAGACACATCTAAAGCTCTTATTTCGTCAAATAACGCCCTAATTTGAGGTACCATAGGGAAGTTACGGTGCTTCCTGTTCTTTGGTTCCCCGACAGTCATAATGTAACTGGCACTTCTCTTTAAGAAGTTATCTTTTGGCTCTACCCAATCATACATAGTAAGAAGGTTATCGTATTGTTCCACGGCTTCTTCGTGGGAAGCGTAGTCAATGCGGTGTTCGCTGTGGTCTATGTGAATATAAAGGTCGTCTACATCACTCCAACGAAGTGCAGCAACTTCTCCGACCCGCATTCCTGTCATCAGTGCCAACAGGATGCCGTAATTAGGCATATAGGTAGGGTGTGCCTCGATTTGCTTTCTAGTTGCTTGGTAAAGTGCAATTACTTCATCTGCAGTAAGCACTCTTTCTTCGTCAACAACCGGCTTGGATGGAATGGCGTGGCTAAGTACCAAGGCTCGGTCAACACACGCACCTTCATTGGTGGCAATCAGTTTGCTCTTAAAGGCATACTCTAAGGCACCACACACATAGCCTAGAAGGTTGCTGACATAACTTTCAGAGAGACCTTTTTTGTGAGCTACTTCAATGAATACTTCTTCAACAATGATATTTGTAACATCAGACAAACGCATCTTATCCAAAACAGTATCCTTCAAAGTGTTTTCGTAATCTCTCACAAATCTTCTAATGGTAGAAGGTGATTTTGACTTCTTGCTGTTAGTAATATTAGAGGTGTATAGCTTTTTATAATCAACGAACTTATTATAAAGCTCACCAAAAGTAAGCTCAGTATCTTTAGCAAGCCCATAGTGGTTAATCAGAAAAGCAAAGAGCTCCGACTTGCTATTTCTGAAAATTTTCCTCCTTCCTTCTGCTTTAGTAGGGTCGGCAACATAGGTAGACCATCGTAGGTCTTTGTTACCGGGTTTTGGTTCTGTAATTTTGTACGGATGCACTCCGTCTAAAATTGTTCTCATTGCTTCCTCCTGTCTAGCAGGCGAAACGGCATCGTCAATAGAAATCATACCAGCTTTAACAAGCGATTTCAATGTACCTGTAGTTGAAACTTTCATTTTTGTATAAACCTCCCAAAAGCCCCAGTCGTCAAACTGTGCATCTTTTCGATGCGTAGGCTTTGGGGGTATGTGAGAATTAAAAAAAGTGCTAAACCTTCCGCAAATTCTATGTACAAAATATTAACCATTGGTTAAAATGGTAATCATAGAATTCCTTAAAAGGTAGGGAGTAGGTATGACAAAAGAAGAGGCAGAGCTTTGGATAAGACGATTAGAGGGTGGAAACTCCGATGACGCATATAGACCCAGTACAAACCTTTCCATAGTACTACGACTTATGCTCCATTCGGGGCTAAAGGCTGTGAAGATTTACAGACTAACCGTAGGAGAGTACCAGCAAAAAACCTTCCCGGTTAGAGAAGAGGATAATAGGATAATCCAAGACCATATAAGAAAGAACCAACTCGAAGATACAGACCTACTGATAAGAGTATCAGACAGGGCACTAAGATATAAATTTCAGAACCTTGTCTCAGTTTACCATACAAGGGGGCGTAGACCGGAAATGGCAGACTTCTTCTTTGCCGGGCAGGGCATAGAGGATAACAAGCCGATGAAAAGGACGGAATAATATATAGTTTATTACACGATTAAAGAGCAACTAGAAATAGCTGCTCTTTTTTTATGTGCAATTTTTCATATATACATTGGAAGCCCTCGGCAGAGCGAAAACAACTTGTGGTACACAAGTTAATATTGAGTTATTGGCTTGTGGAAAGCCAACAAAAAAGTGAAAAAGTACTTATCATTTAATAGGTAGATGGATATGCCCTAGCTTTAGGGATATTTCGTGGGAAGTGGTCATCGGCAACTGAGACACGCTGGGTTTCTCCCTAACGGTAGGGATAGTTCTTGAATGAGGTGCAGTCTAACAGAATATTTGTGATTTCCCTACTTATAGGGGGCTGTCAAAAGCGAAAAGACTGGCGGTTTTTGTTTTTACAAATTCGGTTGGAAAAGTTACAAAAAGTTTTTTTTTCATATCTTTTGTGAAGAGATTGTGAGAGGTGTTTTCAGAAAGTACTTCTCATATAAGAGAAAGAAAATCAAACAATTTAATCCATCCGAATTGTATGAAGCGTTTCCCCGTCTAATACAATACACAGGTTAAAACAGGAATGGGCTTGCAATCCAGACTTGTTTAACATATAAAAAGCGACCTAATCCCCTACCTTCAGGGGTAGGGGAGCAAATAAAAAAGAGCATTGGTGTCAGGATGGAAAATGACGGGGAAAGCCAGTGCTCTTTTTTGTTGCAGAAGAAGCGGAGCGTTGGTATCCGCTTTTTTGTTTTGTAAAAGCGTAACTTTTAGAAGAAAAGCAAGTGAGCATATACCAAGGAAGAAAGGAGTGCCAGTATGTCTGAGGCAGTAAAAAGCTACAACAGAATAATAGATGGACCGATGAGTAACAGCGAGCAAGCCTTGGTATATTATAGGGTACTCAACCAAAAGGGGCTTGGTAAGTCTTTTTTCTGTCATAGAGGAGATACGTTTGGGCAGTATTGTACGAGAAAAGAAGAAGCGTTTGAGAAGCAGTATGAGCTTTATGCGGACAGTACAAACTGCTACATAACACTCAACAGTTTTTCCGGGGAGTATAGACTAAGTGATGACAAGACAAAGAGAGGCTGGTTTAGAGCTGAAAAGGACGTGCGTTACATCAATGGGCTTCTTATCGATTTCGATGTGATGAAGAACAAGGGGAAAAATCCGGCAATCGAATATTCCATTGAAGAAGGAGATAAGCTTGTAGACCAAATTATCGGCGATATGGAAGAACTTGTATTTGAAGATAAGATGGTGTACCCTACACTTCTTACAAAGTCGGGAAGAGGGCTTCAATACATTATTCTTTACAGTGAGCCAATTCCTAAGTCAGACGAAGAGGCGATGTTCAAGCACAAAAAGCTTTACAAGACTGTTACAACCTACTTGCAAAGCTTATATGATAAAAATTTGGTAGAGGTGGATACGGCAGTAACAGATGCACCTCGTATATGCAGACTGCCCGGAACAAAGCACGTAAAGAATGAACGGTATGCAGAGCTTCAGCAGTATAATGCAACTTGCTACTATGACTTGGATGAGCTTTGTGACTTGTTTGAAGTAGATATGTCACCGGAAGAGAAAAAGAAACCGGGAAGACCTAAGAAAGAGAAAAAAGAAAAGAAAAAAGACCAAGAGATTAAGTATTATCCTCTTGGTCCAAGAGAACTGCCTAAACTTACTACCATTCAGAAAAAAGATATTAAGTCGAGACTGAAGGTAATGAAGAAGCTTGCCCAAGTAAGAGGAATGGTAAGCGGTGATATGAGAGAGGTGATGTGCTTTTGGTACTATTGCCATTTAAGACAGATTATGGTACCCATAGCAGCAATGCAGGAAACAAATTGGCTAAACAAAAGTTTTGACGAGCCTTTGAGCAAAGCAGAGTTGTTAAGGTGCATATACGGGGCACAAACTCACGTAGGAGAAGGAGACTATCCCGATGGCTACTATGTATGCAGTCGGGAGACTTTGGCTGCCCAGCTTTGTATGAGTGAAGAAGAAATCGAGGAAACAGGGCTGTTCAAAAGAAGAGAAGAAAGAGAAAGAGCTGCGGCAAATCGAAAGGTAAAAGAGAAGCACAAGCAGTTCTTGTTTGCTATGCTTACAGATGGGGCACTGGAAAGAGCGGAGATTGTAAAGCTTACTATGGAACACACCGGTAGAAGTCAAGCGACGGTATATCGTTGGATTAGCGAGTTTGAAAAAACTTTCTCAAATTCGCTTATTATTAGAAAAAATAAAAAAAATGATGAAAAATCAAGGGGTGAAAGCGAAGCGGCTACATTACCCAGTGGTATTGAATATGTGGAACTAACAAGAGAAGAACTCATCGATTACTATAAAAACTTTGGACTTGTTAAAAAATCGGAAAGAGAAGAAGTAGTGATAGAGGATGGTCAATGCTATGTTGACAAATACTACGAAAAATTGTGGATAAACGGTACCTGTGGAGTAGCCAATATCACGAAAACCGAAACAGTTGTGCGTTACAAAGGGGAAACTAAGGTGAGTACGCATATAAGCCCCAGAGAAAAGCTAGTGGATATACGTCCACTTCAACTACTTATATACAACAAGCAAGGCAAAATCGACACGCATTGCTACCCAGATGAATACCTCAAAGGGCACTGGGACTGTGAGAAGGAGTTCAGAAATGGCAAGTACAGGAACCGTTGGGTATTCAACAAATTTGAAGATAAACAAGAAGACGGAAAGTACCCTGTGCCTGCAAATAAGAGCTTTTTACAATACAAGCAAGAAGGGGACGAGTACAGAGTGTACTATGAGACCAAAGAGGTGTTCAATGAAGAGCTAGTGAATGGTATAGAGAGAATTTACCACCAAGAAATCGTTCGAGAAGGCGTCGTGATTAGCAAAAAAGTAACGAGCAAAAAAGAGTATCAGAACGGTTACACCGAGGACCGATTGATAGAAGAGTGGATACTGGGTTCTGCCATATAAAAAATCGTAGACAGGTGGCTTTGTAAAATTAGGGTACACCTTAAAATAGTCCTCCGGTTCTCTCGCTTTCCCTGTAAAAGAAAACCACTTTACCATTTCTTTACAATCTGTAAAAGCAGTACAAAAACCTAAATTTTCATATCTCTAAAAGAATATCAGAAAGGAGATATGAAAATGAAGGTAGCATATGTAAGGGTTAGCACCGTAGAACAAAATGAAGACCGGCAAGTCGAAGCTCTAAAGAAGTACGACATAGAAAAGTGGTTTACAGAGAAGATAAGTGCCAAGGACACAAAAAGACCGGAACTCCAAGCGATGCTAGATTTTGTACGAGAAGGGGATGTCATTTATATACACGACTTCTCAAGACTTGCAAGAAACACTCAAGACCTTTTAAGCCTTGTGGAAAAACTTGAAACAAAGAAGGTCACGATAGTGTCAAATAAGGAGCAAATAGACACATCAACGCCCACAGGAAAGCTAATGCTGACAATGATAGGGGCGATTTACGAGTTCGAGAGGGCTATACTATTGGAGCGTCAGAAAGAAGGAATTGCCATTGCCAAGACCAAGGGCAAGTACCAAGGACGAAAGAAGAAGGAAGTCCCGGACGAAGCCTATGTGGAAGCGTACCGGAAGTACTTATCAAGGGAAATCTCTAAGAGTCAGATGGCAAGAGAACTAGGAGTAAGCAGACCTACGTTAGACAAGATTATGATGGAAAAGAAAACAGGGGGTAAACTATGGTAAAGACAAAAAATGAACTGAAAAAAGCATCAGATAAGTATTTGCTTGAAATCTATGAAGAAGCCAAAGAACATCCAGAAGATTTTGAAACTTTCTATTGCACAGATTATGCATATAGGGAAATAGAGAGTGAGCTGGAAAGCAGAGGTTATCAGCTGAAATGGGTAAAAGAAGCGGAAGAAGAATATGAAAAATAACCGAAAGGGAGAAAAATCTTCCGGTTATCTGGTAAAGTCAAGCAGATGTGATGCAGGTATTTCAAGAGCCTCGGCAATATCAAGAAGTGTTTCAATAGAAATAGAAGTAATCATATTTGGAGCTTCGATATTTGAGATGTGCGTTCTAGACAGGTTGGCTTTTTCGGCTAGTTCCAGTTGCGTCATTTTCCTTAATTTACGATAGTATGCAATATTTAGACCAATTTTTATGAATTTTTCATCGTGGTTTTTCATAAGTTTATCACCTCAGTCTTTAGTTTATCCATACTAAACAGTAAATAAAACAATGCCGCAATATGCAAATGCATACTAATAGATTGCAAATGCAAAAAGATAGTGGTATAATTTCAGAATGAACTCAACACAAACTGACAAAAAGTGGGTTTGTAAAACAAAACGAAAGGATAAGGAAAATGAGAAAAAGTGTAAGAAAATGGTTAATTTTAGTGGCGAGCTGCTTGCTTATGTTAGGTTTAAGTAGCTGTGGTGGAAAAACAATTGATTTAAACGACTATGTAAAAGTGGAAGTAGGTGGTTACGACGGCTATGGTACTGTTCAAGTAGTGTTTGATGCTGATAAGTTTGATGAAGATTACAGCAGTATGAAGTTTAAGAGTAGCGATAATCTGTACGCAGATTATTACAAAACTGCTGCAAATTGTGTAAGGCGTGAGTTTGTTAAGTACGAGCTTGATAAATCAAGCGGATTATCAAATGGCGATACTGTTGAGTTAAAATGGTCTTGTGATAATGACTCAATCAAGCAATTAACAGGGTACAGTGTAAATTTCGAAAGTATTGAAGTAAAAGTAAGTGGGTTGAAAGAAGTGTCAACATTTGACGGATTCGAGGGTGTTGAAGTTATATTCACCGGATATGATACTCAAGGAATGGCTGAGGTTGTAATAAATTCAACATCAGAAAGAATCGCTAATTTAGATTATAAAATAGAAAAGTCATATGATTTGTCTAATGGTGACACAGTAAAATTATTGATAACCAATGTTTCATCAGAACAGCAAGTTAATGATTACATTGCTAAATACAGCGAAATCCCTGAGACTTTAGAGAAAGAAATTGTTGTAGAAGGACTCAAGGACTATTTTAACTCTGTTGCAGATAAAGAAGCGTCTTTAGGTATGGCTAAGGAAGTAGCAGAAAAGGTATACAAGGACCATTGGTTAAATTATGAAGGTAATATGGATGGATTAAAGAGCCTTACTTATGTAGGTAACTACTTCTATTATAGACCAGTAGAAGATTCTGTTTATACAATTCAAAATAAGCTCTATATGGTGTATAAGGTAGATTGTACTTGGGATGGTGTAGATTACCCTCACTATGTGTATGTTGGCTTTTCAAACATATATGTTGACAACTCTGGCAATATTGCGGTAGATGCAGACGATTTTGAACTAACAACAAGTACATACCATCCAGAAAATAACTGGTCGCTCAGTTATAAGGGATTTGGTACTATTGAAGATTTATTATACGAAGTTAATAAACTGACTTCAAAATTTACTTTAGAAAACAATGTAAACGAATAAATTATTGTTAAAGTAGTAGGATGATATAATATCTTCTTCTGACAGGTGTTGGAAGAAGATATTG
The DNA here is from genome assembly GCA_017522685.1 of Lachnospiraceae bacterium. The sequence continues at coordinate 28,467 of JAFWYN010000001.1, forward strand.
TTTATTCTGCGATATATTCTAAAATAGCAGCTGATAACGCTGCTTCAATGAGATAGGTTTTATTAACTATTATTGTTTGCAAAACCTCGGACATAGTAGTATAATCTACAAAAAGGTCATTAACGACAGTATGTTGTTAGTGAATAAAAAGTACAAATGAGAGGACATTTTTATGAAGAGAAAGATTACCTTAGCATTAGCAATCGGTCTTTGCCTTGCCCTTGTAGGATGCGGAGCAAAAGAAGCAGATGGTACGGATAGTTCAACAACACAGGTGGTTGTTAATGCTACCACAGAAGCAACAGAGGCACCTACCGAAGCCCCTACTACCGAAGTAGCACTTGGTGGTGAAGACGTAGAAGCTCCTACACCGGAGCCTACTACCGAAGTAGATACAGAAGATACTGTAGAAACCGAAACTACTGAAGTTTCTGTGGAAGCAACTGAGGAACCTACTGCAGTTCCCGAAGTGGTAGAACCTACTGCTGAACCTGTAGTAGAAGCTACCCCTGAGCCTACTAAGGAGCCGGTAGCAACCGAAGCACCTAAGGCAACAGAGGCACCTACCCCTGCACCCACTGAGGCACCTAAGCCAACTGAAGCACCTGTGGTTACACCAGCACCTACACCAGTTCCTACACCAGTTCCTACCGTAGCACCTACTCCAGAGCCTACACCGGAACCCAACTACGATGCACCTGAGTACTGGTATGTAATTGAAACTACAACTTACGATACCGACACAGAGCACGTGGTAGAGTACCTTTATAGAAATATCGCAACATTGGCTACCAAGACCGAAGTAGTAAGAACTGCTCACGTATGGACTACTAGCGAGAGAAGCGAAATTCTCAACCTTGACGGTAGTATATCCTACTGTAAGTACATCATCTGTGCAAATTGCGGTTACGACTCTGGTAGAGCAGAGCCTTGCGATTAAAAGCAGAAATAGTAATAGTAATAGAAAGAGAAGAGAGTAACATCTCTTCTCTTTTTTATTGGTATTGTGCGTATAGTAAGTACTTTTTTAATAGGGAAAGGTTATACATATTCCTTTTTACAAGGGAAAATCCGAAATAGGAAATAAGAAAGGAACCAACTTTTTATTTCATCACAACTTGTAAAAGCAACACAGAAGTCTTATTTTTCATATTTCCAAAAGAACAGTAAAATAGAAATTTTATCCTATATAACCACTAAAAAATGGTAGAAAAAGTAGTGTACATATACACTAAAAAAAGACTATATTAGCAGCTAAGCTTGTATATAAACTTTAATTATAGATGAGGTTATTGATTTCACACTGTAAGGATATAGAAGAAGGTCTCTTTAGCCCCGCAGGGCGAGAAGCACTGTTGGCTCTGCCAACTGTGGCTTTGAGCCATTCTGGTTTTCAGAAATACTTTTTCACATATAAAAAGAAAAAGAAGAAATCGAGGAAACCGAAAATGGCGAAAATGGCGGGAAGTTTTAGTGTAGGAAGAGTAGCACTGAAGCACGATTTGAGAATTACCCAAACGAAGAATGTAGACAAAAGTTTGATGAGTGATAATGAAGTACTCGAAAACAACCTAGTAGAAAAAACCGGGGAAGAAACAGCAGAAGAGCTCATAGAAAAAACAATCAACGAAATGATGCAACCTCACATCGACGATTACAACCAAAAGCAGACTCGGGAAAATCGAAAAATCAACGTGCCCTACTGCGAGTACTGGAAAAGCAACAAAAAGTTAAACAAGGGGCAACTATGTTATGAAGCGGTGATGCAAATAGGGGAACACGAGACCAATGGCGGAACATATTACCGGTCAACTGGGGAAGACCGAATCACCCAAAGAGAACTCTATAAGCAGATATACAAAGAGGGACTGGAAAAATTCAAAAAGGAATTTCCCCACTTAAAAATCTTGTGGGCGGTAGTCCACTTGGACGAACCGAATGGAACGCCACACCTGCACATTTGCTACTGCCCGGTAGGGGAAAATTACAAGCAGGGCATCCGGGCAAATGTGTCGATTGGAAATGCACTTGGGTGCGATGGCATCGAGAGATTAGAAACACGAAACGACGAGGAAGGTTTCCAGTTAAAAAGAGCATACGAAAAAATCCACCACGAAATCGTAAATCCGTTAATAAACGAATACTTCAGAGGAATTGAAATCAAGGAAGAGGTACACGGGCTAAAGCACCAACCCCCACGGACGTGGGTAGCCGGTAAAGAAGCAACCCAAACAAAGAACCTTGAAGAGTTAAATGAACAAATAAAAGAAGAAACATCGAAATTAAGCGAAATTAGCTTGAATAGAGAAGGATTGCTACTAAGTATATGGGAAGAGATAAAATGTCTCTTTAAACGCCTTAAAACACAGGAGAGACGACAAGAAGTACTGGAAGGTAGAGCGGGTAAAGAAAGTCGCTTATTTGGACGTGCAAACACCTTAAAAGAGAATGCCAATAAAGAACTCGACAACCTTATGCAACAAGAAACCGTAGAAAGCGTCTATTTGGACGAAATCCCCGGCATAAAACGAACAAGAAACGCAACTAATCTGTACGAGAAAGAGTTAGACAGAGTAGAAAAGAAAATGGAAGAGGATGACTTACTACCAGATGATGGCAGAATATAATCTTATAAAAAGCCCACAAAAGAGAAAATGTTATGAGTACAAATGAGTACATAGTAAAAAATGACGATGCTGAAACGCCTGTATTTGCGTGATTTTATTGTGAGAGATGGAATTCAAATCCCCCTCTCGCTACTACAAAAAAGAGAGTTCAGAGATGGACTCTTTTTTTGTAATCGTGAAATACGATATGAACTCGAGACGCTAGGGAGTAGTGTCGAGGGCGCACGAGGTCCGGGAGCCTCGGCTTTGTGCGGACCGAAGCGGAGCGCAGACCAAATCCCCCTCTCGCTATCCTAAGTAAGCAAGGCAGGAAAAGTCTGACAATTGCTAAGAAAGTACTTTGTTTTTGTAGAAAAGTGTGCTATAATGATACTATCTATTTTATATGGATATGAAGGTGTTAAAGGGGAGCTTTTTCCTTTACCTTGAATTAAGTACATGGAGTATATCATGAAAAAAAAGATTGCTGTATTTGCCAATGGTTGGAGTAATGAATATCTGGAATTAGTGTTAGAGGGTGCTAAGAATCGTGCTGCAGAAGACAATATTGATTTATTTGTATTTCTGAATTATTCTTCCGGTAGTGAGAGTGACCCCGGTAATGTTGGGGAAAGCATGATATTTAGTTTGCCTAATATTGCGGATTTTGATGCTGTGTTATTGATGGGGAATACCATTAATATGGCTTATGAGCGTAAAGAATTGCGTGAAAAGATATTGAAGTACAAGATTCCCGCCATTAGTTTAGAATATCCGATGCAAGATATTCCCTATATCGGTACAGATACGTATCAGGGTATTTATAACTTGATGTTACACGTGTTGGAAGTTCATCATGCACATGATTTCATTTTCGTGAGCGGCCCCAGAAGCAATCAGGAAAGCGAAAGCAGAAAAAGGGCAGTAGAGGATGCACTGGAAACGGCCGGATTAGTATTGAGAGAAGAGAATATTATTGAAGCCGATTGGTCCTATTTTGTATCATATGATAAGACAATAGAATATGTAAATACTCATGATAAGTTACCGGATGCCATCGTATGTGCTAACGATGAGATGGCCATCGGTGTATGTGCCGCACTGGATTTTATGAAGGTGCGTGTACCGGATGATGTGATTGTAACCGGTTGCGACTATTTGAGAAGAGGGCAAGACTTTTTCCCTATTTTGTCCACAGTAGGACGAGAGTGGGATAAACTTGGCTATCAGGGTATGGATATGCTGATTCAGCAGATGAACGGTGCAGAAATACCTATGAATACCGTTTTGCAATCTACTCCTATTATTGGAGAGAGCTGCGGATGTAATGTGAGCTTGACTAAGTCTGATGAGAGATTACATTCTATTATTGCTAATTATCGAGTGCAAAGAGAAGATACCATTAACGAATGGCAGTTACGTTATATTGATGAATTGTTTTCTAAGAAGAATTCCGTAGACGGATTAAAGGAAAGTATGAGAAATACTTTCCAGGATAACCATTCCTTTGAGGGCGAAGATTTTATGCTTTGCATTGTGGATCGTTATTTTGAAGAAAAGGAAAGCTGGGAAGAACTAAAACTGGGTGAGTTGACAGAACGCATGGATGTTTATGTGAATCTGGTTGGTGGAAAAGCTGTTATTACGGATAAATTCCCTACAAAAGATTTATTGCCTTATTATGACGGCAATACAGAAGAAACTCAGGTTTATTTGTTTGTGCCATTGAATACAAAAGTAACCAGCATAGGCTATATGGTACAAAAAAACAATTTAAAACGTGTATACGAGCAAAACATTTATGTATGGCTTCGTCGTGTCAGCCAGGATTTAGAACGTGTGAAGCAGAATATCCGAGTGGAAGAACTGAATAAGAAGCTGAAGGAAGTTTCGATTACGGATGCTTTGACCGGACTTCGTAATCGTACCGGATTTGATGTATTGGCATTGCCTTGCTTATTGGAATGCCAGAAGCAGGGGAAGCATAGTGCTATCGTATTTGCAGATGTAAATCAGATGAAGATGATTAATGATAAACACGGACATTTACAAGGAGATTTGGCACTGTGTACCGTAGCGGAAGCCATCAAAAAGGCACTTCCGGAGAACTGGGTTGCAGTGCGATACGGCGGGGATGAATTCCTCATGGTTGGGGAATGTCGTGATGCACAGGATGCAGAAGAGATTACAGAGAACTTAAGAGTAGAATTGGAGACACTGAAGAGTAAGAGAAGGCTGAACTTTAATTTGTCAGTTAGTATCGGTTCTGTAGTAATGTATCCGGAGGAAAATAATAATCTGGAGGAATACTTAAGAAGAGCGGATGAAGCCATGTATGTGGCAAAGCAGTATTTCCATGAGACACAGGCAAGTTTGATTTAATAACAGGAAGGAACAACAAGGGTTGTTCCTTCTTTTCAAGTAGAACTCACATAATGTGAGGAGGAGGTTTTATGAGAGTAGGAATGGGCTATGATGTACATCGTCTGGCGGAAGGTCGGGATTTGATCATGGGAGGCGTGAAGATTCCTTACGAAAAGGGACTTCTGGGACATTCGGATGCGGATGTGCTTCTTCATGCCATATCCGATGCTTTGCTGGGAGCAGCGGCGCTTGGTGATATCGGGAAGCATTTTCCGGATACGGATCCGGCTTATAAAGGGATTTCCTCTCTTTTGTTATTGCAGAAGGTGGGAGAGCTTTTGGAAGAGAAGGGCTATCTGATTGAAAATATTGATGCCACTATCATTGCACAGGCACCTAAGATGCGTCCACATATTGATACCATGCGGGAGAATATCACAGGAGCTTTGGGGATTTCCATAGAACAGGTAAATGTAAAGGCCACCACGGAGGAAGGCTTAGGCTTTACCGGAACGGGAGAAGGGATTTCTTCCCAGGCCATTTGCCTGCTGACCAGTCCCTTTAATCTGGTAGCAGAGGATGTAAGCGGCAATAAATGTGCCGGTTGTCAGGGCTGCGGCAAGTAAACGAAGGAATGTCTGAGAGAGGGAAGAATTGCCCTATTGACAAATTCGGATATTTTGCATATTCTAAAGAATAGATAGAGAAAAACTGTGAACGAAAAGAGTACTCCAAGGAAAGTCACAGGGAGGGCGTGTCGGCGACTGGAAGCATGTCTGACGGAAGATGGAGGAAGTGCATTCGGGAGTTGGTTTTGCGAAGGTGCCCATAAGCGGCAAATTAGCAGAATCCGTAGGCGTGCGTTAAACGCATTGAGGGAAAGGCAGATTTGCCTTTAAAAAGAGTGGAACCGCGGATAAATTCGTCTCTTAGGGAGGAGTTTATCCGCGTTTTTTGCGCGAATAAGCAGAGTCAGAAGTTTATTACATAAGCCGTCATGCTTGCATGGGAGGGTTATGTAATGGGCTTATGACGAGTAACGCGAACGAGGAAGGCGAAGCCTTTCGAGTCTGCTTATTCGTATAAGCAGTTTTAAGAGGAGGTGACTTATGGGCTTTATCAGTAATATCAAAGAAGAGATAAAAATCGTACAGGAGCGTGATCCGGCCATTCATTCCAAGATGGAAGTGCTTTTGTATCCCAGTTTTAAGGTAATGCTTCACTATCGGCTGGCTCATAAGTTGTACAAAAAAGGGCATTATTTCTGGGCCAGATACATTTCCCAGAGGGCTGCCAGAAAGACCGGTATCGAGATTCATCCCGGTGCGCAGATTGGCAAGGGATTTTTCATAGATCACGGCAATGGTGTGATTATCGGAGAAACCACGATTATCGGAGACAATGTAACTCTTTACCAGGGGGTTACCCTAGGTGGTACCGGTAAGGAGCATGGCAAGCGCCATCCTACCATTGGTAATAATGTAATGATCAGTGCCGGTGCTAAGGTACTTGGTTCCTTTACCATCGGGGATAATTCCAAAATCGGTGCCGGAAGCGTAGTGCTTCATGAGGTGCCGCCGGGATCCACGGTAGTGGGTGTGCCGGGGCGTGTGGTGAAGCGTATGAATACGGCACTTCCTCAGGAGACCATGAACCAGACGGATTTGCCTGACCCGGTAAAGGAAGATATTGCAGCGCTGATGCGTGCTAATGCAGAACTTACCAGTCGTTTGATAGACTTAGAAGAGACCATAGAAAAGATGAAAAAGGAGAAAGAAGATGAAACTGTTTAATACCTTAACCAGAAATGTAGAAGAGTTTAAGCCCAATGTGGAAGGAAAGGTTAATATGTATACCTGCGGACCTACTGTGTATCATTTTGCACACATTGGTAATTTAAGAAGCTATATTATGGAGGACGTATTAGAGAAGACCCTTCGCTACGCCGGCTATGATGTAAAGCGTGTTATGAATATTACGGATGTAGGCCATCTTTCCTCTGATGCGGATACCGGTGAGGATAAGATGCTTAAGGGTGCAAAGCGTGAAAATAAGACCGTTATGGATATTGCAAAGTTCTATACCGATGCGTTCTTTGCGGATTGTGCCAAGTTAAATATTAAGACTCCCGATGTGGTAGAGCCTGCTACCAATTGTATTGACAGCTTCATCGAAATGATTGAGAAGCTTTTGGAGAAGGGCTATGCATATCAGGCAGGAGAGAATATTTATTTTGATACCTCCAAACTGCAGAACTACTATGTATTCGGCAATCAGAATGAAGAAGAGCTGATGGTTGGCGTGCGTGATGACGTAACTGAGGACACCAACAAGAAGAATAAAAATGACTTTGTACTGTGGTTTACCAAGTCTAAGTTTGAGGATCAGGCACTGAAGTGGGATAGCCCCTGGGGTGTAGGATATCCCGGCTGGCATATTGAGTGTTCTTGCATCAGTATGAAGCATTTGGGCGAGTATATGGATATCCACTGCGGCGGTATTGACAATATGTTCCCTCACCACACCAATGAAATCGCACAGAGTGAAGCATATCTTGGACATAAGTGGTGTAATTACTGGTTCCATGTGCATCATCTGAATGACCAGACAGGTAAGATGAGTAAGTCCAAGGGCGAATTTTTGACCGTATCCCTGATTGAGAGCAAGGGCTACAATCCTTTGGCGTACAGACTGTTCTGCTTACAGTCCCACTATAGGAAACCGTTGGTATTCTCTTACGAAGCATTGGATCAGGCTACAGGTACCTACAATAAGTTAAAGAACCGTGTGGCTGCGTTGGCTAAGGATGGTGTCGTGAACGAGGAAGCAGTGGCAGAATACAAGGCAAAATTCGTAGAAGCAGTGGGCAATGACGTGAATACTTCCATGGGTATTACTTTGCTGTATGATGTATTGAAGGCGGAGCTGAATGATGTGACTAAGCGCGCTATCATCGGAAGCTTTGATGAAGTATTGGGCCTTGACTTATTGAAGGAAGAAGCGGCAGCAGAACCGGCAGTGGATGCTGAGCTGGAAGCTTATGTGTTGGCAAAGATTGAAGAGCGTAAGGCGGCAAAGAAGGAAAAGAATTTCGAACTTGCGGATGCTATCAGAGCAGAACTTTTGGAAAAGGGTGTGGAAATCAAGGATACCCGTGAAGGAGTTGTATGGAAGCTGATTTAAGCTTGTTAGGACAAATTAAGAAAGAATTTCAGTGTAAAGAGGTGGATGTGCGGGCTTATTCCCCTCTTACACTGGCATATATCGGTGATGCGGTATACGAGATGGTGATTCGTACCATCATCGTGGAGCGGGCCAATAAAGCAGCTAATGAGCTACATAAGAAGGCGGTTAAATTTGTACAGGCAGGTACCCAGGCGGCTATGATTATGGCATTGCAGGATGTTTTGACAGAGGACGAGCTGGCTGTATTTAAGCGTGGCCGCAATGCCAAGTCTAACACATCCGCTAAGAATGCGTCTATCACGGATTATCGGAAGGCTACGGGGTTTGAAGCTTTGATAGGCTTTCTGTATCTGATGGATGATATGGACAGAGTGCTGTTTTTGGTGAAGGAAGGAATTGAAAGAGTAGGTATGAATATCTAACTCTGTCGGCATGGCGGAATAATAGGTTGAGCGCCGTACATGAGGAGATCGCAATGTTTACTAACGAAATAATATCTGATTGTGAAAAGGCTTCACTAGATGATTTAATAGAACTTGAACAGGAATATGATTTTGTATTCCCTGAAGATTTAAAGTTTTTTTATACTCAGTATAATGGTGGAAAACCAAGAAAAAGAGAAGTATGTCTGCAAGATGGAGATTGGAAAAGTAGTACAAGATTTCATGGTTTTTATTCTGTGAAGGATAAATTCGAAAAAGCATTATCTGATGTTAATGATGAAGAATGGTGGATAAAGGGGTTTATTCCTTTTGGATATGATGAGGGAGGAGAAACATTCTGCTTTAGCACAAGAACTTGTGACTATGGTTGCATTTACTATTTTATGAGTGATAGTATAGATGACGAGAATCCTGAAGATGCATATTTGAAAATAAGTGAAAGTCTTGTGCAATTTATAAATGATATGAATTAGTTGATAGATTATAGTGTGTCTGATAGCACTCGATTATATGAATATGGGGAGGTAAAGAGAGTGAAGATTAGATTGATAGAGGCAGATGAAGTAAAAATCAAAGAGTTAGAAGAAGAAAGCGCTTTTGCTTGGGAAGGTATGACACTTGACCGGGAAAACCTCGATGCAATTGCAAATGCTTTTGTTGAAGAACAGCTTGTATTGCCGGAAACAGAAGAAATCATCGGTTATATATGGTATGGTGGTGTTATGAATTCTTTATATAATCTTCACAATGACAATCAGTATCCGGATGACTTGCCATTTCTTTGTTTTGACACCGAATCTTTTAACGGTCCGGGCAGTCTTAGTGTTTTCAAAATGATGGTTGGAGCAAGATGGTTAGATGATATAGTTGCAAATAATAGAGTTAGAGAGGAAATGTAAATATCAGCTTTGCGAAGAGTTGATAGAATGCCAGAATTTGAAATTCTATGCCCTTTGGGCATAAACCAACTTTTTTATTGTTTTCTGCCCAATATAATGGCAATTCTAGGAGGAAAATGCTTTAAAAAGGTGACGTTTGGGCATGGCAACATAAAAATACGTGCTGCTGCCCATAAAATAGGCGTTTTTTGGGCACTATTTCATGTTTTTTATTCTGTATGCCCAAAAGATATTATTTTTAGGTTTTGTTACAGATTTATAAGTGAATTATTGGGCAATAATGTGGATTTTTGTGAACTGGTGCCCAATATGATAATAAAGGATAAGTGGAAGCAAATTTTCAGTTAGCAGGTGGTTCGCCATGCCGACAGACTCGTAAGCAGAGCTTACTCGTTGTCGCGCATTTAACCTATGCATCTGAACTCGAATATGTCTGCCGGTGAGCAAGCACCCGTCAGTCAATTCAGTTCATCTGCGCATGGCTTATTACAACGCGCAAGAAGGAGAGAAAACCATGGGATATCAGGAATTAACAATCGAAGGAAGAAATGCAGTAATTGAGGCGTACCGTTCCGGGAAGCCTATTGATAAAATATTTATTTTGGACGGTTGTCAGGATGGTCCCATGATGACCATTAAGAGGGAAGCTAAGAAGCATGATACCTTGGTAAAGTTTGTGAGCAAGGAGCGTTTGGATCAGATGTCCGAAACCGGCAGGCATCAGGGGGTGATTGCTTATGCGGCAGCTTATGAGTATGCTGAAGTGGAGGATATCTTGCAGGCAGCCAGGGATAAAAACGAACCGCCCTTTATTTTTTTACTGGACAATATTGAGGACCCTCATAATCTGGGGGCCATCATCCGTACGGCTAATTTAGCAGGTGCCCATGGTGTGATTATCCCTAAGAATCGTGCGGCAGGACTGACAGCTACCGTGGCACGTACCTCGGCAGGTGCTTTGAATTATACTCCGGTAGCGAAGGTGACGAACCTGGCCAAGACCATTGAGGATTTGAAGAAGGAAGGTTTATGGTTTGTATGCGCAGATATGGGCGGTACTACCATGTATCAGCTGGATTTGAAGGGTGCCATCGGACTGGTCATCGGCAATGAAGGAGAAGGTGTGGGACGTCTGGTGAAGGAAAAGTGTGATATGATTGCATCTATCCCTATGAAGGGGGATATCGATTCCTTAAATGCTTCCGTGGCAGCAGGTGTGCTGGCTTATGAAATCGTAAGACAGAGGATGATGTAACAGTTTGGAGGAAATATGTATATAAACTACGAGCAGGAAAGCGATGAAAGCCTCATAGAGCGTCTGCGGGACGGAGAGAGTACCATCGTGGATTATATCATGAATAAGTACAAGTATCTGGTGAGAAGTAAGGCCCAGGCCATGTACATCCTGGGTGCCGATACAGAAGACCTGATACAGGAAGGCATGATAGGGCTTTTTAAGGCGGTAAGGGACTATGATTGCGGCAGGGATGCCAGCTTCTTTACTTTTGCTGAGCTTTGTATCAGCCGGCAAATGTATACGGCGGTACAGGCCTCTCAGCGTAAAAAGCATGCCCCCTTAAATACTTATATTTCTTTGTACGGTGAGCAGAAAGAAAAAGGTGAGGGAGCACCCTTGGAGGAGATTCTTTCTTCCGGTGCCGGTAGTAATCCGGAGACATTATTTCTGGATAAGGAGCGCATGGAGTATCTGGAGGGAGAGATAGACAAGGATCTAAGCACCTTTGAAAAGCAGGTGTTGGATTTGTACCTGACCGGTATGTCCTATTCCCAGATTGCCAAGGTCCTTGGAAAAGAGGAAAAATCCACGGATAATGCCTTGCAGAGAGTAAAGGTAAAGATTAAGAAAATACTCAAGAATTAAGATAAAGTGCAGAAGCTTGTACTTTATCTTTTTTTAATACTTTTTGACAGGTTATTACATTGACATTGACCAAGTGCAAGAATATAATAAATGGCGTGAAAAAATGTGCTTTTGTGAAAATAGGGAGAAATGTATGATTTCAAAATTCAGTGTAAAAAAACCATATACCGTATTGGTGGGTGTTGTGCTGGCAATTGTATTGGGTATTGTATCCTTTACAAAGATGACCACGGACTTATTGCCCAGTATCAGTTTACCATATATAATAGTCATGACTACATATCCCGGAGCCAGTCCGGAAACGGTGGAAATGGTGGTTACCAAGCCGGTAGAAGCATCCATGGCGACGGTTAGTAATATACAAAGTGTCAGTTCCATGTCTTCGGAGAATTATTCCATCGTTATTCTGGAGTTTGCCCAGTCTGCAGATATGAACGCTATATCCTTGGAAATACGTGAGAATCTGGACCAGATTACTTCCTATTGGGATGAGTCCGTGGGCAACCCCATCATCATGAAGCTGAACCCGGATATGCTACCGGTTATGATTGCCGCAGTGGGTGTGGACGGTATGGAGCATGCCGAAATCAGTCAATACGTACAGGAAACTATTATGCCGGAGCTGGAAAGTATCGAAGGTGTAGCCAGCGTCAGTGCAGATGGTTTATTAGAGGAGCAGATCAATGTCATCATCCGTCAGGAAAAGGTGGATGAACTGAATGAAAAGATATATGCTGCCATCGATGAGAAGATGGAGGAAGCAGCACAGGAAATCGCAGACGGCAAGCAGAAATTGGAGGATGGCGAGAAGGAACTGGCTGACGGTAAAGCTGAGATTGTCAGCGGTCAGCAGGAGTTAAATGACGGCAAGAAAGAGATAGAAGACGGCGAAAAGGAGCTGGAACAGAAGAAAAAGGAAACCATCGAGGAATTGGCTAAGACCAAGAATGAGTTACTCACTGCAAAAGCCAGCTTAGAAGCCACCAAAATGACTATTACTACCGGTCTGGCCACAGCGGAAGGGTATCAGACTGCTATCAATAATATGGTGCCCTTGCTGGAGGTAAGAGGGAAGTATGGGGATGCCTATGACAGACTGCAGAATGCCAGGGAAGAGTTTGAAAGCGTGTCCGACTCCGATTCATCTACTACTAATATAGATAATGCAAAAAAAGAAATAGAAAATTTAAAGAAGTCCTATGTAGACAATAGTATGATGCAGACCCTTGCTTCGTCAGAAGAGAATCTGGGGACTCTCATTACGACATTAAAAAACCTGGATTGGTGTTCCGAGGAAGACCATGATGCGGTTGTGGAAAATATGACCATGCTGGATGTGCTGGTAGGAGTTTCCATGTTGAAAATGGAGGGCGACTTAAGTAATGCCACTCAGGGATTGGGTCTGGAAGCCTATAAAGTACTGATGAATCAGACCATGGTAACTGTGAATGACGGTTTGAATAAGGTAAATCAGGGGCTTGTAGAAATCGAAAAGGGTGAGATGACTGCCGCAATTGAGTTCTCTAATGCTTCCATGCAGTTGGCCTTAGGAAAGATGCAGATGGAATCAGCGCAGGCACAGCTGGATGCTGCTTTAGAACAGATTAATGCCGGTCAGGACCAGATGGAGGAGGCTAAGGAACAGCTGGAGGATGGCGAGAAGCAGTTTGAAGATGCAAGGGAAGATGCTTATAAGCAGGCCGATATGACTGAGATTCTTACAGTGGATACCATAAAGGGACTTTTAACTGCCCAGAATTTCTCCATGCCGGCAGGCTACGTGACAGAAGCGGGTGTAGACTATCTGGTGCGTGTGGGAGATAAACCGGATGATATTGAAGACTTGAAGAAGCTACCACTTATGGATTTGCATATGGATGGTGTGCCGGTTATCACTTTGGCAGATGTGGCAGATGTATTTTATACAGATAACAGTGCCACCACTTATACCAATGTAAACGGCAGCGTGGGCTGTATGCTGACCATTCAGAAGCAGACCGGGTATTCTACAGGTGAGGTTTCTGATCTGTTAGGTGAACGCTTTAAGGAACTGATGGAAACAGAGGAGGGCCTTACCATTATTACTTTGATGGATCAGGGTATCTTCATTGATTTGGTTATGGATTCCATCATTAATAATGTATTGTTTGGCGGTCTTTTGGCGATTTTGATATTGATTGTATTCTTAAAAGATTTACGTCCTACCATGGTGGTAGCATGTTCCATTCCGGTGAGCTTGGTAACAGCTATTGTATGTATGTATTTTAGCGGAGTAACACTGAATGTAATCTCGCTGTCCGGTTTGGCACTGGGTATCGGTATGTTGGTGGATAACTCCATCGTAGTAATCGAAAATATTTACCGACTGCGTAGTGAAGGATATTCTATGCGGGACGCAGCTATAGAAGGAACCAGAGAAGTGGGTGGTGCAATTGTGGCATCTACCTTGACTACCGTGTGTGTATTCCTGCCCATTGTATTTACGGAAGGTATTACCAGACAGCTGTTTGTGGATATGGGTCTTACCATTGCTTATTCACTGTTTGCAAGTTTACTGATTGCTATGACGGTAGTGCCGGCTATGGCATCCAAGATGTTAAATAAAACCAAGAGTGTTAAGGATGGTAAATTCTTCACAGGATTGGTTAAGGTTTATAGTAAGTTGCTTGGCCTTTGCTTAAAGGCAAAGTCATTGGTAATTATTTTAGCATTGGCATTATTGGTTATCAGTATTGCAGCGGCTTGGACCAATGGTACAGCATTTATGTCAGATATGGATTCCACTCAGCTGACAGTAACTGTTACATTGCCTGAAGAAGCAAAGCTGGAGGATACGGCGGCGCTAACCAATCAGGTAGTAGAGCGAATTCTTGAGATAGAGGATGTGCAAAATGTAGGTGCCATGTTGAGTTCTACAACCATGTCAACCTTTACCGGCGGTGGCGGCAGTACAAATAGCACTACCATATATGTAGTGGCTTATGATGATAAAACCATGACCAATGAGGAGATTGCGGATATTATTGAAGCAAAAACGGAAGATTTGGATGCAGAGATTGCCATCCAGACTTCCAGTATGGATATGTCTGCTTTGGGTGGTAGCGGTATTTCCATTCAGGTGCGTGGTAGAGATATTGATACCTTGCAGGATGTGGCAAAGGAACTGGCAGCCATTATAGAAACCGTAGAAGGTACGGCGGAGGTATCCGATGGTTTGGCAGAAACCGGAGTGGAACTGCGTATCACTGTGGATAAAGAGAAGGCTATTTCCAATGGTTTGACCGTAGCGCAGGTATTTACACAGATAGCCCCCAAGCTGGCAGAGGCTAGTGTGGCTACGACTTTAGAAGCATCCGATAAGGATTATTCGGTATATGTAGAAAGTGGAAAAGACACGGAGTTGACCAGAGAATTGGTTAAAGAGCTTACCGTAAAGGGAACTGATGCAGAGGGCAAGTCTGTGGAGATTCCGTTGGCGGATATTGTAGAGTTTTCCGATGCAATGTCTCTGGATACTATCAATCGTGTGGATAATACCAGATATGTTACGGTGTCTGCGGCAATTGCCGAAGGATATAATGTAGGTAGAGTTGCAACAGCTGTAGAGCAGAAGTTAAAGAATTATGAGGTGCCGGATGGTTGCAAGCTGGTATTCGCCGGCGAAAATGAAACCATAAACGATGCATTGGGTCAGGTAGGACTGATGTTGGTATTGGCGATTGTATTTATGTATTTAATCATGGTTGCCCAGTTCCAGTCCTTAAAGTCACCTTTCATCATCCTATTTACCATACCTTTGGCATTTACCGGCGGTTTCCTGGGACTCTTCTTCAGTGGTAGCGAAATTAGTGTTATTGCCATGATTGGTTTTGTTATGCTGTCCGGTGTCATAGTAAACAATGGTATCGTAATCGTGGATTATATGAACCAGCTTCGAGAGGGTGGTATGTCTAAGAGAGAAGCTATCATTGAGGCCGGTAAGACCAGAATGCGTCCGGTACTTATGACAGCACTGACCACTATCCTGGCATTGTCTACCATGGTGTTCTCCAATGATATGGGTTCCGAAATGGCGAAGCCCATGTCCGTGGTAACCATCGGTGGTTTGTCCTATGGTACCTTGCTGACTTTGATTGTGATTCCTTGTATATATGATCTTTTCAATCCGGAGCGCAAGAAAAAAGGCGGGGTAATTGAGGCTGTGGATACACAGGAAGATGCTGAATATTCGGAATATGAAGAAGTGCAGGAAACAGTAGAGTATGAGGAAGTAACTTCGGAGGAGACTTCCGCAGAAGAAATCTAAAAATCATCATTAATAAGTGCGATAGCCGAAGCGGGTGTCTCCCGCTTCGGAATGCGCTTAATCATTTTATTCTATTATCTGATAGAAAATCATCCCAAAATCAGAGAATATAAGAAAGTGGCTTAGTATTATTGCAGAGAAAGGCTGTAAAAAAGATAAACTGCTTCAGGCAGAATGGTTATTATGAAGAAGATATAACCCTGTATACAAATGAGACAGGAAAAGAACCGTTGAATCAGAAAATGATAAGGAGTTTGATAGAGCGAAGACTAAACTAGGAAATATACTAATTTGATGGATGAAAAAACTAAAGAATTGTGTTAAAATATACGATAATAAGATATAGAGTTTATGGAAGAACTTTGTGATTTGGGAGGAAGCAAGGATGCATTCAATCTATACTGATTTAAAGGTAAATAATGAAATAGAACTATGTGAAATAGAGGATGGAGATTACAGAAAAGTTATAGAGAAGGAACTGTTAAAGAACCGCATCTCTTACTTTTTGCGTTGGCCCAAGAGAAGCATTTTCAGTAGGAAAAACACTTGCATCCTCTGTGTGCATGATGATGTTAAAGAATCTGCATCGGAGATTGTTCAGTCCATTTGTGATGAATTAGGTTATGCAGTGAGGTTTATGTATAAAAAGACCAAAAATGACTTCTTATAAATATTATAATTTGTCTAAAAAATACATGCAATTTTTGTTGACAAAAGAAGAAAGCTCTGATACAATAGCATTTGTGATTGGGGAAACCCAAACATGCTGCTGTGGCTCAGTCGGTAGAGCGTCGCATTGGTAGTGCGGAGGTCACGGGTCCGATTCCCGTCAGCAGCTTCCACGCTAGGCTAAAGCCGGGCAAAACGTGAAAGAAAAAGCAGGACATCAAGTTTACTTGAGAGTCCTGCTTTTTCTTTTGCGTTTTATCGGGCGCAGCCCGTGATGAGGAGCGCCAGCTCCGAATCCCGGCGTTAGCCTAAGTATTATGCGGGAAGGCGCAGCCCGTGATGAGCAACGCCAGTTGCGAATCCCGGCGTTAGCCTAAGTGTAGAGAGAGAAGGCGCAGCCCGTGATGAGCAACGTCAGTTGCGAATCCCGGCGTTAGCCTGGTTGCCATGATAAGTATTGAGTGCGGCTGCTGACGGGAATCGGACCCGTGACCTCCGCACGAATAAAGTAATAATCTGTTTATGCTATTATACTTATACATCCGCCAGGTTATTATTTTATAAGTTGAGAATATATGATATAATTCATACAAGGTGGAAATGAGTTTACAAGGAGCCCAATATGCGACTGATAAATTATGATTTTGATGATTTGTATGCATTAATTGTATTTTTCAGAAATGATACAGATAAAATTGCAGAGTATGCAGAAGCAATCAAACAAATAATTGCCTGCTTAGAGGGGAAAAACGGAAAAAACGAATCTTCATGCAATACAATTCGTAAAATATTGCAATATTATGTCAAGGAAGAAGAACCGGGTCTGTTTTGGATATGGGTAGAGAATATCTACACGGGGAATGTTTTTACTATGAAAAATGGGGGATATTACCGTGTACTGGCGGCAGTATTTCGAGAAATGCTTGCCGGTATAGGAGATAATCAACGCTTGTGGTGCCTATGTGATGCAACCCACAATCTGCCCATATTGCTGGTGGAATGTAAGGAACCGAAGAAGGGGATTATAACCATGATTCGGATTTATCAAGTACAGTATAACAAAGATTTTTTGGTAGAAGAATTGAAAGCGCTTTAACAAGATAGTTTACCAATGCCATTTGGATGATAAGAAAAGGATATAACAATGTTACAAAACACTATTGAAAATATGAGTAACTGGACCAAAATCACAGAATTCTCCGTGGGTGGTTTTCTTTGGATCGGCTATTCGAAAAAACAAACCCATAAACTGATATGCATTTCTTCGGAATATTCCTCAGTGGTGAATTGCGATACAGGAGAAATCGAAGAATGTGATGCAGAGTATGATGAAGAACAGTATATAGCTGTTTGCGACCGGTTCGAAGGGGAGGAGATACCCATTTATGGACAATATGGCGGAGAACCAATCCTTACCACATTAGCCGGTGAAAGCATTCACGTTCGAGTGCAGGAAGAGATGTATGCAGGGAAAGTGGTGATGAGATATAAAATATATTGGAATACATCGCAATCCCATGCGGAAATCTATAACAATTACGGATACTATGTTTGTTCCTTCAGCTTGTGCGGTAATTATTTCGTGCTGGCAGAGGATGCAGGAATTACAGTATATAAGAGAGGATAACCTATGATTCATGTGAATGCAAGAGGGCTTATAATTCGAGAAGCGGAAGGCAAAAAGCAATTACTCATTCAGCTGAGAAAGAGAAAGGGCGAAGCGCAGGTGTATGAACTGCCCGGAGGCAGAATAAATGAATATGAAAGCATTGTAGAGGGTCTTAAGCGTGAAATACTGGAAGAAACCGGTTTGAAGATAACTGCAATCCGTGGTGAACGGGAGAAGATTATCACCAACGGGAAAAGTTTTACCATGGAATGTATCAAGCCTTTTTCTGCTTATCAGACATTGGAGGGACCGGTAGATTCCTTTGGGATTCATTTTATTTGTGAAGCGGAAGGTGAACTGTTGACCACCGGTGATGATACGGCTGATATTCATTGGGCCTGTAGTGCAGAACTGCAAAAGCTTATTGATGAACATAAATTTTCAGAGATTGATTTGCCGGCGCTGTTAATGTTTTTGAAGAATTAATGTTAGGATTATTTTGTAAGGTCCGACTTGTATAGGATAAAGAGGCTGAACCCAATCCCCATTTACATGTGCATGTGAGACCGAGATATAAAAATGCTATTGAAATAAATAATCATTCGTACATGGATTCCGAGTTTGCACATCATTATGCTTTGCGAAAAGAGATTTTATTGACAAACGAAGATAGAGAAGTATTGTATGAGTTAATGAAGAAACATTTTTCTCAGTAGAGGGGAGTAGAGTCTGCGTATGATAAGATGGTATTGGACATATATGTAAGAAAGTTGAGAATATATCCCAAAAAGGGGCTAT
Organism: Lachnospiraceae bacterium; assembly: GCA_017522685.1. The sequence continues at coordinate 47,229 of JAFWYN010000001.1, forward strand.
TTGCATGATTTTAAGGCTGTTTTCGTCAGAATTGGATATATAGAAAAAAATACAGCTAATATGTCCACAAAATAGGGCAAACCATGGATATTTTGGGAGGAATCTTTTGTATATGTCCAAAAAGCTTCAAAAAGTGTCTGATATATGCGAAAAAGGGGATTATTTTGGACATTTTTGGTAGAAAAAATAGTATATGTCCAAAGAAGAACCGGAGTTGGTGGTTAGCGTGTAGGTGGAGGCAATGGAAGCCGTGAGAGATGCGAGAGTCTATACCATACATAAGATAGAGTCAGATAAATATATCCGATTTGTCATATATGTGCATGTCGACGTGTCGAAAATTGTAGATAATTGACGAAAAACACTTTTGCCCCTTCTCACAGGGGTAAAAGTATGGTATGATGATAAAAAATAAACAATAGTAAAGGAAGCCTGCATGAAACAAGCAACCCGAATGATAAAGGATATTTTAAAGCTAAAGTATCCTGACAATGACTTTCACCTGAAGTATTACAAGACCAAAGATGAAATCGAGCTGTTTGATAAGTTGACTATTCTTTGTGAAAAAGGGATTGATGTGGAGGAAGTGATTTCTCACATCAAAAAGTATGTATCCGGAATCGTAGTATATAAGACCGGTGAATTGGTACCTCCGATTGACAGAGGGGTGAATAAAATGATTTCCATTGCCAGCTACAATTGGGTAGAGATGGCGGCATTGGAATATATTGAGGTGAAGACAGAGCTTTAGAATATGTAGAATATTCTAAAGCTTCTTTGTTTTTTCTTCATAAATTCTTAAGGGGATATACAATTGTCTGTATGCCGGAAACATGTTATAATTTTATGGTAATCTGACGAAAGGGGCGGACAGTATGAATAAAAGAGCGGATAGAAAGAATTTATATAAAGTATTTCTTTTGCCATGTCTGATACTTTGCATGGTAGTTGTATTTGGTATGACTGCTTTGTCGGTACGAGCAGAAGGTAAGGGAGATGCTTTTTTTGTATGGCTGGATGTGCTGAGTGCGGATGAAACAGCCTATGAAATACAGGTAAATATAGAGAACGAAGGGAAGGACTGGGAAGGCATTGTGAGAGTTGTACCCTATGAAAGCTATCGCAAGGGTACTGCTTATGATACCGCGCTCAGTTTGCCGGAAGGCAGTAAAAAACAGTTTATTGTGAAGATACCCAGAATAAGCATGGAGGATGAAAACGGTACCCTGTTAGTTCATCTACTGGATACAAAGGACCGGGTAGTATTTGAGCAGGAATTTGTCCATTTGCTGAACGGTGGGATTTCGGCACTGAACATGGGTATTTTAAGTGATAATTATTCAGCACTGACCTATTTGGATATGGGAGGCAATACTCTGCATTATTGGTCGGATGAATATCCCATCCGCCTGATGGAGTTGAATCAGATGACCTTGTCGGAAAATCTGGAGAAGCTGCAGTTCCTGGTGATTGATGAGTATAATACGGAGGTGCTGACTGATGAGGAAGTGGCGGCTGTTGGCGCATGGTGTGAAAAGGGGGGCATCCTGCTGATTGGTACAGGAGCATCCGTAGATAAGACTTTGGGAGGTTTGTCATACCGCTTGGTGGATGTGGAAAGCGACGGAACGGTGGTACAAGGGCTGGATTCCTCGCAGAATCGCTATATAGATAGTTTTCAGTGGCAGATGCTGGACATGGTGGAGCTTCAGTATTTCGGGACATATTCTTATGAAATTATGTATACCACAGCAGCCGTGAACTATAATTGTCAAAACGGAGCAGTAGGTGTATTGCCTTATTCCCTGGTGGAGCTTGGTAAGCTGGGTAAAGATTTTTATGATGAATATTGGACAAGGGATGAGTTTATAAGAGGAATCCTGCAGGATTTGTCCTATATGTCCGTTGCCAGCAATAATTATCCCTACAGAGATGTGAAATACAATGTGGCAGATGGGATGCGTAGTATGCTTCGAGCCATCGGCGGTGTGAACAGTGAGCTGGATTTTGATTTGTTGAAGATATTAGTAATTGCTTATGTAATCGTGGTGGGACCGCTTCTTTATGTAATATTAAAGACGGCAAAAAAACGTGAACTTTACTGGGTGGCTGTGCCGGTTACGGTTTGCGTGGGTGTACTTTTGATATATTTTGCCGGCCGTGGCTTTGAAGTAGTTAATACCAGAGCATTTACGGTAACTGTGGAGAATCTGGAGGATGTAAGCAAGAGTAAGAGTTATGTGTATGCTTATGATGCATCCCATGAAGAATGGATGGTTCAGATTGCGCAAGGCTATTCCTATGGAGGAAAGCTGGGCTATCATACCTATAATTATTCTGAGAAAGAGGGAGATTATGAGTGCCGCGTGCTCAAGGAAGGCGACCATCTGTCCATAGGGTCTGTACCGGAACAGAATTTTGAAGATTCCTACTTTATGCTGGGAAAGAGCAAAGATAGCAAACCCATGGAAGGTTCCTTCTATGGCAATCAGGTTTATGAGGATTATGATAAGCTTTACGGTACCGTAAACAATGATACCGCTTATGATTTCCCTTATTATGCCGTGGTTGTAGATAATCACTTGTTTGTGCTGGAGGATTTGAAGGCCGGAGAGACCGTGGATTTAAGCAGGGAAAGTATCCTGTATCATAATGCGGACAGGGATAATTATTTCCAAAGATATCGTTATCAGTTTATACAGGATAAGTATTACAACGATAAGGATTATGACATATTGAGCGGTCTGGCAGCTTTGGGTGTGGGTGTGTATCATATTCTGCCGGAAACAGAAGGCACTGAGGTGGTTCTGATTGGTCTGCTTTCGGGAACAACGGGGATTATTGATGACAATTGTAATGAGCTGGCGTTCAAATGTGTGTATCAGATACAGTAGGGGAGGAGTAAGAAATGTTAAAAATAAATGATTTGACGAAAAATTACGGCTCCTTTACGGCAGTGAATCATTTGAGTCTGCATATTCCGGAAGGCGAGCTGTTTGGCTTCGTGGGACCTAACGGGGCCGGCAAGACCACGACCATCCGCATTGTTTGCGGGTTGCTAAAGGCCAGCGGAGGCACGGTGGAAATCGGTGGTTCCAAGGCTGCACTGGGAAGTAAGGAAATGAAAAGAATGATTGGTTATGTACCGGATTTCTTTGGGGTATATGACAATCTGAAGGTAAAGGAATATATGGATTTGTACGGCTCCATGTACAGTATGAATTCCAAGGAGATTGCCAAGCTTTCCGATGATTTGCTGGAGCTGGTGAATCTGACGGACAAGAAGGAATTTTTTGTGGATACTTTGTCCCGCGGTATGAAGCAGCGCCTTTGTGTGGCAAGGGCATTGCTTCACAATCCCCGGCTTTTGATTCTGGATGAGCCCAACTCCGGTCTGGACCCCAGAGCCCGGGTGGAAATGAAGGAGCTTTTAAAGAATCTGCATTCCATGGGTAAAACCATTATTATCAGTTCCCATATTTTGTCCGAGCTGTCTGAAATGTGCAGCAGTATCGGCATTATGGACCATGGCAAGCTGGTGACAGCGGGCAATATGGAAAACATTATGCAGGGCATCATGGGGGATGTAAGTGGTGGTAAAAAAATACATATCCGCATCAGTGCGGGTATGGAAGCTGCGGTACGTATGATGAAGGAATACCCTCATGTGGTGGTGGAATCCGTGAGAGAGAATGAACTGATTATCGGCTATCAGGCTACGGATGAAGAAATATCTGCCTTAATCGGCAGACTGATACAAAGTCAGGTGGTACTTACCGGCTTCTATCAGGAAGAGGGCAATCTGGAATCCCTGTTTATGCAGTTGACGGGAGGTGAGGAAGCATGAGAATCAACCCTATCGTAAAAAAAGATTTGCAGGTAAGCTCCCGTAGTATGCGTCTTGCTTGGGGACTTTTCGGTTACGAAGCGATATTGGCCATAGCCTTTCTGTTGGCTATGCTGGTGATCCGTGAGGAAAGCAGAAGCTTATACGGAAGCGGTAATATATACAATTCCATGGTATATCTGTTCCCGGTGATTGGGATTTCGCAGCTTTGTATTATTGCGTTAATTACACCGATTATCACAGCCTCTTCCATTTCGGGAGAGAAGGAAAGACAAACCTTTGATGTAATGTTGACCACAGCTATGTCGCCTTTTTCCATTGTATTTGGCAAGGTGACTTCGGCGGTAGTAAGGATTATGTTTTATGTGCTGGGAAGTTTGCCCATTATGGCGCTTTCTTTTATAGTAGGCGGTTTGGGCTGGAGTACTTTGCTTTTGTATCTGTTGACAGTTTTGTTACTGGCAGTATTTTCCGGAAGTATCGGTATCTTTTGTTCGTCTATTTGCCGTAAGTCCATCACGGCAGTGATTTTGTCCTTTGTATTTTATTTTGTGGTATACGGTATGACTTTTCTGCCTTTATTACTTCGCTTTATCATGGGATATAGTGACGGTGGGGAGACATTACTTGCATTGTTGTGGAATCCAGGCGCATTTTTTGAGGAATACTTTATGCTGACCATGACTGGACAGTCTCTTTTATCAGGTACCCATACCTTCGGAAAGGATGATGTGGGAGCTATCACTTACTGGTTGGTAAAAAATGAATTGTGGGTGTATGTATCCGCAGGATGTATATTGATTTTGACAGTAGTGTTTATGCTGATGGCAGCATGGAAGGTGAATCCCATGCATAGTTCCGGCGGGCGCAAGCCGGGCAAGAGAAAGAAGGAGAACTAATGGAAAAGAAGGAATTCCTGAGGAAAATTCAGAAGTATCAACGAAAACTGAATAGAGCAGAATTGGTGCAGAATCTGATATTTTCTTTATGCATCGGTGCGGGGATAGGAATTCTGTTTCAGATAGTAGCTTTTCTGGTGGTCTTCTATCCGGCTAATTGGTATAGTATTGCAGCCTTGCTGATAGCGGCGGTGACAGCGGTGGTGCTTACCCTGTGCAGAAAAAAGAGTATGCAACAGACCGCACTTTATATGGACCGTTTTGGATTTCAGGAGAGAATCGTAACGGCCTTTGAGCACTTGGAGGAAGACGGGGAGATGCTTCGCCTTCAAAGGGAGGATGCCATGAAGCAGCTGCAATCCAAGGAAGATAGGATAAAGATTTCCCTGTTGAAGGGCTGGAAGCAACCGGTATTTACCCTGGGGCTTTTGGTAGTCATGGTGGTGCTGATGCTGATGCCCTCTGAAACCAAGAGGCAGGCAAAGGCCCTGCATATGGTACGGGAAGAGGCACAGGAGAAGCAGGAGGAACTACAGGAAGTATTGGAAGAAATGGAGGAGCTGGCAGAAAACACCTTGACTCCGGAACAGCTGGCGGCCCTTCAAGAGATGATAGAAAGTCTGCAGTCTTCCATGCAGGAATATAATAAGGTGGAGTCTGCAGAAGCCTTGCAGGCAGTCAATCAAAAACTGGATTATAAATATCATAATATGCAACAGCAGTTGGAAAATATGGTTGCTCAGCAGATGCTGAGCAGCGGTGCGGCGGCATCCTTTCAGTCCCTGGAGGCTATGCAACAAATGGCGGAAATGATGCAGGAGCTTCAGAATAGCGGAATGCAGGATGGCAGTCCCTCTTTGGCCGGCAATCAGGGCCAAAACGGACAGCAATCGGGGAATGGCCAGCAGGGTAACGGTAATTCCGCAAATAACGGCCAGAATGGTCAGAACGGTAATACGCCCGGCGACGGACAGAACGGCCAAAGTAGTAATGGTCAGGGAAGTGGCCAGGGCCAAGGCCAAGGAACCGGTCAAGGTCAAGGACAGGGTCAAGGTCAGGGGACCGGTGAAGGAAGCGGTCAGGGCCGTGGAGAGGGCAGCGGAAGCTCACCTCACGACTATGTAAGTATCCCCAATGAAATTATGGATACGGGTAATCTGTCCGGAAGTGCAAACGGCCATGAAAATTCGGACTTTTTCCGGACGCAAAACGGTATTAGCTGGGAAGGCAATCATGTGTCTCATGAGGCAGTTATGGGTACCTATGAGCAGAAGGCATATGAGGGAATTGCTGCAGGAAGATATCCCAGCGGTATGGAGGAAGTCATTAAGGAATATTTTGCAAGCTTTAATTAGGGCTTAGGAGGAAGAAAGATGAGCGAGTTGGATAGAAGCAGACTGCAGGATGCGACATATATGGCAGGTCTTGTGGCAGAATGTGAAAAAGAGATACAGAAGGGAATCATCGGCCAGAAGGATATCATTCATCAGGTGATTCTGGCCATGCTGACCGGTGGTAATGTACTGCTGGAGGGTATGCCGGGACTTGGCAAAACCAAGCTGGTGAGCACCATCAGTAAGGTCTTTGATTTGTCCTTTAAGAGAATCCAGTTTACACCGGATTTGATGCCCAGTGATGTGACAGGTACCAATATTATCGTAAAGAACGAGCAGGGAAGCGGCTTCTCCTTTGAGAAGGGCCCTATATTTGCCAATCTGATACTGGCGGACGAAATTAACCGTGCTACACCCAAGACCCAGTCCGCACTTTTAGAAGCTATGCAGGAGCATACAGTGACCGTGGGCAATGACAGTCATAAGCTGGAGGAGCCTTTTTTGGTACTGGCTACCCAGAACCCTATTGAAAATGAAGGTACCTATCCTTTGCCGGAGGCACAGCTGGACCGTTTTATGTTTAAGATACTGGTGAAATTCCCCGGAAAAGAGGAACTGAAGGAAATCGTGAATCTGACAGAGGGAGGTAAGGCGCCGACCATTGAAAAGAAAATGGATGGAGAAGCTTTGCTTGCAGCCAGAGAGCTGGTAAATCAGATACCCATCGCCGATGCAGTAATGGATTATCTGCTGGATATTGTCATGGAAACCCATGCGTCCAACCCTTATATCAGGGAAGGTGCCAGCCCAAGAGCGGCACAGGCATTGGTAAGGGCAGCAAAGGCAAAGGCCTTTCTGGACGGCAGATTTAATGTATCCTTCAAGGATGTGGAGGATGCGGCATATCCGGTGCTTCGACATCGTATTATTGTGAGCTTTGATGCCATCAGTGAAGGAATCAATGAAGATGCAGTGATTAAACAGATTTTGGAGGCAAAGAAGCCTAGAGTATAAGCATACAGAGACGGAAGGTGAGTAGTATGATGTTGGACAGTGCATTCTTTGAAAGGCTGTCCCGGTTAAGGTTGCAAATGGGACATAAATCTTCCATGAATCTGACCGGTAATCGCAAATCCGTACAGAAGGGGTCTTCCACAGAGTTTTCGGATTTTCGGGAATATATGCCGGGAGATGATATCCGTCGCATAGACTGGAATGCCTACGGTCGATTGGACAGGCTGTATGTTAAGGAGTATATGGAAGAGAAGGAGGCTGTGGTTTCGATTCTTTTAGATACCAGCGCTTCCATGAATTACGGAAATAATAAAAAAAGTGATTTGGCAGGGAAACTGGCCGGTGCTTTAGGATATCTGGGTCTTAATAATATGGACCGTGTCATCCTTTATGATATGAAACGGATGCAATCTCCTTTTGTGAGTAACGGCGGTCGTAAGGCCATATGGGGACTGAATGAATGGCTGGAGAAGTGTGAGTACGGTGATACCGTGGATATCCTTACGGCTGTCAAAGCACTTGTACCCAAGGGACCGGGAGTCACCATATTGATTAGTGATTTTCTGCAGGAATCTTTTTTAGAAGAACAAAGCGAAGTATTAACTCAGATTTTGCGGTTTTTGAATTATAGGCGTCAGAAGACAGTGTTTTTGCAGGTTCTGGCGGGGGAAGAGTTGGATGTAAATCTGACCGGTACTCTGAATCTGATTGATATGGAGGATAAGAGTACTTTGCGTGTCACCATGGATGCTACAGGAATCCAGACCTATGGCAAGGCACTACAGGAATTTACCGGACGATTGCAGCGGGAATGTGCCAAAGCCGGTGCTGTTTATGCACTTTGTAATACGAACCGGGATTTCTACCAGATGATGTTTACTGATTTGAGGATGTTATATGATATTTGAGAGCTTATGGCCGCTTGTTTTTTTGTTGGCGGTGCCCATTATCATAATTTTATATTTGTTAAAGCCGAAGGGGGAGGATTATGAAATCTCCTCCAACCTTTTGTGGACAAAAATATTGAAAAATCAGCAGTCTAAGACCTTTTTTGAAAAGTTTGTTCAAAATATCCTGATGTATTTGCAGATATTGATTGTGCTTTTGCTTATTCTGGCATTGATGTCCCCTTTTATCCGGATGGAGGGAAAGAGCGGCGGACGGAAGATTATTCTGATGGATACCGGTGCAAGTATGCAGCATAAAAATGCAAACGGCAAGACTCGTCTGGAAGAAGCTGTGAAGCTGGCGGAAGACTATATACGTACCATGGGGAACACCAAGGTCAGTATTGTGACGGAGGACGGCTGTGAAACCAGACTGCTGGCAGTGGACAGTACGGATAAGGTGCAGTTGACTCGGATTTTGCAGGAGTTAAGCTGCAGCGATGGTGGCAGCAGTTTGTTGGAAACCCAGTCCATACTGGACAATCTGGCCGGTGAAACGGAGGAAGAAGCAGCGGATCTGCTGGTATTTACGGACGGTTCGGGAGCGGATGACTTTGAACAGTTGCAATGTGCCGGCACGAAAGAATTGTATGTGGTAGGTGATAAGGTCAGTAATCTGGCCAATGAATATACGGTCTATACCGAAAGGGAAGACGGTCTTTTTGATGTGCTTGTCAGCATTACTAATTATAGTGACAGCGGTGTAGCCTGTGATGTGGGAATCTATGGAGAGGACAATCAGCTGTTACTGCTAAAGGCCATGGAATGGAAACCTTCGGAGAATAAGGTATGCCTGATGGAAGGCTTGGAATGGCAGGGAGAATGGATCCGGGCGGAATTGACCGGTATTACCTTTGCAGATGGGGCAAAAGACAGCCTTGCAGCAGATGATACCTCCTATGCAGTGAAGAATAAAGGGAATCTGATCCGGGGATTGCTGGTGGGTGAAGGCAATATCTTTATAGAAAAGGCGTATCAGGCGGTGACCGGTGAAAGTATTACCAAAAGTGTTTCCGTAGAGGCGAAACCGGATGACAGCTATAATGTGGTGATTTATGATGTCGGGCAGGGTGAAGCGCTGCAAACCGGTAACCGGCTAATATTTGGGGATGCATATCAGAATTCAGCAGGGACACTGGAACATGTGGTGCTGAATATGACCGCCTGTGAACTCACATCCGGTTTGACTGATTTTAATATCGGCGTAAATAAGGCTTATTATTTTGATTTGCCGGAGGGGGCACAAAGCTTTCTGAAATATGAGGGAAAAACAGTAGGATATTATCGGGATACGGAAGATGCCCGTGAAATTGTGGTGGGTTTTGATATCAGAGAGTCGGACTTTCCTTTACGGGCGGAATTTCCCGTATTTCTGGCCAATGCCATGATTTATTTGTCCGATACCTCATGGTTGGCTACGGACATATATTATGCGGGAGAAACGCTGGCCATACAGCCTTGGGCAGAACCGGAAGAAGGTACGGTACCGGCTTACTTAAAGAATGCCGGTTGTTATCAGCTTGGGAATGAGGAGTATGCGGAAGCCTATGTGGTGCGCTTTCAGACAGCCACAGAGTCAGATGGCCGAAAGACAGCGGAATCCATAACCGGGGACAGTGGATTTAGGCAAATGAAAGTCAGACAGACCTTACGGAATCTGTTTCTTATGCTGGTGCTTATTATGCTGGTGACGGAATGGGTGATTTATGTAAGGCAGATGCGTTATAAGGGTAAATTTTATCTTTTATGGCGGGTTGCAGTGACCTTTTGCGTGGTATTGGCTTTGCTGGGATTAAAGCTACCCATGGGAAGCAATCGGACGGCTACGGTCTTTCTGGTGGACTTATCCAATAGTAACCGGGCACATCTGGAAGAGGCGAAAGCCTATCTTAAGGATATGGTGGTGCAGATGCCCGCAGGGAATTCTTACGGTATCGTTACTTTTGGAAATGACGTGCAGGTGGAGCAGTTTGTGACAGCGGACAAAAAGTACGTGGAGCTTATGACTCTGCCGGAGAAGACGGCTACCAATTATGAAGAAGCCATAGCCAAGGGACTCTCCATGATACCGGAGAATGCAAAGGGCAGATTGGTCATACTGACGGACGGAAAAGAAACCAAGGGTGATATCGGACGTATGACACAGGCGGTAATGTCTTCCCATACGGAAGTGCTTACCCTTTTGTACGAAGATGAGGCGGTACAGGATGCTTATATAGAGCAGGTGACTTTGCCGGCATATTTGCATCCCGGGGACAAATATGCGGTGAATATCGCGGTAGAGAGTAATTATGATACAGACGCGGTGCTTGAGCTATATCACGGAAGTAATCAAACGGGCACTCATTCGGTGCATCTGAATAAAGGAAGAAATCATTTTGTAATTCATGAAACTGTCAGCGAAGAGGCGGCGGGAAATGCCATGGAAAGCCTTCGCGTACAGGTGAAGGCGGAGGGGGACGGCTGTGAGGAAAATAACAGCTATAATGCTTTTTCCGTAGTGGAATCCCCGCCCAAGGTATTGGTGATATCCGACCGGAATACGGATGTAACCAATTTCTCCGGTATATTACAGGCAGCAGGCTGTGATTACAGTGTGGTATCGGCCTTTAATGCGCCGGCTACCATACAGGATATGCTGGCATATAAATCCATTGTGCTGGTGGATACCTATATTGATGATTTGCCCCAGGGATTTTTGGACAATCTGGAGGCTTATGTAAAGGATTACGGATGCGGCTTTGTGTGCTGTGGCGGCGAGGACAGCTTCGCGCTGGGCGGCTATCGTGACACGGTGATTGAGACCGTGCTTCCCGTGGATATGGAGCTTCGCAATATGAATGAGGCACCATCCATGGCTATGGTAATGGTGGTGGATCATTCCGGAAGTATGATGGGTGAGATGTCCGGACAGGGCGGCAGTAATCTGGATGTGGCTATCAAGTCAGTCAATGTGGCAGTGGATAATCTGCGGGACAAGGACTATGTAGGTGTTCTTACCTTTGACGACGGTTATGACTGGCAAGTAGAAATTACCACAGCGGATGCAAGACAGTCCATTAAAGAGAGTGTCAAGAAAATCGAAGCCGGCGGTGGCACTACCATAAAACCTGCCTTGTTTGAGGCATATGATAAGATTGCAAAGAGTAATGCAGCCGTAAAGCATGTAATATTATTGACGGATGGTATGGGAGAGACTACTGACTATCAGGATGTAATCAATGCATTCAGTAACAGCGGTATTACACTTTCCACAGTTGCCGTAGGAGAAGGTTCAGATAAAAAGCTTTTGGAAAACCTGGCAGATAAATGCGGCGGAAGATATTATTATTCAGACTTGTCTTCCGACATTCCCAAGATTTTTGCCAGAGAGGTATTCTTAGGCGGAGACAGCTTCCTGCAAAACGGTGATTTTTCACTAATGGTACGAAGCGGTCATGAACTGACAAAGGAACTTTTTACGCAGGGTTGGCCCTATGTATACGGTTATGTGGCGGCAACCCCCAAAGCAGCATCATCTTCTGTAATTGCAGTGGCCGGAAAGGACGATCCCTTACTGACCGTGTGGCAGTATGGTCTGGGTAGGGCAGTGGCATGGAACAGTGATGTAACAGGAGAATGGACCGCAGCCTTTGAAGGAAAAGAGGATTACGTGCAGCTTTGGAAGCGTGTGATTGATTATTCCGCAGGAAACGCAGATATGGGAGAGGACCGTGTGAATGTGGTAACTGCTGAGGGTGTCACCGAAATAATGTACGAAGCAAGGGATTACGGAACAGAAACAGAAATCATCACTACCGTAATAGGGCCGGATGGAGAATCCTCGGAAGTTAAGCTTTTTGCAACCGCACCCGGCAAATATAAAGCCCAGCTTCCCACGGGACAAACCGGTATGTATCATTTGAACGTACGCAGGCAGGAAAATGGTGAGATTAGTAATTATATGATTACAGCCGCTGCCGTACAGTTTTCGGATGAATATAAATTTGATGTGGATACCGGAAATTATTTTGAATTTATCACAGCCTGCGGAAAAGTGATTTCTGAGGAGGAGTACTTATGGAATAAAATAACTGCCGGTACCACGGGAATGCGTTCCATAACCAATTTCCTGATTGGTCTTGGGTTAATGCTTTTCCTGGCCGATGTGGCAATGAGAAGATTCCAATATGTACCAAAGAGGATATCTGGAAAGCCGAAAGCGGAAGCGCAGGTAGAAATAAGTAAGAAGATAGCAGTATCTGAAGAAACGGCCGTAACGGTGCCGAAACAGGTGGAGAAGGTTTCAAAACCTAAGGAGAAAACAAAGAAAGCCAAGAAACAGGAAACACAATCCTTAGATACCTCCTCGCTACTTAAGAAAAAAGATGAGCGAAATATCTAAAATGAAATCGGGATGGTTGGACCATCCCGGTTTTCAATTTGTTCTGAATTTCAGTTATTGAGGTTGTTGCTGTTGCATCTGTTGTTGTGCATTTAATACTTCTTGAATACGGATATTCAGTTCTTCCTGCTGTATCTGCAAAATCACCGGATAATCGGGATTCAGGAAGAATTCTGCATCATGCTGGCACATATTGGAGGTTTTGGGCATCTGGTACACTATGGTGCCATCCGGTTGTTCAATAGGTATTTCAGAACCCTTATGCAGGGATTCGTGTTCTACCGGAGTCATAAGCCATGAACCGGTGTATTGGAAAGGACACTCGGCAGCGGCAATCAGATTGTCATAGGCACAAATCTGTCCGTAATAATGCACATCACAAAGTTCCATAGGAATGGTATCCTCTTCAAAGTATTCCGTTACGATACATGCAGGATCGCAAGTGTCCGGGTTGGGAAGCTTTCCGGAAAGCTTACATATTTCCGCTTCCACAATACCGGTAGGAATCTCAAAATCCTGATCGGGAAGGTTCTCATGCACGGATTTCATTACATTACGCCAAATGTTTTTGGCAATATTGGTTTCCTGGTTAACACCGCTGGAAATCATCTTGTGATTGTTGTCATAACCTGCCCAGGTAGAACAGGTGTAGTAGGGGGTATAGCCTGCAAACCATACGTCCACATTGCTGGAGGTCGTACCGGTCTTACCGGCAATAGCCATAGTATTACTAAAACGGACACGGGTACCGGTTCCTTTGGTAACTACATCCCTCATGGCATCCGTTAACAGGAAAGCAGTGGTTTCTTTGATAACCTGCTTTGTTTTCGGAGTTCTGTTATCTAAGAGAATTCTGCCATCCGAAGTTTCCACTGTTTTGTACAGTCGGGGCTTGGTATAAATACCGCCGTTGGCAATGGATGCATATGCTGCCGTCAATTCTTCGTTGGATACACCGGTGGTAATACCGCCAAGAGCCAGAGGCTGCTTTGCATCATAGAAAAGCTGACCGTTCACTTCTTTGCCATCAGCCAATTGCTTGAAACCGAAATTCTCTGCATAATCATAGCCCAATCTGGGAGTGATTTGTGTCAATGTCTTTACTGCTACAATATTCAAAGATTGTTCAATGCCGTAACGGATGCTGCAAAGCCCCTTGTATTTGGTTTCGTCATACCAGTTACTAACCGCCTTTCCGTCATCGTAGAAGAAAGGTGCATCGTTGTATACGTTTGCAAGGGTAAGTCCGGCACTATCCAGCGCGGGTGCATAGGCAGCTAACACTTTAAAGGTGGAACCGGGCTGACGATAAGAGCCGGTAGCACGGTTAAAGGTCAGTCGTCCTTCCTTAGGACCGCGGCCGCCGGACATGGCAGCAACGTAGCCTGTTTTTTGATCCATGATATATACGGAAACCTGAGGCTGGACAGTGGTACGGATACGTTCTACATATTCGTCCCCTTCCTGCAATAAAGCGGCTTTGTATTCTTCAAATTTGGCCTGTGCCTCCTCCGGACTGTCGAACAATAAGTCGAAATTAGGCTCACCATTGTTTTTAAAGTAGAGAGTCATCATTTCCTTACTGTAATTCTGTGTCTCACCGTCTTTGCTTGTGATGGTCAATGCACAGTCTAATTCGTATTGGACATAATCCGGATAGTTCTCCGGGTTGTTAACTTCATAATCTACAATGGCCTGAATCTTCGGATCCATGGTGGACATAATACGGAGCCCGCCGGAATATAAAAGCTGGTCTACCTGGGATTCCGTATATAATCCGGTTGCCAGTAAATCCTCACGTACATCATAGGTGAGGGCATCTACAAAATAGCTGCTGGAGGTATTGTTCTCTAAAAAGTCTACATTGTGTCTTTCGATGCGCTCATAAACATTATCAGCCATGGCTTCGTCATATTCTGCTTGAGTAATAAACTCAAATTTCAGCATGTATTTCAAACATTTTGCTCTACGTTCAGCATTTTTTTCGGGATGGCTGATGGGGTTATATTTGGAAGGATTCTGGGTAATAACCGCAATAGTAGCGGATTCGGAAATGGTCAGTGCACTGACTGATTTGCCGAAATAACGCTGGGCAGCGGCTTCCACACCCAAGGTGTTCTGACCCAGGTTGATGGTATTCATGTAGCTTTCCAGAATTTCTTCCTTGGACATAACCTTTGACAGCTCAATGGCCAGGTATTGTTCCTGCAATTTACGTTTTACGGATTTGATGATATTACCGTCTTCCTCCATCCAGCCCGTAAAAATACGGTTCTTTAAAAGCTGCTGGGTAATGGTACTTGCACCCTGCTGTTCGTCACCCATGGTCTTAAGGAACTGATATCCGGCACGGAGAATACCCATGAAGTCCACTCCGTTATGCTCATAAAAACGTTCGTCCTCAATGGCTACCACAGCATCTGCCATGTGTTTGGGAATCTGATCCATGCTTACCAGGATACGGTTGGAATTGGCGGCTACCAATTCATCGATTTTATTGCCTTCTATGTCATATACAAAAGTAGCTTCTTCCGTGGATGCCAGCTGAGCCGTGGTAATGGGAGGCGTAGAAGCCAGTATACCATTGTACATACCCAGAGCTGCAGCAATGCCCCAAACTACGATGCCAATCAAGGCAGTGATGAGAAGCATGACCAGTGTAAGCAACAGTTTGCGACCGAATTTGCCGCCTTTTGCATTAAGGGCACGTTGCTTTGCCTGAATCCCTTTTTGTGTATAATTCATAATAACTCCTTCTTTCTATATGAAAAAATGATATGGTCAAAATTTATATCCCAATTATTATACCAAATAATCCTATGTAAATAAAGATTAATTTTGTTTATTAAGAATTGTTCACGAAAACTTCAGATTTATTCGGTTTTTCTTCCAAACTTTGTGTTTTTCGTATATACTATATAGGTACAAAGGATGAAAGGCCGTAAAAAATTATGGAAAAGAATCAGTTACAATCCTATCGCGTGCTTTTAGAAGGCGGAGAGGGCGAGATTGTGGAGAAGAAGTCACGCTTTATCGCTACTGTGCGACGAGTGGAAACAGAAGAGGAAGCCATTGCTTTTATTGAAAAGATGAAAAAGAAATATTGGGATGCCAGACATAATTGCAGTGCCTTTGTGATAGGTACCAGGGGAGAGTTGACCAGATGCAGTGATGACGGGGAACCAAGCGGTACGGCAGGCCGTCCCATGCTTGAGGTGTTGCTGGGTGAGGGAATCCGAAACATTGTAGTAGTAGTGACCCGTTATTTCGGCGGTGTGCTTTTGGGGACCGGCGGATTGGTGAGAGCCTATACCCAGGCGGTGAAGGAAGGTTTGAATCATTGCAGTGTGGGGACCATGGTGCATGGCTATGAGGTGCTTCTGAATACGGATTACAACGGAATCGGCAAGGTGCTTTATCTGTTGGGACAGTACGGTCTGGAGCCTACGGACAGTGATTACGGAGTGGATGTGACGTTACAGCTTCGGATAGCCGATACGCAGGCAGAGGGCTTAAAGAAGGAACTGACAGAAGCCACCAGCGGAAAAATCGGATGGGAAGTACTGGATGATTTATATTTTGTGCAAAAAGAAAATAAAAAATAATTTTACTTTTGCCGGAAAAAAAGTTAAAATAGAGATGAACATTTTTGAATAAAAGAGAAAAAAGGAAACATATTATGGAAGAAAGGGAATTTCAACTGGAAATTGAAGACTTAAACCCTACGTTCCTATTTACTTGGAAGGGGACCAGACATCAGTCAGAGGAAAGATACCATAGTCATGACTATCTGGAGATGGCTTTTATGATGTCGGGTAGCGGGAAATATCATATTGACGATGTGATTTATGATGTGAAAGAAGGGGATTTGCTGATTTTTAATCCCGGTGTAAAGCATCAGGCGCTGGTGGACGAAGAAAGTGATGTTCCTACCACTGAATTTTTCGTGGGATGTGCAGATTTGCAGCTGAAGGGAATGCCTAAAAACGTAATTCCTTTGTTGGATGGAGGGCATATACTTCATACCTCCGGGGATTTACGACAGAAGCTTTTTAAGATTTGTTCCTCCATGGATGCAGAAAAGGAACTGGGGGGCTATGCCAGATACTTTGTGATGAAGGCCTATCTGATGCAGATGCTGGTTTATATCATTCGTTCCCAGCGACCGAAGCCCATTGCCGTAACAGGAGGCTATGCCTTTGAATCGGTGAATAAGAAATATGTGGTAGAGCAGATTGTCAGCTATTTTGAGGAACATTACAGCGAAAAGATATCCCTGGACAGTATCGCTGAGAATATGTATCTGAGTACGTTTTACATTTCCAAGATATTTAAAAGTGAGACCGGGGATGCACCTATCCGACATTTGATTAATATCCGTCTGGAGAAGGCAAGGGAGATTATAGAAGAAATGCCGGATCTTAGTATCAAGGAAGTGGCTGCAAAAGTGGGATACGAGGATGTGTACCATTTTAGTAAACAATTTAAGAAACACTATGGGGTATCACCTTCGCAGGTCAAGATAGCGAAGGTTTAACGGTGGTATGGATGAGATATTTTTTTGAATCAACAGTAGAAAAAAGCGATAAGGGATATGTGATTCAGATTCCCTTTAATGTATGGGAGGTTTGTAAGCAGAGAGATGTGATACAGGCCGATGTGGTTTTGGACAATTCGATTATTGCCTGCGAGCTTCTGCCACAGGAAAAGGGTAATTACGAGATTCATATATATGATGAGGATGCGGTTAAGGTAGAGCTGAATACCACGCATAAGATATTACTGCATGTGACGGGAAGCATCATTAAGATGGACCAGAACAGTCCTTACAGTTTTGATAAGCCCATACGAAAGATTGACAGTATGCAGGTGATAATCCAGCCGGAGGATGGTCTTTGCGGACAAGCCTGTGTGGCAATGTTAGCAGGTGTGACTATTGCAGAGGTAATCAGTGTCATGGATTGCAGAGAGTGGCAGGCTACCATGGGACGAGTGATTTCGGCACTTAATTATTACGGAATCGACCATTCCGATGTTATTGTATATACGGAAGGGCGTGATGCAGTACTTCCCAAATGCTGTGTGATGATGGAGAAGATGGGACGCTTCTGCCACTATCTGATTTACTTTGACGGAAAGTATTATGACTCCAATCTGGGTGTGCTGGATGAGTATGATATGAGTAAGTTGCAAGGGTATCTTGAGATTAAGTGTTAACTATTCAGAGCCATAAACCACCATTCCAAACAGGGGATGGTGGTTTATTCTTTTTTTAGAAATTTTTGAAGGGAATCTATTTACAAATCATGGCATATCATGTAATATATGTTTCGTGAGTTAGCACTCTAACAACGAGAGTGCTAATATAAGAATGATAAAAGTAGAGAATAACAGGAGGCAATGATATGAAATTAGTACCTTTGGGTGACAGAATCGTATTAAAGCAGTTAGTAGCTGAAGAAACGACCAAATCCGGAATAGTTCTTCCCGGACAGAATAAGGAAAAGCCCCAGCAGGCAGAAGTTGTTGCTGTTGGCCCCGGTGGAATGGTAGACGGCAAGGAAGTAAAGATGGAAGTGAAGGTAGGCGACCAGGTAATTTACTCCAAGTACGCAGGAACCGAAGTAAAGCTGGATGAGGAAGAATACATCATCGTAAAGCAGAATGATGTTTTGGCAATCGTAAGCAAATAAAAGGAGATAGAAAGAAATGGCAAAGGAAATTAAGTATGGCGCTGAGGCGCGTAAAGCATTAGAGGCCGGTGTAAACCAGTTGGCAGACACCGTAAGAGTTACACTTGGACCTAAGGGTAGAAATGTAGTACTGGATAAGTCCTACGGCGCTCCCCTGATTACCAACGATGGTGTTACCATTGCAAAGGAAATCGAGCTGGAAGATGCATTCGAAAACATGGGTGCACAGCTTGTTAAGGAAGTAGCTACCAAGACCAATGATGTGGCAGGTGACGGTACCACTACAGCAACTGTTTTGGCGCAGGCTATGATTAACGAAGGTATGAAGAACCTGGCAGCAGGTGCTAACCCTATCGTACTCAGAAAGGGTATGAAGAAGGCGACTGATTGTGCAGTAGAAGCGATTGCTAAGATGAGCTCTGACATCAACGGCAAGGAGCAGATTGCAAGAGTAGCAGCTATTTCCGCAGGTGATGATGAAGTAGGTCAATTAGTAGCAGATGCTATGGAAAAGGTATCCGGAGACGGTGTTATCACCATCGAAGAATCCAAGACCATGCTTACCGAATTAGATTTAGTAGAAGGTATGCAGTTTGACAGAGGTTATATCTCTGCTTACATGGCAACCGATATGGATAAGATGGAAGCAGTTCTTGACAATCCTTTCATCTTAATCACCGATAAGAAGATTGCAAACATTCAGGAAATCCTTCCTGTTTTAGAGCAGGTAGTACAGAGTGGTGCGAAGCTTTTAATCATCGCTGAAGATGTAGAAGGTGAAGCATTAACCACTTTAATCGTAAACAAATTACGTGGTACATTCAATGTAGTAGCAGTAAAGGCTCCCGGCTATGGCGACAGAAGAAAAGCTATGCTGGAGGATATCGCTATCCTTACCGGTGGTGTGGTAATCAGCTCCGAGCTTGGTTATGAACTGAAGGATGCTACATTAGATATGATGGGTCGTGCTAAGTCTGTTAAGGTAATGAAGGA
>JAFWYN010000006.1 GCA_017522685.1 Lachnospiraceae bacterium
ACAATGATTATGCATTTATTGCATACCTCCGAGTGATGAGTTTTGGTCGACTGGCACTTGGAGGTTTTTTATTATTATAAAACAAAAAAATGCTGAGGTGACGATTTTTCAATCATACACCCCAACATTTATTTTAGAACCCTAACAAAGGAGGAAGTACGTTGATGCGTACCGCCTCCTTTTTGAATGTATAAGTTTATTAGCGATTGATTCGATATCCGCTGAATTTGCCTACGGTAGCACGCAGTGCAAAAACGGCGTAGTCCTTTTCCATGTATAGAGGCGGAATGGCATGAGGATAATCCAGACTCTCAATATTCTTGGCATCCTTGATATGTACCAGTATATCACTGTCCTTGGTATCCCTGTCCACATAGGGGTAGATGACAAAGGTATCATTATCATAAGCAAAGAGACTAATAAAGGGATTGCCGCTTAAGTAGATACCATTCGCCTGGAATTCCTCACGCATGCGGTTCAACACTACCTCGGGGTAGTATTTGATATCGGAGAAGGATTCCGGAATGGTCAGTGTGTACATCTGACCATCCCCATAGAAATCCCTGGCAAGCAGAGTATAGGCTTCTTCCTCGTTTATGCCCTTGCAGATGGCACCCCAGGTGGCATTGTTGCGGAATTCCATCACGGGGATATTAACCGGCTTTTCGCTAAAGCTTCTTTCCCAGCGGTTCCAGAAACGGGAGGCTTCTGCCGTGAATTGCTGTACGGATACCTTGCGGTCGCGGTTACGGATGGAGGTAATTCTTTCGATTCCTTTTCCTAAAGTGGCTTTTACAAAACCGCTGGTTACGATGACCTTGTGGCCGGAAGCAATGTATTTTTCCAGTTTGTTTACGATATCTCCATCGTAAGCGGAGCTTTCTGTCAGAAGCATCACCGGTGCGTCCTCTTTAAACCAGGGAGTGGTTACGATAGGGAAGCCATGCATGCCCAGGTAATCCGGTACATTGTCTTCGCCTTGGGAAGCGTTGGGGATGTAACAAGGGATACCAATGGGGGTGCCCAGCTTATCCATGAGGGCATCCAGCTTGTCCAGCATAAAGCCAAGTGCCGGTACATTTACGGAATTTACCAAGGCCTGGAAGCAGAACATCATCATTTCCCGAGGCTTGGAAAAAGCGGTGAGATACGCCTGTTCCAGATAATAATCCAGGATGCGGCAATCAAAGGGGTCAAACCATCCGCCACCATTGCGTCCCGGAGCCATATCCTCCATATAGCGCATGAGGGAGAAGGAAAGGTAACGGGGCAGGTGTTGGTCTGTATTGACCGGGTCACGGGTCTCTGTACCGGTATAGATTTCATCAAAAATCTCCTTTTGAAGGATGGGGTCATAGCCGGTTTCTTGGTAGGCTTCCATCCAGTTAGGATATTTGATGGTGATTTTGCAATTCGGATTAATCGCCTTGGCAGGCACGATGACATATTTTTTGGAAGCTTCATACATCAGATGAGTACGATATTCCTGCCAGCTGCCATCGGTGATACCATGCTCTGCATTGTATGCATCACGTCCGGCTCTACATTTCTCACAGGTACAATTGGTAAAATAGAAGTCATCCAGAATGAAGGCATCAAAAACCTTAGCATTCAATTCGCTGACCTGCTGAAGAAGATTCATCATGTCTTCGTCGTTATAGCAAAGTACGTTGAAAAGGCGCTGTTTGGGACTTCTGTTTTGAGGATAAGTGGTGGTGATACCGCCTTCCGTACGGATTCCATTGCTCTCAAATACTTCTTTACATAAGCGTAATTGCTCCTCGGATGCAAAGACGCCATCCCGGTAAGGCTCCAGATACACCTTGTCCAGGCGCATATATTTGTTGAAGAAATCAATATTCTGTTGCAGTTTCTCACGGGTAGCCTTTACCACGCCATCAGAAATAAAGTATACAACCAAATCAAAATTTCGATAATTGCCCATGGGTTCCCTCCTGATACATTTCTTTTTCTTAAGTATAGTGTGTGAAGGCTATTTCTTACAATGTATTATCTTGTACGCATGAGGGAAAAAACAGGAAAGATTAGAAGTTTATGGAGAGCATGGCTTACCATGCCCGAACCCCTTCGATATGCAGGAAGCGTGCTTGGGCGTAGACGTAGGAAGAGAGTGGTCGGTCTAAAGCATCATAGGTATGTGCACATACCAGAAGCACGGGAGCGACGGCAGTAATCACCGGGGAATGATAGAAGTCTCCTGAAGCAGTGCCTAATTGTACAATGTCTCCGGGACGAGCTTCTGCGGCAGAAACTTCCCGTGCATAGGGGCCTACACCTTGGTTGGCGGTTAGGAAGTTATAAAGATATTCCACACCACTCCAGGAGGGAGTTCTGTCATAAGCGGAATTGTAATACCAGCCCATCACCGGAGTGTAATTCATCATACCTGCTCCGGCGTAGATACACTGGGAGGCAAAGTTGGTGCAGTCACCTCCGATTTCTTCAAAATCATAATAGGCCGGGTTGCGACCAAGTGCCCATTGGCGTGCATAGTGCACTGCAGCAGTACGATTGTAGGTGATTTCGCGCATAATACGCCTCGCGGGAAATGTTTTCCCTTTATCATATGCAAGGAATTGCCGTAGGTGTTATCTTTTGATTGGTTCCTCGTTCCATTCTAAGATAGTTCCGTCATAGGCATTCATTTCAAATTCATATTCCATGCCGTTATAGTGGATTTCCCCTTCGTATTCTGCTCTGGAGTTATCAGGATCCTTACGGAATTCCACAATATTATCCTCAGTAGCTCCCGGGACCTTTTCCAGGACGACTTTCTGAGCTTCCTTTTCAGGAAGCAGGGAGGTGTCCTTGCCCTCGGATGTGTTTGGGGAACTGCAGCCTGTAAACAGTAGAGTGGTCAATAAAATACTAAAAATGATTGCTTTTTTATTCATGTGAGTATTCTCCTTTTTTATATTAGTATTTTGTGTCTTAATGAAAATATGAATTGAAATAATTGGGAGAGTTTAGAAACAGTTAGATTTGAAATTTTAAAAAGAGTGTCGTATAATGATAAAAGAATTGGAAAGAGTTCAATAAAACTTATGGAGGAAGCGCAATGAACGGAATGCAGGAGGTTTACGAATTTTTAAAGAAGACAGGTACATATTATCTGGCAACAGTAGAGGAGGACCAACCCAGAGTAAGACCCTTTGGAACCATTGATTTGTTTGAGGATAGACTATATATCCAGACCGGTAAGGTGAAGGAAGTATCCAAGCAGATTCAGAAGAATGGAAAGGTGGAGATTTGTGCCTTTGATGGCGGTAAGTGGCTTCGCGTGGCGGCTACCTTAGTTCGGGATGACAGATTGGAAGCAAAGGAGCATATGCTGGAATCCTACCCTCATTTACGCGCAATGTATAATCCGGCGGACGAGAATACGGAAGTATTGTATTTGAAGGATGCTACTGCTACCTTTTCTTCTTTTACAGAAGCACCGAAGGTGGTTACCTTTTAATGAATGACGAATAAAGAAGCGGCACACCTATATTTTGTAGGTGTGCCGTATTGTATTGCTAGAAAATTTTGAATAGTTTCACAATCCTACGGACCATACGATAGATAGGTCCTTCCAGTTCTTTTGAGGCATTTTTCAGTTCCTTACGAATTTCGATATGCTGTGGGCAGTGCTGTTCGCATTTGCCGCAACCGATGCAATTGGAAGCAGCGGTAGAGTTCTTTCGCAAGGCAGTACACATCATATAGTCAAAGAAGCCGGAGGATTTGCCTTCGCTGTATCGGCGATTATAAGCAGAGAAGGTGCCGGGGATGTCCACATTTTTAGGACAGGGCATACAATAGCCGCAACCGGTACAGCCCACCTTCATCTTTGCGTTAATGGCTTTTACAACATTCTTCAACATTTCTTCTTCGTCAGGCCCCAATTCCCCTACTGTTACGGTAGAAGCCGTTTGAATATTATCCTGCACCATTTCATCAGAATTCATACCGGATAAAACACAGGTAACCTCCGGCTGATTCCAAAGCCAGCGGAAAGCCCATTGGGCAGGAGTATGTTGGGTTTTGTAATCGGCAAAGATATTGAGTGCTTCCTGCGGAAGACGATTGACCAGTTTACCGCCACGCAGAGGCTCCATGATAATCACAGGGATGCCTTTTTGATTGGCGTATTGTAAGCCTTTGCGGCCAGCCTGGGAGTTTTCGTCCAAGTAATTGTATTGAATCTGGCAGAAGTCCCAATCATAAGCATCTATTAATTGACAGAACATGTCCGAGTTGCCATGATAAGAGAAACCAATCTGGCGAATGGCGCCGCTTTCTTTCTTACGGGCAATCCACTCTTCGATACCCAGTGTTTTTAAACGATTCCAGGTCTCTACATCATTCAGCATATGCATCAAGTAATAATCAACATAGTCCGTTTGAAGCCGTTTTAATTGTTCCCGAAAAAGGTCTTCCAGTTTGTTTTCGTTCTTAATCAGATAGTGGGGAAGCTTAGTAGCAATATAAACTTTCTCGCGAATGCCATGTTTGGCAAAAATTTCGCCGATGGCGGCTTCACTGCCAGAGTATATGTAGGCAGTATCATAGTAGTTTACACCGGCCTGAAAGGCGGACATGATTTGACGTTCGGTCTGCTCCATATCGATTTTGCCTTTTTTCTGGGCAAAGCGCATACAGCCAAAGCCTAAGATGGATATTTGATTTCCGTATTTATCAGAACGATAATTCATACAAATCCTCCGGTAAGAAGTTTTATCACGTTTTTATTATGATATCATATTGATTTTGGTGGTGCAAGTCCGGTGCTTGCCGATTTGATTTTGCTTTGGTATAATAATTAAAAGTTTACAGATGAGTGAGGGAAACAGATGTTACCAACAAGAGAAGAAGCGGAAAAACTGGTAATCGATGCAGAACAGTGTAATCCGGGACCATGGGGAGACCACAGCAGGGTGGCCGCTCTTTGTGCAGAGAAAATTGCCGCGCTTTGCGAGGATATGGATGCAGAAAAGGCTTATATACTGGGACTGTTGCATGATATTGGCAGGAAGTTTGGTGTAAAACACCTGGGACATGTATACGATGGCTACAAGTATATGACGGATTTAGGATATGATGAGGTGGCAAGGATTTGTTTGTCCCATTCCTTCAGCATACCGGATATCTGTGTGTATATTGGCAATTTTGATGTGACTGAGGAAGAGCAGGCTGTTATTGAAAAGGAATTGACCGGTATGGTTTATGATGAGTATGATAAGCTGATACAGCTTTGTGATTGTCTGGCAAGTGCTCAGGGAGTGGTGGATATGGCAGAACGCATGGAGGATGTACGCCGGCGTTACGGAAGCTATCCACAGGAGAAGTGGGATGCCAATATGGCTTTGCTTAAATACTTTGGCGACAAGGTAGGAAGGGATATTTATCAGGTAGTTGAGTGATTCGAATCATGTAAAGAAAGGTCCTTCGGTTGAGAAACCGAGGGACTTTTAAATAATAGCAAAACAGGAAAGGTTTTTCATAAAAGAATTGTTATCATAAGCATGTAGCTACAAGAAAACATGGAAAGGTGGTGTGAGTGTGTACGTTAAAATTATGCAAGAGAGTCTGGATTATATTGAGGACAATATCAAATGCGAAATTACGGCAGAAGAGTTAAGTGTGCTGGCGGGATTTTCCCTGTTTCATTATTATCGTCTGTTCCATACGGCAGTAGGAATGCCGGTAATGCAGTATATTTTAAGACGCAGACTCTTGAATGCCATATATGAAATCAGTCAGGGAGAAAAGATGATTGATGTGGCGCTTGCCTACGGCTTTGAAACCCACGCAGGTTTTTACAAGGCCTTTGTAAGAGAGCTGGGATGTACACCCACGCAGTATTTGAAAAGGGGTAAGGTACGAAAGCCTTATCGAATCGAACTTTTAAAGGAGGAGCATATTATGATAACGAAGAAAAGAGTAGAAAGCATGTTGGGATACTGGGGACTGGAAGGAGAGAAGGTCACTGATATCTACTATGATGGAACGGGCAACCGTAATGAATCCGCATACTATATTGGTGAGGATTATGTACTTAAGTTTACAGCCAATTTAGGAAAGTTAAAAAGCCATATGGCCATATCCAAGGCTTTGGAGAACATAGGATTGACTGCTGCAGTACCGGTAAAAACCACAGACGGACAGGAGTATATTACAGAAGGTGATTTGTATTATTGTCTGACGAAGCGTTTGCAGGGAACCCAGTTAAAAGTATGTGATATTTATGAAGAGGATTATGCGGATAAGGCACGTTTGGTAGGAGAGTTGTTAGGACAGTTAAGTCTGGCCCTTTCCAAGGTAGATGCAGTGCTGGAAGAGCCGAATCTGTATGAAAGTGTGGTGAATTATGCCATCCCTAAGGTGAAAGGGAAGGTGAATATACCGGAAGGAATCCTTGCGGGCTATGTGGAAGAGTTTGCTACCCTTTACTCTGCGTTGACCAAGCAGGTCATTCATAGAGACCCGAATCCGGGAAATCTGATTTTGGCAGAAGATGGCTGGGGAGTCATTGATTTTGAACTGAGCGAGAAGAATATAAGAATCTTTGACCCCTGCTATGCGGCAACAGCCATCCTTTCGGAAACCTTTGAAGCCGGTAAGGAAGAAAAGCTTCAGAAGTGGCTTGCCATTTTCCGAAATATCCTTTGCGGATATGATGAAGTGGTAAAGCTGTCAGAGGAGGAAAAGAAGGCAATTCCCTATGTGGTGCTTTCCAATCAGTTGCTGGCACTTGCATGGTTTGAAGGACAGGAGAAGTTTAAGGAATTGTACGAAACCAATAAGCAGATGACAGAGTGGCTGGTAAGTGTATGGGATGAGTTGCGCTTGCAATAAAACATTAAGAGAAGTAAAGAATTATTGCCTCCGGGGAGCCGAAAGACACTCCGGGGGTTAATTGTATAAAGAGCCGGTATAAATCATGATGCAGAAATCATATTTCTGTGGTATAATCTTTTGAAGACAGTATCTACAATTATCAAAAAGAAGAGGAATCCGACATGGGAAAAGAAGATCATAAATTGAGCAAAGCAGAATTACGAAGAAAAGCTGTTTTCGAGGTGGTAAAGGCCGGGTTGGAAGAAGAAGGATATCAAACAAAAGAGCTGACCATGAGTACTTTTGCGGCCAATGTATTGGCTATCGTAGCAGCATTGCCGCCGATTATCATATTGATAGCGGTGTTTCGTATTACAAATCCGCAAGCAGGAGGTCTTTCCGGAGAAATGCCGGACTTGCTTCTGTTTTTTGCGGCATTTATGATATTGGTGGTAGTACACGAGCTGATACATGGTATTACCTGGGGGCTGTGTGCCAAGAGCGGCTTTAAGTCCATAGAATTTGGTGTAATCTGGGAATATATAACACCTTATTGTACCTGTAGCGAACCTCTGAGAAAAGGACAAATGATACTGGGAGCATTGATGCCTACCATACTTTTAGGTGTTTTGCCGGGGATAGTTGCCTGTTTTGTCGGTTCTACGGATTTGGTATATATGGCCGGAGCCATGATGCTGGGCGGTGGTGCGGATATCATGATTACAGGCAAGATACTACGCCACAAGTGCTGTAAAGGGGCCCTTTACCACGACCACCCCTACAAGGTGGGCACAATAGTATTTGAGAAAAACGAGGAAGAATAAGGATGAAAAACGCAGTTAACAGAAACTTTATACTGGTAATCATACTTGCACTGGGGTTGTTGCTGGTACCTTTGGTGGTGGGAATCAGTGTGAAGGGGATAGAAAAGGACGCACAGGAGATAGAAGAGAAACTGGAAATCGTTGTTGCAGAAGGCGAAGGTTATGAGTTGACGGACAGCTACAGTAAAGAGGTGACCGCTTATGCTAAGATGATTTTCTGGGTGATTCTGATTGTGGTTGGCGGTTGTGCCGCACTTCTTTTTCTGACAGCTTTTGCAGCTTGGCTGGTGTATCGTAATAATCCTCAGAAAATAAAGGCTTACCGGGTGATTATGTCCGTTAACTATTTATTACAGGCGGTTGTGATTTATGTGATGGTGGATATGCTACTGGATGAATTCAGTATAGGCGTATTGTTTTTGACTCTTTTGGTGGCAGCAGGATTATTCTATAGTGCCCTCTACACCTATAGCAAAAGAATTTGTACAAATAATTAAACGGTAACAACTTGGAAATATCTTACTGATATAGTAAAGGGGATACATAAGCTAAGTGACGGAAATGATGAGGGATATATATGGCACATATACTGATAGTGGAAGACGAAGAGGCAATTAACCGATTAATCAAGCAAAATCTGCGATTGGCAGGGCATGAATGCACACAGGTATTTGACGGCTTGGAGGCAAAGAAGGTATTGGAAGAGTTAGGTACCTTTGATTTGATTATCATGGATGTGATGTTGCCCCATATCGACGGCTTTACGCTGATGCAATATGTGAAAGGCATACCGGTGATTTTTCTGACGGCTAAGAGTCAGCTGGAGGACAAGATAACCGGACTGACCTCCGGAGCCTGGGATTATCTTACTAAGCCCTTTGAGATGCTGGAGTTGATAGCCCGTATCAATCTGGTGCTTCAGAAGACGCAGAAGGAAAGTAAGGGCATTTGGCTTAATGATGTGTATGTGAATTTGGAGGCCCGAACCGTATCCCGAGGCGAGGAAGAAATCGAGCTGGCAAAGCAGGAATTTGATTTGCTGGAAATCCTGATTCGCAATCGTAACATTGCCTTATCCAGAGAAAAGCTTTTGGATTTGGCATGGGGATATGATTATATGGGAGACACCAGAACGGTGGATGTACATATTACAAAGCTGAGAAAGAAACTAAATTTGGAACAGTATATTAAGACTGTATACAAGACAGGATATCGTTTGGAGATTTAGGAAACAGGGGAAGAACGGATGAAGGTTTGGCAGAAGGTATATCTGGCCACATTGGCAGTTTTTTTGTTGATGCTGAATGTGGGCCTGATATTAGGCTCCAATTACATATTTGAACATAATGTTTCCGTAGAGCGTCAGCAATGTGAAAGGGAGTGTTATTTCCTGCAGCAGAATCTGGAGCATGACTTTTCCTTTTTGGAAGCCAACGGTCGTATGCAGATTGGTGTAGTGCAGAGAGTGGTGGATAATTATCACAATTATTATCAGAGTCAGGATATTTTCATTGAGCTGAGGGAAGCGGTGGCAGATAAGAGTAATACCCGTTCCATGGTTATCCGCGGCGGTAAGCAGATTTTTATTCAGGTGGAGCGTACCTTGTCCCAGCCCTATGGGGATTATTCCGTATTTTATCAGAAAGAGTTGGTAGATTTTGAACAGACCTGGGCAAAGCTGCAATCTACCTTTATCCTCATCAGTGTGGGACTGTCCTTACTGTTATGTGTTCTTTTGTTTTTCATGATGCAGAGAATTTTCAAGCCCTTAGAGAGATTGAATCTGTCGGTGGCAGAGATTTCCAAGGGCAATTATGAGCAGAACCTGGGCTACAAGGGTGAGGATGAAATCGCAGAACTGGCAGGCAATATTAATACCATGGCAAGTACCATCCGTGAGCAGATTCAGAAGCTGGAGGAGGAGAATCAAAAGAAACAGCAGCTGATGGACAATCTGGCTCATGAATTACGCACTCCTTTGACCTCCATTTACGGTTATGCTCAGCTGTTGCAGGTGGGCCGTGTCTCTGAGGAAGAGACCTATGAGGGTCTGGAATACATTATGAAGGAAAGTAAGCGCCTGAACAAAATGAGTGAGGAAATGCTGTCCATGCGTTTGTTGGAAAGAAGTACGGTTGCACCCATAAAAGTGAATATAAATACGGTGGCAGAGCATGTACGCCGCATTCTGTCAGATGTTTTGGAAAAGAAAAAGGTGGAGTTGGTAGAAGCCTTTGAAGTGACGGAATGTATGGGAGATGAAGAGGGATTAATTATCGTATTCCGAAATCTTTTGGAAAATGCCATCCGTGCCAGTAAGGAAGGCGACCGGGTAGAGTGGCTGCTGGAACGAAAGGAAAACGGATATTTGTTTCAGGTGAAGGACTATGGAATCGGTATGGAGCAGGCTGAACTGGAGAAGGTAATGGATGCTTTCTACCGTGTGGATAAGGGGCGTTCCCGTAATGAAGGTGGTGTCGGTCTTGGCTTGTCCATAGTGGATACCCTTGTAAAGAAATGGAACGGAAGGCTTTGGATAGAGTCAGAAAAGAACAAAGGAACTATTGTTTATGTGGAATTGCCGATTCCGCCACAGGAGTAAGGAGAGACTGTGACAATGCAGAAACACAAAGGAAGGGGAATGTGGCATGAGAGAGAAAATTGAAACATTGCTTTTGGCATTCAGCCTTTGTGTGGTTAGTATCATCGTATTACTGGGAGGCATGAATCTGAGTGCCATGAAAAGTAACCGGAATGAGGAAGAATTTTATGAAGAGCAGTCTCAATCAGCATCTTCAGAGGATGTAATTGATACGGTTATCAATGAGTTTTCCGAGGATGCGTTGCGTGCAGAATTTTCCGGAGTGGTTATCACTACCTGGGATGAATATTACCGGATGAGTGGCATGGAGGTGTCAAAGGAAGAGGAAAGAGGGGTCTATGGTACCCTGAATGATGAAAATTGTTCCATGCAGTGGGCCGGACTTCTGGCACTAAAGGAATTGAGCTATATTGAAGAGATGGATACGGAGGGTATGTACCTGATGATGGTGCTGTCCGATGCAGGCTCTTCCCAGGCTTTGGATATCTGGAGAGGCTATTTGTGCAACTATTTAATAGGGCAGGAACCCACGGACGGAGTGAAGCGGGAGTATTATCTGCAGGTCAATGCTTATACCGGTGAGGTGCTTCGTATTGAAAAACGTGGTGCAGAAGGTCGACTTGGTACCTTGTTTGAAAACAGCAATAAGCTGGAACTTACGGAAAAGGATTTAGAGATTGACTATTCTGCAGTTCCCATCGTGACAGTAGCGGATTACTGGGATATCAATAACCGTGTGCCCGGTGAAGAAGAAACTTACGAAAACGGTGTGGATGGTTACCTTTCCATGAAGGAAGCGGGCAATATTGTGTTGAAGGAGATACACCGTCTGTTTGATGAGGATATGGTAGGAATGAAGCTGGTTATGAGCTTTACCGATGGCAGATGGAGCGGCTGGCTTTTGAATGAATACAGTGCAGATGATGAAAGGTATAAGAGCTATACCTTTCGAATGGATGCCCGCAGCGGCAAAATCTGGTGGTTGACCGGCGGAAAACAGTCTGTAAAGTATTCCGGAAAGACGACCTTCACGGATGAACAGATTATTGAAAATGCCCGAAGCATTATTAAGAAATACCATTTGGTCAATGTAAGTCAGCTGAATTGGAATGAAGTTTATGTATACAATGCGGCTAAGGACAAGCGCAACCCCATAGAGGAGCGATTGGAAAGAGAGGAAGGTCGCATCACCAATTATGTGGAGTTTTGTTCCGATGACGGAGAGTGGGTGCAGGTATCCATGGATTGGGAAACCGGAGAGTTGTGGCAGATTATTTATAAAAACTATTCCAAGTGGTACGAATAATGACAGAAATTTGACGAAAAAGGATAAATGTGTTATATTTTAGCGGATGCATTAGGCATCCGCTAATTTTATGTTTGTCGCCGCGGACGACAATTTTTGAGGAGGAAAAACAATGGAGAATCAAAAGAAAGCATCCGGAAAAAAATGGATTGTTGTTCTGTGTGTTGTGCTGGCGCTTGCATTAATCGGCGGTGGTGTTTTCCTGGCATACAAATTCATTTTTAACAATCCGGAGAAAAAGTACGAGAAAGCCATGAGTCAGGCGGCTGATTTTATGGACGAGGAAGAGTATAAGAGTGCTATCGACAGCTACAAAGAGGCACTGGAATACGAAGACGAGGATGAGGACGCACTGGAAGGAATTTCAGTGGCTTACAAGAAGCTGGGTGATGAATATCTGGCAAAAGAGGATTATGAAAAAGCATATTCCAATTATAAGAAGGCATACAAAGATGTAGAGAATAAGGAAGCTATGAAAGCTGCTTTGAATCTTTGCTATGAGCAAGCTGTGAAGGCTAATGAGGAATATGATGATGAGGCTTGTGAAGAATGGGCTGTTAAGTATGATGAGCTGGCAAGCAAATTGGGTGAGTCTGATTTTCTGACTAAATTTTATTATGAACTGTTTGATCCGGAAGCAAACCAGCCTGCAGTGAACTTACCTGTTGAGGAAGAACCGGAATGGGAAGAACCGGAATGGGAGGAGCCTGAGGTGGTTGAGCCTGAAGTAGAGGAGCCTGAGGTGATAGTACCGGAGGTGACCGGACCGACCAACGATCCTGATGTTGACCATATAAATGTATGGTCATATACGGATGAGGTACCGAGGATGATAGATGAATATTTAGCGCGCCATCCGGAATTCCCGTATGAGATTTACACTACCATTATTGCAACCACGGATGGTATATATCAGCCGGCATTGGATGCAGCTTTGATGGCCGGAGGCGCAGATGCCCCCGATATTTACTGTGTAGAATCAGCTTTTGCACTGAAGTATACACAGGGAGATGCAAGTGTATATGCGGCAACCTATGAAGAATTAGGTTTAGATGTGGTGAATAAGATTAGGGAAGCAGACATCGCAAGTTACTCTGTGGAAATTGGTACCCGTCCCTCTGACGGACAGGTGGTTGCGCTTGGTTATCAGGGAAACGGAGGCGCTTTCATTTACAACCGTTCCATAGCGAAGGATACATGGGGAACCGATGATCCCAGCTATATCAAAGATGTGATAGGAGGTGGCAGCGGAAGCTGGGA
The DNA here is from genome assembly GCA_017522685.1 of Lachnospiraceae bacterium. The sequence continues at coordinate 12,836 of JAFWYN010000006.1, forward strand.
TTACTTCTGGGCTGCTGCTGATACCTTGAGAGGAAAAGGTTATGCCATCATCTCAGGTGATGGCGATATCTGGCATTCTATCGAAAACAGTGCTGCACAAGGTTGGATTGTAGATGGAAAGCTAAACATTGATCCTAAGCGAGAATCATTTTTAGATATTGCTAAGATGTTGGAGGAGAATGATTGGCATAACAGTACTCAGGACTGGGACAACGGTTGGTTTACGGATATGAAGAGCCTGGGAGAAAAGCCGGTTTTTGGTTTCTTTGGTCCGGCATGGTTGATTAATTATGTTATGGCCGGCAATTCCGGTGATACCTATGGTGACTGGGCGGTTTGTGAAGCACCGGTAGGCTTCTATTGGGGCGGTACTTGGATACTGGCGAACAAGGATTCCAAGGTAAAGAAAGCTGTTGGTGAAATTATTGAATGGATAACCCTTGATTGCAGTAAGGATGGTTTGCAATACGCTTGGGCGAATGGTATGATTGACTGGGATTACGATCCTTACACTCCTGCCGTAAAGGATGTTGTAGCTTCCGGCACGGTAATGAGGATGTCGGATGGTTCCTTGGATTTCCTGGGTGGACAGAATATGTTTGATGTATTTATTCCTGCGAATGCCTTTGCAAATGGTAGAAACATAACTCATTGCGATGAAACAATCAACTTTTTATGGAGAAATGTGGTTCGTCAGTATGCTTCGGGTGCGATTTCTCGTGAGCAAGCGATACGGGATTTTAAGTATAGTGTGTCAGATAAGGTAAATGTCGAAGTAGATTTTGATTAAGACGGTTCTGATAAAAAAGCGGATACCCGCGTATCCGCTTGGGAGAATTGCTTCGCAATTCTCTTTAATCTCCACTACTGTACTCGCGCAATTTCCTATAGTTTAAGAAAGGGCAGATGTGAAAGCATCTGCTCTTTTTTGTGAAAAAAATCATAACAAGCTTTTGTATAATTTTGCTTCATTTGCATTACCCTATGGAAAGAAGCAAATAAAGCGAGGTTTGATTATGAAAAATATAAATCAGCAAAAAATAGAAAGACCTTTCGGCATGCGGGATAAGCTGGGCTACATGTTTGGGGATTTTGGTAATGACTTTACCTTTGTATTGTCCTCTAGCTTTTTGTTAAAGTTTTATACGGATGTAATGGGAGTGTCAGCCGGAGTGGTAGGTATTGTGATGATGCTTTCACGGTTTGTGGATGCATTTACGGATGTAGCCATGGGGCGAATCTGTGACAAAAGCAGAGTGACGCCTAACGGCAAATTCAAGCCTTGGATATTGAGGATGTGCGGTCCTGTGGCCATAGCCTCTTTCTTGATCTATCAAAGCAGTCTGGCGGATATGTCCATGGGATTTAAGATAGCCTACTTATTTGTGACTTACATTCTGTGGGGATCTGTTTTTTATACCTCCATCAATATTCCTTACGGTTCCATGGCCTCTGCTATATCGGCGGAGCCGGGAGACAGACAGTCCCTATCTACTTATCGTTCCATGGGTGCTACACTGGCAGGATTGTTTATCGGTGCGGGAGTACCTTTGGTGGCCTATGATAAGGTGGATGGCAATGCGGTATTAAATGGCGGTAGATTTACATTGATAGCAGGTATCTTTTCCATTCTGGCAGTGGTGTGTTATCTGCTTTGCTATGTTCTTACCACAGAACGTGTGATGCCACAGAGAAATGATGAGGTGGCAAGAAATAACAGTGTCCGGGTGATGTTTCGTAATGCATTAAGAAACAGGGCATTGTTGTCCATTATTGCGGCATCCATTGTAATGTTGTTGGCACAGCTTACCATGCAGTCCATGGCGAATTATGTATTTCCCAATTATTATGGCAGTCCGGAAGCGCAGATTGTGTCTACTTTTATGATGCTTTTTGGTATGGTGGGAGCGGCAACCGTAGCAAAGCCGTTGGCCGGCAAATTTGGTAAGGCAGAGATTGCGGTAGTGTCAAATCTGTTAGCAGTGGCAGTCAGTATCTTGCTGTTTTTCCTGCGTCCGGAGAGCGTGTGGGTGTATGTGGTGATACAGGCAGCCAGCTGGTTTGGGTTGGGAGTGTTTACCATGGTGTCCTGGGCATTGATTACGGATGTCATCGATTATTCGGAGATCAAGAATGGGGTGAGGGAAGATGGTTCCGTCTATGCCCTGTATTCCTTTGCCAGAAAGCTGGGACAGGCCGCGGCAGCAGGATTAACCGGTTTCTTGCTGGACTTTATAGGATACTCTGCAGCCACAGCCTTTGACAGGGATGTGGTAAACGGTATTTATGATATTTCCACACTGGTGCCGGCATTAGGCTTTGGCCTGTTGGCAGGTATCCTTTGGTTCTGGTATCCTCTGCATAAAAAACAGGTGGATGCCAATGTGGCAGCGTTGAAAGAAAAGCATGAAAAGGAGTAGGCGGATGAGAAAAATAATGAATTTTAACGAAGGATGGGTATTTTGTAAGAATGTAGGTGAGTTGCCCGAAAGAATGCCTGAGGATTGGGAGAAGGTCAGACTTCCCCATACTTGGAATCATACGGACGGCCAGGATGGTGGCGGAGACTACTACCGAGGCACCTGTTATTATGTAAAGGAATTTGAGAAGAAGGACTTGCCGGAGGGTGCTGAGTATTTCTTAGAAATCAATGGTGCCAATTCTTCTGCGGAAGTATACCTGAATGGTGTAAAGCTTATCTATCACCACGGAGGGTATTCCACGTTCAGAGTGTGCCTGACAGATAACTTACAGGATAAGAATCTTCTGGTAATCAGTGTGGATAATAGTGAGAATACCAAAGTGTACCCGCAAATGGCAGATTTCACCTTTTATGGTGGCTTGTATCGTGATGTAAATATAATTGCGGTGGAAAAGAGTCATTTTGACTTGGAATATTATGGGGGTCCCGGCATCATGGTGACTCCCCGTTTGACCGGAGATGATGCGGAGGTGGAAATCCGTGTGTTTGTGTCCGGCTTGGAGGAAGGTCAGGAACTGCATTATACCATATTGAATCAAGAGGGAGAAGCGGTAGAGGAATGGAGCAGCAAGGACACTTCTGTACAGATGAACATTCCTACAGTGCACCGCTGGCAGGGCAGAAGGGATCCTTATTTATACACTGCGGAAGTAAAACTGATGGAGGGCGAAAAGGAACTGGATAAGGTGACCACCCGTTTTGGTTGCAGAAGCTTTGAAATCCATCCTGAGAAGGGCTTTTTATTGAATGGTAAGAAGTATCCCTTACGAGGCGTGTCCAGGCATCAGGACCGATGGGGTGTGGGCAATGCCTTGAGCAAGGCGCATCACAGGGAGGATATGGAGCTGATTTGCGAGGTGGGAGCCAATACCATACGTCTGGCACATTATCAGCACGACCAGTATTTCTATGAACTATGTGATGAAAAGGGTATGGTGATTTGGGCAGAGATTCCCTATATCTCCAAGCATATGCCCGAGGGAAGGGACAATACGATTATCCAGATGAGGGAACTGATTACCCAGAATTACAATCATCCTTCCATTGTGGTTTGGGGCCTTTCCAACGAAATCACTATCGCAGGCTCTGATGAAGATTTGTTGGAGAACCATCGAATCCTAAATGATTTGGCACATGAAATGGATTCAACCAGACTGACCACCATTGCCTGCGTATCCATGTGTGATATAAATGACCCATATATACAGATTCCGGATGTGGTAGCTTACAATCATTATTTCGGCTGGTATGGAGGGGATACTTCCATGAACGGCCCCTGGTTTGATGCGTTTCATAAGAAACACCCGGACATTCCTATCGGATGCAGTGAATATGGCTGTGAAGCCTTAAATTGGCATACTTCTAAACCGGCACAGGGTGATTATACGGAGGAATACCAGGCTTATTATCATGAGGAGCTGATTAAGCAGCTCTTTACCAGAGACTATATCTGGGGCACCTATGTGTGGAATATGTTTGATTTTGGGGCGGATGCCCGTAACGAAGGGGGAGAAAACGGTCAGAATCACAAGGGTCTGGTGACCTTTGACAGAGGCTACAAAAAGGATTCTTTTTATGCTTATAAGGCATGGCTTTCGGATGAACCCTTCGTGCATATTTGCGGAAAGAGGTATGTAAACCGTGTGGAGGATGTGACAAAGGTGACGGTCTACTCCAATCTGCCGGAGGTGGAACTATATGTAAATGGGGAAAGCTTTGAAAAGCAACGTAGCGAAGAACATTTCTTTTATTTTCATGTACCGAATAAAGGAAAGACCATTCTGCGGGCAGTGGCAGGAGAGTGTCAGGACAGCAGTGTGATTCAGAAGGTGGATGTGTTTGATGAAAGCTATCGCTTAAAGGAGAAAGGTACTATTCTTAACTGGTTTGATATCACTGCACCGGAAGGTTATTTCTCCTTAAATGATACCATGGGGGCCATCATGAAGAACGAGCAGGGACGAAAAGTACTGGCTGGTCTGATGGCAGGTCTGCAGTCACAGATGAGCGGAGGCAAAGCTATGGGCTTTGAAATGAACGAAGGCATGATGAAAATGCTGGAAGGTTTCACCCTGGTACGCATGGCCAATTTGATGGGCACCGCCGGCGTGAAAATGACCAAGGAACAGCTGCTGGAAATCAATAAACAGCTGAATCAGATTCGAAAGTAAAAGCCATAAAGGCAGGAAGAACCCCTGCCCCATATATACCCTATTTGGACCCGCTTTCGCTTGGACTCGAACGTAACGGCACTAAGTTCGAAGCCGCAAGCGGCTTAAACCTCACTAAGGGCCGACGTTCTCCTACAGTCCTGCATTAGGGTATATATGGGGTAGGCGTTTTCCTGCCTTTTTACTGCTTACGGTGTATATCCGATTGCCAGTACTGTGAAGTTCTTCGCTTCATGTCCCTCGGCCGGCTTGAGTTCCAGCACATGAGGGGCAGCAGTGTCTTCGTCCAGAAGCAGGACGGTTTCAATATTGTTCCAGCCACCCTTCAGGTAACCATTCAGAGTGGTGACAAATTTGCCGTCAATATATACACAAACCTTTCCGAAGGAGGTGGAGCTACTGAACTTGTAGGACAGCAGAATGTTTTTGCAGGTCAGCTCTACCTTGAAGCTATCGGTGCCGCCATCTGTTGTGTGCATCCAGTTGTCCGGAAAGACTGCTTTGGCCGTGCGGGAGTAGGTTTGCAGAGCGTTGTCCTTGCCGGTGAAACTGCCCGGAGTTATTACAGCACCGGCATTGTCGGAGGCGGTGACCAGACGAAGGTCCATAAAATCGCAGCCCCTTGCATCGGTTTCGGGAATAGGGGCGATGTTAACGGCACCTTTGGCACCCACACGCGTACATAGTTCCATGAGACAGTCTGCCATAATGGCATGCCCGTAATCCGTAGGATGATAAATATCTGCGAAAAATTCTTTGTCGGTTAGGTTACCTCCTGTATAAGCAGTGGCGATGGCATCCCGGATACTGACCATGGGAAGACCATAATGGTTTCCGATGGAAATGTATTGTTCTTGCATGTTCCATTTGCTTTCAAATACGGAGAATAACAGAATGACCGCGGGAGTATTTTCCTTTTCCAGTATGGTGCGTACCAGACTTTCGTAGGCACGGGCATTGGTGGGTTCCTGATAATCGTTTACCGCAAATTCGATAATGACTAAATCGGGATCCCCTTTCATAATGGCAACCACATCTCTTTCGTAGCGCATCAAGCCTAAAGTGGAAGGGGTGCCGCCAAGACCGCTGTTATAATAGTGCATATTGGAGTCCGGATAGGCATTCAGTAAGCGGTTGACGAATTGGTCCGTGTAGGAATAGGTGAAATTTCTGGCACCGGCGCCTTCTGTGATGGAACCGCCGATGGTGAAAACAGTGATTTCTTCTCCGCGGTTTATTTTATCCAGTACCTGTTCCAGACGACCGTTGGTGCCCTCGGAAAGGATGGAGGTGTCCAGCATATATTGATACCAGTCGCCGGTATCTTCAGGTGCCGGCGTGTCTGCTGGAACTACGGTGGCAGCAGGAACCTTTGTAGTCGCGGGAGTTTCGGTGGGTTGTACGGTAGGTGCGGCTGTTATATCCGGCACATGGGCAGGTGCATCTGTTGCTACTGCTACCGGTTCCGAAGTGGGAGTAGCAGTGGGGGGATTGGTGGGAGCCGGCGTGACGACCACAGTTGTAGAAGTAGGTGCTGCTGTTGCCGGTGGGACAATCGCTCTTTTGTAGACACATCCGCTAAACAGCAGCGGTATAATTATACTAATCAGAAGTATTAAGCAGTTTTTTCTGTTTTTCATGAAAAGCCTCCAAATACTATTTGTCCTGATAAGTATACCTTATACCACATTAAGTTGCAATTCTTTACCTCTTAGTAAGCCGAATTTACCTCTTGGTGTAAACCTATTTACAAAAAATACGGGCATGTTATACTAACATCATAAACAACGCGCGTTACTTATGAAGGAGGAGATAGGGTGAAGGTAAGAGTCGAAATCGACGAAAGCCTGGAGGAAGAAATCGTCATCATTCATTGTAAGGAACTGAATGAGAGAATCATAGAAATACAAAAGACTTTGTCGGAGCTGGGAAGTCCCGACAGGACCATCCTGCTGCACCGCAAGGATAAGGAGTATTACCTGCCCTTGGAACAGATTTTGTTCTTTGAAACAGAGGATAAGGAAATACGGGTACATACTAAAAAGGAAATCTATGATACGGACTATAAATTATATGAGCTGGAAGAATTGTTGCCGGGATACTTTATGCGCATATCCAAATCCACCATTGTGAATTTGAAGCATGTGTATTCCATCACAAGGAATCTGACAGCCTCCAGTCTGGTGGAATTTGCAAATTGTCATAAACAGGTATATGTTTCGAGAAATTATTATAAAGCGCTGGTGGAACGACTGGCAGAGAAGAGGAGAAAATTATGAGGAAAAATGTAGTAAACGGAATCGGTTTTTTAGTGGCGGCAGCTTTTGTGATAGTAGGCAGTACGGGAATCTTGGGAGAAATCAGTGTATTTAAGCTTTTATTAAGTTTTGTGCTGGTATTGATTTTGATAAAATCAGTATTGAAATTGAGATGGACTCCCATGCTGTTTTCAGCAGCTTTTTTAGCTATTTTGTATGATTCTCTTTTGGGAATCGAGAACCTGACTCCTTGGCCTGTTTTAGGGGCGGCTTTCCTTGGAAGCATCGGATTGAATATGATTTTGGGAAAAAACCACGAACCTGCTCATTTTAACTTTGACTTTGATTTTGGTGGTCGGAACCGGGGAGTAAAAATGGATGGGAACGGTGTTTCCAAGGTGGATGAGAGTGAGCATAACTTTAAATGTGATGTATCCTTTGCAACCATTACCAAATATATCAAAAGCCAGAGTCTGCGGAATGCTTCCATAAACAATTCTTTTGGACAGGTAATCATCTATTTTGATGAAGCTGTTTTGGAGAATGGTACAGCTAATGTACGGGTTATCAATTCCTTTGGTAATGTAAAGCTCTATATCCCTTCTGATTGGGAAGTGGTTGTTAAGCAGAGCGAGTCCTTTGGACAGGTGAAAACCTTCAAGAGTGACGGTATCATGAATTGTGTGATTGAAGGTAGCAATAAATTGTATGTAAGTGCAAATACCTCCTTTGGTGATATTGAAATTCATTATATCTAGGATTGTCGGATTTTGCTTTCTGTTGTATGATAGAAGGGGGGGACTACAACGACAGAATAGCGAGATACAAGATGAAAAAAAAGGGTAAAGTAAAAAAATGGTTGAAATTCAGACATAAAGTGGTAAGAAATATTGCTTATTGGATTATTGCGCCTTATTCCCGGTGGAAGTACGGAATTAAGGTGCAAAAATTCCGTGAGCAGGAGGACAGACCATATCTGGTTTTGATGAATCATCAAACGGCTTTTGACCAGTTCTTTGTGGGAATGGCTTTTCGCGGTCCTATATATTATCTTGCATCCGAGGATCTTTTTTCCAATGGTTTTGTATCCAAGCTTATACAATACTTAGTGGCGCCCATTCCGATTAAGAAGCAGACCACGGACCTTAAGGCTATTATAAACTGTATTAAGGTGGCGAAGGAGGGGGGCAGCATTGCAATCGCACCGGAGGGCAATCGTACTTATAGCGGCAGAACCGGGTATATGAGCGATTCTATCGCAAATCTGGCAAGAAAGATGGGGATGCCCATTGCCCTTTATCGAATCGAGGGCGGATACGGTGTTCACCCGCGGTGGAGTGATGTGGTCAGGAAAGGGAAAATGCGTGGATATGTTTCCCGTGTGATTCATCCGGAAGAATACAAAAGCTTATCCAATGAGGAATTGTTTGCACTTATAAAAGAAGGCTTGTATGTGGATGAAGCGGTGTGTGATGGGGAATATCGCCATACGAAGCTGGCAGAATATCTGGAAAGAGCCATATATGTATGCCCTTATTGCGGACTTTCAGAATTTGAAAGCAATAGGGATAGGATGCGATGTAAAAAATGTAATCGGGAAGTACGATATTTGCCGACGAAGGAATTGGAAGGGATCGGCTTTGATTCGCCATACCGCTTTGTGGCAGAGTGGTATGATGCGCAGGCGGACTTTATGAATGAGCTGAATGTGCTGGAATATACGGACAAACCATTGTATTCAGAGCGCGTAGATTTGTATGAGGTAATTCCATACAAAAAGAAGAATCTGCTTTCTGAAAATATTAACATAGCATTGTACGGAGACCGGATGGAGTGGTCTTTTAGCGATGAAAAAAAGGTTTGTCCCTTTGATGAAACAGCAGCCATTGCAGTGCTTGGCAGAAACAAACTGAATGTTTATTTTGGAGATAAAATCTATCAAATAAAAGGCGGGAAGCGATTTAATGCCTTGAAATATGTACACATCTATCACAGATACAAGAATATTGTAAAAGGAGATCAGGATGGAAAATTTTTGGGATTATAGTGTGTGGAGCTGGATTCTGCTTTTTGGAGTGTTACTGATAAGCTTACTGGCGGGCAATGTGTTAAAAAAGAGCATTCCTGTATTGCAAAAATCTTTGATTCCTACTTCCGTGCTGGGCGGTGCAATTCTTCTTATTGTGGCTGCGATTTTTAAGGCATTTGCGGGAGAAGTGATGTTTGATACCGTAATATTCAACGGAAACGGAACGGCTAACCTGGAAATCATCACCTATCATACATTAGCATTGGGATTTATAGCGTCTTCTCTGAAGACCACCGAAGGAAAGCTGACAAAGCAACGCACCAGTGAGATTTTTAATACCGGAGTAACAACTGTTTCAACCTACCTTCTGCAAGCAATTTTCGGCCTGTGTATTACTATGGTGGCAGCACAGGTGATTAGCGGTTTCTTTGAAGCAGCAGGGGTTTTGTTGCCCTTCGGATACGGTCAGGGTACGGGACAGGCACTGAATTACGGTTCTATTTATGAATCAGAGTTTGGATTTGATAGCGGAAGAAGCTTCGGCCTTACCATTGCAGCACTAGGTTTTTTGTCTGCAAGTATCGGTGGAGTCATTCATTTGAATATTATGAAGAAACGTGGGAAACTTGTGATTTCGGAGAGAACGGACGGAAGCCTGCATAGTGAAAGTGTGGATTCCGAGGGAGAAATCCCCATGCAGGAAAGTATCGATAAAATGACCGTACAGATAGCTTTGATTTTTATGTCCTATATGTTGGCATTTTTCATTATGTATGGTCTGGGAACACTTTTGCCATCCATGAAAGCAGTTATTTACGGATTCAACTTTTTGCTTGGCGTAGTGACGGCTACATTGGTTAAATTGGTTTTGAATTTCCTATATAAGAAGAATATTGTCAAAAAGAAATATACCAATAATTTTCTCATGACACGTGTGAGCAATTTCTTTTTTGATATTATGGTGGTTGCAGGTGTGGCGGCCATCCGTTTGGATATTTTGGAAAATTATTGGGGCATCATTCTGATTTTAGGCGTTGTGGGCACGATCATTACGTATGTTTATAACAGAATCGTGGCTAAAACCTTATTCAAGGATTATGAGGAAGAACAATTCCTGGTGATGTACGGTATGCTGACCGGAACCGCCAGTACAGGTATTATTTTGCTGAGAGAAATCGATAAAGATTTTAAGACGCCGGCATCGGATAACCTGGTGTATCAAAACTTTCCGGCTATTGTATTCGGCTTCCCCATGATGTTTCTTGCCACACTGGCACCCAAACGTCCGATTTTGACGCTGATCGTATTCGTGGTGTTCTTTGCCGTAATGAATGTGATTCTTTTTAGAACGAAACTATTCGGGAGAAAGAAATGAAGAGGATTAAATCCTTTAGTAAAAGATTGATAAAAGTTATTAAATGTCCTATCATATCATGGCCACTGATGGTAGTGATTTTCATTCAATGCATCCCTTTTATGGGATTGGGTGGATCGGACTACGATAGGTCGATGCTGAGAATTGATTATAAGAATGCACCGAAAGAAACTGCCTATGTAGACATTTTGGTGCAAATGAATCGTGAAGACCCTGCGTATGTGGATTTTACGCAGCCACCACAGCACTTTGTAAGAGAATATACAGATGAAAATGGGGCGTGGCAATGTGAATATGTGAATTTGCCTATTACCGAAGAAAGCGAAATCGCAAAGTGGAATGAAAACGGATATGTAAGTCTTACATTACATCATAAGGCTGTTGAAGCGTTACGGACTGGGAAAAATGATAGCCTGAATATAGATGGCTACTTCCTTGAAGATATTTATAAAAGATACGGTAAAGTTAGAGTGGCTTATGTGGATGATGAAGGAAATGTGCTAAAGGTAACGGACAAATCAAAGAAAAAATATATGGGATGGCAAGCGGATCATTTGGTTGTGAACGGAGACTCCGTAGTTTTCCAAATTGGTGAAGAGGCACCCTGGATGGCAGGACTATTTTGTATACTGGCTCTTGCTATACCATTGTATACTATTTATTTGATTATTAAGTTTCTTATTTTTTTATACAAGGACTTTTTTGTTTAAGTGATTAGCAGGAAGGGTGAGCCGGGGGCAGGGGCCATATAGGGTCTCATAATGCAACGTTGAAAAATACAGCAAATAAATAAACTGTATGTAGGCCGCGAACACGCTTGCGTGTACGTGGAAGACATACAGTTTTTATTTGATGTTTTTTCACCGGTGTGTGAGAGACCCTATATGGCCCCTGCCCCGGCTCACCCTTCCTCATAAAAGCCTGCTACTTCAAAAATCCATTAATAATCTGCGCCTCTGCCTCAGCCTCGGTAAGACCAAGGGTCATCAGCTTGATAATCTGCTCGCCGGCAATTTTGCCGATGGCAGCTTCGTGAATCAACTCTGCATCCAAGTGGTTGGCGGTAATTTCCGGAATGGCACTGATTTTTGCATTGTCCATGATGATGGCGTCACATTCTGAGTGACCGGCACATTTGTTGTTACCGTTGATCTTAGCTAAAAAGAGCTGCTTGGAATCGTCCTTTGCTACGGCACGGGAGATGATATTAGCACTGGAACCGGCACCGTTTAAGTCTACAGTAAAGTCGGTTTCTGCATATTGGGAACCGTGGGTCATCAGTTTTTCGGTGACAATCAGTTTGGCACCGTCTGCCAAATCAGCAGTGGTAATACGCTTAGTGGAATCCACACCCTTGATTTGCACGGTTTCCATCTCCATAAAGCTGTTTTCGGCTAAGTGAATGATGGTTTCCGGATTCATAATTCTTTCGCCCTTGCCGTCGCCGCTGCCGTAATGCTTTTCCACATACTTCACATGGGAGTTCTTGCCGATGAAGAAGCTGTGGATACCATCATGCTTGGAGGCCTGGTCGCCGCCATTGTGGATACCGCAGCCGGCTACGATGGTTACATCGCAGTCATCGCCTATGTGGAAATCATTATAAACCATCTCGGTCAGTCCGCTTTGGCTTAAGACCACCGGGATGTGTACACTTTCTCTTTTGGTGCCGGGCTTGATGATGATATCGATGCCCTGCTTGTCCTCTTTGGTTACGATATCGATATGAGCAGTGGTGTTACGTCCTACGGAAGCACCATTGGCACGGATGTTGTAGGCACCGGCTGGTACCTCATGCAGACCGGCTATCTGCTCCAATAAATTTTTCTGTATAGCGTCCATGATGTATTCTCCTAATTCTGTACTTCCTGATAAAATTTACAGCTGCCGGTACCGTTTAAAAGCCCCGGTAAAATCTCGGATTTGCTGCCGAAGGAACGTACCGTACCGTCTGCGATGATAATGATTTCATCCGCTATGTTCAAAATTCTCTCCTGATGGGAGATGATAATCAACGATTTCTGCTGATTGTGGAACTCTTCAAATACCTTAATCAGATTGTTAAAGCTCCATAAATCAATGCCTGCCTCCGGTTCGTCAAAAACAGAGAGAGGAGTGTTGCGGGCAATGATGGTAGCGATTTCGATACGCTTCAATTCACCACCGGAAAGTGAGGCATCCACATCACGATTGATATAGTCCCTTGCACATAAGCCTACTTTAGATAAGTATTCACAGGCACCGGCAGTAGAGATGGCATCGCCTGCAGCTAAGGTGATTAAATCCTTGACCTTGATACCCTTGAAACGTACCGGCTGCTGGAAGGCAAAACTGATGCCCAGCTTGGCACGTTCGGAAATACTCATGTCCGTAATGTCTGTGTCGTTAAAAAAGATTTTGCCGGATGTGGGCTTTTCAATTCCCATAATCAGCTTGGCCAGGGTGGACTTGCCGCCACCGTTAGGACCGGTGATTGCCACAAATTTGTGGTCATCAATGGTCAGATTTATATTTTTAATGATTTCTTTTTTGGTGGAATGTTCGCTCTCCACGATAAAAGAAATGTCCTGTAATTTCAGCATTTGACTACCTCCTTCTAAATACCTTGTAAGTATAGCACAAAAGACAAAAATAATACAATAAATTCGAAAAAAAGTCTGTTAAAATAAATGGTTTTATGTTAAAATAATTCTAATAAATTATGGGGTGAAAAGCGAGTATACTGACAATATAAAAAAGAGAAGTGCGATGTGGGACACTTCCGAAAGGAGCTTACGTATGAAACTATCAGAAAAGGCATTTGTGAACAGGGCGGCATCGATTTGTTATTCGGTTATTTCACTATGTTTGGCGGTCGCATACATATTGGAATTTGTGAAGAATGCCAGAGGACTTGTTTATACAGTTTTAATGTTGGCATTGAGTCTGGTGCCCGCAGCATTGTGCTGGATTTGTTATAAGAAGAATAGCGAAACCGGAGCTATTATGTATGTGATGGGAATCGGTTTCAGCATTTTGTATGCGTTTGCGGTGTTGACTACCAACAGTACCTTCACCTATACCTATATCTTCCCTATGATGATAGCAGTAACCTTATTCTCCAGTGTGAAATATTCGGTGATTATGTGTATTGTGTCTATTGTGATAAATGGTACGGATGTTATCTATCGTTTGATTACGGATAATATGGGCGGAGTAAAGCTTCCCGATGCAGAAATCCGTATTGCAGGCGTATTTGTGGTTGGTGTATTTTTGATTGTTAGTACGGTTTGCTTAAAGAAAACCAACGATATGCAAGTATCTCAATTGAGTGCACAAAAGGAACAGGTGGACAATGCTTTGACTACTAATCTGACCATGGCAGGCAAAATCAGTTCCGATATAGCCGGAGTAACTTCTAAAATGGAAGAACTGGGCAACTCTGTATCACAGATTCGGGAATCCATGAAGCAGGTGGCAGACGGAAGTAATGAAACCTCTGAAGCGGTACAGCAGCAGTTGCAGAAGACAGAGGATATCCAGAAGTATGTTATTGATGTAAAGAATACAGCAGATGAAATAACCCATGAAATGGAAACTGCTTTACAAGTGCTTGCTACCGGTAATAAGCATGTGAATGCCTTGGAACAACAGGTGAAAAAATCAGAAGAAGCTAACAATACCATGCTTTCCAAAATGGAAGCTTTGAATGTACATGCAGAGAATATGAACACGATCATTGAGACTATCAATGATGTGGCCAACAGAACCGGTCTTTTGGCTTTGAATGCAAGTATCGAAGCGGCAAGAGCGGGTGAGGCCGGCAGAGGCTTTGCAGTGGTAGCAACAGAGGTTTCTGCATTGTCCAGTCAGACCAAGGACGCTACCGTTCATATCGTAGAGCTGATACGCAACATGAACGATGAATTGATGGCAGTAGCAGAGGCAATCAATATGGTGACGGAGTGTAACAATGCTTATGCACAGAGTACGGAAGAGGTATCCGACAGCTTTGGTAAGATATCCAACAGTACGGAAAGTATCGGTCAGCAGGTAGAACTGATGGAAAGAATTACCCGTTCCCTGGAAGTGGCTAACGAAGGTATCGTTGACAGCATCCAGACCATTTCTGCTATTACGGAAGAGGTGAGTGCACACTCCGGCGAAACCTATGACGCCTGCGAAAGAAACAGCATTATGGTGCAGGAAGTGGCTTCTATCGTGGAGGACTTGAATCAGGCAGCAAAGCAGTATGCATCGCAGAAAGCCTAGTTAAATTCGGTATTGAATACACAATTTGAAAAATTAAAAATATTTGAGGAATGGGTATTGACATTTCCATAGGGAGTGTATATAATACTAAATGTTGCAGGCGATAAGCCGCAACATATGTGCGCTTAGCTCAGCTGGATAGAGCGTTTGGCTACGGACCAAAAGGTCGGGAGTTCGAATCTTCTAGCGCACGCTATAGACCTCGGAAACGTTGAGTTTTCGGGGTTTTTTTTCGTGCATTTTTAGCATGCGTTTATGGAGATGTTTTTGTATTGTTAAAAAGTGGGACTGGAAAACTCGAAGAGGGTTCGAGCTGTTTGAAATATTATGTATTTGACAAGGGTCTAATGTAGTAGTAAAGTAGACTCATGGTTATCGTTATTTTGATATATTTCGTAAGTCTAAAATATTGAATTAAGTACGCAATATAGTACTTGTGAAGGTGTATGATAGGAAATAAAAATAAAAAGACCTAAAAATAGGTCTTTTAACCGCACCATGCGGACTCATATAAATGAGCGATTTCGGAAAAATCCTTATTTGCACTCACCTTGTAAGTTGGATAAAGTATAACATGAGTAGGTATGGATGTCAATAAAGAATTAGGAGGAAAAACAATGTACTATGGAGGAATCGATTTAGGAACATCATCAGTGGGATGGGCGTTGACAGATGTAAATTATAATCTGATACGCCAAAAGGGAAAGGATTTGTGGGGAGTAAGACTTTTTGATGAAGCAAACACATCTCAAGAACGCAGAATTCATCGAGTGTCACGTAGAAGGCGCGCAAGGGAAGTTGCCAGAATCGGAATGGTGAAGAGCTATTTTGCAGAGGCAATAGAAGCAGTAGATGCCGGATTTTATCAGCGTTTAGAGGAGAGTAAGTATCATAGGGATGAAAAGGCATCTGAATCTAAGTATGCTATATTTGCTGATGATGATTTTACGGATAAAGAGTATTATCAAAAGTATCCAACCATATATCATTTGAGAAAGAAATTATTAGAATCAGATGAAACACAGGATGTCAGATTAGTATATTTAGCTGTTTTAAATTTGTTTAAGAATCGCGGTCATTTCTTAAATTCTTACATTGCAGAAGATGGAAAAGAAGAAAGTTTTTCTGAGTTATATTCTGTGTTTTGGAATTCTATACCGGAAGAATTGGCAATGGTTTTCCCTGAGGTGATTGATGTACAGAAGGTAGAGGAGATATTAAGCAGTAAGGTTTATTCAAGAACTGTTGCAACGGAAAAGTTGGCTGAAGTGTTACAAGTATCTAAGACTAATAATAAGTCATCGTATGAAATTGTTAAGATGTTATGTGGGCTGTCAGGAAAGCTTGCTAATATTTTTGCTAAAGAGGTTTTAGGAGAAGTGTATGAGAATAAAAATCTTGATTTTCGTGGCGATTCGTATGAAGAAATAATAGGTGGTTTGTCAGAAATATTGCCGGGTGAATATATTGATATGCTTGAGTGCGCAAAGGCTGTTCATGATAAAGGGGTGTTGGGAAGCATTTTAAAAGACTATACATATCTGTCGCAGGCAAGAGTTGCAATATATGATAAGCATGCTGAAGATTTGAGAAGATTAAGAGTAGTAGTGAAAAAGTATTGTCCGGAATGTTATGATGATTATTTTAGAGTGATGTCGATTGATAATTACAGTGGCTATATAGGTTCTGTTTGTTCGGGAAAGGAGAAAATACGAAGAGGTGGTCATGATGCAAAGAAGGAGGCATATAAGTCTTTTTGGAAGAAGACTACGGAACTTTTAAGTACCATGCCGGAAGATGATGCGGATGTGATGTATTTAAAGGGTGAATTGCAGAAAGATACTTTGTCGCCGAAGCAGAAGACCAAAGAGAACTCGGTGATTCCCAATCAGGTCCATTTAAAGGAACTAAAGAAAATATTGTCTAATGCAGAAGGTTATTTGCCATTTTTAAAGGATGTGGATGAAAGTGGTTTGACAGTTAGAGAAAGGATTATAAGGCTGTATCAGTTTCAGATTCCATATTATGTAGGACCTTTACATATTAATGCAGGTGAAGAAGGAAATAAGTGGGTAGTAAGAAAGGAGAATGGGAAGGTTCTTCCATGGAATTTAGAAGATAAGGTAGATATGGCAGAAACCAGAAAGGCATTCATAGAACGAATGGTTAGACATTGTACCTATTTGTCCGGTAAAAATGTTTTGCCGAAGGGATCCTTGTTGTATGAAAGATTTATGGTATTGAATGAGTTGAATAATGTAAAGGTAAATGGATGTAAATTGCCATTGGAAGTGAAACAACAAGTATATGAAGAACTGTTTGCTAAAGGAAAAAAAGTTACTTTAAAGACCTTCTGCACTTATTTGTACAATTGCGGTGTGATAGATAAAGCGGATACGGAGATGATTTCAGGTATTGATGGAGGATTTAACCATACGCTTACGTCATATGCACGATTTTGCAGTGTATTTGGAGACAAAATGAAGCTGTACAAATATCAGAAAATGGCAGAAGAGCTTATCTTTACAGCGACAGTATATTCAAATGACAAGACATTAATGAAGGAACTGATAGCAAAGAAATATGGAAATCCGGAAGATGAGGTATATATTTCCAAAGAACAGGAAAAGAAAATACTAGGGTTTAAGTGGATGGATTGGGGGCGTCTGTCCAAGGAATTTTTGGAATTAAAGGGTTGCTCTAAGGAGGATGGTATAGAAATTAGCCTGATTCAGGCAATGTGGGAATGTGACTGTAACCTTATGGAAGCTTTAAGCGATAAGTTTACATTTGGAATTAAGTTGTTGGACATGAAAGAAGGGAGAGAGAAGTTGCTATCCGATTTTACTTATGAGGATTTACAGGATAGCTACTTGTCAGCACCGGTAAAGAGAATGACCTGGCAGACCATTTTGGTTTTAAAAGAATTGTGTCACGTAATGGGAGAAGCACCTGGGAAATTGTTTGTCGAGATGCCCAGAACGGAAGGGGAGAAGGGAAAACGAACCGCTTCCAGAAAACAACAGTTAATTGATCTTTACAAAAAATGTAAAGAAGAGAGTCATGATTGGATTTCTGAAATAGATGGTTATACAGAGGATCAGTTAAGAAGCAAGAAGTTGTATTTGTACTATACGCAGCAAGGGAGATGTATGTATACCGGGAATGCGATTTCGTTGGGGGATTTATTATCGAACAATGGAAGGTATGATATTGACCATATTTATCCGAGACATTTTGTTAAGGATGATAGTCTTGAAAACAATCTGGTGTTGGTAGAAAAGGAAAGTAATGCATACAAAAGTGATACTTATCCAATAGATGCAGATACAAGGAATGCAAGATATCGGCTATGGAAGAGCTTGAAGGATGATGACTTCATTTCTGAAGAAAAGTATAAACGTCTGACAAGAAGTTGGGAGTTTTCGGAGGAGGAGTTGGCCGGCTTTATTAATCGCCAGATTGTAGAAACAGGGCAGGCTACTAAGTGTGTGGCTCATTTGTTAGAGGAATTATTGCCTGAAACAGAGGTGGTATATGTAAAGGCAGGAAATGTATCAGATTTTCGACGTGAAATGAATCTGTTAAAGACACGTTCCGTAAATGAATTCCATCATGCGCAGGATGCGTACTTAAATATTGTGGTTGGAAATGTATATAATACCAAGTTCACTAAGAATCCAATTAATTTTGTCGTTAATTATAAGAAAGATAGCGCAAAGTACCGTTATCATATGTGCAAGATGTTCGAGTATGATGTAAAACGTGATGCGGTAATGGCATGGACGGCTGGTGAAAAAGGGTCTATTGTAACTGTAAAAAAGATGATGGGGAAGAATACACCATTGTTAACTAAAAGGACTTATGAGGCACATGGAGGGATTGCAGATCAGACTCTGTATTCAGCAAAAGTGGCTAATGCGAATAATTATATCCCTCTAAAGGCAATGGATGAGCGCATGGGCGATGTAACAAAATATGGTGGATTTTCTAGTGTGTCCGGAACCTATTACTTTTTGGTTGAACATGAAAAAAAGAAGAAAAAGGTTCGTACAATAGAGCAAATGCCATTATATTTGAAAGATGCATTGGCGACATCAGAGGAAGCTTTGAGACAGTATTGTGTTAATAGGTTGGGACTTCAAAATCCTATTATTCGGCTGATGAAAATTCCTATGAAGGCTTTGGTAAAGAGGAATGGATACTGGTTGCGAATTGCGGGAAGAACGGGAAATCAATTATATGCAGATAATGCAGTTTCAATGTGTTTGAATTTACATTGGATTAACTATATTTACGATATGGAACGTTTTTTAGAGTTCGGGAAAACGGAAGATGGAAAACATAGTATATCGTACGAGCGGAATATTCAATTATACGAAGAACTATTAGAAAAACATTTGAATGGTATTTTTTCAAATAAGCCTAATGGAATAGGAAATAAGATGAGTAATAGTCGTGATGCATTTGAAAAATTATCGTTAACAAGCCAAATTAGAGTATTGACGGAACTATTAAAAGCCACCCAGTATCAAAATTTGAGTGTGGAGGCAAAGGAAATTGACTTAAAGATGAGTCCTATCAAGATTTCGAATGATGTATTGGGTCAAGATGAATTTCTGTTAATTAATCAATCAGTGACAGGCATATATACTTCTGTGATTGATTTAAGAACTGTATGAGTTGGCGAACGATTGTTGTATCCTCCAGTGCCAAATTAGATTATCAGTTGGGTTTTCTGGTGGTACGGACGGATACAACAACTAAAGTACACTTAAATGAGATTTCGGTGTTGATGTTGGAATCTACGGCCATATCTTTGACTGCGAGTTTAGTAAATGAGCTTTTGAAACGTAAGATTAAAATTGTATTTTGTGATGAGAAGAGAAATCCGTGCGGAGAGGTTATACCATATTACGGAAGCCATGATACCAGTATCAAAATACGAAAACAAATCTTATGGGACAACGCAATCAAGGCTGTTATTTGGACGGAGGTAGTTTCGGATAAAATTCGTAAACAAAGTGAGTTTTTGGCTGAATTAAGAAAACAAACGGAGGCTGACTTATTAAAGAGTTATTTATCAGAAATGACCCTAGGAGATACGACAAATAGGGAAGGACATGCTGCGAAGGTGTATTTTAATGCAGTATTTGGTATTCAGTTTACCAGAGCAGAAGAGAATCCAATTAATGCAGCGTTGAATTATGGATACGCCATAATTTTATCCGCATTTAATAGGGAAGTAGTGAATAATGGTTACATTACACAGCTTGGTATTTTTCACGATAATATGTTTAATCCGTTTAACCTATCTTCGGATATAATGGAGCCTTTCAGAATATTGGTAGACCGAAAGGTATATTCAATGCAACCTGAAAAATTAGAACATGAGGAAAAGGCCGAATTGGTTAATTTGTTAAATGAAGAAGTCTATATAGCTGACCGCAAAGAATATGTGAATAATGCTATCAAAATTTATGTTAAAAGCGTATTGGATGCTTTGAGCGAAAATGATTCCTCTATGATAAGGTTTTATAAAAATGAGTTATAGATTTATGAGAGTGTTGGTAATATTTGACCTTCCGGTTGTGTCGGCGCATGATCGGAAGGAGTATACAAAATTTCGGAAATACTTATTAAAAAGCGGATTTTTGATGTTGCAGGAATCTGTATATTGTAAATTGGTAATGAATTCTACAATGGCAGATTCATTAGTAGATAATTTGCGGAAAAATAAACCGGAGAAGGGCGTGGTTCAAGCTATAAAAATTACAGAAAAGCAGTATGAAAAGATGGAGTATATTGTAGGTGTTAATAGTTCGGAAGTGCTTGATACAGATGAGCGCTTGGTATTTTTATGAGGTTTTTATGCGTAGATTAACTCATGGGAAATACGGTTTCATATTGGAGTTGGAAGAAAATGTAATCTATGAAATCGTTGCAGAAAATCCGGTTATATTTGCTTCTATGATAAAAGAATTATCAGAACAAATGCAAGGAGGCAGTGGTGAATTTCGATTATCACAAGGTGAGAAAAGTTTATCTTTGGAGAAGAAAGTGGTATTCATAAGAGATATCTTTAATCTCGATATCAATCAGAGGAATATATTGTCAAAATTGTACACGGAGCTGGGAGAAAATGCTTCTGACACATGTTTACAAGAACGAAGTATATTTATTGAAAGCTATATTAATTATATGGACGCTATTTGTAACAATAGTGACTTGTTCGTAATGTACGAGGAAGAACCGGATGTACAAGAACTTTTCAAATTAGCTAAATTAAAGATAGATTCAGAAGCTGTGACACCATTGGAATTAATCATTGAGTACATCACGGTAGTGTCAAGGTTGTTGAGAGTTGATATTATTGTGTTTTTGAACTTAAAATTATTCTTATCACAAGAAGAATTGGAGAAATTGTATGAAGAGTGTTTTCAAAGAAAAGTGTGTTTGATATTGCTGGAAGCTTCTTTTCAAGAGAGAATGTTATGTGAAAGGGGCTGTATTATTGACAAAGATAGCTGTATCATATATTTTTAAAGTAGACTTACAGCGATGACCAATCGTTAAGTTCGGTGAGAGCCTTAAAGAAGATTTGAGGTTTGAGAACCTTGTAAGTTAAGAAGAGTGTAAAACAATATGAACCTTGTTGATGTTGATAATGACGTTTGAGAACCTTGTAAGTTAAGAAGAGTGTAAAACGAATAAAATAATCTAAATGCTTCTAATATGTTTGAGAACCTTGTAAGTTAAGAAGAGTGTAAAACCTTGCAGTTATTTTTGAGAATGACGCAGTAGTTTGAGAACCTTGTAAGTTAAGAAGAGTGTAAAACTTTTCAGATCGTAATCAATTCCCATTGCTTGTTTGAGAACCTTGTAAGTTAAGAAGAGTGTAAAACTGTCCAGGGGATATATAAGCCATGCAGCAAGTTTGAGAACCTTGTAAGTTAAGAAGAGTGTAAAACTGGTAAAAATGAGGATGGTACTACATGGCAGTTTGAGAACCTTGTAAGTTAAGAAGAGTGTAAAACATAACATATTAAACAACCTCAAACATTTTAGTTTGAGAACCTTGTAAGTTAAGAAGAGTGTAAAACATATCTGCAGACGCAAGACGGAAGGACTACGTTTGAGAACCTTGTAAGTTAAGAAGAGTGTAAAACATATAAAGAATTGCAAATCTGCATTTGGATGTTTGAGAACCTTGTAAGTTAAGAAGAGTGTAAAACCAACTCCCGATATAGAGTTGCCGAGGTTGGGTTTGAGAACCTTGTAAGTTAAGAAGAGTGTAAAACTCTCTTACTTCTTTTACAGTGTCGTCAGTGGTTTGAGAACCTTGTAAGTTAAGAAGAGTGTAAAACAAA
>JAFWYN010000007.1 GCA_017522685.1 Lachnospiraceae bacterium
AAGAATCCTCAAGCGGCAACAGCCTTCTTTCCGGACTCTTTAATTTACTGAAATAACTACTTACAAAAAACCTGCACCCTCACGGGATGCAGGTTTTCTTATGTATCCGATACTATTCAAAACTAAATTTATCTACGATTTCCTTGAGTTCATTGATTCGATCCAATGTATTGCTGGTCAAGTCATAATTGTCACTGGTTGCATTTACCACGTTTGCGGTCTTATCTGCGATATCGTTGACACCGATGGATGTTTCACCGATGGTGCGATAGATATTTTCCACAGCCACTGCCACCTGTTCCATGGCTTCATCCAAGACCTTGATTTCTTCTGAAATATTATCCATACCTTTCTTGAAGGTATCTGCATCGTTCATGTACTGCATACCAATTTGGTTGAAGTTATCGTAATCCACCAATACACTCTTCTCCAAGAAATCGGTAGTATCTGTCATGCTGTCGGTCATATTCTTAACTGCCAGATTTACTTCAGATATAATGGCATTAATATCGCTTACCGTCTCCAGGGAACGATGTGCCAGATTACTGATTTCCTGTGCAACTACTGCGAATCCACGTCCCGCCTCTCCTGCTCTTGCCGCTTCAATACTTGCATTCAGGGAAAGAAGACTGGTCTGGTCTGATATCTCAACAATAGCATTGGTAAGCTCATTAATCTTAGCCACTGCACTCATACCCTCCAGTGCATAATCTTTTCTGGCTTTGATCTGCTCATACATTTCTTTGGTCTGACGGATTGCATTCTGGGTAGAAACCTGCATGTTCTGTGCACGGCCTGCCACTTCAGCTGAAAATGCGTTACTTGCTTCTGTTTCCTTACTAATTTCACTAACCTGCTCTTTCATGTTCACCATATTGGCATTCATGATCTGGGTCATGCTGTTGACTTCTTCCGTGCTGGCCGCCAGCTCCTGAGTAGTAGCGGAATTGTCCGTACAGAACATGTGCACCTGATTACTGGAGTCCTCCAACATGCTCATATTCTTACTCACCACATCATTGGTCAGGTCAATCTTTGAAACTACTTCGTGCAGATTCTTGTTCATCTCACGTACTGCCCTGCTGATCGAACCGGTTTCATCTTTTCTCTTACAGAGCTTATCAATATTCTTAGGTAACCGCAATTTCAGATTGGCCGTATCATCGATAATCGCTGTCACCTGGTTCAACGGTCTAATAACTCGTCTGATGATGAAGGTGGCAATAAGAATAATACCAACTAAAACACAGACTGCAAGTACGATTGCTATCATAGTCAGCCTTCTGACAGGCTTCATCAGTTCCTCGTCTGAAGTACAGATTACTACAACCGACTTATTCTTGGTTACATAGTAGCTGGCATACATCTTTACGCCCTTTTCTTCATATTCGGCGCACATATTGTCCGGTATCACACCTCTGTTAATTTTGGCGCAAAGGTCACGAATCATCTTATTGGTGTTAGGTTTTCCGATTCGCGCCGGATCCACATGATAAGATATGATTCCGCTCTTATTTACAGTATAATAAGAAAAAGAATCCATACCATTGATTTCCATACCATCAAAAATAGCTCCCAGCTGTTCTGCTGTTAATGCTTCTTTTTTATACAGAGTATCCAGTGGTTCCTCTTCCTTGTCCACAATCTTACCATAGGATGTAGCCACATTCAGCATCTTTCCATAAGCAGATTCCACCAAAAGCTCACGTACATTGGATATCATAACCGAAGTAATGGTGACTGCAGAAATAGCAACACCTAATATAATCAACAAATACACCTTCGTCTGAATGGAATGAAAAATACTAACCTTCTTCTCTTTCACCACACTCTTGTTCTTTGTCTTTTTTCCCATACGCTTACCCTCCGTAACACTCTACTAGATAATGATATCACATAGCCTATTGCTATTATATAACAATTCCGGATATTTTGCACTATTTATAGTAAATTTATATTGTTCTTATGTCTTTTTCTAATAGTTTTTCTCACCATCAACTTATATATCGGCAAAAAAACGTTTTTTATTTGCTTTTTCTTTCATAAAATGATATATTATGCTGGTAAATTAACATATCATTTTCTATCAAAGAGAGGAACAATATTATGAAAAAATTTTTAAGTTTAACACTTTGCCTCATTTTGGCAGTATGTACTCTGACTGCTTGCGGCAACACCGAAGACGGTGCATCTGATAAGGATGCAAATAAGGCTGATACTGCAAAGCTTACCGCAAAGGTAATCGATATCGATCTTACCAGCGAAGAATATGCTTTCGGTGTGGATAAGAGCCAGCCTGAGCTTTTAGCTTCCGTTAACAAGTTTATCGCTGAAATCAAAAGCAACGGGACTTTCGAAGCTATCTGTAACAATTATTTTGGCGACGGTACTCCTGTAGCAGTTACTTCTGCTGCTTTGGATCCTTCTAAGGAACAGCTGGTAGTAGCTACCAACGCTGCATTTGAACCCTTCGAATATACTAAGGGTGACAGCTACTATGGCATTGACATGGAAATCGCGGCCAAGCTGGCAGAATACCTCGGACAGGAATTAGTAATCCAACATATGGACTTTGATGCAGTATGTTTAGCTGTTGGACAGATGAAATGTGACATTGCCATGGCTGGTCTCACCATTAAAGAAGATCGTTTAGAGCATGTAAACTTCTCTGATTCCTACTACACCGCTTCCCAGAAGCTGATAGTTCCTTCTGACAATACCGAATTTGACGCTTGTAAGGATGCTGCTGCAGTAGAAGCTATCTTAAATGCAAAGGATTCTTCCACCAAGATTGGTGTCCAGAACGGTACCACCGGTCAGCTTTACTGCGAAGGTGATGAAGAATGGGAATTTGCAGGTTACAAGGTAACCACCGTCGGCTATAAAAACGGTTCCCTTGCCGTACAGGATTTATTAAACGGTAATATCCATTATGTTGTTATTGACTCTGCTCCTGCAGCATTTATTACTGAAGCCATTAACAAAATGCGCTAATATTGTTATTGATTAGACAGTGAGGTTTTCATGGGCAATTTTGAAGTAAAGATAAATACATTTATAGAAAACTTTATAACGTATAACGGATATGTCAAAGTCATCGAAGGTTTGAAGAATACTCTTCTGATTGCCGTTTCCGGTTTGATTATCGGCATTCTCATTGGTACATTAATTGCTACTGTACGTGTAATTCCCAAATACAAACTGTTTCCCAGGATATTAAACGGATTCTGCAGCTTCTATGTAAGTCTGTTCCGTGGTACCCCCATTGTGGTACAGTTATTGGTATTTTACTATGTACTGCTCCCTCTTATGGGCATCACAATCACACCGGTGAATGTTTCCATATTAGTATTTGGTCTGAATTCAGGTGCCTACATATCTGAAACCATGCGAAGTGGTATCATGTCCGTAGATTCCGGCCAGATGGAAGCCGGACGTGCCGTTGGTTTAAGTTTCAGTACCACCATGATGAAGATTGTGATACCGCAGGCGGTGAAAAATATCCTTCCTACTTTAGGCAATGAGTTTATTGCCTTGATTAAGGAAACCTCTGTAGTAAGTTTTGTTGGTGCATTAGACCTTTATGTTGCCTTTAATAACATAGGAACCAGCAGCTATGAATTTATGGTACCTTACCTGGTAATGGCCATGATATATATTGTTCTGGTACTTATCATCAGTGCCGGTATTAAAATTATGGAAAGGAGCCTGAGAAAAAGTGATAGACGTAATTAATCTTGAAAAAAAATTTGGTAATAACAAGGTTTTAAACGGAATCAGTGTCACCATTAACAAAGGTGATATTATCTGCGTCATCGGACCCTCCGGTTCCGGAAAAAGTACCTTTTTACGATGCTTAAACTGTATGGAAGACCCCACCGGCGGTCAGATTATCTTTAATGGTGTAGATATCACTGATTTCAAGGTAGATATCAATATCCACCGTCGCAAAATGGGCATGGTTTTCCAGCATTTTAATCTGTTTAACAACAAAACCGTAATCCAGAACATTATGCTGGCACCTGTTTATGTACAATGTCAGGATTTAAAGAAAACAAAACGTAAGAACACTCTAATCAAGTTCACCAATATCTTTAAATCTGCAGACAAGAAGAAAGAATTGCTTACCATCACCACTACCAAGGCTCAGATTAAGCAGGAAGCACAGGAACAGGCGTTGAAGCTCTTGAAGCGCATCGGACTGGAAGACAAGGCAGATGTATATCCTTCCACTCTCTCCGGTGGTCAAAAGCAGCGTGTAGCTATTATCCGCTCTCTTGCCATGAATCCTGAGGTAATTCTGTTCGATGAGCCTACCAGTGCTTTAGACCCGGAAATGGTTGGCGAAGTACTTGATTTGATGAAATCCTTGGCGCAGGAAGGCATGACCATGATTATTGTAACTCATGAAATGGGCTTTGCTAAGGAAGTAGCTAACCGAGTGCTGTTTATTGACGAGGGCTTGATTTTGGAAAGTGCTCCTCCTAAGGAGTTCTTTGAAAATCCCAAGCATCCCCGTCTTAAGGAATTTTTATCAAAAGTGTTATAAAAATTGTCGCCCGGCGGCGACAAACACAAAAACCGCGACTCCACCAAGGTTGTCGCGGTTTCTTCATTATCTTACCTCTTCATTTTCTTTCTGCTTCTTTTTCATCAAATACATAGCTTCATCAGCACGCTTTAAACAATCGGACATATCCAGTTTTTCTTCCGGCGAAATCACTACATATCCCACTCCTGCCTTCAGAGGATATGGTAGCATCATCTCTTTTGTCGTATTCTCCAATTCCGTTTGAATCTCATCCAATAATTGCGTGGCTGTTTTACCGGCACCACACTCTCCTACCATGAGGAATTCATCCCCACCATAACGTACTACTATCCACTCTTCCCTTAGTACATTTTGAATAGCTTTAGCCACGGTACAAATCGCCAAATCGCCCTGCAAATGCCCATACTTATCATTAATCATCTTCATCTTATTGATATCGGCAAACATCAAAACAGCTTCCTTGCCCTGTTTATGACACTTCTCCAGATAGGGATATGCTATTCGCTCACAGCCCATACGATTGTATACCCCGGTTAATCCATCGGTAACCGACTGTTTTTCCAATCTCTTATTCAACTCTATCAGTCGTATATTCTGGCGCACATTACCTAAGCTTTGTTTGATATTCCTAAGCCAGTTATAAAGGGAATAGTCATACATGATCTGTATCTCTGTGCCAAATACCACATATCCGTAATATCCTTCCCTATCGTACAGAGGAAGAAACAGATAAAAACCCGGTTCATCGCTTTCAGCATTGTACTCCGGCACTAATTGACTGATATCCATCTTGGGAATCCGTTTAAATCCTTTTCCCTCATGCAAACCACATATCACATCAACGGTTTCTGTATAACCACGTTTCCTTAACGGAACCCCTTCTTTTAATGTGGAAAAAAAGTCATCCAGAAGACAAATATATACTTCCTCCCCTTCATGCATATGCTCTCTTTCCAAAAAGCCATTAAATTTGTGATGTAATTCATCTTCACTGGTAACCATGATCATACTCTCGGAAATATCGCACAAATGGCCTCCCCAATAAACCACATTCATCATGGAATCATAGGTCCCCCCCTGCTCCGATACTCTCTGCCCCAACACATCCTTAAGATAGTTAAAGTCACATCCGCAACTTCTGGCCGGTATACCGCATGACTTAATATAAGTTGCTTCTTTCACCGGTTTATTCTCTATCTTCCATAACAAATGATATAATGCCTGATACCCCATATCATTCCAATTACGGTCAACGGTAGTTATGGAGGGTCTATGCTCTCTGGCCGACTTCAAATGATCAAAGCCGGTAACAATCACATCCTCCGGCACTTTCAAATCCCTGTCATTTAACACAGCACATACTGCCATGGCCATCACATCATTGGCGCATACAAAAGCATCCGGAACCTGTTCATGTGCATCCAACCAAGCAGGAAGTAATCTTTGTGTTTCCACATAATTCCAATTCCCGCAAAAACTATCCATCAGCGTGTAGCCTCTGCTTGACAAAGCATCTTCCACTGCCTTACGTCGGATACAATTTTCTTCATTATGCTCAGGTCCGCTAATATAGACCACTTTCTCCACCTCATGCACAGTCAACAGATGCATACAGATATCGTACATTCCCGAATAATTATCAGAACCCAGGAAGTCAATACCCTGCATCTGATACTCCAAACTGATTGCCGGAATACCGGTATCCCTTACTTTATCAGTCAGGTACTGAAATTCCTCCGGCAGGTGAAATGTATTTCCTAACAAAATAATGCCATCCATCTGTGCATAATCCAATAAACGGTATATATTGGTTTCACCAATATCATTATATTCCACACCTTCATCATGAGAATAATTCATAAAAACGAAAAGGTCCACATTATTCTCTTTCGCACTTCTTTTTATTCCGTCCAATGCGACTTTCAAGAATTCATTATTCCAACCGTTTCCGCATACTGCGATTTTCTTTTTCATCAAATCCCTCTCTCGCATACATAATTATCATTAATATTTTGCCATCTTAACCTTCTCTAAAAATGCTTCTTCCGGTAAGGGCTTATCAAAATAATAACCTTGGATAATATCGCAACCCATACCGGTCAGGTATTCGTATTGTTGCTCCGTTTCCACACCTTCCGCAACAACCATCACTCCCAATTCACCGGCCAATCTTGCAATACTCTCAAACATAATGCATGCCTTGTCTTTTTGCGAATCCTCACTATCAAAAGGAATAAAAGACTTATCTATTTTTAAGATATCGATACTCGTCATCTTCAACATATTCAAGGAGGAATAACCGGTTCCGAAATCATCAATGGAGGTACTGATTCCTTCTGCCTTCAATTCATCAATCAAGGTAGCCATCACGATATAATCCCTGAAATCTTCACTTTCCGTCAATTCAATCTCAATATATTCATGAGGAACATTATACTTATCGATAATCTCAACAATTTCCTGCACCAAATACGGATTCTCCATATGTCTGCGGGAAAAATTAATAGAGATACGTGGCAATGGTATTCCTTCCGCTTTGCACTTAGCTAATAATTCGCAGCTTTTTCCCAAAACAAAATAATCCAGCTTACAAACACTGCCATCCCTTTCCAATATGGGGATAAATTCCATGGGATATACCAATTGATTGTTAACGTTCCAGCGCACAAGGGCTTCGCCTCCGTATACGCCTCTATCCTTGCACATTACCTTAGGCTGATAATGTACCACAAATTCCTGTTGCTCTAAGCCTCTATGGAAGCCGGCAATAATCTCCTTTTGTTTCGCCACATCCCGATAATATTCATCCCGATAAAATATCACATCAGCACTCTCTTGCTGGCGTGCCACCTGATAGGCAATACTGATACGAATCATCACCTCTCCGGGACGCCGGATATCGTTAAGTTTGGCTGCTCCTATGGTAGCATCAAACCGGAACTTCTTTTCTTCATTACCATCTTTATAAATAAGCTTTACATTATGGATAAAGGAAAAGAACTTATCAATATTTTTACTATGAATTAATGCCACGAAATTATCGCCGCCCAATCTGGCAATCATTTCATCACTTTCTACTTGGGCTTTTACTGCATTAACATACATGGCCATTACCTCATCCGCTTTCACGTAAGGTAATACATTATTCACATACTTAAAATTATGTATATTAAAATAAACACCAATATATTCTTCTAATAAGCCACGGGAGAATTTCTCCATAACAACCTGCATAAAGCCATTTATATTGGGAATATCTACCGACAAGTCCGTACTCATAGCCTTGTCCAACAAAGTATTCATATTTTCCACCTTGAATGCCTGGAAAATAATGTTACTGATAATCTTCAATATATCCAGCTCTTCTTCCGACCAGATATGACCGGCTATGGAATAAAGTGTAATCACAACTTGTCCGCCGTCAACGGTTCCAAAGGTATGAGTAATCGGATTCGCGACATTCACATCATCCCTTTCATATAGTATCCCTGTAAAATTCTGCGTCTGTGCACGAAGCTTTGTCTTAGGTGCCGAAAATTCCAGAAGGACTTTTCCAATTTCCAGACTCTCTTCCAGATAAGCTATGGCCAGTCTTACATTTACCAACAACTCTTCACTTGTTCGAACAGGTTTTTGTATCATTTCAAAAAACTGCTTCATTTCATTACTGCAAAACATTGTTGCCATAAAATTTTACCTCCATAGTGCATTCATATGAAGCCCCTTAAGCCCCTAATCCTGCAGACCTTTCGATCTAACCGTTTTAGGGGCTTTCATTTTATCCGTTATTTCTTGTTTTAGCTGTAATAATCCAAGGTGCAGGCTGCTGCTTAAAGGTATTATTGCTTCCCAGCTTTGCAATGGACACCTGAATGGTATCGATATCAGTCAGCCCCATATCCTGCAGGGTTGCGGTAATATTAGCTGCTACCTTAAAATCTAAAGTATAAATCACCACATTGATATTCGGATTCAGTCCAACAAGATAGTTCAGTTCCTGCTCTGTACTGGCTGAAGCCACCATAAACACCAAAGAAGGTACCGGACAATCCTTCATGGTCTCTGCATCGATGTGATCGATAATTTTGATATTATGTAAGTCAAAGTGTGCCACATTATCTTCCAGGGTTGCACGGTCTCTATGACTATACTCTACTGCTACTACAGAACCTTCCGGTGCCATCAATGCTGCCTCAATGGCAATACTTTCACCGCCGATAACACAAATATCATCCTGTGGGTCCAGCATCATCTTGTTCAAAATAATAGCACGAATTTCGCTACCTACATACTGGATGGAACCACGCTGGAACAACTCGTTACTGAGACCGATTTTCGCAGTATTTCTGGCATTGGGATTGATAATCAGCATACCCGCAGAAGCATTAATGCCTCTGTCAATCATATCCTTTACTTTCTGATGCAGAATCTCTCCTACCGGCTCTGATCCTTCATTGTACCAAACATCGCATTCGCCTAAACCCGCATTCCACAGACGATAGAAAATATCATCAATACCCGCATTGGTAAATACCATAGTGGTTTTATGGGCTTCCACAGTGGGAATTATATTCTTATTCTTTTTCGTGATATCAATCATTTTTACATGCTCTAAATCCAAGGTTGTGTTCTTGGCATAATACTGTAACCACGATAAAATCACTTCATTTGTAAAAATTTGCTGCTCCATAGGATGTACCCCCTTGTATGTCATTCTTGATGATTGAGACTCAATAATCCAGTCACCCCAATCGATTACATACATTATATCACATCCAATGGCTTTTGTAAAAACATTTTGAACAAAATATTTAATTTGTCAAACTATTTTACACATCTCCCAACTCTTCCAGCTCAGTTTCGGCTTCCATCATACGTTCCAACAGACTTTCCTGTAAATGTTCTTCTTCATCCAAGGCATTTTGCAGCTCCATCAGCTTATGATAATCGGATGCAAGTGCCGGATCCAGTAGCTGAAGCTTCAATTCATCCGCTTTTTCTTCGCTTTCAGCCAATTGTTTTTCATATTTTTCCAATTGTTTTAACAAACGTGACTTTATCTTGCCCGGATTGTAGTATTCTTTTTTATTAAATACATCTTGCAAGGTAGGTGTAGCCGTTCCGGCAGTGGCATTCTTTCCGTTCTGCGCACCCGTAGTCACAGCTGAGTTGTTTGCTTTTGCCCTATCCTCCTGCTTCTGCTTCTCCACCAAATATTCCTCATAAGGATAGTCGTATTGCTTCACCGCATCCTTACCAAACTCCAGAATACCCGTAGCCACCTGCTTAATAAAATATCGGTCATGAGATACAAAAAGTACGGTTCCTTCAAACACCTGCAGCATCTGCTCCAGGGCCTGTTTGCCCATAATATCCATATGATTGGTAGGCTCATCCAAAATAAGCAAATTCGGCTTAGTCTGCATCATTTTACAAAGTGCCAGACGCACCTTCTCCCCACCGGAAAGCTGTCCCATCAGCTTCTCCACATCCTCACCGGAAAACAGGAAGCTTCCCAAGGCGCTACGAACCTCTTCCCTTTTCATATCCGGATAGACATCCCAGAAATTATCCAGTACACTCTGTTTCGGGTCCGCATCATCCACTACCGCCTTTTGCTGGTCGAAATAGCCGTACTCCACATTCTGACCGATAGTAAAGCTTCCTCCCAAAGGCGGGATTAGTTCTACCAAGGTCTTTAGTAGGGTGGACTTGCCTTTGCCGTTTTCGCCCAAAATAGCCAGACGTTCCTTCTTACGCAGATGGAAGCTCACCTGACTCAACTCGCAGTCATAACCGATTTTCAGATTCTTGGCAATCAATACATCCGAATAGCTTTCCAATCTGGGCGTAAACATCATGTGGAAGGTCTTGGTATCAAATCTTCTGGGTTTTTCAATCTTCACCATATGTTCGATAGCCATTTGCTTCGAACGTGCAGCAGTCACTTTCGTAGGCGTATTTTTCCACTTTTCAATCCACTCGGTCAGTCGCTGTATTTCCTTCTGCTGCAGTTCATAATCCTTTTCCTGCTTCGCCAGATCCTCTTCCTTACGCTTCAAAAAAGCTGTATAATTGCCCGGGTAACGTTTCATACGATGATATTCTATCTCATAAGTCACATCAATAATCCGATCCAAAAACATACGGTCATGGGATACAATTACCACAGCCTTATCATAGCTTCTTAAATAATTCTCCAGCCACTCAATGGTTGGCAAATCCAAATGGTTGGTGGGCTCGTCCAAAAGCATGATATCCGGCCTGCTAAGAAGCAACTTAATAAAAGCCACCTTTGTCTGCTGGCCTCCTGAAAAGCTGCCTATGGGTCTTTGTAAATCCTCCAAGGGAAAGCCGAATTTTTGGAACATAACCTCCATATCCTGCTTCCAGCTATAGCCTCGTAGCGCCTCCATTTTCTTCTGCAAATGGTCGTATTCATAAAACAGGGACTGCTTCTCCCCTTCCTGCTGTAAAAGTGCCTCAATCTCAGCCATACGCTTTTCACAGGCAAACACCGGTGCAAAGGTTTTCTTAATTTCCTCCTCCACACTCACTTCCCCATCCGGGAAGCTAATCTGACGCAAGAAACCAATTTCCTGCTTCCCTGCCATCATAATACCGCACTCTTCATCACTATCCAGGTTGTTCATATGTATGTCACCTACAATCAGCTTTAACAGAGTGGTCTTGCCACAGCCGTTTCTTCCTACCACTGCAATCTTCTCATTGTCGTGTATTTCAAAATTCACATCCTCTAAGATGGTATTGGCACCGTATTGTACCAATGCATGCTTTATCTGATATCTCATAATACTTAAAAAGGAGGACCCTTTCAATTTAGGGTCCTTCCCATCCTCCACTTATTAATATAGTTTCTTAGGCATCGGCGGATTCTGCTCTCTGCTACGCATTGCATATACACCGAATGCAACAAACACAAGTATGATTGCTGTTTTTAAGGCCAGTCTCATAATCTCATGATTGCCCGCTACGATAGCATACATAGCAACATTTTCTTCCCAGGACATAGTCCATCCGGCAATCAGCTCTGTATTCTTACCAATCTGTTCCACCCGTAATGATGCCAAATTCGCCACACCTGATGTAGCAATAAAATAGGACAAATAGGCCATAACACCCAGTAGGATACCAAAGCCCATTCCCAACTGCTTCCCTTTCTTAATGCTTAACATAAGCAAAATATACATCGCACTAAAAATCAGGGTAGTTAGTATTGCTGCTCCGAAATGAATACTGTCAAAGGGCATCTGATAACCGCCGTTATAATCTGCAACATATGCTCTTATATAAAACTCCGGTGCCATTACTACGGAAAAGGTACCAACCAAATATATTATTTGCAAAACCAAAGCCGCATTCAGCAATGCCATTGGTAATTTCTTCGGATTGTTCTGTTTCATCTTATCTTCCTCGTTTCTTACAAATGATTCCTATTCGATTATATCAGTGTTAGGGGGATTTTACAACATTCTTTTCTGAAACGCACTTTTCTGTTATTGCTTGTCAAACTCCGTGATTTTTACTATGATATTATCAGGAATCAATATACAAAGGAGGCCTTTATGGCAAGCAATACTACCATTTTACAAGATTCTTATCAACATAATCACATTGATGTCCTGGACGGTATCCGTGCCATTGCCATCCTTATCGTGGTATGGTTTCATTTCTGGCAGCAATCCTGGCTCATGCCCATTGCCGGCGATTTTAATATTGACTGGATTCCCAGAAACGGTGCCCTGCTGGTGGATATGCTGATCCTTTTGTCCGGCTTCTGCCTCTTTCTGCCCTATGCACGCAGCATGGTATACGGAACGGTAGCCCCCTGTACAAAAAGCTTTTACAGGAAACGTATGGCACGAATCTTTCCTTCCTACTATTTTTCCGTATTTCTGGTACTGTTTCTGTTTGCCCTGCCTTTGGGTGAATATGCCGCCAAGGGGTTTATGTGGAAGGACTTATTGAGTCATATTTTCTTTGTTAATAATCTTTCCTACGACACTTTGGTAGCCACCAAACTAAACGGCGTCTTATGGACGGTAGCTGTGGAGGTGCAGTTTTATCTAATCTTCCCTTTGCTGGCTAAATGGTTTCAAAAGAGGCCCATACTGACCTACTCCTGCATGACTTTAATCGGACTGATTAGCAGTCATTTTATCAGCCAAAACTTTGTTACGCTGAATCAGGCACTCTATGTAAACCATACCCTGACCTTTTTCTCGGTCTTTGCCAATGGTATGCTGGGTGCATGGGCTTACATCTCTATAACTCATGATAAAAAGCCTGTAAAGGCCGAACAATTCTTATATATTTTAATGACACTGGCAGGCCTGGTACAATACAAAATCCTCTGCGACCACCACATAAGCTTTCCAAACGGTCAGCAGTGGCAGGTAAAGTACCGCTATGTACTGTCCTTGGTATATTTACTAATTCTCTTCGGAACCCTGATGGCACAGCAGTACTTCCGTTTCTTCTTAGGAAACAGACTCATGAAGTTCCTGGCTACCATTTCCTTTAACCTTTATATCTGGCACCAATATATCGCCGTAAAGCTGAAGGAATTCCGAATCCCCTACTGGGAAGGCGACATACCGCCCAATCAACTGGGGGACAAGCCCTGGATGTGGAAATATATGTTGCTTTGCATTGCTGTTTCTTTCACAGTGGCTATAATAACCACTTACCTGATTGAAAAACCGATCTCAAAACTGATTTTGAGACGATATGATAAGTCGAAATAGAAAAGAATACCAGCCACGGCTTCCCCTGTTGGCTGGTATTATTCATTTACAAATATTGTCTCAAATCCTTGCCAAGCTTTTCTTCGATTTCGATCAGCTTGCTGCAAATCGCCTTTGATTGCTCATCTGCAGCCTTATACTGATTCAGATAGCGGTTTAAGGTCTTTACCCCCATGTTGCAGCCATCAGTAATTAAGTCCGCTACGGTAGCATCGCTGTTATCCATAGCCAGCTTCATATTGGTCTTCATCCAGGACATCCCCTTTGCCACAGGGCTGGGATCCTTTTCACAGGCATTATGCTCCTGTAACACACTGCAAATATCATTCTCCAGATTTTCATGATGTGCCTTACTTTTCTGCAGCAATTCCTTCATCTGGGAATCACACACCTTCTCCAACACCTCATCAATAGAGGAAATACCCATCTTGGTACCTGCATCACATTCTTTCAATAACTTCACGGTATCCTGATATTCCATAAAAACACTCCTTCCAAAATAACTTTTAGAAGGAGTATTCCCGGATTTATATCATTTTATTCAATAGGAATATTCTTTATCCCGGATATTATCATCCGATATATATTCCGCTTTTATCGGTTTTCCCATATCATCATAATAATAGTGCATTTCATAACCCGGCATATATTTAATAAGCTCTATGCAGACTCCCTGTTCATTATATTTATATTCGTACTCATAACCCGGCATATATTTAATAAGCTCTATGCAGACTCCCTGTTCATTATATTTATATTCGTACCATATATCGCATCCCCACACATTACCACGGATAGTCTCCTTCACCAATTGTCCCTTCTCATCATATTCGAGAATATATTCATACTTATCAGTTTGATAACAATCCACACCATTAGAATATGAATAATAGTAATACTCATAAACCATCTGCTCTTTTCTGTCATCTATAACGATACATCGTAAAGCCGGCTCACTATAGGTTTCCTGCTCATCGCCCATATACTCTTTATATTCATCAAAATACTGATAAAACTTAAGAATCTCATCCTCCTCAGCCATAAACAGCGCTTCCATATCATCTTCTGTATCTTCACTTTCGCAAGCTGCCACGCCTTGAATCATTATATCGTATATTTCACGTTTCTCTCTGTCTTCCTTAACAAAGAAAACTCTGTCTCCGGCTTTTTTCCCAATCAGTTCTTTGTAAAGGGATATGATGTTCTCCATGGACAGGATTTCTCCATCCAATGAATCAAGTCCATCCATCACACCTAAATCCAAAATCCATTCTTCCTCTGAATGTTCTTCATAGCTTTTGGCATCAAGGGTATTAGCCTCTCTTACTTCTGCCACTATGGTATCCCCGTATTTTACGGCCTTATTGATTTCCTTTATAGTGAATTGATAATAGAAACCGTCCTCATAGTAGTCATTCTCTGACTGGAATTGGTCTCCTATGGTTTTTCCCAGAATCTTTTTAAGCTCCAAATCTCCCTGTCTTAAACTACAATGACCATCTTCATCAACTGCAAAGAATACATTCGTATTAAGAAGATGCAAGGGCAACTGACCGGTATGTACCTTCTCTCCATCACAGGTGTCTACTCCGTAATGTGTCATACTGTAATCTGTCAGAATCTTATCCCCATATTCGACTATATCCGGATTCTGACTTTTCACTTCCACGATAGTATATTCATAACCGTAACGCCCGTCCCCTCCTTCATACCAAAGGGTAAAGGTATCGCCCACCGTTTTACCGATGACTTCTTTCACCTGTTTCATAGCAGCTTCTTCCGAAGCATCAAATTCATTCTGAAACTGTTTAGATGTGGTAGCCACCTGAAACTCCTGCATACCGGTGTATTCCCACTGCAATTCCTGTGTTGTTTTCGTATAGGTAACACTTACCTTATCACCATATTCGATGACCTTGGGCGGCAAGGATTCCTGCGCTTCCGGCGTGGGAGTTGCCGTTGGTTCAGGAGTCATAGTAAGTGTGGGTGCCGGCGTAGCGGTAGGGGTGGGTGTTGCTGTCTCCTTCGGTTCATGTGTTGCCTGTACCGGCGCTTCTGTAGTCTGAATCTCCACTTCTACGCTTTCTTCTGTTCTGTCTTCTTTCTCAGTTTCCATACTGTTCCCACAGCCGTACATAACGCACATTAGACTTAATATTAAACACAGAATCCATAGCTTTTGCATTCTTTTCATTTTATTATCTCCCCTCTGATTCTCTATTACTTATTAACAGCAAAAGATGCAGGTAATCATCTTATTATTCATGCATCAATAATGCGTTTCGATTAAAAATCCCCACTCATCATATTCCCTAGCGTCACTCTCACTCTCCCTTACCATTCCGTTTGCATCATAATAGGTTCTTTTATAATATTGGGGACGTGACGGATCATATTCGTAAACAGTTAGATTTCCATTATATATATGTTCTTCCCTAATCAACCGGCCATTTTCATTATAATATGCATAGTCTACCATCTCATTTTCGTATCCCACATAATCTTTCTTCTCTTCCGTACAAATACCCTGTTCGTTGTATTGATATGTAGTAATATCATATACTTGAAACACCCCTTCATCATCCAGATACCCATTAACACGCTCTATACAGTTTCCGGCTGCATCATACTGATACTCAACAATGTTATAGCTCATCCCTCCATCTCCAAGCCAGTCTTGTTTATTAATCTCTTTTATGACTCTGCCTTCTGCATCATATTCTCTCTCTATGCCATGTACATATTCCAAAGCGTACTTTTGATCATAATAATCACAATAATACTCATAAGTCATATAATTCTCCGGATGTTCCGCCATGATATGAACCACCTTCGGTGTCCAACCACCATTTGAATATCCATTCTCTCCGGGAGATTCCATAATAAAAGTAATGTCTTTTTCATCAGCCAGCATGAGTGCTTTCAGTCCCGCTGTTTCATGATCTTCCTCTGTCTTTTCACCGGGCTTCACTGAAAGAATTTCCATACTGTAAATCTCAGCTTCTCCATAATAGCCATCTTCTTCAAACAGAGAAATCTCCACAGTATCTCCTACTGTTTTGCCAAGCAGCTTCTGAAATACAATCCGACCTTCTTCTATCTCATGCCATTCCACCTCCGGACCTGTTAGCTTAAATTCAAAGGTACTTTCTTCATCTGTGACACCTGCATATTCTAAATACACTTCCCTCACCTCTGTTTTTATGGTATCTCCATATTTTATTGCTTTGCTGATACCGTGAATTCTATATTTGTAGTGATGGGTCCATTCATAGGATGACTTTACCAAATCAAAGCTATGGCCTATTCCTTTACCCAATAACTCATTAATGTAATAGTCCGCATCTTCTAAATAATATCCTTCCTCTCCTTGGGCTAAAAATTCATCATTGTTCACCAAACGAAGTACCTGATTACCGGTATGTATGATGACACCTTCTCCGGTATCCACTCCGAAACCACGCATCGCATAAGAGGTATAGATTTGGTCACCATACTCGATTTTATCTGCATTCTTGCTCTCCACATATACTATTGTATGTTCATAACCGTGGAAACCACCATCCTCTTCAACCCAAATGGTAAAGGTATCTCCGGCAGTCTTACCGATAGCCTTTTCAATATTCTGCTCAGTGATTTCTTCCGACTTATTCTGAAACTGTTTCGATGCAGTGCTCACCACAAATTCCTGACTGCAAGAGTATTTCCAGCTTTCAGTACCATACATCTTTTTATCATAAGATATTGTAATAATATCCCCATACTCTATCTCTTTGGGCGGTAGCGGTTCCTGTGGCTCCGGTGTAGGAGTAACTGTTGGCTCCGGCGTGGGCGCAACCGTTGCTTCCGGCATTGGAATCCCGGTCGGCGTAGGTGTTGGTGAAGCCGTAGGTACCGACGTGTAAGCGGGATCCGGTGTGGGCGCAGGCATTTCCGGTGCCGGCGTTTCCTGTGCCTGTTCTATCGAAGACTGAGACTCCTCTTTCTCTGTACGTTCTTCTTCCTTACTCTCACCGCAACCTGCTATAGTCCCGATTAATATAATTACTAAGAACATCGTTATTATTTTTCGTATATTGCTTCTCATATATATTCCCTTTCTCATAAGTGCAATTCATTATCCCTGCCCATTAAATCAAACGATGCAGGTAAGCATCTGCCTACCTGCATCTTATCACTCGGGGTTACGTTTGTCAACCTTTATTTTGTTTTTCACTAATATGCCAATGGAATGATTCCCATATAAGTGGCCAAATTACAGCTATAAATAATACCATTGTTATTTTCTATATATTCCATCCACTGTTCATCATCCAGATATGACAACAAACGATTAATATAATCACTACTACCATAGCTGTCGAAAGGATCTTCAACGGGCAACAAAGTGGTTTCAATCAATAAATAATCTCCGGAACCGTTCCATGTCTCTACCGCCACCTGACAATGACCGGTGGTTAATACAATCATGGAGTTGAAGCCGGCAGCCTGTAATGCACTTGCCATAAGTACAGATGTCTCAATGCAGATACCGCTCTTTGAAAGCAAAGTCTCATCCGGACGATTTACTCTCTGAGTCGCATTGGTTGCTTCTCCGATAGAATAGCTGGACATTACATAACGGACACCAATATCACTAATGGCTTTCTGAATTGCATATACCTGATATGCCGTTATCATATGCTTTTGTGCATCAATTACCGGCTGATAACCGGGAATTCCGTGATATCCGGTATATTCCTCCATATAATCAGCAGCAATTCTTAATAACTCCTGAATATAATTAGACTCCGGAGTTACCCATGCCAATACGTCCGCATAGTCGGTATATCCGTACTCATTATTGCTCAGGATAAAGTCATTAATAGACATAATCTTCACATTTTCGGTTTCTGATGCAATGATATTACCGGTTTCCAAATCTGTTATGGTTACTTTAATCTGTGTATTCTTCTGATTATCCAGGTTTAAGCCGGAAGAAATAACAGGTGGCTTAATGTAGTATCTTTGCGGAGTCTGATTAATGGTCATAGTCTTCTCATACTTCTGTGAAAATCCGTCCACCTCTACGGTCACCAATACATCCTTTTCCCCGTTTACATAGGATAAGTTTACAATAGCAACCGCCTGTAATCTGTTATACATGGCAGGATAGATGGTGTCTATGCAACTGATACTTGAAGTCACCTTGGTTTTTTCCAGCTTATCATAGTAGGAGAAATCTACATTATCATAATCCCCATCTTTCAGAAGTTCTATATTTTCCGTGCATTCGTCCATCAGGGATTCCACTCGTTCCATATAAGCACTGATATGAGATTCTAAGTCTCCCATTATTTTTTGGATATCATTGTTCCAGTCTTCCTGCTCACTCATAATATCTGTACAAAAATACATTGCGCTCACAGCAGTCAGAATATCGTCGTTTTGCTCCGCTTTATACATCTCTACCAATATGGTTTGGTATTTCTCCAAAATTTCAATCTCACGATTTATAGCATGTTCCAAATACTGGGGAGTTTCAAGTTCTTCAATCTCTTCAACCAAATCTGACACGCCATAATATGCATCTTCTATATCTTGCAAAGTGGCATTATCCGGTATAACCATACTCTCAAAATTAACCAGTGACAGTTCATTACCAAAATCCATTAATGATTGAGCAAATTCTAAAATCAATCCAAAATCTTCAAATAACACATTATACTCTTCTACCACACGGCGCATTTCCGGAGAACACTTTCGAAGATTAATTTCATTCAATTTATTCTTTGCTTCCTCCAAAATCCCTACATCCTCGGCATCGGTAATCGAAGCCAGCGAACTAACTGCTTCTTCTAATATCTTTATTGCCTCTTCATCCTGCTTACGCATCTCCTCCTGAGGATCTGCAGTCGGCTCCGGAGTCGCCTCTGCTACGTTTTCCTTCTCAGACTCCTTTTCTTCCTTTGAGGACTTCTTCTCATCTTCATCTTCGTCCTCTTCCTCTTCGTCATCGTCCTTGTCCTTATTCTTTTTGTCAGACTTTTCCTCCTTGGAAATCTTGGAAGTCTCTCTCTCTTCCTTTTCTCCGCAAGCTGTCATGGATAAGCTGAGCATCAGCACCAGACAAATCAGTTCCAATCTCTTTAACAATCTCTTCATTCGCATCCCCTTCCTTCATAAAAAAAATAATAGCAATACCATCTCTCTCCCAATAATACGGCATTGCTATTATTTTACATATATTTTCACTATTCGTCAAGTTTTGCTTATTACAACTTCGTCAATATACTCTGTAAAGATGCATGGGCAAGTGCAAAAGCCTCTTCTCCGCTAAGAACCCTTGCTGGTCCGCCTCCGATGTCTGCATTCCCCTTTTCCAATCCGGCAAAGCCTGTAAAGTTAAACAAATGCGGCTCCAATGATAAGTACCCCGTAAAACCGTTTGTATAAAGCTTTCTTAGGATTGCTTCCACATTACCGTCTCCCATGCCGGCAGGTACCACCTGCCCGGTAGCCTTCACCGCATCCTTTACATGAATATAGGCGATATCCTCCTTCAAAAGCTCATAAGCCTCCAGGGTATCCTGTTCTGCCTGCACAAAATTAGCAAAATCAAATATGGCTTTGAAATGCTCTCCACGGAAAGCATCCATAATTTCTTTGCACTCCGCTGCTTTTTCTCCATAGATGCCCTTTTCATTTTCGTGAAGAAGGACCACATTGTTTGCCTTAGCATAGTCTGCAAAAAGTCCCAGACGTTCAAACACCTTTCCCTTATACTCCTTTGCACGGCCTTCCGGGATATAGAAACTGAACATACGGATATTCTTGCATTCCATCGTATGCGCAATCTCTACGGCACCCTTAAAATCCTCAAAATGCTTCTCAAAGGCATCCTCTATTCCTATCTTCCCCAGTGGGGAACCCAACGCTGACAACGAAACACCTGCATCATCCAGTCTTTTTTTGATTTCCATCACCTTTTCCGGAGTGTGAAAAATCAGATTGTTACCATCCACCCCTCGCATCTCCAGGTAATGCATATCCAGCTTTTTCAGGTTCTCCAGCTGTGTAGTCAAATCCTGTGCTATCTCATCGGCAAATCCTGATATTAAATATTTCATTCTCTCTTATCCTCCCTGCTTAATAAGTTCCTGTTGTATCAAAAACCACGCCCTTATCTTCCTTCTTCTTTGACAAAGCTCTCTTCTTGTTCAACTCCTGCAGGAACAGTTCCTCATCAAAGGGCAGCTCAATGGTTTTATCCAACCAGGATGATAAATGCATGGCATTGGATAAGGTCAATCCTCTGATGCCTTCCACACCTTCTGCCACCAGTTTACCCCCATGCAGAATCCTGTCGGCAAAGGCCTTTAGCACACCAATATGCTGCTCATTTTGTCCGTCTGTTTCTACCTCTATTTTGGTCATTTCCGGCTTTTTAAAGCCGTTGGGCTCCGTCGCACAGAAGGTCCTTTCGTTCTCAGCCAGCTTATATAAAATAAGCTGGTCATGTTCACAAATCACCTTACCCATTTCAAAGGTCAGCTCCAAACGATTGGTTCCCGGTGCATCTCCGGTGGTAGTTACAAATACGCCGGTAGCACCGTTTTCATACTCCAGATATGCAGTCACATCATCCTCCACCTCAATATCATGCCACTTTGCTTCATGACAAAAAGCTCTTACCTTCACCGGCAATCCGCAAAGCCACTGAAGTAAATCCAGCTGATGTGGACTCTGATTCAAAAGCACACCACCGCCTTCTCCGTCCCAGGTAGCCTTCCAGCCGGCCGCATCATAATAGCTCTGGGTACGATACCAGTCAGTGATAATCCAGTTTACTCTCTTCATGGTTCCCAACTCACCGCTCTCTATCATCTCATGGAGCTTCCGGTACACACAATTGGTCCGCTGATTCAGCATAATGGCAAATACCGCATCACTTTTTTCAGCCACTTCATTCATTTCTCTCACCTGCTTGGTATACACGCCGGCAGGCTTTTCGCTGATGGCATGTACTCCATGCTCTAACGCGTAAATCACAAACTCGGGATGTAAATAATGTGGTGTCGCGATTAGCACTGCATCACAAGCACCAGACTCTATCAATTCCCTGCCGTCTTCAAACACCTTTACACTCTCCGGGAATTTTTCTTTGGCAAAATCCAAACGACTTTGGCGATTGTCCGCTACTGCAGTTAACACCATTTCCGGTACCTTACCTTCTATGATACTGAACGCATGATTGGTGCCCATTCCTCCTATTCCGATAATTCCTAATCTCACCTGTTCCATCTTTCTTCTCCTTTCTTATTTTTCACCTGCTGCTTCGTATATTTCCATCATGGTATTAAATGTAGTCTCTACACCGGCTATATTTCCTTGAAACGTTTCTTTCTCTTCCAAACATCGGTAAAAATCCTTGATACAAGCTTCATGCCCACAGCCCCAATACCCCTTGCCAATACCGTCCTTCTGTTCACAAAGAATATGTCTGATTCCTTCATCGGGTGTCCATACGGCCACCTCCGGACCATTCATGGTAATCCGTCCGCCCGTACCCTGTAGTTCTAAAATCACCGAGGCATCTGTCACATAGCCGTTGGAGGCATAAAAGCAGGCTCTTTTTCCGTCCTCAAACTCCATCCAAGCTTCTACCGTATCCTCCACACTTATCTTTCCCTTTAAATGATGGTTTGCCATAGTGGCTTGAACCTGTTTCGGCACTCCCAGAAAATGCAGTAGTAAGTCCAGGGTATGTATGGATTGATTAATCAGTGCGCCTCCGCCTTCCGTACCGGACTTTCCTTTCCAATCACTGCCCTCATAATATGCCTCATCTCTTCGCCAAGTCACAAAAGCTCTGCCGCCTGTCAGCTCACCTATCACTCCCTGTGAGATTAAATCATTCATCAATAGTGAGGTGTCGTTATATCGGTTTTGAAAGCAAAATCCCAGTTTCCCCGGCTTCCGGCCTTCCATCTCCTTCAACTGCTCAAATTCTTCCCTGTTAATAGCACAGGGTTTTTCCATAAGCACAGCCTTTCCCTGTTTTAATGCCTCCAGTGCCATGGGAACATGCAAATGATGAGGCGTACAAACATGAACCAC
This sequence comes from Lachnospiraceae bacterium, assembly GCA_017522685.1. The sequence goes on from JAFWYN010000007.1 coordinate 22,420, forward strand.
GTCCACTTCTGTTAGGCATAGCTCTCGCCAATCTGTAAAAACCATAGCCTTACCGGCTGTCCACTTTTGCGACAATTCATGTGCTTTGGCAATATCTGTATCACATACAGCCACCAGTTCTGCATCCTTTATATCCTGTAACACCCAAGCATGAACCTGCGCTATATTCCCACAACCGATAATACCTACCCTTTTCAATACAACCACCTCACTCTCACCTGCTTTATCCTCATGGTATAATTCCTACACAAATATTAACTAATCCTATTGTAAAAAATATCCAGATGAAATAATATGTATATATAATACTTGATTTATGTATTTTTCCGACTCTAATTGAGGTGATTGTAGAATGCAAGAACACTTGAAAAATTCTAAAAATGTTTTAACATTTCCTGTTCCGTCACCCTTTGATATGGTCTATCGAAACAGCTATACAGATTCCCCGGTAGGCCCTCACTCCCACGATGCTGTGGAGCTTTATTTCACACTCTCAGACCTGCCGGATGTGCTGCTAAATGATACCGTCTCTGCTGTTCCTGCCGGTACCTTAATCATTATCCCTCCATTTTGTGTACACCAGCTTTATCATGAAGCCGGGACGGTTTATGAACGTTACATTTTGAGTATCAATATGCAATGGCTGGATGAAGTATTTTGCCATAAGAATGATACTTTTTCTTATCTTCGGAAAAGTGCTTCTCCCATATTTTTGACACCGGATCATGCCAATCATCAAAAATGGGTACAGAAATTGGACCGGCTCCTGGCCTTCTCGTCCAGTACTGCTCCTGAAACTTTATCCTGCTTTTTTGACCTACTTTCTATCATAAACAATATGATAAACGAGATTTCACCCAAGACCAACAGACAACCACCGATTTCCGCTACCCAGCAAAGAATTAACGAAATCATTTCCTATATACAGGAGCATATCTATGAAAACCTGACCGTCAGCGACTTAGCAACTTATTTTTTCCTGCACCCTGACTACCTTTCCAGATTGTTTAAGAAACATGCCCATATTTCTGTCAGCAGATATATTACCCTACAAAAAACTGCCACTGCCCAATCCTTACTTCGAGAAGGCTACACAGTGGCTCAGGTGCAGGAAAAACTGGGGTACTCCAGCTATGCTTACTTTTTCAAAACATTTCAGAAAAATACCGGTTTGTCTCCCAGTAAGTATAGGGAACAGTATTTAGGACAATAAAAAAGCGGATACCCGCGTATCCGCTTGGGAGAATTGCTTTGCAATCTCCTTAATCTCCACTACTGTACTCGCACAATTTTTTATCTATTCCAATGCTAAAAACATTGCTGGTGCAGGACTGTCCTGCAAATCATATCCAACCTGAAACAAACTATTTTCATAGGCATTCCAAACAACCAACATAGAAAATTTACTACAGCATTCCATATATCTTTGCCAATCCGGCACGGATTTCAGATGTCCGGGTAATTTAATTGCTCCCTTCATCAATCCCCTTATCTGTTCGCCAAAGCTTTGCCGAATCATTTCATTGTATTTTTCAGAGAGATTGTAGAAGCTGAAACGATCCTTCCAACCGATAATCGGTACATCCACTACTGTTTTCCCCGCCGCATCTTCTGTTAAAATACCCAGCTTCTTAAGTTTTGGAATACTTTCAAAGCATTTGGGGTTGATTATTTTTAAATCATCTTCTTTTTCCGAATAGATGGCATACAACATATTTAACATATCATCCATAGAAAGGGGATTATATCCCATTTGTGACAAACCTAACAAAGAATCATATTCACATAAACAAATATGCTTGCAGTCCCGATAATCATTTTGATCATTGATACGTTCGCCGCTAATGTAATATTTGGTATAATCGGAATGCTCCATATCCTCTTTTGAAATTTGGTTTCCCATAGCATACCATTTTCCGCCATTGGGTCTGTCCGGATAGGTTTCAAAGGGTTGCATTCCGCCACAAACCTCATCACGAATATGATTAACAGCTCTTTGCAGTGTACGGGTAACGAAAAAGCTATCTAACTTCCTTTTTTTAGAACTATTTTGCTTTTGATAATACTCCTGTTCTTGTAATTCCATTAATCCCTGTTCTATAATCTTCCAAATATCTTTATACAACTTCTCGGCCAGCTTCTTCTCTGCCTCAAAATTTCTCACTCTGTCTTCTTGCGTATAAATAATAAAATCCGTATAGACCTTATCTGCCACCTTTTTCATTAACTCGCCCTTTACCAGTTTCTCCACTATGGGCTCAATATAAGTGGTTGAAATACCGATAGCCTTAGCCAGTTCCGGAATCGTAACCGGCTTCTCATATGCTAAAATCAGTAAATTCATGGTGATTCTGTCATCTCCCACCAGTGAAAAAGGTTCATTATCCGTTCCAAGATGTCCGCTATTCGACATCCATAAATATTCCGGCTCATAACTTTGCTTTTCAAAACTATTCATATCAAAATCCTTTCTAACATGCTTTCTCCCTACATCCAGACGACTCTTTACGGTATTCTCCGGTACGTTTAAGTCATGGGAAATCTGTTTTACGGATTGACCGTACATATAATATTTCACCATAACCTCGCGATAAATTTGCGTCAGATTTGCCAGACATCGCCTAATATTCTCTGCATCTATTGATTGTTCCAATGCTTCTAACCCTTGGTCAACATACGGAATATCCGCCACGATATCCATACTTACCACAGGCATTCGATATTTTTTACGAAGTCTGTCATAGAATTTGCGGTTCAGAATAGTCATTAGAAAGCTTTCAGGGTTCATAATCTCCTTCCCCTGTGTTATTGCCAGTAAACCTCCTAACAAAGTATCCTGTACCAACTCCTCCGCTTCTGCAATATTTTGTGTTTTGCCCAGTGCTGCCTTTAGCAGGTAATCTGCATATTCTACCAGTTCTTCTTTTTTCATTTGTTTCTCCGAAAGCTTTCTTTTTAACATGTCAATTATATAGTCGTCATAGAAATCAATTGGTTCGACGGATTTTTAAATATTTTAAAAAAACCCTTTTCGATTTTATACCGAAAAGGGTTTTCCATTTATAACTTAAACTTAGCAACTTCCAAAGACAAGTCTCTGCTCATATCTGCCAATGATTCTACTTCTACAACACACTCCTCAATGCTTGCCTTTAAGGTCTGCATGGATGCGGAAGTTTCTTCCGTAGCCGCGGCATTTTCTTCTGATACCGCCGACAGATTGCTGGCTGTTGAAGCAATACCGTCCTTCGCATCAACCAGGGTATCCATCTGTGCTGCAATATCAAGAGTTGCACGGGAAACTGTCTCAGCTTCTTCCTTCAACTGTCGGAACACTTCCTTGGTTGCTACAAGACTCTTTTCCTCTTCTTCCGAATTCTTTGTTACATCCTTCATCTTCACCACGGCATCATTGGAATTCTCTAATAATTCCACAATAATTTCCTCAATGGCTCTTGCACTGCTGGCAGAGCTGTCTGCCAACTGTCTGATTTCTTCCGCAACTACCGCAAATCCCCTACCTGCTTCTCCTGCTCTTGCCGCCTCTATGGAAGCATTCAGAGAAAGTAAATTAGTCTGTCCCGCTATGGACTGAATCATATTTACAGCTTCTTTAATCTTATCCACGGAAATATTGGTAGCCTCAGTCTTTTCACTTACCACCTTAATGGCATCCTGGGTTTTACCGTTCAACCTAGACAAACCTTCCAGCAACTCGTTAGCTTTTTCGGAAACAGCATTCATATTATCAACCACGTTCTCCAGATTAATAATACTGTTGTTATTGCTGTCAATAGCATCCCCCATATCCGATACGCGGCCGGTCATACCAATGGCATCATCTGCCAATGCACTTGCACTCTGGGCAATCTCATCAATGGCTGTATTCACATCATCCACAGTAGTGTTGATAATTGAAAAATGCTCCTTGAACTGGTCACTGCTGTTATCTAAACGAACCGCACCTTCCTTTATTGTCTCTACCATACTACGTAAGGACTCTCGTAAGGATGCAGCATCATTACAGATTACATTGGTTTCTTCCTTTGCACCGGGATAAGTCTTAATTTCCTTTGTCAAATCCCCTTCTGCCAAGGACTTAATAATGGCACTTGCACGATTTACTCTGCCTACAATAAGTCCGGTAATCAACCACAATGCCACACCGCAAATTACGGTTACCATGGTGGATATTCCTACAAACAGCTTAACAAAGTCCATCACCCCATCTGAAATATGGGTGTTGGATTCTATTGCTAATACCATACCACCATCCGTAGGTCTATAAAAACCGCAATATTCCTGTTCTCCAACCATCATTTCTTTTACGAAATAAGTCCCTTTCTCATTCAGTACTGTCCGAACAACCTCTGCATCTGCCTTCATACCGTTCAATGCTGATAGAGAAGCTTCCTTTACCGTATCGCCTTCAAACACAGCTATGTCTACCGCATTTTTGGTATCTTTCAAATAACTCACATCACCTGCAAAACCGATAGCCGCCATTTGCAAGGTATCTTCTGCATCCGAATACATTGTTTTCTTTACTGCATTAATACCGGCCACTGATAATAAAATAGACAATACACAAATAACATAAACCTGAATTACTAATAACTTTACTTTTAGTTTCATGCGTACCCCCTCGACGTTTTATCACGTCTTTCTCCTTTTGTTATTTTGCCCTTTTACCTTCAATAACCCTTCCCACAATCATATAATAAAACTATTTTATCACAAAAGCAAAATTGTCACAATACTTCTTGTGTTTTTTTGTAAATTTCTATCCTAAAATAGTTGCAATCTATTCTTCTACACGGATACAGATTGCTTTATTCAGATTCTGTATATCCACCTCAAAATGAATTCCTCCGTTTTCTCCATCCACAGTCCAGGCCACCGCTTCTTTCGATTCGCAAACCAATCTTCCGGTCCGGAAAAAATACATATCATCCGCATCAAACTCCCTGTTTACAAGAGACCATATCAAATCATTCAATGCCTTTATGGTTTTGGGCCGTTTGATCAAGGTCACTTCAAACACACCGTCATCCAACTTGATATGTTTGCCGGTGATCCCCTTAAAACCTCCCACCGACACTGCATTGGTAATCATTCCAAACATAAAATCATCTTCTATCACTTTATCCTCGTATGTAATCTTCATACGATAGGAAGGTATGCTGGCAAGACTTTTCATTCCCTCTAATACATATGCCATGTGTCCCAGAACATTCTTCACATCCTGGTCGGTCTCATAGGTTACATTGGTAAACAAACCAAATGCCGCCACATAGACAAATGTATTCTTGTTAAACTTTCCCACGTCACAGGCAAAATCCCTGCCCTCCACTGCGATATGCGCTGCCTTCAGCATATTCTTTGGCAACTTATAGCTTTGTGCGAAATCATTGGTGCTGCCTGCCGGAATATAGCCGATGGGAATATGCAAATCCCTCTTCATGACACCGCTTACCACTTCTTTTAGGGTTCCGTCACCACCACTACACACCAGCAAATCGTACTCATCTTCTCCCTGTGCAATCACCTGTGTAGCTTCTCCGGCTCTCTGGGTGGGATGTATGATAATCTCATAATCAGCCTTTGCAAAAATATCCAGTATATCGGCAAGCTTATTTCGAATCAATGCTTTCCCCGCTTTAGGATTATAGATAAATAACATTCTTTTTTTCATGTCTGTTACTCCTAAATACAACTCACAAATTCATATCTTCATTATAACGAAAAAGAGTCTTTTCGAAAAGACTCTTTTTGCAGCGTTTTATTCAATTCCGTATACACCGTCACATTTCGGAATGGTAGTGATACTTCCGTCCTCATTGTAGGTAAATTCAGCTACACATACACTTCTGTGGAACAGGCTTCCTCCCGGAAGTTCGCCTGTATGATAAAACAGGTAGGAATGTCCCTTAAAATCAGCCACACCGGGATGATTGGTAAACACACCACCTTCTTCCGTCATAAGTACGCCACCGTATACCCAAGGGCCGATAGGTGATTCGGATGTGGAATATGCCAGATGCTCATCCTTCTTACCCTCGCCAAATGCTGCATAAACCATGTAGTAAAGACCGTTTCTCTTATAGAACCAAGGACCTTCGCCATAAGTAGTTCCGGTAAAATGACTCCCCTTTGCAAAGGATTCTACCGTCATTGGAATCTTAACCACTCCCACTTCCTGATTGTAGGAAATCATATCCTCATTTAAGAGTACATAACGAAGCTCCGGATTACCAAAATACAAATATGCCTGACCGTCATCATCAATAAATACGGTAGGGTCGATATCATTCCAGTCACCCTCATCCACCAAAGGATATCCCAAATCTGTAAAAGGTCCGGTGGGGCTGTCTGAAACGCCCACTGCAATGGCCATACCACCATTTGTTTTATGTACGGGACAATACAAATAGAACTTACCGTTACGTTCCACAGCCTGAGGTGCCCAAGCTCTGTCATCCGCCCATTCGATATCATCCAAAGAGAAAATCTTGCCATGGTCGGTCCAATTCACCATATCCTTGGTAGAGTAGCATCTCCAGTCAAACATGGTATAAAAGTCATTAATCAACTCATCTTCATCGTGAGTTACATAAAGATACAGGGTATCACCATACACCATGGGTGCAGGATCCGCGGTGTAAATATTCTTGATAATCGGGTTGGTGCAAAAATTCTTATTTTCCATAAACTCTCTCTCCTTACTATTCTGCATATACTTCGCGACTATTATATTCCATCATATAACTGAACTTATATTTTCCTGTTTCCTCATCAATTGAAAAGTACATACAGGTGGTACCCTCACGATAGCTTGTGCCTGCTGCATTATAATTTAGGCGGAAATTAAAATCTACGCAAACATAATCTTCATCACCATAGTAAATTCTGATGATTTTTGTATAAATCTTATCCTCTTGGGGGCCTTTAGCCGGTACAAGTGTTAATATATTTTCGGGCCATGGACAAGTAGCACCCTCCGGCAGATGCTCATCTACAATCCAATCATATGTCATTGCCGAGAAAATACGATTCAAATGTTCTGCATCATAGGAATACTTTGTACCGGGCAGGGGACTGTATACATCCTTCAATTCCGGTTCATAACACATGATTTCCAAAGCGTTCTTAATCCACTTGTGATTCTGTTTCATACGTGTATAATCGCAAACTTTAGTGATATACTGCAACTCTTCAAAAGTCACTTCACCTCTGAACAGATTCGGTACATCATCCGGAGAAATCATTTTTTCAGGGTCTACCGGTTCAAGCTCGAAAATAGGTTCTACGCTCAATTCAAAAGCATCTGTCTGACCTATTTCTCCGGGTTCTGTTTCTTCCGGTTCTGTTACGGGAACAGATATTACATCATCCTCTTTCGGCTCCTCTGATTCCGAACCGGAACTTGCTGAACTTTCCGTCTTCGGCTCTTCTACTCCTTCCGGCAAACCTAAGAAGAAATAGCAATCATTGGTCAATGGTAAATAGTCTTCCTTATCCTTTGTACCCACTACTTTAGGACGTTCTAAGGAGAATACATTGATATAGACATACATATCATTGGGCAATTCCTTATAATAGCGGTAAGATACATTTAAATCTCCATCCGCATCCTTCGATCCGCTTAACGCATACAGAACCTCATCCCCATCGTCATTGGTCAGAATCTCTCTGCTCATTAAGTAACCGGCTTCCTCTAAGTATTCCAGATTATCTTCCGTTTCTTCCTTCGATTCTACTAAATAGCGGATTCGGATTCCGTCCTTAACCATCTCGTCTATGATTGTGCCGTTGATCTCAGACACTTCATACTTCCAATCCGTCAGTTCCTTCATGTAAACATCATATATTTTACCGTTTTCGGAATGCCCAATCTGAAATGCAGGTACGTTGTTGTATATAAATTCCTTATACGCAACTACGATACCCTCTTCTGAAACATTTACAATCTGACCGGCTTTCACCTTCTGCTTCTCGTTACCGACTTTTACTTCTACCACACCATCGGTAACTTCTACTATGGTATTCTCTTCTTCCTCAGAGTAGCTTACTTCAAAGGTGGTTCCTCTTACACTAAGACTGGCATTTGGGGTTTCTACTTCAACTGATGAATTCTCATTTAACTTATTCTCAATCTCAACCAAAGAAGAACCATATGCAAGCTTAATCTTCAGCTTACCCTTCTTCTCGTTTCCACTGGAAACAATCTCAAAACAGGTATTCTGCTTTGCCAGAATATGCTTATCCGTATCTACCAGCAGCTCCAACAAACCATCCTCACCTGTGGTAATCATATCTTTGGACTTCAGATTCATGCCTTCTACAATATCTTTTTCTGCAGACCCTCTTTCTAAAGTCACCTGACCGTCCATGTCATCTACTTTAATCACACGATGTCCGCCCATCAGCAGAACAGTGGCGATTACAGCAGCTACAACCAGTATTACTGCAATAATTGCTATCAGTAGTACTTTTTTCCCTTTTTTCTTTTCCATTTCTTCACTCCTGTGTGTATATTAATTTGCAATTATGTATTTTATCATTACCTGTAATAATGCGCAACTATATTCTGTCACATACCCAGTCTCATTCGAAACTCTTTTATGTAAGCACGTGACACCCGCACTGACATCTGTGGTGTCAAAATCACCTTGCAGCTCCTGTCCTCCTCCAGTTTAACACTGCTGATTCTGTCCAGATTCAGGACTACAGATTTGGATATTCGCATAAATCGTTTGTCGGCACAGAGTTCCTCTATTTCAAACAGTCTCTGGTTCACCTCGTATGTTTCATTTTTCGTAATGGCATAAACCTTTTTATCCAACGCTTCAAAATACAGAATATTTTCCAGCTTCAGCTTATGCATCAGATTATTCTTCTTCCCAAAAATCACATCTGTCGTTTTAGACGCTTCCGATTTTATACCAAGTGCTTCCCGGTTGAATATGGTTTGTGACTTTTCTTCTTCGGAACTTACATCAACCAGACCGCTTCCCATCACTTTGCACCAAAGTGCCAGGCAATGGCAAAAGCTCCTCAAATGCTTATTATATACTAATGGTTCCGTATATCCTACTATCACATATCCGTAGTTTACTCCATTATAAACCAAGGGTACAACATGCAAATTGTTAATGCTGTCCGGCGGCAGATTATTTTCCGGAAACAGCTTTCCCTTCTTGACCCGTTCCGCGCCTCCGGTCACTATATTACCGGACATATACTGACACCAGATTTCTCCGTTGTTATTTAACAGATTCACTGATAACAGATTTCTATAGGGAATCAGATATTCCCTGTCACGTACAATATCCCGCATTTGCTCCACTGTTTTGGCATCCATGATAGCCTCCTCCAGTTTGCCGTTGCGGAAATACATCTCCTGCTGTTCTTCCCTCTCAGCCTCTAACAGGCGGAATTTCAAATTGGCCGGACTTTGTGTACCGCATCCGCAACTCTTTCCCGTAATAAGGGAGGATGGGGGGCGCATTTTCATCGTCTCTTTCTTGCCTGTAATCAATTCATGAAGACGATTTACTGCCTTCGCACCGCACTCCTTTGCCCGAACCGGAAAGGTCGTCACGGAAATCAAACTATTAAAAGCACAGGGATGAGCATTGTAGCCGCAAACGCGGATATCCTCCGGCACACGGATTCCCTGTCGGAACAACGCCTTTATCAATGCAAATGCCACAATATCCGTAATACAAACTACAGCTTCCGGAATCTCCACATCACCACTGGCAATGTCTCTTGCCAGCTTTTCTGCACAATCCGTCCAATATCCTCCGTACAGGCTTATACACTCTTCCTCGCACAATCCATGGGTAATAACCGCATTCTTAAACCCTTGGATACGACGTCCTCTGTCTGACTTATTTCCACCCAGGAAATAGATTCTCCTGCAACCATGCACCAGTATCAGATGCTCTGTGATTGCCTCAAAATCCCTCATGCTATCCAGCACAAAACAATCCTCGGATACATTGGACTGTCCCAGTGTTACCACCGGCACCTTGCACTGTTTTTTAATCTGTCCTTCCACACTGCGTGCCAAGTGCTTATGTGCCGAAAAGGAATGCTCATTGAATATAACTCCTGCGTACTCATCAAAGTTTATGTAGGAGTATATGCATTCTTCTTTATTGGTATCCACCGTTCCTCTGGAAAGCATGGAAAAGGTGACTGTCTGATATTCCAGCTCATTGGCACGGGACTCTGCTCCCAACACATAATCATCATTATAATCCCCTTTCATCTCACCGGAAATAATACAGATTTTATTACGATTCATGGCATGTCCTCTCTCTGTCTAAAGTAAAACAAATAAATGCCTCCCCTTAACTTAACCTTAACTTAACAACATTGCTTTGTCAACACTAAGTTGGCATATCAGACTACCAAGATGCCAATTTTTGATTCAAAGCAAAAAACGGCAACTTACTCCATTTATCATACCACTTATTCCTTCATACGACGCCTTATCCTCCTAAACGGTCTGTCATTCCGCAATCCTTGTTTCTGTATTTTTTCTTATCTATAATTACCTATGTAACAATTCGTACAAACGGAGGATAATTATTATGAAACGAATGAAACGCCTTATTCCTTCCCTGCTTTTGACATTGGCGCTACTCTTAACCATGAGTACCCTGGTTCATGCAGGCGAAGGTGCAAAAACAGACGTGATAGACGCCGCTGTGGTATTTGCGGACTTTCACGTAAACCAGCCACCCGCAAACGCTTCAACGCAACAGCTTAACGAAGCATATAAGACTGATTTTCTACGCTCTGTGATGACCGGCATTAAAAATTCCGGACTTCCCTTCAGTACTGTTACCAGTGCCGGAGATGCCTTCTCCGTGTGCGAAGACAACGGTGATAACCCTAAATATTTTTGTGAAACCGCACCTATCACCAATACCATTAAATCTGTCTTAGGTAATGTTTCGGTCAACTATGTATGGTCCGACCATGACCGTTACTCTGACAAATTCAATACCCGGGATCAGTATGGCAATATCAATCCCATAGACGGTGCGAAAACCAGCGGATTTGTATATGGTTTAGATGGTAAAACCAATTACTATATTTTTAATTTAAGTATGGCGGATTTATCCACCGATGATCGTTATAACTCAGGTTTTAACAGCGATGAATCCATTGCGAATACCATAGCATCATTCAAAGAAATCGCAGAAACCTTAGATCCCGAAAAGCCCCTTTTCATCATGGGTCATCAGCCCTTGTTTGACCGCCGTAATGACAATGGTCATGCCTTGGAATGGTGCAATGCGATTAATGAAGTGGCAAACTATATGGATGTAGCCTACTTTTTTGGTCATAACCACAACCACGACAAAGAATATGATTATGTCTACACGAAAGGCCAAACCATGTCAGTAACCAACAACTCTAAGGGCGATAGTACAGATGTAAAGATTAACTTCACTCATCTGTGTGCCGGTTATTTAAATCCCGGTTCTCACACTACCAATTCAAAGACCCGTACGAATACTGCCATGGTTATCACTATTTATCCGGACAGAATTAATTACTCTACATACAATAAAGATGGTCTTTATACGGATGCATTCAGTGTAAATCTTGACGTTAAGCGGGACGCTGTTACCAATGTCAGCGAACTGAAATTAAAAGCTAATCGACCTTACTACGAAGCAGCTTCAAGTGTATTGAACGATTATATAGGTTATGCCGTTAATCTGGCTTCCAATGTCGCTAATGCAACGGTTACCCTTCCCAGACCCATACCCGGTTCCCATTTGACTTTGGGAGTGTATCAGCTTTCCGATGACGGCAAAACTCTGACTAAAGTTAATACCACCCCTACAAGCGTTGTCCCCACGATTTCATTCACCACCTCTTCAAACGGCATTTACTTCATCGGAACAGATTTGAATCCTAATGCTGCAGCAGGTACCACATTTAACGCCGGCGCTATACCGACCGATAACGGAATAAAATATCGACTAACGGATTCCTTTGAAAACGGTGGCAAATATCTCCTGGTAGGCGAACTTGCACTTAATGGTGGTGACCCCATTGCTTATGTAAATAATAACGGTAATGAAGGAATTGAAAAAGTTTCTATATATTGCGATGATATTTACCTAGATAATCCCAATGCAGTATGGACTGCAACCGGAGATGACCATAGCGGTTACACGTTAAGTAATAACGGTAAATATATCGGTGGGGAAACCGGCAATACTGTTAAAGGTTCTTCCGGCGAAGCTGCATACCTGTCTTATAATGCGACAGATATAAGACTTCATACAACTTCTACCACGCCTATGTATTTATACTACTCTACCAGCGGAACGGAACAGTGGAAATTTCACAAGTCAAAGAATAGCGATACCAGTAACAGACGGATGTGGATTTTTAAAGAAGTACCGGTTTGCGATAAGCATACATATGCAAGCATTACTACTCCCCCCACTGCCAATTCTGAAGGTTGGACCAGAAGCACATGTATCTTCTGCGGTAACCAAGTTACAAATGTTGTACTTTATCGAGGTTGGTCCATTCCTCAGGCAAGCATAGAAGTAACAACAATGAAGGAAAGCACTACAAAGGAATCCACCAGATCCTCTGCTTCCTCAGAAAGTAGTAATAAGACACCTGCTAATCCTACCCAAAATACACCTGTGGTTTACGAAGAAAAGACCATCTATGTACCGGTGGACAATTTTGAAAACAGCGGTAAATATTTGTTAATCGGCGAAGAAACCATTGGTGGTGCTCCTCTTGCTCACCTGAACAACAACGGAGATGAAGGTGCCCAAAAAGTCACCATCAACACGACTCCTCTGGTAACCGATACTACTACTTACCAGAACGGTTATATTGAATTAAGTAATGCTAACGCAGTTTGGACGGCATCCGGTGATACGAAAAATGGTTTTATCTTAAGCAATAGCGGTAAATATATCGGTACCAAGTCAGATAATGACGGCGACACCATCCGCAGTTCTTCTTCTAACGCAGCAAAAGTCATCTATGATGCATCTGCGGACAGATTAAAGACCGCTTCCGGCACCACGAAATATTTGTACTACACCACTTATTCCGGAGAATACTGGAAATGGGCCACCTCAGCAAATAGCTCTACCAGCTCCAGAAACATGCAGATTTTCAAGGAAGTTACCGTAAAGGTAGCAAAATAGGCATTTTGTCCTTAACGGCAACTTAGCAGACTTATTTGGCAACTTATTCCTTAATACAGCCACTTATACACCTATTCGGTATGTTGTCTGCGAAACCTTGTTTCTGTAATATTTGTTTACTATAATGTATTTAATAATTGAAATACACATACCTTCCGATGCGCGCAATATAGTGCCTCTCTCCCAAGGCCGCTACCCGTATCTATATACGGTTATCGGTTGCAGGCTTTTGATATTGCTAAGACCTTTCCGGAATCAATACCTCCTTGAATGAGACGAGTACTACTCTCTCTTTCACCACTGATTCAAACGGCATATATCATCGGAACGGATTGACATTGAAAATGCCCGGTTTTATAACCGGGCATTTTGTCTCCACTATTTCATAAATACAAACTGCTTCAAATCAAACAGAGGCCGCCTACTGATTTCTCCGCATTGCCATCCTTGATAATTTGTTGTTACTTTTAGGAATACGGCATGTCGTCCGGTCACCGCTTTTACAATAGTGGTCAATACACCACTATCCGGCCCCACATGAACACTACCGATTTCTTCCCCATCTTCTCCGTCCAAAAGAATATGCACATCACAATCACATCCCAATCCGTATACCTGCATGGCAAATTCCATAGTCTTGCTGGAGTAATCCTCTCCAAAATCATAATATTTGTATCCCATTATACAACCTTCTTTGATCTGGGTTATGACTCTTTCGAACACATTCTTTTCGGTTACAATGGCTCCACCTTTTAGTACACAGGCGATTTCTGCAGGAGTTATTTCATAAGGATTTAAGGCTTCCTGAAAGCCCAGGGATGTCATTTCCACAGTAGGTATGGTTCCGTCCTCTAATATCTCTATTCGTTCCACACAGGCTCTTCTGGACATAATGGTACCGTTAGTCATTCGATGATAAAAAATGTACCACTGTCCATTGATGCAGGCGATGGAACCATGGTCATTTCCTCCCGGATAATCCACTCCGTTGTCAACAATATACCCTCTGTATCTGTAGGGCCCAATGGGATTGTCCGAAGTAGCATAGGCCAAGCGGCTGCCTTTCTTGGGTGAATAAATCATATAATAGGTGTCTCCCACCTTGCGGGGCGAACAGGCCTCAAAGAACCAGGTCTCCCTTCCCACAAAGCCATCCTCCGGGCGGTCTTCTACCGGGATAAAATGCTCGATACAGGTACCATCGAGTACCTCATACATATTATCACTGTTTATTTCTGCCAGGAAGGATCGTTCGAACCCACAATAAATATAGGTACGTCCGTCATCATCCACCAATACTCCCGGATCGATAAACCAACCGTTGCAGGTGATTTCCTCCGAAATATTGTATTTATACTTGGAAAGCAGTCGATAGGGACCCTCCGGTCTGTCACTGACCGCCACGCAGCCTCTGCCGTTCATAATATAGGCATATAAATAATACTTTCCATCCTTTTCCACCACATCCGGTGCATACAAATCATTGATTTCCGAGGTCCAGTCTGTATCCGACTTGTGATCCCTGTCATCAGCCACGTGGAAAATATCTCCGTGACAAATCCAATCATTCAGATTATGCACGGAAGCACTCCAGCATTTCAGCACCTTATCACAAAAAGTAACAGAACCTGCTCTGTCATGGGAACCGTAAATATACACTCTGTCACCAAATACTCTGGGTTCTCCGTCCGGTATATACTCCCACTTGGGTAAATATGGATTTGCCATTCTACTATCCTCCTGCAATTTATGTTTTAACGCATACTTCGTTTTTCTACATACTACTATTTTAACATAAGAAACAGGCACTTTCCATACTTATCTTTTCTGCACTAACACTTGCCAATCCCCTTTTTCAATGGTATGATATACCCATTGATACTTGAAAGAAAAGAGGCCAATACGATGGTTCAAATCATGACTTCTGATGAAGCAATCAATTTAATAAACGATGGTGATGTCATCTGCCTGAATTCCTTCCTGGGAATAGAGAATCCGGTAGCATTGCACGAAGCCATATATCGCAAATATAAAGCAACCGGTTCCCCCAAGCATCTGACCATAGTTTCCAGTGCAGGTTTCGGAGTGTGGGATGATACAAGCAATGCGGAAATGTACATAAAAGAAGGTGCCGTAGACAAAATTATCTGCGGACATTTCGGTGCCATGTTCAGCACCAAGAAGCTGGTGTTGGAAGACCGTTTTGAAGCCTATAACCTTCCCTTAGGCTGTATTTCCCATGCTATTCGTGCACAGGCCGGCGGTATCCCCGGTGCACTGTCCAAGGTTGGTTTGGATATTTTTGTGGATCCCCTGGTAGACGGTCCCGGTATCAATACCATTTCCCATGATGATTCTTTGGTAAAACGAGTGGATGTGGACGGGGAAGAATTCTTATATTACAAGCTCCCCAAATTTGATGTGGCTTTATTGAAAGGAACCGTTTCTGATTATAAAGGCAATATTACCTTTGATGATATGTTTATGTCCGGTGATGCCCTTTCCATCGCTCAGGCTACGAAAGCCAATGGGGGTAAAGTCATCGTACAGGTAGACCGTATTGTAAACGGTCCCTCCAGACCCCGTAATACCATTATCCCCGGCTGTCTGGTAGATGCTATCGTTATGGTAAAGCCCCAGCCCAGACATGCAGCTTTCGAATCCCTGACCGGTAGTTTTGAAATCCCCTATTCCCAGTGGACGGACTGGAGTGAAATGCTAGAAAGCCGCACCTCCACCAAGAGTGTGGTAAATATCGCGGGTAATATCATCGGTAAGCGTGCCGCTATGGAATTAAAGGAAGATGACATCGTAAACATCGGCGTAGGTATCCCCGAAACCGTTACCAAATATGCCCGTGAAAGCGGTATCTTGGACAAAGTAACCTTAACCGTAGAATCCGGCGGCGTAGGCGGTTTCCCCGCCTCCGGCAAGGTATTCGGAGCAGTCATCGGTGCGGATGCTGTGTACGATATGGCCAACCAGTTCGACTTATATAATAACGGCGGTTTGGACATCTGCTTTATGGGCGGTATCGAAGTGGACAAGCATGGCAATGTAAATGCCCATCGCAGCCCCGGCACCTATGCAGGTATCGGCGGTTTCGCCAACATTACTGCAAAAACCGGCACTGTAGTCTTCTGTCTTACCTTTAACACCAAGGGATTGGATGTGGATGAAAACGACGGAAAGGTTACCATCAAAAACAATGGATCCTTACCCAAATTTGTAGATAAAGTAGCCGGCATCAGCTTTTCCGCAAAGCGTGCCCGTGCCAATGGTCAAAAGGTACTCTATGTTACCGAACGTTGTGTATTTGAGTTGGGAGAAAAAGGTCTCAGACTGATAGAAGTCTATCCCGGTGTGAATATGCATGCTGATATTTTAGATTTGCTGCCTTTCGAGGTGGAGGTTGATTCGTTGTTGCAGTATTAAATAGTTTCGAAAATACTAATCCCCTTCAGATGAACTGAAGGGGATTGTTTTACCTTACCGTAATTTCTTCACCGGTCTCACATATTTCCAGAAACGTTTACAATCATGATAAAAATAGAACACTCTGCCATGTGTGGTGTCTAATTCATACCCCGAAGAAGTATAATCAAAATTCTTCATAGCATCTTCAATCTTTTGCTCCACCATCCGGTTCTGTGTCTCGAAATCAAAGGGTCCATGCTCAAATACAATGTATGTACCTTCTTCCACATCCATAAGTTGCATCTGCTTGGGCACATCTTTGCTATAATCAGCCGGCAGTCTCACGCCATAACCTTCCGCTAAAGGAATCCCCCAGCTGCAAATTCTTCCTGTAGGCTCATTGATATAAGCCATCACCTGACCGCTACCGCTATCCGGCTCATCGCCTCCCATATCATCCAGCTTACCCGGTATACTGTTCAATAATCCACAAATCGTCTCGCAATCCTGCCCCGGAATCACACTTTGCTTTTGCCAAAAGTCCCAATATCCAATACTTTCGTAATTTCTGATATGCAGAAATTTGTGCGCCGGTATAGTCACAAAATAAACCTTAACATCACTTGTTGTATTTTCCATACTTACACCTCCGTTAGCCATTAAGTAGCAATCAAAAGGTTTTAGCACAGTACGAAGCACGACCGGTACCGGATTCCTTCTGTATTCTCCCGGAGATACTCCATATGCCTTCTTAAAGGCTCTGGAAAATGCTTCATGAGAAGAAAATCCATAATCCAACGCAATGGCCAGCAAACCTCTGTCCGTATCCCTGACTTCCTTCAAGGCCAGCGCCAGACTTCTCTGCCTCATATACTCTCGCAGGCTCATCCCGGACACTTCCCGAAATTTTCTCGATACATAAAACTCAGAAAAATCAAGCTTCTTCGCAAGGGCCGAAAGCGTTAAAGTCTCATCCTCTTTTCTCTTAATACAATTATCAATTTCCTGTATCAAAACCTGTATCTGCTTCTGCCATTCGTACATTTGACTGCCACCTTTCCTTTGCTCTGAAATTAGTATCGCACAATTTACGTAAGTCTGCTTGATTTCAGTTGCGAATCTTCTTATATACCCAAGAATACTCTTCTACATCATAACCGATTTTCTTATAAAAATCATTACCGCCACCGGTCAGTATTTTACCACCCATTTCCTTAAATCTACGATAATGCTCAGTAAGCGCTGCCGCTGCTAATCCCCGATGTTGATACTCCGGAATAGTACATAAAGGTTCCATGTAAGCAAGTCCGTTTTCCGGTACCCACCACATTCCGCTGTAGCATACATACTCCCCTTCTTCATTAGCAATCACAACATCGTACTGACTAGTAGCGTGTGGTGGCGGAGCCATTATGCCACTGAGTACATCAGTATAAGATTTATGCGGACTCCAATCCCTCTTATCATTTGTATCTTCCCAATTTTCAAAAGGTCCCAACTCCCATTCATTGAACCCTTTCCAGGTACATCTGGCCAGCTTCACCGGATTCACTTTCGCCGGGTCTACAAAACTGAATCCGTCCGGAAGTTCAAAATTTAGTTCTGTCTTTGCAATATTCAACACAAAGCTTCTATCTTTGAAACATAATTTATATCCTCTCTTTTCAGCGGCTTCCATCAACGCCGTTTGACCTTCTGAAAAAATCAATTGCTTTTCACCATTATAGTCCGGAAATACATTATTGGCATATTCTACCATTTCCTCTGCCAGATCTTCATAGCCCGGTCGCAATACAAAATGAATATCTGTTAAATTTTCATAAAAGACAAATCCTATTACCACATCCTTCTCCAGCCAAAAGCGGCACAGATACATATAATCCTTATTCATCCACATGGACGTTAATGCATACTCCAAAAATGGTGGTTCAATACTTCCATATCCTTTTTCCGCGGCAAGATTATATATTTCAACCATAAAATCCCACGCCATGTTAATGTCTGTTAAAATTTGAAATTGCTTCGTTCTAATCGTTTTCATGTAATATTCCTCCGTTGTTTCTAATTTATCCGGAGCCTGTAAACATACTTTTCCTGTGTTTTTTGCTAAACCTGCTTCACTATACAAAAAAGGTCTGCTTTCTTACGAAAACAGACCATACACAAATAAACTTTCATTAATACGAAAGGTAATCCATGAATCATAGTCTAATTTCGGCAACAAAAATAAAACCTATTACAGGCTCAAACCACCTAATTTGCTTCCTTAATCAGACTATCTAATCATTTCATCACCCTTCACACCAATTGGTGTGCCTTTCCTTAATTATGTACAACGTAACATGTCATGGAACAAAAGTCAACCGTTTCTTAACACTTCCCTTTCACCATGGAAATCACATCCCCAATCATTTCTTCCAAACTTCTTCAAGTAATGACTTAGACCAACGATACAGCTCATCATCCTCATACTCCCGATAAAAGCCTTCTGTCATCATGGTAAGATACAATAACACATCATACCAGAAAATTCTTCCAAGCTCCTCCTGAGACAATTCACCAACACCGAAACCTTCCAGAAGCTGCGGATTTCTCTTATGATGTCTGAAGGGCTCATCCATAAAGGTTTCCCCCCACATAGCTCTTTCCCAGTCGATAATGCCTGTGATGGCACCATCCTTGATAAAAATATTACCTTCCCACATATCCCAATGTACCAGAGTCGGTGTTTTCACTGCCTCAAAGCACTTCCTGTCTTTTGCCAACCTCTCCAACATCGCTTCTTTGGATATGACTATTTCCACATTTTTTCGTTCTGCATCCAGCAATACATTGCTTATCAAGTAATGAATAAATTCATACAAGGTATCAAATGTATGCTCCTATTTTCCCACTTGTTTTCTTTTACAGCTTACCGGTCTCCAACAAGGATTTCACTTCTTCCAAGGTGGGTGGATTTAAAGGAAGGGGGAATCTGGAAATCGCAATAGCTGAACAAGCACTTGCGAAACGTACGATTTCTTCATCCATCATCCCCTTTAACAAACCATACACGCAGCCAGCCTTAAAGGTATCACCTGCACCCAGTGTACTTTTCACCTCTACATTAAAAGGTTTCATACGCTTCATGGGCTGCCCTTTTCGTCCGTACAACATGTCCTTTTCGCCGGTGGTAATCACTACCAATCCATCCGTTGTCTCTACCAGCTTCTCAAAGATTTTCTCCATACTGTAGCCATCTTTCAAATATGCATGGGTGCATTCCTTGGATACTACATTGATGGCGCAATTTTGATGCAGGAAGCTGTCATGTCTGCTGTCGATAGTTACGTAGGGCTTTCCGTGCTTTACACACAGTTCTGCCACAGCCTGGGTTTCCTCCTGAAAATAAGGGTCGATCCCCACCACCTTACAGCCTGCAATATCCTCTTCCTTCGGCATATTCCAGCGTTTCTCTCCACTTTCATAAAGTGCCTGAAAAAATCCCATGGGCGAACGCACCAGCCCCGCAATCACCACATAATCCATCAATCCTTCATACTCCGGATCAAAATATAAAGATGACAAATCTACCGACTTATCCTTATAAAATTCCTTTAACAGCGGTGCCACCTGTGTACCGATATGGGTACCGTCCATCTTTACCTGCGCACCTAAAGAAGCCAAAACCGTAGCTGCGGTACCGGTCTCTCCACCGGGTAGGAAATACTTCTGCTTAATCTCCGCATACTCATCCGGCTGCACAAATTCACCCTTCAATAAAAAAGAATGTGTTCCTAAAATCTGTCCGTGTAAATAAACCTCGTAACCCACAAATACCTCCTAATTACCCTCTGTTTTTCGTCGTTTTTATTGTTACACATAATACCCTACCACATTCCGATTAGAACCTTCTTCCAGTCGCAGTGTTACCTCGGAATTGATTGTCCGCATTTCACCATCAATATGTAAGAGAATAAAGTGACTGCAATAAATCATATCCTTCAACCGAAACATATTCATGGGATCATAGCCACAGATAATCCCCTTGCACTCTATATACTCAGCTGCCTTCATATGTGCCTGAAGTATAGCTTCTTTCTCCAGCATACGTTTCCTTTGATTGTCAGCAATAAAATCGTAAGTTATCACCTCTGCCACACAACCGTCACTATCAATAGGATTCTGCTCGTATATGGTCTGTTCACTATTCCATTCAAAACTTACCGGTCTGCCAAGCTTTTCCCTGCACAAGAAATAAATCGCGCCCACAAAATAAGAAATCCGTCTCACATCAAACAGAAGATTGCTCTCCTCTTTCAACTTCCCAAGATAATCCCGAACCACATTCTCAAACCGTACCGGATTGATACATTCCAAAGCCTTTAATCCTATGTATTCAGCCATGCCTTCCAACCCTTCTACCTTCCATTCCTGGGAAAGACTGGCCGGATATTGTTTGAAACGCAGCACTCTGATATACGCAAACTTACGCAGTGCTTCTTCATCCTTGTTTTCATAAGCCTCTGCCAGATATCTGTTTTCATTATACTTCCTTATAAAGTTCCCCACATCCTCCGGATAATTCAGCAAATCCAAGTCATTAGGATATCCCTCTTTCTTATGGGTATACTGATGACAATGAAACATCTCATGTACCAGACAGTAAGCCAATCTCTCCACATCCGTTGCAGGGTCAGAACCAACATCCCAGATGGCAATATACTCTCCTTCATACTCTTTGGCCGTATTGCCACGAAAGTCCTCACGGTAAGCCATCGCCTTACCATCTAAGACGATTTCATCTTTATTATAGAGTGCAAACCGATATTTATAGAAACCTTGAAACAATGCGTCAAAATCAAGGCTATCCAGAATCTTCCCTACTTCACCATATAACTGTAATAAATCCATATCAAACCTCTCCTCCAATTTTTACAGAATATCTATCTCGAATGATAATACGCATTCAGGATTTCCATTACGGAATCGTCAGGACCTCTTAAAATCACTCTCAAATAAGCACCATTTCTCTCGCAGGTAACTTTTATTCTCTCCTCATTTCTCTTTCCCACTTTCTCACAGAAAAATCCGAAAATCTCTTTTACCTCTTTTTGTTCTATGTACAAGTCAATAATCGTACATATTTCATTATGCTGCTTCTTATTCTGTGCCAGAAAATCAAACACTATGGCGCGATTCTTTGCTTGTACACCGGATATCACATAGGGGTTATCAAAAAACTCTGCGATTTCCTCTTCTGTAAAATTCCAGATGCCGTCAATTCTTTCTCCCTTAAGTATACCCATTTTCAAATAATTTCTAAGTGTTCTGGTGGTTAATCCGGTCATCAATGCCAAATCGTTCAGAGTATAATACTTATCCATATTTTCATCCCCCTGTTTCCTACTATCTCAAGTATATCTTATTACCGGGTGGTGTTCAATTGGAAATCACCCCACATTTTCATAGCACTATTACATCAAAACAGCCCGGAACCATTAAATTCCGGGCTGCTTTTCTTTTCACTTTAACACACTATATCTCAAACGTTTTTTCTAACGAATCCACACCCATTACTTCAAAAGGTCCCGGTGTTACATTTCCGGCAGGACGTTTCTTGCCAAAGAAGTCCGTATCAAATACAATATTGCTTCCGTCCGGATTCTCATAAGCCATTTCTGCATGATAGGTCTCACCTAAGGTATCCGCAGACAGAAGTTCAGAGCCTTTCCCGCCAAGAAGCTCAGCATCCTTGATACACACTGTCACCTTATCCTTCTTTTCGGAAAGTTCTATGGTGATACCTGCTTCAGCACAAACCTTTGCATCCGGCTCGTGTGCACTGCCAATGGCACCTCCGAAGTAAGCATTGCCTTTTATTTTCACAGGAATAGCCCAACGTCCTAAAGGATAGATACTGCCGTACTTTTCAATACGCTCTTTACGCTCTTCCTCCGTATATTCCCAAGGACTCTTCTCGGTACCGTTAGGATATTTGTCATAAGAGGAAAGTCCTGAAGGATACAGGTAACAAACCGAATCATCCGGCACACCATCCATAATCTGTCCCTTTTCTTTGTTCTCCGTACGAGGAGGCAGCGGCAAATGTTCAAAGAAGGTCATAGGCTTCACCGTAGTATCCTCATCTCCGTCAAAAAGGAATAAGTTATTCACATAACGGTCATCACCGCCCGTAAAATTGTTGTATCCTGCCACTGCTGTCTCGTGTGCAAAATGATAAGGGGTCCATCTGGACAGTTCTTCACGAAGCACCATTCTTCCTGCAAATAAATTATGTACAAAAGCACCACCCTGTGATAAATTTCGAAAATTCATCTTGGACAGGAACAAATTGTGGTCTACCAGGTAAGGACCGTGACATACTTCCACGAAGAAGTCCTCTGATTTATTGTCAAAAAATACATTCCTACTGATTCTGGTACCCTGTGCCTGCCAATCCAACCAAACCGCACGATAGCATCCGTAAATCTTATTGTTGATAATCTGGGTATCCAAAGAAGCATGCAACTTGATACCTGCCACTTCCGCACCATGGAATATCATCTTATGATGAACATGGTAAATGGTATTGCCCTCGATAGTACTGAAAGCACCACCCAAATGACCAACCACACCGGCTTGCTCACAATCGTGAATCACATTATTGCGTACAATATGGCTACCGATATTGTCCTTGTGCCAGTTGCCCTGAAGTGCATGGAAAATCACTTCCTGCTCTCTCTGGGTACCAAATTTACCCTTTCCTTTAGGACCTCTGTCATGTCCTGCATCCAAGTCCTTACCCAAACTGATTCCTACACATTTGGTACCGAATACTTCATTGTCTTCAATAATCCAGCCCTTACTCCAATGAGGTCCGATCATACCCTCCTGCAATGCTGTAGGAGGTGCCCACTGAGGTGCTGCCATACAAATGGTAAAGCCTTTTACGGTTATGTAGTTCAAACCTGTCTTCTTGGGCCAGAAACAGAAAGGACGTACCACGATTTCTACATTTTCTCCATTCGGGTCTGTATCACCAAAATTCGCCCAAAATTTGGTAGTCTTTTCTCCTGCTTTTGCATACCATACCAGCTTGGACTCTTCTGCATATTTAGCCTGTGGCCAAACTTCCGGATTCTGCACCTTCTCTACGGATGCTGCCTCATACAGGGACTTACCATTTAAGTACACATCACCCAAGTGAGGTACAAATTCTCCCTTAAAAAGCCAGTCTCCGGCCAAATCCTCCTTGAAAGGATTTCTCTCTGTAAAAATACTGTTATCTACTTCCGCAGTCCATACCTGACCGCCGATATTTTCCCATCCCGTTAACTGCTCTGCACCGGAAATCACTACCTCTCCGTCACCGGCTGACTGATACACGATTCTGGCATCCTCGGTACCGCCATTGGCAGGGCTAACCCACTCTCGATACACACCCGCATGTACCGTTATTACATCACCTGCCACTGCCACTTCAGCCGCACGTGAAATCGTCAAAAAGGGCTGTTCCTTGGTACCTAACGCCCCATCATTTCCTGTTTTCGCTACATGATACTCCATAAAATCCTCCTAACATTTCCTTCCGCTCATAATACTCTAATAACTTTTTTATTATAACACAAAAAAACTGAAAACGATACTCCCCAACTATAAATTTAATATATTTTTCAGTACTTTAATTCTTGAAAAATGGCTCAGAATCATCTTGTTTCTGAGCCAACTTCGTCTATCATATACCATTTCCTATCCAAACAATCTCTTTGCTACCTGTTCCAACGATTTTCTGTCTTCCACATCATCGTAAGAAGTCCGCTTATCATCGATTCCTTTCACCACATCCCAGTAAAAGAGTCCATCCCTATTACAATAAAACAGTAGCTTCTTTACTCCATTTATCGTAAATCTTGCCTCTGCATTTCCTTCGGGATAAAGTTTAATCATTTGTAGTTTATCTGCAGATAATGCCGCTACGAAGGAAATATAATGTTCCTTCGTCATATCGTGTTCTATACGTACATAATACTCATCCTCAATACTCTCAATAAAAATCATATGATTCTCATCTGTCTCTTCCGCCTGACATGGCATAAGTAACATTCCGTGGCACTGTACCACCGCTTCTCCCATACTGTGAATTACATTCCCACAGATTGGACATACATAAATTTTTGAACGCAACATATTTGCCGACACATTCGCATTATGTACGGCATTTCCGGAAATCAGCTCCGTAACAGATATTCCAAATACCCTCGAAATAGGTTCTAATAAAGAAATATCCGGATACCCTTTGCCTCTCTCCCATTTTGATATGGTTTTGTCCGAAACGCACAGTCTTTCTGCTAATTCAACCTGGGTCATATTCTTCTTTTCACGTAAGTCTTTGATAACTGTACCGGTAACGTATTGATTCATACATTTTCACCTCCACACCCCTATCATAACCTCATGAGGTATATTTTACTACCTACGAAAAGTAGACTTATGAAATCTCCACAAATTTAGGATTGCGAATCAACACTGAATTTCCATGGAACTCGCTGGCATTCTTTCCTCCATAACAAACATTGTTCCCAAAGCAAAAATGACAGGTATTTATGGCAGCTTCCGCTTCCATAAAACAATCACTGATTGTAGCTGCACTGAAAAAAAACGATTTTCTCTTGCTTTTCAAAATCATTTTTACGAAAGAATACTGCCCCATCCACCACAATCTTTCCATGAATCATATCTTCCACCGGAAATATCAAAACCCTTGATGTAGTACCGGGAATCTATGGTTCTCCGTTACTGAAATCCAGATACTGAAACAATCTGTACTTCACATAGTTTACAGGTTCTGCAAAAAGTAACACCGTCGCCCCACCAGGAAAATTCAAAACTTGTTGAATCCGCTCCGGTACATCAGTTTGAAACACCCTGATCTCGACTCCTTTGAGAATCTGTTTCATGCTCTTAGCAATTTCAACATAGACTTCATCCACTAACGAAAATCATCCGTATTCCCATAACCCAAATACTGAACTATATTACGCGCAATCGTCCGATACATACACCATTTCCTTCTCACTACCGAAACTTAAATAAGAACGTCAACAGTGCCGGCATGTAAGAAAAGGCTCCATCCAGACGATATAACAGATTACCGTTGTCCTCCTTCACAGCTAATGGTAGCTTCTCCAAAGCCAGCTTCGTCTCTTCCGTTTGCAAATTCGCTCTGGAAGCAATATCTTCTAATGCTATAAAAAGTTCAAAATCGTGAATCGTCAATTCATAAAGTGCATACATGGTTTTCAGTACAGATAAGTCCGAAAAACGCTCCATATTCAGAGACAACTCATACAACTGAGAAATATTCGGTGTCTGAAACGCTTTGCCCAAGGAGAAAAATACGCTGTCCGCCATCCTACCGGTACTTCCTTCCGGTTCAGAACAAACAGAAAGCCCCCAATTGAAAATATTATCTGTAGAATAATCCTTTTTCTGCCAAGGAATGAATTTCTTATATCCGTCCGTAACTGCGATTTCATGTAATAAAGCGGCCAGACGATAGGCATTTTCAAAGGCTTCCCTTTCCGGCAGTGCTACAAAATAATCCTTCAGATTCAAGCAGATATCACCTAAACCCTTTTCGGAATTGCAACCAAGAAGCTCATCCACAGAAACCTCAAAGAGTTCTGCCATATCCGGCAATAATTGGATGTCCGGAAAGTTCTGTCCCGATTCCCATTTGGATACCGCCTGATTGGTGACTCCCAATGCCTTCGCCAGTTCTTCTTGGGTAAGACCTTTTTGCTTTCTCAAAAATGCTATTTGTTCTTTCATATTTATCGTGTTCATAATTATTCTCCTTTCCGATGTAGTGTAGCTACAACTTTAGTATAGAGGCTCATGACACCTAAAACAATAACGCATTCGTTTGATGACAAAAGCTTGCATCCAACCTAGGGTTGGATACAAGCTTTTATTTTCTCTTCCGGCAGATTCTCCCTGATTATCTCAAGCAAATCTTCATATGCAACCGGTTTTGACAAATATCCGTTAAAGCCTTGTTCTAGGTATTTCTCCTTTGAACCGATAACAGCATTTGCCGTCAGTACAATGATTGGTGTATCTGCACATAGCCCATTCTTATCAGCCTTTATCTTCTCCATGGCTTCAACACCATCCATCTCGGGCATCATGTGGTCCATGAAAATAATATCAAACCCCTGTGCCTTTGCTAATTCGATGGCTTTGTATCCGCTATCTGCTTCTGTAATTTGCATCTGTGTTTGTTTTAATAATTGCTTAAACACCTTTCGGTTAATCGTATTATCATCAACAAGCAACACATGAGCATCCGGTACTATGAAAGTTTCGTTATATATGTACTGTTCCGACTTGAGTTCTCTTATTTTATCATCAAAAGCCCCAATAGGGGTTTCATCAACTACTACTTGTTTCAAATCAAAAGAAAATACCGTGCCTTTACCATACACACTTTCTACCTTAAGTTCAGCCCCCATCAAAGAAAGTAATTTATATGTAATAGACATTCCCAAACCGGTACCCTCAATGTTTCTGTTTCTTTTCACTTCTATCCTTTCAAATTCCAGAAATAGCTTATCCAAATCTTCCGGTTTGATACCAGTTCCGGTATCTTCGACTTCGAAGTGAAGAATCGTCTCCGAACCATTTTGGCTTTTCTCTTCCGACTTTAATGATACTCTAAGCCATACGTCTCCGCTTGGTGTATACTTCACTGCATTTGTAAGCAAATTCATCAACACCTGTCTGATTTTTACATCATCTCCGCACAATCTCACAGGAATATCCGGGGATACACTTACATGGAAGGACAAATTTTTATCCTTCGCTCTAATCTTTATCATATTGGAAATATGATATATCGCACCGGCAACATCATACTCAACCGGTATGATTTCCATCTTTCCGGATTCTATCTTGTTCAAATCAAGTATATTATTGATTATTGTAAGCAATGTGTTACCTGCCGCCTGAATATCTTTAGCATATTCCTTGATTGTACTGTCCTTGCACTCTCTAAGAATCATTTCATCCATTCCCAGTACTGCATTGATGGGGGTTCTTATTTCGTGAGACATACTCGCAAGGAACTCGCTTTTTGCTCTATTGGCCGCATCTGCTATCTGTTTTTCCTGCTCCAGTTCCCGTAAATGCTGATAATGTTTTGTGGAATCAATCATTACATACAACTTACTTCTATCCGATGAATTTTGTACCAATTTTCTTTCTTCAAAATTGTATATTTTGTCTTGAATTGTAATTGGTTCTCCCGTTTCAACGGATTTTGCAATTTTTGCGATTACTCCATGTTCATCAAGAATCATATCAGGAAAAACTTGCAGAATCTTCTTGTTATAATATGCCACCATTTCATCTTTATCCATGGCAATAACTCCTGCTGACAATTCATCAATTACATAATCTTTTGCCATGGTCTCCGCATCCATAAAATTGCCGTGAAAAATAGCAAACACGACAAGTATTATACATAAAGAAAATCCCAACTGATTAAAATCATAGTATCTTCCTATCGGCAGTTCCATCAAAAATCCTATCGCAATTTCGGTCACCAAAGCCATCAAAATCACTATATATTGTTTTCTCTTCTGTATATTTTTTTCCTTAGCTAAGGACTTCGTTATCATGAATAAACAGGTTAGGATGACAATTATGACCGTAGCCGGCCACATTGCTCGCAAAGGCCCCGGCTCGCATTCTATAATCGTCAGGCCTTTCTCTTTTACCAAATAGTATCCTTTATAAAACAATCCGGTTTTATTAGTTGTTACAATGATAACACAAGCAATCGTCGCCAGTCCGCTCTCTATTGCCGTAATAACTACCGGAAGTTTATTATCGCAAATCTTTACACAAAATAATAGTGTGGTTACTACGGCTCCCACTTTTCCTGCCCAGGTAAACATAAAAAATATATAATATGACTCTTCCGACTCTACGTAATGCATCAATATCGAACCCACACTATATATAAGTGTCGCAATACCATTCAAAAATAAGTAGTAGTGCGTCTTTTTTCTCATATTTATGAAAACCGCCCAAAGCTCGATTATGACTAAAGAAAAGTTTATCCATTGAGTTATCATTACGATTTGTCTCATCTATATATACCTCCAAACTCTTTGCCGGAAAGCAGATGTTCCTTCATCTCAGGCATCTCTCTTAAATAAAACTTTTGCACTAGTAAGGATGTCTGTATGTTAGTTTCTCGTTATTATTGTAAATACCACATGGAATTGAATTATTAATCTGATCTACATCGAAGGATTTGAATGTAATACGAATCCCTTCCTTCTGATAAAGCACAACCAAATCCTCCATTACCACATCCTGATATCCGATAATAATCTCTTCAAAATCCCCTCTGTTAGCAGCATAACTATCATTCATAGCCGTATTCAGATTACATGCAATATAATCATGTCCCTTGCAGGAATACATATATACAAGATAATTCAACCGGGTATCCACCTTTTTTGTCACAATGTACTCTTTGATTTCTTCAATATCAGCACATTTTACTACTTTATCCGAATAATCCCAATACTTATGGTACTGTCCGTTTTCAAAACTCTTAGACCATGCATTATCCGAAATCACTTGTGTGAAATCAAAAATGTAATAGTAACCATCTTCAAAGAACCAATTGAAAATATGTCCCTGCTCTCCTTCTACCAGGACCACTCCCCAGTCCTCATAATCCTCTGCCAACATAGCTAATGCCAGCTGTGCCACCTCAATACATACACCACCGCTCATATCAAAAATAGTTTCTGCATGAGCTGTCCAGTTCCAAACCTCTTCCGGATTATCCGTATGTTCAATCACACCAAATGCCGGTTCTTTATAAAAGTCATATACAAAATGTCTTGCCTGAAGCATAAAACTCATATCCATAATGGTATGTACGGACTTCTTCCAATACTCAAAATCTCTGGCATTGATAAAATCTGCTGTCATTCCGTCGGAACCAACCTTTATGGTCATCAACGCTTCTTTGTCCGTCTTAGAATCATTAAAGGTGGTACATACATACTTCTTCTCTTCGATAAGTGTTTTGTTCTCATCATAAGTCGAAAGTACAAATACGCCTTGCTGAAGGCCTATCAGTTCATTGTTTTCCACTTTTGCTACGTTTTCATCGGATACAGTTACATAACAAGTATCTTTACTTACCTTGTTCGGCAAATACAGAGGCAACCCCAAATATACAAAACCATCTTCGGCTGTCTTATGATTCATCATGTAATCAATATTTGCTTCATAATTGTCACGTCCGATATAATAAGGATGGCCATTTACTTCCTTTGAATAGACATCGATTGTATCCAACCTCTCATAATGCTGCATACTAATCTGCTTCTCCACATCAGAGATTTCCTGTAATCCTTCGATTTCTTCTGTATCCTCAACTATTTCCGGAACCGGTGTGGGCTGAACCTCTTCAGCTTCGTGTTTCGATATCGAAACACTACTTTCCGTTATGCTTTCCTCGCCCACTACATCCGCCTTCTGTCCGCATCCCATAGCACCTAGCATTATAATCAGAGACACAACCAAACATATCCCTTTGTTCATCCGTTTCTTCATATTCGCGTCCTCCTAATATGTTTCTGTATACAGTATATCACATCACTACAAATTGCGACACTATAACTGCAATATTTCCAATATAAAAGAGCGAAGTTATTACACTTCACTCTTTTTATACTTTATTCAAAGGGATCAAATTGCATTTCTTCCACATCAATCGGATATAGCCTCATGTTCGTCTTCCAAATCCCTAAAATATTCTTCTATATTCTCCGTCGTGCTTTTCCTCGGTGCCGAGTCCTTCCTTTTTCTGTTTCCTTGCTTCCTGCTTTCTTTCCTTTCCCATATGCGCACTCATTTTCTTATGTTCTCTTCAATTATTCTAACTCTTTTTTCAAGTGCATGATATTGTTTTCAATTTCCGCAATAACCAATCTGTAAGCCTCATCTGCTTTTCCGGTTGGATCCTCTAATCCCCAATTATCATCAAATGCTCTACCGATAAACGGACACCCCACATTACATCCCATCGAAATCGCTATGTCCGGATTCGGAATTTCTGAAATTGTTTTTGAATATTGTGTCTTCTCCATATCGATACCGTACAACTCTTTCATAACGCGAACTGCATCCTGATTGATTTGTGGTTTGGTTTCTGTTCCCGCGGAATATGATTCAAACACATCGGATGCCAAGTGTTTTCCTAATGCCTCCGCAATCTGACTGCGGCAGGAATTGTGCACGCATATAAATGCTACCTTTTTCTTTGTCTTTTTATAAAATGGGCATCTTTCTTTGATACATTGTGCATTCTTTTCGCTAAATCCGCATTCCACCTTACTATTTTGTAATTCCACATCATAATTCTCATTTACATATTGGATAGCATTCTGAAAACTTAGGAAAGCATCTCTTTTACAGCATCTAGGGCCCCCTACCTGTGACAAACTATGTAACGCCTTAGAAGTAAATTCCATATGCTTTCCCCAGGAAGAATCCGTACTCAAGGGACTCGTTCCATCGATTACAGACAGTGCTGCGCCCATAGAACTTACTGCACCACATACACCCCACATGCCACAAATAGCTCCCGGCATTTGCAGTCCCCTTTTCATAAGTTCTTGTAAACTATTCTGCAAATCAATCTCCCCACCGGCATTGTAAAAAGCTGTTAATAGTGCAGCTCCGTCTAACACATGATGTTCGGGTCCGTGTATTCCGACAAAATCCATATGGGCAATATGATTAAAAATATCTATGGGACTTTTACTCACCTCATGCAAACAAGCTTCAATAATCATATTTGCTCGCTCTTCCATATCTGCTTATCCTTCCTGTTAAGTAAGCTTTATATCGGTATGCAGCTCTCCTGCTAAGTCCACCTTATGCCTCTTATTATTTATGGTATCATTGTATCATATATGTTTACGCGTATCAATTGATTTAATGGCACAAACATTAAA
Source organism: Lachnospiraceae bacterium (assembly GCA_017522685.1). The sequence continues at coordinate 54,080 of JAFWYN010000007.1, forward strand.
AGAGTGAAGCACTTTCATACTCCACTCTTCCTTCATCTTATTTCAAAGAAACATTCAAAGGAGAATTTTTTTCACCCCCACTTACACTCTTTAACAATAATATCCCCTTAATCACTAACAATAAAAATGCAATCACTATGGCATATACCTCTCTTGCAAGTGCTAAGAACAAAACCGTAAATATGCCTAGCAACATAGAAATATCCGTCACCTTCTTTTGATTATTCTTGACTTGTCTTTTCACCAACAATATTTTGACCAGACCTAACGCAATAAGCACCAGAAACAGAATCCAGTAAACAAATTTTTTCCACATCATAGCTTCTGTGTACTGTAACAGATTTACAGAATAAATATGCGCATCTGCCATATTCGGATACAGCGGTAAAACAATCAACAAAAAAGTGCATACGTCCACGATTCCAAATAATAAGTAGCAAACACTTCGAATATTTGCCCTATTTTCCTGTTCCGCTATAGAAAGTAATTGCTCCCCGGACAACATGTTGAGGATGGATAGGAAGCTTCCATAAATCCGTCTATGAGTACCGGTCTGTAATTGATAGGAAACATCTCGAAAATCAAATAACAAAATATCACTATGATATAATATATCCCCAAACAAAGAATATCATAATCCACTTTGAGAAGACTCCTTCTCTTTACTAATTGCCCAAAGCCGATTCCGGCAAATATCATACATACAAATATGGCCACAAGTCCCAACCAATCCGTAATAATATAAATCGGCATATGCACACCGATCCATTGATGCAACCAATTGTTTATTGTTGCAAGACCAATATCCGTTCCATTTTGTCCTATGGGTTGTACATCCACTATCTGTATCAGTAGCGTCCAATTCACGAAAGCTGCAAGCAGCATCCCCCCCAAAAACAGGTGGCTCTTTCCATTTGTTTTCATTCTTATATGTCCTTTCTTTCTATTTCGCCATATGGCTAATTTAGAAATAGCAAAAAACATAACCTCTGAAAAGAGACGTACTCTCACATGTATGATACGAATGGTATCATTCGCTAATGGCTCAGAATCCTAAGGATTCTGAGCCACCGCATACTCAAACCTACCTATTCCATTGCTTTTTCCAGGCAACCTGCCTTATATTGCAGTTTCTGTATCAATCCCTTCATCCAATCAGGCATTTCCCCAATCGGCTCACTCACCACATGCCTTATCGTCATATATTCCTGCAAACGAACCAAGCGCCTCATAAGGAAAAAGGATTCTATCTGCTCAGCTGTCAGGTCTGTTTCTTCTTGATAACCCTCTAAAAAAACACGTTCCGCATGTTCCATATCACAGCCATTCATCACATCATCCAGTGAATCCAAGGCTCTGACAATATCCAACGCATACCAGCAACAAATAGCATCATCAAAATCGATTACACTAAAGGAATCTCTCTTGGCATCATAAAATACATTGTCCGGTTCAAAATCATAGTGAATCACACCATAATTTGCCGATGAAATTGCTAACTGCTCCAATTCCCTGCAAACAGCCCGGTATTCTGCGCAAACTTCCTCCGGGGCACCATACGTTTGAAGTCTGTCTTCAATCTCCTTCAACAAATCTTTGTGACTCTGATGCTCTTCAGAATAGGGATACTCCTTCATCAATCTGTGAAATTGCCCCAATATACGCCCATAGCCTCTTACAACATCAGGGTTCCCTTCTGTATCTTCTAAGCTATTCCCCGGCACTTTGGCAAAACAGGATACATTATAGGTTCCCCACTCTGTACAGACCTCCTTTGCAAATTCACCATGTTTCATTGTTACCGGTCGCATTACCGGGAAGCCCTTATCCATCAACCACTGAATCAAATGTATCTTGGTAATCACACTTGAAAATGTCTTTTCTTCCGAAGGCGAAAGTCTTAAAAAACAAACTTCATTCTTATCCATTTTATTGCGAAACGGATAAATAGCATTGGAAGAAATTCGAAAAAAGGAAAGCATCTGCTCCAAGGATTCTTCATCGTAATCGTATAATGCAAGACATTCTCTTGCTAAATCATAATTCTCAAATAAATATTTTAGTTTCAGCATAGTACCCTTTCTGCAGGCACTTCATGCCTGCCTGTTACTGTTTTTTGTCCACCTTATTTCTCATTACTTTTTTAGCACGGCTCATTGTTCTCATGCCAATCGCCTCCTCTCAAATTCATTTTATTTTAGTACTTAATCAACCGAAAAACCTGCTCCACAGAAGAAACCATATTTTGCTTCGCTTTATCCTTATCCATAGCTTCCTGCAGTGTACAAACACCACGAACAATGGGGAAGAAAGCATCTATACCATGCGCGTTACACATCCTCGCATCTTCCGTCACACTTCCTGCAAATGCCAAAACTCTTTTACCATGCTTTTTTGCAAGCTTGGCCACTCCAATGGGTGCTTTGCCGAAAATGGTTTGTCCGTCCAGTCTTCCTTCTCCCGTAACCACTATGTCCGCATCCATTATGTGTTCTTCCAGCTTGGTCTCATCAAGTACAATTTTTATACCGGATTCCAGCACCGCATTCGTATAGGCTAAGAAAGCGAAACCTATACCCCCTGCGGCTCCGGTTCCCGGATAGCTTGCATTTGCATTTTTACATTTTACAGCTGTTAGGTTAGCATACGCTTCCAGCCACCGGTCCATCTGTGCAATCATCGCAGGCGTAGCTCCTTTTTGCGGTCCAAAAACAGCGCTACAACCATTCTCTCCGCATAGAGGATTCACCACGTCACAGGCTATACGGAAATCACACTCCTTCAGTTCCTCAATCACACCCTCATCACCAATGGTTACCAATTGCTCCAGACCTTTGGCGCCGAAGGCAACCTGCTTACCATTCCTATCCAGCATATCATAACCCAACGCTTGAAGCATACCGATACCACCATCGTTGGTGGCACTGCCGCCGATACCTACAATAAAATGGCGGCATCCTTTTCTGATTGCATCTTTTATGACTTCACCCACGCCATATGTTGTTGTATTTAAGGGATTGCGCTCCTTCTCAGGAACCAGCGTGATTCCTGCCGCCCCGGCCATTTCAATAACCGCAGTTCCTGTAGCTTCCAATATACCGTATGTACACTCCACCGGTTCCCCTAAAGGACCGGTAACCATTACTTTTTCCAACTTACCATTTAGTCCAAGAACCAGTGCCTCCACGGTACCCTCACCACCGTCAGCCAGGGGATACACGCCCACATTAGCTTCCGGTATTGCCTTTAGTATACCTTCCTTTACCCCGTTTCCGGCCTCCAGACTGGATAGGCTGCCTTTAAAAGAATCTATCGCTACTACAACATTCATCTGATAATTATCTCCTATTTTCGATTGCTAGATGCAATCAGCATGCTTAAGTAAATCTAACACACGAATCGGTTTGAAATTCTCCTCTTCACTTCTCCATAAAATTGAAAGTTTTAAGTGCATACCTAAGACAATTCCTGTTCTATGATAATTATCGACTCTTCATTTTCTCCAATCATTTCAACAGATATCTTATTCACCATAGTTTTGAAGGCTCTGCTAATTCCTTTAACTTCTTCGTAAGCCTTGTTCAATGCGTCTACTGTTGGAAATCTTCCCAGCGTCATGTGTGGTTTATATCCTATTCTTCCTAAATCATGCTCACAAAATTCATTATCATATAAAATGTTATGAATCGTACATATTTCTGCACTTCCTTCTTCAACATCTAAAAATAAATAATTGCCAAAGCTCTCTTCTTGTTTACCAATGCCTTTTAACACCAACTCAAATGGATGTATAGTTTTTAATCTGTCTGACAAAATATCAGCTATATCATTGTTGCTCATCTGATTCTCAAAAGGAAAAACAATAGTTATATGTGGACGTACCAGAAGAGCCAAAGGGTCGTATCTTTCTCTTATTTCATCAATTATTTCCATTTCTGCAAACTCTGGAAATATCATAATTGTTCGTAAACTCATTCCAACCTCCTACAACTTCAAATTCGTTATCTACCTCTTTATTATAACACACCACACACATACTAACAATCTATACCGTCTTTATGCCTTTTTCTTAAACCAAACTTTCTATGCCAAAACCAATCGCTTTTTCCCCACAACTCCATGCTGCACATGGCTTTCTGCCCCTTTTCTCTACAAGCAACTAATGGCTCAGAACCGTTATGATTCTGAGCCATTTTTCATGCATTTATTAAGTTTCTACAAGCCTTATGCCAAGTGATGTCAAATTGTTGCAAGCAACAATTATCTATTATTCAAGAAAGCCTGTGCAGCACTCGCTATTAGGGGTAGCTATCTCGGGAGTAAGATACCCCTTTTCTCGGGGAAAGTATATAACTCAATATTCTTTACACAACTTTTCCAGCAGTTCAAAATTATTTGTTCTTTTCGCAAGGGCAGTGGAATTATCATTATGCTTCTTATGGCTGTACACAATTTCCGCATTCTTTCTTATCCTATTCTTTTGCCTACTAATTTCACGACTCTCCGCTTGCAATAAGTATCTATAACTTGGCTCTTTTTCCTTGTTTATATCTATATCCACAATCTGACTATCCGGAACCGGTATCATATTATTAAGATTAATAACAGCATAATCTTTTATTTTAATAAAATCTATACTTTCCTTCATTTTCTTATGTTTATCCTTAAAGGATGATAAAGGTGCAAAATACTTCATACCCTTTATTTCAAAAACAACACCGATATATTTACGATTATCCTTTTCTGCATCCTGCGCAAAAATATGTTCCTGATACATGCTCAAATACTTTATATATTTACTTTTCACCCTATAGATGAGAATATTATTCTTCATCTGTTTTCCTCTCTATGCAAAAAAGACAGAGACCAAAATAGTCTCTGCCTTCTGTTAACTCGCTCACTTTAGGGCTGTGCATCACCCACTCATAACTCGCTCACTTATAAGGCTGTGCATCACCTTCTACAGATAGTATACTATTAGGCTGCTATATTAGTCAATTCTTTTTATTTGTGTATTTCATCATAATATGCCTTATATCGATACGCCGTCCTTCTGCTAATCTCTCCCTGATTCACAATCTCCATAATGCTCATACCGCCCTCGTATTTCACCACAAAATCATTATAAGAAGCCTGCCATATATCATCATGCTTTTTGCGTCCGGCACGCTTCCTTGACCTGAAGTGCTCTAATTCCTCACGCAAAGCTTTATTCTCATTCTCTAATTTTGTGATATATTTTAATGCTTCTTCTAATGTGTTTATCATATATTTTACCTTGTGCCTCATTTTATTTGTGGCACTATTTTATCATGTTATTTATATTGTGCCAATTTTATTTTTGACATCGTTCATAAAAGAAAAGAGTGAAGCATGCATATACCTCACTCTCCACAAATAGTACTAAATATAAAATTCATCTGATAGAAATTGGGATTTATCTAATAATCATTTCTGCAATTTCAGGAATCGATAAGCCAGTGGTATTGATAACACTTTCCTGGTTCATAAATTGAGGTAATGATTTTAGGCTGACTTTCAGCCATTCATCGGTTCGCCATTCACACTTGTCATCCTTTTTCCATCGTCTGATTAGTTCTTCTTTATCGCACATCAAAGTAACGTATTTAATCTCCAGTTCCATAGAAGAAATCCCGTCAATAATGCTTTGACATACCCATTCATCATCCATCAGCCAAACAAGTACAATCATTTGACAGAAGGAACATTTTCGATAATTGTTAATCATGTGTAGAATATTATCAATCGCCATGGTTTTGGTTTCACGATTACCTACAAAAGGATGAAGGTCCAGACACCAATCGCCATCAATGAAAGCGGTTCCTGCGTTGGTATCTGCGATGTGTTTTCCAACTGAAGTTTTTCCTACCCCCATGGGACCATTAAGAATAATCACTTTCATTTACAGACCTCCTATCGTCAAATTCAAATAATCGCGTGCTTTCAAACACACTAAATTATGGCTTCTCAAGGACTATTGCAGAACTGTACATACCTTTTCTATCACATTTACATCTAAGCCCTCTCCGAGAAACTTTATCTGCCTCTTTATTATAACACACTGCACACATACTAACAATCCACATCATTTGTACGCCGTTTTCCCAAACTAACCTTGCTCTGCCAAAACCAATCGCTTTTTCCCCACAACTCCATACCCTACATAGATTTCTGCCCTTTTTCCTCACACAAAAATTCTCCTCCTCTAACCGTTTTGGTATGAGGAGGAGAATTCATATTTTACTTAAGTTTCAGTAATCGTTAGTCTAATGATAGTCCTACTTATTATTCAACGCAGCCTGTGCAGCACTCGCATAAAGGGGTAGCTATCTCGGGTGTAAGATCCCCCCCTTTCTCGGTGAAGTCCATATAAATCATGACAAGGATAGACTTGACATGTAGTCTTCTCTAGGTATTTACCAAGGAAAACCAATATAGAAATCGGCTGATGTTTGCCCTTACGTCTCTTAGTGAAACTGAATTTTTCGAGTGTTTAAAAAAGCTTTTATGCTATACTTTTATTAAACCATATAATTGAATTATCAATTCATAATATATAGAGTCGCTAATACAACTGCCGGCAGATTGTTCATTAAATGTAGCAAAATTGGTATTGTAACATTCCCACTTAAAACCATCACAAGACCATATATCACCCCTGTAACAAACTGAGGAATATTGTACAAGAATTCTTCTACAGTGAAAGCATGCATATGTACAAGCATAAAAAGAACAGCTGTTACAAGGACTACAATAATCCTTTTACTCTTCTTTTCAGTTAAGCTTATCGGTGCGAGCCTAAAAATAACCTCTTCTGTCACAGGACCCATTATCCCCAAAGCTATAATCAATAAAAGTGCCGGGAATTTACCTTGAAGCTCTGCAACTGAATGTTCGTTTAATGATTGATAATCCGGATTCAAATACATAATTGGAAAAAATGCAAGATTACTTAGAAGGATGTCTAAAACATACGCTACTACAAATAAGCATAAGGTTTTACCAGTGTGCTCCTTCCATAAAGAAATCCCCTCTTTCAATTCATTCCAAAACAAAA
>JAFWYN010000008.1 GCA_017522685.1 Lachnospiraceae bacterium
ATGGTATTGAGTGCTTGGTACATCGGTATTCTTGCTATGCTTCTCTCAATTACATCTTCAGAACGAATACCTCTTTCTACATCCATTGATAATCTTTCACACAGAGTCTTTTCATCCGCTACAAGTGAGACGCATTTCACATCACAGTTCTGTGCATCAAGCTTTTTAAGTATGAAATCGATAATACTCTGCTCGTGCATCACCCAACAAAAAATGATATTATCGTATGCAGAACACTTTAGAAAATTATTGAGCAAGTAACAAATATTATTCATCACCATTGCTTTTGTTTCATCGGTTACTTGGAACGGACTTGCATCCCAACACCAATCTCCGTCAAGAAATACGCTATTCGGTAAATCCTGTTTGAGCAGTTGGCACACAGTTGTTTTCCCAACTCCCATAGTGCCACCAATCAGATATAAAGTTTTCATCATTCACACCTACAAATTCAAAGTTTCCTCTTAGTCCACCTCCAAAATCCAGCCGTTTCGCGTCTATCGTACTACACACTTAGGATTTTGTCGGTATCGCACCAAGAAAAGTAAATGCCTGCTTCGCAGTTGCTTCCTTTTCTCTTGAGCGCGATATTTACTTAATCACTTCTTTAATTCTATTTGCTATCGCAGAATTTACATCCTTTATTTCTTCTCCGTAAGTCCATCCAAAGCCATCTCCGGTATATCTGGGGAAGATATGAAGATGATAATGTCCTACATCATTAAATTCGCCGCCGTTTTGCATAATGGTATAGCCGTTGGGTTTATAGATTTCCTTCAAGGCTGCTATAATTCTCTTTGAAATCAGCATCAAATGTGAAAGTGTTTCATCCGGCACTTCATCCACATCCAGATAATGTTCCTTGGGAACAAGCAATATGTGTCCCTCATTTATGGGATCCATATCCATAAATGCCATTACTAGCTCATCTTCATAAACAATCTCTGTTGTTAACTTCTCTTTATGACAAAAAATACACTCCATTTTATACCTCATACTTCATTCAATTATTTCCTTCGTTTCTTGTCCAAAAGCTCTCTTAAAGCATCCTCGCTTACACTGACCCAGGCATCTTCTTCCTCTGCATTCAGTCCAAGATATTGCGCCAATGTTCGTTCATCATCACTCATTCCCCGTTGGTAGGAATAATTGTCAATTTCTTTCTTAATGTACTTTCCCACCTACAATTCCTTTTAACTCAAGCATCGGTAAATATATGTCCATTGCTCCTATCGTAAAACCTTCGCTCTTATCAAAATCACCATGGCAATCACAGCCTCCGGTAATCCTCATATCATTCTTTTGGCAAAAGTCAACACATATATCTGTTATCGTTTTTGAATGCGATGGATAATAGCACTCTATACCTTCTATACCACAGTCTTTCATTTCTTTGAGCATGTCAACAAAACCATCCGGATTATGCATATAAAGATATCCCGGATGGGCCAAAACAGGAACTCCACCAGCCTGTTTGACCGTTTTACAGAACTCTCGCATATCACATTCGCCAAAATCCGATAAATGATTCGGTGTAGAATACTTACGATAAATTGTTTTATTGGCTTCCTCGTATGTTCTAGCGGCACCTTTTGCCACTGCATAATACAAATATTTCCAGCCACCTTTATCTTTCGGGTATTCAAATTGCCGATAATCCTCCAAGGACATTTGAGGATAATCCTTACTCATATTATAGACGATGTACTCACATTCGATTGCTCTATACTGCTTATTTATGAATGCATTTAGCTGTTCATTATTTTTGTCAAAATTATAGGCAAGCATATGTATTTCTTCACCATCCCACATGACACCTAATTCAACACCCAAAACGCATTTTATATTATTTTCGGAACAAATACGTGGCAATATATCATACGCACCTATGGTTGCATGATCACATATTGAGATTAGTGATACGTTTCTTTCTTTTGCAAGAGTTACGATTTCTTCCGGTGAACGTGAACTATCAGAATAAATTGAATGAATATGTAAATCGACTTTCATAAATCTCCTTCTATGAATGTATAAGGCCATCACGCACAGGACATTCACTTCTGCATTTATTGCAATCAACAGTATCAAATCCCCTTGTTGTTTTGCCATAGGTATTCTGCCTACATTTCATTTGCGTAACAGATTTATTTTGTATCGCTAATACAGGACATGACTGTAAACACTTGGTACATTCGGGGATACATATATTCTCACATAGCGGGTCACTTTCAAACTCCAAATTGGTTAAGATAGCACCTAATGTAAGTCTGTTTCCATATTTCGGATTTAATAACAAACTGCTTTTCCCAATCTGACCGATTCCACAGGCTACCGCCGCATGTTTCATAGATAATAACCCTTTTCCTGTCATGGTTTCCGTTTCCCAATATTCATAAGGATTATCCGACGGAACCGGCACACATATTCCACCATATTCTTCCTCAAGGATTTTTGCTGCAGTGAATACGACTTCATCCACTTTGTGTACCACATCTGCATTAAAATGTCCGTATATCAATCTTGATTCAACGCGAAAAAGCCCTTTGGGAAGTGCTATTCCTACTGCAATCACAGATTTACAATCCGGGTATAAATCTATGGGGCGAAAATTTATCGGAGCTTCCGCAAATCGCTCTACTCCTCCAAAGCCACATACATCAACACCCAAACTTAATATTCTTTCTCTGATTACTTCTTTTCTATCCATACAGCACTCCTCAAACTTCAAATATTCCCCTACAAATTGTTTTATACTTTTAATCAAATAACGCTATTTTATCTAAATTATACATGGATATCCCCTGCTTATTCCAGTCCGCATATGGTTCGCCCATTAACAAAAATGCCTCATCTACCATCCTCTCGCTAAGATCATGTACAGTTCCTGTAAAATGCAAACGCCCTTTTTCATCTGCATACGAATCCCAAATAAATGTATTCACTATTCGTTCGATGATATCCCGAATAACAACATATATCACAACCTCTTTCTTCGTGGTTCTGTATTCGCAGATGATTACTCCTCTTTCCAGCATATAGATTCTGGCCTGTTTCTGCATCACATCTACATTTAACATCATGTCGTACCTGTTGGAACCATTAAACATATTTTCTATGTAAGTCCTGTTTTCCACAGAATACAAGTTCCATTTTTGCAGAAGCTTGTCCGCTTCCACCATAATCTCTCCGGCAGTCATCTTTGTTGATTCCCCCTCATTGTGAAATACATTATAACTCAATATTGATCTCGTACTTGTCATCTATGAGGATATATTTCACTTTATACTTTTTTGCAAGTACTAATATTTCCGCATTATCCTCCAGCACGCTTTCCAATGTACACCACTCATCATCCAGACGATTTTCCACCACATTGGCATATTTCTTGATATCCGCAAAATGATTTTTTATGTAGCTCTCACTCATTACCAGGCAATAGTAACGGATGTTTTCCAGATATTCCGGCTCAAAATCCTTCGCCCAATCAAAGGGAATATAGCATCCCTCCACGATTAGATTCTGCCTATTTTCGATAGCTGTTTTAACCATTTCACGGACAATGGGCCATAAGTATGCTGTCAAATCGTTATCATCACTCAAGGGTGTAAGGTCAGTATTTCCACTGCGTATTAAGCCCATTTTCAAATGATCTATGGATAAATAGGGATATTTATATTTTTCCAGCAGCTTCTGCGCCAGTGCCGTTTTGCCTGTATGTGATGCTCCTGTTATTAAAACAATCATAGTCTTACCTCACTGTAAACTCCCTCTAAGAACCACTCACACATCTCTCCAAGCTAAAGGAGTACAAAATCCGCTCCTTCACCGGCATCTGCATAAGCTTGGTCAAAGCTTCCTCATAGTGATCCAGCTGGGTTTCGTAGCGATCCCAAAGTTCCTTGCCCGAAGTAACCCTATCTGTCTTATAATCCACCAGTACAATCTCGTCATCCTCCACAAAGAAGGCATCGATGATACCCTGTATCAGTACCTTTTCCTCGGAAGGGAAATCCTGATTCAGACGATTCGCCGGTATTCCCAGCACAAAGGGCTGTTCCTTGTAAAGCAGTCCGGCCTGTTGTGCCTCCTTCATTCGCTTCGCCAAAGGATCTTTCAGGAAATTCATCAGTTTATGTTTACTCAGAATCTCCTTATACTCCGGCTCCAGTCGGCCATCCGTCACATAAGAATCCATAAGTGCTTCTACCTTATCCCACACAGGCACACCCTGTTCATCATACACCTTCTCAAAATCCATCAGCTCCATGGCTTTATGATAAGCATTACCACGTGTAGCACCACTTACCTGCTGTTCCTGCTCTCTCATAAATGCGGGCAGTATGGGTTCCTGTTCCGGCTCTTCAAAGGCATGATAAGCCGCCTCGTCCTTGTCCGCCATGGCAGCTATTTTCAGCTCCGATACAGTGGTTTTGGTATAGAGACTTTGCAGATTCTCATGAGGATACTCATAGGCAAAGATACCTTCCAATGTTTCTATCCAGTTCGAGTCCGCCTCTTCCCCCTTCTCTAAAGCCATTTTACGTGCTGCCATCTGCAACTGTTCGGACATATCACCGGCCAACAAGTCTTCCTGACCGTAGATGCTGACACGTACATCCTCTTCCTGTAAGGTGGGCAGCAAGAAGTCTAACAAGCTGTTGGCCGCCAGGAAGTCTGCAAAGGTCATCCTCTGGATTCCCTTAACATTCCTCTGTTCCCAACACTGTGCCGAATCCTCCAGAGTGGCTGTCAGTATCAGCTTTTCCTTGGCTCTGGTCAATGCCACATAAAGCACACGCAGCTCCTCTGCCAAAGTATCTTCCTTCAGTTTGGCTGCCATTACAGTGCGCAAAAAGCTCTTTACTTTATATCGTTCCTTTATATTAACATAGTCTGTAGCCACACCCAAATCCATATCCATCAGGAAGCTTTTATTTACATCCATCAGGTTAAAGGACTTGGCCAGTCCCGCTACAAAGGTCACCGGAAATTCCAGACCCTTGCTTTTGTGGATACTCATAATTCGCACCACATCTGCACTTTCGTCCAGCATTTCCTCCTGACCGTAATCCACTTCATATTTTTCCAGCTGCTCAATATAACGCACAAAATGAAACAGTCCGTAATAACTGGTTTTCTCAAAATCCGATGCCTTGGTAAAAAGCATCTCCACATTGGCCTTCCGCTTGCTGCCGGCCGGCAGTGCGGTCACATAGGGCAGATAGGCAAAATCCTCCACGACAGTCTGTAAAAGCTCCCTAATGGGCATATAAACCGTGTAGGAACGGTATTTTTCCATGGTGGTCAGAAAAACGGCACACTTTTCGTCCCCTTCTCCTGCTGCCTGCTGCAAACATTCCCACAGGCTTATTTTCTTATCCATACTTCGAAGCAGGGCAATCTCCTCTTCTGTAAAACCACCGAACAGGGACTTCATCACACCAAACAAGGGAATATCCTGACGGGGATTCACCAATACCCGCAAGAATTGCAACAGCTCCTGTACCTCGGTAGCCGCAAAATACCCTGTCTTGGAGGTTATATACACCGGGATTCCTTCTGCTTCCAAAGCCTTCTTAAAGGCCTCATCCCAGCCGCTGGTAGCACGAAGCAAAATCACCATATCCGAGTACTTTACCGGGCGTAAGGCCTTGGTTTCCTTGTCCGTTACCAGATAGGTCTGCTTCAACTCCTTGATTTTCTTAGCCAGCATCCGTCCTTCGGCTTCTTTTTCTTCGGTACCGTCCGTAGGCTTTTCCAGCAAAAGAAGCTCACTGATACTATCCTCATATGCAGGGTATTCCGCCCCTGCATAAAGGGCTGCCTTATCATCATAGGCAATCCCCCCCACCTCTTCGCTCATCAATCTTTCAAACACATGATTGGTGGTATCCAGCACGGAACTACGGCTTCGGAAGTTCCGGCTCAAATCGATCCTCTGACACAGCGCCTCTTCACTGCGGTAACCTTTATACTTCTCCATGAACAGCTCCGGTCTGGCCTGACGGAATTTGTAAATACTCTGCTTTACATCGCCTACCATAAAGCGGTTATAATTGCCCTCATCCTCTCCGGAAATCACCTGCAATAATAGTTCCTGTACCAAATTACTGTCCTGATATTCGTCTATCAAAATCTCTGCAAAATACTCCCGATACTCCAGTGCCACCTTGCTGGGCACCATCTTGCCCTCTTCCTCACTGAACAGAATGTCCAGGGCATAGTGCTCCATATCGGAAAAGTCCAGAATCTTCTTTTCCTGCTTTTTATCCTGCAGTCTGCGGCTAAATTCCAAGGTCAATTCTACCAAAGTGTCCACAGCTCTCTTGGATGCCCGAATCTGACTCATGGTAGTCTCCAACAAGGTACCAAAGAATCTCTCCTGCAGTTTCTTCAGAGTCCCCTTTACCTGATCTCTTAAGTCCTTTGCCAAGGCCTTTTTCTCTTCGTTTACACTGGGGTCCTTTTTCGAAGGAAGGCGTCCGAACTCAAAGCCGCTTAAACGCACCTCCCAATCCCGCAAATGCTCACATTCTGCCAGCTTCTGAAGCCTCTCCAGTTCACCCTCAGCCAGCTCCCCATACATATAGGGGCCGTCCGGCTCATGGGCTAACAACACCACCTGCTTCATAGTCGTGACACAGCCAAGCACCATCTGCTTCAGATAATACAGGGCATACTGACCCAAAGGGGAAGCCTCCAGCTCCTCCACATTCTTAAGTTCATATGCTTTTTTGCATTCCTTCAACCACTGCCGTGGCCAGGGGTGACTGGATGCAAACTCATATAATCTCTTGATTAATTCTTCTAAGGTCTTCTCCTTACCGCCGGGGCAGAAGAATTCCACGCACTCCAAAAAGCCCTCCTCGCCTGCTTCGAAGCAGTCCTCCAAAAGGGCATCCATGATTTCCTGCTTTAACAGCTTGATTTCTCCTTCATCCGCCACACGGAAAGCAGGATCCAAGCCGATTTCGTGGAAATGATTTTTAATTAAATACAGACAAAAGCTGTCAATGGTGGTAATCAGCGCATTATGCAGCAAGGTAGCCTGTCTCTCAATATGGGCAGACTCCGGGTGCTGTTCCACCTGAGACGCAATGCCAGAACTGATACGTTCCCGCATCTCAGCTGCCGCCGCATTGGTAAAGGTCACAATCAGCAACCGGTCGATATCCACAGGATGACTCTCATCACAAACCATCTGTATGATACGCTCTACCAGTACTGCCGTCTTACCGCTTCCTGCTGCCGCTGATACCAATATATTCCGATTATGAAGGTCGATTACTTTTTGCTGATCCGGTGTAAATGAAACGCCCATTACTCCAGTACCTCCTTCATCTTTTCATAAATAACCGTCTGGTCTGTTTCCTCTAACAGACGCTTCTCATAGCCGGGAAGACTGCTGTCAAAGCCACAAACCTTTTTGTAGGCACAATACTCGCAAGCCTCTTTTTTGTCTGTTTCGTAAGGATTTATCTCCTTATGTCCGGCTAGGATTTCTCTGCCGATTTCACGCACTTTGTGGTTTACATAATCCGACACCAGTGACAGTTCTTCCCCACTCATGATGTCGGAACGGGCAGAAAAGCTGCCATCCCTTTTCCGTTCTACAGGGATGACCAGGGACTTATCCGTCATCTCCTTATCCAAAAGCTCCACTATGATGTCCCGGGCATTCACCACACCACTCATGCGAAGCTGCTTCTGTATCATCTCGTTGATTGCTTCTTCGCCTACACTTCCATCTGCCTCTACCATAGGATCCTCCACATGATAGTAGAGTAATGCCGCAGGCACTACTTCCTTGTCCGGATACTTCTTACCTACCAACTCCATGGCCGCATTCATATATACCACCAGCTGAAGCTGTAGTCCGTAATACACGGAGGCCAGCTGGAACTGATGGGTGCCGGATTTATAATCAATAACCTTTACATATACCTGTTCGCCATCCTCTGCCACATCCACACGATCAATTCGCCCGGTGAGACGCATCTTTTCCTCCTGAGATAAGGTCACATCCACGGATTCCAAATCCTCCGTATAGCGGAAGGAGATTTCATGTCCCATAGGCACAAATTCACCCTTTTGCAGCTGCTTCTGCAGAGTATCCACAGTACGGTTCAATATTCTCTGCATCCGCTTGATACCATAAGCCTGACGTGCACTGCTGTAAAGGATGCCGGCACCATACTCTGCCGCCACCTGCTCCATGGCCTCTGCCACCTGACGTTCTCCGAACTCCTGGGGGAAATCAAACCAGGTATATTCACTGTCCTCTAACCTACGGGCAAACTCATCCAATACACCGTGGAAAATATTACCCATATCCACTGCTTCAAAGCCAAACTCTTCCCGCTCCTTTAGGGACAAACCGTACTGCAGGAAATGATGATAGGCACAAGCCGCATAAGTTTCCAGACGGCTCACACTGTTTTCCAGATTTTTTCCGTATAAGGCCCTGGCCACCGCCTGAGACAATCCGTTTGCTTCATAGCGATAGAAAGCGGCTTCCTTTAAGGCTTTCGTCAAGCCTTCATAGTCCTCCATGCCTTCGTATGCCTGATAAAGGGCAAAGAGTTCTTCTTTACTCACGATTCCGGGCACATTCTCCACATACTCCCGCAAGGACTGAGCCAGATAACGCACCCCTTCCTTAGGGGTTACCAATTGCTCTAATACGGGCTTGCGGAAGGGTTGCCCTATAGATAGTCCGGGATACATTTTCCGGATGGTTTCAATCAAATAAGAGGGACGCAAGGTTTTGCCGGCTCCGTTTACCTTTGCATAGGACAAATACAGCCTCTCCGAAGGCTTGGTCAGGTTCAGATACAAATAAAAACGCTGGATAAACATCTGCTGTCTGGGAGTAGGTGCCAGTTCCAGATCCGACTCCTTCAAAAACTCCCTGTCCACATCGGATATGATACCGCCCTTGGAAGCACTGCGGGGAATATTGCCATCGTTTACCCCCAGGAAAAACAATACCTTCACCTGTTTCAAACGGGTACGCTCCATATCGCCCACCAGGATACGGTCCACATTCTGCGGAATAGTGCCTACTTCGATTTCTCCGAAGCCTGCCACCAATATTTCCAAAAACTCCTGTAGACTGATTTGCTCCTCTCCTAACAAACCGTAAATCTGGTCTAACAGCTCGATAACCAAGCGATAAATCTGTCCGTACTCCTTGGCACGGACCAAATCTCCCTGCACTGTAAACTGTTCTTCGAAAATCTCCAGCTTTTCCTGTACTTTGCTTTGTACCAGGAATTGATACAGGTTTTCCACATGGGCACGGGCCGCTGTAAGCCCCTTAACCTCCAGGCCTGCCACCTGCTCCAGGAAGCGGCTTCTCAAGGCATTGATTTGCTGCAAAGCCTCCTCATCTTCCCCCATGGACTTAATCTTATGGGTAAAAAGACGGTTCCATTTTTGCTTGCCCCGGATACCGGTCTGAATAATATAATTCTCTAAGATATCCACTTCCTCGGTGCTAAAATCCGCCAGTCCGCTACGCAGATAGTGGAATACACTTTCGTAGGAAAAATCACGGGTAAACAGCTCCAGTCCGCTCTTAATGTACTCAATCATGGGATTCAAAACAATGCCCCTGGTCCGGTCCAGATAGCAGGGGATACCCATATCCGCAAACTCCCGTTCCACAAAAGGTGCATAGCTTTCCAAATCCGAACAAATAATAGCAATGTCCCGATACTGCAATTTATCCTTACGAATCAGTTCCGAAATCTGTAAACCGGTCTGATGCACTTCTTCCCCGGTAGTAGGTGCCTCGCTGATAAAAATACTCTCCTGTTTTCCTGCAAAAAACTTTCCCGGTGCACGAAACAGGTGCTTCTCCAAATAGGTAAGGGCCTCCCGGTTTGCAAAGCGGGGAGATGGACTTCCGCTCAGATACATATCCTTTCCACGCTCCACACCGGCTTCCTTGGCCAAACGTTCCAAATCACTGACCGTCTTCTTGCTTAAGTAAAATAGTTTCTGTTCCCCGTCCATTTGAAAAGGATCATCCTCTTCGCCCAGAGTAATCGTCACCAGTACTTCATCCGTCAAGGTCATGATTTCCTGAATCAAACGGTTCTGGATAGGGGTAAATCCGGTAAATCCGTCAAATACTACCACACTGCCCTTCAGAATATCGGAATGCACCAGCTTACGACGCAGTACATCCATACGTTCCTCCGTAGTGATAAAATGCCCCTTGATATATTCTAAAAAACTATCATACAATAGCCTTAAATCTTTTAATTTGTAGTAGAGTGCGCCCCTTTTTCGGGCAAATTCCGTAAGCTTGTCCACGTCCTCCACACTTAAGCCGTACTGCATAAACTCGGAAATGGCACTCTTTACCTCATGGATATAGCCCTGTTTATGCAAATGACTGCCTAGTGCAGGCAATTCCTCCTTGATGGAAACTGCCACTCTCTGTAATACAAGGCTTTTACCGGTATCATCCAGTACAGGAATCTTTTCGCCGCCTACTTCCTCAAAAATTCGATGGCTCAGTCGTCCGAAGCTAAGCACATCCACATTCATGATGCCTTCGCATGGGTGCATACCTACCAATTCCTTTTGGGTTTGCATGGTAAACTGGTCCGGAACTATGATTAAAAAGTTCTGTTTCGGACTCTTCATAGAACGTTCTATGATTTCACTATATACTTTGTAGCTCTTTCCCGACCCTGAGGGACCGAAACAAAACCGTAAGCTCATGTGTTCCTCCTTATTCCTCTACTAATCTATGAAAAAGCGGATACCGGCGTATCCGCTTGGAAGAATTGCTTCGCAATTCTTCTTAATCTCCACCACCGTACTCGCACAATTTCCTATCACAAAAAAAACCGCCACAAATAATCTGCGGCTTCCTCCGCATAATCAATACCAATGCGTTTCCCTGCCTGTATTTCCTCGGGTAACACGTTTATACCTTCTGTCACATAGAAAGCGTTACTTTCTACCATATCCACATCATTTTGCTGCTTATTCACTCCCATAGCTATGCAAAGCTTCCCGGGACCATCTGCCAAATGCTTCAAAAGGCTCTTTTTCTTACGCTCCACTTCGGAAGGCGTAACTTCCTCGCCCTTAGCTTCCTTCCTCTTTCTGATACTTGCCAAAGACGCCTCCAAACGCATATCCAGCATCCGCTCCTGAGACGCTATATCTGCCGGCACTACACTTCGAATCAGTACCGCCTGGGGATTATCCTCCACATCCGTGGCGATATTCATGCAATGATACATGCCGTAGGTAAAGTACACATATGACGTACCTCCTATATGAAACATAGGCTCGGTACGCTCCGTTCGTCGACCACCATAGGTATGAGAACCCTTATCCTCCACACCCATATAGCTTTCCACTTCCGTGATGATGCCTCGAATGGTTCCTATGGGTGTCTCGTGGACCAGTACCTTTCCCAACAGCTCCTTGGCCACAGTCAGTCCGTCTCTGGTAAAAAAGCTACGAGATAGCCTTTCCCCTTGCGGCAACTCTCCATTCAGTTTACATAATTCATCCTTCCACATGAAGATACCCTTTCTACTTCAAGGTCAGCTCTACCGGACAATGGTCGGAACCCATAACGGCAGTATGAATCTTTGCATCTGCCAGTGCATCATTCAGTCTTTCGGATGTCACAAAATAATCGATTCTCCATCCTGCATTCTTGGCTCTGGCCTGGAACATATAGGACCACCAGGAATAAATATCCTTCATCTCCGGATAAAAATATCGGAAGGTATCCACAAAACCGCTCTCCAATACCTTACTGAAGCAGCCTCTCTCTTCGTCCGTAAAGCCGGCATTCTTATGATTGGTTTTGGGATTCTTTAAATCGATTTCCTTATGTGCCACATTCAAATCTCCGCAGAAAATCACCGGCTTCTTGGCATCCAGACTCTTAATATAATTCAAAAAAGCCTCTTCCCAAGTCATTCGATAATCCAATCTGGCCAGTTCTCTCTGGGAATTGGGAGTATAAACCGTCACCACATAGTACTCCTCAAACTCAGCCGTAATCACACGTCCCTCATGGTCATGCTCCTCCACGCCGATGCCATAAGTTACATTCAACGGCTCCTTCTTGGTAAACATGGCAGTACCCGAATATCCCTTCTTTTCCGCATAGTTCCAGTACTGATAATACCCCGGCAAATCCATCTCTATCTGACCTGCCTGAAGCTTGGTCTCCTGCAAGCAGAATACATCTGCATCCATCTCCTTAAAAAAATCCATAAATCCTTTATCCATACAGGCACGCAGGCCGTTTACATTCCAAGAAATCAGTTTCATATCTCTATATTCCTCCTATCACCCTATAAACTTAGGCTTTCCATCAAAAACATGTATATTCTTCAAATCGTCTGCACGCTCGATAAGCGCCTGACTTCCCTCATTCATGGCAAACTCATATTCCTGTGAGGTTAGCGGAATCAACCATAACAAACTTATATCCTCTGTAAATTCCTTATAATCCGGTTGTTCCAGTCCGGGAACTAATCTTGGATTCACAAATAAAATAGCTTCATATCCTTTAATATTTTTAAATGGTATTGTATGTCCGTGTGCAAAGAAAGTAGCTTCCTTCCAAGGATAAGCAGCCAGCCATGACATTGTGGAATAAAACATATTACTAAGTGCTCTGTGCTGCTCTATTGTTGCAAATCCGAACTCTATTCTATGATTCTTTGTAAGTTCTTCTTCCTGAAAATATTGCTCTGTCTTAGGCATGGGAATCAGACTTACTCCCGCAGTAATACCATACACTACTTCATCACGAGTACCGGTAAGTAATGCTTTCGGTGGGAATTTCCCACCATCAATAGCAAAATATTTCTCGTGCTTACCAAAAAATTGTTCTAATGCCTCTATATGCAACGCTTGAACTTTCGTCCAATAATCCGTATCAAATGCTGCCCAAAATTCTCTGTTTTCTTTTGTCCGTTTCATTAATACGGGTTCCGCATTTGTTAATTCCCATGCATAATTCCCCATCCCCTTGGCATACTTAGAATATCCATAAAACCGATTCTCCTCGCCCGCCCAGCCGGGTATTACACCAATCAATTGTCCGTCTGAAAGCAATGAAACTGCATCTCCTTCTGCAAACCATACCAGTTCCAACTTATCCGCATCCAGTTCCATTCCATTTAAATCATGGGCTACAAACTCTTCCGGCATCATGGGTGCCTGTCCCTTTTCCATTGCCTTTTTATCCAAAGCCTTCGGTGCCTTAGCTCTATTACAAATCCAGCATAACTTTATATAGCGTTTTTCACTGGTAGGATTTCCCCATAAATACAAATAGTAACAGGTATCTGTCTTTTCCACAAAAGCCTGTATATCACATACCGGCGAATTACTCTCAATAATAATTTCCGGTTCACTTGTCTTTCTGCTGAACTTATCTAAAATTCCCACGGTGTTACCCTCCTCAAGTACATATTATCCTTACCTCTCAGTGTATCAGATTTACGCCTTCTTAGCCACAAAAAAGTATCAAAAATATTAAACTTATGGTATAATCTTATCAATTGCAAACTCATCACTTCAGGGAGATTATTTATGAACCATTTATCACAGAAAAAACTATTTTTATTTGACATAGACGGCACCATCGCAGTAGGTAATGATTTGCTGGATGGCACCTTAGAACTTTTGAATTACATTAAGGAAGTTGGCGGTAAGGCTTATTACATTACCAATAACTCTACCAAAAGTAACAGCGACTATGTGGAGAAATTCCGCCATGCATTCGGCCTGGAAACCACAGAGGATTTGTTTATCACCTCCGGCTATATGATGCTTCAGTTTTTACTAAAAAACTACAAACAGGAGAAAATCTTCGTACTGGGCACTGCTTCTTTTATTGCAGAACTGCGCAAAAACGGTCTCCACATCGTAGAAACCTGCCAAGAGAATATTGCCTGCGTGGTGGCGGCTTATGACAGCGAATTAAACTACGGCAAGCTCATCGAGGCATGTAAGGTGCTTTCCACTACCGATGTGCCTTTTTATGCCACCAATCCGGACCTCTGCTGCCCTATTGACTTCGGCTTTATCCCGGACTGCGGTGCCATATGTGAGATGATTACTCACTCCACCGGAAAGGAACCCATTTATCTGGGCAAACCCAGTGCGGAAGTGGTTCGTGTTTGCCAGGAGGCAAGCGGTTTTACAGCTGAAGAAACACTGGTGGTTGGCGACCGCCTTTATACCGATATTGCCTGTGGCATCAATGCCGGCGTGGATACCTGCGTAGTTTATACCGGAGAAGCAAAGGCTGATGACATGGCAGATACCCCTTATCCTGCCACCTATCGCTATGAGAATGTAAGAGAACTTCTGGAAGCCATTAAACAATCATAAATTAACCCTAATGCAAAAAGCTGCAACCTATATTCAGGTCGCAGCTTTCTCATTTTTAATCAATTTTTCTTTGTAGCTATCAACGCAAACTTACCGGCTTGGTTTCACATTCTACGCTCCCTCTGACCTGCGAAGCACTCCGATGATCCCCATTGCCCATAATGCCGTAATCATGGGCACTTTCAAATAATCCTGCATATTACCGCTTACCAGCACATACCAAACATCCACAACAAGAATCATACTACCGGCATATACCAATGTACCATAAAATCTGACCTTTTTTCCTTTGGGTTGCCACTGCTTTGGCCGAATCCGACAAATACATAAGAAACCTGCTGCCGCCAACAGATAAATCCATGCACTCAGTGCACACTCCACATAATATTTGGTGACCTGCGGGGCATAATCCTTCATTCTGCTGTAATTCCAGCCGGTGTAAGAATCCCCCACCCCTTGCAACTGTATCTTCACAGATACAGGGGGACAAAGGTATGCTGCAGCCTCCTGCCCCATCCCCGTTATCACTTCTCTGGTATTTACCTTTATGGTTTGCTTTATCATCTCTCTGTAAACTCTGCGGGCTTCTTTCACACCCAGCCTCTGTTCCATCACAGGTCCGAATTCTTCACTCACACGTTCCGGTGACCTGGAAAGCAGCAGCAACTCTTCCGTAGTCCAATTGTCACGAACCTCCTGTGGCCAGAAAAAAGAAAACTTCAAAAAATTGGGCCAAACCACACTGCGCAGTAATATACTTTCCGGAGATTTTTGCATTTTCCCGTTGCTTCCGGTCGTTTGTAAAAACGCATTACTGCCACAAATACACAATATAGCCACTAATGCTCCCAACAGCACCTTGACACACAAACGCTTATGTGTAATCACATACCAAATCATACCGCCGGCTACGCAGAATCCGCACAGCCATCCGTAATCCGGGCAACTCATTGCACTAAGAATCCACAGTACTGCTATCTGTATGGCGTCTGCCTTCTTTTTCCCGGGCTCCGAAACGCAAAGGGATATCATCTTAGCCATTAACGCCACCAATAATGAAGAAGCAAGGGAATAAGGCAATACTGCCATGTGAACCTGAAGTACCATAGGAATGGTCATGATGAATCCCACATAAAAAGGCATCCTTTTCCTTGCCTGTAAGCGCTGTCCCTGCTCTCTGAATACCACCTTATGTAAGAAATATTCATAACAAAGATAGGCTATCAACAATTGTACCGGATACAAAAACAAGCCCACCGACACACCTAACAGATTTGCCACCATGGTGCATCCCCGAAGCATTAACAAATAAAGGTACCCTGTATATTCATCTGCCATAAGGGTCTTGCTCATAGAAAGCAACTCCCGGCTTTCCTCAAAAGCCGGCACCTTGGTCAGATTACAGACTCCCCAAAGCACACCAAGAGCAATCTGAATCCCCATCCATATATAAATTGTAAATCCGATTATTTTCTCCAGCTTCTTCATGCGCCAACCTTCTATACCTTACTTCTTCTCCGACAGGTATTCTGCCAGAAAATCACTTAACAATTCATGCCCCTTTGCATTGAGGTGTAAACAATCCGCTAAATATTCGGAGGCATTATCCTCCCAAATGCCGGATTCATGATAAGCATCCAGCCATTCCACTCCAAACTCTTTGGCGATCTCTTTTTCCAACTCCACATATTCCTGCAAAAAGCCGCCATTACCATAACGGTTTTCATAACACTTCTTATCGTGATTCTCTCCCAAAGAGCAGTACATGGGGGAAACAATTAAAATCCTCATATCCGGATAAGCTTCTATTAAAAGTTTTAAGCTTCTGCGTAAAGCCCCTCCAAAGGTTGTTATGTCATACTTATCCTCCGGATTATCCAGTGGTACTCCACCATTGTAATCATTACTTCCATGCTCTATCACAAGCACCTTTACCTGCGAAAAATCCACTTGATATAAATAATCCATGGTTTCTTGAAAATAATCCAGCCATTGATTGTTCACTTCATTATAGCTTTGAGCATAAGCCATGGTAGCCTTTAGGCTTTTCCAGTCATCATAGGCAATGGCCTCTGCCAGCTTCACCATACTCCATTCCGTACTGGCTATAGAGCCCCACAGCTGCCGGGCGCTCATAGACATGGACGTACCGCCCAGACCACCATTCAAAACAGTAACTCCCAACTTCTCACCTACAAGTTCCGGGAATGTAGCACCATCCGGCAACGGATTGCCCACAATACTGTCACCCAGAACAACAATATCATAAACAAGCGGCTTCTCCTTCTTCCAAAATGTCACAAGTAAAAGACTTGCTACAATCAAAACAGCAATGGCACACATCACCATATGCTTTTTGGGGGGTATTTTCATCTTGATACGCATACCATTGCTCCTTTCCTACAATCTTTTCAGCTTTTTATGCACCACTCGTATGGTCTTGGGTGCGATGGCAAACAAGGTAAGATAAATCTTATTCTTCTTCGTCAAATAGGGACTCTTCCAAGCTTTCAAACAATTCTTTTTTACATGCTTACAAATATCTGCATAGCTTTCTGTCTCCCCATTCATCTTGGATACGGGGATATGCAAAAGGTACTCCAGGCGCTGATGCATGCCGAATCGGAATGCAATCTCCTTTAATCCCGGATACTCCTTCGCTACCATCTGCTCTGCCATATCTGCATTCCTTACATTGTCCGTAAACACTCTGGAAAAAGCATCCGGATCCTTTTTACGGGTATTGCTGCCCAAACGATAAAACACATGGTAGGTTTGCTGCGGCAGGGATACAATCCCTTTGATATGAGACAGAAGCTTCACCAAAAGATGAAAATCCTCATTCAGCTCACCTTCCGGAAATCGGGCCATATCAAAAAGCTCTTTCTTCACCAACTTGGTACAAAAGGAACAATCTCCCTTATGCAAAAGCATCTCTTTCAAAAATGCCTCTGAGGGTATCCATACAACTTCCTCGGGCGGCTCACAAATATTGGGTAGCTTATTGCCCTTCTCATCTATCTCATCCCTTCCGATTTGGGCGATTTCACATTCATACTGTTCCGCAGCCTTCCACAGCAATTCATACATATTGTCTGAAACATAATCATCACTATCCACAAATCCCACATAGGCACCCTTTGCCTCTGCGATACCCAAATTGCGGGCCGAGGAGGAACCACCATTTTGCTTGTGCAACACCCGGATCCGTTCATCCTTTTTCGCCAGTTCATCACATAGTGCACCACTTCCGTCCGTGGAACCGTCGTCCACCAACAAAATCTCCAGATTCTGATAGGTTTGTGCACATATGCTGATCACACAACGTTCTAAATAGTCCTCAATATTATAAACCGGAACCACAACACTGATTAAGGTTGTTTCCATTTAACTTCTCTCCTTTATGATTTCTGCCTTACTGCAGGGACCGCTTGTCCAACGGATTTGCGGATTCTTCCCCTGAGCCATATCCTGTATCAATGAAAGCAGTCTTTCTGCTGCTGTCCTTGCATTCCATTCACCTGCTACGGTTTCATACGCCTGTATGCCTATTCCCCTGCAAAGCTCCCTGCTGTCCAAAAGAGGGATTATCAAATCCGCCAATTCACGGGCAGTTTCCTTTCTGTATAAATACCCGTTTCTGCCATGTTCTATCAGATAAGGTCCGGCTCCCACCATTCGGTTGGCAATCACTGCACAACCACTGTTCATAGCCTCGTTCATCACTGCACCCCAGCCTTCCTGCCGGTCACTGGTCATTAAAAATATTGGTGTTTTCTCCATAAGTTCCCTTACCCCGGAAGGAGTTTGAGTACCGGCCAAAGCGATAAATGCCTCCAGCTTTTTTTCCTGTATCAGGCTCTCTATGGCAGGCTGTAACTCTCCGCCCCCCAGCATGGTAATATGAAAATCCTCACGGCTCTTAACCAGTTCTTCCGCCAGCTCTACTACCAGCTCAGGATGCTTCCAGTCGATAAATCTGGCCGCCCAAAGGATTTCCTTTTTCTCTTCCGTATATTCCTTTTCTTCCCAAAGCTTCACTATTTCATGTTCTTTACACTCCGGGAAATATCCCCATTTCAACATTTTGCCCGGATATGCTCTCACAATATGAAAATCCGAAGCCACATAGGCTCCTGCGCACAAAAGATACACCGGTGCCTTGCGATACCGGGTATGGTCCAAATATTTCTTACGTAATCCCCTGGGACTGACAGCCTTCCATTGTCCGGTTTTATACAGTCTTTCACTGTAACGGAGAATGGGCTTTCCGGCCTGCAGCCTGGGCTGTAACATGGTTTCGTCCTCCAATCCGCCCCAGATGACCACATCACTGTCCAGTATCAACTGTTCACAAGCCTCACGTTCCTCATAAGCATAACGTACATAAGGGGGCACATCCTCAGGGTTCCAGCCCAAGCGGATACGCTCTTCCTCCATGGGCTCTGTCTGAATAAATGTATAATTGTCTCCCAGATGCTCGTACAGCACATTGCTTAAAGGAATCTGGTGATGATTAATATAGTTCGATACAAAGGTTACCTTCATGTCATTCCTCATGATTCTTTCTTTACGATTTCCTCATAGATTTCCAGCAAACGCTTATAATTGGCCTGTCCGTCGTGAGTTCTGGCTGCATGAGCCGAAGCATTAGCAGAATACTCCTTCATCTTTTCCTCATCAGACCACATACGCAGTACCGCATGCGCCAGTACTCTTGCCTGTGCAGACTCTTTATCCTCTGACTCTGCATATTCCGGGGAACCATATCCCGGATACGCGATGCCGTCCTGACCATTATAAAAGATGGAGGTAATGCCTCCTACCTCTGCGGTTACACAAGGTACTCCCAACAGCATGGCCTCACCTAAGGAGTTGGGGGAATTCTCAATAACGGAAGGACACACGAAGGTACCGCAGCGCAAATACTGCTCCTTCATCTCCTCCGCATTCATCTTACCAAGGAAAACCACCTTGTCCTCCAGCTGATTCTTTTTCATTAACTCTCTGATATATTTGCCGTAAGAGGATATTTTAATCTTATCCTTCAAAGTTGTGTAATTCACAATGCTGTTACCTGCCACATACACCTTGGCATCAGGATAGCTTTCCATTATCTTAGGCATGGCCTTCAGCATATAATGCAATCCCTTGATGGGATAATCTCCCTGACTCAGGAAAATACTGTGCTTCTCACAATTGTCCGGGTTCCACTTTCCTTCATAGAAATTACTTCGAAGAGTCTCATTCATAAAATGATATTGCAGCTTGTCATTGGTTTCCATGGTAAATTTCTTATCAATCCAGGTTCTGCCCGTCACATGGCCGGCATTACAAACCGCCTCTATTTCATGTTCCCCTCTGCGGATAAACTTAATATGCTGTCTGCGAATACTGTCCTTTTTCAGGAAGTCACGGAATGTCACTCTGTCAATCACTCGTTTGGGCAGGTTCGCCAGATAGCTTTCCGCATAAATTTTGCAAAGACCCTGAATCCCTATCAGTACCTTATCAGGCGGACATACTCTTGTCACTGCCAAAGTATGGGGAAACTCCGTTCCGAAGCAATGCACCACATCCGGCTTCCAATCCTCCACGATTTCCTTAATCTGTCCTTCCAAATCCGCCGGATAGTTTTCCGGATGATTGGTATCCTCTACAAAAGCATAACAGGTCAGCGCACCTTCCTCCTCTTTGGCCGGTACGGTTATTTTCCGTTCTGCAAGAGCACTTCCTACCGGAAATGCCACTGCCAATTCAATATGATTATCTTTCTGTTCTTTCAGAATGGTGTCCGACAAACCGGTCAACCATCCTTCTTTATTGCTGGCGGTAAGTCCTAAGTGCTCTGCCACTCTGGGCAGCATTATATTGCAAATCCACAAAATCCTCATACCTACACCTCCCAATTAGTTAAATAACCAGTTCAGATAGGGCAGTAAGCGAATATCCATACTGTACGCTGAACGCAAAAACAATCCGAAATATCCTAAAAAGGCTAATACCACACCCGCGGTCCAGAAGATGCGCCATCCTTTGTGGGAGATTCGCATGAGTACCGACGGTATCAGGAAAATCTGGGATACAATCAGGTAGTACCCGATTCTGGAAACCTCCGGTATAAAGGAACCAAAGGTATATATGGCCAGTCCCATCAGATTCAGGAAAAAATAAAATTTCAAAGGTACACTATCCTTGATAACCACCTTATAAAATACCAGACACAGCACCAGCACGCCCATGCATTTGGCGATATTGGTCACCGAAAAATCCACTTTGTCAAAGACAGTGCCTTCATAATAGGGATAAAAGAAGAAAATAATCCTTCTGTAAAAGCCTTTGAATACCACCAGACTGGCTAAAAATACACCTGCTATCCCATACAAGAACTTAGGAATCTCATGGGTTGCCAACCAGTAAGCTACCAGATATGCCGGTATCACCACCAGTATAGACTTGTGGAACATGGCTGCAAACACAATCCACGCCACAAACACACCGTATTGCTTTCGAAGCACATATTTCATAGCATACATGGCAATCGCCAGCACGAAATAATACCTTACGGAGTTCAGGCTGGAATAATAGTATCCCCCCGTCATCAATAAAAACACGGTGGCACCAAACCATTCTCCCTGGTCATAAATCGCCTTTACAAAAAAGAAGGCTGTGGCTATAGAGAAAAAGGCAAACACCGGAAAATAGCAATCATATCCAAAGAGGGATTGCAGCACCCATACCACCAGATTAAATCCCGGCTCATAGGATACATGGCGATTTTGCATAATCAAATTGAACTGGAACCGATAGACCCAGTAGTCATTCCCCACTGCTTTTCGTGCTGCAGACACTCCGGCCAGTAACAAAAAAATTGCCACAGCCACACAGATGTTAAAGGCTCTCTGTCGATCCATAGTCCTTGAAAGCTTGTTCTCCCTGGTAGGTAACCCTATATGAAATTGTACATAATCCGCATTCCGTACCGATAGTGCCAAACCCACAACCAGTAAGAATAACCCAATATATACAGCCATAATTCCTCACTTTATCCCAAAGGGCAATTTCTACCCTTTCCTACCAAAACGATAGATTTGAATCAGCTTGTCGTCAGCATCTGTCAAAAGTGCCGCTTCTGCTTTGCAGTTCATTACTTGTAACTCATGCAGTGCATGCTCGATAGTCTTCCCATGGTCCACACCGGCTCTTACCAGCAGTACAATGGCTTCTGCTTTTTGAAGTTCCTCAGACTTTATTTGCAATACCTGATCCACTGCCAGTTCTAAAGGTTTCCTTTCCTTCAGCAAGCACTGCAGCTTTTTCTTAGTATCCTCATTCCAATCCTCAGTACCCTTTCCTTTGTAACCTGCCATGGGCACTCCATAGCGATAGGTAAAGGTCTCCGGAATCCTGATAGCATCATCCCAAATAATACTGCAAGCCACTACAAACATGGATACAAATGCTCCTAACACACATCCCAATGCGGCAGCTTTGCCCAGTCTCACATCCCGATCTGCCTCAGCCAAAGCCGCCTCATCGATGATCTTTATGGATGACATCTCATCATGGTCTTCTTCAAAATCAAAGAAGGTCTTTTGTAATGCTGCATTCAGTGCCCTTGTCGCTTCCTCATAGGGAGTGGTCACCGTAGAGGTTGGAATTCGAACATCGGATGGCAAATCCGCCTTAAAATACACCTTCAAATCTGCCTTTTCTATCTCATACTTCGCCGGCTCAAAACCTGTCTCCAGCGCATACTGCCAAGCCCGGTCTACGAACCAATCCGTAACTATCCAACTTTTCCAGGTGGCATCATTTATATAGTCATAGAGTTCACCGTTTTCCTCACTCTGATGGGCATATTCAATATAATAGGTGGTAGTAATATCGTATTGCACCGGACCTCCAAAGGTCACTTTTTTCAAATAATATCCGCCGCCGATTAACAAACCGCCTACCAATGCAGCTATGATAATCAGTCCTATTTTCTTCACAAATAATAATACAAACAGCTTTGTATCAAAGGGTTCTTTTGCATATGGCCACTCGCCCATGGACAGACTCCTCCACTTTCATCATTATCCTTAAAATTTTACCACATATTGATGTCTATGTCAAAAAACATCCATCTTCCTTTTCCGCAAAAATACTCGTTGCAGGTTTCACGGGAATGCATTAAAATAAAAGTATGATTTATGAACCAAAGAAGCAATCAGGAAAGGCAGGACTTGCATGAAAGAACAATTATATACCATTCCCTTAAATGAAGCTGTGGACGCCAATGATGAATGTCCCTTTTGCTTCGTGGAACGTGCCATCGAACAGGATATGATGGATTTCTGTCTGGGCTCCGGAAGCTCTTATATGGAGGCTGACATCCGTGAGTTGACAGACTTGGCCGGCTTTTGTCGTGACCATTTCAAGAAAATGTTTGATTACGGTAATACTCTGGGCAATGCCTGGATTCTGAAAACCCACTATAAACGTATGCTGGGCGAGATGCGCAAGGAGTTTAAGTCCTTTGCACCCGGCAAGGTTTCATTAAAGGATAAACTGTTTAAAAATACAGAAAGCGGCAACTCCATCGGTGTCTGGGTGGCCGAAAAAGAAGGCTCCTGCTATATTTGCAATTCCTTCAAGGACACCTACAAAAGATACCTTGATACTTTCTTTTACATGTATTCCAAGGATGATGAGTTCCGTCTGAAAATCAAGAACGGTAAGGGCTTCTGTCTGCCCCATTTCAGGGACTTGCTGATCAAGGCGGACGAAACCATGGCGGACCGTGAGAAAAAGGAATTCTACGATATGATTCTTCCTTTAATGGAGAAAAATATGGAACGTCTGGCAGAAGACGTGGCCTGGATGGTTGAAAAATTTGACTACAAGAATGCTGACGCAGACTGGAAGAACTCCCGTGATGCCATCCAACGCGGTATGCAGAAACTGAAGGGCGGCTATCCGGCGGATGCACCCTATAAATCCAGCAAGTAGGTTTTCTGAATGATACGAAGCAGGGACCATACCCAATCACTCACACACTGGTAAAAAAACTTTCGCTCCCGAATTGTATGTCACAGGGCGGACACGAGTGTCCGACCATGCCATACAATTCAGTCACCAAGTTCTTTTCAACAGTGCATTACGTGACAGGGTAATGCCCCTGCTTCTTACATCTTGATAATATCTACATTGCTTGATTTATAAGAAATTTGCCGGATAGCCATCGTTATGTTTATAAATGGTGCGTTGGATGGTATCACGGGTATCGCTTAGGTGAATAAAGGAGTGGAGTAGTAGCGGTCGCCACTGTCGGGCAAAAGTACTACGATGGTTTTGTCTTTGTTTTCGGGTAAAACAGCCAGCTTCAGTGCTGCATGAAGGGCTGCACCGGAACTGATACCGGTTAATATTCCCTCTCGCATGGTGAGTTCTTTTGAGGCTACATAAGCTTCCTCTCCGCTTACGGTAACCACACTGTCGTAAAGGGTGGTATCCAGTACGGAAGGGATGAAGCCGGCACCGATTCCCTGTAATGGATGGGCTCCGCTCTTTCCCTGAGAAAGTACGGGGGAATCTATGGGTTCCACTGCCACTACCTGTATCTTGGAGTTTTGTTCCTTCAAATATTTTGCTGTGCCGGTCAAGGTACCGCCGGTACCTACGCCTGCCACAAAAATATCCACTTTGCCTTCCGTATCCTTCCAGATTTCAGGACCGGTGGTCTCATAATGTGCTGTAGCATTTGCCGGATTGTCAAATTGGGCCGGAAGAAAAGCACCTTCTATGGTACGCACCAACTCTTCTGCTTTCTCTATAGCACCGCTCATGCCTTTCGAACCCTCTGTCAATACGATTTCCGCACCATAAACCTTCAAAATATTGCGTCTTTCCACACTCATGGTTTCGGGCATGGTCAATATCACCCGATATCCTTTGGATGCTGCAATAGCTGCCAGACCGATACCGGTATTGCCGGAGGTGGGCTCCACGATGGTAGCACCCGGCTTAAGCAGACCTCTTTTTTCAGCATCCTCTATCATGTACTTTGCTGCTCTGTCCTTCACACTTCCGGAAGGATTCTGGGCTTCTATCTTTATCAGTACTCTGGCACATGTATTGTGCTCGCGCTCCAGATTACAAACCTCCATCAGCGGAGTATTTCCTATGAATTCGTATACGCTTTGATAAATCATAAAAACCTCCTGATTTTTTCTGTTATCTTACTACCAAATGTTTCATCATATCTAAGTATTCCGACACTTCCTCATAAAACATTTCCGGCTGGAAGGAATTCTCCATAAAACGCTCGGTTAAAAGTCCCTTTATGGTATAATCCATCATCTTATAAAGCTTTCTGCCGTCTACACCTGACGGAAAACCGGTAAAATGTATCTGAGAACGGATTCGATTGTACTCTTGTTCCAGTATAGCACGAGTCTCCTCCGTAGCAAGCAATGCCTCACCCACATCCTCTGACATGGCACGGTTCAAAAACTGCTGCATATAAGGATACTCTCTCATAGCATGCATCCGGGCAAACTCCGTCTGCTTCATCACCTCTATCAAATTGGTCTCACTTTTGGAAACCATGGTGCTAAGCTCCAACACCATATATCTTACGCTGTATTCATAAATAAATTCATAAGCTCCCAGCTTACTTTCAAAATAGTGAAATAAAAGGCCCTTACTGATACCCGCTTCCTTCACAATATCATCCGTACTGGCGTGCTTATAACCCTGCATGGCAAATACCTTCATGGCGGCATTGATCATACGGTCCTGTTTTTCTTTTTTTAACTCAAAAAATTTATCATTCATGGCTTTCCCTATCTGTATATTATGCTTCTTTTACATGCTTTATTATATTAGCATACTTACCCCATCGTTTCAAGGTCGGCCTACATAAGATTTCATAAACTTTTTATGCAGAATCCCTTTTCATTTTGTCAAATTCGTATTAAAATAGAACTATATTACACGAGGCGAAGGGAGAGCAATTATGGCAAACAAATTGGGGAAAATTTTACTTGCCGGTGCTGCAATTGGTTCCGCACTGGGCACAACTGTATATTTAATGAAAAAGAAGAAACCTGAAGACCAGACTCCGGAATATGAAGACGAAGATTACGACTATTTTGAAGAAGCAGCCGCTGCTGCCGAGGAAGCTGAAACCGCACAGTCCGAGGAAGCTCCCGTCACCAAGTCCGGTATCCGCGAGACCGTGGAAAATGTTACAAGCAAGCTGGAAGGCTTTGGTGAGAAAGTAGCCCAAAAGGCAGATAACTTTGTTGATAAGGCTTCCGTAGCTGCCGAATCCTTCGCTGAAAGGGTTACTGAAAAGCTGGTAAACTTCACCGATACAGTGGTAGAAAAAGCCGACGAAATCACCGGCAAAGAACCTGCTGTCGTAGATGTAGAAAAGGTAGCAGATGCCGAATATGTAGAGTCTGAGGTTGTTGAAGAAGAAACCGAATCCGTTGAAGAGGAGGTTATCGAAGAAGAAACTGAATCCGTTGAAGAGGAGGTTATCGAAGAAGAAACCGAATCCGTTGAAGAGGAGGTTATCGAAGAAGAAACCGAATTCGTTGAAGAGGACGTTATCGAAGAAGAAACCGAATTCGTTGAGGATGAAGTTATCGAAGAAGAAACCGAATCCGTTGAGGATGAAATTATCGAAGAAGAAACCGAATCCGTTGAGGATGAAGTTATCGAAGAAGAAACCGAATTCGTTGAAGAGGAGGTTATCGAAGAAGAAACCGAATCCGTTGAGGATGAAGTTATCGAAGAAGAAACCGAATCCGTTGAGGATGAAATTATCGAAGAAGAAACCGAATTCGTTGAAGAGGACGTTATCGAAGAAGAAACTGAATCCGTTGAAGAGGACGTTATCGAAGAAGAAACTGAATTCGTTGAGGATGAAGTTATCGAAGAAGAAACTGTTTCAGAAGTAGAAGAAATCGAGGAAATTGAAGAAGTTGCAGAATCTGACTCAGAAGAATATCTTGACGAGGAAGAATATGCGGAATCCGAAGATGACACCGAATCTTACGACGAGGAAGAAGAATTTTTAGATAACTATGAAGAAGATATCGAAGACTTAGAAACAGAAGACGGCATCTCTTACGAATCCATTGAGGAAGAGGATGACATCATTCCTGCCGATACGGATATGCACGAGATTACCTTTGGTTCTTCACAGGAAGGCATCGCTTATGAGCGCCTGGATTCTCAGGATATGGATATTATTGAGGATGAGGAAATCGTTGAAATAGCAGAAGAAGCCGATGATGCAAAAGAAGCTATGGATATAGACGAAGAAGACTCTTCGGAAGAAGTTGATGTTCCTGAAGAAACCACAGAAGATGCTCTTGAAGAGGAGACTCTCGAAGCAGAGGAAAAAATCGAAGAAACCAAGACTTTCTCCCCCTTAAACGAACAGATGGAAGTTGAGGAAGAGGTCGAAGAATTTTTCTTTGATGACGATGATGAAGAATAAAAAATTGTCACCCGGCGGCGACAATTACAAGAATTGCTTCGCAATTCTTCTTAATCTCCACCACTGTACTCGCACAACTTCCTATAACATAAAAAATAGGGTTGCACTTAATGTGCAACCCTATTTTTTATATTCCACGCCTTTTTTAAAGCTTCCACGCCTTCTTCTATCTCTCTCATACTCAGACTTCCATAGCCCAGAATAACTGTGTAAGAGGTATCTTTTGTGCCGTCTGACAAACTATCCGACAAGCCATATATCTTTATCCCATGCATGCCTGCCTTCTCAATCAGCTCTGCTTCCGTACGTCCCGACTTACTGGTAAGCAGCAAGTGCAATCCCGCATTTTCACCCGTGATATCAAATTCCTTCTCAAAAGGCTCCAACTCTTCTAACAGCAAATCATGCTTATCCCTGTAATACTTACGCATTTTGTTCAGATACCGTTCAAAATATCCGCCTCGGATAAACTCATCCAAAATCTTCTGCTCGATTCGTGACACAGTGGTGGAATAAAAATAACACTTCTCTCGATATGCCTGTACCAGATTCTCCGGAAGCACCATATAGCTCACACGGATAGCCGGTGCTATGGACTTAGAAAATGTCCCTATGTATATCACCTTACCATATTTATCGGAAGCCTGCAGAGATGGTATAGGCTTTCCCTTATAACGAAACTCACTGTCATAATCATCTTCTATCAGATATCTGTCTTCCTTCTCATTGGCCCATTTCAACAGTTCGCTTCTGCGTCCGATAGGCATCACCGTACCCGTAGGATACTGATGGGAGGGCATCACGTATGCTAACTGTGCATCCGTCTTTCTCAATTCCTCCACCATCATACCACTCTCATCCATATCCACAGTAGTAATCGGATAAGAAAAAGAACGAAAAATACGATAAGCTCTTTTATAAGTGGGATTCTCCATAGCTATGGATAACTCTCTTCCCAATATTTTCTCTAACAGCATCAAAAGATAATCGTTTCCTGCGCCTACGATGATTTGCTCCGGAGTACAATTGACACCTCGCGAGGCATGTAAATATCGGGCTATTGTTTCCCGAAATCCATAGTCACCTTGTGCATCACCCCTGGCGTATAATTGTTCATTGCCGTCCTCCAACACTTTTTTATGAAGTCGTCTCCACACACTGAAAGGAAAACCGGACATATCTATCTGTGTAGGCGAAAAATCATAAGTATATCCTTCCGCCCCGGTCGGTTCTGCCTGTTCCAAGGATGATTTTCTCTCACCGATTCTTCCCTCATCCAACTGAAACAACTCTTCTATTTTGCATACAAAATATCCCTTATAGGGTCTGGACTCTATATAACCTTCCGACAATAGCTGCTCGTAGGCCATCTCCACCGTACTTCTGGCCACCT
The DNA here is from genome assembly GCA_017522685.1 of Lachnospiraceae bacterium. Next base: position 28,287 of record JAFWYN010000008.1, read on the forward strand.
GCAGATTCTCTGCCAAAGAACGCGTAGAGGGAAGCCTCTCACCTTGGAGAAGCTTCCCTTCTTTTATTTCACCTTGTATATACTCATAGATTTGTTCGTATAAGCATTTATCATTGTCTGTTTGTAATTGAATGGTCAGCTCCAGCATACTGCACCTCAAAATATAACCTACTTTTTATGCCTTTCCAAAATCAACTGCTTCAAATCCCTTGCTTTATCCTTCATCCTGCTGTTTGCAATAGAGGATACCAGTATTTCGGAAACCATTTTAGCAGCGATATTGTCCTTTTCAGTTTCATAAGCTACTGCTGCTATCATATAATCCAAGGAAGTCTGGTCCATACCACAGATGGGAAGGCTCTCCTTTTGTCTGGCATTAATCAGCCCCTCCAGTGCTTTCTGCAGGCACTCTGTTTCCTGCACCTTCAGCCGCTTCTCCTTTTCTGCAGTCAGATGTCCTTCTTCCTCCAGCTTTTGCACATAACCTCGCAACAACCATGCAAAATGTAAACAAATATAGGCCTTTTCGCTATCCTTAGCATGCTTTACTATGGCACATGCCAATGCTACCCGGTACCTGGTAATCATGTCCTCGTATGAATAGATTTCTCCCTCGGATATCTCCATCTTAATATGGTCACAAATATTCTCCCGCACCAGTTCTATCTGAGTTTTTAATAAGGGGCGGAAATAAGGTACCATGGCTGCGTAGCCACATCCGGGACATTGTACCACATCATATTTACTGCTCTCAATGCCTTCATATACGGGTCGACAGTCCAAATCCGCGGATACCAGTCTTGTTTTACCCGTCTTCATCACCTTGGAAGTAAACTTATGATCGCACACCGGACAGGAAAAAGATTTATCGAAAACCAAATCCTTTTCCTCTACCATGCTCCTCTTTGACTCCACCTTACGAACGGGACGCACTTTTTCCTCTTCGTAAAGCTCCCTTTTTTCCAAATCTCCCAAACCAAGGCCTTCCAGACCGGATAATATTCCTGCCATTTTCCACCTCTCACTGAGTATTTCTACGAATTCTTCGGCAATGTATATGAACTCTTCAATGAAACAATACGATTAAATACTAATCTCTCCGGTGTAGTATCCTTCACATCCACACAGAAGAATCCCTGTCTTACAAACTGGAATCTGTCAAAAGGCTTTGCCTTTGCAAATTCAGGTTCTAAATAACACTCTTTCAAAACAGTTAAAGAATTAGGATTCAGATTCAGACTGCCGTCTTCATTGTAAACACCCTTATCTTCGTCAATAATATTTTCATACAGACGTACCTCTGCCTTAACTGCATGTGCTGCAGATACCCAGTGAATGGTACCCTTTACCTTACGTCCGTCATTGCTGTTACCACCCTTGGTCTCCGGATCATATGTGCCGTGAACCTCGATAATATTACCGTTTTCATCCTTTACACAACCGGTACACTTTACAAAATAAGCATTCATAAGACGTACTTCATTGCCGGGGAACATACGGAAGTATTTCTTAGGAGGTTCCTCCATAAAGTCTTCACGCTCAATATACAATTCCTTACCAAAAGGAACCTTTCTGCTACCCAATTCCTCATTCTCCAGGTTCATGGGTGCTTCCAGCCATTCCTCCTGTCCTTCCGGATAATTATCAATCACCAATTTTACAGGATCCAGGATAGCCATCAAACGAGGCGCTTTCGCCTTCAAATCCTCACGGATACAGTACTCCAAAGCTGCGTAATCTGCGATAGAATGTGCCTTGGATACACCGCACATTTCTACGAACATGCGGATAGATTCCGGTGTGAAACCACGTCTTCTGAGTGCTGCGATGGATACCAGTCTGGGGTCATCCCAGCCATCCACGATACCGTCCAATACCAGCTTCTTGATATATCGCTTACCGGTAACCACGTTCTTCAAATACATCTTCGCCTGTTCAATCTGCTTGGGAGGATGAGGATATTCCAATTCTCTTACCACCCAGTCATACAAAGGTCTGTGGTCCTCAAATTCCAAAGTACAGATGGAATGGGTAATCCCCTCAATAGCATCCTCAATGGGATGTGCAAAATCGTACATCGGATAAATACACCATGCATCACCGGTATTGTGATGGGTCATATGTGCCACACGATAAATAACCGGGTCACGCATGTTGATATTGGAAGAGGTCATGTCGATACGGGCACGAAGCACCTTCTCGCCATCCTTATACTTTCCTTCCTTCATTTCCTCGAAAAGCTTTAAGTTCTCTTCGATAGAACGGGTACTATAGGGGTCTTCCTTACCGGGTTCGGTAAAGGTACCTCTGTATTCCTTAATCTGCTCTGCTGTCAGGTCGGACACATATGCCTTACCCTTCTTAATCAGCTTTACAGCACCTTCATACATCTCACCAAAATAATTGGATGCATAGAATAAACGGTCTTCATAATCTGCACCCAGCCACTGTACGTCAGCCTTGATGGATTCTACGAACTCGATATCCTCCTTGGTAGGATTGGTATCGTCAAAACGCATATTAAACTTTCCGCCATACTTCTGTGCCATCATGTAGTTAACTAAGATGGCCTTAGCATGTCCGATATGCAGATATCCGTTGGGTTCCGGAGGGAAACGGGTATGCACGGTGTCATAAACACCCTCTGCCAAATCCTTTTCAATAATCTGCTCAATGAAGTTCTTGGAAACACGTTCTTCTGTTGCTTCCGCCTCATTCAGTTCTAAATTCATTTCTGCTTCACTCATATATAAAACCTTGCCTTTCCGCAGTATTTTCACAAATAATACTATATTTTATCACAAATCATTCTAACAATAAAGAGTTATTTCAAACATTCCCCTGAAACCGCTTCAAGCATTCTTCCAATGATACCACGCCTTCCGTAGCCCCCACCTGCTCTACACCGCAGGAAGCCACTGCACAAGCCATCTTACCGCAATCCGCTAAGGAATAGCCTTCTGACAAGCCCCATAGGAAACCGGCTGCAAAACAATCCCCCGCACCGGTGGTATCCACAAGTTTTTTTATGGGATATGCAGGAATCTCTAAAACTGCTTCTTTCGTTGCTATGATACAGCCTTTCGCACCACATTTCACGACCGCACAGCCCACACCGGCTTCTACCAGCAACTCTGCATTTTTCCTGCTGTCACGAATGCCTGTCAGTAAGGCCATCTCGTCCTCATTGGGCAAAATATAATCGATATAAGGCAATAGGCATCTGATATCTTCCAGTCTCTCCCCATTCTTGGCCTTGGTCATATCAGCCACCAATATACGTCCCGGTACCGACTTAATCTTTTGGAACAACTGCTCCATAGCCGGGATATCCAGAAGGGGCGAAACGAAAATACTGGCAAAACTGACCACATCCCCCATGGCATCCGCATAAGGCAAAATATCTTCCAATGCCAATTTCCTAAGGCTCCCTTGAGGATTGGTCAGAAAATGTCTCTCACCCTTTTCATCCAGTAACACGATATTAATCCCTGTCGTCAGACCTTCTTCTTGGATAATACACTCGGTAGCCAACCCGCAGACTTCCGCATAGTCCATTACTCTGGCTCCGGCTTCATCCTTTCCCACTTTGGAAATCAGTTGTACCTTTTTGCCCAATCGGCTAAGGACCACTGCTTCATTCAAAGCATCTCCACCAAAGGATAAGCTTGTTTTCTCCACCGGCTGGGAACCGGTTTGAAACACCTGCTTGCTTACAGGTCCTGCCAGCACATCAATGATAGCTGCACCGATGACGGTTATCCTATCTGTTTTCTTAGTGTTTTCCATGGTTTCATCCTATTCCACAATCAGGTTTTCCAAATTTTCCAGACTGTCCAAACCTGTTTTATCCGTTATCAGGTTATTATTTATTAATCGCAAACTTCTAAGCTCCGGTATTCCCTTCAAAAAATTCAAATTACCTATAAAGGTATCCTTAATGGTCAGCTCCTCCAGCCAAGGCATATTGCCAAGCACACTTAAATCCGTAATAATCTGGCCACTTCCGTCAATATGTAAATTCTTCAAACCGGTTAATCGTTCCATATCATTCAAGAAAGTCGTATTTAGTCTCAAAACTTCTATTTGATCCGTAGGCATATTCATAATAAATAAGGAATCCAGATTCAATTCCCCTGCATCCAGCATGGTCAGCTGAGGTAAATTACTCAAATTAACATATCCATTCTTACAAATATTGATAGCCTTCACATTCTCAAACAACGCAATATCCATGCCGACAGCCAACAAATCCTTTTCAAAAGGAACTGTTATGGTCTGAATGGTCTCCTCAAACTCTTTACTATAGCCAAAGACAATATCCTCCTCAGACTGTACCTCCTCGGAATAGTCCTCCGGATACAGGCTGTAATCCTCCGTGCTATACTTTACTTCCATGGTACTTCTTTCTTCATCCACTTCTATCATAAAGTACTGTATGCTTTGAAGCTCCTCTTTCGTCACCTCTTCTGCCGGCTTTCCAAACATTTCCGACAAAGCCGACCTCATGGTGGCAGAGTAAATATATATCTGATTATCCGTATTTTCATCCAAATAACTGAAATCCGGAATCTCAATATCCGGCATGATAACTTCTATCTCCGGCATTTCAAAGTCCACTTCCGGTACTTCTATCTCTTCTATCACCGGAAATTTACTCTTGTCTATAGTTATCTTAAGGTCATCGCTATCACTAAATAAACCGTTCCCGAATAAGCCATATGCCAAAAAAACCAAGGTTGGAATCACTGCCTGTGCAATCATCACAATAATATAAATCTTTACTATTTTTTTCCATTTCGGCTGATTCGTGGTTATGGATTTAGATTGCTCCGGCAACCTGACACCCTGAGGTGCATTCCCCATAGGTACTTCCACCATTACATCATCGTGAGGAACCGCAGCTTCTTCTTTTTCTTGTGGAATCGTTTTCTCAAAAAAATCTCTTAGCGGATTTTCTTTCTCTGCCTCTTCCGTCTCCGTATAAGATGTATAAGTCGTCCATTTTGAACCATTTTCATGATCTTCGCACTCCCCCGGCAATTCCGAATGGGCACAAAAGCTGCATTTGTATCCATTCTCTGTCCGTATCATGGGGGCTCCGCACACGCAACACACTCTTTCCATAGATAATTCCTCCGTAAAACTCCCTCACAAAAAATCTTATATCCAGAAAACTCTCCCGCAGACTTTTGTCCGGGGAGAGTTCATCGACTTTATAAGAACTTTACCGCAGTACCATAAGCCATAACTTCGGCAGCTCCCTGCATTACTGCAGCGGATGCATAACGAACATTTACGACTGCATCTGCGCCCATTGCCTCTGCTTCTGCCACCATTCTCTTGGTTGCCAAAGCTCTGGCTTCATTCATCATTTCATTGTAAGCCTTCAACTCACCGCCTACCAGTGTTTTAAAGCTCTGTGCAATATCTTTTCCAAAGTTTTTGGACTGAATGGTACTACCCTTTACCAAGCCCAGCATTTCCAATTCTTTTCCTGAGATGTAATCAGTATTTACTAAGATCATCTTCTTCTCCCCCTTGTATTTCTTTGATTCTGCTGATACAAACCCCTATCATCAAACCACTTACAATAAGCGGAATGATAATCATTAACAGCTTAGCATAAAAAGGAATGCCCGGTGTGAAGTAAAACAAGGCCATGATTCCCAAATAGTATAATACTACCAATACTGTTATGATAATCGGAGCTATCATCTTTTTTCCATGATTCATCAGATATCACCTCTCTATCAGTAAGAGTATTATATCATACACCAATACAAGGGGCAATATTTATTTCTCGTATAAAACAGTATCTCCTCCTTCAGGGAGGGAAGGAGGAGTAGTATAGGGAGGATTATGAAGCTAGTTCATAACGCCATCGACGAAATCTATGGTTACTTTTGTATCATTTGGACCTGCCGGCTTAGGTGCCGCATCCTTTTTCGCTGCCGGACCTACTGCCGGTCCCGGCTTCTCTGCATCTTTTTTCTCATGAGGTGGTACCGGCTTTTCTTTCTCTGCCGGCGGTACCGGTGTAGGTTTAGGCTCCGGTGTCACCTTGGGTTCCTTCTCATGAGGCGGTACCGGCTTTTCCTTCTCTGCAGGAGGCACCGGTGCTGGCTTAGGCTCAGGTGTTGGCTTCGGTTCCTTTTCTGCGGGAGGTACCGGAGGTGTATGAGGCTCAGGACGCTTCTTCTCCAGGCACTCGCCGGTTAATGGATTAATATTATACTCATAATGGTCCTTATCCACATGGAAATGAACCTTGTATTCAGGACCCTCTTTCTTTACATGATACTTGATATCACACATGGTCAGGTCTGACTGATTTACACCGGCCTTGGCAAGTGCCAGTCTTAAAGCTTCCTCGATAGAAGTTACCACTCCAGGCACCACTTCCGGTTCCTCTGTTACAGGAACACGTTCAATCACTTCCTTACTGATAACACTGCCATCTATTGCATTGATTACATAATAATAATCTGTCAATCCTACGGTAAATTCGATATAATATTCCTTCTCTGCAGGTCTGTGTAACAGTTCTTCCAGATTCACATTGCTTCCGTCTACCCCTGCATCCAGATAAGCCTGATTCAAGGCTTCTGTCTTGGTAAGCTGTTTCTCCGGCTCCGGAGGCGTAATGGGCTCCTCTTTTAAAACAAGCTTGTACTCAAACTCTAAAATGGCACCGGTTACTGCATCAATCTTATATTTATATTCCGCATTTTCTTCCACGGTAAACTTAATGTCATAGGTATAAACACCTGCAGTTTCTTTCACTTTTACATGGGTAAGGGTCATGTTGGCTTCATCAATGCCGGCATCTTCTACTGCTATTTTCACTACATCATCCTTGGTTAAAAGCTCTACATCCTCAGCTTCTAATAATGCCCACAGCTCGGAAATGGTGAATCTTACGGCCACATCCAAAGAAATATCCAGATTTGCGGAAACCTTCTGTGCCAAGGTCAACTTACCTACGGAAACACCGTACTTCTCAGCCAATGCCTTTAAGGCATCATCCACAGGGCAGGTTTGGCTGTTCACATCGCCAATCAAATCATTCTGAATCAACAGATTGTTGATTTCCTGCTTCACCTTTTCACTGATTTCATCCGCTCTCTGAGTATCATTATTCTCTACACATACATTGATGGCATTATATACTTCATCCAGATAGCCGTTCTTAAGCAAAGAACCGATGATCGCATTTAAAGCGGTGTCCAAATCCACTTTTTTCAGTTCCATATCGGCAAGCACTACTTCTGCATCCTTATTCAAGGCTACTGCAGACAATATCTTATCATCCTTGCTGACAGTCAGCTGAATACTGGGATTCACATCAATGGATACGATGGAATCCACCTTGCGTGTGTTTCCAAACATGCCCATTCCGATCAACAAGCATAAACATGCTGCCAAGGCTGCCATCTTCATCACACTGCCCATCACATTTTTCTTTTTCCGCTGATAGCGGACAGCTTCGTTTAAAAATCTGTCATCCACCTGACTAATGGCATCTGCCACTCTATTCTCTTTCATAGAAAGTTTCCCCTTTCTTCTAAATAAACCTTTAGCTGTCTTCGTAATCTGGTCAATTTAACTGACACATTCTTGGCCGATATCCCTACTCTTTCTGCTATCTGCTCATAACTGTCGTAAAACCAATATCTGCGGATAAATATTACCCGGTCTCTGGTTTTCAAGGAATCCAAAAACTCCTCTACCGACTGTACCAGTTCCTTGGTTTCCATGGCACTTTCCACACTTTCCGGTGCCGCCAGGAACTCGCTCAATTCTTCAACTGCCAAATCATAGGTGCTGTTTCGCTTTCTTGCCTGATTTCTGTGATAACAATTCAAAGACAAATTTCTGACGATTTTCAGTACATATGTAAGCAACGGGGCCGGTCTGGCAGGCGGTATGGCATTCCAAGCGCCCAGGTAACTGTCATTGACGCATTCTTCCGCATCCGAATAGTTACCCAGAATGTTATATGAAGTCTGCAGACATATCTTACCGTATTTTGCTTCCAGCTCTTCTATTGCTTTTTCAGAGCGTTCAAAAAACAGCTCGATGATTTCTTCATCTAACACTCCTATCACCACCTTTCACTTATATACTAAAGATTTGTTTGGGAAAACTACATTCAGTTTAACTTTTTTCAAAAAATTTGTAAAGAAGGGCACAACAAAAGGAGAGCTAAGCTCTCCCTCGCGATTTTGTACTATTTCATTTACGCCCACACCATAAAGCTCCATCAAGGCCAACATGGTGTCCGCCTGAGGATATCCCACACCGGCCTCATACTTGTATATGGCCTGTACGGAACCCAGACAAAGGTATTCACGTAACTGCTCCACTGTCATCTGATGTTTTTCACGTAAACGTTTCAAATTCCTGCCAATTACCTTCAAATCATATTCTCTTCTGTATTGCATGGCTACCTCCCTGTGCTTTTGCACACTCTTCAGGTTATCAGTTACTTTTGCGCCAATACTCAGCGAACACTAAAATATACCATGTTTTTTTGCAATTAGCAAGACCTTTTCCATATTTTTTGACATTTGTAACCGAACCTCCATGCCGCGTCCCTTTACAGGAACAGGTTTTTTGCAGTCCTCAAAAAAAATTTGAAAATATATTCTCCCTTGATTTCAACTCTAGACCTTAACTTATAAAAAATAATCCAAAAACCAAGAACTTAAACCTTAAACCTTTTCGATTACTTCCTCAGTCAATTTGATTTGAAACGAGGTCTGCACGGAAACTTATGAGTTCAGGCTACAAAGCAACCTCAAACTCATAAGTCTGGTTATATTTGTCCAATGCAATCTGCATGGCCGCGATTTCTTCATCGATGCGCTCGTAGTCCCTTTTCACCACATCCAGATCATAATTGATGTACTGGTATTCCGGTGCTGTTTTGCGGGCGTTGAAGGCTCCTGAGCTTATCCTGATCTTAGGCTCCTGTTTCCGCATCTGGTCCAGGACCATTTTTCTGCGGTTCAACTGTGCCATCTTCACCAGTATCTGATCCACGGTAAGCATCTGCTCCCCTACAGCAATTTCATTGGTCAGGTTTGCCACATTGATGGCGTGTTTGATGCGTACGATTTTCTCATCGATTTCCGTAATGGTTTTTGCTATCTTCTCATAATCGTACTCCGGAATCACCGGCTCCTCATCCAGTGCCGCCACATAGAAACGTCCTTCCGCTTCCTTGCGCCACCAGAACTCCTTATCCTCGTTTAATTTCTTTAACATTTTATTCGCAATCGCTGATGTCATCTTCATTTTCTTTTACCTCCCGGTTGAAATACTTCATTAGCTGTGTCTAAAAGAAGCTTAACACAAAAAACTCTGCTCGTCATTGACGGCAGAGTTGAAAACTACGACAACGAGTAAGCGCCAGCTTACGAGTCTGTCGGCATGGCGAATACTTCTGGAAACTGAAATTTCACATTGCTTTCAAGTTTTTAGTATTATATAATCTATCCCTTAATCGGTACCCAAATCTCAATGATTGAACTCTCTCTGTTCCAATGGAAGCGAGCGTCATATCTTTCAAAATGCAGAAAACTCTCCCGTAACGGAGTATATTCTGTATTAGGTAATATTTCCTTATAAATTTTACTATAAGTTTCGTATATCTTATCCATAGAACCAATATGCTCAACAACCATGTATTTGTATGAAGCAATTTCTTTTGAAACAAACCCCTCTGGAACTACTATTTTTCGTGGTATTGCACAGCAATAAAATAATTTGTCTTCTCTTCTTTCCATAAAAGCATATTTAATCCAATTTCCCGATTGTGATAAATATGCTTTTTTCAGGTTATCATTAAATTTACGCCAAAAATCTACACATATTTTAATATTTTCTTTTTGTCTATTGGTAAGTTCAATTTCCTTTCCAATCACCGAAAAAGACTCCAGTTCACAAATTCTATAATTCATCTTTTCTCCTTGTGAGCTGTTATAATGGTATAACTATATGCATTTACAGTTATTATACATGCATCTATATTGATATACCAGTTCTTTCCATTTCTTGTGATAACAGCATTATCTGATTTGATTTTATCTCTACACCATCCGACAACATCATCTGTATCTAATGACAGATTTCTTTTTATTCGAACAACACCCAATTCTGTTGTATGTAACTTATCTAAATTATCTAATAATTCATTTGGTACACTCATGCTCTTATATCCTCACTTCGTCAACTTCAAGTTTGTCTAACTGTTCCCCTCCAAAATCCAGTCACTTTTTCGAGTGCTTTATATTTATCTAAATAAATTTTACATCTGCTTCTCGCAATTTCTTAAAATATTTTTCCTTGTTTTTAATGAACATTGTTCCGATAGCTGTTTCATTAACTATTACACTATAACCTTCTTTTATAGCCCCTAATGCAGTCAAGGCTACACATCCTCCACCATCAACACCCACAACTTCCACACATTCGACATGGTGTTCTTTTAAGAACTCATTAAGTTTCGAATTACTAAATGCGTTTCCTTCGTATTTAGTGAATATATAATCAGATACAACATGCAGACTGCTAACCAATTCCACTTCTTCAGTCCCTTCATAAGCTTGAAATGGTGCAATTTTATTGATTATGTTTTTCTTCATGATGTTTTTGATGTAAATAACAGGATTATCTTTATTTTCATCAATAACTTTGTTTACTGCTTGAATCAAAATTTCATTATCATATTTAAAGTATGTGGCATGTTTTTCTCCCACACATACGTTTTGCATATCAATTACCAACAATGCTTTTTTCACTTTTCTTACCTCCGACAAATTCTATGCTATATTTCGCCGCCCATCAGCATTATCATAGCTTTGGCATGTACATCAAAAAGTTTTCTCGGTTCATACTTTATCTTCATGGATCCATGATTATAACATGCATTTATTATGCAATTCATCTCAATTCCGGAATATACGGAAGCTGCATATTGCATTATCTCCACAGGATCAGCCTTGGGCTTAATATTACCTTTTTGACATTCTCGTTCAATCAGGCTTCCCATAAGTTTGGTCAAATGTTCCAAATTGCCTTCTTCCTGTATACTTCCAAGAATCTTGGCAACTCTTTGAGGCTCATTGATTGCCAGAACAGACAAATCAAAATTTAGTTTTTGAACTGTCATGAGTTGTTCTTCCATAGTTCGCCCAAGTATATCACAAATGGCATATACTATATCATTGATGCTCATTTCCTCAGCCTTCGAAAACAATCTATCCATTTCTTCCATGATGTTAAAACGGTGACGCATTTCTCTAATCACATCGCGTAGAATCTCGTCCAGATCGCTATAAAACCGATATATCCCACCTTGTGAAAGACCCGATTCTTCTATTACATCAGTCATTGTAACCATTTGAATAGGTTTTCTCAGGCATACGGCATAGCAGGCATCAACAATTCTTTTTCTTTTGTTCTTGATGTACTCATCAGTAACCTTAGGCATAAAAAACCTCCTTTAAAATGAATTTAGTTTCATTTTAAAGGAGGAAACATTATCTGTCAATATAAAAAATGAAAGATGATTCATTTTTGTCAATAGCGCATGTGCAACTTCAAATTCTTGCGTGCTTTCAATCTCACTATGAGACTGAAATTTGTTCAATCCCAGATTGCTTCTTTGCCTGTAGCCAATTCCCCCCATTTGCTCGCCCAGCTTTCCACAAAGCAAGAGGTATACGGAAGGTTCTTTTTTTCACGAAGCTTTACAAAATAAGGATGCCTTCCCCATACAAGAGAAACAATACCAATAATAGCAAAAAACGGACCTAGCACAATTGATTGGATGCAATGACCATATTCATGCACTCTGATTTTTTCTGCATCCTCGATTTCATCTTTCGGGGTGAAGATAAACAGTCCCAGACTCAAACCGCTACGAGTATTCCACCTGGTATCAATACAGCCACGATATGTTTTATGAGGATAGTCTTTCAATTTGATGCAAAAGAACAGACCAACAAGGGTGGGGAGGATTCCCCATGTACATTGAAGGATGATAAACAAGATTCTTTTTACATATGTAACCATTTTCATATAAGGGACTCCTCCGTCAACTTCAAAAGTTTTCTCTTAGTTACACCGCTTAAAGCTTCTCCTCATCATAAACCGCCCGTACCCCACCGATAAACTTGGCTCTGGTTCTGGCACAAACCACATGGGCCTCGCCGATTTTATCGGCTGAAAGGCGAACCGGCACTGCCACATCCTTCAAATGCATGCCTATTAAAGTATCTCCTATGTCCATTCCTGCATGTGCCTTTATATGTTCTACTGCCACAGGGCTTTGCATATATTTATAGGCTGTTGTGGCGAAGGAGCCGCCTGCTTTGGGCTGCGGTACCACATTTACCTCTTCATACGAATATTTACTTGCTGCAGCTTCTTCCAAAATCAAGGCACGATTCAAATGCTCACAACACTGGGCCGCAATATATATGTTTGCTTCTTTCGCTGCTTTGTCGATTCCGCCATACAAGGCTTCTGCCACTTCCACGCTGGAAAAAGAGCCTATCTTCTCACCTACTATTTCACTGGAAGAACAACCAACCACCAGTATCTGTTCTTCTTTTATTCCTGATACGGCAATAAGTTCCTTTGTCAATTCATATCCTTGTTTTTGAATCAGTTCTAATTCTGCTGCCATACACAAATTCCTCCGTCAAACATCAAGTTCGTACTTTCTTTTACATTCTACTCTAATTCCTATTTCACGTCAATTAAGGCAAAAAATACCGCCCACATTTTTTCAAATGCGGACGGTTATATCGTTAGTTTTATTGTACCTGACACATTTTTGCATACATTTAACTAATACTTAATCAAATAGTAAACGATATACACCCAGTTAAGCAAACCGTGGAAGATTGCCCAACCGATGGACTGCCATTTGGCGTAGGACAAAACCACCGCCAGCGCCACACCTACTGCCTCAAATGTATCAATCCCCTTTTTCGTAGTCTTCTCAATGATTACCTTGGACTCCTTGTTGGTTGCATTACCGTAAATCAGTTCCTCCACCGGCACCTCCAATACTTCCGCCATGGTGGTCAAGGTCTCTACATCAGGCTGAGTTTTCTCCTGTTCCCAATTGGATACCGCCTGTCTTGTTACATGAAGCTGTTCTGCCAGCTGCTCCTGGGTCAGTCCCTTCTCTGCTCGAATCTTCTTAATGGTCTTTCCGATATTACTCATATATGTCCCTCCTCATTCTTTTCGTGCTTTTGTAGTTCCTACTATACCTTTTCCTGCCCAAACAGTCACGCAACAAAGCGTTGCATTATGTAATTTCGCCCCAAATCAGACTTGTAAGCGGCATTTGCACCCTGCAATCGATTCCTTTTTCGGCACAATATCTCTTACACTCTTTTACGATACCTTTATGATTCTCACCAGCAATGTCGCAATATGAATTTCAAAATTCCTACTCGGGTATCTATAGCCGATTTTTTCATTCAAAAATCCCCTTTATGAGCATCTGAGCGGTCTATAGAAAATAAATTGCTTGTGCGATTCCCTTTTTCGTCGTTTTCATGGCAATTTCCTTAATTTGGGCGGTCTATACAAAAAAAGGCAACTCCAAATCTCCCTTTTCACCATAAAAGGGAATCTCACAGTTAACTTTTTTTACATGGATACTTTTTTGAGTATCCTACATTTTTAATCCAAGCGGAAAAGGTATCGTCATAGCCCATTTTAACGTGCAAGGGTTTCCTTCACCAGTTTAAACACCGTACCGAAAAGCAGGAATACCGCGATCAAGTTAGGGATTACCATCAGTCCGTTAAAGGTATCGGAGATACTCCATACCAGACCCAAATCAATAGTAGCACCTACGATAGCCATCATGGAATACACCACCATAAAAGGTTTTACGATTTTGGCAGAAAATAAAAATTCCGCGCAGCGTGCACCGTAAAGTCCCCAACCGATAATTCAGGTAATAGCCGGTATTCCCCGGATAAAAGCATTCACCTTTGAATAATTGCTTCAATAATTTCTAACATACGTTTACTCCTTGGTATTTCCTGTTTTTCAATCCCTTCCATACTATCAGATTCCCGCCCTCTTTACAACAATTTTACCTATAATCCCCTGCTCCCCGCGATGTTTCTTTGTTTTTTCCACAAAATCTGCGGAAAGTGCCAATTTTTCTGATGATAATGGTTTACTTTATTCGGAAAATATACTAAAATAGTTGTGATAAAAATTTAAAAGGAGATATGGTCATGAATATTTCACCATTACAGAAAGCAAGATACGAGTATACCCCTAAGCTTCCCGGAATGTTAAGAAACGGTATCGCAGAAATCTGCGTAAAGGAAGGCGAGGCAACTCAGAGTGTAGCTGATCAGGAGAAGATCAAAGCACTTTTCCCCAATACTTACGGCAAGCCGGAAATCACTTTCCAGAAGGGCCAGAACACCTCAGAAGCTAAGAAGCAGATCGTAGGTGTTATCCTTTCCGGTGGACAGGCTCCCGGCGGACACAATGTTGTTTGCGGTTTATATGATGCATTAAAGGCAACCAACAAGGAAAACGAAGTATACGGCTTCAAGGGCGGCCCCAGTGGTCTGATTGAAGACAATTACATCGTTCTGACTGATGAATATGTAGATCAGTACAGAAATACCGGTGGTTTCGATATCATCGGTTCCGGCAGAACCAAACTGGAAACCAACGAACAGTTTGCTATTGCAGCTGAAGTTTGTAAGAAGCACGGCATCACCGCTATCGTTATCATCGGTGGTGACGATTCCAACACCAACGCAGGTATCCTTGCTGAGTACTTTGCAGCAAACAACACCGGCGTGCAGGTTATCGGATGTCCTAAGACTATCGACGGTGACTTAAAGAACGAAGACATCGAGTGTTCATTCGGTTTCGATACCGCAACCAAGACCTACAGCGAAATCATCGGTAACATCGCAAGAGACTGTAACTCTGCAAAGAAGTACTGGCATTTCATCAAGGTTATGGGACGTAGCGCATCTCACGTTGCTTTGGAATGTGCTTTGGAAACCCAGCCTAATATCTGCTTGATTTCAGAAGAAGTAGCAGCTAAGAAGATGAGCCTTTCTGCAATCGCTGATTACATCGCTGATTCTGTAGAAGCAAGAGCAGCTAAGGGTATGAACTTCGGTATCGCAGTTATCCCTGAAGGTGTAGTAGAATTCGTTCCTGAGTTCTCTGTACTCATCCAGGAAATCAACGAATTACTTGCAGGCAGCAAGGCAGATGAATTCAACGCTCTTCCTACCTGGGAAGCTAAGTATGCATTCATCGAGAAAGGCTTAACCAAGGAATCTATGGAAGTATTTGCAATCCTTCCTCAGGCTATCCAGCAGCAGTTATTCTTAGAAAGAGATCCTCACGGTAACGTACAGGTATCTCTGATTGAATCTGAGAAGTTATTCTCTGCATTGGTAGCAGATAAATTAGCAGCAAGAAAAGCAGCAGGTACATACAAGGGCAAATTCGCTACACTTCATCACTTCTTAGGTTATGAAGGAAGATGTGCATTCCCTTCAAACTTCGACTCAGACTACTGCTACTCACTGGGTTACAACGCATTCATGCTGATCCAGTACGGTTACAACGGATACCTTTCTAAGGTTTCTAACCTTTCTGCTCCTGCTAATGAGTGGGTTGCAGGTGGTATGCCTATCACCAAGATGATGAACATCGAAAGAAGACACGGCGAAGATAAGCCCGTTATCAAGAAGGCTCTTGTAGAGTTAGACGGCGCTCCTTTCAAGTACTTCGAAGCTCATCGTGAAGAGTGGGCTCTTGAAACCTGCTTCAAGTATCCCGGTGCTATCCAGTACTACGGACCTTCAGAAGTTTGTGATATCACAACCGTAACTCTTGCTTTAGAGCAGGCTAAGTAAGATATAAACACTTACAAATATTTAAGGCTGATACAAAATCGTATCAGCCTTATTTTTTCTCCTGCTATTTCTTAAATTCTATCTGAATACCGGTCAGACAGGTATCCTCATACTTAGTACCCGGATAAACATCCGCTATCTCAAATCTAAAAACTGCTTCCCTGCCATTGCTAACCGTCATGTTCACTCCGGACACATCGATATACTGGGGCTCCATACAGTCCTCTAAGGTAATGGTACCCATGTAAGCTTCACTGTAATATACCTTCAGTTCCTTCACCCTGGCATTTTTCTCCCAGATGTCATTATTCTTGGCATATCCGTTGACAATGCAGAAACGGGTAATGCTAAGTCTGTCCGCTCCCGGTCCCATATACATCTGACGCAGCTCGATGGACTCACCGATTCCTACGCCTTCCGCACCTTCTGCCCAGGTAGACATTTTGTTATTACTAACCACGTTATTGGGATGGTATGCATTCACACCTGAAGGTTCTAAATAAGAGGATGCTGTAGCAACAGTATAATATTCCATTATACTTACTTCATTTTCCCAACTCTGTCCATCAAAGCCAAAATCAGCCTCCTTATTTCTATCATCAAAAAATCGTCCTACAACCGGCTTCGGAAACTGATAATCCCAGCCATTAGGCATAAGATAATCTGATCCAATGGTATCATTTATGGACGTAATACGATAAAAATAGTGATACTCTGCTCCATTCAATTCTCTAATCAATTGAATGATATCTCCCCTTTTCTTTCCTACCGCTTCCTTTGCCACATAAGTAATCAGGTCTATGGTAGGTGCCTCACTGGGTCCAACAGATATGATTTCCTTACCGATTTTAGCATATATTTCATGTTTATCCGTTATATTTTCGTAGCTATGTTCGTCATTTCTTTTCAAAACCTCTGCACAAAAATATACCGTATCCCCATAATCTACCACTTCATCCCTTGCTTGAAGTTTCGCACCTTCTCCTTCCGGTTGTTGATTACGAAGTGATTCCAACGCTTCTTCCTCACGGACTTCCACAGATACCTTTTCTGCAGACTCCGTATCCGCGGACACAACCACATTATTTCCGGCTGCTTTCTGTTCCATAAAGCCGCAACCGGTCACCAACAGCACTGCTATAGCTGCCAAAGAAGCCACCAACACACTACCCTTACGTCCTGCCACAATATTCTCTATTCTGGCGCGTATCAGCTTCTTCGGGGCCTTCATATTGGTGGAAAGAAGTACCCTTTGGCCCAGTCCCCGACGCTTCTTAAGAACATCCAGCAGACTACCGCCGTAAGCCTTGCGTTCCGTAACCTTAATCCGCCGCATTACCGATTCATCACAGGCCAGCTCGCAATCATAGCCGGAATACTTAAAGGCCAACCACACAACAGGGTTATAAAAGAACACTGCCAATAAAACATAACGGGTGATAACCCAGAAAAAATCTCCGTGCTTAAAATGCCCTTCCTCATGAAGCATGGCATATCGCAGCTCATCCTCCGTCATACCCTCCGGTACATACATGGTAGCACACAGCAGAAAGGGGGAAGTAATATTCTCCAACTTATATACCGGAAGCTTTGACCGGGGTGTCTCGCCCAGATACACTCGATTATGCCTGCATCTGTATTCAAAACGTACATTGGTGGAGACAATTCCTGCCACGATAGCCAAAACAATCAGCACATAGATTGCCACAATCACCTTGGCTATGATGGTAGCCACATTGTCACCGGGCATCTTGGTTTCTATCATACCGCCCTCAGATGACTCGATAATACTGCTCATCATATCCCCGCTAACCGGCTCCCCATTTTGGAGTGCGTCTGCCAAAGTATCCTTTTCCAGTTCTGCCTCCGCCGGCAGTATAATGGTGTAAACCTCGCCCTCCAGCTTTTCATAAGTCTCCCGACCGAAATCCGCCACGAACTGTGGCATGGGGATTTTGACCCAAGGTACCAGCACCAAAAATACCGGTATAGCCAACCACATTCCATAGACAAAACGTTTCGACAGTTTCTTTCCGAAAAAGCAACGAATCAGCAGTATAATTGTGGAAATCAAGGTCACGCCCACCAGACACTTTATGTAGTACTCATCCATGCCCCTCATCCATTCCCACATGGTCTATTCCTCCGCTTTGCCCTTTTCCAAAATCTCATACAACTCGTCCAAGTCTTCCTGAGAGATAGCCTCTTCCTTAATCATAGTGTTAATCATCAGTCCCAGCTTGCCCTTAAAAGCCTTCTGTAAAAAGCTCTTTGCCTCTTCCACCACTGCTTCATTCTGGGGAATCTTGGCATAATACTGCTTGGCACGCTCGCCTTCTTCATAGTAAACAGCACCCTTATCCTCCAGTCTCTTTAAAAGGGTCATAACCGTATGCTTGGTCCAACCGGTGGTTTCATACAATCCCTTGGTAATCTGCATAATAGTACTGGGTGACTTCTCCCAAAGTACATTCATAATCTTCCACTCCGCATCTGAAATATTTACCATCCTATTTACCTCTCCAATCTAATAATGGGTATACAAGCGCATTGGTTTACGCCTGTATACCCATTATTTTAACACCAAGGTTCACCCATGTCAACCTTGATTTTTTTATCTTTCCCACCACTCCAAATGGTCGAATACATACTTATCCGTTTCATCCTTTGTCAAATAAGCGATTCCCTTAAATTGCAGAATCGGACCGGATGCCCCATCCACGATGGTATGCTTTTCCGCAAGAAACTCAATCACAATTTCTCCGTTTTCTCCATAGTACATGGATGCCAAGCCGACAGCGGTAAGCTCGTGCTGATAAAAGGGTTCCGTATAGGTGGTCAATCGGTTTCCGCTAATGGTACTGCCTTCATTCAGGTGCTTTTCCTCAATCTTTTCATCGGTCAGGAAAGAAAACATATTATTCAACTTATCAATATCATACACATTTTCTGTTCCCTCTATAGGCTCGTATACATCTGTCTGATAATACTCATAACACATTATGTACAACGCTTCTTTCAAATAATCCGCATGCCCATTCATATCGGCAACCAGGGCAATCTTAATCATTTGGCGCATCTGGTTATAGCTGGAACCACCCTTAATCAGACCCGGGATATCATCATCCATAAGATATACTTTATGGGTGGGAGGCGTCACCGGGATTACCTCTTCGCCACCTTCTGAGTCACCGGACACCACTTCGCTTCCTTCTGCACCCGCAGATGCGTCTTCGCTGCCCTCCGGCTTCACGATTTCAACGATAGCATCAGGATCCGCCAGCTTAATCTCAGCACCTTCAATGACAGCCGCCTGGCCTTCTTCTACCATGATGGTATCTTCCTTGGTCTTTACCCTGACTTTTCCTTCGGTTACGATAAGTGTGGTAATCTTGGAAATCTTATCATATACCACTTCAAAGGTAGTACCTCTGACGCTTAAAGATGCATTGGGCGTCTCCACTTCCACATCATAGCCGTCGGGCAGTTTATTCTCTATCTCCACCAAACTGGTACCGTATTCCAGCTCGATGGTCAGCTTGCCCTTTTTCTTATTGCCGCTTGATTGAATGGTAAAGCAGGTATTCTCCTTGGCCAGGATATGCTTATCATCATCCACCAAAAGCTCCAGCAAACCATCCTCGCCGGTGGTCATGGAATCTTCTGATTTCAGCTTTAAGCCTTCGAAAATCTCCTTCTCCTCAGAGGCTCTTTCCAGAGTCACTTCACCTTCCATAGAATCCACTTTGATGACTCTGTAGCCCTTGCTAATCATCAAAACAACCACTACTGCCACGATTGCCACAATAGCCAATACGGCAACCGCTATTAATCCTTTTTTCTTCATAACTCTCTCCTCTCCTCCGGAACTTTATGCCTGTTCCGCGCTTTCTTCCTTCCAATATAGCTCTTTTGCATACACAAGTAAATCCTTATCTATCTTACCTGCTTCTGCTTCCTCATCCAATATCTCAAAAGCCACCTTAATAGGCTTGGCTTTCTTATAGGGTCTGTCATCCGCAATCAGGGAATCATAGATATCCATGATGGTAAGGATACGGGTCATCACATCCAGCTCCTGCTCACCGACACCTCTCGGATACCCCTTACCATTCAGAAGCTCGTGGTGGTCGGAAGCCATGGCGCGAACTTTATCAAAATGCTTGCCAAACCGGATATGGGACAATATCTTATCCGTAAACACCACATGGCTTTGCATCATCTCACGTTCCTCACCGGACAAGGTACCGGCCTTAATATACAGGTCTGCGATTTCCGCCTCATTCAGATAAGGAATCTCGGTACCATCAGCACCTACATATACACTTTCCGCGATTTCATGAACCAGCGCCCATTCGTCCTCCTTAAGCGGTCTGCCACAGTTAAAGGCACCCAAGCTTTCCGTAAACTGACGTATCTTCTCCTGTTTCGCATCTGCCTCTTCTCTGCTCAAAACGCCCTTCAAAGCATCCTGTTCCAACCGTAAACGTATAATCTCCAGACGATCCCTCAGCTCCTTCTCACGGGCACCCAGCTTGGTGGGCTTGTCCATGATTTCCAAGGGTACATCCATCTTACCCACATCATGGAGCATGGCTGCCAGATACAGCTGACGCTTATCATCTTCTGTAAAGTACAGCTGAGTCTTCTTCTCTTTGTACTTCTGATTGATATAATCCAACATTTCCACACAACGCTTTGCCACATTCTTGGTATGGTTGGCATTGTAAGGGGTTCTGCCTTCAATAGCCTCTGACATAGCCTCCGCCATGGAGAAAAGCATACCCTGCATCTCGTACACACGCTTCTTTTGAATCTCCACATAATACAGCATAGCAGCCCCCACAAAGGCCACTATCACACCCATGGGGAAGGCCAGCAGATTGATTCGAAAAGAGGTAATAACAAATATCAATCTGGCCAGCAATAGGTATCCTAATATAAACACCGGTGCGCCTATGGCTGCATAACGGATTTCCGTATTCATCATCCAGAAAGCCATCACTGCCACCATCAGTCCAAAGGCAAGCAGAAACCAAGCATTTGTACTTAGGGAATAAATTATCTTGTCATTCAGGAAACCATAAATATGGTTGGCATGTATTTCCACTCCGTACATCTCCAGAGAAGCATCAACCGGTACCTTATAGGAATCTCGCATCCCTTCTTCATAAGCACCTATCAATACGATGCTGTCCTTGAAATGTTCCGGCTTTATAGTACCATCCAAAACCGCTGACATGGAGACGATTTCAAACTCACCCGGTCTGCCGGTGTATGCTACCTCCACATGGGAAGGATAATCCTTCACTTCTCCCACCTTAGAAGCAATCAAATAGGAAAAGCTGTAATAAACCTCCGTTTCTCCCTCATAAGTAGAAACATACTTGGTATAGGCTTCTCTCACAACACCATCATCATCAAGGATGGCATTAGTAAAACCGTGGTCCGTTACCTCTGCCAAGGCATCATAGGGTTCACTCTCTCCGGCTACATACTGGACATTATAAAATTTACCGTCTTCCTCATAGAGATAGCTGTCAAAAGCCACGGAAGTAGCCAGTACAATATTATCACTGCGACTACATACTTCTGCCAAGCGTGCATCTTCCGAACTTCCGTCAGTACCGCTGAACATAATATCCAAACCGATAATCTTTGGTGCATTCTCAGGATTTCCGTTCAGAAGCTCCACCAAATCCGCAAAGTACCCTCTGTTCCAGTTGGAATAAGGCCCCATTCTGTCCAAGGAGTCCTCATCTATTGCAATAATCTTAATCTCATCAGGGATTACATCCGGTCTTCGATACATGGCATCCTGCGCCATCTTTTCCAGTTTCACCGGAAAAGACATGTAAACCATCAGACCTGCCAGCAAAGCAATCAATAGCGCAGCCAGCCCTGTAACCAACCTCTTTTTCTTTTTATTAATTTGTCTGATTTCCATCCTCTATCATCCTATCTGCCAAACTACAGTAACCGTATCCGATACCTGAATATCATCCGGCTGGATATTCATCTGATAACTTCCCGCAACCATATCCGCACTCTTCATAAGGGGCATATTACGGCTCATGGGCTCTGATACAAAATTCTTCTCCCCAAAGGAATAGTCCACACTCACCAGCTCGCCTAACTTCACGCCGGCTGCCTCAGCCAGCACCACCGCCTTAGCCTTGGAATCCTCCACCGCCTTGCCCAGAAGCTGGTTCTTCACTGCTTCCGTATCCTTGATGGTATAGTTGATATGAAACTCCGGAGACACTTCTGCATGGGCCAGTCCGTAAAGCACCTGTCCCAAACGCTCATTGTCCGCAGCAAATTCAATCTTCATACTATGGGTAAATTTATAGCCGGTAAACCGATTCTGCCACACTCTGTTTTCATCCTGATAGCCCTCGTACATGGTATCAATATGAAAATGCAGGGTCTTCAAATCCTCCCTTTCAAATCCCAGCTTTTCAAAGCAATCCTTCAAAAGCTCCACCTGCTTGGCCGACTGTTCCAAAGTATCCTCATACTTCTCCCTGGTATCTTCTAAGGTAAGATTCAGACGGATCAAATCCGGCTTTACGGCAATCTGACCTTTGCCTGTAACTCTGATGTATTTTTCCATGGTGGTTCCTCCTTGGTTTTCTCTACGCGTATATTTTACCACATTTTTCTACAAGAAAAAAGAGAAGCTTTTACACTTCTCTTTCTTGCTTTCACGCAGATACTGTCATTTTGGTATCTGTCATCACCAAAACATCATCCACCTTTACCCCTAAAACAGCCGCCAATACCACTAAATTGTCGATGGTGGGCAATGCTGTTCCGTGTTGCCACTTGTAAATGGCCTGGGGTGTACCAAAGCCGAATATATCCTGCAAATCCTTTACAGAAATGCCTGCTGCTTTTCGTAATCGATTGATGTTCTGACCTGTTCGTACCATATCAATGATAGGAATAGCCATGATGTTCTCCTTCCCGGCAGAGGGCCGGGGAGAATTATCTCATGCTCTTATCGAACTTCGCCGGCTCTGATGCCTTATAGTTGTATATAGGTTTTAATACTTCAATTACTTCTACAGAATCCTCAATCACATCGATGATGTCACTTAAGGACTTGTATGCCATGGGTGCCTCGTCCAAGGTATCCTCGTTTACGGAAGTGGTATAAATACCCTCCATAGCCTTCTTGTACTCTTCTAAGGATAGGCTCTTACGAGCACCTGCTCTGGACATGACCCTGCCCGCACCATGGGGTGCAGAGTAGTTCCACTCCGGATTGCCCTTACCAACAGCCAGTACGCTTCCATCCCTCATATTAATCGGAATCAGCACTTTCTCACCTTTGTGGGCTGCGATAGCCCCTTTTCTTAAAATCATTTCACCTGTATCGATATAATTATGAATGGTATGAAATGCGTCCACTGCTGTAAGTCCGCATCTGCTTAAGATGACTTCCGCAATTAACTCACGGTTTCTCTTGGCAAACTGCTGGCAGATTTCTACATCCGCCAAATAATCTTCAAAATACTTGCCGTAAAGGTAGCACAAATCCTCCGGCATGGTAGCTTCTTTTACTTCCTTTTGGTGTAAAAGCTCCTTTAATGCCGCCTGGATTTCACTTCTTCTGCCCTGCTCCTTGTAGGTGCGGATGATTTCCTCTCTCTGTTCGAAATAGTCCTCCATTCCGCGATGCAAATCCACTGCAAGCTGCTGGTAGATTTCTGCTACCTGCTTACCCAGGTTACGGCTTCCTGTATGAATGACAAGGTATTTGGTCCCGTCTGCAGCCTGATCCACCTCGATGAAGTGGTTGCCTCCGCCCAGGGTCCCTAAGCTTCTCTCTAATCTCTTACTGTCCTTTAATGCCCTGAAACAACGGAGCTGCTGTAAATCGAACCGTTCCTTGCGGCCTTCCCACACACTCATACCGGAAGGTACGAAGTGACAGGCCTCATCCAGCTTTTCAAAATCTATTTCAATATTTCCAAGCTTCACTGTATACATACCGCAGCCGATATCCACGCCTACGATATTGGGTACTGCCTTATCCACTACTGTCATGGTAGTACCGATGGTACAGCCCTTGCCCGCATGCACATCCGGCATGATACGGATTCTGGAACCTTCCGTAAATTCGTAATCACACATTCTCCGAATCTGCTCGATGGCTTCCTCTTCGATGACGGAAGCATAGCAAATGGCTGTGTTTACTTTGCCTTTGATCTCTAACATTTTTCTTCTCCTTTCTTAGACTATTCAGAGTCAATTCGCAAAATCGCTGCTTCGACCCCAAAATAAAACCGCTCACCCATTTCTAGGTAAGCGGTACGTAATAAACATGTTCTTCTGCTCTGCGGTCCTATGACTGCAGTCCTTTATCGCAAACAACATTTTCCCGTATTAGCTTATCCATAGATGAGTGCATGAAATACAAGCCCAGCTCGCGTTCATCGAGTTGTGCTTTCAGGTATTCACTATAGAAACTATATCTACGTGTCAATGCTGCCATGTCTTTTTCCTTTCCGGAACGTACTACGTCCCCGCTTTTCTTACTATTACATCGTCATCATAGCATAAAAAGCTTAGCTTGTAAACTATACTTGTGGTATAAAATTTACTCCTTCTCCCCTTCATTGGCCTCTTCCATCTCCAGCTGCTTCTCACCCACGCCCTCTTCAAAGCGCACACGCAAGACCGCCTGGAGCCAGTTGACGGAGACAAAGGAACGCTTATTCTTGGCCCGGGCTTCTTCGTCAAACAGCTCCAGAAGCTCTGTCAAAACCTCCTTAGTCAGATATCCGCCACGCCAATGAAAGAGAAGCACCTTCCCCTTCTTCACCGCCTGCTTGGTACGATTGCGCACCTCGTCCATGGTGGTCCAGGAGAGCTTTTTCTCCTTGTAATAAAAATGGTCATTATCGCTGCAGGCCGGCACCTTCCAGATTACCGGCTCATGGTCTCTGAAAATCTGCTTGTCCGACAGATTCACATAATCATACCTTACCGTATCGTCCTTTGAAAGGGTGTTGTCAAAGGTGGCATCCAAATGATAATACTGCCCGCCGATACGAATCACATTCCAGGCATGACGGTATTTGATGCCCTTGTCCGGATTGTTCTCCGACAAGGCGATGATACACCAGATATTCAGCTCATCGCAAAGAATCTTCACCGCCTTCGCCCTGCCCTCACAGACCGCCACACCGTTGCCCAAAGCGCCGATGATTTCATGGGAATACTCCTTCTTCAGCTTATCATACTTCACATTCTCCACGATAAAATCATGGATAAAAAGCTCCTTGCCCCTTTCATCCAAATCCGCCGCCTGACGGGCCAGCTTTTTCACCCTTGACTCCATGGCTTGACGATGCTCCCTAATTTTATCCTTGGGAAAAAGATACTTGGGAATCATCTCCACTGCCGTGGAATCCGGATAATACCGGTAAGAATAGGTCACCGAATAAAAGATGGACGGACAATCCATACGAATCATAAAGTAAATATCCGCCAGCTCCTTCCCCGAAAGCTTGGGCACTGCAAAGGAATCCTGCAGATTCAGAAGCCCTTCCTTCATGGCATAGTAAGCCCTCTGCTGCTCTTTATTCAATTGGTCATAATAGTAATTGCCTGCTTTTGCCACATCTCCACTCACTTCCTCTAAATCACGATGCCTGCCACATGATCCAATTCATGCTGTATAATCTGCGCCGTCCAGCCCGTATACTTTCCATGCTGTGGTTTAAAATTCCGGTCCAGATAATCCACCTCTATCTCCTTATACCTGGTACAAGGCCGCACGCCCTCCAGAGACAGACAACCTTCCTCTGTGGTAAACGGCCCCTTTTTCTTGGTAATCCTTGCATTAATCATAGCAACCATAAAGGGACCTACTGCCACGACTATGATGTTCTTCTTGACGCCAATCATGTTAGCCGCCATACCTACACAGCGGTCCTGATTAGCCTGTAATGTATCCAAAAGGTCCTGCACTACTGGAAGGTCTGCTTCGGTTGCAGGTTCGGACTTTTGGGATAGGAATAGGGGGTCATGGATGATGGGTTTGATCATTGGGGGGCTCCTTTGTTGATACTGCCTTATTTCAATTTATGATATTCCACAACATACCATTTGTCAAACGGTACATACTCTGCTTGCGTTCTTCTGATAAACCCAACCGATTGCATTGGTTCCAACGCCTGCCCTTACAGTCATCGCCATACAATTCTTGTTTTTAACTATGACTCCTTGTAGCATCACGTGATTTTATTTTTCTCGTATATTTACACCCCGTGGTGCTATAATTCAAACAGCCCAGAAAATCTCCATATTTACCGGTTCGCCTTTTCAACCTGCCTCCGCACTCAGGACATGTAAACTGTTCACGCTTTATTTCTTCTCCATATTTCCTTTTTAGCTCCATTGCGAACTCGGATTCTTTTCCATCTACCGTCATAATGTAAGCCTTCTTCTTAGCCCTTGTAAGTGCTACATAATATAGTCTGCGTTCCTCTGCATACGGAAACTGTTCGCAATTATCCAGCAACAGATTCAATATTGGTGCATCTTGAATCTTACTTGGAAAACCCATTCGAGATTTTTTGTTATTGATAATAAAAATATAATCCGCTTGTAAGCCTTTTGACCTATGTGCTGTAACAAATGACATTTTCAAATCAGGCCTATTCCGATACGCAATCTCTTTAGTATTCTCGACATTATTATACCGACATTCCAATATTCCACTATCACTAAGAAGTTTTTCATCAAAGGAATATCTTCCGATAAAGAACACACTACTTCCCTTAGGTAAATCATTTAGTTTTTCTACCATAAACTCCATAGCATATCTTTCATTATAACCACTGATTTCTTCAAGAGGAAAACCTGTAACATCTCTTCTCCCCTTGATTATTTTTTTGATTTGAGACGGGTTCCTCATAACAAAACCGCTGGATATCTCAATCAATGTTTGGGAAAACCGATATGTTGTTTCAATTTTACTTATTTCTGTTGCTCCCCAATGCTTTTCGAAATTCAAAATATATCCAATATCACTACCGGTGAAACGATATATGCTTTGCCAATCATCACCAACGCAAAACAGGTCGAAATCTCTTGATTGTCTCAAGCTATTCAGCAGACCAAATCGCGCTTTAGATATATCTTGATACTCATCAACTATTACATACTTATATGGACTACTAAATTTACCCTGATGCACATATTGCGCAGACAGATTAATCATATCGTTGAAGTCAATTTCTTCATGTTCCTTAAGATAAGTGCAATAAGCATTAAAAATCGGCTCCAATAGTGATAAGATCATATTATTCGATTGATAATGAACTCCCACTACATTCCTATTTCTCACGGTTGCTATATCATCACCATTACTCTTTATTAAATTAATCAATGTTTCAAAAAGCTCAACTATACCATCAAGAACAGATTCCCCCTCTAAAGCAACCTGTTCCCACAGTTCCTTTGTTGTTTTAGGTTTCATCTCAACAGATGCATCTTTTAGCTTTTTCTCCAACGCATCCAGTAATATTCCTTCAAATTTTTCATAAGCAAAACACTCTAATAGTATTGTATGATTATCATTATGAAGTTGACGTTTCCATTTCATTGACGCCTGATATTCCTCTACTCCAGACCTTCCATTCTTCCCTCTAAAATATGATGGAACGTTTCCCTCCCGATCAATTGCAAAATATTCGATGTAAATATCATAATCAGGCAAATAAAAATCCGGACAATACTGACTATATTCACTGGTACGTGTATCCACCTCATAGGGGTGTTCATAAATATAACGAATTCCATTTTGTGTCAAGAAATTAGCAATATCAAGTTCACCATAACTTTTTACAGCTTCATTATTGATTGTAGTGGGCGGATTCATTGACAGATATTCTCTATACTCACCTTCTGTTTTAAATTCAAACTCTGACTTTGCCACTACTCGATTAAATAGCAAATAGACGCTGAGTAAACTCAAATATCCAACAGAATGCATTTGATTTTGAAGCTGCTCCTTTACAAAACTTCTTAAACTCCGTTGTGTGATTTTCGGTTTTATTCCATCTACCTTTGAAATGATATTCAATCCCAATTTATGAAAGGTTGAAGCATCAATATCCTCACCTGTTTCTGAACGAATTCTTTCACACATTTCCGTAGCAGAGGCATTTGTAAACGAAAGTACCAAAATGTCTTCCGGTCGACACTTTTCACTTTTTAAAAGATACTTTATTTTTCCAACAATTGTTGTTGTTTTTCCTGTTCCCGCTCCTGCAATTACTAAGTGATTATGTACCTCCTTTACAACACAAGTCATCTGTTGCCGATCAAGTTTTCTTCCTTCAACATCGCCAATCAACTCATAAGCCCTAGGTATCCTATTGTTTGCCACATCATTATTGTGTTGCTGTATTTTTTGTGAGAAAATCCGGGATACCTCAAGCAGCATGTCTTTTCTTTTTAGTAGATTCTTATATTTCATTGCTCCTTTTAACCCCCGAATATTCGGTGCCGAAATTTCATCAAATAAAACCTTGTGTTGATTACTCCACCTTTCAGCCTGTTGAGGATCAACAAAATTCTGTTTGTCATCAAACAAATCGTCTACGTCGGCAATAGCACTATCTATTTCCTTCGTTAACGTATTGCAAGCCGCATTTTTTTCTTGTTTCTTTCGCGTATATTCATTAATTAGAGATTGTATAAATCCCACCAATTACTCACCTCACGTTTTTCTTCCACAAATTAGGTCATAACTTTCCGCAATCATCCTTTTTACCTCTTCCACCGGAATCGTGCCATCCAAAATAACTGTATTCCAATGCTCCTTATTTTGATGATATCCTGGAAGCACGGACGCATAAGTCTGTCTCCACAAATCCCTCCATTCAGGATTTACCTTCACATTGACACAAAGCTTACCATTTCTAAAGTAAGTCCATGCAAAGGCCTTCTTATTCTTGCGATAGCGAACCAACTGCCAGTTTTCATCATGAAACGGTGCATCCTGATACGTGTTAGAAAACGACAAGCAATACCTCAAAACTTCTTCTCTGGTTGTCATGCCTTCCGCTCTCCTTCTTATGACAATACTTTACATAAATACCCACTTTATAAAGAAAACATAATCAATAATTCAGCTACAAGTTTATCTGTTCTATCCTTAATATCTTGAACTGTCCAACTGTCTTTCTCAGAAATCTCCTTATTGATTTCCAAACCATTTTTATATCCCACAAACAGTTTCTGACTATTTACTCGATCCCTCTTTTCAACAAACGAGAGATTACTCAATGTACTGTTATAACCGGTGATGGTGAGATTTCCAATCTTATGCACATGGAGCTCAAGATACTCTTTCGCAAGTGTTTTATCACCATCGGCAATCATATCGACCCAGTGTTGAGGTATATTCTTTCCCTCCGGGAAAATATGCTCAATAGTCCATTTATAAACCTTTTTGCCACTGTAATCATTCTGCTCCCAAAGATCTGTCCATGTTTCATTTGTCATCGCCTTTTCAGCTAAAGCACATAAAATAAATCTCGCTGCACCAACATTCTCTTCATAAATATTCCCTTTAAGATTATCCGAAAACACTTCATCTGGTGCAGACCACTTTTTCAATGTTTCATAAATAGCGACAAATATCTCCTCTCCCTCCAAAGATTCCGTTTCAATATCAGATATGATATTCATAAAGATTCTTGTCAAATCTCTCGTATTAGGCATATCAGTAATATTTCTTCGAACAAAAAATCTTGTTAAAAGTTTTATTGTCTTCACCAAATCAGAATCACTAAGAGACAACGTTCCCTGATTTTTAAACAAATATAATAGTAGCAGATAGGAAGGTGCGCCTTGAATATGTCCTAATTCTTCTAATACTTTCTTGTACTTTTGAGGAACATCTCCCGACATAATAAACCACGAATAAATCTCCCCACAATTTAAGATATCTTCTAAAAATGCAGTTAAATCTCGATTAATAAGTTCTTCAAAAATAGAAAGCAGATTAGATCTCGTTGCTATGTACCCCAATGGATCTTTCTTCTTCAAGTCTTCACTTCTAAACGGTTCATTCAATGTATTTTTAAAAGCATTATAATACTGTCTAAAGAAACGTTCTTGAATGCCATAATCATCCGTAAGGTATTCCAACAACTCCTGCCATCTATCAAAGCAGTCATCACAGGACATTCCTGCTTTTTCTGCTCTGGCAAGAATTAAATTCTTCATCAAATCAATTGCAGTTAACGGGGTTCCTCTGTTGTTCAAAGATTCAAACAAAGTATAAGCCTCAGCATGACTGGCAACCTCTATCTTAACCAATATAGACTTAGAAACTTTTCTCTTTATTTCCAGCAAAGTTTCTACAGCACTACCAGATTTTTCAATATCCGTATCTAACCGCTGTAGAAAATACTTATAACATTTTGCAATCTTTCTATTGCCCCAATTCTTTTCTTTCTTAGCATTTTTAATGAGATTATTCTCATACATTACATACAAAAAATCGCTCAAATTATTATTTTGAATTTGAGGACAAAGAATAACGCCATTAGGCGCACTCTTGCATATAATAGACTTGCGCAAAGATGGAAGTTCATCTTCATTATCCTCATCCAATTCGTCTTTATGTTCCTTTAGTCTGTTATAAATTGCGGTAAGCAATAAAATTAATGTGGTAAGTCTTTGCTGTCCGTCAACAACCTCTAACTGCTTAAGCTGAAATGCATCTAACGAATTATCAATACAAATAATCGAACCAATAAAATAACCAAAATCATTCTCATTGATATCGTCGTACAGATCCTTCCACTGATATTGATTCCATGTATACTCTCTCTGATACTTTGGAATCACATAACAAAATCCTGCATCCTTCTTGAAAACATCGTCAATTTGATAATCATGTACAGATTTAATCATTGCACCACTTCCTTTTTTCTTATATAGTACTTCTTGCTATTCCGTCATACTCAACTTTTACACTCTCTAGGCTTACACGCCCATCTCCCGATAATAATTCTTAATATCTTCAAACATCTGCTCTTTCACCCTCTGAAAATCTTCTTTCTCCATCTGGGAAAATAATGCATGATTCATAGAAATCACACCTAAGTCCTTAGATTGATAAAGAAATCTCTTACGTTCAAACTTCTCAAAAGGATTTGTCAACATATTAGCTTTTATCATTTTCCTATCCTTTAAGGTCTCTGCATTATATGGGCATGTGACTCTGTCAACTGGCAAACCTCGTTCTATTCTATCCACATAAAAAGCTATATAATCATCCAATACTTCTTCGATATTGGCATCACCGATAGAATTCACACGCTTCAAAAATGACAATAGAAAAGGCATTTTGTATGATAACGAATAATCTCTTTCTTCCAGAAAATCAAAAAAGTCCTGCTTGATGGTTTCTTCTGTATGTTCAGGAATTTGTAACACCTGTCGAATTCGCTTCACGTCCTCCGGACTAAATAAATGAATCTGCTTATTACCAAAGGGATAGGTGATAGTAGGTTGTATCCTTCCCTTCTTAATCCAACTGGTAATTGTTCCTGTACTCACATAATACTCTCTTGCTATTTGCTCCTGACTAAAGTAATCACCATACTTGTCTTCAAAGCTATTCACATCTACTTCCACTATGCGTTCCACTCATTCTTGAAGTCCATCAATCTCTATCATATCACCGACAGAATATGTTCTACAGGAAATATTACCAAACGGCACATACATAGCATTTTGGAAAATACTATGCATAGAACAAGGCCTTGCCATAGCTCCATATTCATCTACCACATCTATAACAAATACATTTTTCTTTACGGATGTCTTTCGAAGCCCACGGCCTATTTGCTGCAAATATAGTACCTTTGATAAAGTTGGTCTCGCCATTACCAAGATTCCCAACTCCGGATAGTCCCAACCTTCAGAAATCATGTTACAAGCACATAAAAAACGTATCTTTTTCTCTTTAAACTCCGCCATGATTTTATCTGCATTTTTAGACTGTCCTGTATATGATTTAGCACTGATACCAGCCGCATTCAGAAGCTTTTCCATCTCCACGGTATGATTAGTATTAACGCAGAAAATAACACCTTGTCGTTTTGCCACCTCTCCCTCACAGAAATACTCCTGCAACACATTCACAATCAATTCATTACGAGAAGTAACACGGATACTTTTCTCCAAATCTGCATTAATATAGTCCTTGCCATTAAAACGTACATGACTCAAATCAATATTGGTTTCTATACGATAAACATTGGCTTGGGCTACAATTCCTTCCTCCATGGCTTGCACCAATGACAAACCCGTTTTATAGCTACCAAAGACACTCTCCAATTTCTTCTTATCAGGTCTTTGGTCAGTTGCCGTCAGTCCCACCATAAACTCAGGTGTAAAATATTGAATCACCCTTTTAAGCATAGGTGCCACTGCATGATGTGCCTCATCTATTACGATATACGAATACTCTTTGGGCGAAATATTGGTATAATTTCGCACCATATAGGCAAATGTATTTACCTCAATCTGACTCTGGTACTCCCCTAATGAATCCTTAATTCTACTATGCCAGTCCTTCACAATGTTGGTATTTGGAGCTAAAATCAATGCCTTAAAATCCTCTCTACCCTCTGCAAAGATACGCATGTCCTCTTCAACAATTTTGGACTTACCACTAGCCGTAGGAAACACAATTAGGAAGGTATTTATACCTTCCTCTCTCTTTTTCGCCATATCCTCTAATGTGGTCATCTGATGGTCATATAACTCTACCCTTCGGTCTATGAGTAGTCCGTTTTCCTCAAACCTACTTGTATCCTCTCCAAAGAAAGTTCGAATATCATCCTCTATACGACTTTCAAACTGGCAATCCTCAGTAGAGAATCGAAACAACTTAATTCCCCACTGACTACAGGTATTCTGCTTCTTTAACTGATGTCGGTATTTCTCTAATCCTATTACTTGTGGATGATGATAGGACATCCCATTTTCCTCTACGGCAATTCCACCATCCTCTGTTCGCACATAATAATCCAAGAAATAATAGTGTCCCTCCGTATCAACCACACTATATTCCTTCCAAAGGTATTTTAATGCATTCATACCATATACATTGGTAAAATTACGTTCAAACAATAGTTCCAATGGCGATGCATCTGCACTTTCTTCTCGATTGGCTACTCGGATTGTAAAGTCCATATCTACATGGTTCTTATCCCCTTGAACCACTTCCTTTATGGTATCCTTATCTTCCGCCAGAAAGCGATAGACCTTATCATAACGATGCATATAATAATTCTGCTTGTCCGTAATCAGTGTGTACGGAAAAATATCCTCTTTCGAATCACACTTACAGAGTCCTTCGTCCACAATAATCACAGTCTGTCCGTTTACATAAAAATATGTCTTACCGCCGTTAGGATACTCCACTATTTCTTTCGCAGAAAGAGATTCAACCATTTCTCCTCACCTCGTCCCGGACGTACATCCGATGTAATCCATGTTTCCTCCAGTTCAAGCCCTTCTACCTCTTCTAACAGTTTTTCCAAGCTCTCTTCTGTCATATCGATAAAGTACCTGCCGTTTCGCATGCCTTCATAAGTTCCATACTTGAAGGAAGTATAAATAAGACCATTGTCTTTTAGGGCAATTACCATCTTCTTCATCACATCCACAAGTTCGGTGTATGGAAGATGCAAAATGGAAGAACAAGCCCAGATGGCATCGTATCTGTTGACTTCCTGCAGGTCTTGGAAAAGCATATGCTTTACTTCAATGCCTGTATATGCACTGGCAAGCTTACACATCTCTATAGAACCGTCAATCGCTTCTACTGTATGTCCTTGCTCCATAAAATACTTTGTGTCTCGACCAGAACCACAACCAAAATCAAGAATAAATGACTCCTTATGTAACTTGTCCAGAAATCGGTTTTGAACAGGCGAAAAATCTACGTTCAAAGTCGTATCCATGAAGGTTTTTGCGTTTTCATTGTAGAACATTATTGTATCCATTTGTTTTGTTCTCCGTTCTTATTGTTAGAAATTTAGTTTTTTTCAAATTCCCTTTTGGCTTAATTTATGTATATTATATCATATTCTTAAAGCAAAAACATCTATAAGTTTAAACGTTTAGGGAATAATAATTTCTAAATTTAATTTCC
Organism: Lachnospiraceae bacterium; assembly: GCA_017522685.1. The sequence goes on from JAFWYN010000008.1 coordinate 62,436, forward strand.
TTTACTTTACCCCCCCAACAAACTCCCCACCATCTTCTCCGGGGCATCCATAAACCGTTTTGTCACGATGAAATGCTCCGTCTCTTTGTAGTCTACGCTTTGGATGCCCTCGTCCGTTATTTCCAGCACCTCCGCTCCCGGGAAGGTCATCAGCACCGGTGAATGGGTGGATATGATGAATTGTGAGTTCCGATTGACCAGTTCCTGCATGCAGACCATCAGGCGCATCAGCCGCATAGGGGATAGGGCAGCCTCCGGTTCGTCCAGTATGTACAGCCCATTTCCTCCGAAGCGGTTTTCTACCAAGGCTAAGAAGCTTTCCCCGTGGGATTGTTTGTGTAGGGATTTGCCTCCGTAATAAGTATTGATGGGCGGACCGAAGGAAGGAGCCGCATCCATTTCATCTATATTGGTTGCAACATTATAGAGGCTCTCCGCCCGCAGGAAGAATCCGTCTCTATGACGCACATAGCCCCTGCAGACTGTCAGGAAATGGTGCAAATCGGAGTGGGAATCATTGGTGGAGAAGTTAAAGTTGACCGTGCCCCCTTCCGGGTTGAAGCCCATGGCCACTGCGATTCCTTCAATCAGTGTGGATTTGCCCACACCATTCTCCCCCACCAGGAACGTGACCTTCTTATCAAAGTGAAGGCCGCCCGACTTCATCAGGTTGCGCACCACCGGCAGCTTGCTCAGATAGTTATCCTCCGGAATCTCCTTTGTGATTTTCACATCATTGATATACAGATTGCTTCGCATCGCTTGTACCTCTTTTCTCTTTGTTACATTCCTAACCATTTAAGTGCCCAATACACTCCTAGTATGAACTTCTGTCATTCCACTTTCCTTTAGCAGGCTGCATAGAACTCCACACTCCTACCAGTCCAACTCATCCATGGCATCATCCACACCGTCTGCATAGTCACTGTCGGACCAATATCTGTCCCAGTCATAATCGTCATCTTCGTACACGTCCTCATATCCTGCATCGTAGGAATCATAGGTGGTATACACCTTTTTCTTGGTAGTAGTTGTCTTGTTCGAATGGGAAGTACTACTTGATGAACCACTGTCATATGCCTTTGTGCCTGATGAGGTTGTTTTGTTCTTATTTCTCTGAGCGTTTTTGTAAACGGCATTATAATCCGGATTGCCATAATTCCGATAACTCATGTCATGCATATAACAATATCTGCTGTTTTCTTTTGCCTTATTATCACACTCAGCCATGCTGCATTTGGGCTCACAAGCATTCATAATGAAGCCAATGAAAAGCATTATTCCTACTGTCACCAAAAGTGCTGCACCGGTACTCATTTCGTTCGAATTCTTTTTCATATAGCATTCTCCTCTCTTTTTACAAAATAAATAGGAACCTGGATGAGGGTATATTCCCCCTATCCTTGGTTCCTATTATACATCATTATGAGTCCCATAATGCGGACTTTATTTTATTAAAGTGCCAATAACAGCCACTACAAGATTCAAACCTTTGGTGTGAATACACGCACACCAGCTTAGCAGGCTGGTACCTTAAACCATCAGCTATCTTTAAACAGCTGGGTCGCTGCAAACAAAAGTAGGCAGGATTGGACTTGAACCCGGCATCTTCGGCTTGAAAGGCCGATGTCCTAACCTTTAGACTAGGGAGCCAGATTTGTACTCACACAATATCCTCGTTTTAGCTTATCATAGCATGAATGTAGGGCTTGTAAATTATGCGCGTGATATAAATTTCCCCATCCTACTCAGCTCTTCCCGGAATGCCTCCAGGCTCACCAATGCACCATTGGAGATAAAGCGGATTTCCTCGCCCAAATCGCCGAAGAAGGGGGACTCCTTCAAGCATTCCTCTGCATGGATCATACCATCCACATAGGTTGCAACGCATTCTGCAGCCTTCTTTGCTGCCTCATAATCCTTCTTCATGTACAAAAGCAATGCCCGCAAATGTCTTGCATTAAAATCAAAGTCCGGAAGCAATGCCAGTACCTCCTCTGCTTCCTCAAACCTCTGAGAGGTGATGTAGAAGCTGGTCAGATAGCGCTGTGCTTCAAAGGTAATCTCTGTGTCTTCAGACTTGCTCAGTCTCACCAAAATAGGCCGCCACTAATAAAAACCCATATATCTTCTTTAACACACCCGTTTCTTTCATTGTTTAACCTTCATTCAAACATCCAACCGATATCTTCATACAGTTATATTAATTTTTCTATCACCAATCGTACACCATCTTCATCATTCGTAGTGGTCACAAATTGTGAATTTCTTTTCACTTCTTCCTCTGCATTTCCCATGGCAACACCAAGTCCTGCATACTGAATCATACTCAAATCATTAAGACCATCACCAATTGCTACCATTTCGTCCCGGGCAATATTGTATATTTCACCGATTTTCTCCATTGCCACCGATTTTGAAACTTTGCTGCTGAAAAACTCCAAAAAAGTGGGTTTGGATGTACAATATGAAACTTCTGAAAACATATCAGGAGACAGTACTCTCATAAAATCTTCAATACGCTCCACTTCATCATACCACAAGATTTTGGTAATTCCCATATCCGGTAAAGTTTCAAAATCCTTTAACAAAATGGGTTCCACCCCTGAAAGCTTTTTATAATCATGAATCTTATCATTCCACTTGTTACTATATAACCGGTTGTTTGACCATATGCACATTGTGGTATCGTACTGTAGCCCCATTTCCCAGATTTGTTTCGCATCACTACGCACCAATTCCTGTCTAAACAAAATCTCATGGCTCTCAGCATTCACAATCATCGCTCCGTTATATGTAATCACGGGCCCTTTTAAGTGAAGTAAACTATTGTATTTTTCTACTCCCTGTATGGGTCTGCCCGTAGAAATGGTGAATATAATACCTTTCTCCACCGCCATCCTTATAGCTTCTGCCGTTGTTTCTGTAATCTCTCCCTTGCTGTTCAACAATGTTCCATCCATATCAACAGCAATTAATTTGTATTTCATCTTAAATACTCTCTCTTCACTATGAGTTTTCATATGCACATCAACATCTTAACATATAACGACAAAAACAGAAAGTTTTTTCATTATTCATAAACATAAAAAAAAATCTGACTTAATGTCAGATCCTTTACCAGCGGAATTCTTTTATTAAGGACAAGAAAGTTATTTTATTTTGATTTTGGGTGTGATATAATTACAACGGAAAAAGCGAAGGAACTTAAGAAAATATGTATAGTTTCAAAGCAGGTGAAAGGAATACATTGCGATGAAAAAAAAGATTTGGATGGTAGTATTGGCGCTTGTCGCCGCTCTTTTTTATACCGTGGTAGGACCTAAAATTAAAACTCAGAATTTAAGCTTTGATGGCTCGGAAATCATTCCTTTTATTTTGTGCTTTTTGATATGTGCCGTGATAAATGTTTTGGTTGTTATTGCAGTTCAAAAGTTGGATTTGGGCATAAAGAATGAACGGTTGAAACATGCAATCAATCAGCTTGGAGATACAAAGTTGCTTCTGATTGTATGGGGGGTGATTTTTGTTTCCTGGTTACCGGCATATATTGTTTGTTTTCCGGGAATTTTATCCTATGATATCGTAAATCAGACAAGAGATGCGTTGGGGGTTATCACCAATAATGCTCATCCGGTTTTACACACATTTCTTCTGAGAGTGTTTATGCGGTTGGGAGATGGTGTTTTTGGCAGTTATGAGGTGGGACTTGGTATTTTGGCGCTGATTCAGATGGTTATATTAAGTTATTCATTGGCGCGCGTGGTGCTACTTCTAAAGAAATACAAAGTTCCAATGTTAATCGTTGTTTTTACAGCGATATGTTCTGCTTTGTGGTTTATGAATGCATGTTTGTCAATCTCAATGATAAAGGATGCTTTGTATTCTGCGTTTTTGGTGTTGTTCGGATGTCATTTTACGGAAATTGTGATCGCTCCGGGACAATATATCAAAAATAAGAAGAATTTGATTCTGTTATTCGTGATTGGCTTCTTGTTGTGTGCAACGAGAAATAATGGTTTTCATATCTATGTGTTTTGTTTTGCCGGATTGCTTCTTTTGAGAATTAAATATATTAAGCAAATAAAGGGATATATTGCTTTGATAGCAGCTATTATCTTGCCTGTTTTTGCTTATAAGATTTATACAGGACCTATCTTTGATGCATGGGATATTAAGCCCGGACCTGTGACAGAAGCGTTCTGTGTTCCCATTCAGCAGTTGAAACGTGTGGAATGTTACAGATCAGATATGTTAAACGAGGAACAGGCAGCACAGATGCAGTATTATTTTAGTATACCCGTGCCTGACGGAAATGGGTATGTGCCTTTTTCGGCAGACTATGCTAAAATGTTCTTTTCGGTAGAAGCATATAAAGACAATCCGATTGCCTTTTGGAAATTTTATCTTGATATAGGATTTCATTTTCCAAAAGATTACATCGTGGCATTTTTGTCGAATACATTGGACATTTGGTATCCGGGACAGGACTTTTTTACATATATTGAATACTACAATTATCCTGTGGACAGTTTCCCGGTTCCGCTGGAACGTCAAAGTATAGCAAACTTCAAAATCGCAGATGCTTATTATGCGAGTTTGTGTACTGATTCGTTCTGGAGAACCACACCGGTTTTAAATATATTTTTTGTTCACGGATATCTTCCATGGATTTTACTTTTTATAATGATCTTGGCATGGAAGAATTTCAAACAGTATCTAAAGGTATTGCCGGTGTTTTTGCCACTGATAGCCCAGCTTGGAATTATGCTGCTTGCACCAGTGCCATCCATTCGTTACGCATGGCCGCTTTTCCTGTTACTTCCGCTTAGCTTTGTAACTGTTTGGCATTCTGATGAACAGGAAAAGTTATCAGACGCAAAGGAAGAATTAGTGACGACGAGAGACTTGCGAAAACTATAAGTAAGGATAGATAAATTTATGAGAACATTAGTTATGATACCGGCGTATAACGAACAAGAAGCAATATTAGATACGGTTCGTGATTTAAGGTTGCATCATCCGGAAGTAGACGTGTTGGTGATTAATGATGCTTCTGTAGATGCTACAAGAAAGATACTTAGGGAAAATAGTATTAACCATTTAGATTTGCCGCTGAATCTTGGTATAGGTGGCGGTGTACAGACGGGCTATTTATATGCTTTGGAAAACGGTTATGATATTGCAGTGCAAATAGATGGTGATGGACAGCATCCGGCAAGTGAACTTAATAAGATTATACAACCAATTATTGAGGGAAAAGCTAATGTGGTTGTGGGTTCAAGATTTGTTGAAAAAGATGGTTTTCAATCATCTGCCCTAAGGAGAATTGGCATTAAATTTTTAAGCAGAATGATATATATAACTACTAAGTTGAAAGTGGCCGATGTGACTAGTGGTTATAGGGCGGTAGATCGAAAGTATATAGAAATTTTCGCAAAAGAATATGCGCAAGATTATCCGGAACCGGAAGCGTTGGTTACAATAGCGAGAACAGGAGGAACTGTCGCGGAAGTTCCGGTTATTATGAAAGAACGTCAGGGTGGTGTTAGTTCCATTTCGCCATTAAAGTCTATCTATTATATGATAAAGGTATCCCTGGCAATATTAATTAGGAATATGGCCAGATAGGGAGGGAATATGTCTACATCTTTAAGAATATTTGCATTGGTTTTGATAGCGATTTATTTTGTTATAATCGTCAGCCTGCTTAAAAGAAAGAAATTTGCGTTAAAATACAGTTTGCTGTGGTTTCTGGCCGGAATATTAATGCTTATAGTTGTAATTTGGACGGATGTTTTGGTTTGGGGTGCGGATCTATTAGGTATTGAAGTCGCTTCGAATGGACTGTTTGGAATCTGTATTTTATTGGAAATTATGATAATGATATCCATTACATCTGTTATCTCCGATTTGACAAATCGACTGACAAGTATGATTCAAAATATGGCATTAATGGAAAGAAGAATCAGAATTCTGGAAGAAAAATTGGAGTGCAAAGGTAAAGGGGATGAAGATTTGGCATCCGAAGACTCAGAATAGGAATGAAGTTTGAAGTAAAGCACGAAGGGCTTGAAGCCCTTTCCTAAGAATTTTTTAGGAAAGGTTTCAAGCCCTTCATTTTACTGGATTATTACTTATCCAAACTTTTCATTGTCGGGAAGAACAATACATCCCTGATCGCCTGTGAATCGGTCAGTAACATACACAATCTGTCCAGACCGTAGCCGATACCGCCTGTAGGAGGCATACCGATTTCCAAAGCATTCATGAAGTCTTCGTCGGTGGTGTTGGCTTCGTCATCACCTGCTGCCAGCGCTGCTTCCTGTGCCTTGAAACGTTCTCTCTGGTCGATAGGATCATTTAATTCGGAGTATGCGTTACACATTTCCCATCCGTTGATGAAAAGCTCAAAACGCTCTACATAGTCCGGCTTGTCCGGCTTTCTCTTGGTCAAAGGAGAAATCTCTACAGGATGGTCCATGATGAAGGTAGGCTGAATCAGGTGCTCTTCTACAAACTCTTCGAAGAAGAGGTTCAGGATATCGCCCTTCTCATGGCGTGCTTCGTATTCTACGTGCTTTTCGTCAGCGATTTTCTTAGCGGTAGCAGTATCAGGGATTTCATCAAAATCCACACCTGCATACTTCTTTACTGCTTCAATCATGGTCAGTCTTTCGAAAGGCTTGCCAAAGTCGATGGTATGAGGGCCGTACTGGATCACAGTAGAACCGCAAACCTCCTGTGCCACATACTTAAACATGCTCTCAGTAAGCTCCATCATACCGTAGTAATCGGTATATGCCTGATAAAGCTCCATCAGGGTGAACTCAGGGTTATGTCTGGTGTCCACACCTTCGTTACGGAATACACGGCCGATTTCGTATACTCGCTCTAAGCCGCCTACGATTAATCTCTTTAAGTAAAGCTCCAGGGAAATACGAAGCTTCACGTCCTCATCCAATGCATTGAAGTGGGTTTCGAAAGGTCTTGCTGCCGCACCGCCTGCATTTGCCACAAGCATAGGGGTCTCCACTTCCATAAAGTTACGTCCGTCTAAGAAATTACGGATGCTCTTCATCATCTTAGAACGCTTGATGAAGGTATCCTTTACTTCCTCGTTCATAATTAAATCCACATATCTCTGACGATAACGGGTATCGGTATCGGTCAGACCGTGGAACTTCTCAGGAAGGATCTGTAAGCTCTTGCTGAGCATGGTCAGTTCCACTGCATGTACGGAGATTTCACCGGTCTTGGTACGGAATACATAGCCCTTGATACCATAGATATCACCGATATCTGACTTCTTGAAGTCTGCGTAAGCATCTTCGCCGATAGCGTCTCTTGCCACGTATACCTGGATTCTGCCTTCCAAGTCCTGAATATTGCAGAAAGAAGCCTTACCCATAACACGCTTAAACATCATACGTCCTGCGATGGATACGTTAATGGGGCTTGCGTCCATGATGGCTCTTCTTTCGTTATAATCTGCAGTTACAGCTTCTCTTGCTGCTACTTCATCCAAGCCTTCTACATTCACAGCAACTCTGCCTGCTAAAAGCTCTGCTTCATGAGCCTCATACTGTGCTCTTGCCTCTGCGGTATGGTGGGTCACATCATACTTGGTAATCTGAAAAGGGTCCTTGTCCGCTGCCTGTAAGTTCTGAAGCTTCTCTCTTCTGACCTTTAATAACTGATTTATATCCTGTTCCTGTACATTGTTATTCTGTACTTCTGCCATTTTAATTCACTCCTCTGTTGAACTGAAAAATCATTTCGTTTTAAGCACGTCTGATTTCCAATACCTTGTATGAAATCACACCAGCCTGTGTGTCTACCGCAACGGTAGCGCCTACCTGCTGACCCATCAGGGCCTTGCCTACAGGGCTCTCATTGGAAATCTTACCCTTTAAGCTGTTTGCCTCGGTAGAACCAACAATCTTGTATTCTAATTCTTCATTGAATTCCATATCTAAAATCTTTACCATACAGCCGATGTTGATCTTGTCCAAATCTACTTCGTCTTCATCAACAACTTCTGCATTCTTTAAAATCTTCTCTAACTCTTCAATACGAGCCTCGATATCTCTCTGCTCGTCCTTTGCTGCATCATATTCAGCGTTTTCTGAAAGGTCTCCCTGCTCTCTTGCTTCTTTTATTTTCTGGGCAACCTCCTGGCGTTTGACTACTTTCAGATGCTCTAATTCGCTCTCATATTTCATCAAACCTTCATAAGTTAAAATGTTTTTCTTTTCTTTTAATGCCATTGTTTTACCCTTCCTTTAATCATATATAGTATTATGCCAATCTATAATGTACCTATTTTAACGTCCGTATTATACGCAAATTTAGTGCCAATGTCAAGGGTTTGCTGCATTTCTCTTTTACAAACTGTCCTTAACGAGTAATAATGCACCCCTGTGAACCGGTCTTCGGTGGCATGACGCTGGGCTTCCGATGCATTCATATCCACCCAGATACTGCCCCTTTTCAGACCGCTAACGGCTATGGATTCCTGCCCGGAGAAGTCAATCACCAGCACCGGTACCTCACTTCGAAGTCGTAGCTTCCGAAACTCTCCCGCACCGGTCAAAAGCACCTCCGTCAGCATGCCGTATTCCTCCAAAAGCATTTCCTGCAGATCCTCCACTCCTTTGGTGGCAAACTCCAGATAAAAACGGATATGATGCACCTTGCCTGCCACATAAGGCAACCATCTCTCCATGCCCATACCGGTACCCAGCACATAAGCCTTCTCAGGATATAGGTCCTTGGGGATCTTCTGCAAAATCCATTGTAAATTTTCCGGTGTGGCAAAGGCCTGATAAACCGGGTAGTTCCATTCTGTCGTCCATCCCCTAATAGTGCCTCTCTGCTCCAGCCACTCTTCAAAGCCGGGCTCGTACAGAAGATAGGTATCCATACCCTCTTCCTTCTTCCGATACCTGTCCTGAAGCTGTCCAAAGGCTTTGTACATCTCCTTACACAGCTGCATGGGTTCCATCTGCTCAGCATTGCCGCAAAGCTGGATATAATACAAAACAAAGGGGTCTGATACCTGTCGGAAGATTTGCACCTTGTGGTTCGATACATGGATTCTGTTTTTTGCCATCCTGAAAAATATAATTCTGTCCATGCTTCATTTTATGTGGATGACACTTTCTTCATGCATTCTTTAAACGAATATTTCCTCCACACTGGCAATCAGCTGTTCCATACTTTCCATGGAGTTAATCATCTGGCGGAATCTGGCAGAATTGGGATAGCCTGCCGTATACCAGGATAAGTGCTTACGCATTTCCCGGACACCGGTATATTCGCCCTTGTATTTCAGCTGCAGGTTGGCATGACGGATGACCGTTTCCTTCACCTGCTGTGGTGTAGGCTTTGGCGGTATCACACCGGTCTCCAAAAAGGTCACCACTTCCCGGAAAATCCAGGGATTGCCCTGTGCGGCCCTTCCTATCATCACACCGTCACAGCCGGTTTGCTCTAACAATGCTTTGGCACTGTTGGCATCCACCACGTCCCCGTTGCCGATGACAGGGATTTTCACCGCATCCTTTACGGCACCTATGATGTCCCAGTCCGCCTTGCCGCTGTAATATTGCTCCCTGGTTCGGCCATGGACTGCCACTGCTGCCACACCGCAGCTTTCTGCGATACGGGCAATTTCCACGGCGTTTACATTCGCATCATTGAAGCCTTTGCGGATTTTCACCGTCACCGGCTTATTGATGGCTTTCACCAGCTTGGTCAGGATTTCCTCCGCCAGCTTGGGATCTTTCATCAATGCAGAACCTTCTCCGTTGTTAACAACCTTCGGCACCGGGCAACCCATATTGATATCCAGAATGGCAAAGGGTTTCTCCTCGATGCGCTTCGCCATGTCTGCGATGATATCCGGGTCCGAGCCAAAAAGTTGCAGGGATACAGGTGCTTCGTCCGGATGGATGGTCATCAATTCCTCGGTATTTTTGTTGTTATAATAAATCGCCTTGGCACTGACCATTTCCATACAGATCAGGCCCACTCCCTGTTCCTTGCACAGCAAACGAAAAGGCAGGTCTGTTACACCTGCCATGGGAGCCAGTATACAATTATTGTCAAGGGTCACATCCCCTATCTGTAATCTACTCATTTTTCCTACCGTCTATTCTTCTCGTATACAAAACGTAAACCGTCCAGTGTCAAGGTCCCGTCGTAAATACTGTCGGTTTCGATTTCGTCCGCAACCGTTCTTCCCAAACCACCGGTGACAACCACCTTCATATCCGGGATGCCGGTTTCTTCCTTTACTTTCCTGATGATATAGTCTGTCTGACCAATCTGACCGTACATAAGTCCCGCCTGCATACTGGAGATAGTCTCCTGCGCCAGTATGGACTTGGGCTTCTTAATCTCTATATTGGGCAGCTTGGCCGTAGCCTTCCACAAAGCCTCCGAACTGATACGGATACCGGGAGCCGTGATTCCTGCTGCAAAATGTCCCTGAGCAGTCACATAATCGTAGGTTGTGGCCGTACCGAAGTCAATCACCAGTATGGGGCCGCCGTACTTCTCATAAGCCGCTACCGCATCCACAATTCGGTCCGCACCGATGGCACGGGGATCCTCTGTGACAATCTTGATACCGGTCTTCACGCCGGGACCTACGATCAAAGGCTCCGTATTGGTATAGCGCACGATACCGCCTACCAGAGAATGCATCACATCCGGCACTACGCTGGCGATAATGCTTCCCTCGATATCACTTAACTGCAATCCCTTCATGCTTAAAAGCTGTGAAAAGATGGCACCGTATTCATCTGAAGTTCTCTTGGTCTTGGTATTGATACGAAAGGTTGCCTTCAGCTCCTTTTCCTCGTACACACCGCAGGTAATATTGGTATTGCCCACATCTACTACTAATATCATCCTTTACTCCTCCAGCATATCGGAAATATCTTCCTTCAGGATAAACACTCTGTAAAACAGGCTCAAGGACTCCAAAAGCTCCTGACGCTTTCTGCGGATTTCGGATACCAGCAGACCGCTGGAGATTTCATCATAGTAAATATCATCCTCTTCTGCCTGAGTCTCCAAGGATATGGAGCCGTCCTGTTCAAATACTATGGTAAAAATCCCGCCCACCTCTTCGGTAAACAGCACACAGATAATGTGCAATTCATCCTTGATGGAATCGGGGATTCCGTTAAACTTTTCATTAAAGTAATATTTCTGTTCGTAGGCATTGGCGCCGCAAAGCACGATTCTTTCTTCCAACTTCCTACCATCCTTTCTAATATGGCCTGTTTTCTTCAAACCTATACATAACCGTACAAACCTCTTACGGAGACTTCTCCGGCATAAACCTTTTGTACCTGTCCGTCCCTGCATTCCACCAGTAATTCTCCGGTAGGGGTAATGCCCTTTGCCACACCTTCATACTCGCCCTGTGGCTCTAGTACACGGACCTGTCTGTTTTGATTTACCAGCCATCCATTGTATTCTTCCCGTAGGAAGCGCAAATCCTCACAATGCAGGAATTCCTCATAGCCTCTCTCAAACCGGTCTAAAATCGCCAGTAACAGCCCTTCACGGTCAATAGGACCTCCAAGCTGTTCTTCCAGGGAGGTAGCCATGGAACGAATCTCCTCTGCAAACTCCTGCTTTCCCACATTTACACCCACGCCTGCCACGCAGTAATCCAACCGGGTGCCATCCAGCTTCATCTCGCACAGGATGCCGCAGACCTTTTTGCTATTTACTACGATGTCATTGGGCCATTTAATCTGTGCCGACAGTCCGGCGTATTCACGGATTGCTCCCGCCACTGCATAAGCCATTACCAGTGTAAGCATGGATGCCTTGTCCGGTGATATGGCGGGTCTTAGCAATATGCTAAAGTACAGATTGCTTTCCTCATGGGAGTACCAGCTACGCCCTCTGCGACCCTTTCCGGCGCTCTGCACATCCGCCCGGTATACCGTACCGTGGTCTGCACCTGCCGCCCCGTCCCGCTTCGCCGCCTCATTGGTGGAATCCATGACTGCTTCATGTATCAGTTTCTTCCCTGCCCATCGGGGCATTTGCATATTAGCCATTATATCCTAAAGTTGCAGCCATCACTGCCTTGATGGTATGCATACGGTTCTCTGCTTCTTCAAATACCAGTGACTGGGAAGACTCGAATACTTCGTCGGTTACCTCCATCTCACTGATACCAAACTTCTTCTCAATCTCCTGACCGATGCCTGTCTTCAAATCATGGAATGCAGGTAAGCAATGGAGGAAAATAGCCTGCTTTCCGGCATTGTCCATCACTGCCTTGTTTACCTGATAAGGCGACAGCTCTTCAATTCTTTCTGCCCATACTTCATCCGGCTCACCCATGGATACCCATACGTCGGTATAGATTACATCAGCACCCTTTGTGCCTTCTTCCACGCTATCGGTTAAGGTAATGGTAGCACCAGTGGTAGCTGCGATTTTCTGACATTCCTCTACCAATGCAGGGTCGGGGAAGTACTTAGGTGTAGTACAAGCCGTAAAATGCATACCCATCTTCGCACAGGTCACCATCCAGGAATTACCCATATTGTAACGGGCATCGCCCATGTAAGTTAATTTGATGCCTTCCACCTTGCCGAAATGCTCTCTGATGGTGAGCAAATCTGCCAACATCTGAGTAGGATGAAATTCATTGGTCAAACCATTCCAAACAGGTACCTTAGAGTACTTTGCCAGCTCCTCTACGATATCCTGCCCATATCCTCTGTATTCAATACCGTCAAACATACCTGCAAGTACTCTTGCGGTATCGGCAATGCTTTCCTTCTTACCAATCTGGGAACTGGAAGGATCCAGATAAGTGGTTCCCATGCCCAGATCATGTGCTGCTACCTCGAAGGAACATCTGGTACGGGTACTGGTCTTTTCAAAAATCAAGGCAACATTCTTTCCGCGAAGACCATCCACTAAAATACCCTTCTGCTTCTTCTCCTTCAACTCTGCTGCCAAATCCACCAGATATGTAATCTCCTCAGTGGTAAAATCCAACAATTTCAAAAAATCGCGTCCCTTTAAGTTCATAATGCTTCCTCCTTGGGTTCTAAGATAAAAAATTATCGTGTACTCGCACAATTTCCAGTCATTTAAAAAAAGATACTTCAACTATATTACAAAAACAGGAAATTTTCAAGCACAAAAAGAGGGCGCTTATTTGCGCCCTCCGTAGTCTATTTTTAGTTTTCCTTGCTTGCTTCCTTAAAAGTAGTCGCCAGACTTGCAATACCTGACAATTCGGAAGGAATCAGGATAGTAGTAGCCTTACCGTCTGCTACCTTTTCAAATGCTTCCAGGCTCTTAATCTTAAGAACTGCTTCGTCAGCACCTGCTTCTTTTAACATCTTGATACCGTCAGCGTTAGCCTGCTGAACCTTAAGGATTGCTTCCGCTTCACCTTCTGCCTCACGGATCATCTTTTCCTTCTGCGCTTCTGCACGTAAGATTGCAGATTCCTTTTCTGCCTGTGCACGTAAGATTGCAGATTCCTTTTCACCTTCTGCCTGAAGGATATTTGCCTTCTTTTCACCTTCTGCACGGGTTACTGCTTCACGTCTTTCACGCTCTGCCTTCATCTGCTTCTCCATTGCATTCTGGATTTCTGCAGGAGGAATGATGTTCTTAAGCTCTACACGGTTTACCTTGATACCCCAAGGGTCGGTTGCAATATCCAGTGCGGAACGCATCTGGGTATTGATGGTCTCTCTGGAAGTCAGAGTCTGGTCTAATTCCAAATCACCGATGATATTACGAAGAGTAGTAGCTGTTAAGTTTTCAATCGCCATCATAGGATTTTCCACACCATAGGTGAAAAGCTTAGGATCGGTAATCTGATAGAACACAACAGTGTCGATTCTCATGGTTACGTTATCCTTGGTAATAACGGGCTGGGGCGGGAAATCCGCTACCTGTTCCTTCATGTTTACTCTTCTTGCCACCTTATCAATCAAAGGCAGCTTCATATGCAAACCGGTATCCCAAGTATCCTGATAAGCGCCCAAACGCTCCACTACATAGTTCTGTGCCTGAGGTACGATCTTAATACATGATGCTAAAATCACTACCAACAGAATCAATAATCCAATAATAATTGTTGTTCCCATTTCTTTTCCTCCAATTTAATTTCTCTTTTATTTCGCAGGCGCTGTAAACTTCACCTGTAAGGTAACGCCTTTTACCTTTTCAATAGTAACAATTGCTCCCTCAGGAATCACTTCGCCCTCCGCCATATTTCTGGCACTCCATTCCTGACCGTTCACAATCACCTGACCGGTGGCTCTCAGATTGTCGATCTCTTCGGTGACAATCGCCTGACTTCCTGCCAGAGTACTTACATTAGTCTTTACTCTGTTTCTGTTAAAGTGTTTCATGGCAATAGGTCTGGTGAAGTAAATCAACACTCCTGATACAATCAATGCACCAATTATCTGTAACCACCATGGTGCATGCAGTGCGGCTAATATTAATCCCACAAAGGAACCGCAAGCAAACCAGATGCTGACCAGTATCACGGTACATGCTTCCGCGATTACAATGAAAACAATTAGTAATAACCATGCCCACAATGACATATGCTTCCCTCCTTCTTTTTAAATCCCATCTATACTTAACCTAACTATACTACAACCACCCAAAAACCGCAATGGTGATTCTTGCCACTTTACGTCTTGCTAACGTGCAGTTTTATGCACGTTCCTGCATTTTCTTATCGATTAGGTTGTAAATCAGACTAATCACAAAGCACAGCACACCGGAAACAAAGAAGCTCAGCGCATGACCTAATGTATTGGCATAGCTGATATCTATCATAATCAGCTTAAAAATGCTGATCATGGAAAGCACCAATCCATAGATTCTGATGGATTTATAATCCCCTGCAAAGCCGATAATAATACTTGCTATGGCTAATAAAAGACAGGCAATACTCATTACAAAATTTGCAGAATCAAAGGAATTCAGTACAACCAACAAAAATACCGTAAACTTGATACCCACATAAACACCGGCCAACATATTGTCTCTCTTTTCCAACAGATTTTTGCTGTTGATCAAGAATGCAGCCAAAGTAAATATGATAAAGAAGAAATGGTATGCACCATCCTCATTTTCACCAATAGCTATCAAACCGATTATCATCAGCACGGCATTTACAAAGTTATATAGTGACATACAGTCCACTTCTTTGGTAAGAGGATTGGTGGCAAATATGCTTTTCATCATCACAATATTGAACGGTACCAATACCACAAATGCCCAGAACAATTCCGGCACATAATCGGCCGCCAGAAAATCAATCAGGGCCGGGAACGCGGTACTGAAAACAAGCAATGTCAGAATATACAGTCCGCATTTAAACCAGGTGCTGTACTGTTCTTTCTTCCAATACAGAACAACGAAGCCTGCTACCGAGGCCAAAAGCAGTAGCAGGAAATGTCCCACCTCACCAATGGGTTCTCCCGCAAACAGATAAATGAACATACTTACCAGACTTCCCAGCTGCCAGATCGGATTCTTTAAGAAAAAGCCTGCTGCCATAAGGGGCAATACCAGCATGGGAATGCCACCGTAGCTGTATACATCATACCAGATGGCCAATCCGATAATCATCAAACCGGTTACCACACATTGGACCATATATTTGCCTTCTTTACGCTCCATTTTGCGCCACTCCAATAAGGCAAGAAGTAAAATACCAGCAAAGTAATAAACAGCGCCGCAAATATTATCATTGGCACAGATACTCTCTACCAGATAGGAGGCTATCAGCAAATAGACAGATGCTATGACACCAAAGCCTGCACCGTCCTCCTCCTGCTTGTGAGTCAGGGCACCGGCAAAGCTTAATAATACGATGATAAGAATTAATGCTTCACATTCAAATTCAATGCCGGCCAGCATTAAAGCCACAACACTTATGGTGTTGCAGATGTGATGCAACAGATTGTAGTTAAACTCCTTCTCATAATGCAGAAAATAAAGTACACCGGAAGAAATCATATAGTAAATGCTCAACACCAAGAATTTTTCCCCGTCGTCTGTATCCAAACAAAGTGCACAGCCAAACATCATGGATATGAGGATACCCAGCTCTGCGATGACCTGAAATACTTTGCTGCGATTCTTGGCGAATACACCGATTCCGATTCCCCAGACGGCTATCAGTACATAAAGCGGGATATCTCCCAATACCTTAAAATACATATTGCTCAAAAGCAGGGATATGTATAGTGCTCCCATACCACAACCGGTGAGGGCGATGAAAAATCTGTTGTCCGGATCTTTTTTCATCTTCCAGACACCCACGCCCAAGAATGCAAAGCTGACTACATAAGTGGTAATCATCTTGGCTGTATCGTTGAAATAAGGTAACAGCAAAGTCGCAAATAAAATCAAGCTGATGAAAATCAGCACCGATGCAAAAATACCCATAAGGGATTTTCCGATGGTTTTCTCCAAGTCCTTTTTGCTGAAAGTAGGAGTCGGTTCCGGATCTGTATACGCGAAAGTATTTGGATTCCATGCCTTGTCAGCAGTGATTTCCTTCATAGGTTCTTTTTCTGCCGCCTTGGATTCCTGTGCGGTTTCTGTCTTAGGTTCTGCCACAATCTGCGGCTTGACCTCCTGAACCTTAGGTTCCGTGACTTCTGCCTCTGAAACCTGTTCAGACAAAGCTTCCTGTGCAGCAATTTCCTGCTTCAACAGATAGGTCTGACGTTCCAGATATTGCAATTCCTTCTGGAAACTTTCCAGCTTATGGGTCAGAAGCTCTGATTCCTGTTTCTCATTCAGGTTACATTCTTCCATCAGCTCCAGCAGCTGTTTACGGTCTGCTATCAGGCGTTTTTCAAAGTATATCATTTTATTCAATTTTTCGTTCATAATTCACCCCCCTATGTTTCGATTATATTTTAATAGAGGTGAAGTGTCAAGTTTGAGGGGTGGGCAACCGGAAACGAGCAGTGCCCCTCGCGTACAAGTCCGCTCGGTCGCGGGCTTGCGCCCTATGTGTAAAAAAAGAAAAGCACACTACTGAGAGTAAACTCTCGTAGCATGCTTTCATTTTTTACACGCACTGCTTAATGCTTTCGCGCAGTTTAGTGGAACACATGGTTTCCGATTACCAAACCATCACGTCCGTCGTTTCTTCTAAAGTGGGTTAAATCGCCCACATTGGATACACCGGATAATGCTTCCTCTGCTGCCTGGATACAGCTGGGATAAATCTTACCGGATTCCAATACACGGTCTACCTTGCCGCTCATAGCGGGGGAGAACTGACCGGATGCATAGATAACTCCGCGAATGGTATCGGGGTATGCCTTGCTTCTTACTCGGTTCATTACCACCGCACCAACTGCCACCTGACCTTCATAAGGTTCACCGCCTGCTTCGCAGTGAATCAGCGCTGCCAGGAGCATCAGAGTCTCCTCATCTGTTGTATATTCACCATAATTTACATATCTCTTTGCTTCACGGTCTGCGTCCTTACGAGCTTTGATTTCCTCATTGGTTTCGCCATAATCAAGCTTGAATTCCAAGTCCACAAACTCACTCAGTACAAAGGCATCCTGTCCTTCATACTCAATACGCACCCATCCGTTTTCCTCTACCAAAGTCACATCGAAGATCTCTCCCTTGGATACTACACTGAGTACCTCTGCCTCTTCATGAGCTTCTTTACGAATATTGAGTGCATCTGCATTGGTCACCGCAATGGTTCTTCCCACGCTCTCAGCAAGAGCCTTTGCCTCTTCGCCGAACAACAGGTATTCATCCTTTGCCCAACCAATCAGGTTGCCGGATTGTAATTTGGTCCATCCATCCTTTTGTTCCAGGATTTGACCTCCGCAATCCTTATACAACTTTCCTACTTTTTTTGAATTTCCGCTGGCTTCTGCTCTGACATTCAGAGCATTTCTTACATTGGCCATCACCAATGTGGAGACATCGATTTGTTCTGATGCCTTCTGACTTATTTCTTCCATTGTGGTATTAATCAGTTCTGCTGCGTTGTCATTTTCCATACTCAGCAGGGCCGCCACACCGCCGTTTAATGAATCCAGGTAATTACGATTGCTGCCAGCTTCCACGGTCATGCCCATCACACTAGTGAGACATAAAGAAACAATCAGTCCCATCACAGTGACAAGCAGCCTTCTGCTTCTTGCCATTTTTTACCTCCAAACAAATAGCTCTTTATTGTAATTTTACTCCTTAATATTTTAACAATATTTGGCGGAATTTATTACAACATTGTTAAATTTGTTACCGAGGCACATAATAGCAAATAGATTTTACTTTGTCAACAAAGAAAAAATATTCAGAAATCTTTACAAATTCTTTGACTTTTCGACACATGCCTCCATGGCATCCATCACTGCAGCGCGAAATCCTTTCTGCTCCAACACCTTTACGGCATCGATGGTAGTACCTCCGGGAGAGCATACCATGTCCTTTAATTCTCCGGGATGCTTGCCTGTTTCCAGTACCATTTTGGCACTGCCAAGTACTGCCTGTGCGGCAAAGGTATAGGCCTGATTTCTGGGCATTCCCGCCGCTACTGCCGCGTCTGCCATGGCCTCAATAAACAGGAATACATAAGCCGGTGAGCTACCGCTGACAGCCACTACCGCATCCATCAAACGCTCCGGCACTTCCTGTGCCACACCAAAGCTTTGAAGCAGATTCAGCACCTGAGACAATTCTTCTTTTGTTACGCTTTCACTGGCACAAACACCGGTGCATCCTTCCCCAACCAAGGCAGGTGTATTGGGCATACAGCGGACAATTTTCCTGGATTTACCACCCATTCCCTGCTGAATAAAGTCAATACTCTTGCCGGCTACGATACTTACCATAACCGTATTTTCCTTTACGGAATCGGCAATTTCTGCCAGTACTTCCGACAGGAAAATAGGCTTCACTGCAAAGAAAAGTACATCAGCCCCTGCTGCTACTTTTTTATTGTCTGCACAGGCTTCGATACCAAATTGCTCCGCTGCCTTGGCACGTCCTGCTTCACTCACATCCGAACCGATGATATCCTGACTGTTTACCAGTCCTTTCTTTAACATACCGCCAATCATGGCACTTGCCATATTGCCCAGTCCGATAAAACCTAATTTCATATTTTCTCTCCTCCATAATTCATATATTTTTTCACGGTTTCGTCACTCCAAACCTGGACCTCGATATAACGCTCCGGTCCGTATTTGCCGTCATCATTCCAGTCCTGGGGCAATCCGTATTTCTCTATGACCTTCAGGATTTCCTCGTAAGTATAAAGCTTGCCCCGATACTCCTTGTCATCCTTTACGCCCCAATTCGGCATGGAATCCCCATAGGTAAAGGATAATGTGGACAAATCAAACTCCTCAACGGGAATCTTCAGGTAGTCACCATCCTCAAACCAGGTAGTCAACCACGGACTTAACTCCACTGTCATATAATGTGGCACAAATCGGTCCATTTTTCCACCCTTTTTTGCAAATTCGGTTCTTAAAATATTTTCACAGTTGCGTCTGTACTCCACATATTTGTCATGCCGGCTTGCACATTGGGTACCGGGACGCTCTTCCTTCACCCTCCTCACAACCTCTTTCGCTTCCTCCACGGATAGGTCGGACAGATTGCGGAAGGGACCTGTGGTTTTTTCAAAATAATGGTATAGGTACATGGTCGCCTCCTATTCTTGTCTATTAATGGATTTCTCAGTACTAAATCCTTCCGGATACCGTTTTTTCAGCTTCTCTATATTGCGCATGAGCACTTCCTCCAGCTCCACATCCAGTGCAAAAGCTGTTTCAGCCAGATACCATGCCACATCTCCCAATTCCTTTATCAAATTATCCCTATCCAGTTCATGTCCCTGGGCCAAATGCCTTTTTACGATATCGATGCATTCCCCTGACTCACCGCACAAGCCCATGACACCATTGATAAGTACATCCTTTTTATTTAAGTACGGATTTAATGTAGTCATAGCTAATTTCTGATATTCATTGATGGTCATTAATGATTCCTCCTATTACTGCCGGTGCGACAGTTTTATGAATTCTTGCACCAGGGTATATTTTATCATGGCCAAGTGTCTCTTTGTCTGTTTCTTAATAAATGGTACCACATTTTATGGGAATATGGATACTAAATAACAAGTTTCATACATAGAGATACTTCTCTTTGCAAAACTCTGCTAAAATTTGTTGATTTTAGGTGTAAAATGGATACCTTTTTGATGATTATTTTGCTATAGATACTAGTGTATTTATCACTCTAACCACGTAGCTACATCTAATCGAATGAACTTATACATTTTGTTCAAAATCTTCTTTTAAAACAGCACAAAACACCAAATCGAATAACCCTTGATTGTTTTTTCCTGCCTTTCGTAGAATACCTTCCTTTTGCATCCTAACTTTTTCCAGCACTCTGCCGGATGCAGGATTATTCGCATCGTAACCGGCCTCAATTCGGTTCACTTGTATCTCTTCAAACAGATATCGAATCACTTCCTTCAACGCTTCCGTTACGATTCCAAGCCCCCACCATGCACTGCCGATACAGTAAGTCACCTCTGCCGTCTTTGTACGATTTTTGATAGTGGGTGCTGCTATGGTGCCGATTAGTTGATCATTCTCTTTCAAGACGATTGCCCAGCAATAACGTTCCGGGTTTTCATAACGCTCCACCCAGCCGGTTAGCAATTCTCTGGTTTCCTCCACACTCTTATGAAGAGACCAAGTCAAAAATTTATTCACTTTACTGTCGGATGTTACATTCTGATAAAATGCTTCTGCATCTTCCAGTTGAAAGCGACGTAATGCCAGCCGCTCTGTTTGTAATGCTTTTGTTCCTTGATGGTTCATTTCCGGCTCCTCATAACTATGTCCTTCATCCTCTTCTCGCCAAACTCCAATAGCAAAGGATAAACATCCGGATACCTCCAATTTGTGGGCAATTCATCCATTATTACAACCTTTTCCATTTCACTATGCAGCTCAGGTTCCAGCTCCTCCACCCGAGCAAAAAACAATTTCCCGAAAGTCTCCACACCCTCAAAGTCATGGGGCGAAGTCATGGAATAAATTCCTATTGGCTCTATGGTATACCGAATAGCTCCTGTTTCTTCGTACAGTTCCCGCCTTGCGGTTTCTTCAATGGTTTCCCCCGGCTCCCGATGTCCGCCGGGCACCTCTAAGGTATCACGTTCTTTATGCTTGCAAAAGACCCATTTCCCCTGATATTTGGCAATAATCACTGCAAACTTCAGCAAAGAATCATCTATTTCTTCGTAAAACTTTATAACTGTCATCTTTCTATACTTCCCCTGCTTCCTGCACCCATTTCAAATCCTTGGCTGCTACTACTTCGTAATTGTCCGCGCCCTCGCCTACGCGGAGGTACACATTGTTGATGCCTGCCTGAATGATGCTTCTGGCACACAACGGGCAGGGCTTGGCACGATGGATGGAGTTGTCCTTAGGATTGATGCCTGTCAGATACAAATCAGCACCCATGGTCTGCTGCCTGGAACAGTTTAATAAAGCATTGGCCTCTGCATGAATGGCACGACACATTCCATATCCTTCCCCCTGATGCAGATTCTTCTCTATCCTGGGACATTTCCCGATGTCGCAACAGTTCTCAAATCCCCTTGGCGCACCATTATATCCGGTAGATATGACCACATCATCCTTCACAATCACTGCACCGTATTTGCGTTTCAGACAGGTGCTTCTGTAAGCAAAAACCTCCGCACAGTTTAGGTAGGTGTCTACTTTAGATACTCTATCTTTATTTATGGTTCTGACCATATGACATCTTTCAGAAAATAGATAATCCAAAGAAACATTCAGTTCCTTGGAAATAAACAAGAGTTTCTCCGTTTCCGGATAGCCACCCCCGGATTCCCACTTCGAAATAGTTTGCCTTGATACGGATAGCATCTGTGCCAATTGCTCCTGTGTTATGTTCCGTTTATTTCGGATATCTCTCAGATTTTCTGCAAAGCTCATAAATAATGCCCTCTTTCCTGATGAATAGTAATATTATACCAATAAATTCACAACAAATCCATCAACTTAGATTAGCATTTTTGCAACTCTAAATGGCATAGTTGCATTTAACACTCAAACATATTTTAACTCTACTCTTCTTACTTTTCAATTCTCAGGATTTACAGACGAAGTCCTGCCATAGATTTGATACATATTGGGGTTAGAATGAACCCATTAGATGCAGACGCATGCGTCTGCATAGATAAATAGATACAATTATAGAAACAAGTACTTTAATATTCCTCGTCCATTGAGAGTTGATATTTCGCTAACATTTTTTCAAGAAACTCTTCATCCTCCAATTGGGGAATCAGCTCGCTTTCACCATTGGCACACATAGCCATCCAAAGTTTCACCATACATTTGCTTGTCTCTTTTACAGACTTTTTCTTCTCGATGTTAATCAAATCTCCAACTGTCATATAGCGTCTCTCCGTTTCTCTATTACGCTTTACTGCGGTTACATGTTGATGAAGTCGGGATAAATACTTATCCTGCCCATCGGTTATGCATTCCCCGTTACCATCCTTTACATATTGTAGAAATTGTACCAGTTCAGCCGGCACCTCGTCAGGGTTGGTTCCTTCCGTATTTAGAAAAATCTTTCTGGTACCATCTCCTAATTCAAGCTCCGGCATCTCCTCACAACGATTAGAAAACACATACCTGTATTTCCCTTTTCCAAAAGGATCGAAAGTACAAATGAATATGATTGTATTATTCAGAAGTTCCGAAGGGTCTTGCCCCGGTTCCAATGAATAAGTATCCATCTCAGCCTGATAGAACCGACTTCGTTTAGGCAGATTCCCATTATCTGTACCCTGCATCTCCAAATCATAGTCATCCGTTCCATCTGTTCTTGCATACACATCCAGTCGAATACTTCTACATTCCGAATTGTAAAGCACGGTGTGCTCCACACTTACATGCACCTTTCCCACCTTCTGTCCCAGCAACAATTCGAGGGTATCATGACAAATCTCCTCGTCCTGCATCACCACTGCAAAAAGGAATGCATCTGTTAATTTTAAATCCTGAAATCTTTTTCTTGCCATAAATCTCCTAACTACTATGGCAGAAAAATGACTTCGTCCGTACCTCAATTATATATCATTATCCTTGCTAAAATCAAGTATCTACAACCACTGTATAAACGCCGTCTTATCCGCACTGTTATACCCGGCATTCTTATAGAAATTCAGTGTCTTCTCTTCCTTGGAGCCGGTCAGCAGCATCATCTTATAGCAATCATTTTCTTCTGCCACTTTCTTTGCAAATTTCAGGCAATCTGTAGCATAGCCTCTGCCCCGATAGTCCTCATGAGTCACTACATTTTCCACGAAGGCATAGGGTCTGACATTTCTGGTCAGATTGGGGATGATGACACAAACACAGGAAGCTACCAGCTTCCCCTCCACTTCACACACAATCAAATGGTGGGCCGGGTCTGTGATAATCTGCTCCCAGGTCTTTTGTAAATGCTCTGAATCCTCCGGAACTTCCTTTTCATGCAGGTATAAATACAGTTCTAAAAGCGCCTGTAAGTCTTCTCTTTTTGCTTCGCGTATCATAGTACTTCCTCCTCTTTACTCTCATACTAAGCCTTCACAAAATACTGCTCTGCCTGCGAGTTTTCTTTTCCCCTTCGCCACTTTTTTATTTCTTCTGTACAAAATTGCACACAATTATTGATATAAGCTGTTATCACTTCCCAAGTATAAAGCTCCAGTTCCTCCTTCTTACAGGGCTCTGCCTCAAAATACCCTTTCATCGACTCTATCACCGATGTCAGCAACTCCTGACGTACTTCCTCTACCGAAACCTCTCTATTGATAAAAGCAAAACTCTGTAAACCATACTCCTGCAAAAGCAGATAATTCAGCCTCTCATAGTCTTTATATCCTTTTTGATAATATGTCTTCTTCACTTCACCGGTATAGATACGGACATACTTATCTACCACATCATGAAACCAAATGGCATCCTCCATCAAATGACACCAATAGCCCAGGTAAAAGGCATCTTCCTCAAACCTGTCACCATACTTGTCCGCAAATCGGTTAAAATCAATCCCTTTCATGGTTCGGTCCTGTAACCAACCCTGAAAATGGGCCTCATTATAAGAACCATCT
Organism: Lachnospiraceae bacterium; assembly: GCA_017522685.1. The sequence goes on from JAFWYN010000008.1 coordinate 86,674, forward strand.
GCATGGGATGAGGCATCCGGTGCCACCACTGCTCCTAAAAGAAACCTTTCTAAATCTTCTATCCCTACCTGTTCTGCTACTCTCCTTGAAATCACATAATGTATCATGCCGGAAGCCATAAGACCTACCTCCTTGAATTCGTCTGATTATACCAACTTCTCTACTCCATTTCCCGTCGCCTTCCATATTTTCCCTTGGTTTTCGGTGTAATACTCAGGCTTTCCATCCATCACCTTTATCAGACTCACATCTGTTTCTCCGCCTTCTCTCATATGGTCCTGTATCAAATAAAACGCACCGTATTCTGCCGCCACTTTCAGCAAATCATTTCTTACATAGATTTCATCCCCTGCCACCACTTTTTCCGGATATTCTTCTTCCTCCGTATTGTTGTGGGGATAAATGGATATACCATCCAGATTCAGACCTTCCTCCACTTGAAAGTCAGGATATTCCTCACTACAGGGCGTAACAATGATGTATTTTGACATGAACATGGCTCCTGCACTAAGACCTACCATGAGTCCCTTATACTCTCGGAGTTCCTTTATCAAATCCTGTTCCACACAAAGTTCTTTTAGCCGAAAGGGATTTCCGCCCAAAAGCATAAGCATATCTGCATGTTTAACCGCTTCCCTTGCTTGTTCTTTTGTAAGGTCAGGTGTAATCAATATGCTTTCTTCAAACTCTATACCCACATTTTTCAAATGCTCTAAAAAAACAGGGACTGTCTTATTCTTCGCTTTTTCTACCCGTTCCACACCGCCGGGGATAAATACAATGCTTCCGTTACTCTTCAGTTCCTGCCGAAACAGCTCTCCCAGTCCATGCCCAAAGGCGTTTGTTATATCAAATCCACTGCAATAATATCGTGCCATATTGCTCGCTCCTTATGCCTGCGCTTCTACCCACTTCAAAATATCCTCAAATCTCTCCTCTGTCAGGGCATGTGTTCCGGGATATCTCTTATGATACAAGTTTTGGGGTTCTCCTAACTGTTCATATCGCTCCCCTGCTTTTTCCACGATGTAGGGTGCGTCTGCGGAGTACTTATCCTCCTCTGAAGAAACGATAAGCAATTTTCTCGGTGCGATACATTTTACCAAATCATCTATATCATACTTTCCGTGAAAACCGGGGATAACACTAGATAATTCGATACCCGTACCGTTCTTCATACGATGCTCATAGGTACAGGCATTTCCACTGGCACAGGCGAAGGAAATTCTTTCATCCATGGCTGTCAGAAACAATACCGTATTTCCACCGTAAGAATGTCCCAGCGTGCCGATACGCTTCCGGTCCACACACGGAAGACCTACCAGCAAACTGATACCCTTCATGGCATCCTCCAGTACCTTCTTCATTAACCACTCACCGCGCAATATACGATAAGTCATTTCATCTAAATGCTGCCAGAAGTCAAAGCCTTCTACGCTTGAATCCTTTCTTCTGGATTCAAAGCATATGGAATCCGGTGCCAGCACCACAAAACCTTTTTTTACAAGCTCCGGTCCGAAAGCCTGCAAGGGATTCCCGGCCAATCCGCAGACCTCGCTTTTTCCCAAATGATGCTCACGATTATGCTGATGATTGATTAAAACGGCCGGATTGCCTCCTAATTCTTTCGGCAGTAACAAATAGGCACTTACCTTATCCTCGTCGGAAGCATACTCTATCAATTGTCTGGTGTAGCCGTCCTCTTCTACCGTTTCCAATACCTTATAGTCAACATGTTCCTCCACCAAAGGTAATTGAATTCCGATGATTTCTGCAATTTCTTTTCTTACATTCTCCATATTACATACCTCTCCGTTTAATAAGAAAGTCTCTTCAAACACCCTTCCTCAAAGCCATACTCCGGTGTCCGGATGCGCTCGGTTAGTTCTGCTTCATAATACCAAGGATTCTCTTCATGGGCAGGATTCTTCAGCACATGAAACTCCTGGGCCGGCATATAACCCTGGGCCAGTAAGAATGCCTTTTCTCCCTGCTCGTTTTCGCACATATCCACAATCATTACCACATGGCCGGGACTGCCGCCCTTTAAGATTACATCACCCACTCGGGCTTCTTTCACAGAAATCTGCGTCGACTCCTGCTCCATGGACAAGGTTCCTGCATAGGTAAATACCATGCGCATAAACTTCACGAAGGTTTCGTAAGAATCATCATAGCTTGCAGACTTCACCCAGCTTACGTTATTCCCTTCCACGGAGATACGATACCCGTCCCTCCATTTGCCGTACTCTGCAAAAAAGCCGTTAGTAAAATGGAAGCGTATCTTCTCATATTGCTCTGTTTGAAAATAATACTCTGCGTACACACGCATCACGGAATCCGCACACTGTTGCAGGTCCCTTTCTTCTATAGGTAGCTGAAACACTGCCACATGGGCGTCCTGATTCCACTTTTCGCTGCCATCATACAAAAGCACCGGACTATCATGCACTTTTAGCGGATAGGTTCTTAAGAATTCTGTGAGACTGCCTGCTTCCGTCGAAGTCCGCTCGTATCCTTCGGGTACATGGATACGACTTTCCAAGGTCATACCCTGTGTATCGAAATATTCATAGGGTGCCTGCGTTGCTACAGATTCTGTATCAACCTGCGATGAATCTTCTTGAAATTCTGTTTCTCCGTGTAATGGTTCAAGCTCTGATTCATCCACAGGTTGAGGTTCTACCTTTACATAATTATCCTTTTTCAACTCATTATCTGACTCCTTAGTTCCGCAGGCACTCAACAACACGCCGATACTTACGCAATATATCCATATCCTGATTCTTTTTTTCATAAAATCACTCTTTCACAAACACCAAATGATGGAAGAAGGCAACGGCCCGAAACTCTTCTATCTGAGATACCCGCATCTCCAACGCCACCATTTTATCCTGCCATTCATCCAAACCATGCTTTTCCTGCTTCTGCTGTAAATCCCAAAAGGTACGGATACCAAAACTCTCCACTAACCTAAGCGCTGGTGCCCAATCCATAACTGACACATCCTCATAATAGCGTATCGCTCCAAATTTAGATGCGGCACTATCCTTACCGTCCAGCAAGTCATGTGCCTTATCAAAATCATCCAGAAGCACTGCCATCTGCATGACTCTTCCTGCACGGTTATGCTTCACTAAGGAAAGCTTTCCTCCCGGCTTCAACACGCGACAAAGATCCTTCACCACCAGCGCCTTATCATCTATGTATTCCAAAACATTGTGACAAAATACCATGTCAAAGGAATTATCCTCCATTTCGGCAACTGCCGAAATATCTCCCTGCACCTGCACATAACAAAAATCCTGCCAACGGTTCTGCAACATTTCTTCCCAAGGCTCCACTGCTACCACTTCGTTGTCCTTGGCAAAATGATTTGCGGTAATCCCTTCCCCGCTGCCAAAATCCAGTATTTTCTTGCCCTTTATATCTCCCAACTGAGTCCAAAGTATCCTTTTTAGTAATCTGTCCCAGTCTGTCAGTTCCGATAATTTACGCATAAGTCCCTCCCTATATTTGCAATTTTCCAAAGGATAAATTACTTCCTCTGCCTATGCACCTCATACATCAAAAGCGACGTAGCTATAGCCGCATTCAGGGACTCCACCCGGCCCTCCATAGGGATTTTTAAATAAGCCGACGCTGCATCAGCAGTCTCCTTCTTCAGTCCGTTCCCCTCATTACCGATCAAAAATGCGGTACCTTCTTTAAAGGAAAAGCTGTCATAATAATCCTTTCCTGCCAAATGGGCCGCGTAAGTCTTCACTCCGGCCTTGTGTAAACCAGCAATGGTCTCTTCTATATCTTCTACAATTGCAAAAGGCACTCTGTAGATAGAACCCATGGTGGCACGAATGGTCTTGGGATTGTAGATATCCACCGTATTTTTCGTCATAAATACCGCAGATACTCCTGCACCCTCTCCGGTACGAATGATGGTACCCAGATTCCCCGGATCCTGTAAATCCTCCAGTATAACAAACAAAGGCTTCTCTATTTTCAACAGCTCATCAAACTGATACGCAGGTCGTTCTACAATTGCCAAAATCCCCTGTGGAGTCTGTGTATCAGACATTCTTTTGAAAACCTCCGAAGATACTACCTCGAAACCAACCCTTTCCAATTTCTGATAAGCCGCACCTTCTTTATCCAGCTTCTCCAAAAGAGATTCTTCTATATAAACTTCCCGTATCCACTTTTCCGGTGCTTCTTCAAACATCTTCAAGCCTTCCACCGGGAAAACATTGTCCTTTCTTCGTTCCTTGGCCTTTGTCTGCCAGGCCACCACCTGCTTCACCTTTTGATTTGCCACACTAGTAATCATTTGAATCCTCCACATCCTATTACAATTAGAAAAAGAAGGCTGCTATACTACCACCTAAGGTGCATAACAGCCTGATCCATTCACTACAGTATACGAGCCGTATTGTACTGATACTCGTCAATTTCCTTATGCATATTTAACGCTTCCTCAATATCGTAGTCCACGAACTCGCCCTTTTGGAATGCTACCACACGGTTGGATTTGCCCTGAAGCAAAATATCTACTGCATAAGCACCCATCATGGACGCATAATAACGGTCCTTACAGGTAGGACTGCCACCTCGCTGCATATATCCTAAGATAGTAGCACGGGTTTCAATACCGGTAGCCGCCTCGATTCTTCTGGCCATGGAAGTAGAATGTCCGATACCCTCCGCATTGATAATAATATGATGGGTCTTACCACGCTTACGATTCTCAATAATATTGTTGATAATCGTCTGCTCATTATAGTCATACTTTTCAGGAATCAGAATATCCTCCGCACCGTTTGCCACACCGCACCACAATGCAATATAGCCTGCATTTCTACCCATAACCTCGATAACACTACATCTTTCATGGGAAGAAGAAGTATCCTTTACCTTATCGATAGCGTTCATGGCCGTATTTACCGCAGTATCAAAACCAATGGTATACTCAGAGCAGGCAATATCCAAATCAATGGTACCCGGTACGCCTACGGTATTGATGCCCAATCTGGCAAGCTTCTGGGCTCCTCTGTAGGAACCGTCACCGCCGATGACTACCATTCCGTCGATACCGTGCTTTCTACAAACCTCAGCACCCTGCTGCTGGCCTTCCAGAGTCATAAACTCTGAACAACGTGCCGTACCTAAGATGGTACCGCCACGCTGAATGATATCAGATACGCTCTTACGCTCCATATCAATGATTTCCTCATTGAGCAGACCCTGATAACCCTTCTTGATACCTTTTACCTTTATTCCCTTAGCCAATGCCGTACGAACCACTCCACGAATGGCTGCATTCATGCCCGGTGCATCACCGCCACTGGTTAAAACGCCGATTGTTTTAATTTCTTTTTCCACAATATCCTCCTTGCATACCACCCGAAATGCCTGTGGTACTGCCAAAATCAAAAGTATCTATGACTTCTGACAGTTTATTGTAATTCATTTTTTAGTTGTTTTCAATAGGTTTTAGACGAAACTTCACATTTTCCGCGCCAAACACCGCTTCCAGCCGGGCTTTCAGCTCTGAGTCGGCACATACATTACGGTTGGGAGGCAATACCTTGATTGCCTTGGTCTCCTTGATAAATACCACCAAGGAATCCTCTCCCTCTGATTCTGCCGTAACTTCATATAAAGTCTTTTCTACAGCTTCAAAGGCTGCCATGGTAGCAAACTGTACCCAGACACCATCCGGCAACTTGGTAATCTTCTGCGGTGCTGTCTGCTGACTTGCCGAAGCCACACCGCCACCCTGCTGTCCGTAAGAATTTCGTCCCTGCCAACTGTTAGCGGCGCCTCTGTTAGTATTCCCGGATCTTCCGTAACGATTCTCAAACAGGGGACCGCCTTTCAAAGCCTCTTCAAAGGCCACAATCTGCTCACATATCAGCTTGCCGTCCTTTTCCTCTTCCACGGAGATTCTTCCCTTGATAAATACCTTGGAATCCTCCACCAGAAGGGGCGCATACTTTTCATAATCCCTGGGGAATACCACCACTTCCACGGTTCCCACCAGGTCTTCAATATTTAAGAACGCCATGACCTTATCATTCTTTGTATATTTTATGGTTTTATCCATAATCATACCACCGATAATAGCAGTTTTCTGGTCCTCTGCCACCACCGCACCGGTTTCCTCATCCAGCATAAAGTCCGTGGTCCGGTTGCTGATATTCCGCTCCCAAATCTCCTGATACTCCTCCAATGGATGTCCGCTGACATAAATACCTAGTACCTCCTTTTCAAAAGAAAGCATCATTTCCTTGGGATACTCGCCCACGTCCGGCATCTTGATATCAAACTCATCCTTGTCCTCCTCAGAGGCAATATCGAACAAGCTCAGCTGTCCTGCCAGATTGTTCTTTTTATCCTTGGTAATATGGTCCAGAATCTGCACATATACGCTCATGCACTGCTTTCTGGTACCGCCCAGACTATCCAAAGCACCTGCCTTGATAAAGTTTTCAATGGCACGCTTATTCACATCCAAATCCGCCACACGGGTGATGAAGTCCTTTAGATTGGTAAATCTACCACGAGTTCTTCTTTCTTCTGCAATCGCCTCGATCACAGGACGTCCCACACCCTTTATCGCTGTCAGCGCATAACGGATGGAATTATCGGATACCGAGAATCCGGCTTCGCCTTCATTGATATCCGGTGCCAGGATTTCGATACCCATACTTCGACAGGTCAGAATATACTCCGAAACCTTCTTGGCATTATCGATAACGGAGGTCAGTAACGCCGCCATAAATTCTACCGGATAATAGTATTTCAAATAAGCGGTCTGGTAAGCCACCACCGCATAGCATGCCGCATGGGATTTGTTGAAGGCATACTTGGCGAAATCCATCATATCCTCATAAATCTGTCCTGCCACAGCCTCATTGATACCATTAGCCACACAGCCGGGTACCCCTTCCTCCTCATTACCATAGACAAAGTTTGCACGTTCCTTTTCCATCACGGACTGCTTCTTTTTACTCATGGCACGACGCACCAAATCGCTTCGTCCCAGAGTATATCCGCCCAGGTCACGCACAATCTGCATTACCTGCTCCTGATACACGATACAGCCGTAGGTAGGTGCCAAAATAGGCTCCAATTCAGGGCAGGGATATACGATATCCTCGCTGCTGTCCTTACCCTTGATGTACTTAGGGATAAAGTCCATGGGCCCCGGTCGGTACAGGGAAATACCCGCAATCACATCCTCCAGATTCTGGGGCTTCAGTTCCTTCATAAAGTTCTTCATACCCGCGGATTCCAGCTGGAACACACCGTCCGTTTTCCCGGTACCGATGGATGCCAGTACATCCTTATCATCATAATCAATATGGTCCACATCTATGAATTTGCCGGTAGATTTTTCTACAAAATCCACTGCATTCTTAATCACGGTCAAGGTACGAAGGCCCAGGAAATCCATCTTCAAAAGACCCAGTTCCTCCAAGGTAGTCATGGTAAACTGTGTCACGATGGAACCGTCACTGCCGCGGGACAAGGGCACGAATTCATCCGCCGATTTCTGACAGATTACCACACCGGCCGCATGCATGGAAGTATGTCTGGGCAAGCCCTCCAGTCTCTGACACATATCAATCAGGTACTTCACCTGTTCATCCTGCTCGTAAAGCTTTCGCATCTCCGGATTCATTTCCAATGCCTTTTCCAGCGTAATACCCAATTCATTGGGCACCATCTTGGCGATGGAGTCTACAAAGGCATAGGGCAGGTCCATAACACGTCCCACATCACGGATGACACCCTTAGCAAGCAGGGTACCGAAGGTAACGATTTGTACCACCTTATCCGCACCGTACTTACGTCCTACATAATCGATGACCTCCTGCCTTCTTTCAAAGCAGAAGTCAATATCGATATCGGGCATGGATACACGTTCCGGATTTAAGAAACGCTCAAACAGCAGATTGTATCTTATGGGGTCGATATTGGTAATCTTCAAACAATACGACACAATACTTCCGGCTGCAGAACCACGTCCCGGCCCCACGGGGATACCGTTCTGACGGGCATAGTTGATAAAGTCCCAAACAATCAGGAAATAGTCCACATAGCCCATATTTTTAATAACATTTAGCTCATAATCCAGTCTTTCCGCCAGGGTAAGACCGGTATTTGCCGCCGGTTGGTTCACATCTCCGTAACGCTCTGCCAAACCATCCTTGCACAATTTATTCAAATAGGTCCAGGAATCATATCCTTCCGGCACCTCATATTTCGGCAATTTGGTAACGCCGAACTCGATTTCCACATTACAACGGTCCGCAATCCTCTGGGTGTTCTCCACTGCTTCCCAGGCGTAAGGGAACAAGCCCTTCATTTCCTCTTCACTCTTCACATAATACTGGCCGCCGTCATAACGCATACGGTCCTCATCCGCCAGCTTCTTACCGGTCTGAAGGCAAAGCAAAATATCATGGGACTCTGCATCCGTAGCATAGGTATAATGCACATCATTGGTGGCCACCAAGGGAATCTGCAGCTCCCTGCTCATCTTCATAAGCTCCATATTCACGGTCTGCTGCTCCGCAATTCCATGGTCCTGCAGTTCCAGGAAATAATTGCCCTTTCCGAAGCACTGTTCATACTTTAAGGCAGCCTTCTTGGCCTCATGCAAAAGGCCCTTGGTAATGTATCTTTGCACCTCACCTGCCAGACAGGCAGACAAAGCAATGATACCCTCGTGGTACTGATTTAAAATTTCAAAATCCACTCGGGGCCTGTAATAATATCCTTCCGTAAAACCGGCACTGACAATCTTCATGAGATTCGCATAGCCCTGGTTATTTTCTGCCAGAAGCACCAGATGATAATATCTGTCCTCTCCGCCGGTCAGTTCCTTATCAAAGCGGGAATTAGGCGCCACATACACCTCGCAGCCTAAGATAGGCTTGATACCCTGCTCCCTGGCTGCCCGGTAAAAGTCGATGACACCATACATCACACCATGATCCGTAATGGCTGCACTGTCCATGCCCAGCTCTTTCACACGTTTCACATATTCTTTTATCTTATTGGAACCATCCAACAGAGAAAACTCTGTATGGACATGCAGATGTGCAAATGCCATGGTTTACCGCTCCTTATTCTCTCAAAAACTAAACTTAAACGCTATTCCTGCTTCAGTTTTAATCCGTCCGCAAAGGCATGTCCTACCACTTCACCCAGACTCATATATGTATGATTCACCGGGTCGTAGGCAATGGGCTTCAGTTTCTTGGGATCCACCTTGCCCTCTGTAAGAATGCTTTCCTCCGCATTTACATTGACGATTTCTCCCACCAGGATCTCGTCCTCGTAGCGCTTCACCTTACATTCCAATGCCATGGGAAGCTCTGCAATCAAAGGTGCATTTACAAATTCACTTTTCACCGCATGGAAGCCGGCCTTTGCAAATTTATCCGGCACTTTGCTTGCAGACTCCACGCCCACATAATCACAGGCAACCACAGTATCTTCCGTGGCAAAGCTTACGGTAAAAGCTCCCGTATGGGCGAAGTTTTCCGTGGTTTTATGAGGGGACATACTGATGGTGATTTCGTTCATATCCGTAATAGCACCCCAGGCCGCATTCATGGCATTGGGCACTCCGTTTTCATCATAGGTTCCCACAATCAGTACGGGCATGGGATAAATAAATGGTTTGGGTCCGAAATTCATTCTGCTCATGGTTTATGTCTCCTCGTTCTTGCAAAATATCACAAATATAGTGTATCACAATCAAGGAAAAGATGAAAGAATTTTATCATGTGTATCTATAGAGAATTTCTGCAAAACTGCTATCTTTGGACATATACATAATTCTTCTTTGTAAATGTCCAAAAGCCAAACTCCCTCTCATCTCTCCCAAAAAGAAACGGGCCGAAAAGCACTCTCGCACTTCCCGGCCGATTTCTTTTATATTTTATCCCTTTTACGCGTGACTAACAATGGATTTGTTTCTCCATTTTCCTTTGAAATAGCGGATGACACACACCACACCGGTCAGTGCCCACGTAAGTCCTGTGGTCAACCAGATGCCCCAGTAACCAAGGAAAGGTATCCTGGTCAGAATCAGGGAGAAGCCCACTCGGCAAACCACTTCCGTGACACCGTTTATCATGGCAAAACCGGTATCTCCGCAACCATTTAATACAGATCTGGGTACATAAATCATTCCCAGTCCGAAATAACACAAACTATTGATACGGATAGCCTTCGCACCGATAGCGATGACCTCCGGGTCGTTTACAAATATTCCTACAATATTCTCACCAAAAATGTAAGCAATGGGCAACAGACACATACTGAAAATCAACACCATCACCGTACCCTGATGGAAGCCCTTCTTTACGCGATCAATCTGGCCGGCACCCATATTCTGTCCGCTGTATGTGGTCAAGGCACTTCCCAAAGACATATAGGGCTGCTGCACTACCTGCTCGATACGGCCGATGACCGTATAAGCTGCCATGACGGTGGGTCCGAAGGTATTTACTACTCCTTGGAGCACCATACAGGATACTGCAATCAGAGAGTTCTGCATAGCAATAGGCACACCGATTTTGAAAGAATTCGCTATAATCAGCGGTTGCATCTTAAGCTGTTCCCTGGTCAATCTGAAATACTCTATCTTATGATAAGCATATATAATACAGCTGATTGCGGATGTGGCCTGTGCGATGATGGTAGCCAATGCTACTCCGAACACGCCCCATTCAAATACCAGCACAAATACCAGATCCAGCACCACATTTACAATACTGGATACAATCAGGAAATAGAGTGGCGTTTTGGAGTCTCCCAATGCTCTCAAAATAGCCGCCACACCATTATATGTAGCGATGAAAAGAATGCCTGCACAGGTAGTCCTCATATAAATGATAGAATTGCCTATGACAGTATCCGGCGTTTGAAGGAGTCGCAGCAGTGCCGGACAGAGTACGATGCCAATGATACTTACTGTAATTGCGGCCCCCCACAATACATAAATGGAATTGGCAATGGTATTCCTAACATTCTTCTCATCGCCTGCTCCAAAGAACTGAGCCACTATGATTCCGATACCTATGGCCAAGCCTGAGCTTAAAGAAAAGAACAAGAAGTTAGTGGAACCGCAGGCACCTACTGCAGCCAAAGCATCCTCACCCACAAACTGACCAACTACGATGGAATCCACCATGTTGTACAATTGCTGGAACAGATTGCCCAGCAAAAGGGGCAGGGTAAACTTGATAATATGCCTGGCCGGGCTTCCCACGGTCATGTCTGTTATATTTTTACGATTCATTTCAATTGACATCTCCTATGCAATATTGTAACCCCTACAATACTACAGTCAGCACTTCCTCTTCAGAAGTTCTTAAATCAAATGAGGCTTCTTTTTCCCCATTTTTAAGTACATAATCACCCTTGAAGCCTTCTACATAAACCATACCGTTTTCGTCGGTACATACTTCCTCGTCCGTCCACCATTCTTCCTTGAACAGCTTCTGTAATCTCTTATAAACAGGTTTTACGGTATTATCCTTGTAAATCACACCACTGGGTGCATTGAGCCACATACCGTCTGCGAAGTCCCAGCCTGTTACCGCTTCAATCAAAGGATGCTCAAACAGGATACGATACAGATTCTCCCATTCCTTAGACTGTCTTTCTTCTCCCTCAGGTGTAGAAGGCCACACCTCCGGTTGCCAGTCATTTAAATCTACAATATGTGCCGGCAACAAATCACCTGACACGAAAGTATTCTCCGTAAAGTGGATGGGCTTGCCAAATCTGGAGTATCTGTCCAGTACCTGGTACAGCTTTTCATCGCCCCAGTAGCCCTGATGCTGATGAGACTGGATACCGATTACATCAATGGGTGCTCCTGCCTGCAAAGCGCCATCTATCAAAATTTCATAGGCAACAGAAGTATTAAAATCATTCAAAAGTAAGGTAGAATCCGGATTGGCAGCCTTTGCCTCCTCAAATACCTTCTTAATCAGATTCACTCTGCCATGCTCTAAACAAATGCGGGTAATAGCATTATCATACCTGTCATAATCAGGCATGATTACCACTTCATTGATCACATCCCACATATCAATGGTTCCCTTAAACTGGGTCACATCTCTTTCGATTCTCTTTAACTGCTTGTCCAAAATAGTGGCATTGTCATACTCCATCAACCAATCCACACATGCAGTATGCCAGCAAAGAGGATGTCCCTTTACCTGTACACCCTTTTCCTTCATAAGCTTTGCTGCTGCCATACGGCTCTGCCAGTGAGGTTCGCCCTCTACCGGTTCATAACCGCCCCAATAGAAAGGCAATGTTCCGTAATTGAACAAATCAAACCAAAGGTCCATTCTTTCTTTGTACATGACCTTCTTCTCTTCATCTTCTGTTTCGAAATAAGAATTAATATCAAAAGCACCGCATCCAAACAGGAAAGCATGCTTCACTTGCTTCAGTTGTAATCTGGTATTCTTTAAAGGATTCCCGAAAAGATCTGTTACACGTAAGTTTTTTCCGGCTCTACGATGCGCTACTTTTTCAAATTTGTTCATACTCACATCTCCTTTTCTCATTGTTGGGGTGCTTTTATGTTACTATATAGAGTATAATCATATTTTGCTATATATTCTCCTAAAACCTTGCTTATTTTTACTCATTTTTTGTCATTTGACTTTTTCAAATTTCTTCTTCCAACATATTTATACAATAAAAAGGATCTCTGTCCTGCTTGACAGAAACCCTTTTCCACTGTATTGTTTAATTAATATCAAAAAGCACAAATGATTACATAGAACGGTGAAAAGCAATGACAAAAAATGAACAATTTGAAAAACTATATCTAAACAGTTCTGTAAACCCGATTCTTGCTACGGACTGTCCGGAAAGCTTTCCCCTGCACTGGCATCAGTATGTAGAAATCATGGCCCTGCCTCATGATGCCGATATCGCCACATTTCCCACAGTCACCGTTAATAATTCAAAATACATTTTGCAACCGGGAGATATCGCCATCGCCTGGTCCGGTGAGTTACATGAAATCCGCCAGAATACGGACAAGCAGGTCGTAGCCCTACAGTTTCCCGGGAATCTGATTTCGGAGTTGCCGGAATTTATGCCTTTACTAAATGCCTTCCGCTCCATTCATATGATTTCCGCCCAAAACTATCCTGAGCTAAGCCAGCAATTACATGCTCACCTGAAACATATGTCCGAATTAAAAATCTCCGGAACAGCCTTCAGTAATGTGGAAATCCTGATAAGTCTGTATGAATTATTCATTGCTCTGGGCACTCATATCCGTAACTATCAGTCTTCTCAGGCCTTTGACCTTGCTGAAACCTCCCACCAGTCCCTCAGTAAGATGACCCGCGCCTGTGCTTATATCAGTGAAAATTGCGAACAGTCCATCACCCTGGATCATATAGCCGAGCAGTTCGGTTTCAGCTCCTACTATTTTTCCAGATTATTTAAATCTGCCACCAGTTATAACTTCACCGAATATCTCACACTCCAGCGTGTGAAGCGCGCCCAGCTTTTTCTGGCCGATTCCGACATGAACATTACGGAGATTGCTTTTTCATCCGGCTTCAAAAGCATCTCCTCCTTTAACCGGGCCTTTCGCCAGTTTCGCGGTTGCGCACCAAGAGATTACCGGAAATATCATTCTGCAGAATAAACAATTGTTTCTTCGAAAGGCTTCCAAACTCGGAAGTCTTTTTCTATTCAACCAACGCATTCTGCCTCTGCACGCTTTTCCACTTTCTATGGGCAGAATTTTCTGCTCCAAAACGCCTCATCTTCTGCCCTTTTGCATCTTTTTACCCTCTATGGGCAGAATTTTCTGCTCCAAAACGCCTCATCTTCTGTCCTTTTGCATCTTTTTTACCCTCTATGGGCAGAATTTTCTGCAACCAACTCTCCTTCTCCCTTAGCAGCGATCAAAATTTCTTCAAAAACTATCTTGACAAACTATTCCACACGATATATTATGTCAATACAAGACATGTCGAGTCTCGACATATCGACGCCAGACATACATTGACCAAAGATATACATATAAAAGAAAGGATAATCCAAAGGTATGGACGATAAACTTCTTAAAAAGTACTGTCCCATGACAGAAACCATCTTCTACACATTGCTGGCTTTATTGGAACCGAACCACGGCTACGGCATCATGAAGTTTGTGCGGGAGCTGACAGAAGAACGCATCAAGATGGGCACCGGCACCCTATATACCATGCTGGGGCGTCTGGTAGAGGACCGGATGATTACCGTGGTCAGTGAAGTAGATGGCAAGAAAACCTACCAAATCACGGAAGACGGCAAACAGCTTCTCATCATGGAGCAGGAACGTCTGCGAAAGCAATGTGAAAATGGTGAGAAAATCTTAGGAGGGATGAACGGATGAAGAAGGTAAAGTTTTTTACAAGCTTATTAAGGGAAAGAGACTGGCTGGAGGAAATGGCTACGCAGGGCTGGTTGTTACAGAATATGACGCTGGGTATCATTTATGACTTTAAAGCCATCGAACCCTGCGAAAAGGTATATGAAATCGAACGCTTCGCACTCTCTCGCAATCCTGCAATTTCGGAGCTTACCGCCAGAAGCAATGCCATCAGCATGGCCAAGGAGTTTGGTTGGGAAGTTGCCACTCATGACGAAATGCTGAACTATTACTTCGTAAAGGATAAAGCCGGCGATGAAACCGACGAATTCTATAGCGATGAAGAAGATAGGAAGGCAAGAGCTGAGCGCTTCCGCAATCACAGCTTCGATTTAATTCCCGGCTTTTGGAAAGCCGATATTATCTTGGCTGTTTTCTATATTATACTAATAATCGCTTTTAGTATTTTATGTTACTATATGAAAAAACCGAATGCGGGCTTTGCAGTAGCATGTGTCCTCTTAGGCGTTTACCTCCTCAATTCCATTATTACTAACCTCAGTTCATTAGCATCCTTAAAGCAGGGCAGAAGATGGTATAATGAACTCTGCATGACTCGCGAGGAATGGAATGCCCATAAGAACTATAGTGACGAAGTCTCCTTTTCCACCCTTCCAAAGCTTCGTTCCTACCTGGAGGAGAAAAACAAAACCGGACTTACTCTTACCGGATACGAAAACGGTGCCCTCTACTTTGAAGATACCGAGTTACAATACGACTATATATTTGATACCAAAAGCGATTTGATGCGAAGACTCAAAAAAGAAGGCACACCCTTCGCTGATGAAAATAAAGATTGGCTGGGAGCCAGCCCGAAATGGTATGAAACCAGTATTACACAAGCTGCCAAGCATAATCTGACTCCCATTTCCGTCGTCAATCAGAACATTCTGATTTATAAGCGTCCTCACTCCGAGGAACCGCTTCCTTGGGAAAACAAACACAAGCGGGTACTTGGCCCCCTCCCCAGAAAAGGCATTATGATTCTACTGATTATTTTCTCCCTGATATGTCTAATCTTTGGTTTCAACTTAGGAAGAGAATTCGGAAGAATGCTAAAGGATACACTACCAAACTTATAGGAGGATAATATTATGAAACAAACCATTATAAAATACATTTTATTCATTCCACTGCTGGTTTTCTTCTGCCTGTGCGGCACTGCCTGCGTATTCATCGTAGGCAATCTTTTCTCCGCACCCATAGAGGTTTGGAGCGATGGCTTCAAAAGCGGGGTATGGGCGTGGCTTCTCATTTTAGCTTATACCGTTTGGAAGGATATAACGAAAAGAAAGCAAATATAAAAATTATCGATTTAAAAAATACTTTGGAAAGGACTTTTATAAATTGGAAAAATCAAAAAAGAAAAAACGAAACCTGAAGAGTCTGCTTGGTACTATTGCTTTTTTACTTGCCGGTTTTAGCCTCGGAATATTCATGGGCAGATTCTTGGGCAAGAACACTTCCTCCGAAAAGGACTGGGGACATATCATCTTTGTTTTCGCATTTACCGTGGTGACTTTTTACTTATCCAACCTACTGCAAATCATTGTACACGAAGCAGGACATCTGGTTTGCGGTTTGTTAACCGGATACAAATTCTCCTCTTTTCGTATCGGTAGCTTCATGTGGATTAAGGAGAATGGCAAGCTACATCTGAAACGCTACTCTCTGGCCGGCACCGGCGGACAATGCCTTATGGCACCCCCCGATTTACAGGACGGAAAAATGCCTTACAGACTATACAATTTGGGCGGAAGCTTGGCTAATTTGTTACTCTCTGCCATTTGTCTGTTGCTTTTTCTATTCTGCCGGGAATATCGGTATTTATCCTTATTCCTGATGATATGCGCAGCAATCGGATTAATGTTCGCTCTCCTAAATGGCATCCCTTTACGTATTCAAAATATGGATAACGACGGTTACAATGCTCTGAATCTTGGCAAGGATACCGATGCTATCAAAGCCTTCTGGCTTCAGTTGAAAACAAATCAGGAATTAAGCTTAGGCAAACGTCTTAAGGATTTACCGGAAGAATGGTTCTCTCTTCCACCTGAGTCTAAAATGAACAATAGCATTATTGCATCTGTTGCTGTTTTTAGATGCAACTATTTGATGGACCATGGGAAGTATGAAGAAGCTGACGCCCTAATGGAAGAGCTGTTACAGAAAGAAACTGGCATGGTTGGTATTCACCGTCACCTGCTGATTAATGACCGTATTTATTGCAAAATAGTCAACAAATGCAGCAAGGAGCTGATTGACGAATTGCTTACCAAGGAACAGATTACCTTCATGAAAAGCATGAAAACCAATCCCAGCATCCTGCGAACAGGATATCTCTATACAAAATATATTCAAAAGGATGAAGAATTGGCTCAAAAAGTGATGGATGCTTTTGAAAAAGTTGCTCGTGTGTATCCTTATCCACAGGATATCGTTTCCGAGCGTGAATTGATTGCATATGCAACACATGTCCTGGAACCGAACGAAACCGTCTCTTAATACAAAAAGTGTGTAAGTCTCCTAATTGGCAACTTACTACAGTCTGAACAAGCCGCCCCATCGGGCGGCTTGCTCTATATACTCTTATAGGTATTTCTTCAAATCCTCTACCTTATCCAGTGCTTCCCAAGGCAGGTTCAAATCGTTACGTCCAAAATGTCCGTAAGCAGAAGTCTGCTTGTAGATAGGTCTGCGCAGGTCAAGCATCTTGATAATGCCTGCAGGACGCAGGTCGAAGTTTTCACGGATAATATTTACCAGCTTCTCGTCAGCGATTTTGCCGGTGCCGAAGGTATCTACCATGACAGAAGTAGGCTGTGCCACACCGATTGCGTAAGAAAGCTGGATTTCGCACTTCTCAGCAAGTCCTGCTGCTACAATGTTCTTCGCCACATAACGTGCTGCATAAGCTGCAGAACGGTCTACCTTGGTGCAGTCCTTTCCGGAGAAAGCACCGCCGCCGTGACGAGCGTATCCGCCGTAGGTATCTACGATAATCTTACGACCGGTCAAACCACTGTCACCGTTAGGACCGCCGATTACGAAACGGCCGGTAGGGTTGATGAAGAACTTGGTCTCAGCATCAATCATGTCTGCAGGAAGTACCGGGTCAAATACATACTTCTTGATATCTGCATGAATCTGCTCCTGGGTTACTGCCGCGTCATGCTGGGTAGACAATACCACTGCCTCTAAACGATAGGGCTTGCCGTTTTCATCATATTCTACGGAAACCTGGCTCTTTCCGTCAGGTCTTAAATAGGTTAAGGTACCATCCTTACGAACCTCAGTGAGCTTCTTGGTTAACTTATGTGCCAAAGAAATAGGATAAGGCATATACTCTTCGGTTTCGTTGGAAGCATAACCAAACATCATACCCTGGTCGCCGGCACCGATAGCTTCGATTTCAGCATCGGTCATTTCGCCGTCCTTTGCTTCCTTTGCCTTATCTACACCCATAGCGATATCGGTAGACTGCTTGTCCAAAGAAACCATGACTGCACAGGTGTTACCGTCAAAACCCTTCTCAGAGCTGTCATAGCCGATTTCAGTTACGGTCTGACGTACGATGCTGGGAATATCTACCACTGCATTGGTAGTGATTTCGCCCATTACCAGTACGAAACCGGTATTGGTACAGGTCTCACATGCCACACGGCTGTAAGGATCCTGCGCCATCAAGGCATCCAAAACAGCGTCAGAAACTGCATCACAGATTTTGTCCGGATGGCCTTCGGTTACAGATTCGGAAGTAAATAATCTCTTTTCTCTTTCCATGTTTTTCTCCTTTTGTTTGTGGGGGTGGTCTGCACCGACTCAAATTTTAAAAGGAGCCCGCAATCATGCGGACTCCTACTATCATGTCGATAATCAAATCCACTTATTGTTCAAGCTGTTACTCTTGCTCAGGTTGGCACCTTCCTTTGCAGGGGTTGCCGTGGCTTCACAGGTCCTCTGTACCTCCACCACTCTGAATAAGTCGAAATCATATTTAATTCTTTCGTGATTACAATACACTATTCACAATCACTTGTCAATCGGTTTTCTACAGGAAATTGCAGGAAGTCTGTACATTTTCAAATACAGAGCTACTAATCCTGTTTTGCCAACACAATCCTCTCATACAAATCCAGACCAAAGCTGGTCAGCTCCGGCTCATGCTGAATCATCTTGAAGGTACGGCTACCGTCCGGCAAACGCTGGGCACTGAAAAACTCCACGCCCTGTCCCTTTGCCGCTTCATCGTACATCCTTTGAGCAAAGGAAAGTAAGTGAGTAACCGTAAGCACCTTTACCCCCGCTTCATTTAATGCCTTGATGATGTCATAAGCGATGACAGAACCTTCCTTCTCCGTGGTAGTAGCAAAGGACTCATTCAGAAGCACAAGACTTCTTTCACCCAAATGCTCCACAATCTGGTTCATACGGCCCAGCTCCTCATCCAGACGTCCGCTGTTCATGGCACTATCCTCACGCCTGGTAAAGTGGGTAAACAGGGAAGGAAAGATACCGCTTTCAAAACTTTTGGCAGTAACCATAAGGCCGCACTGCATCAGCACCTGTGCGATACCCACACTACGTAGGAAAGTGGATTTACCACCCTGGTTGGCACCGGTGACGATAAGCAGCATCACATCCTCCATATCGCAGGTATTGCCTACCGGCAGGATACGCTGTTCCATAGCCATAACCACTTCCTTCAGCTCTGTAAAACGAAGGGTACCCTTGTCACTCACCTTAGGATAGCAATACTCCAGTTCAAATCGCTTAAAGTGGTCCGCCAGATTCACCGCACCGCGATAAAAGGCGGTCTGAAAATGCAAATGGTCGAAAAATTTCTGAAAACGGAACATAAAGGCACTGCAATAATTCATTACATGCCGTACAATCCCCCAATCCAGCTGGTATGCCTCATCCCGCAGTAATGTATCCTCCGGAATCTGTATACTGTCCGGCACTCGGGAATTTATAAAGGTCTGCACTTTGCTGATGGTGCTTGCGGGGGAACGGTATTTCATTACCTTGCTGGTCAGGGACTCCAGCTTAAAGCCTTCCAGCTTAAAACCCTCTCCCAAAGTACACTCCAACTCCATGTCAGGACGCATAACCAGCTTATTGCCGCTCACCTCGTCCACCGTCATGCCTTCCCCGTAAAAGGATATATCCTTTAAAATCTGCTGTAGACTCTCCTGTACCTCATCAGTAAATATTTCTTCCAAACGCTTCTTCAGTTCTTTGTAGCCGGGAGACATAAGCTTCCCTTCATACTCCTGAAAAAGTGCCTTTATGCGGGTCAAGCCGTCGCAAAAAAGCTCCATCAGGTGAATATCTCCTACCAGATTGCTGACCGGGTCCTTTTGTCCTACCTTTTGCTTATCCTTGCGCCCCATTTCATCCCACTTTTTCAGCACTTCACAGCTAATATCGTACAATCCGATGGTAAATTCCGGGTTCTCCAAGCTGTCGCGTAACACCTGCTGGCGATAGCGAATCTCCTCCTCCGTTTCCAACGGCACCATCATCACCGTCTTCACAGTCTCCTCGATAAAAGTATCCGGCATACTGATAGCCTTTACATTGCCACCTTCCACGATTACTTCACGGGCAGCCATCATGTACAAAATGCGCAGTCCCAAATCCTGAATAATACTCTTTTCATCAAAATAGGGCTTTGTATCTAACCATTCTCTGTCCTGATATAATAAATAGGTCTTCATGATAGTCTCTCCTTTAACTGCTCGTATTTCAGACGATATTTATTGACCTGATTGATGGCACAGGCAATATCCTCTGCTTCCTTGCGAACAATTTTGTGATTCTGCTTACCCTGTTCATCCAGCATGGCACGCATACTGACCACACTTTCATGGGCCTCTGTCAACTCCTTCAAATGGGTCACATAGATTCCCTTGCTGTTCTGCCCGATGAAATGTTGCAACACACGCTGTCCCATGATAATGGCATCATAATTAGCTGCAGTGGTAAAGAGCTCATTGATAATCACAAAGTCATTGGTGCCTTCCTCATTCATCATGGGTTTCAAACGCACCAGTTCTTCCTGAAGCTTGCCTCTACCGGTTTCCACACTTTCCTCCACGGTAAAGTGGGTCAATATCTTATTAAAATAGTGAACGTTGGCAGCCATTGCAGGCACATCCAGTCCCATCTTGGTAAAGTACATCATCTGACCTAAGCTTCTGGCAAAAGTGGTCTTACCACCCTGGTTCGGTCCGGTCAATACGATAAAGGTCTCTCCTGCATGGTATACCACATCATTCGTGGTGACCTCCTTGTCCTCTTCACTGTTCACATAAGCCAGTGCCAGATCATACAATCCGGTAGCAAACATGTCCTGTGTTTCATCCACTGTAGGTGCTGTAAAAGTAAATCCCTTCTTCTGCATCTTTTCTTCATACTTATAGAAAGCAAGATAATAGGGCAGCTCCTTACCCAGCTGTATGTATACCTCTTTCGCATAATCCTTGTACTTCTCATAAAAATCAATTGTATTTTTGAACAGCTTCGGTTTCTTCTTCTGCAAAATCTCTATAATCAGCATTTCTAAAGATACCAGGTCCGCATTTTCCACAAAGGGACTCTTCATGGGTTTCTCCGGTTCCGTAAGGTTGTCTTTCAGGAATTTGTCATAGGTACCCGCTATCTCACCCTCCGATACAACTACCTGATTGTTGGAATACTTCACTTTAAAACGGTAGCTGTTTCTCTCCTGTTGCAGCTCTCCGGCGGTTTGATACATGGTCTTAAATTCCTCGGATGCCAGATAGGTTTCCAGGCTCTCCTTCAAAGAAATCATACCCTGAGAACGTATGTCCGCTTCCTGCAGCGCCCCAAGTAATTCCTGCAATGCCTCACCGTACTGCATAACTTCAGAAATATGCCAGGCAGCTTTCTGAATATCCCTTCTTACAAACTCTTTCTTATTAATGATTTCCTGATGCTGCTTCATCTTACGCACAAAGCTCATCAGTACTTCGTTCAGGCTGACAATTTTCACATCTGCCATTACCTCACGGCGGTAGTCCTCGCTTTCCTTATCTGCGGGCAGATAATAATAAAAGGAGCTGATATTCTCTCCCCAGTTTTTGCATATTCTGTCAATAATCTGGTCCACATTAAAATCCACATAAAAGCTGGGACGCAGTTCATCCTTATAGGAGCTTCTATGCAAATCCAAAATACTTTCAAATGCCATGGTTTCCCTCCAAAATAATCCTTTTGCATCTTATCCGCGCACCTCCCTTTGTGCACGGATACCCTTACCTTTTATGATAGTATTTTCGAGGCCTAGTGTCAAATAAAAACTGCACTTTATAAGGGAACCATCCACCGGGGACGGGAGCATACCCTTCACTCACACACTAATGAAAAAACAGGTAAATAAAAAATGTATGCTTTGGCCGTACACGTAAACGTGTTCGTCCCCAGCATACATTTTTTACTTACTGTGTTTTTCAGAGTAGTATTACGTGAAGGGTATGCTCCCGTCCCCGGTGGGTGGTTCCCTTAGTTCCCTCTCTCATCCAGAAATAACTGGCATCGGTTATCCAGCTTTTCTGCTGCTTCCTCTGCCGAAATACTTCCCCTAAAATAAGGCTCCAGCTCTTCATAAACCATTCCCTGTATTTTACTTATATTCCGGCTTTTGGGCTTTGCATTTTCTATCATGGAGCGGAATCCTTCCAGTTGCTCCTCCGTATATGGAGGGATAAGATATACAAAGGTACCGTCATTGGCCATGTATCCGTTTTGCTTATCTTTCTTTTGTTCCTGCCGTATGAGAGTCTCCATCGCGGCTTTGTTTACCGGGAAATATGCCGGTGTACCGGTAAAAAAGCCTCCGGAGTTACTCACATCCTTTAAAAAGTCATGGGTTGCATACTTAGTCTGCGCCTGCTCTGAAAGAAGGTACTTTAGGAACTCTACTGCCCCTTTCTTCTGTGCTGACTGACTATTGACATAAAACACTCGGGCATTCACATAAATCCCCATTTCCTGCGTATGAGGATACCCCAATACCTTCACATCCCCTTCCAGTTTATCATAAAGATTTTTCATTTCCATCAGCGCATACATGGGGATCTTAGAATAACTTACTGCGAAATACTCTTGCTCCGAAAGCTGTGCCTTGACACCATCCCCTGCATATTCTTTGGCAAATGCAAGCACTTCCAGGAAAGGTGTCTCTGTAAGGTGGCTGACTCCATTCTCCCAGTCAATGTATTCTGTATTTGTCTCATCTGAGAGTACATAATTCACTACAATCTCTTTGCCGCCAAGCTCCTTTTCCAAGGCTTTTGCCTCGCTTTGTCTTACACACTCCATCAAATCCTGCATGGACCATCCAGTTACACCTTCCACATCTTGAGCACGATATGCGGCAAAGTCCAATGTGAAATCATAGGGTATTCCATAACAGGTATCCCCTATCATACCGCTTTCAAACACTGCCTCTAATTGCTGTCCCGTCTGAAATTCCTGCCTATTCAGCCGTTCCAAATATCCGTTTACTGCCAAAGACTCCGCATCCACTAGCACATCGTCTCCCAGAATATCCGGCCCTCTACCGGCACTCAGCTCCATCTGTATCTTTTCTCGAAACTGTGTCTGCTTTGCAAACATATCATCGGACAGGGTATGATTCTCTGCACCCTCCGGCAGCATAATCTTTGCACAGTATTTACTGCTCTTTCTGTTGAAATCCGCTACCACATCCTGCAGAGCCGTATTTTGCGTGGTTAGAGCTATAACGACTTCCTGCTTCTTAGTAACCGGCTTTTCCTTGGTGAAGCAAAGGCTTATCAATATCTTTTCCTCATCCAACTGCCCCAACAAATAAGTGGCTCCCGCCGGTCCGGGCGCCATCCCATAAAGGGTATCCCAATAGTACCCCTGCTCCTGCCAGCTAAGCACCTTCTGAGATCCTGCTTCCGTCACCACCCAGAGAGCACCTGCATCCGCCAAACAGATATAGCCCTCCGCAGAACAGCCTGCCACATATTCCCTTGCAGCCAGTCCTTCTATGCCGGTCACCAATGCATCTTCCGCTCCTAATTGCTTTATCACAGATTTGCCGTCTTCTCCCATGCCATACCAATAGGGTTCCGTATCAGATGATGCTTGTAGTATACCATACATCCGGCCGGGAACTACTTCCGTTCGCTTCTTTTGCAGATTCTCATCATATATTTCTACATGGGTCGCATTTGTGTTGATATCAGAAATGTCCGGGTCCTGATATAAATAGATTTTTCCGGATAAATCCATAAACATGTTGGAATCTTTATTTTGTAATAATTGCTCCCGAAGCTCCCCTGCATCCCCTAAAATCTGTTTCACACCACTAGCATCCATGGTGGCCAAATTCGTACTTCCGTCTTCTTTATGTACCAGACAGTACAAATCTCCTTCCATGGATACAAAAACAGCACTGATTCCGCTATAAGTAACACCATCCTTTTCAAACCCGCATCGGGTGGGTATCAGACTCCATCCCCTTGTTTCTGTGGAATACAACTGGATATAAGCTTCTGTTACAGAATCCATGGCATCATTCCATACTATGACCCACTGAAGGAGACCTTCCTTATACACCATGGGTTCCTGCACTGTCAGCTTTGCATCTCCTACCACTTCTTTGACAACCGCCTCCCAGTCCGGCATATCCAGTTCCTCTACCAGACAATAGATATCCTGCTGTACTGATAGGGTAGGATTTACCTGCTGCTGTTGCACCTTTTCTCTGCTGCAGGAAGTTAATAACAGTGCTATAAAAGTAAATATAATCAAACTATTCTTCCGTTTCTTTTTCAATAAAATACCCCCTGCCATGGCCTATTATATTTTCAGCCTAATGCAGGGAGCAGACACTGTCAATGGAGTACCAAAAACCTTAAAGAAGCCTTAAAGAAATCTTAAAAACTCATCCTCTCTCATCCAAAAACAGCTGGCATCGGTTCTGAATAATGTCCACGGTTTCCTCTAGGGTTTTTTGACCATAAAAATAACCACTTGACTCTTCATATACGATATTTAAAATAGTTTGCTCTTCCGCAGTGAAAGGACGTGCGCTCTTTACCGCTTCATAAATGTGGTTTGCTCTTTCTTCTGAAAGTGCATAAATTGGCTCCATTTGATTTTGATAAAAAAAGTGACTTATAGGAGCTTCCACCTTTTGTCCGGAAGCATCCTCTTCATATTTGGGGGTCTGAATGAATTTCCATTGCTCTTCAAACCGATACTTTTCTGCCGGCATACCGTAGGGACTGTGATAGTTTAGGATATAGTACTTTAGAAACTCCCAGGCTCCCTCCTTCTCTTTGCTGTTTGCGGCAATTGCCAAGCTTCCTTCCGGCCATGCTTCTCCCACCAGGCTGCCATCCTCAGACGGATAGCCCAGAAAAATCAGCTCTTCTCCATATTCTGCAGCCTTTTTCTCCAAGGCAAAAAAATCAATCAGCCGGGTTTCCATAAACAATATAGCATCGCTTTCCTTTACGTTGTTCCACTGTCCCCTTGGTACGGCGTGAATATTTTGTGTGGCCTTAATCCGCTCCATCAACTCTCGAAACTTCTGACCATCAAAGGAACAAACTCCCTTCGCAAAATCCACATACTCCCCCATACCAAATTTGAAACAGGTTCTTAGCAATCCGCTATATCCCCCGTCATACTCAAACTTGGCAGACGGATGTTCCTCTAAGAAACTCAAAAAGGAATCTATGGTCATATTTTGATACAGCTCTTCCACCTGACTTTTTTTACCTACCCATCCCTGTACATCCAATGTTTTGGGGAATCCGTATATAGCCCCCCCTTTTTTATACGGTGCTATGGCATTGTCCAAATAGTCCTGTGTCGAAATCAGCAGGCTTTGTTCCAGATAGGGCTGTAAATCTTCCAATACCCCTGCTTCCGCATAAGTTTCATATAAAAAATAATTGACCAGCAACAAATCAGGACAATTATCCGTGATCATCCTTGTATTGACAAACATGGCAAATTCCTCATCGGTAGCCAATCCCAAGGGTTCATAGGATACCTGGTAATTCTCATTCTGTTTGTTAAACTCCATGATGAAGTTTAACAAATCCGTATCCTCACCTTCCGTACACGGTGCTACCAATCGCAGAATCGTCTTCTCTTCCTTCCCCTGATTGCTCGCCATAATATTTTCTCTTAAAGTAATCCATTCCAGCTCATCCCCATTTCCCCGAACTGCTTTTAATAGAAAAGAGAACTCTCCCGAATTGCTTCTTCGTAATTCACAAATATCCGCCACCTTGATATAATGCTTGGGCAAATCCAATAACGCTATCCCTTCCCCGGTGGCAGTATCTATTTCATACAGATAGCGGGCATCACATGTAAGTATATTTCCTTCCTCATCGGTACATAATTTCCCGGTACCGGGGATAGAAACAGCTTCTCCAAGCATTCCGGTCTTTTGATCCACCTTGGCCAGATATACATGGGTATCTTCCGCTCTGCGATACGTCACGTAGATGGTATCTGCTCCTGCACAAACCATATCCAGCAGCTCCTTGCCCGGCAATTCTATACTGCCGCAGTATCCACCATCTTGCTGAAATAAACGAAGCCTTTCTTCTCCCAAGGTATACACCTTTCCGATCCCGTCAACCACTGCCTTGTTAAAAGGGAACTCTTCCGGATTCTGCCCCAGCCCGGATGTGATATCCTGCTGCCGTATCATTTCACCCCGAAGAGTATAGCTTCGCAAAGAATACTGCCCCTCTTCCTCCTCGAAAAAGCAGTATAGCTGACCATCTGTAGGTAAGGTAAAAAGCAGACAGGCTTCCGAAATATCCCAATCAATGGGCAATCTCGTCACCTCTCCGTCTCTGTCCAATGGCATACTATAGATTCCTCTTTCTTTTTCTCCATCCCCCAGAAAGTAAAGCATCTCTCCCGCTACATGATAGTTCCTGTTGATACTGACACTCCCTATATCCGGCTTTAACAACCGGCTACTTATGGTATAGGTTTTAGAAGCACTTTCTGCCAATAATACCGTATCCTCCGAGTCCTTTTTTCCGCAACCAGTTACAAAAACCATTAATATCCCCAACCAAAGCAATAGTTTAACAAATTTATGCTGATACATATGATACCCCCATCTTCATCCTATAGAAACATAATACCTTTCGCATTTTTTATTGTAAAGCGAGTTAATCATATCTTAAAAAAATCTTAAAGAATAATGGGGGCCGCCGGTCAAAGAGAGGACAGGATCAAATTGGAATAATCGGTTCACACGCTAATTTTTTTGCCTGCATAGACAACAATATTTCATACATCTTCTTGCTTATTATATAGTATCGACTATAGGAATCCGAAAACACTTCTGATGTCATATTTATATCTCCCAATTCCTTATCCCAGCCTATAGGTATATAAAATGGATGAGCTATTCCATAAATACCATGCCATCTTTTCTCCTTACAATACTCACACTCTTTATATACATTCCATCCATTTATCTCTGCTAATGGTGGCAGCGTATTTACTGCTTCCATCTGATAAGCAATAATTTCTATTCCTTTTATATCATACACCGGAAGTAGTTTTAAATTGGTTAATTGTTCTTTTTCAAAGACTTCTTTTAATTCCTTAGATATTATATATCGACCATCATAAGACATAGCAATTACTCTATTTTTTATACTACTTTTTTTAATTCTGTAATCTCCGATTTGCTTTTTTCGGCAATGGGAATCTTTACAACAATGTGCATATATCTCATTTTCTTCATATAAAAGTTCCACCTGTGTCCCAGAACACTCTAAGAGATAGTAATTGGCTTCATTCATTTCTTTTTTCGTAAACTTATGTTGATAAAATAAATTACTATGGAAAAAAGACTTATATTCTTTCGCAAATGCCAATACTTCCTCATATTCTTTCGAATCAATAGGAATGAGATAATTAATATCCGTATTTTTCTTATATTGCTCACATCTTTCTTTCAATTCATCAGCCGCTTTTTGCACATGCTCCGGTGCTTTAAAGGGATATTCCATTGTACTTACATGTATCGAACATCTCAAATATGTTTTCATAAATCACATCGCTCCTATCAATTAAATATTGGTCTACGTACCTTTTGAATTTCAGAGTGAAATGTTGTCAAGGCTTGTTCTCCAGTTTGTCTATCTCACGCTATTTTCTACGCTTTCAATATCCGTCTCACCTACGCTTAAGATGTCTAATGTTTGACAGTCAGCACTGACAAACTCTACTTCATATCCTCTCTTTTCTTCAAGATATACATATAAAATTGTACCAATACATCCCATCTTTACTTTGTCTGATAAATTTTTTGTCGCTTTAACTACTTGTAATTCTTCATACATAAATACGTTTACCTTTCTTGTTTATGGAAGCATAATACTCTCAGTATTGTATCTTGTAAAGCAGGTTAATCATATTGTAAGAAAATCTTAACAATTTAATTTGGGTCGCGCCCTCTCACCCATACAACTCTTCCACATCACATTTCAGCACCTTCGCCAGCTTCATCACAATCTCAAAGCCCGCTTTATTTAAATCCTTGCTCTTTCGTTCATAAGCACGGATGGTATTTAGGGAGACTCCTGACTCGTCAGCTAACTCTTCCTGTGTCAATCCACACTTCCTACGGAGAGTTTTCAATTTGCTTTCTGCATTTTTAAAATGTAGGTCCAAGACCTCATAGCTCTTTTGGACATCCGCTTCATGAAGGGTGCCGTACAGTCCCGCCAATTCTTCATAGGGTATGGTTTCTAAGATACTTCGGAAGCTTCGCCCGGAATACCACTGATAATGTGCCAGGATCCAACCCACCCAATAAGCATTGCTCCGCTCATAGTTCTCGATAAGTACCGTATCATATACCTTACCTGTGGTTTTCTCCATCACCTCTACGAACAGCTCTAAACCGCTCCTCCCGGCGATATATTTGGGGTTGCCGTTTTCAAATTCCTCTGCCACCTCCGATTGCACAAACTGCTCTAAGAAATCCTTACCATTCATCCCGAACTCCAGTACTGCATCATGAAGCATATTGCCCATGGCACGGGTGGCCTTATTCAGATATAACGGACTGTAAGCGTGGGTCGTCATACTTCATCTCCTCCCTCATAATATCCAATACAAACAAATCACTTTTAAGCTGCTGCAGATTCTTTTTTCCATTCATGTAGGCCGCCCTGGCATCCCGGTCTCTTTCCGCCCTTTTATAATAGTACTTGCGGTAATCCGCCACTTCATAACCCATAAATTCTATTTGTTCGAAGGCACGCTTTGAAAGAAGTACCACCTGCTGGCCCAGTTTTCCTAACTGCATGGCCCGATTTAAATCCCGTAAGGAAATAATATTATTTACAAAATCTTCTGCAAAAGAAAAATAGGAATCATCCGCCCGATATCCAATCATCACATCCACATCTGATATATCCGGCATAAAATTTGACACAATGTATTCTCTGGCATGATTCCCCATTGCCGATGTAATGTCAAACCTTCTGTTTGCCAGCAAAACAGCAAGCCAATTTAATATATTGAACTCACCCTTGGTCAGATACATCACCTTCATATCACTAAGATACAGCCTATATTTATTACAATACCCATCATTCTTTACCGAACAGGCCCATTCCTTTGCCAGCTCCGGCTCCTCCGTAGTATAAAATCCCTGTCCATAGTCATTATATCTCTTCCCCATACCGTACATGGGCTTCTGCACGATTTGTTGAGAACCATGGTAGATTATTAAGTCCTCTTTCATAATCGCCCTCCTTATTGTAATACTATAGTATTAGTTTTATTATATTGTAATACCACAGTATCAGTTTGTCAATCTTCTCTCCTATTTCCTGTTGGTTAAAAAAATGTATAAGAAATTAAAATTCTGCTCAATTGTAGAATCCCCCTTGTGTTGATATAATATCATTACAAGGAATTCTTTGATATCACTTATGGAAGGGAGTAAATATAATGATAATCCATACGATCATTCAAGAACGACGCAAAGCCCTGGGCTTAACGCAGGAACAGGTAGCAGAATATCTTGGCATCACCACGCCTGCAGTCAATAAATGGGAAAAGGGCAGTACCTGCCCTGATATAGCATTACTGCCACCCCTGGCCCGACTTTTAAAAATTGACCTTAATACCCTCTTTGGTTTTTACGAGGACCTTACCCAACAGGAGCTTATCCTCTTTTGCAAAGAAATACATGAAACAGCTCTTTCAGCTGGCTTTGATACAGGATTTGCTGCCGCACAGGAAAAAATTCATGAATATCCTAACAGCGATGCGCTCCTTCATAATTTTGCACTTCTGCTTCAAGGCTTGTTGATGACTGCCGGCTTGGAAGAGGCTCAAACAATTGCATATAGGAGAAAAATAGACGCTTGGTATGAGCGACTGGCACAAAGCGACGAAGCTGTTATTCGCAATAGTGCACATTTCATGCTGGCAAGTCGCGCTATCGGTGACGGACAGTATGACAAAGCACAGGAATACCTTAACCAAATACCGAATCGCAACGATATTCCGGACAAGAGACTACTACAGGCCACCATCTATCTCGACCAAAATCAGGCCGAAGATGCTGCCAAACTGTTAGAGCAGTCACTTCTCACTGCAGTAAACGATGTGCAAACGATAATGTACAAATTAATCGATGCAAACATTGCATTGGGCGATAAAGATACGGCAGCTTATGTGGCTGAGCGAGTAACAAAACTGGCAGAAGCTTTTGATCTAAATCCGTATAATACCGCAGTGGCTCACTTTACGGTTGCCGTCGCCAACAAGGATGCCGCACAGACGGTAGTATTCCTTCGGGAAATGTTTGATTCCATGTTATCTGTCCGGAAGGTTCAAGAGTCTCCGTTATACCGCAGAATAACCACCAATGATACCGGTACATCTATGAAAGAACTGATAGCCCCACTGATACAAGAGCTCAAACACTCACCGGAATATGAGTATTTGCAGACTAGCAAAGAGTTTCATACACTGATTGCAGAGTTTGAAGAAAACTCTCAATCAATTTAGGGCACCCGGAGAGAGAAGGGGCACATACCCTTCACTCACACACTAATGAAAAAACAGATAAGCCGAAAATGTATGTCGTGGTCCGTACACATGAATGTGTTCGTCCCCTGACATACATTTTCGGCTTACTGTGTTTTTCAGAGTAGTATTACGTGAAGGGTATGTGCCCCGTCTTCTCCGGGAACCCTTCAACTCCTCCATCACCCAATCTTTAATTTAAATTTCTGCAAATCTCTGTCGGAATGCACCAGTTCAATCTGGGCACCCAGACTCTGAAGCTTCAAGTGGAAATCTTCGTAGCCTCTGGCAATGTAATGGATATCGTCCACTACAGTAAAGCCATCCGCACTTAAGCCGGCGATAACAAGCGCTGCACCTGCACGAAGATCCGGTGCACAAATGGTAGCTCCGGTATAGTTCTTCACACCGTCGATAATGGCGGTGGTACCCTCTACCTTGATACTGGCACCCATACGAATCAACTCATCCACATATTTAAAACGATTTTCAAAAATCGTATCGGTTACGATACTGGTACCCTGGGACAATGCCAAAGCCACTGCAATCTGAGGCTGCATATCCGTAGGGAAGCCCGGGTAAGGCAATGTTTTTACATGAGTGGATTTCAAACGCTTAGAAGCCACTACACGCATACAATCATCAGATTCCTCGATTTCACAGCCAATTTCCATAAGCTTGGCAGATATGGATTCCAAATGCTTGGGAATCACGTTCTTTACGGTGATATCACCCTTTGTCACTGCTGCCGCAAACATAAAGGTTCCGGCTTCTATCTGATCAGGGATAATCGCATACTCCGTACCGTGAAGTCCGGATACACCCTTGATACGAATTACATCCGTACCGGCGCCTTTGATGCTGGCACCCATACTGTTTAAGAAGTTCGCCAAGTCTACCACATGGGGCTCCTTCGCTGCATTTTCAATGACGGTCTGACCCTCTGCCAAAGCGGCTGCCATCATTACATTAATGGTAGCTCCTACGCTGACACAGTCCATATAAATATGAGCACCCTTCAGCTTCTCTGCATGAGCCTTAATCAGACCATACTCGATGCGTACGTCTGCCCCCAATGCGCGAAATCCCTTCAAATGCTGGTCAATGGCACGACAACCGATATCACAGCCGCCGGGAAGTGCCACCTCCGCATGCTTATATTTTCCTAACATAGCGCCCAGCAGATAATAGCCTGCACGAATCTTTCTGATATGGTCGTCATCCACCACAAAATCATTGACTTGACCTGCATTGATAGTGACACTGTGGCGACCGGTTCTTTCCAGCAAAACACCCACATTTTTCATAGCTTTCAGTAGCACATTGGTGTCCTGCACATCCGGCATATTTTCTATATATACGGTTTCATCCGTCATAATGGACGCAGCAAGAATAGGAAGTGCAGCATTTTTAGCACCCCCTATTTCCACTTCTCCTACTAATGGATTACCGCCTTTGATTGCGTACTGTTCCATTGTTCGATACCTCGTTACTTCTCTATCTATTGATACGGGAAAGAATCATAGATGTAACCACTAGATATTCTTTCTCCACGATAAAAACACACTAATTGTAGTAATCATAACATATTTATTCGAATCTGTAAACTGAACAGATGTTTGTGAATCTTGTGACACAATTATTCCAGATACTTCAACGGGTTCACCTGCTTACCGCCGATTAGCATTTCAAAATGCAGATGGGGACCGCTGCTGACACCGGTATTACCACTAAGTGCGATTTTCTCTCCCTGCTTTACGGTCTGGCCCACCTTCACCTGTACCTTGCTTAAATGAGCATATCTGGTCTGACGGCCGTCTGTATGGTTGATATATACCACATAACCATAACCGCTTCCCCAACCTGCCTTGGCCACGGTACCACCGCTGGATGCGTAAATAGGTGTTCCTACAGGGGTTGCCCAGTCCTGACCCTTGTGATAGGTACTTGCGCCCTTGGTAGGTGCCTTTCTGGGACCAAAGCCGGAGCTCTTACGTCCGCCAGACAAAGGTTTGATATAAGTAGGAGGCACAATAGTACCACGTTTTACAATCTTGGGTACTGCTTCCAACTCCACCTCTTCCTTTAGTATTTCACGATTCACCAGTTCTTTATTCACAAAGGTTTCGTTTGCAACAACCCTACGGAAGCCCGCTGAAGGCTGCTGCACCACCTCTGTCTGATAAGTATACCAATCCTCTATATCAATATAAATGATGTCTGCATTGTAAATCTCTTCGTAATAATTTACTTCCTGTCGAACCACAGAAAGCTCAGGTTCAGGCACTGTAATAATCAGTTCCTGACCAATCTGCAATACCGAATTTTCATTCTCCAGGCTGTCATTCATGGCAATAATATCATCCATAGGGATATTGACCTTAATGGCGATTTCAGACAAGGTATCCCCGCTTTCCACTTCATAAATCACCTGTTGCTCCTGCTCCTCTACCAAAGCATGAACCGCATCCTCTACTTCTTCTATCTGACTCACAGGCAGATAGGATTCTACAATCTCAATCTCCTCGGAGAAGCCCATCTGTTGGATTCCAAGTTCATAATCCTCAAAGTCCAACTCCTTCTCCGGCTCATACTCTGCCATAATCCGGTCCATTTCCCTGCTGATTCCTGCATTGGTGAAAACAGGTTGCTCTTCCTGTAGCTTCACCGTTTCCTGTACCTGTTTATTATCCACTACCGTTGCCTGCAACAGATTAAACTCGCGATTGTTGTTCTGCGCCAAAGCGATACCATAGCGACCTTCCGAATCATACTTGCCGATGGCTTCCTCCAGCAGATACTTCACCTCTTCTTCATTGGAAAGATTGGTTACATATTCGTTAACCTTTACGGTATAGGCTCTCTTCAGGGTAGTTTGCACGGCAGACTCCAGCACACGACTGATATTTCCTTTTACAAACTCCGGTTCATCCACTTTGCCAAAATCCAAAGCTTCCCCTATATAAGTAAAGGTCACTTCCATAAAAACCAGCTCACTGCTACGGGATGCAATCTTCTTTCTGGACTCCAGCACCCACTCTTCCGCTTCCGCGGGATCCTTTACGGTTCCCACCTCTGTACCGTTCACATAAATATGAAACAGGTTAAATTCCGGCTCCCGGATGGTGGTATAATCCACGAAAAAAACAACTCCCAAAATCAGAGTCACCAAAGTTGCAAACATATATACAAATTTTAATTTCTTACCATACTTTGTCAGCTTCATATATCAAAACAATCCATATTTCATCTTATCGTTGTAAAATTTAACAATTTTGTAACACTTTACATTCTACCAACTATTATTTTGATTGTAAAGTACTACTTGTTAGGTGTATTATTAAAAAAGGATAAAAAAGCGGATACCCGCGTATCCGCTTGGGAGAATTGCTTCGCAATTCTCCTTAATCTCCACTACTGTACTCGCACATTTTGCAATAGTAAAAATCAGACAAGGAGGGAATTTATGAGTATCTTTTTTCATATAGATGTAAACTCGGCGTTTCTAAGCTGGACTGCTTTAGAACTTTTAGAGCAGGGTAACGAACAGGACATCCGTACCATTCCTTCCATCGTAGGCGGGGATACCCAGACCAGACACGGCATCGTACTTGCCAAATCCATACCGGCCAAGTCCTATGGCATTCAAACAGCCGAACCGGTTGTAAATGCTTTGCGCAAGTGTCCCAATCTGATTATTGTTCCGCCCAATCACAGAATGTATCAGAAGCGGAGTCAAATGCTTATGGACCATTTGTCCGGGATTTGTCCGGATATCGAACAGGTCAGCATTGATGAATGCTTTATGGATTATACCCCCATCATGGATAAGTATCACTCCCCAGAAGCTGCCGCCCACATCATTAAGGATTCGGTACGGGAAGAATTCGGCTTCACAGTTAATGTGGGCATTTCCGACCGTAAGGTACTGGCCAAAATGGCTTCCGACTTTAAGAAGCCTGATTTGGTTCATACATTATACAGTGATGAAATAGAAACAAAACTATGGCCCCTTCCGGTCTCCTCCCTTTTTATGTGCGGGCACTCCAGCACGGAGACCCTTCATAAATTAGGAATTCGCACCATCGGTGATTTGGCACATGCGGATTTACAAATATTACAATCCCACCTAAAAAGTCATGGTACCACTCTTTGGGAATATGCCAATGGCATCGACTCCTCTGACATTACACCGGAGCCGGTGAAGATGAAAGGAATCGGTAACTCTACCACGCTGAGCACGGATGTAGTCACGAAAGAAGAAGCCTATCGCACTTTATTACAGCTGGCAGAAACCGTGGGACAGCGAGTTCGTGCCTCCCACGAACTGGCAGGCATGGTCAGTACAGAAATTAAATACGCATCCTTCCAATCCGTGTCCCATCAGACTACATTAGAATTTCCTTCCGCTTCCACGGATGTTATTTACACCACAGCCCGCCGGTTATTCGACGAGCTATGGAACGGCAAACCCATCCGCTTACTGGGCATTCGCACCTCCAAACTGGTGCCGGAAGGAGAACCCATACAGCTCAGTCTGTTTGACTATCAAAATCCTTCTCCCAGTAATGAAAAGCAACAAAAGCTGGACTCGGCATTGGACTCTTTGCGAAACAAATATGGTCAGGACATCATAAAAAGAGGCAGTCTGTTTTAACAGCTGCCTCGTTTCTTTACACTATTTTTTCACACTGTATCCGAAGGTTCCCAACAACTCGCCTGTTGACAGATAAGCTCCGTGAGAATACGCAATGGGCTCTGCCTTGTCCAAATGGAACTTCCCATTCTCATCCATATACTTCTCATCCACATGTACGGCAACTACCTCTGCCAAAAACATGTCATGACTTCCTAAGGGAATCACCTGTGTTACCTTACACTCAATATTCACCGGACTTTCTGCGATAAGCGGTGCTTTTACTTCCTTCCCCGGAAGTGCCGTCAACCCCATCTCTTTAAACTTGTCCACATCACGGCCGCTCTTTACACCACAATAGTCTGTAGCAAAGGTTAAGTCCTTTGTGGTCAGATTAATAACAAACTCACCGGTTTCTTTAATAATATCATAGGAATATCTCTCCGGTCTCACAGAAATGGATACCATGGGTGGATTGGAACATATAGTTCCTGCCCAGGCAATGGTGATGATATTATTTCTGCCTTCTTTATCCGCCACGCTCACCATAACTACCGGCAGGGGATAAAGCATATTCCCCGGTTTCCAAAGCTGCTTCGCCATCTTAGATTACTCCCTTTAACATCATAATAATTACAACCAATGCAATGGTAGATACCGCAGATACACCAAAGGAAGCGGCTGCCAATGCCGTTAAAGTCTTGGTCTTTATGGTCAAGGCCTTTACTTCAGTTCCTAAGCTTTCAGTCTGCTTATTCAACTCTTCTACCACGGAAGCCTGTACATTACGATATACCTTCACGTTTTCCTTATGCACATAGTCCATAAACTGCTCATTCTGCCCCTCAAGCAGTGACTTCAAACCGGACTGACTCTCTGCCTGCTCTCTTAACGCTGCCAGCTGGGCTGCAGACTGCTCTCTCATAGCTGCAATCTGGGCATCACCCTGGGTCTTTAAGGATACCAGCTGGGCATCACCCTGGGACTTGGTAGTAGAAATCTGCTTCTCTGCCAACTCTCTCATGGCAAGGAACTGTGCCTTGGTTACTTCCTTACTGGTCTCAATGGTAGAAAGCTGTGCTTCTAACTGCTCCATCAGTTGTGCCTTCAATTCCTGAATCTGATCATTAATACTCTTCTCTAATTCATCCTTCATGGAATCGGTATTATACTGAATAGACTTAATCTGTGCCAGGCTGCTCTCCACCAGTTCATTGATACCCTCTGTAGGTACCTGAGCCTCGTTAATTCTTTCCACACCTACCAGCAAAGCCTGTTCCAGCTGCTCTCTGGCCTGCTGATTAAACTCTGCAAACTGCTCCAATGCCACCTTTGTAGAGTCATTGACCTGCTTCATTTCATCCAGGCATTCTTCATACTGTCTCACCTGTTCTCTGGCACGGTGTAATTCCTCTGCTTCTGCCGATGCATTTGCCTTTATAATCTCCTGTGCAGTAAACTTCTGCGCCAGCTTATCAATAAATGAATCCATAACTTTTCCTCCCGATTTACAAATACCTACTTTTTCTTATTTTATCATTTTTTATGAAACAATACAATAACAAGGATTATTTTATATTTTTGTGCAATTTGTACAATTTTCGCAAATTCGTTTTTACATTTTTGGAACGTTAACTTGTCATTCATTTTTTGTTCATATTTTGTTCACATTTAGTTGCTATACTGAAGTTGTCGTAAGAATCGACACCTAAACATTGAATGAATAAATTTTTTCATAATAGCCTGGGTACCGCAAGGTGCCTGGGCACTCCTCATTTTTAGGGGCAAAAAGCGGATACCCGCGTATCCGCTTGGGAGAATTGCTTCGCAATTCTCCTTAATCTCCACTACTGTACTCGCGCAATTTCCTATAGTGCAAAAAAGGACTTCATCCGACGATGAAGTCCTTCTCTTTTCTTTATTTTCCTTCTCTTTCCTGGCTGGTCTGAATAATCTCCTCATTCAGAGAAAGCATCTTGGCATCCAAATCCATAACCATACGGGCACACTCAATCAACTGATTCTTAATATGCTCCGGGGCATCTCCTTCCAGCTTATAGTGAATCTTATGCTCCAGGCTGGCCCAGAAATCCATGGCTACGGTACGAATCTGAATCTCCACCTTGGTATCCACGATTTTATCCGACAGATATACCGGTACCGTCACCACCATATGATAGCTTCGATAACCGCTTGCCTTAGGATATGTAATATAATCCTTGATTGCGATTACTTTAATGTCCTTCTGCCCCCGGATGGTCTCCGCAATGGTATAAATATCCGACGTAAAAGAACAAATAATACGAATACCTGCAATATCATTCACATGGCCCACCATATTCTCAATGGTAGATTCCAACCCATGTCTTTTCAGTTTCTTTACGATACTCTCCGGACTCTTAATCCTTGCCTTAATATGCTCTATGGGATTGTACTGGTGCACATGCTGAAACTCCTGATTTAAGATTTCCATCTTGGTCTGCACCTGCTTTAATGCCGCATTGTAAATCAGCGTGACTTCCTGCCAGCTCTCAATCCCGTCCCCATTTTCTTTGTTTAATTGCATTTTACTCCTCTCTCCGGTCGCATAACCATATATGCAGACCGCACTTTACCCCTTATGTTATAAGTATATCATAACCTTAGCCATATTTGTATCTTTTTGCTCAAAATTTATGTTTTTTTAAGACTTCTTTTTGTGGTATACTATATATAATTTGTCAATACTTCTACAGGAGGATTTTGCCATGTTTCGTTTATGGGCCAAAGAATTTAAGGACAATCGTATGCTTCGTGATATTGTGATAGAAGACAACACTCAGGACACCCGCACTCACAAGGTCTTCAATGCCTTGGACAAGGTCTGCTATGCCTTTGATTTAAGCAAGCCCATCTGGTTGGACAAAACCATTGCCGAGTTCAAGCGTCATGACAAAGCACGTTTTACCAAGGACAATTTCATTGACTCCATCGAATTTGATTATCTGGAAATCCAGGTGATTGAAGAAGATTAAAATCAAACAAATAAATTACCAAGGGGCATGGGACCTATTATATCCCATGCCCCATATTTTTTTTGCGAAAATAGTTGACAGCATTTTCCACATGATGTAATATTAACTCAACCACATATAGTTTTAAATACTACATATAATAGTTTTTAGATATTTTCTTAATTGAGGAGGTAAGCATTATGCAAATAACAGTTCGTGATCCCGGTAGCGCATTGACACATTCCATCGCCATGCTGATGGCATTGGTAGCCGCAGCACCATTGCTGGTAAAAACCGCTTTAAATTCCACAGGCAGGGAATTCACCGCCATGTGTATATTCATTTTCAGTATGGTTTTATTGTATGCAGCCAGTACCACATATCATACGGTGAATGTAACCGGCGAAAAGCTGAAACTTTTTAAGAAAATCGATCACATGATGATTTTCGTACTGATTGCCGGCACCTATACTCCCGTTTGCCTGATTATTTTAGGCGGAACCATCGGGTACACCTTACTGGCCACGGTTTGGGGCATCGCTCTTTTCGGCATCCTGATAAAAGCCTTTTGGGTGACTTGTCCCAAGTGGTTTTCATCCCTTATTTATATTGCCATGGGTTGGGTGTGCATTTTCGTATTCGGTCAGCTTTGGTCCACTTTGCCCCATGCGGCTTTCGGCTGGTTATTGGCCGGAGGCATCATTTA
Organism: Lachnospiraceae bacterium; assembly: GCA_017522685.1. Next base: position 125,589 of record JAFWYN010000008.1, read on the forward strand.
TACCATAGGAGGCATTATTTACGCATTGAAGCTCCCTATCTTTAACGCAAAGCACAAGTATTTCGGTTCCCACGAAATCTTCCATCTGTTCGTCATGGGCGGCAGCGTATGCCACTTCATCTTCATGTATGTATTTGTAGCTTAAAAAAGCGGATACCCGCGTATCCGCTTGGGAGAATTGCTTCGCAATTCTCCTTAATCTCCACTACTGTACTCGCGCAATTTCCTATAGTTTAAAAAATATCGCCCTGCGGCGACCAATTAATAGGGCGAAGCCTAAAACGGCTTCGCCCATTTTTTAATATTCTTTCTTCTCCAGTCCGATCATGGAAATCATCATGGAGATTGCCAATAATACAATGATTACTCCCACGCCCAACAAAGCAAGTTGCCCATTACTTAAGCTCATTAATCTTGCCATAAACTCATTGATGATAGCTTCTGAATCTTTCACCACACTCTTAAGCACGAGTAATACAGCTGCTATAATACCATATACGGCAATAATTGCTATTCTGGCTTTTTCTGCACCGAAGATAATATAAACAGGTATCATTACGGCCATCATAACTGTTGCAAATACACCGGCTACCAAAAGAGCACCTTTTAAATCTTCCAAAGCCCAATCTAACATTCCCATATTAGAACCAATCACAGCCATCAATAATACAACTGCTCCCAAAGCTAATACTACCGCCACGGATAAAATATATTTCGATACGACATAAGTTTTTTTCTGAATCGGAAGTGTCAGCATAAAGGACATACCGTTGTCCATGTTATCATAAGAGATACTGCTGGTCGCTAAAATACAAGCCAACATCATAGTAAATATAAAAGCAAAGCTCAAATCTGTTCCGGTTACTAAAAAGTACAATCCCAATCCTACCGCAATCAGTAAACTTGATTTCTGTCCTAATACAAATCTAAAATCCTTAACTAATAAACCCTTCATATTACTTGCCTTCCTTTCTGTCACTGAGCATCAATGTGATGATTTCATCAATTTCGCTCTTCTCTATTACAATGTCGTGATGATTTTCCATAAAATACTGCTTCTGATTGGTTAAGCAGGTATAACCATACTTATCCTTCTTGGTGCAGAGGATGTATTCCTTCTCCAGCTTCTCATACTGCTCAGGTGTCACCTTTAAGATCGCGTACTCATCCATTAAAGTATCTGTTTCCTCATGCATAATAATCTGTCCGTTTTCGATGAAGTACACATCATCACATAAGCCTTCCAAATCCGAAGAGATGTGGGAACTGATTAAGATACTGTTTTCTTCATCCTTTTCCATATATTCTCTGAGCAAATCCAAAATCTGGTTACGAACCACTACATCGAGACCGGAGGTAGGCTCATCAAGAATTAACAATTTCGCACCATGTGACATAGCCAGAAGCACTTTTAACTTTGCCTTCATACCGGTGGAGAATTCCTTAATCTTCTGGTTTAAAGGAAGTTTGAACTGCTCACACTTGGCAAGAAAATCTGCCTTATCAAACTTTTTGTACATAGCGTTCATGGTAAGAATTACATCCTTCACTGTCATGTATCCGCTAAATCCCGAGTCAGAAAGCACCACACCGATATTTTCCTTCTCAACCGGCTTTAAATCCTTGGGTTCCTTTCCGTCTATCAATACCTTGCCGCCATTTAATCGAATCAATCCTAAAATCGCCTTAAAGGTGGTACTCTTACCTGCACCGTTTCTACCGATAAGGCCGGTAATTGTGCCCGGTTCCAAGGTCATATTCATATTCAGTTCGAATGTTTTGTATTTTTTCTTTACATTTTCTAATACCAAAGTCATAATTTTACTCCTCCAAAATCAATTGAAATAATTCTGTCAGTTCTTCACTGCTCATGCCGTAGGTCCTACCCTTACGAATCACTGTTTCCAGCTCTAGCTCTATCTCCTTCTTCTGTTCCTCCTGACGCAGCCCCACATTGACGCCTGCCACGAAGCTGCCCTTGCCGTGAACGGTTACGATGAAACCATCCTGTTCCAAAGTATCATAAGCTTTCTTTACCGTCAGGGCGCTGATGCGCAAATCCTTGGATAAGGTTCTCACAGACGGAAGACTTTCCTCCACCTTTAACTCTTCCTTCATAATGGCTGCTTTAATCTGCTCCACAATCTGCTCGTAAATAGGTTGCATGGATGAATTATTAATAATAATGTTCATATTTGGTACCTCTCTTGTATGTTATCTGCTGTTAGCAGAAACACCGGTTAACTCCTGTCGACATAAACACTATATAACAGTTTATAACTGTTGTCAACTGTTATACACTGTTATATTATAATATTTTTCATTTTTGTGCATTTTATACTATTTTCACATCGTTCATTTGTCAATATTTCCATTGACTTGTGTATATATACATGCTATTCTGTGTATACCGTATATATACAGAAATAACGAGGAGTGTACCATGGACATTATTTTAAGCAATACTTCCGATGAGCCCATTTATCAGCAAATTATCACTCAGATAAAGGCTCAGATTATCAGCGGTAAGCTGGCAGCGGGGGACGCCCTGCCTTCCATGCGATTACTGGCTACCAAATTGCGAATCAGTGTGATTACCACCAAGCGTGCCTACGAGGAGCTGGAACGGGACGGTTATATCGAAACCATCGCCTCCAAGGGCTGCTATGTAAAAAAGCAAAACTCCGATTTTCTTCGGGAGGAAGTCATCCAACAAACGGAAGAGCTTTTGGACAAGGCCTGCCAAAAAGGGAAGATGTGCGGTCTTTCCCTATCCGAAATGAAGGAAATGCTGGAGCTTGTGTATGGAGGAGAAACCAATGAAGGATTATGAGAATGCCATAGAGATTAAGAATCTGACCAAGAAATACGATGGCTTTACCCTAGACAATATCAGTTTTAGCGTCCCCAAGGGAAGCATCATGGGCTTTATCGGCCAAAACGGTGCCGGCAAAACCACCACCATCCGTGCCCTGTTAAACATTACCAAAATCGACGGCGGCTCCATCAGCATGCTGGGCATGGATTTATATGAGAATGAGTACGCCATCAAGGAGCAGATTGCTGCCGTCTTTGATGAACTTCCCTTTTACGAGGGCTTTACAGCCAAGACCTTGGGTATCATGTTTGACGGTCTGTACAGCAACTGGGACCAAGAGCAGTACTATGCTTATTTAGAGCGTTTCCACCTGCCCATGAAGAAGAAAATCAAGAAGTTCTCCAAGGGTATGAAAATGAAGCTGCAGATTGCCACAGCCCTGTCCCATGGTGCCAAGCTGCTTATCATGGACGAGGCTACCACCGGCTTAGACCCGGTAGTGCGTAACGAAATTCTGGATATTTTTAGGGATTATTTAGTGAACGAGGACACCAGTATCCTTATGTCATCCCACATCACCAGTGACCTGGATAAAATCGCAGACTCCGTCACCTTTATCGATAATGGCAAGATTCTGCTGACCGGCTACAAGGATGAAATCCTGGAAAATCATGGTATGGCTAAGTGCAGCAGAGAAGACTTCAAGGAAATCTCTTCTGATGACTATGTCAGTGCCCGCATCGGCGATTTCGGTGTAGATTTCCTGGTTGCGGATAAGGCTGCCTGCAAGAATAAGTACTCCGGACTGTTGATTGAAAGTACCAATCTGGAAGAAATCATGCTGTTCTACGTGAACAAGGAGAAAAAGGAGTGGTCATAATGAACAAAAGATTATTCAAAAGCCTCCTTTATAGGGAATTCTATGTGGCCAGGAAATTTTACGGTCTGAACCTACTGGTCTATGTTATGTTTGTAGTGGTCGGCTTGCTGGCCTTACTCAGCTATCGATGGGGTAATTTACATCTGTATTCCCATTTAATGAGTGATATAGTAAAAACTGGTGTGGATAATGCAATCCGATTCACTCCGGTCTTTATTGCGGCATGCTTTTTTGGGGGAGCATTGGACTCTGTTCCCAATGATGAGAAGGTAGGTTGGAGACGTTTCCGTACTGCCTGCCCGGCTAAACCTTTTCAACTCTCCCTAGCCAAGTACAGCTGCCTTTTTCTGACCTGGCTTGTATCCTTTGGTATGGCTTTGGGATGGCTGGAGCTGCACAGTCTCCTGACCGGAGTAGCTATTACACGCAAGGATATTACAACCATCTTTGGCATTTATAGCATATTGGCGTTTTTTTTTATCACTATCGTAAATCTCATCATATGGCTTAAAAGTTCGGACCTTGCTGTGCTTATTTTCCTGGGGGTTTTATTCGGCTCAGTGATAATCATAGCATTCATAGACCCTGACTTCTCCAAAACAAAGGCTTTCTTTGTTAGCCTGCTGCCCTTTGCACCGCTGATGATACCGGTACTTTTTTTGCTTGGACTTTTTTGTACTACTATGCTGTACGGAAGGAGGGAAAAATAATGAAAGGACTTTTGTATAAGAATTTTATGTCTTTCCGAATACACCTTTTGGCTTTGGGACTCATGCTATTTTTTTCAGGTCTTATGTGTATAACCTTCGCTTATGTGGATTTTTCTAACATGAAATCAGGCATTACCGAGCCTGACACATCGCTCTTTACAGTTTGTATGGTCATGATGTTTTTTATTACTTTTTTCCTCATCGAGCCTTTATCCGGGGAGCTTTTTGCGACGGATGAAAAAGCTACCACTTGCTGCTTTTTCTTTTCCACCCCACAATCCGGCAAGGGACTTATTCAAAGTAAATATTACTTTATCCTTTTGATAGATCTGGGCGTTTTGTTTGGTTGCTTCCTCATAGACACCATTGTTATGGTCATAATGGGGGAATACGCTGTCAGTACTCTAACTGTCTGCGTTATCCTGTTTTCCGTAACGCTGATTCTGTTGGCCATCCAGATTCCCTTCCATGTTCGTTTCGGTGCCAAAATGGGTCCGGAAGTACAGGGGCTTTTTGTTTATACTTTTTTCTGCCTCATTGTAGTATATGCCCTGTTTGGAAATATCTCCTTCTTTTTCGAGGAGAATATTTTAGAAGCATTTATGGCCTACCTGCAGAGCGGGAAGGTGATTTTCGTACTTTCTCTCCTGCCCTATGTGGCTGTGCTGCTGTACTATCTCTCCTATCGGATTTCTCTGCTACTTTACAGAAAGGGGGTAGAGACTTATGAATAAGAAAGAAAAAAAGAAGATTGTATTGCGTCTGATCCTCTTCTGTGTACTGGCTTACCTGCCCCTGTATGTAATCACACCGCTTTTAAACAAGATCTGCGGAGAGTTGATTTTCTCTGAACATATAAGTATCCAAACAGCTGTGTACGCGCAAGCCTTTGGTTCTCTGGCTATGTTGGCCCCTGCTGTGGCACATTTATTGACCAGATTATTCACCAAGGAAGGCTTCAAAAATACATACTTAGGTTTTCAACTAAAGGGCAATGTCCGCTACTATGTGGCTTCCGTAGTAGTGAAGCTTGTGGAAGCCATTGTAGTCATGTTCCTGATTTGGGGTATCCTTATGAAGGACATCTCCTTTGGAGATGCTTTCACCATGACCGACTGGCAATTACGGGTAGGTACCTTCCTGCTCCAGCTGGCCGCCTCCATCATCCTGTTTTTCCCGGCCTTCGGCGAAGAATGGGGCTGGCGTGGTTATATGATGCCCAAACTCATGGAGCTGATGCCTAAGCCTTTAGCGATTCTGGTGGGTGGTATTATCTGGGGTTTGTGGCATGCACCCCTTACCATTTCCGGACACAATTTCGGCACCGAGTACAAGTTTCACCCTTGGCTGGGCATCCTGCTTATGTGCCTGTTCTGTGTTTTGATGAATGCATTTTTGACCTTACTTACCGAACGTACCAAGTCCATTTACCCGGCATCCTTCTGCCATATGGTAAATAATAATCTGGGTGCCGGTATTTTACTGAGTATCTTTGGCACGTCTGCTGCCTTGGAACAAATGGCAGATGCCTCAAAGGTTACACTCTTCCTGATTATGTTGCCAACCACGGCTATTATTGGTATCATAAGTATGGTACTGTTAATGCGAAAGAAGAAATAAGGAGTCTTTATGAGCATAACCGTTTCAAAAAGTGGAATTATATGGTGTCTCGTCCTGCTTGTGGGGATATTATTGTTTAGCTTCGGGTTCTCCATTGACCTGAAACAAAAGTCTCCCACAGCCTTATCTGAGCTGGACGCAGATAATATAGAAAAGGGCATGTATGTGAGCGGGGAAATACCATACATACTGATAGCCAATGGAAATTTGGGTCCGGTGACCTCCGTAAACAGTTATGTCACTTACAACACCTATAACATCCCCCTAAAGGAAGGAAACTATATCCGTATTTTAGCAAACAGGGGTGCAACAAAAATTAAGCTTGGTCATTTCGGTGCCGGTCCGTCAGATCCGGTTTCCTTTGCCGGCATTATAATTAAAGCCCCCAAACCATTGAATTTGAAATGGTATGAAAACGTGGATGGACTGGATGTGTCGCAGGTCATTGAAGAATACGAAATCCTGCAGTTTGAAGACCGTGAAATCAGTACCCTGATTAAGGTGGGACTGGCTATTGTGATAGCCTGCCTTATCGCACGGAGCAGTAAACTGATGCCACCGCTGATTGTTAAGAATGACCCCATTGTATCCCCTGTTAAGAATCGCTATACCCGGTCTGTAGATTTGGAATATGAGTATGAACGGGAGCTGGAGAAGCTGCAACTCCTACAAGACCGTTTAATGGATGCAAAAAAGGACTTGTATTGGGCAATTCCACTTTTCTTTGTGGGACTTCTTATTGTCATCATCAGTCCTTATTGGGAAACCGACATCATAGGATATCTGCTCTTAGGACTTTCCCTATACCTGATTTGCCAATACCTAATGATTCAGCCCAACAAGCTGGGGGCTATCCTTCGTATTTTCTCCCGGGAGAAATCTCTGCAGGTACAGATAGAGGAATGCCAGGAGAACATCATAACCATCAGCAATCGCCTCAACAAACAAAAAGAGGAAGAAAGCTATAGTATGAACGATTTGATTTATGCTGATTTTGATGTAGATTTATAATTCATAAACCAAGAAAGAGTGCCGGATACCGACACTCTTTTTTGATAGCATAATATTAGTTTTCTCCTGCATCCTTCACCATTTCCAGATACTCTCCATACTCCTTCAAATGAACCGGCAATTCCTTCTCTTCCACAAAATACAATTCATGAAGGGCTCTGGTACATGCCAGATACAGACTGCTTGCAAAGCTGTCACCGGTTGCTTCCTGCATAAAGTCACAGGCAATCACCGCATCAAATTCCAAGCCCTTGCTATACACCAAGGGGAGAACGATTATTCTCTCTTTCATCTCATCATAGGGCTTATCAATCAACTGTACCTGCACACCGAATTTAGTCAACTCCTCATAAATACATCGTGCCATTTCCTCATCTTTGGCAAGTATCCCTACCATATTGTAATGCTCCAGACCTTTTAACAGCTTATGAATGGTCCCATATTTATTTCTGCTGACAATATACTGAGGCTTCTTTCCCTCTCTTTGGAAATAGGAGTAGGTCTGACTATATTCTTTCTGATATCGGCTCATAACCCGAAAAGCCAGGGCATTAATTGTACCGGAGGAACGATAGCTCTTAAGTAATGGCAGCTGCTCCAAATCCTCCCCGAATACCCATTGGAACTCCTCGTAACTTCCAATGGTGGTCACCGGACTGATGGCCTGGCACACATCTGCCAAAAGTGTATAGGAACTCTTGGGATACAGCATTTTCAGAATGGTCAGATGAAGCATAGTGTAATCCTGTGCTTCGTCAATCAGTACGTGCAGCACATTCTGATAGGTCTTCACCTCTCCCATATAAATGCGCACCAGAAGATACAAAAGGGCATCCTCATACCACAAATGCTTATCTGCCATATCCGCCTGCAAACGGGCATACATCCCCATTACTGCACCGAACTGCTTTTCTTCAAAGGCCTTCACAATCTCCAGAAGTTGCACTTCGCCATCCAGCTTGTTTCGATCCTTTAACCGTTCCAATGCATTCTGTATTACCTGCTTCTTGGCCTTGATGTACAGTACCTCCAGCTCCTGCTGACTGATATAATCCTGCACCTTTCCTTCTATATCCGTATAAATCTCTTCTTTATGTTCCGCAAAATAGTCCTCATACAGCTTTCTTATGGTATCCTCCACACCTTCATATTTTCGTTTGAAACTACCATAGTTTATTCTTGTCACCTTGCGTCTCAAATCCTCTGCACTTAAAATCAAGTGACCTGCATACTTTAAATCCGGCAACACAAATTCATACTCTTCAAAGTATTTCCGGATAAACTCTAACATGCCTTTGGAATATTTCAGTTCCAGATAGCTTTTTCGTATCTGCAACTCCTTCTCACCGCCATCTTTCTGCAAGCTCCTGTATTGTCCATAATATCCTTCCGTACGAATATCAAAGGGCAGTCCTTTTCGCAGAATATCCTGAAAAAGACTCTGGGACACCTCATCCTCACACAAAGCCGGCAGAATACCGGACACATAAGAATGATAAATATTGCTATTAGATAAAATCACAATATCCTTTGCACTTAACTGTTCTCTTTGATGATACAGTATATATGCCAGCCGGTGGAGACCCACACTGGTCTTGCCACTTCCTGCAGGACCGTAAATCAGTACTGCTTTCTTATCAATCTTACGAATGGCGGTATTCTGCTCCTTCTGAATACTGCTGACAATAACCCTCAGTTTATTCACCGTATTCTCAGAAAGGATATTGCCCAGAATCGCATCATGCATGGAGGAATCCGTATCATAAATATTTTGTAGCATACCCTCTTCAATCTGTATCTGACGCTTTCTCTGTAAGGTCACGTCCAAGCGGTGTCCTTCCACCTCATACCAGGCTTTCCCCACATCAAAACCATAAAACAGGGAACTGATGGGCGCACGCCAGTCGCACACATACATATCAAAGGTTTTGTCATCTTTCAGGCCCAATGCCCCAATATAAAAAGATTCTGCCGGTCCGTATTCGTCCTGTATGTCAATACGGGCAAAATAGGGATTCTCCTTCATTTTCTCCAGCTTCTGCAGTTCCTTCAGATTCTCTATATATTGCTTTTCATCTGACACAATTACTTCACTGCGTAAAGTGAGATCCACGATATCATCAAAATCATTGACACCATGTCTTCCCTCTTCCCACATGTCTTTTCTGCCTTTGCTGATATCGCTTCGAAGCTCAGCCTTTTTTTCCAACAGTATGGGTATACGCTTTTCTATATAGCGCTCCACCCGTTCCAGATATTGCTGTTCTTCCTGAAATTCCTTCCTCTCCATCTTGCCAACTCCCCCAATGTGTTTTTTCTTATCCACCGCATATACTAATATAAACGTAACTATTCAGAGCCAACCTCGAAAATACTTCGTATTTCCTCGGTGTGGCGTATCCGCCAAATAGTTTCATACAAAAACATACTCTGAAATGCAAGCATTTCTCGTATATTTCTGATGAAACTGTTTGGCTCTGAACAGTTTCATATAATCATACTTTCCAATAAATTTACAGACTTGTAATAAAGCGGAATTTGTGGTAATATATCTACAGAAGAAAAGAGTGCATGGACAACCACGCACTCTTTCTTGTTACAAAATATAATCTGTTATGCAATCATACCACTGCACATAAGTCTGTCCGTTGATAATCAACTGCTCATTCTCCGGTAGCTGTTCACTCCAAAGCTTCCCATACCTGTCATAAGCCCAATCGTTTCGATTAAATCTACGCCAGAGAATGGTTCTACCGTTCTGATCCAGGAATTGCTCGGAAACCACACCTGCATTGTAGGTTTCAATATCCATTACACACACGGTATCATAACTTTTACCATTAATTGTTACGGTATAGCGACCCACAATATCTAACAAAAACTCCTTATCAAGGCTGGTGACCACATTGCCCTCTCGCTTTATATCACCCTTGGGTGCCAGATTAGTTTCGTTTCCGCAGTTGTCTTCTCCAAAGCCCCAGTTAGGCATAAATTCATCTCCATCCAAAAAGGTAATATAGTTTCTCACATCACCGTCTGTCCGTAAAGTAGCCAAAAACCTGCAATGGGTATCCGTCAGTTGTGCCACGAAGGTACGATTAATCACTTCTTTCTTTTGGGAATAGTTTGCTTCCCTGGCAGTCAGCTCCACTCCTTCGATACCATGTACCTTTGCCTTTCCGGTGACCTTCAAATCATAAATATGGTTACATTTGCGGGAAGGTATATCATACATTCCCCAGGATAATTTCTCACCAATCTTAGGTACCAAAAACCATCCCATCAGTTCTTCCCACTTTACATCGAATGCAGCCTCCTTGGATGCTTCTATAGTATATACAGGTAAATATTCCGGTAATTTTTTCATATCTTTCTCTCCTTTATCCTCATCTTTATAGCACGGATATTGCTTCTTAAAGTTTTGCTTAGCGGTATAGAGTCTGCTTTTTACGGTACCCACTGGAATATCCAGCCGCTTCGCTATCTCAGCCTGAGGCAATTCCTTCCAAAAATACAAGTATAAAATCTGCTTATCTTTCTCTCCCAACTTCTCAAGGGTTTCCTGCACCACATCGCTTTGAGTCACACCATATCTACTGTCTGTAAACTGTTTTTCTTCCAGTACTTCGATGGGTATCTCCAACCGAACCGCTTGCTTTCGAAAATAATCATTGCATGCATTACGGGCAATACTAAGCAACCATGCCTTAAAGTTCTCCGGATTCTTTAGCTGTAAGAATTTCTGATACGCAAGTGCATATACCTCCTGCAAAACATCCTCAGCGTCTGATTTCTGTGATATCTTAAACTTCACAAACCGCTCCGCGAAAACACCATACGCTTTCAGTAATTGTTCAAAAAGCGTCATATCCTCACCTCCCGTCATTGGTATTTGAAATCGACTTCACCTATATAGACGTTCAGAAACACAAAAAGGTTCATCCTATAACAAAAAAATCCCGGAAAGAATCTGGCGAAACCTTCCGGGTATAGTCTTTATTTTATTCTTCATACCCATTAGGGTTATTACTCTGCCATCTCCAAGAGTCAGCACACATTTCCCTGATACCGTACTGTGCCTCCCAGCCCAGTTCTTCCTTCGCCTTAGCAGCATCTGCATAGCAGGTTGCGATATCTCCGGGGCGACGTTCCTTTATCACATAAGGTACCTTTACACCGGTCGCTTCCTCAAAGTTCTTAACGATGTCCAATACACTGTAACCTGTGCCGGTTCCCAGATTGTAAATCTTAAGACCTGCATTCTCTTCTACCTTCTTCAACGCCTTCACATGACCCATAGCCAGATCCACTACATGGATATAGTCACGAACACCGGTACCGTCATGGGTATCATAATCATTACCAAATACACCCAGCTCACTTCTCTTACCAACTGCTACCTGTGTAATATAGGGCATCAGATTGTTAGGGATACCACTGGGATTCTCACCGATGGTTCCGCTCTTGTGTGCACCGATAGGGTTAAAATAACGAAGCAGGATTACATTCCATTCAGGGTCTGCCTTCTGGATATCGGAAAGAATCTGCTCCAGCATGGACTTGGTCCAGCCGTAAGGATTGGTACACTGTCCCTTGGGACATTCCTCTGTAATGGGGATAAATGCAGGATTGCCGTAAACAGTAGCACTGGAAGAGAAAATAATATTCTTGCAATCATGCTTTCTCATTACATCTACCAAAGTCAAAGTACCTGCAATATTGTTCTCATAATATTCCCAAGGCTTGGCCACGGATTCACCCACTGCCTTCAGTCCTGCAAAATGAATCACAGCGTTAGGCTTCTCCTTAGAAAAAATCTCCTCCAAAGCCTCTCTGTCTAAGATGTCTGCCTTATAAAAAGGCACCTTCTTACCGGTAATGGCCGCCACTCTTTCCATGGACTTCTCACTGGAATTGCTCAAATTGTCCAAAACCACTACCTTATAACCTGCATTCTGCAGTTCCACTACGGTATGGCTACCGATATATCCGGCACCGCCTGTTACTAAAATCTTCATCCTTCTTTTCCTCCTGTATCCTACTTAAAAGTCCACTTCCTCAACATCCGCATCATATTCTCTCAGCAGGTCTTCCACATCATCTGCAGAGTCACATTCGAAATCATCTGCAAAAATAACAGTTCCTCCTGCACTCACCGTTTTGTCTTCTCCGGCTACAAAAGACACCATTATCGGCTTAGCGTCTTCAAAGATATAAAGATAAATCTGATTCTCTACTTCCTCCTTAAATGCAAAGGTCTTTCCCATACTGATGATGCTGGATGTTGCCAGTTTCTCTGCTCCGGACCAGGCATTAATCATATTCGCAACGGAACCAGCCATCTTGCTTTTCATTACCTTTTGCAATGATTCGGGCATATCATCCAAATCCACATCTGCCATTTCCAGCAAATCATCTTCATCAATCCTTATACTATATACCGCCTCAAGCTCAGAAAAGTCACCTTCTGCCACTTCCTCTATCACTCTTGTAATCTGTTCAGAAGCAGAATATATCATTACATATTCTTTGCTGTTTATTGCTTCCTCAATGAGTTCCACCACCTCCATGCCATGGTCTACAAGTCTCTTCTTTTCTCCACAACCCGTAAGTGCAAAAATCAATGTCAGTAGCAATACCGCACATATTCCTTTTTTACTTCTCATACTTCCCCCTACTCTGCGTAGAAATCAGCTGTAAACTCCGCATTAATCTCAGCCACTTCCTTCTTGCCGTCTATGTAATCCTTATACATATCCCACAAATCAATCTCGCAGTCTTCCAATCCGTCATCTACCGGCTGCCATTCTCTAATCAGCTCGATTCTCTCCTGCTTAGTAGTATCTTTAATCAATATACTTTTCATGCTTACAATACCACACCATTCTGCTTCAGAAGTGCCTTTGCACTCTCTACGGAATCCACACCTGTCTTATTCTTGATAGGGGCAAATTCCTTCTCTCTTACTACCTCGTAGGGCAGACAGGTATCCAGCTGATGAATCATATCCAGTACCAGGTTTTCAAACTTGTATCCGTTAGGTGCTTCCGGCTTTACAAGCTCTCCTGCTTCATTCAGGTAAGGAATCTTCTTCTCTACGATATGAAGAGGCAGGTTGCCGTCCAATAAGCCTTCCAAAGCTGCTACGTTAAACAAATAGTTCAGGATTACACCAAAATTGTAGGCCGGATTGCCCTTTGCATCCTTGGCATTCATCAATTCCTCTGTTAACTCATAATACTCTACGATGGAAGGTCTGCCATCCTCTAAGCACATTACTCCCACCTTTTCATCAGGTGCGTTCTTACGAACTACCTTCGCACCTACTACACAATTCTTCTGCAAGGTAGCACCTACGAAACAAGGATCTGCAATTCTCTGCAGCACATTATCCACTGCAAAAATATTCAACCACTCGATGCCTTCCTTCTTTACCACTTCCAAAAGTCCTGCATTCTTCATGGATACAAACCAGCCACCGTTGCCGTTAGGTGAGGTGGAAAGCTTGCCCTTTTCCTCCAGATAAATCTTACCGTTATAGTCCGTAGCCGCTGCCATCTCCTGCTTGAAGAAATGCACATACTCTGCCTTGTAGCCGAAGAATTCATGCTCTGTTAAGAACTTGATAGTCGCATCATTGTTCTTATCACTGGTCATGATGAAGAAATGAATCCAGCTTCCGGTCTGCTTCACTACATCCATGAGATTATTTACCAAACACTCAAATATGTATAAATCCTTGGTTTCGCCGATATTGTACATACCCTTGGGGTCATCGGAGCCCAGTCTGGTACCCATACCACCTGCCAAAAGTACTGCTGCCACCTTACCATCCTGAATGGCTTTCATACCGGTAGCGGTAAAGCTTTCCTTATTTGCTTCGATTTCATCCAGCTCCATAGCTGCCAAAGGACTAATCACACCCTTCTTGGCCAGTTCTTCCATATTTTTACACTTCTCCAAAATACTCATATCGGTTTCTTCAATCTGAGTCAGAAGTGCCTCCTGCTCTGCTGCAGACAATTCTTCATAATATTTCAGGACATGTTCCTGTCCGTACTTTTCACATTTCTGTTTTGCTACTTCGAATGTCATAATTCTCCCTCACTTTTTGAATAATGATATAATATCTTCTGCAAGTATACAACATTTGCACTTATATGGCAATGAATTGAACCTATTCTTTCTTTTTTCTTAACATTTTTGTAACAATTCAGAGTTACCTACAACTCCAACCCTGAAAAAATGTCCTCATAGCCCAGATTTTCCGCCTTGTAACGCAGGAAATATGCCTTCATCTCCGGATCATTCTCACCCATATCCGCAAGCATCCCTTCCATATTTTCATTGGTAGCACAGCCCAGCTCTAAAAACAAATCCCAGCTTTCCTTATCCGTGTTGCGCTCCTGCAAAAGCACCTGCCAGGTTTCCTCCTGTTCACAGCCCTTGGTATGCTCCTGTAAGTATTTGCTCAAGTATGTTCGCATATCCTCTTGAAGTGCTTGGTCATGTTGTAAGCGAAGCATACACAGGCGTACCTTTTTCTTACGTTTTCTTGACAAAAAAGCCTCCAAATCCGTACTTCCGTAATCCTCTTCTCCGCACAGAACTTGCTTCAGATAGCCTTCGTTATCATCCTCTTCCATGACCGCCAGTAATTTGGCGTCCCACTTTGCAAACCACTCCTCACTACCGGCCGCCTGTAAATCCAGCAAATAATAGGCTTCTAACTCCTTCACTGCTCCGGCCAGCAAATACGCCACATCCTCTGACCATTGATGAAGTCCCACGTCTGTCACGCAGTTAATTCTTTGGAGAGCATCTCCATTGACCAAAACCGCTTTCCCCAGTTCTGTCACTGCACCGGGCAACGTAATCTGTTCTAACTGTCCGCAATAGGCAAAGGCCCAATCCTCTATTCTCTTTATCGTACGAGGCAATATCAACTCCCGAATATGCTTTCTGCTTAAGAAAGCCTTCTTGGCGATTCCGGTCACCGCTATACCTTCAACTGTTTCCGGCACCTGCACCAGAGAAACCCTGCCGCCACAGGCCGTCACCTGCAAGCCGTCCTCACCTTCCTGAAACTTCAGATAATACCCCTCACCTGAGTATTCGTATTCTTTTCTCATCGTCCCAATTACAGTCCTAACTCTCCGATTTTTTTCTTAATATCATCCCGGCGTTCACTGAGCATCAGCTCCTGATTGTGACGCTGATAATCGGGGCTTCCGAAGGATGCCAGGAAGCGGCTGCTTGCACTGTTTACGGTTAACTCTGTCACCAGAATAAGCATCTCATTTCCCTGCTCAAAGGCTTCCTCCGCAAAGGCAAAGAGGTAATGCAACATGTTTTGAGTAGCCACGGTGTGTTCCTTCATAGCTACCACCTCTGCTTCAAATTTCGTTTTCAGGCAGGCAAACAAATCCTCCTCTGGTGCCAGCAGAAGTGCCTCTTTCTTTGCTTCTGCCAGGAAGCGTAATACCTTCTTGTATTTCCTTCTTTCCTCTCTGGACAAAGCATTGGAACGTTCCAAACCATACATCTGCTTTTGCTTCTGCTCTGCAAACTTCTCCAACAATCCCACACCGTCCGTATCATCCTGCTTTTCCAAGGAGTTCTTCACCACCAACAGTAGTGATCGGGTATCAGTCAGATAGGCTGCCTGCTCCACCACTTCCTTCATTTCAGCCATACATCTGTCTAAAAGCATGCCAAGCAGCGACAATCTTTCATCAAAGGCCGCAGCCTTTGCTCTGGTCACTGACTGCTCAGAAGCCTGTCCCTTCAAAATCTCTTCGATATGATAATCCCTCTTATATTTATTGTACAAATCATAATATGCAGTAAACTCCCTCACGATTTTATCATTGCGGATATACTGGCCTACCAAGGTTTCATCCACCGGCAACTTCTCTTCTTCATAATGATACAAAATCTCCGACAAATCCTCCCAACCTCTGGCGGTCACATAGCTTCTGCCCTTGGTGGTCATCTCCATATGATAAAAGTGCTCCTTCTTTAAATCCAAATAGCTTAGGATGGCATTGTGGACCTGTCGCTCTACAGCATACTCCTTCCACACCCCATACTCCGCTTCTACTTCTAAAAGCTTCATACGATCCATAGTTACCACGTCAAATTCCCGCACCGATTTATTATATTCCGGCGGATTTCCTGCAGTGACAATGACCCAGCCCTCCGGCACCTTATGAGGTCCGAATACCTTGTACTGCAAAAACTGCAGCATGGAAGGTGCCAATGTCTCCGACACACAATTGATTTCGTCCAGGAACAAAATACCTTCCTTTAATCCGCCTTCCTCCATGGTTTCGTAGATGGAAGATATAATCTCACTCATGGTATATTCAGATACATTATACTCTTTGCCACCATATGTCTTATGGGCGATAAATGGAAGTCCCAACGCAGACTGGCGGGTATGATGGGTCATGGAATAGCTCACCAAAGCAATTCCCATTTCCTGTGCAATTTGCTCCATTACTGCCGTCTTACCGATACCAGGCGCTCCCAACAAAAAAATAGGACGCTGACGCACCACCGGGATGCAATACTCTCCAAATTCATCCTTCTTTAAATATATATTCACGGAACTTTTAATATACTCCTTAGCCTGCTTTATGTTCATCTTCTATTCTCCTTTATTATTCCTCTATTGGCACAATCACCTGCAAACTCCACGGAGGCACCGGGGCCCTGTTTTCGTCCTCTTCCAAAAAGGCAAATATCACATCAAAATCCGGCATTCTCTCCGGATAAATACCATATCCATCCGTAAAATAGATAAGTCCCTTCAGGTTTTCAAATTCTCCCTGCTCCTGCAACTGCTCCACATACTCAAACACCGGCCTGAAATCCGTACCTCCAAATCCCTGCAGCCTACCGTTTTTCAGGAAATTCTCAAAATCCTCATCACAGGTCACTTTTGTATCCTGCTGTATGCTGTTGTCGCATTGAATAATGTGCACATTTATCTTTGAAAAAAAGTTTTCGCTACTCTTAAGGATAGAATAGGTCTTTTTCAAAAACTCCCGTACAATAGGACCTCTGCAGGAAGCAGAAGTATCCAAAGCAATCACAAACTCTTTCACCTTCTTACTCTCCCGATACTCCAAGGGCTCTACCAAAGGCATATTACCATACAGTTCCAATCCGTAAGTGTAGTAAATGTAATCAAACTCTTCATCATTTACAGTAATATTTTCACCCATGATTGTAAAACGTCGTAAGATTTCTCCATAATCGTAACGCTCTTTTGTGGCCTCGGAAAGATTCTTCTCCAAGCTCTCCGTATTGTTTCTGGCTTTGCTGAAGGCCTTTAAATCCGCTTTGATGCGCTCACTGATTTTCTGCCACTGCTCCTGAGATATCACCAACTCTTCCTTAGGTATCCAAAGTGTGTGACTGTCCCGACAAAACAACCGGTTCAGCTCCTCCTTCTCTCTGGAGGATACCGGATTGGTTCGGATGTATTTGTAAATCCGCTCTGCTGTCAACACTCCCACATCTTCCTTCCAGACTCGCAGCTTGGCAACCGTCTCCCTGTCCGTTTCCACCTGCACCGAAGGTACCTGCAGCTCCAGGATGGTATTCTCCACCGCCAAATCTACAGCCAAATCCCAACAGTCCTTATCTACTTTGTCATACTGAAAATTATGATAAAAAATACAGTGGAGCAAAGTATGCAAAAGCATTCGGGTAACCCTTTTAGGTTCCTTTTCATACTCCTGCAAAATATACACCGGATCATATTGCAACACTTTCCCATCAGTGGCTATCCCACCGATTCCCGGCACTTCCTTCCAAGCCAATCCGGTCAGCGCCACGTCAAAAAAGCGCAAAGAAACCAGGATATTATCCCTGGCAAGGGACAATACCTGTCTGGCCAATGCACTGATTTGTTCTGCTTTTTCCTGTTCCGGTTTATTTGTCATCTGCAAGCCTCTTTTTCCTTTTTATCTATCACTATCTGTACCCATTTAGGGCCGCTTTCATTCATGTTTTTCCTATTCTACCACATTCGTAGGAGCACAAGCAAGGGGCAGGGAGACTGAATATATCCCGGTTGCGCAAGTCCTCGGACGCACGAATTACTAAAGCTTTCAAATCATGCTAAAAGCAGGCACAAAAATCTCAAACTCGCTACGCTCAAACATGTGAGATTTTTGTACCTAACGCATTCTTTGAAGGCTTAAGAAATTCTGTGCATCCTGCGGGAGCTTGCAACTGGGGTATATTCAGTCTCCCTGCCCCTTGCAGGTGTTCTACTCCATCAGTTCCTCCAGGGTTCCGAAGCGGTAGCCCATCTCCTCCCATTTGGTCAGGAGCTCATCCATAATCTCTCCATTGGTTTGGGAGGTACTATGCAAAAGTACGATGGCACCGGGATGAATACGGTTTAAAAGCTTATTAAATGCCTCCTCATGACTGGGCTGTTTATCCTGGTACCAGTCCACATACGCCAGACTCCAAAAGAAGGTATGGTACCCCAGTTCCTTGGCCATCTCCATATTGGAGGTACTGTATTTGCCCTGTGGCGGACGATAGTAAGGTACCATTTCTTCTCCCGTGATTTCCTTATATAAGCTTTCCACATCCTGCATTTCCTTCGTAAAACTTTCCTTATCGGAAATCTTGGACATATCCGGATGGTGATAAGTATGATTGCCTACTGTATGACCATCCTCCACCATTCGTTTGATTAACTCCGGTGCGGTCTCCAGATAATGTCCCACTACAAAGAAGGTTCCCTTGGCATTGTGCTTCTTTAAAGCATCTAAAATAGGCTCTGTATTACCGTTTTCAAAGCCCGCATCAAAGGTCAGATATATGACCTTCTCCTCACTATCGCCCACATAATGTGCATCATACTTTTTTAAGGTTTCTGCCGACTCGTTACCGGTGGGTTGTGTCCCTTTTTCTCCAAAGCCAAGTCCCCAATTCTCTGTTTGTGCCACCACTCCCGCCGTAGGTGTAGTAGCGTAGGCAATGGCCCTTCCCACGAAAAACATAGCCAGCAAAAACACCACTGTCAAGACATTCCTTAGATTCAACCACTCCGGCACGGTTCCCATACTTCCTAATTGTTTCATAAAAATAAACCCAACATACATTCTTTGTAGAATATATGCCGGGTTCTTTGTCTTCATTACAGGATTCCGCTAAGCTCTTGGTAGAGTCTCTTGGCATAGCTGTCGGTCATGCCGCAGATGGAATCCGTCACTAAAAGCAGTCTCAGGTAAAGCTTCTCTTCCTCGCTCTTTCCTTCACTGTAAATCTTATATATGGCCTTATAATTGTCAGAGACCAGGGCCATCATTTTCTGCTGTACATCGGTTTTGTACTCTTCTGTATCATACAACACTGCAGCTCCCACAAAACGCTCCAGCAGGAAGTTTAAGGTGGTTTCCGCTGCAATCTCCAGCTTATAGATGGGTACCGTTACAAAGGCATAGCGATAGGCAATATCTCCTAACACATAAGCCAGTCTGGCTTCATAGCCTTCAGAAATCAATTCCTTCTTAAACTGTCCCTTCATAATATCATCATAATATTTCACAAAGGTATTAGTGGCACAGCTGATGAGTCTGCCTTGCACGGTCACAATCCAGTTTTGCACTGCATTTATATCCGGCCTTGCCATACCCCGTTCTTTGGCCTGAAGATATCGTTTCTCCAAAAGACGAATCAAATCAAAATACTCCCCATCGTCCGGCTCTCCCTGACCACCCTGTTTCAATTCAAACAAAAGTTGTTCAAATGTCATGCATCCCTTCTTAAAGGCATCCTCCACATCCGCAGTCTTGTAAGCAATATCGTCTGCTGCTTCCAATAAAAAGGCTAATGGATGACGTCGGCCGTTGGTACCAAGAGTCTTCTGTATTTCCTCAAAAACTTCCGTTTCCGCAAAATAATAGCCCATCTTTTTGGTATGTATATCCCCGCTGTCCTTATCAATCTCCAGAGAAGATCCGGGATACTTGATAATGGTTCCCAACAGACCAATGGTCAGATTCATACCATGCTCATCTATTAGATAATGAAGCTTGCTCACCAAACGGAGTGCCTGGGTATTACCTTCAAAGTTGTAAAAATCATTCAGCATCTGAGGGGTCAGATATTCTGTCAAAGGTTTGCCCTTAAAGGTAAATCTTTGCATATTGTTGCGAAACCAGTCCCTGATAACCGTTTCACCGAAATGACCGAAGGGCGGATTGCCGATGTCATGAAGAAGGCCTGCGCACTCCAGAATATCGCACACATCGTTCTGATTTTCCGGCAAAAATCCGGAATCCTTAATTTCCTTCAGTATCTTTTGGGAAATATTCTGTCCCAAAGACTTGGCAAAGGATGCCACCTCCAGCGAATGGGTCAGACGGGTACGGATAAAATCACTCTTGTCCAAAGGAAAAACCTGTGTCTTATCCTGCAGACGTCTGAACGATGCACTTCCTATAATTCTATGATAATCCTTCTCAAATTCCGTACGTAAATCACTACCCCCGGGATTACTTTTTACTCTACGGATTCGTTCAGGACATAATAACTGTTTCCACTCCATATGAATGCCCCTTTCGTATATAGCTACTATTTTACTCTTATCCGCTCCTTTTCGCAACCCATAACCCAAAACCTCTTTTTCACTAGGTTTTTAGACACATTCCGGCATCCTACCTTCCCCAAAACAACTGTAAAAAAAGCGGTAAAAAAATAAACCTAATACTTGCGAAACCGTTAACTATGATATATAATACCATTAGTTTGTAAACGCAATGACAAAAACCGGATATTATTTACACTTTAGGAGGCATTTATGATTACATCTAACACCGATATGGATCTGGCTAAAAGAATTCGTCAAATAAGAATCGATAATCATCTTACACAGGAGCAGGTAGCAAAAGCTTTGGACGCTACTCCCGGATATATTTGTAACGTAGAAAACGGAAGAACTGCAATGTCATTACGAATGTTAGTATATTTTGCCAAGCTGACCAATGTTACTTTGGATTCTTTGGTGGGAAGTATGGATTCTACTTATACTGCTACTGCTATTGACAACGAAATCATGGGCTTACTTTCTGATTTAAGTGATAGCGAAAAGATTAAATTAATTAAAATGATACGGATTTGGAAGGACAAATAAGCCGTGCCAAATAATTGAGGTCTTAACCATGGGTGCTTGCACACTAAAGGTTAAGACCTTTTATTATTTGATAAGGCGCATGCCGCACCAACGAGTAAGCTCCGCTTACGAGTCTGGTGGCACGGCTAGTGAAAATTCACTATATATTTATTATAAAACCCCTAAAAATTCTAACGATTTTTACGTAAAAAACTCTTGTGCTTTTTTGTATTTCCTATATAATATTATGAGAAGAAAATATGTTACTCTGGATACCTATGAGATTCGGAGGACAAAGGAGGATATTTCAATGCCAAAAAGAACGGATATTAACAAAGTACTGATTATTGGCTCCGGTCCCATCATCATCGGTCAGGCATGCGAATTTGACTACTCAGGTACACAGGCTTGTAAGGCTCTGCGTAAGCTGGGTTATGAAATCGTATTGGTGAATTCCAACCCTGCGACCATCATGACTGACCCTGAGACAGCAGATGTAACCTACATCGAGCCTTTAAATGTAGAAAGATTAGAGCAGATTATTGCAAAAGAACGTCCTGATGCACTTCTTCCTAACTTAGGCGGACAGTCTGCATTAAACCTGTGTTCTGAGTTAAACAATGCCGGTATTCTGGAAAAATACAACGTGAAGGTAATCGGTGTTCAGGTAGACGCTATTGAGCGTGGTGAAGACCGTGTAGAATTTAAAAAAGCAATGGATGCCCTGGGCATTGAAATGGCTCGAAGCGAAGTGGCTTATTCCGTAGAAGAAGCTTTGGACATCGCTGACCGTTTGAATTATCCCGTAGTCCTTCGTCCTGCTTATACCATGGGTGGTGTAGGCGGTGGTCTCGTTTACAATAAGGAAGAATTAAAAACCGTATGTGCACGTGGCTTACAGGCCAGCTTAGTAGGACAGGTTCTGGTAGAAGAATCCATCTTAGGCTGGGAAGAGCTGGAAGTAGAGGTTGTTCGTGATGCAGACAACAACATGATTACCGTTTGCTTCATCGAAAACATCGACCCTCTTGGCGTTCATACCGGTGACTCCTTCTGTTCCGCACCTATGCTGACCATTTCCAAGGAATGTCAGGCACGATTAAAGGAGCAGGCATTTAAAATCGTAGAATCCGTACAGGTTATCGGTGGTACCAATGTACAGTTTGCACACGACCCTGTAAGCGACAGAATTATTGTTATTGAAATCAATCCCCGTACCTCCCGTTCTTCCGCTCTTGCTTCCAAAGCAACCGGTTTCCCCATCGCATTGGTATCCGCAATGCTGGCTGCCGGCCTAACCTTAAAGGATATTCCTTGTGGTAAATATGGTACTCTGGACAAGTATGAGCCGGATGGAGATTATATCGTTATTAAGTTTGCCCGCTGGGCATTTGAAAAGTTCAAAGGCGTGGAAGACAAGCTGGGTACCCAGATGCGTGCCGTTGGTGAAGTAATGAGTATCGGTAAGACCTACAAGGAAGCATTCCAGAAGGCCATCCGCAGCTTGGAAAACGGCCGCTATGGTCTGGGCCATGCCAAGAACTTTGATACCCTTACCAAGGATGAATTATTAAAGATGCTTATCAATGCTTCCAGCAAGCGCCACTTCGTAATGTATGAAGCATTAAGAAAGGGTGCTACTGTAGAAGAAATCCATGAGCTGACCAAGGTAAAACACTACTTTATCGAGCAGATGAAGGAATTGGTAGAGGAAGAAGAAGCACTTATGGCTTCTAAGGGAAGTCTTCCTGCTGACGAAGCTCTCGTTCAGGCTAAGAAGAACGGTTTCTCTGATAAATATTTGTGCCAGATTCTCGAAGTTCCCGAAGCAGATATCCGCAACAAGCGTATCGTGCTTGGTGTAGAAGAAAACTGGGAAGGCGTACACGTTAGCGGTACCGAAAACAATGCTTACTACTACTCTACCTACAATGGTGAAGATAAGAACCCTGTATCCACTGACAGACCTAAGATTATGATTTTAGGTGGCGGTCCTAACCGTATCGGTCAGGGTATCGAATTTGACTATTGTTGTGTACATGCTGCTTTAGCATTAAAGAAGCTCGGTTTTGAAACCATCATCGTGAACTGTAACCCTGAAACCGTTTCAACCGACTATGATACTTCTGATAAATTATACTTCGAGCCTCTTACATTGGAAGATGTTCTCAGTATCTACAATAAGGAAAAGCCTCTCGGCGTAATCGCTCAGTTCGGCGGTCAGACTCCTCTGAACTTAGCTGCTGATTTGGAAAAGAACGGTGTTAAGATTCTCGGAACCTCTCCTGCGGTTATCGACCTTGCAGAGGACCGTGACCTGTTCCGTGAAATGATGGATAAGCTGGAAATTCCTATGCCTGAATCAGGCATGGCTGTTACCGTAGAGGAAGCTTTAGAAATCGCTCACAAGATTGGTTATCCTACCATGGTTCGTCCTTCCTACGTATTAGGTGGACGTGGTATGGAAGTAGTATACGATGATGAAGGCATGATTAACTATATGAATGCTGCCATCGGTGTTACACCTGACAGACCTATCCTGATCGACCGTTTCTTAAATCACGCTCTTGAGTGTGAAGCAGACGCTATCAGTGATGGTACTCACGCATTCGTTCCTGCGGTTATGGAGCATATCGAGCTTGCAGGTGTTCACTCCGGTGACTCCGCTTGTATTATTCCTTCCGCTCACATTTCCGAAGAGAATGTGGCAACCATTAAGGAATACACCAGAAAGATTGCTGAGGAAATGCACGTACGCGGTCTTATGAACATGCAGTACGCGATCGAAAACGGCAAGGTATACGTGCTTGAGGCAAATCCTCGTGCATCCCGTACCGTTCCGTTGGTATCCAAGGTATGTAATATCCGCATGGTACCTTTGGCAACCGAAATCATTACTTCAGAATTAACCGGAAGACCTTCTCCCGTTCCTTCACTTAAGGAACAGGTTATTCCTAACTACGGTGTTAAGGAAGCAGTCTTCCCCTTCAATATGTTCCCTGAGGTTGACCCTCTGTTGGGACCGGAAATGCGTTCTACCGGTGAAGTACTTGGATTATCCGCTTCCTATGGTGAAGCCTTCTACAAGGCTCAGGAAGCAACTCAGTCCAAATTACCTTTGGAAGGAACCGTACTCATCTCCGTAAACCGCAAGGATAAGGCAGAAATTGTAGAAGTCGCTCAGATGCTTTATGAAGACGGTTTCCACATTGTGGCAACCGGCGGTACCTGCGATATCTTAAACGAAGCCGGCATCCCTGCTGAGAAGATTAAGAAGCTGTTTGAAGGCCGTCCCAATGTATTGGATGCTATCACCAATGGTAAGTTCGATATGATCATCAACTCTCCTGTTGGCAAGGACAGCGCAAACGATGACAGCTACTTAAGAAAGGCTGCTATCAAGGCAAAGATTCCTTACATGACTACCATTGCTGCTGCTAAAGCTACCGCAGAAGGTATCCGCTTTGTAAAAGCAAATTCTGACAGCCCAATTAAGTCCTTACAGGAATTACACGCTGAAATTCATGACAAATAAAACTACTCTTAGGGACCATTGTAAAAATGGTCCCTTGTTGTATCAACAAAATCAACTTTATGAATGTGGGGAAATAATTGAAAACATAAGGGGAATTACATATGAAACAAATCGAAAACCAAACCTACGATGAAGAGCGTGCCTTATACGGCACCTCCGACCTACAAATGCTCCACTGCCGCTTTGACGGTCCGGCAGATGGCGAAAGTGCCTTAAAAGAAAGCCAAAATATTATCACTGACCACTGCTACTTTAACCTGCGCTATCCTTTTTGGCATGATAAAGGCCTGCTGATAAGAGAATGCGAATTTACGGAAGCTTGCCGTGCAGCACTTTGGTATTCTGAAGATATCGAAATCACAAACTCGAAACTTCATGGCATTAAAGCTTTAAGGGAATGTACGCAGGTTGAAATATCTGATTGCGACATTATCTCACCGGAATTTGGTTGGTTTTGTCAATCCATATCCATGGGGCATACTACTGTCGCCGGAGAATATTTCATGATGCGTAGTGCCAACCTACACTTTGAAGAAGTCACCTTAAACGGCAAATA
Source organism: Lachnospiraceae bacterium (assembly GCA_017522685.1). The sequence continues at coordinate 150,865 of JAFWYN010000008.1, forward strand.
TTCCTTCCAGTACATTAACGATTCTGTTTTTGAAAAATGTCACCTCTACACCAAGGATGCCTTCTGGCATGCAAAAAATGTGGTGATTCGTAATAGTGTGGTGAAAGGGGAATACCTGGCCTGGTACTGCGAAAATGTTACCTTTGAAAACTGTGTCATCATCGGTACCCAGCCACTCTGCTACTGCAAAAATTTGAAACTGATTAACTGTGAAATGCATGAAACGGATTTGGCCTTTGAAAAGTCCGAGGTCAATGCTACTATTACTACCCCGGTGATCAGTATTAAGAATCCGCTTAGCGGTCGTATCCAAGTTCCGGCTGTAGGAGAAATCATCATGGATGATGATACTGATTGCGAGATTTTGTCGTTGTAGGTAGTATGCCTCATGCATGACGGACGGAATAGAAACCTTGAATTTTATCGCGCTCAAAGAAAAAGGAAGCGACTGCGAAGCAGGCATTTTCTTTTTCTGGCACGATACCGATAAAATCAAAAGTGCGGAGCACGGCAGACGCGAAGCGGCTGGATTTTGGAGGTGTAACTAAGAGAAAACTTTGAATTTGGAGGATAAATAAGGAGGAGTGTTATTAATGAAAAAAATACATAAACTAGATTTGATATTAATAGTTGGAATTGGACTTATTGCAATAGTAAGTGCACTTATCGATATTTTTTATGTCGTTGTTTTTCCTGTGTGCTCTTGTGCAAGTGTATTTTATGTTTCTTATCCTCTGTGGATTATGTTGCTCATATATTCTTCGATTAAATATAAAAATAAAGAGGAACAAGAAAGACCCCAATATGTCAAGTGGTTTATGTTGTTTCTTTTACCGATTTTACATATTGCGTTTGTTATAGTCGGCTTTATTATCGGTATTGGTTTCAAAAATTTGTTTCAGCTATAATTTTTACATAAGATGGGTGGTGCTAGAGTCTCATGAAACTTTCAGTCTTACAGAGAGATTGAGAGCACGCATGAATTTGAAGGTGTAACTAAGAGGAAACTTTGAAGTTGATGGAGGTATTCGAATGAATGAACAGGTAAGAAAATACATAGATAAATATTCAAATGAAATCATTGATATGTACGATACTTTAAGAACGTTGATTTTTGATAGTGCTTCATCTGAACCACAGGAAACTATGTGGGCTAAAATTCCAAGCTATTATGTTGGGGAATCTTTTGTAAGGCTTATTCCTTTCAAAGACCACATTAATATTGAAGCGAAGGCTGTGTTGAAGTACACCGATTCATTAGTGGGTTATAAAGTAACACCAAAAGGAATGTTGCAAATTTTTCTAGAACAAGAGATTCCTGTGGATGTGTTAAGGAAGATATTTGCGGAAACTCTGATATAAGATAGAGAAAAAATGGGCATAAATCCTTGAAAAAGCGCCACTCTACGAATCATAGATTGTGTAAAGTGGTGTTTTTTGATATGGTTGCAATGAAATCTTAACTGCAGGAGAGATAAAATGAATACACAACAATTCGGTAAATTTATAGCTGAACAAAGGAAAGCAAAGGGCTATACACAAAAAGAGTTGGCGGAAAAGCTGGGTGTTACGGATAAGGCAGTTAGCCGTTGGGAAAACGGTCATGGCTACCCGGACATCGTATTGCTTGAACCATTGGCAAAGGAACTTGAAATTACTATCGTTGAACTTATGCATAGTAAACTTAAAGATAATGCTGATTTTGTACCTCAAAAGGTAGATGAAGCAATTTCTAATGCCATAGATATTACTATATCAAATCGTAAGCTGGAAAGAAAAACAACAATACTAATTTATATTATTTCCATTGTACTTTTGGTTGGAATGTCATTTTTAAATAGTATTCCGGTATATGGAATGATTTCCATTGTGGTAATGTGTATCTATGGGTTGGCAGGTGTTGGTCTATTGATAAAAACGCTTGCTATTAGAAAGAAAAAAGCTGATGCTGATAGTAAAATATATTATGCTGTTCTTCTTATTTTGATAGCACTTGGTATGTTATTGTTATTGCTATGTTCATCCGTTTCTGTTGTGAATTAAATCAACAAGGAGCGATTTTATGTTAGAACAGAATAAGAAAGG
>JAFWYN010000009.1 GCA_017522685.1 Lachnospiraceae bacterium
GGTAGAAACTATTTAAAAGGTTGGCTTGCCAACCCGGTGGAAAAGGACGAACTGCGCTATGAAACATTGCTGAAATTATTCTTTGGTCATGAGGCCGGGGTAGAGCAGACACTGGTGCATATAGAAGCCTTTGAGGAAAAGATTTCAAAAGAACTGCCATTTCTCATAGGAGCAACAGAGGTGCTTAAGAAAGGCATTTCGGAGGATGATACCCATAAATATTATCTGCTTACAGCAGAGTTTGGAGTCAAGACATATCAAGCCTATTTGGAATGGTGCAGGGAAGCGAAAGTGATGTTGAAAGAGGAGCGTGGATAGAATGCTTGGACATTTTGGGTTTTCATATGTTGGACTGATATTTCTGATTATGCTTATGGTACCCAATATAATATGGGCGAAAAATCAGCCACAAGGTTATACAGCAGAGAATGAAAATAAAGTACTTGCTGTTTTTGAGCGAATAGGAGAAGTTCTGGCTACGTGCTGTGCTTTGGTGTTTTCGGACTTTAATCTGCGTGCATGGTCTTTGTGGTCCTTATGGCTTGTGGCATCTTTTGTTTTGATGATTATGTACGAATTTTGGTGGATTAGATATTTTAGAAGCGAGCGGAGATTATCCGACTTTTACAGCATTTTCTGTGGAGTGCCACTTGCAGGGGCAACATTGCCGGTACTTGCTTTCTTTCTACTGGGAATATACGGAAAAGTAATATGGATGCTAATTGCTTGCGTGATTTTAGGGATTGGACACATAGGCATTCATTGGCAACATAGTAAAGAGTTAGGGAAAGAGAGATAAGTTTCAGTCTTGCGGAGAGATTGAAAACAACAGAGGATTTGAAGTTTGCTTTGTCTTAACTGAACAAACTAAAACATGTTGAGAGGTGCTTTAATGAATAATAATGAATGTAGGATAATCAAGATAGGTAAGGAAGCATTATATGAGTTTTTATATGAAAACTTTATAGCAAATCACGAAAACCTCATGGATGTGAGTGCAGTAGGAAATATGAATACGTTTGCTATAAACTGGGAAACAGGGGAATTTATATTTTGTGCACACAAGGATGAAAATGAAAAAGGTGAAATTGTTCCATTTCCCAAAGATATTGATTTAAATAAATTGATAAAAGTAATTCCAGAAACAACAAATTCTGTGTTGGGAACTGGAAAAAAGTATAGGGATTATTCTTTTGATGACTTAAGAAAAATGGGATTTAATAAGAATGATTCTGTATAGTATTTTATGATGAAAACACGTGAAGATTTGAATTCTCACTTGAGGTATTGTTAGGGATTTAATAACTGTTATATTTTGTTATAGAAATCTCGTCGAGCCCTTGAAAATACTAAAGTTTTCGTGGGTGTTTTCTACATTATATCTTGTATCGTGTTATATCGTTTTCACCTTAGTTACGAACTCTCGCAAGGGAAAAAACAAGGGAAAGAAAATCTGGTAACAGCTAGTTTATTGACCAAGCAAAAGGAAGGCGTAAAAATGAGATTTCGTAGTATCAATATCTATTCTGGAGAACAACATGATGGAAATAAAAAAAAGCAACTTACAGGCTTATTGCGAAACGATAGTGATTCTGTTGTTAATGCATATTTGAAATCATTTAAGTATTACAACAATGAGAAATGTATTAGTCTCAATATTTCTTGTGATGAAGACATAATAGAACCGTTTGTTGAAGATTTTGTAAAGGGTTATCCGGTTTTGCATATTCCTTTTGATTTGGAAAGTTATAGCAAAATGAAAATATGCGATAAACACAGATTTTGGCTTAAAGTTGTTTATGATTCGATTAAATATGTTAGTGATATATGGAATTGGGAACAAGCTTTTTTTGATGATGTATATAATAAGTGTATACTTGAATTTGATAATGAAACATAGGAATTCCTTTATATTGTACAATTGAAGGAATCTTTAGTGCCAATAATCCTACAACAGAAAGGAATAGCTAGAAATGAAGAAACTATTTACAGTAATTCGACAAGGGAAGCTTGATGAAGTAAAAACAATACTTGAAAGAAAACCAGAACTGGTTAATTGCGTTTCCGGAGCATTGCCTAAAAAGGATCATGGACAATCCCCACTACAAGTGGCGTTGAAAACAGGTAAATATGAAATTGCGGATTATTTGATTTCGCACGGTGCAGATGTAAATTTTATGGAAGCAGAAGATGATGACCCAGGACTGCGGGCGCCGGTACTTTTTGATGCAATTAATGCCACAATTACTTCGCTTTGCTATAGAAGAGTTGATGAGTCAGATATTGCATTTGGCTACGTGAAACTTCTGATTGAAAAAGGTGCAGATGTGAATAAATTGGCCTCATATGGTTTTGATTCGATTAACTGGTCGGTAAGTCAGGCTGAACTGTTATTTGAAAGACCGAGTATATATCCGGATGTTCAGGAGAAGGTGCGGGAACAGCTGACTAAAATATTAGATTTATTAATTGAAAACGGAGCTGATTATGTAGCGTGGGCCAACAGAGGGCGTTATGCAGAACCATATCCTGGACCAACTAACAAGAGTATGTATATTGATAATTTTATCCCGGGTGATGAGACGGACATTGATAGAAATAGCAATATGAGGTCATTTATGCAAAACTACTTTAAGAGTAGAAATCTAAAGTTTTAATATTAGTTAAATATTGTAATGTATTCAAATTGGTATGTGAAAAAGAAATACACAGAGAACTAAATCATAGATTTGTGCGATGGGTGTATTTCGCTCTGCGAGGCAGTAATTTAATAATACCTGATGTTGCAGATAAAAAAGAGTAACAGTCTTTATCTGTCGATAAAATATTCTTTCCCTTGTAAATCTCTCGTAAGGGAAAATATAAGGGAAAAGTGAAAGCCATATTGATGTTGATGAGTGGGAAAGCCCGTAAATACTGGAAAGTTGAGAAAGTACACGAATTAATTTGAATTTTCACTTGAGATAGCTTATGAAATTAATAATATGTGAAGTTTATGAAACAATGCGAGGTACAAAATGCAAAAATTGATTATCGTTACAGGTTCTCCCTGTGTAGGTAAGACAACTGTAACAAAAGAACTTTTTGAATCATATGAAAACAGTGCATATTTTGATGGAGATTGGGCATGGTGTGTTAATCCTTTTTCGGTTGAAGACCCACGATTGCGAAATGGAGATAAAACAATGTCATTTGCATTGTCTACCTATCTGAATTCAAAATTTGATTATGTATTTTTTTCTTCAGTAGTAGTTGTGAATAAAGAAATCCGTGAGGCAATTTTAAATGATATTACAGCGAAAGATTATAAAGTGATTGGAATTACACTGACCTGTTCAGAAGAGACGCTGTTAGCACGTCATAAAAAGCGTGGAGATACAAATGAATGTTCATTTTTCTTTCTCCACTTACCACCACATGCAGGGGATTATGTTATTAATATAGATGACAAAGATGTTCAACAGATTATGGATGAAATGAGAAGAATAATAGAGGCAGAGTAAAATGCAACAGATAGAATTATTGACCAATGACTTGATATTACGAACTGTGACAGTAGCAGATATTGAAGAAGTTGCACGAATGTGGATGTATCCCCATGCAACAACAATTGAAGAAGCATATAAAGCATTAGAGAATATGGAAAATAACAGCAAAAAAAATCAGCCGAAAGCGATTAGACATTTGTGTTTGGGAGTGTTTCGAAAACAAGTACCGAAGCAAATTATAGGTTGGTGTGGTTTGGATGGTAAAGCGGAACAGGGAAAAACGGTTTTATTTTATATGATTGATGAGAACTATCGTAACCAAGGGTATGCAACTCAATGTGCAAAGGAACTTTTGAGGTATGCTTTTGAAGACATGGATTATGATATTATTTATGGTGGTTGTGCAAAAGATAATACAGAATCATATCGAGTTATGCAGAAATCAGGAATGGTTCAGACATCATTATATGAAAATGGTGATTATTTATTTACTATGGATAAATACCATTTTTCAATTTGCACTGAAATGTAAAGAGAAAATAATTATGTATAGACAAATTCCAGTTTCACAGAGCTTTTGAATTGCCGTTTTTTTAATCAAGATGCTAAACTAAGAGGAAACACTAGGGGGTTCCGCTTTTGTTATTGCATTACATTTGATTCTTGTTTTACTGCATGAAAAATCGTGCTATAATTAAAAGAAAATCATAAATCAAATCGGAAGATAACGAGGAATATAGATGAGAATTTTAATTGCAGAAGATGATAAAGAAATTAACCGTATGATATCTGAATTCCTGCGTGGTCAGGGATATGAAACCATCTCTGTTTTTACCGGACTTGATGCAGTGAACAAAGTGCGTGAAGAGAAGGATTTGTCGTTGCTGATACTGGATTTAATGCTACCGTTTCAGAGTGGTGATATGGTCCTGCAGAAGATACGACAGTTTTCGCAGTTGCCGGTAATTGTCGTGTCAGCGAAGAGTGAGATTACATCCAAAGTCAGCCTGATTAAAATGGGTGCAGACGATTATATGACAAAACCCTTTGATCTGGACGAACTGCTTGTGAGGATTGAGGCGGTTCTTCGCAGATATTCGGGCAAAACATGCAAAGAGGCGCAAGCCAAAGTGCTTAAATTCAAAAACCTGATACTGGATGTTACGGCGGGAACGGCATCTGTTTGCGGAAATATGCTTATGCTGACAGGGAAGGAGTTTGCAATATTGGAGTTGATGCTGGATAATCCGACGAAGCTGTGGTCCAAAGCCAATCTATTTGAAAGTATTTGGGGAGATATGTATCTGGGGGATGATAATACCATTAAAGTACATATGAGTAATATTCGATCCAAGATAAAAAAATTTGACGCTGAACAGGAATATATTGAGACTGTATGGGGAATGGGATATCGGTTGGTAAATTAACACTCTTTTATCGGTTCCTTAACCTTTTCTTAACCTTTGGTTTATACAATGATACCATAGAATACTGAAGGAGGAAGCAGTCATGGGAAATAACGTGATTAACATGCAGGGGCTGTCAAAAACATATCGGAAGCGGGAAGTGTTGCATGATTTTCATTTGGCGGTAGAGCAGGGGCATATTTGTGGTTTAATCGGACCCAACGGAGCCGGCAAAACAACTATTATGAAAATTATGGCGGGATTGATTCCGCAAAATAGCGGCACATTAGAATTTTTCGGCGATATGGCTGATTTGGACAAAGCCCGCGGAAGAATAAGTTTTATGATAGAACAACCTATCATTGCAACAAGTCTGACGGCACGGGAGAATCTGGAATATGTCCGCTATTTAAGAGGATATCCGGATGAAAGAAGGATTGATGAGGTATTGGAACTTGTGGGATTGTCGGACACAGGAAAAAAGCAAGCCGGTAAGTTCTCACTGGGAATGAAGCAAAGACTTGGAATCGGGATGGCGCTTCTTCCGAAGCCGGAGATTATGGTATTGGATGAGCCCATGAACGGTCTTGATCCCGAGGGTATGGTGGAAGTGCGACGTTTGCTAAAGCGTATGCAGGAAGAACAGGGAGTTACCATCTTGATTTCCAGTCATCTGTTGTCGGAATTATCAGAGTTGTGTACGGATTTCTCTATTCTCAATCAGGGCAAGCTTGTTGAGAATTTAAGCCGTGAGGAATTGATTGTAAAATGTCGCAATCATATTTCTCTTCGGACGGATGACATTAACAAAGCCGCAGCAATGCTGGAAGAGAGACTTGCCATCCATGATTACAAAGTGATTCATGGTGAGGAGATACATATTTTTGAACGGGTGGATCAGGTATATCATATTTCCAAAACTTTGGCGGAGAACGGATTGATTATCACCAAGCTGAGCGAAGAAGGGCAGAGTCTGGAGGACTATTATCTCGAAAAGGCAGGTGAGCGTCATGAATAATATTATAAAATCGCAGATGTTTCTCTGCAAGAAATATTGGTTGTCCATTATGGCAGCGGTGCTGTTTCCGCTTGTGTTTTTTGTGTTTTTATTTAGTACAGTGGGGGTGTATGAAGAACCCAAGGAGATGTTCGCACTTTATGGCACGATTGCCATGATTATCATTTTGCTAATCGTCTCATATAGAATTATATTCGATTATATACAGCGAATTCAGATGTATGAAATTATGGCAGGTAAGAAACCCCATCAGATTATATTGGGAAGAATGTGTGTCTTTCTTCCTATTACGCTGGCGTTTCTTGCAATTTTGACACCGTTTTATTTGATATGGCTGCCTGGAAAGGAACAGATGTTGTTTCTCTTCGGAGTGATTTGCATCAGAATGACATTAGTGACTATTTTCTTGAGTCCCTTATTAAAAGAAGTAACATTTATGGTGCTGTTTTCTTCTTTTATTTCAATGGGTGCTTATCAATATTATGGCACATCGGAAGCCTTTTCGCACTCGGTTTTTTCATGGATGGGGTTTAGCCAGTGCAAACTGCTTTGCGTGGAAATAACAGATGCGTTTATGATAAAAGTCATTTGTTCAGGCGTGATTGTTTGTGTAATATGTTATATTATCGGATATATTACGTTGAAAAAGAAATTTGATTTGGAACCACATCAGATTTAGGGAAGAGGAACGATATGGTAGAAATACTTGTTGTTGTGTGTATATGTCTTTTGATTTTGCTGGTTATTTTCGTCGCAAAATACGTTTCACTGAAAAGGAATATTTGTCATTTTACACAGGAGTTGGAGTACCTGAAGGATGATAATTACAGACAGCCGGTAAAGATTGACGATTTTGATAAAGATCTTGCAAAGCTGGCTGTTGGAATCAATGAACATACCCAGATGCGCCAACAAATCAGGAATGAATACGAACAAAATAAAAATAGGTTTGGCAAGATTATTTCAGGTATTTCCCATGATTTTCGGACGCCTTTGACTGCATCTTTGGGATATCTTCAAATGATGGAAAAAAGCGGAGAGCTTTCACCTGCTAATATGGAATATCTCAACATAGTGAAGCAGAAAAACCGATATTTGAAAGAATTATCCGATGAGTTTTTTGAGATGACAAAGCTTCAACAGGATGAGGAAGAATGTATGCTTGAAGCGGTGAATCTCAGTAATGTTCTTACGGAAATGTTGTTGGAACAGCATACATGGATAGAGAAGCGGGGAATTGAGACGGAATTTGATATTGCAGAGGGGATTGTGATACAATCCAATCCCCATTATCTGGCAAGAATGATTAATAACATGTTCTCCAACGCGCAGAAATATAGTGAGGAACGTTTCGAAGTTGCATTAAAGCGTGAGGAGGAACAGATTGTTTTACGGGTATGCAATAGGTTTGCAGACGGTGTCGCGATAGACGTAAATCGTGTTTTTGAACCATTCTATCGCATGGATTCCCGAACCGAAAAAGGATCCGGACTTGGACTGTATGTGGTGAAATTATTGGCGGACAAACTTGGATGGAGGGTTGCAGCCGAGATACAAAAGGGTATTTTTTCTATTATATTGTACATACCATAGGACGATCTCATTAGATGTGATTTCTCCCCATCCTCCTATTGTGCAAAATCAACAATTGTGATACAATAAAAACTGATTTTGTAAAACGATTCACTAATTAGGAGGGTAACTTTTATGGCAATGATGGAAAGACCTACCGTCAGCACTTTTGATGATGGTGGCAAGTATTGGGAACATGAGTATGAGAAGTTTTATTTAAAGACTTACATACCTGCAACAGAAATTGACGGACAGGTAAATAACTATACCTTTAGAGCACCGTTACTTCTGGTATTTGAAGAGAACAGAAAGAGCATGGATGAGGCCATTGCATTTGCGAAGGAAAGCGGCTTGGCTGATATCGCTTCCGCAGTGGATTCCAGTGTACTCTTTGTCTATCCTACATGTGATGGTGGCTGGAAAAACGCTACAGAGGATTTGTATGCAGCAGTGATCGCAGAGGTAAAGATGAATCCTTATTACAAGGATGGTATTGTGGATATTACCGATTTCTTCACCCGCGAGTTTAAGGGTAGCTTCATTAGAGGTGCCATTTTCAGAGCAGATATCTATAGCTATGGTGAGTCTGCGGATTATGTGGCAAAGAATTTATTAAAGACTCTGCAGGGCGAGTATCTCTGGGGCCCCGGTGAAATCACTCCCGCTATGTGTTCTATGGAGAACTTAAGCGTGATTCCCGATGTACAGCGTAAGGATATCGGTATCTTAAGTGTAGGCAATACTGAGGAAATCAACGCAGCATTTGCAGGCTGTGAGAATCTGTTGATTAAGGCAGAAGCAGATTACAAGGCAGATTTTAAGGGCTTCGTACGCAAGTTTAAAATGTGGTGCGGCAATATGGAAATCGAGCCGGATTTCGAAGCTATGAATATGACCGAAGAGGCCGGAAGCGTAATGGTAAAGACTTCACCCGATCAGAGAGGGGAGTTTAAGGGTACCGAGGAGCATCCGGTAGGCTATTTTGCATATTACAATAATGATTTGTTCGATAATGGTCCTGTGCCGCTTTTAATGGGCTTCCATGGCGGCGGAGACTCTACCATGTATCTGACCTTTGTGTCCGGCTGGTATGAGATTGCACACAGATATAATTTCTTGTATGTGCCTATTGAAAATCATCAGAATGTACCCGCAGCTGAGGCGATTCAGGTGTTAGAGCATCTGAAGCAGAAGTACAATATTGATGAGAAGCGTATCTATGCAACCGGTTTCTCCATGGGTAGCGGAAAGACCTGGGATATGTTCCAGGAGTATCCTGAAGTGTTTGCAGGATTGGCACCTGCCAGCGCGTTGTTCCCTATTAAGAACAATCCGTTCGGCAAGTCTTTGGAAGATGGTTTGAATACCACCGTACCTGTGCCGATTTTCTATTCCGGCGGTGAGAAGTCTCATTTAGGAGAGCTTCCTTTCCAGTCAGAAGCAGGTTTGGACAGAATCCAGTATGCGGCTGAGGTAAATAAGCTGAAGAAGAAATTTGATGTAACTTATGAAGATAAGGAAAACTGGGAGAACAAGATCTGGGGTGTAAGTGGTGACCGTGTGGAAGTGGTTCATGATGATTCCAGAGGAAGCGATTTGACCATTCATTACTTTGATAGTGAGGATGGCGTATGCCGTACCGCGTTTGCAAGTATCAGTGAGCAGGTACATGAGTGCAGACATCATACCAATGAGAATGCATGGAAGTTTATTTCACGCTTTACCAGATAAATAAGTGAAATGAAGGAGTGTTGCAATGGCCTAAGAGTGGCCTTTGTGATGCTCCTTTTCTTTTTGCGGTCTATGTGAGGCATAGTTATGAAACATTCTACTTGCGTTCGTAAAAGATTGGTGCTATATTGGAAAGAAAATTTCACGGAGGAAGGATAAATGTATCATAACCCCAAGGCGATTATTTTAGATTTAGACGGAACGTTACTACGCTCAGACAAAAGCGTTTCCGAGCGTACTCTGAAAGCACTAGAGCAATGCAAAAATGCGGGCATACTTGTGATAGTGGCAACTGCCAGATTTTGGTTCAAGGCTGAAAAATATCTGGAAATGATTCGGCCGGATTATGCTATATTGGCTGATGGTACACAGATTTATCAGAATGATGAGATGATTCGCGGATTTTCAATGAATGGGCAGGCTGTAAATGGTATGATACAAGCGCTAAAGAAGCAGGAACCTTCCGCTGAATTTGTGGCAAGTACGGGTAAAGAATTATTATGTTCGGCACCGGGAATCAGTGAACAGTGGCGTAGGTCTTATGCATTTGAAGGGGATATAAAGCAACCGGTATATAAGATTGCTGCAATTATGGGAGTACCCGGGATTGCAGAAAGATTAGCGGAGTATTATGGATGTCGATTATATTCCTACCGTGATGAAAACCTATACGGATTTACTGCTAAGGAAGCAGGAAAATATCAGGCGGTTTGTACCTTGAGTAAGCTTTTAGGGATAGATTTACAAGATATGGTTGCTTTTGGGGATGATGAAAATGACTATGAAATATTAAAATATTGCGGTACAGGAGTCGCTATGGCCAATGCTATTGTACAGATTCGCGAAGTGGCTGATACAATCACGGACAGCAATGATGAGGATGGTGTAGCGGCTTATTTGGAGCGGTATTGTACAACTTAGAAATAGGAGGAAACTATGTCATATAAATACATAATATTCGATGTAGACGATACTTTACTTAATTACGGCAGTGCATTTTATACTGCTGAAAAAGCGATTGCAGATTATTTAAAGGTAGAATATTCGAAAGAATATATCGCATTATCAGAAAAGCTGGGCTGGAAGGCATGGCAAGATGCCGGACTGAATGATACGGATTCGGTGGATGTTCAGAAGAATTATCATAGCTATTATTATCAGTACTTAAGGCAACATTATAGAGACTTAATAGAAGCATATCATGCAAGCGTTAGTGTGGAGGAATTGGTTGGACTATATATTAGGAGCGTTGCCTCTTCCAAGGTTTTCATGGAAGAATGTACCTTGCAGGTGTATAAGGTCTTATCTGAAAAATATAGATTGGTTTTGGCTACTAATGGGATTGAAAGGATACAAAGGGAGAGGATAGAGGCATTCTTGCCATATACATATAAAACTTATATTTCCGAAAATATGAATACAATTAAGCCGGCAGAGGAATTTTTTAAGTATATAATAGATGAAATGGAATGTGCCCCGGAAGAGTGCTTGATGGTGGGAGATTCTATGTCAAATGATATGGTAGGTGCACTGGACGCAGGGATGGATGTATGCTATTATAATAACAGGAACAAGAGAATCCCAGAGGGAATATCAGTGAACTATGAAATAAAGGGTATTGAGGAATTACTTAATATCTTAGTATAAGATGTTTGTAGAGCATGCGCTTATAACGGAGGAATACAGGTGAGGAAGCGAATTAGAAACTCGGTGCAGTTTTGAGAACTGACAGCAGGTTGTACCGAGGTTAATAAGTTGATGTTGTCAGGACTGCACCGTTTTAAGATATGGGACAATATTGTATATTTTGAAAGGAGCAGTAGCACAAGTAATGTGCGAAGATAAAATAATATGAACGAATATTTAAAGAACTTAAATCGAATCGAATTTGTAGTAACATGGGCGTGTACCGGAAGGTGTAAGCATTGTTCGGAAGGAGAGCATACGAACTGCGGGGAGCATTTAGATGCAGAGGTAGCTGCACAGGCTGTTTATGATATTTGTAAGCTGTATCCCATACAGTCCTTAATGACCTTCGGCGGAGAACCATTGCTTTATCCCGAGACCGTTTGCCGGATTCATCAGGCAGCAAAGGAGATGGGGATACCCCAGAGAGATTTGATTACAAACGGGTATTTCAGCAAGGATGAGAAACGAATCAGGGAAGTGGTACATATGCTGGCGGTAAGCGGCGTAAAGGATATCTTGCTGTCCGTGGATGCCTTCCATCAGGAGACCATTCCTTTGGAACCGGTAAAGTGCTTTGCAGAGAGTGTAAAGGCGGAAGGAATTTCCTTACGATTAAGTCCGGCCTGGCTGGTAAGTAAGGAGGATGACAATCCCTACAATGTTCGTACCAAAGAAGTGATGGCAGAATTTGATTATCTGAACATACCGGAGGGAAGCGGCAATGTGATATTCCCCAGCGGCAATGCAATCAAGTATCTGGGCGAGTATTTCAAGGAGGGGGTGCTTCCTGTAAATCCTTACGAGGATGATCCAAAGGATATACGTGCCATCGGCTTTGACCCTAATGGGGATGTGCTTGGCGGCAATGTATATAGGAATTCCATAGTAGAGATTATGGATGGCTATAAAGCTGAATAGTTGGTTTGGACCCGGAGGGAAACTCCGGGTCTTTACAAAATAGGAGGTGTGAGACATGAATATAGCAGTTTTTTCAGACATACACGGCAATTATGCGGCTTTTCAGACCTGCGTAAATTATGCACTTCAACAGGATATTCATACCTTTTTCTTTTTAGGAGATTATGTGGCAGAGTTTCCTTATCCTCAAAGAACCATGGAAATGATCTATGATATGAAGGATAAGTATGATTGCTACTTTATCCGTGGCAACAAGGAAGATTATTGGCTGGATTGCAGATACAATCCGGATTGTATTTGGAAGAATGGCAATCACACTGTGGGAGCCATGAAATATACTTTTGCAAATCAAACGGAAAAAGATTTTGCGTTTTATAAGACTTTACCCATCTGCAGGGAAGTAGTGTTTGAAGGAGCAGAACCTATTCTTCTTTGTCATGGTTCCACAGAGCGGAACAATCAGAAGATGCTGCCGGAGGATGCGGAGACCAAGAGAATTATGGAAGAATGTGCCTGCAAATATATACTTTGCGGACATACCCATGGTCAGATGACCTTAGAACATGCCGATAAGGTGTTATGGAATCCGGGGGCGGTAGGCGTCCCTAAGCACAGCGGGGGTAAGACCCAGTTTATGATTTTGCATCAAAAGGGGATGGATTGGGAGCCTGAGTTTGTCAGTCTGGAATATGAAAAGGACAGGATTTTACAGGAGTTGCAGGAATGCGGACTGGAACAAAATGCACCCTACTGGACGCAAATCACCCGTCATCTGTTACTAACGGGAGAAGTGACACATGGCAGTTCCTTAAGCTATGCCATGCAATTGGATGAGGAAGAGAATGGCAGCAGTATTTGGTATCAGGTACCGGATAAGTACTGGATAAAGACCATCATAGACCGTATGGCAGGAAAAGAAATTACACTGGGACAAAGCGGTGCCCATGTGTATGAGTTGGACGAGCACAGGGTACTTAAGGCGGCATTTCGGGACCAGGTGCAGGAGCAAGCAGTTTGGACATCCTATGAAAAGGAAGCACTTTTTTTAGAATATGCCAAGGGAGATTTTCTGCCTAAGATATATGTAAACATTCATACGGAACGGGAAATATTCCTCGTTATGGAGAAGTATCAGCCTTTGGAGCGAGATGATTTGGATACAGACCGGATGAAACAGATTATGGATATCCTGGTAAAGATACATATGCTGGAGATGCCGGCATTTATGCCCAAGGAAGAGCGCAAACCGATGGTGTTTGATGATGAGATAATGGCAGAATGCGTGAAGGGTTGGCAAAGTGTCTTGGCAGAGCATCCGGATGCATTTGATGCTAAGCCACTGAGTGCGATTGCGGAGAATATCAATACATGGAATCAGATGTATTTTGATACAAAAGTATGCTTTAACCATGGAGATTTTCATTTTGAAAATATATTATGTGATGCTTGCGGGAATATGGTAGTGGTAGACTGGCAGAGTTGCGGCATAGGCAACCGGGCCGGAGATATCTCGTTTTTACTCAGCAGACTATCTGCGGATGGTTATGCATTTGAACAGGGAAAAATCATTGAAATGTATTGCGAAAGTGCTTTAGAAGCCGGATTGGTGATATCTCCCATAGAAATCCGTAGGCAGATGTGCTTGGCGAATCTGAATGTTTCCATCCGGTTCTGGCATCAATATTTGCATGGCAGCAGTGAAGAGCGTGTGAGAGGTATTTACGAGAAAATGGTTGCAGATGCAATGCTGTTGGATGTAAAGGAAAAATAGCGTAGGCGATAGTGCGATAAGTAAAGGAAGAGGTGATGATATGATAGCAATATGTCCTAAATGCGGAAGTCATAATTGGAATAAAAAAGTAGAAGGAGATGTGATAACATGTCCAAATTGTGGAGAGAAGTGGAGATTTATTAAGAAGCCATTGTATATTCTTACCGGGTGTAGTGGCGTGGGTAAGACGACTACCGGCATGGCACTGCAGAAGCTGACGACGGATTTCGTGGTGTTAGATGCAGATATGTTTTTTAATATTATGCCCCATGAAACGGATGAGGATTATTTTGCACAGGTGGAGCAGGTACAAAGTTTGTCAAAAAATATTATGCAAAGCGGAAAGTGCGTGGTTTGGACCATGGCCGGCAATATTGACAAATTAGTACGGACTTATCACGCCGCATTTTTTAGTGAGATTCGTGTGTTGGCGCTGGTATGCAGCGAAGAAAGTCTGCGGGAGCGAATGACCGTAGGAAGGGGGATCACTCACGAAGGTTGGATTAACGGTTCCGTGGATTATAATCATTATTTCAGAACCCACGAAAAGATAGGGGATGTGGCTTTTGAAACCTTGGATACGGATGGCAAATGTGTATCACAGGTAGCAGAGGAAGTGCTTCAGTGGTTGAAAAGTAAAGGATAATACACAGATGGAATACTTGTATTGTAAGAATGACAATTTTGAGGATTTTGCCAGTGGGCGTGTGCTTTTTGGCGGGAAAGGAATTCCTAATTTCCCGGTTCGATTGTTGTTGGAAATTTATGGAAGAGCCGGGAAGTATGCAGAGAGAAAAAATAATTTGGTGATATATGACCCCTGTTGTGGTGGAGGATATGCCCTGACTGTGTTGGGATTCTTTCATAATAAGAATATAGAAAAGTTGTATGGCAGTGATATTGATGAGAATATGGTAATCCATGCAGACAAGAATCTAAGATTATTGTCAGAAGACGGTTTCTCCTGCAGGCGTGAAGAAATCAAAGCTTTGTGGAATGAATATGGAAAGACTTCCCATAAGGAGGCTTTGGATAGTTGTGCAAGACTATTTGATATGTTGGAAAAACAGGTGAAAACAGAAGTTTTTCAGGCGGATTGTACCGGGGCGTTGCCTCCTATTCAGCCGGATATTATTATCACGGATGTACCATACGGTAATTTGGTAGAGTGGAATGACAATGAACAGATTTCCTTAAATGATATGCTGGAAAGCTTATGGAGCATCGCCCATGAGAATACAATTCTGGCAGTTTGTATGGACAAAAAGCAGAATATAAATAGTGATAAGTGGAAACGTTTGGAAAAACAGAATGTGGGAAAACGTAGATTTGAGATCCTAAAAAGAGCTTGACTCTGCCCCTGGGGGAGGCTTTATGTTGGAACATAAATAGTATTTGACATGAAGGAGGAAGATTATGAAAGTATTTTTATGCGGCGGCGGTGCAGGTGAACAGACCATAGAGGCGAACAAGCGATTGAATGAGGTTATTGACCATACAAAGCCTTGTTTATATATCCCTTTAGCCATGGAAGCAGATATGTATGACAGTTGTTATAAGTGGATTACCGGAGAATTAAAGGACATGGAGATTCCCCATATTGATATGGTGAGAAGTGCTGAAGAACTGGCGGAAAAGGACTTGTCCGCATACAGCGTATTGTTTATCGGTGGAGGCAATACATACAAATTATTATACGATATTAAGCGTTGTGGCATGTTTGAGAAGATAAGAGAGTATTTGGAGAATGGCGGTGTGGCCTTTGGAGGAAGTGCGGGTGCTATTATTTTTGGAGAGGATTTGGAATCCTGTGAGCTGGATGACCCCAATGAAGTGGATTTGAAGGATACAGCCGGATATGATGTACTGGGCGGGATTTCCGTGCTGTGTCACTATACCAGCAGAACCGAGGAAGAAGATGAGAAGAGTAAGGAGTTTTTGCTTAGTATATCCGACCACAGAAGAATTTTGGCAATGCCGGAAGAGGTGACTGTTTTTGTCAATGATGATAAGGTGGAGATAATCGGGGACAGACCGTATTATTATTTTGAAAAAGGGGAAATCCTGGAAAATTATTTCCAAAACCATTGATTCTTGCAAAAAAATCCGATATAATAAAAGTGACAAAGTTTATGTTTGTGAACGGACAAGGAGGTGCGTTTCATGGGTATTAGTATTCAGGCGAAAACGGATTATTCGTATTTGTTTTCCGGCTTAAGTACATCATCAACCGGTTCCGCAGGTAATCTGAATTTTTTGTCAGATTATGCGGCTATCAAGAATGGTAGCTATGGAAAGCTGATGAAGGCTTATTATGCGGAGAGCGGTTCCAGTGATGCAGTAAAGAAGCTGGCGAACTCTAGCAATTCTGTGAGCAAGGATGACACAGAGACGCTGACGAAGGTGAAGTCATCAACAGATGACTTGAAAGAAACAGCAGACAAGCTACTTGCAAAGGGTGCAAAGTCTGTATGGGCAGAGGATGATATGGAAAAGGTGTATTCTGCAGTGGATGAATTGGTAAAGGACTACAATTCTGTGCTGGATACCATGGATAAAACCAATAGTACATCCATACTCAGCCGTGCGAAAAGCATGGTTAATAACACGAAAGTGAATGAAAAGTTGTTGGCAAAGGTGGGTATTACCATTAACGATGACAATTCTTTATCCATCGATAAGAAGACATTTTTGGAAGCAGATAAGACTACCGTGAAGAATCTGTTTAGTGGTAATGGTTCCTTTGCATACAGATTATCGGCATCAGCATCGTTGATGAATTATGCAGCGGAAAAGGAGGCTGACAAGGCGGCAACCTATACCGTTACCGGAGCTTATGGCAATACTTATAGTGCGGGTAGTGTTTTTGACTCGTTGTTTTAATTGTAGCAATAATTTATAAAATAGTATTGACTTTCCCTATAAAAGAAGGTACAATACTATTTGTTCGCAGGAGTGGTGGAATGGCAGACGCGCTGGCTTCAGGTGCCAGTGGTAGCAATACCGTGTGGGTTCAAGTCCCATCTCCTGCACGCTAAGCCTTGATCTATCAAGGCTTTTTCTTTTTTGAAAATTGAGTTTTGGAGGGGTATATGAGAGAAGAATTACAAATGAGATGTGATGAATTTTTGGCAAAGCGTGAAATGGCGTCAAAGTCATTTGCATGGTACAATAGCTACCTGCATCCCGTATGTGCCGGGATACTGTTGGACAAGCCGGAAGTCACAAAAGAAGAAATAGAACAGTGCAAGAAGCTTTTGGAGAAGAGTACAGGTATGTTTTCGGAGTTACGGGGAACCGTATTTCCTACCGTAGTCAGTCATTTGGCGGTTAGTGAGGACCCTGAAGTCTTTTTGGAACAGGTATTACGGGTATACAAGATGCTGAGGAACGTAGCAGTTCCCAGTTCCTATTTATCCTTAGTGGCTTTGATTATTGCAACTTTTGCGGACGAAGACCGGTATGAAAAGGTGATTTTTAAGGCCAAGGACATTTATGACAGAATGAAGCATGAACATCCGTTTCTGACTTCCGGCGAGGATGGCCCCTTTGCAGCCATGCTGGCTTTGGATGCAAAGACTCCGGAGGTGTTGATTCAGGAGTCGGAACGATGTTTCAAGTTCCTGAAGGGTAATTTCTCGTCCCGTAATGCGGTACAGGGGCTTAGCTTTATTATGGCTATGGGCGAGGGAGACTCTTTGGAGAAATGCAGAAGATTTATGGATATTTATACCACCTTTAAGATGAGGGGGTATAAGTTCGGGGCGGATTATTTCTTGTCAGTGATGGGTGCTGTCAGCCTGTTACCTTTTGATATTAATGAATTGGTGGATGATGTAATCGCGGTTACGGAATATCTGGAAGGCAAACCCGGATTTGGTGCATTGAGTGCCAGCAAAAAAGACAGAATGACTCATGCTACTGTTATTGTAAGTAAGGAATATTTGTCAAAATGTGTGGGACAGGTAGTGGATGTGCCAATGTTTAGTGCCACCATAGCCGGAGTAACTACAGCTATTATTATGCAAACAGCTACGACCATAGTAATGACGACATAGGGGAGTGTTATCACTCCCCTTTATTTCTTTGCCGTTTCTTAACCGGTGATTTGCTATACTTTAGTGTATGGAGGATGTATCCCTTATGAAGTTGAAAAAAGTAGTAATAAAAATAGGATTTACCATTCTTATGCTGGTGATTTCCTTTCTCATTAGCTTGTTTGTGGTAGAACTGACGGAGATGTACAGCGTAGTTCCGGCATTGTTTACTTTAGCAGTATTTATTATTGCCTTGGCTACCAGGGATTACATATACGGAATCGTATCATCCTTTGTAAGTGTTTTGGCACTTAATTTTGCATTTACCTTTCCATATTTTAAGTTTAATTTCAGTATTCCGGAGAATTTGGTGTCCGGTGTTATTATGTTGACCATAACCACATTATCCAGTACCTTAACCATTAAAATCAAACAGCAGGAAAGCTTACGTGCGGAAACAGAGAAGGAAAAGATGCGTGCCAATTTGTTGCGTGCGGTATCCCATGATTTGAGAACTCCGTTGACTACCATATACGGTTCCAGTTCTGCGATTGTAGAGAACAAGGAGCTTACAAAAGAGCAGGTTTGGAAGCTGGCGGAAGGTATCAAAGTGGATGCACAATGGCTTATGGGAATGGTGGAGAATCTGTTGTCCGTCACCAAGATTGACAATGGAAATGTGAAGCTGATTAAAACTCCGGTAGTGTTAGAGGAATTGGTGGATTCTGTATTGTTACGTTTCCGAAAACGATATCCCAAGCAGTCGGTTGAGGTGCAGCTTCCCGATGAGTTTGTGATAATTCCTATGGATGCGGTGCTCATAGAACAGGTAATGGTAAATCTTTTGGAAAACGCAGTGCAGCATGCCCACGGTATGACAGAATTAAGATTAGAAGTATATACAAAGGATAACAATGCCGTATTTGAAATACACGACAACGGTTGCGGTATACCTAAAGAGCGACTGGCCAATCTCTTTACCGGATACTTTGTGAGTGAAGATGCACCGGCTGATTGCCAGAAAAGGAATATGGGAATCGGATTGTCCGTATGTGCATCCATCATAAAAGCACATGACGGTGAGATTATGGCGGAAAATAAGAAAGAAGGCGGATGCGTGTTCCGATTTGCTTTGGAAATGGAGAAGGATGAATATGAGCAATAAATTTAAGATTTTGGTGATAGAAGATGAAGTGAACATCTGTCATTTTGTGAAAACCATTTTAGAAAGTAACGGATATCAAGTGTTAGATGCCCATAGCGGAAGCATAGGAAAAATGCAGTTTTTATCCCACTGTCCTGATTTGGTAATTCTGGATTTGGGATTGCCGGATATGGATGGCAATGATTTGATCCCTTTTATGAGGGAAGAAGGGGCAACACCCATTATTGTACTATCAGCAAGAAGTAATGAAAAGGATAAAGTGACTGCATTGGATGCAGGGGCGAATGATTATATTACAAAGCCTTTCGGGACCGAGGAATTGTTGGCCAGAGTGAGGGCTGCCTTGCGAAACAGCAGGCAGAAAATGGATGCGGATGGAGTGGTTCGGAGTAGCTATGCAGTGAATGGATTGATGATTGAATATGACAGAAGACGAATCACGGTAAAGGGTGAGGAAGTAAAACTGACACAGACGGAATATAATATTGTGGAGTTACTGGCTTCTCATTCAGGCAGGGTACTCACCTATACGGAAATCATTAATAAAATCTGGCGTTATGCGGATCCCGGAAGTGTAAAGAAGCTTCAGGTAAACATGGCCAATATTCGTAAGAAATTGGGTGAAAAGCCCGGAGAGAATCAGTATATAGCAAATGAATTGGGTGTAGGATACCGCATGGTTCAGGAAGATGATTGATTCTTTCTAAGGAAATTGATAAAATATGAAAAAAAGGTGTAACTTTCAAAAAATAATCCTTACATATAAATTGAAAGGATTATTTTTTTGCTGTAGGAGGTGCAGGATGAAAAGAAAATTGTTGACTTGCTTATTAATAGGTGTGTGTTTATTTTCCGGCTGTGCAAAAGGAGATGTAACCGGTGAGATGGAGAACTCTAAAAAGGTGCAAAAGGAAGATGTTGTGCATAAGGAGAAGGAGACAAAAGAAGTGAAGGTTGTTAATTTGACCGCAAACAATGCAACAGAGATTTGTTTGGATTATGAGATTAAAAACTATGAACCGATACAGCGTTTTGGCTATGAATTGTTTGCGCTTAATACAGAGAAGGAGAATCCGGTAATTTCGCCGGTTTCAGCGTATTTGGCTTTGGCGTTAGCTGGCAAGGGCGCAGAGGGGGAAACCAAGAAAGCTTTCCTGGATGTATTACCGGATTTGGAATGCATTCCTCATGATTTGATGCATAATCTGCCAAGGGATAAAGAAGGTATGTTGATTACACTAAATAATTCTGCTTGGGTGGATTATCGATTGCGCCCGAAGGAAGAGTGGCTGGCATGGGCGGATTCTGTATATCGGTCAGAAGTATTTCAGGCAAGTCTCGGTGCAGATAATACATATCAGACCATGAACCGGTGGATAGAAGAAAAAACTAACGGAATGATTGATAAATTATTTGAAGAACCCCTAAGTGATGATGCCAGATTGGTTTTACTGAATACATTATATTTTAAAGGAAAATGGGCTAATGCCTTTGAAGGGGTGAATACCAGAGAAGATATTTTTTCTCTAGAGAACGGTACGACAGTGAACGTTGATATGATGAATAAAGGAAATGCCCATCTTCTTTATGTGGAAAACAAAGTGACCGAGGGTGTGATTTTGCCTTATCAGGATGAAAATATGGTATTTCTTGCGTTGAAACCGAAGAAACTGAATGTACGAGAGATGTACGACAAACTTAACGTTGAGGACATCAATACCATGCTGGAACAGGAAGAAACTACTTTGTGTAATCTGAAGTTACCGAAGTTTGAAGTGGAGTTTCATAAAGAGTTAAATGAAAGCCTGAAACAGATGGGACTGGAAATAGCTTTTATAGACGGAGCAGCAGATTTTAGCGGAATCGGAATTCCGGATGACGGACCGAATATGTATATTGAAAAAGTACAGCAGAAGTCTAAAATCGTCGTAGATGAGGAAGGTACTGAGGCGGCAGCGGTTACCAGTGTGGAAATGTTCAGAAATGCCAGTGCATATAATCCCAAACGTCCGATAGATATTTATTTTGATGAACCGTTCCTGTATATGATTATGGATAAAGAACGAAAAGTACCTTTGTTTGTGGGAATTATGGATAATCCGGGTATGTAACTTAAAAAGGATAAGGATTCTATGGGAGTTTATAGAATTTTTATCCTTTTTTGTTTGAAAATAAAAGTAATAGCTTGTCAAATTATTTGATTATGATAAAATATAGTTAGGAATATCTTTCGTAAAGAAAAGTAAGTATATTGCAATCCGGGTGGAGGAAGTCATATGATAAGGATTATTTCAGACAGTACTTGTGATTTGTCAAAGGATTTGATAGAAAAATATAATATTACCGTTGTACCTCTTCATATTGTGCTTGGCGAGGACGAATTTTTGGATGGTGTAAATATTACACCGGATGATATCTATGCATGGTCCGATGCCAATAACGCGACACCGAAGACATCAGCAGTATCCATCGAGGAGGCTACTGATGTCATAAAACAGTTTACGGACATTGGGGACCAGGTAGTAGTATTTACCATTGCTTCAGGTATGTCCACCACCAATAATGTATTTCGTCTGGCGGTAGGAGAGCTTGAAGTTGAAGAGCAGGTTCGAATTATTGATTCGGCTAATCTTTCTACCGGTGTTGGTCTGCAGGTGATTGAAGCGGCGATATTGGCCAAGGAAGGAAAGTCTTTGGATGAGATTGTAGAGGCTATAGAAGCGATTAAGTCTAAAGTAAGAGCCAGCTTTGTGGTAGATACACTTGCTTATTTACACAGGGGCGGTCGTTGCAGTGGTTTGGCGGCGTTGGCCGGCGGTATGCTGAAGCTGCATCCTAAGATTGTGGTGAAAAACGGTGTTATGGGACCGGATAAAAAGTACCGCGGCAAGATGAACAGCGTGATATTAAGCTATGCCAAGGAATTGGAAGCAGACTTGCTGAATGCCAGAAAGGAACGCGTATTTATTACACATTCCGGTTGTGAGCAGGATATTGTTGACAGTGTGAAAGCTTATCTTGAGAGCCTCAACTATTTTGATGAGATATTGATAACCCGTGCCGGTGGCGTGGTATCAAGTCATTGCGGACCGGGTACTCTGGGTGTTTTATTTATAGCAAAATAATTTGATTACTGATGTAAAAAGCCTCTTTTTCAGAGGTTTTTTTTGTGATATACTATACATAATTATGTATTATGGGGTAAGTGTTGCGTGAAGAATGAAAACAATACAAATTTTCAATTATATACGGAAGCCGGTGAAAGACTAAAGGGATGCCAAAATGTATGGCAGAAATATCCCCGTCCGCAACTGAGACGGGCAAACTGGCAAAGTCTGAACGGTATATGGGAACTGGATGGAAAAAGCGTTCGTGTACCTTTTCCGCCGGAGTCATTATTGGCAGAATATGAGGGCGTATGCAAGGAACATATGACCTATAGAAAAGAATTTCAATTGAAAAATTATGACAGAACCAAAAGAACCTTACTTCATTTTCAGGCAGTGGATCAGATTGCGGATGTATACCTGAATGATGTCTATTTAGGACGGCATGAAGGAGGGTATCTGCCGTTTAGCTTTGATATCTCCGAGACCATGACAGAAAAGGATAACAGACTGGTGGTTAAGGTTATAGATGAACTGAATAAGGATTATCCTTACGGAAAACAATGCAAAAACAGAGGCGGCATGTGGTATACCCCTACCAGCGGCATTTGGCAGAGTGTCTGGCTGGAGCAGGTACCCGGACAGTATATTAAGGAATTAAAGATTACTCCGGATTTACAAGGAATTCATTTAGAAATCCGTGAAGAGGAGGGAATGTGCGAAAAGGCCAAAGTGGCCATTTATCTTCATAACGGAGAAGTCCTGACAACAGATGTGATTGGCGGACAGGATTATATTGACTTGAAGAGTTTTAGGACAGAGGACGGAAGTGCTTATGAGCCCAGACTTTGGAACACAAAGGATCCCTATTTGTATCGCATGGTGGTAGAGACAAAAGAGGATAGAGTAGAAAGCTATTTCGCTTTACGAACCATAGAAATCAAGAACATATATCACGGCAATCAGGAAACAGAGTGCGTTTGTCTGAATGGAGAACCTTTGTTTATGCATGGTGTGCTGGATCAGGGCTATTTTAGTGACGGTATTTATACACCTGCGGAAGAGGAAGAATACGAGCGGGATATATTGCGCATGAAGGAGCTTGGCTTTAATCTGCTTCGAAAGCATATTAAGATTGAGCCGGAGTGTTTTTACTATTATTGTGATAAGCATGGTATGCTGGTGATGCAGGATATGGTCAATAACGGTGATTACAACTTTGTCATGGATACGGCATTGCCAACCATCGGTATTAAGAAATACTTAAACCGCAGAAAAAGAATTACCCAGGTGCAAAAGGAGTTTTTTGAAGAGCATATGTGTAGAACTCTGGAGCTTTTGCACAACCATCCATGTATTATAGCATATACTATTTTCAACGAAGGCTGGGGACAGTTTGATGCGGACAGAATGTACGCAATTGCTAAGAAAGCAGATCCAAGCAGACTTTATGATGCTACTTCCGGTTGGTTTGCGGAGAAGGACAGTGATTTTGACAGTCTGCATATCTATTTCGGCCCAAAGAAGCCGGTAAAGAAAAAGAGACCGGTATTTTTATCCGAGTTCGGAGGATATTCCTATCGGGTGGAAGGTCATATCTTTTCCGGGAAAAACTATGGGTACGGCACTTGTAGGAGTGAAGAGGAGCTGTGGGAAAGATTATATGCCCGTTATAATGAGTTGGTAACCCCTTATGTCTATATCACTGCCGGTTTGTGCGGAAGTATTTATACCCAGCTGAGTGATGTGGAGGATGAGATTAACGGCTTGTATACCTATGACAGAAAGGTGTGCAAGGTAGATAAAAAGAAAATGAAGCATATGGCTGACAACTTATATAAATGGCAGCTGCATCGATGATGATAGAGTGGAGAAAGAGGATGCGAAAAGTAGACAGAGTCCGGGAAATAACCGGACAAACAGACAATCGGTTTTTGAATTTGTATGAGTTTCAGGCAGAACGTAGAAACGGTAAGGTGGCACCATATTTTGTGGCTTCCAGAGCGGTGTCGGAAGAACAGTTGAAGGCACGAACCGAACAGATGAATCCGGACGGAGTGATTATTTATGGTGTATACGGGGAACAGAAAGATAAGCTGGTCTTAGTCAAGCAGTTCAGGTACCCAATAAATGATTATGTGTATGAATTTCCGGCAGGACTTGTGGAGCCCGGAGAGGATATGATGGAGGGAGCAAAGCGTGAGATGTATGAAGAAACAGGCCTGGTCTTTGTACCAAGAGAAGCTAACGCGGCTTACAGCAAGGCCTTCTTTACCAGTACCGGTATGACGGATGAATGTTGTGGTACTGTGTACGGATATTGTAGCGGTACGCCCAGTAATGTACATCAGGAAGATTCCGAAGATATTGAGGTGATTCTGGCAGACAGAGAAGAGTGCAAACGTATCCTGAAGGAAGAAAAGGTGGCTATCAAGTGTGCATATATGCTGATGCATTTCATACATTGTAAGGAAGAAGACCCACTGGATTTTTTAGATGAGATTTAAGATAGAAGTGTTGTTTGGAGAGGAAAGAAAAGGATGAGCAAGAAGGGAATTGCTACTGCCGTTGATGCAGTGACAAAAAAAGACTGGTATAAATTAGACCTGTCGGCTATCGTATATCCTACCCTTCAGAGAAGGGATTTTTCTTCCGTGTACCGATTATCCCTTCTGTTAAAGGAGGATATAGACCCGGAGATTTTGCAAAAGGCAATTGATATGACCATGCCCAGATTTCCAACGTATAAAGCGGCTATGCGAAAGGGTCTGTTTTGGAGATTTTTGGAACCTAACCACAGACCGGGACCTTTTGTGCAGCCGGATGTGAAGAATCCCTGTTAGCCCATGAGTTTTAAAGCAAATAACCGCTATTTGATACGATTTTATTATTATTATAATCGGATTTCCTTTGAAGCACATCACAGCTTGGGAGACGGTACCGGAGGAATGTGTGTACTACTTACGGTTACAGCCACCTATTTGCGTCTTTTGGGAAAGGATATTGAGAATGGCGGAATGGTATTGGATATCCGGGAACAGCCGGATCCGGAAGAACTGGAAGATGCTTATATGAAATATGCCAATGCGAAGGTAAAGCCGCCCCGCCCGGGAGAAAAAACCTACCGTGTACGTGGTACAAAGGAGCCTTTTTACACCTTGAATATTATTGATGGGATTATGTCTACCTCTGAAGTAATGAAGGTGGCTAAGAGCTATAATGCTACCATCACGGAATATCTGAATGCGGTACTGATTTACGCCTTGGCAAAGCGGCAGGAAGAAGGGTTTCATATGAGATTGAAGCCTGTGAAAATAGCCATGCCGGTGAACTTGAGACGATTTTTTCCGGCCAAGACTTTACGTAATTTTATTACCATGATTTATCCCGGGATTGATCCACGTTTAGGAGAATATACCTTTGAAGAGATTGTAAAGCATGTTCATAACTATATGCAGTACTATGTCAATGAGAAATTCTTAAGGGGTGATATTACCACCAACGCGGCAACCACCAGAAATACCTTTATCCGAGTGGTACCGCTGTTTATAAAGGATTTTGTGGTAAGACAATTTTATACGAAAGTGCAGGACCGCAATTCTTCTGCGGGGCTGACCAATATGGGTGCGTTGCCGGTACCGGAGAGTATGAGACCCTATATCGAACGTGTAGATATATGTTTGGGACAGCCGTTTTCCAGCCGTACCAATTGTGCCATTATCAGTTACGGTGATATCATGACCATTAATTTTGCCAGCAGTATTATTGAGGCAGATGTGGAAAGGCATTTCTTCCGTAAGCTGGTAAAAGACGGAATTCATGTAAAAATCGAGAGCAATCGTGAAATAGAAGATTAGAAGGGAGATACAGATGTCATATTGTGTAAACTGTGGTGTTGAGTTGGATGCGACTTTAAAGGAGTGTCCGCTTTGCAATACACCGGTTATCAATCCGAGGGAATTAAAGGAAGCACAGAAAAGAACACCCTTTCCGGTAGAAAAGGTGCCGGTAGAAATGGTGAAGAGAAAGGATATGGGACTGTTAGTCAGTATCGTTCTGGTGGCTATTGCAGTGACTTGTGCAGGTTTGAATCTGTTTGTATTCAAGCAGAATTATTGGTCGGTAGCTATTATCGGTGCCTGTCTTTTGTTGTGGGTTATTTTGCTTCCGGAGATTATTTATCATAAGCTGAATGTGTATTTGGCAGTATTTTTGGATGGTTTGGCAGTGATTGTATATCTATATCTTCTTACCTGGTTGACAGAATCCAATGAGTGGTTTTACGGAGTGGGAGTGGAGATTGTATTTTTCATAACGATTCTGTTAGAAGCTTATATTTTATGTCTGAGGGTATTGCCGAAATCGATTTTGACCTATGCCTTATATACGGTAACTGCACTGGGGATTCTGTGCGTAGGTTTGGAGCTGTTAATAGATAAATTGGTACGTGCGGAGATTTCAGTGGATTGGTCTGCCATCATGGCTACCATTTGTATCATAATCGATGTGGCGCTGATTTGTGTGTTGTCCATGCGTAGATTACGAAATGCAGTAAGGAGAAGACTGCACTTTTAGGAGAATGGTGAAGTATGACGAAAAGAGAACAGAAGCTGATAGAACTTATTCGAAGAGTGCATGGACTGGTTGACAGTCCGGACATTGAGAAGAAAAGACAGTCCCAGGAACAGTGGGGGACCTTTCTGGGAAATACTAAGGAAATCACTTATCAGGAATTTACCATAGATAGTATGCCGGCAGAATGGGTGAAGGTAAACAGACCTCATGCAAAGAAGAATGTGATATTGTATTGCCATGGTGGAGGATTTACTACCGGAAGTACTAAGTATGCCCGTACGGTTACTTCCAAACTGGCTTTGGCTACTTCCATGGAGGTTTTGGTATTTGACTACCGATTGGCCCCGGAGTATCCCTATCCGGCAGCTTTGGAGGATGCCGTGAAGGCATGGGATTATCTGATGCTTCAGGGATATGGAGCAGAGGATGTGATTGTTGCGGGAGATTCTGCGGGAGGAAACATGGCTTTGACATTGTTGCTGAAGCTGAAGGATGAGAAACGTATGCTTCCGAAAGGGTTGGTGCTTTTTTCACCATGGACGGATTTGACTTGCATCGGAGCTTCTTTGAAAGAAAGGGAAGTCGTTGACCCGGTACTTACTCCGGAATACCTTTATCGGATACGGGAAGATTATGCCAAAGGACAGAACTACGAAGAACCTTATCTGTCACCTTTGTTTGGTGATTTGAAGGGATTCCCGCCTACATATATCCAGGTGGGAGAAAATGAAATCTTATACAGCGATGCAGAAAGGCTGTATGAAAAGCTGTGTGAGGAGAATGTAATGGCCCGAATAGACAGATTTGATAAGATGTGGCATGTGTTCCAAATGTCACCTGTCAAGACGGCACAGGAAGCAATCAACAAATGTGCGGAGTTTATTTTCGGTCTCTGAATAATTATTTAAACGGATAAAAAGGAATTCCGAGAGGAATGCAGAATATTACAATTAGGAGAATGGCGTTAACAGCTTAAAAAGCAGAAAGGCGTGGTCATAATGACAATACGAGAAACCCTGGAGCAATGGGAAATAGAATATCTAAGCCCTATGCAACCCATAGTAAGGATTCAAAGGGCCGATTAAAGGAGGAAGAGCAGTGCGATATTCGTACGGTTTTTCAAAGAGACAGAGACCGTATTATTCACTGTAAGGCATTTAGAAGATTAAAGGATAAGACTCAGGTTTTCCTGACACCTGAGGGAGATCATTATCGTACCCGTTTGACACATACTTTGGAGGTGTCACAGAATGCCAGAACCATAGCCAGAGCCCTTCGTATGAATGAGGAGCTGGTAGAGGCGATTGCATTGGGACATGATTTGGGACATACTCCTTTTGGACATGCAGGAGAAAGAGCCTTAAACAGAGTGTGTCCATTGGGATTTGAACATAACGAACAGAGTGTTAGAACCGTAGACCGTTTGGAGAAGAGCGGAAAAGGCTTGAATCTGACCATAGAAGTTAGGGATGGTATTTTGAATCATCAGACCATCGGTAAGCCACACACCTTAGAGGGCAAAATCGTGCAGTTTTCCGATAAGATTGCATATATTCACCATGATATGGATGATGCTATCCGTGGAGGCATATTAACAGAGAAGGATGTGCCCGCTGAAATCGGGGATGTGATTGGTTATACCACCAATGAGCGTCTGAATCATTTTATTCACGATATAGTAAGTACCAGCTTCGGTAAGAATGAAATCCGTATGTCGGAGCCGGTGGCAGAGGCCATGCAGAAGCTGCGTCGCTTTATGTTTGAAAGGGTTTATCAGAATCCGGAAGCAAAGAGCGAAGAAGGAAAAGCAGAAGTGCTGATGGAAACATTGTATTTGTACTACATGAAGCATGTGGATGAATTGCCTGATGAGTTTTTAAATCTTCTTTCAGAGGGAGAACCCCGTGAAAGAGTAGTATGCGACTATGTAGGTGCCATGAGTGACCGTTTTGCAATTGCAAAATACGAGGAGATTTACATACCTAAGTCTTGGCACGTATAACACCTACAAAGCCCTGCGCAAATATATAAAATCAGGGCGGAAAAGCCTTAAGGGGCAGAAAAGGAAGGACAAAATGTATTATCCGGAGGAACTGGTAGAAGAAGTCAGAACAAAAAATGATATAGTGGATGTGGTTTCCGGATACGTACGTTTGCAAAAGAAGGGAGCCAATCATTGGGGATGTTGCCCTTTTCACAATGAAAAAACCCCTTCATTCTCGGTAAATGGAGCCAAGCAGATGTATCATTGCTTTGGTTGCGGTGCCGGAGGTAATGTATTTACCTTTGTGATGAATTATGAGAATTATACATTTCCGGAAGCCATAAAGCATCTGGCAGACCGAGCCGGAGTGAATCTGCCGGAGCTGGAATATACGGAGGAAATGAAGGCCAGGGAAAATAAGAGAGCCCGTTTGATGGAGGTCAATAAGGAAGCCGCCAAGTTTTTTTATTATCAGCTGCGAACCCCCAACGGTGAAGTGGGGTATCAGTATCTGAGAAAGAGGGAGCTGAGTGAGGAAACCATCAAGAAATTCGGTCTTGGTTATTCCGGAAAGAGCGGTGCTACATTGGTGCAATATCTGAAGCAAAAGGGCTTTGAGGATGCTTTGATTAAGGAAGCCGGACTGGCGAATTTTTCGGAAAGAAGCGGTTTGCTTAGTCAGTTTTGGAACCGTGTTATGTATCCGATCTTTGATATTCATGGTAAGGTCATCGGCTTTGGCGGGCGTGTCATGGGAGAAGGAGAACCAAAGTATCTGAACTCACCGGAGACGCCGGTATTTGATAAAAGGCGTAACCTATATGGATTGAATTTTGCAAGAACAGCCAAAAGCGGAAATATTATTCTGTGTGAAGGCTATATGGACGTAATTGCCATGCATCAGGCCGGGTTTACCCAGGCAGTGGCGTCCTTGGGAACTGCTTTTACACCGGAACAGGCCAATCTGCTTCGACGATACACAGATAATGTGCTGTTGGCGTATGACAGTGACGGCGCAGGTACTAAGGCAGCTTTGAGAGCCATCGGAATCCTTCGGGATGCGGGACTGACCGGTAAGGTGATCAATATGTATCCTCACAAGGACCCGGATGAATTTATGAAATCAGAAGGCAAAGAAGCCTTTGAACAGCGTATCAGTCAGGCGGAGAACAGCTTCTCTTTTGAGATAAGAATATTGGCCAAGGATTTTGATTTGAAGGACCCTGAGGCCAAGACCAATTTCCATAGGGAGATTGCCAAGAAGCTTTGCGTTTTTTCGGAGGAACTGGAGCGAGAGAATTATCTGGAGGCTATCGCAGAGAAGTACAATATCGGCTTTGATAATCTGCGAAAGCTGGTAAACACTTATGCACAGCAGACCGGCTTGGCCAAGCCTATTGAGCGTCCCAAGAGCGGTGTGCAATCCAAGAATCCCCAGGAGGACAGCGGTAAGAAAGCACAGAGACTGCTGATTACATGGATTACGGATGAACCGGCTGTTTACGGAAAAGTAAGCAAGTACATTACCGCAGAAGACTTTACGGATGAGCTGTATCAACGGGTGGCCAAAAGATTGTTTGAAGAACTGGAGCAGGGTACCTACAATCCGGCATCCATTATCAGTATGTTTACGGAGGAAGAGGAGCAAAGGATTGCAGCGTCCCTGTTTAATACAAATTTACCTGAGCTGACTACAGCACAGGAGAAAGAAAAGGCATTTCATGATATTGTATATGCCGTAAAAAAGAACAGTTATGAGTATTTCACAACACAGCTGGGAGCAGACGTTTCGGCCTTAAATAAGGTAATACAAGGGAAGAAAGCCCTGGAAGAGTTAGCAAAAACGCATATTTCCCTGGATTAACGTGAATACTGACAAAAGAAATAGATACTGGGTAATACAAAAGGAAGGATGGACCATAAAATGGACGAAAACACACAAGTAAAATTTGAGGAGAAAATGAAAGAACTCCTTAATATGGCAAAGAAAAAGAAAAATGTATTGGAGTATCAGGAGATTACCGAATTCTTTGCGGATATGCCTTTGGAAGAGGAGCAGTTTGAAAAGATTCTGGAGAGCCTGGAACAAAGCAATGTAGATATACTTCGTATTACAGACTCCGATGAACTGGATGATGATAACATTATTCTTTCCGAAGAAGATGAGGTGGATGTGGAAAACATCGACCTTTCCGTTCCGGACGGTATCAGTATCGAAGATCCGGTACGTATGTACTTAAAGGAAATCGGTAAGGTACCTTTGTTGAGCGCAGAGGAAGAAATTGAACTGGCAAAAAGAATGGAAATCGGCGACCAGGATGCAAAGAAGCGTCTGGCGGAAGCAAACTTACGTCTGGTAGTTAGTATTGCCAAAAGATATGTGGGCCGTGGCATGTTATTCCTGGATTTGATTCAGGAGGGTAACTTAGGTCTGATTAAGGCTGTTGAAAAGTTTGATTATCGTAAAGGATACAAGTTCTCCACATATGCTACATGGTGGATTCGTCAGGCCATTACCAGAGCCATTGCAGACCAGGCAAGAACCATCCGTATCCCTGTGCATATGGTGGAAACCATCAATAAGCTGATTCGTGTAAGCCGTCAGCTGCTTCAGGAGTTGGGAAGAGAGCCTTCCCCGGAAGAGATTGCAGAAGAAATGGGTATGCCTGTGGATCGTGTACGTGAAATCTTAAAGATCAGCCAGGAGCCTGTATCTTTAGAGACGCCTATCGGTGAAGAGGAAGATAGCCATTTGGGCGATTTTATTCAGGATGATAATGTGCCCGTACCTGCGGATGCAGCAGCATATACTTTGCTGAAGGAACAGTTGGTAGAGGTACTCAGTACTTTGACAGACAGAGAGCAGAAGGTACTTCGTTTGCGTTTCGGTTTGGATGATGGTCGCGGCCGCACTCTGGAGGAAGTGGGCAAGGAATTTAATGTAACCCGTGAACGTATCCGTCAGATTGAAGCAAAGGCATTAAGAAAGCTGCGTCATCCCAGCCGCAGTAAGAAGTTAAAGGACTTTTTGGACTAATGAAGGAAGTGAAATTGTCTGCACGATTGCAGGCACTTGCAAATATGGTGTCTTCCGGAAATATTGTGTGTGATATCGGTTGCGACCACGGATGGGTATCCATATACCTGATACAACAGGGGATAGCCTCTAAGGTGTTGGCCATGGATGTAAGAACCGGTCCTCTGGAAAGGGCCAGGGAGCATATCGCCCAATATGATTTGGAGGCCTACATAGAGACCAGGCTTTCTGACGGTCTGCAGAAGATGCAGGTAGGAGAAGCGACGGCAATGGTTTGTGCCGGTATGGGCGGACCTCTGATGATGAAGATTCTTACAGAGGGCCGTGAGAAGGCAAAAGCCATGAAGGAACTGATTTTGCAACCCCAGTCGGAGCTGGCCATGTTCCGTAGATTCTTACGGGAAGAAGGATATCGAATAGTGGCAGAAGATATGGTACTGGAGGATGGGAAGTTTTATCCCATGATGAAGGTGGTGCCCACAGAGGAAAGTCTTTCCGAAGAGGAAACGAATCGGGAGATTTATGATACCTATGGTGAGCTTCTTTTGAAACAGAAGCATCCGATATTGGAGGAATTCTTGGTAAAGGGCAAGGAACATGTGCAGGGATTGATAAAGCATTTGCAGGAGCAGAAAGCAGGTTCCGAAAGAATGGGTGAGTTACAGAAGGAAGAAATGCTGATTGATGCAGCATGGAAGGTGATGAAGGGAGGTATGTCTGAATGATTACGGTTACAATTGAGGGTAAAAAGAAACAGTTTCCTGCAGGTATCAGCTATGAGAGTATAGCAGAAGCCTATCAGGAGAAGTATGACGGATTGATTGGCCTGGTAGCAGTGGACGGCAAGATTAAGGAGCTGTTCAAGCAGCTGAAGAAGGATTGTGAAAT
Organism: Lachnospiraceae bacterium; assembly: GCA_017522685.1. The sequence goes on from JAFWYN010000009.1 coordinate 32,387, forward strand.
CAGCTTCTTTACCTTAAAGGATGATGTGGGTCACAAGACCTATGTGAGAACTGCTACAATGTTGTTTTTGAAAGCAGTTGCGGATGTATTTGGAGATGCTGTGGCACAGGTGGCCAGAGTGGAATTTGCCGTAAAGAACGGTACCTATATTTCGGCAGGGGAGAGCTTGCCGGCATCCAAGGAAAATGCAGAAAAAATCTTAAATAGAATGCAGGAATTACAAAAGCAGGCTGTTCCTTTCATGAAGGATTCCTATTATATGGATGATGCCATGGCAATATTCAAGGAAAAGGGCATGAAGGACAAGGAAAGACTGTTCCGTTACAGACGCAGTTCAATGGTCAACCTGTATGAGATTGACGGTTATATGGACTATTACTACGGATACATGTTGCCCAATGCAGGATATGTAAAGTGGTTTGATGTGATTGCTTATGACGAAGGCTTTATGCTTTTGCTTCCGGATAAGAAGGAGCCTACCGTGGTTAGGGAATTTATGGAGCAGAAGAAGTTGTTCCAGACCTTGAAGGAATCAGAAAAGTGGGCGAAAGAAATCGGCTTGGAAACCGTTGGTGAATTAAACGACAGAATTTGTAACGGTTCCTTAAGCGATCTTATATTGGTACAGGAAGCACAGCAGGAGCGCCGGATCGGTGAGATTGCCAAGGATATCGTAAACCGCGGCAATGTGAAGTTTGTTATGATAGCAGGACCTTCCTCTTCCGGAAAGACCAGCTTTTCGCACAGACTGTCCATCCAGCTTCGTACCATGGGAAAGGTACCCCATCCCATTGCCTTGGATGATTATTTTGTAGACAGAGAGTTAACTCCTCTGGACGAGGATGGTAATTATAATTTTGAATGTCTGGGTGCCATCGATGTAGAGCTGTTTAATCAGGATATGGGTAAGCTTCTGGCCGGAGAGCGAGTAGAGCTTCCTACCTTCAATTTCAAGATTGGTAAGAGAGAATACCATGGCAATTATAAGCAGCTGGGACCGGATGATATCCTGGTAATCGAGGGTATCCATGGCTTGAATCAGAAGATGTCTTACAGCTTGCCGAATGAAAGCAAATACAAGGTATACATTAGTGCATTGACCAGCATGAATGTAGACGGACATAACCGTATCCCTACCACTGACGGACGTTTGCTTCGCCGTATGGTGCGTGACGCACGTACCCGCGGTGCCGATGCAAAGCGTACCATCGGAATGTGGCCTTCCGTACGAAGAGGTGAAGAAGAGAATATCTTTCCCTTCCAGGAGGAAGCAGATGCTATGTTTAACTCCGCACTGATTTATGAACTGGCTGCACTGAAGCCATTCGCTGAGCCCTTACTGTTTAGCATCACCAAGGACCAGCCTGAGTATTATGAAGCTAAGCGCTTGCTGAAGTTCCTGGATTACTTCCTGAGTATCAGCAGTGAAAGCCTGCCCAATAATTCTATTTGTAGGGAATTCGTTGGCGGAAGTTGTTTTAAAGTATAGTGAAAAATAAATGGGGGCCATCCCCCATTTATTTGTTATTTACTTTCCTAACTGCCAAAATGCAATGGCGCTGGCAGCGGCTACATTCAGGGAATCCACTCCGTGGGACATGGGGATGCAGACCGTATAGTCGGAGTCTGCAATGGTGGAGGCGGCCAGGCCATCACCTTCCGTGCCCAGGATAATGGCAAGCTTTTCTTCGGCCATAAGAGTAGGGTCATCGATGGAGACGGAATCCTCGGTTAAGGCCATGGAAACGGTTTTGAATCCCAGTTCCTTTAGTTGTGCAATGGAGGTTGACGGGCAGTCTGCGTACTCATCCCCAAGATAGGTCCAGGGAATCTGAAAAACCGTACCCATGCTGACACGGATGGCGCGTCGATATAAAGGATTGCTGCAGGCCGGTGTCAGAAGTACCGCATCCATGTTCAAGGCCGCAGCGGAGCGGAAAATAGCACCGATGTTGGTGGGATTCATCACATTCTCCAGGATAGCGATACGACGGGCATGCTTACATACTTCCGTAACGGTAGGAAGCTTGGGGCGGTACATGGCGCAAAGTACGCCGCGAGTCAGCTGAAAGCCTGTAAGCTGAGTCAAAACAGAAGGTTCAGCGGTGTAAATCGGGATATTGTTGCAGCGATTTATTAAGTGAGTGGCTTCGCCCGTAATATGTTTTTTCTCCATCAGCATAGAGATGGGGATGCATCCGGCGTCCAGAGCACGTTCTACCACCTTAGGGCTTTCTGCGATGAAGATGCCCCTTTCCGGTTCATACAGATGCAGTAATTGATTCTCACTGAGTCTGGCATACACATCCAGCTCGGGAGCTAGAAAATCGGTGATTTCAATAATATTGGACATAGGTGTTAGTTTACCTTTCTTTTACAAGGATAATTTTTGCTTATGAAAAATAGTATAGCATGATTGCGGGCAGAAAGAAAGAGGCCGGACTCTTGATAAAACGCCTCTTTTGTGCTAAAATAACAAATTGTGTAAGTAGAATAAATGATCGCGGCTGTAGCAATACAGGTGAGGAAAGTCCGGGCTTCATAGGGCAGGATGCCGGATAACGTCCGGTGGAGGTGACTCCAAGGCCAGTGCAACAGAAATATACCGCCTTGAAATGACGCAGAAAGTCGCATATGGAGTTTGCTTGCAAACTCTGAGCGACTGCTTGCAGTCGCAAGGTAAGGGTGGAAAGGCAGCTTAAGAGACTACCGTCCTGTTGGTAACAACAGGAGCCATGTAAACCCCATCCGAAGCAAGACCAAGTAGAAAGCCATAGATTGGCCCGATCTGCTTTCAGGTAGGTCGCTTGAAGTGTTTGGTAACAGGCACTCTAGATAGATGATCATTCACGACATAACCCGGCTTATCGTTTTACTTACACATAATGAAAAGGAGAGGACGAGTTATACTCGTCCTTTATTATAGGATAGGAAATTGTGTGAGTAGAGGATGAATTGGAAAAAATGGTTGGTAGGGATTCTGTTTCTTGGTAGCTTATTGCTTACAGCCTGCGGAAAGAAAGAGGATGAACCGGTGGAAGTGACCGATAAAGAGCCGGAAACGGTGACTATCGGTGAAATATCGGATGATGAGAAAACACAAACAGACTTGCAGCAGTGTATTCTTCAAGTACAAACCGACACTCAGCTGGGAAGCGGTGTGTTGTGGGAAAAGCGTGAAGATGAATGGATTGTGGTTACTGCCGCACATGTGGTAAAGGGACTTACGGAAGTGGATTTGTATTTGGTGGAGGAAGACAAGATTTTACAGGCCAAGGTGACGGAAGTAAACGGTCTGGATTTGGCTTTTCTGACAGTTAACACTACTTCTGTAGAGGAAGCAGTGGTTGAAAAATATAGCCCCATAAGTATTCTGGCTGATTCTGTGCAAGAAAAGGAAGCAGTACTGGCTACAGGCTACAATCCCTATGGGGAATTGTGCCAATATGAGGGGACGGTCATCGATGACTGGATTTATGTAGAGGATTTTGACAACTATATGCTGCTGTGTGACTGCCCGGCACAGGCAGGCATGTCCGGCGGTGCAGTGGTAACGGCGGAGGGATGTTTAGCAGGCCTGATTTGTGGAGAGAATAAAGAAGGAACCTTGGCTGTATTGCCGGTAGGAGTCATAAAGAGCGAATATCAGATATTTCAGGGGAAATAAAAAATTCAAGGCTTGTACCATTGACAAGTATGTGAAATTGATAGAAAATATTGATTAGCGAATATTTGAATATAGAAAGAAAATAGAAGAAAATGGAGGTTAAATCATGACAAAAATAGATATTTTTTCAGGCTTTTTGGGAGCCGGTAAGACAACTCTGATTAAAAAGTTGTTAAAGGAAGCTTTGCAAGATACCAAGGTGGTGCTGATTGAGAATGAATTTGGTGAAATCGGAATTGACGGAGGCTTTTTGAAGGAAGCCGGCATCGAAATCAAGGAAATGAATTCCGGCTGTATCTGTTGTTCATTGGTAGGTGATTTTGGTGAGTCTTTGAAGGAAGTATTAACCACCTATACACCCGAGAGAGTATTAATTGAGCCCTCCGGTGTAGGTAAGCTTTCGGATGTAGTAAAGGCCGTAGAGGATGTAGCAACCGATTTGGAAGTGCAGATTAACAGTGCAGTGGCTGTTGTGGATGCCACCAAGTGTAAGATGTATATTAAGAACTTCGGTGAGTTCTTTGTGAATCAGATAGAGCATGCAGGAACCATTATTTTAAGCAGAACCGGCAAGATTTCCGAAGAGAAGTTGAATACATGCGTAGAAATGATTCGTGAGTATAACAAGGAAGCAACCATCATAACTACTCCTTGGGAACAGTTAGAGGGTAAGGATATCCTGGAAACCATCGAAGGTGAGGACAAGCTGGAGGAGATGATGCAGGAGCTTTTAGAGCATGCCAAGGAGCATCACCATGAGCATGATGAACATTGCACCTGCGGTTGCCATGGACATCATCACCATCATGACCATGAGGAACATGAGCACCATCATCATGACCATGAGGAACATGAACATCATCACCATGAGCATGATGAACATTGCACCTGCGGTTGTCACGATCATGAGCACGAGCATCACGAACATCATCACGACCATGAAGAACATGCGCATCATCATCACCATGAACATGATGAGCATTGCACCTGTGGCTGTCATGACCATGAGCATCATGAACACCACCACGACCATGAGGGCCACGAGCATCATCATGACCATCACGGACATCATCATGCAGATGAGGTGTTCACCAGTTGGGGCGTAGAGACCGCAAAGACATACAGCCAGGCAAAGGTGGAAGAGATTCTGACTGCTTTGGACAGCGGCGAATATGGTATGATTCTTCGTTCCAAGGGTATGGTAGCCGGCGAAGACGGCAACTGGGTATACTTTGACTATGTGCCGGAAGAGCACGACATCCGTACAGGCAAGCCGGAAGTAACAGGCAAGCTTTGTGTAATCGGTGCACAGTTAAAAGAAGATAAGATTGCAGAATTGTTTGGAGTATAATTCCCTGAACAAATCATGGAGGATATATTATGAAACCGGTCTATATGATTAATGGTTTTTTGGAAAGCGGAAAAACAGAATTTATTACCTATACATTGGCCCAGCCCTATTTCCGTATCAAGGGAAAGACCCTGATTATTGCCTGCGAAGAGGGCGAAGTGGAGTATGAGGATGCACTGTTAAAGAAGTGTAATGCGGTGCTGGAAATTATCGAGGAGGAAGAGGATTTCACTACTGCCAATCTGGTAGAGCTGGAGAAGAAGCATAAGCCGGACCGTATTATCATCGAATACAACGGTATGTGGAATTTTAAGAATGTGCGTCTACCATGGCATTGGAAGGTGGAGCAGCAGATTACCACCGTCGATGGTTCCACATTCCCCATGTACTACACCAATATGCGTTCTTTACTGGCGGAGATGGTGAAGAAAAGTGAAATGATTATTTTCAACCGCTGCGACGGCATTGAAGAACTGAATGTATACAAGAGAAATATTAAGGCAGTGAACCAGAATGCAGATATAATTTTCGAGGATGCCAACGGAGAAATCGATACCATCTTTGAAGAGGATTTGCCCTATGATTTAAATGCCCCTGTTATCGAACTGGACAATATGGGCTATGGCATCTGGTATCTGGATTCGCTGGACCATTTGGAGCGTTATATCGGCAAAACCATCCGCTTTAAAGCAATGGTTTTGATACCGGAAGGCTTCCCTAAGGGATATTTTGTGCCCGGACGTATGGCCATGACTTGCTGTGCGGACGATATGGCATTCTTAGGCTTTGCATGTGAATATGCAGATGCAAGTACCTTAAAACAGAAAGAGTGGGTGGAAGTAACCGCTTCCATCACCAAAGAATACTGGGAAGATTACAAGGGAGAAGGTCCTATCTTACACGCTACCAGCGTAGTAAAGACCAAAGCCCCCAAGGACGAAATTATCAGTTTTACGTAGGGGAACATTTGACATTCCCCCTGCATACAATATTCATAAGATTGGAGAGAGAAGATGGAAGTTATATTAGCAGTAATCATACCATTTATAGGCACGAGTCTGGGAGCAGCTTGTGTCTTTTTTCTCAAAGAGGAGATAGGTGACAAATTGCAGAAGGTTTTGTCAGGCTTTGCAGCCGGTGTCATGGTGGCAGCGTCTGTCTGGTCCCTTTTGATTCCGGCCATGAATCTGTGCGAGGATATGGGCAAGCTGTCCTTTGTGCCGGCTTTAATCGGATTTTTATTAGGTATGGGCTTTTTGCTTTTGATGGATAGCGTGGTGCCCCATTTGCATGTGGGAAGTGATGAGCCGGAAGGAAAGAAAGGCAGCAAGCTGAAAAGAACTACCATGCTTATGTTTGCGGTAACCATTCATAACTTTCCGGAAGGTGCGGCATGCGGTGCCATATTGGCAGGTGTACTTACCGGAGAAGCGGATGTGACTATGGCAGGTGCTATAGCACTGTCATTAGGTATCGCTATTCAGAATATTCCTGAGGGAGCCATTATCTCCATGCCCCTTCGAAGTGAAGGATATAGTCGTTTTAAGGCATTCGGACACGGAACATTGTCCGGTATTGTGGAGCCCATAGGTGCTATATTAGCCATTATGCTGGCATCTTTGGTAACTCCTATTTTGCCCTATATGCTGGCTTTTGCAGCAGGGGCTATGATTTATGTGGTAGTAGAGGAATTAATCCCGGAAACCAGCCAGGGAGACCATTCCAACTTAGGTACCATTGCCTTTGCAATCGGTTTTGCATTGATGATGGTGCTGGATGTGGCATTGGGATAGAAAGGTAAAGATATGGCACTGGAATCTACCAAGGAAGAACAACAACTGAAAAGCAGAATCAAGGATTTGGCAGACAAATCCTTTCGACAGAATGCATACACCTTCACCGGCTTCTTGGGACTGAGCGAACAGGACCTGTTCTGGAAGATGGCGCAGAAGGGGGAGTTGACTTATACAGCGTATACCCTTTATGGGGGATACGAGGGTGCCGAGCGTGCCATGGTACGTTTCGGGTCAGAGGAAGAATTAGGCTATGAGGAGGATTTTCCCATAGTCTGTGTACATATTAAGCCCTTAATGGTGAAATTTGCAGACGCCTTAAGCCATCGGGACTTTCTGGGAGCGCTGATGAATTTAGGAATTGAGCGCAGTACTCTGGGAGATATCCGTGTGGTGGAGAAGGAAGCTTATTTGTACTGTGTGGACAATATTGCAGAGTATATCTGCACCGGCTTGGACAAGGTGAAGCACACCAATGTAAAGTGCACGCTGGTTACGGATGTGCAGGAAATCCCCAAGGAAGAGCCGGAGGAAATGATGGTATTATTGCCTTCATTACGTCTGGATGCCTGTCTGGCAAAGGTGTACAAAGAGTCCCGTAATACGGTGCTGGAGCTGTTTCGTGCCGGCAAGGTCTATGTGAACGGCAAACTCTGTGAAAATAATTCCAAGCAGCTAAAGGAAGGGGATGTGGTGAATCTGCGAGGCTATGGTAAGTTTATTTTTGATGGGCTGCAAAACGAAACCAAGAAGGGGAATTTGAATTGCAGGATAAGGATTTTTAAGTAAAGAATATAAGCAAAACGCAGGACCCGTCGGGTACCTGCGTTTTACAATTTACAAAATATGTTTTATTTCCTGCTATCCCAATACTCACATTCCGTACCAATTACCTCAGAAGTAAAAGCACTTCCATCCTTTTTCTTAAAGTGCTTCGTGGCCTTGAAGACATACCCTGCACCAAGATAAAGGAGCGGTATATTGGCAAATACGATAAGAATATTACCCAGGTCTGAGATAGCCCATAAATTGCCCAAATCCAGTCCTGCCATGGAGCAGAGGATACCGAAAGCTGTGATAACTAAGCCTAGGATACGTACACCATTTAAAAAGCCTTTTTTTCGGCTGATACGGTTGGCAGCAATTTCTGAGAAGCTTATCATACCGATGAGGCAGGTATAAGCGAATAAGCAGAAGCAAAAGGTGATTAAAAACATAATCACGGGATTTAATGCCGTGCCCGGAGTTAGTTCCGCAGCGGAGGTTAAAAACTTGGGCAGACGGTCCATAGCAAACCAGGCGGAAGCTTCAGCACCATTCCAGACATTTGCCATTACTACCACGAATCCGGTTAAGGAACAGATCACCATAGTGTCAAGGAATACACCGATGGACTGGACGATGCCCTGTTCACAAGGGTGTTCGCAGTCTGCAGCACCGGCAGCCATGGTGATGGTACCCTGACCTGCTTCATTACTCATAAGACCACGTTTTACACCCTGAGCCATTACGGTACCAAAGGTGCCGCCGAATACGGCTTCTGTGGTAAAGGCACCGCCAAATACAGCGGTAAAGAAGTAGGGCAGTTTATTAAGATTCATAAAGATAAGTATCAGTACAGTTACTACATAAACCACTGCCATCACCGGTACCATTTTGTCCGTAACCTTGGTGATTTTTTTGATTCCGCTGAAAACCACGATAGCAGTCAGTACAATCAGAAGGATTGCTACCACATAGTAAAACACCGAAGTGGTACCAATGGTATTACCGGTTACGATTTCGCCCATTTGTCCGATGGAGCTGACCACATTAAAGCCTTGGGCGGGTAAACAGCACATAGCGTATATGATGTACATAAGGGATAGTGCAATTCCGGCGATTGCCTTATTACCTAAGAGTTTCTTGCCGTAAAAGGGAAGACCTCCTACGAATTCATCCCCCTTTTTCTCCTTGAAAATCTGGGAAAGCACCGCTTCCACATAAGCCGTAGCCATGCCGAAGAAAGCGGATACCCACATCCAAAAGAGTGCACCGGGTCCGCCCACTGCAATAGCGCCGGTTACGCCCAGTATGTTGCCGGGTCCTACACGCATGGCAGAGCTTAGGAAAAAGGCTGCCAAAGAGGAGATGCCGGTTTCTGCTTTTTTGCGGCCGGTCAGTAGTTTGATTCCTTTACCGAAATGGGTTATCTGGATAAAGCCGGTTCTATAGGTGAAAAAGATACCGGACCCCACTAAAAGGATAATAGCCAGACTAAAATTACCTAAAAGAGGTATCTTGGCATACCAATCCAGGTTGGTAGGAAATTCCCAGAAGAAATCGGAAATAGGGGTAATAAATCTAAAAAAATAATTTATGGATTCAAAAATTTGTTCCATAGGCGACACTCCTTTGAAAATAATCTATTATTATTATATTAAGATGATTACCAAAATGCAAGTCATACAAAAAGAGGGAGGTTTACAGTATTTACCATCAGATGATATACTTGAAAATGATATGTTCAGAAACCGACAGAGGTAGGAGGAGATATCAAATACTGATTTGTAAATCTGTTGTAGAGAGAATATGGGAAACGGAATAGTAGAGTACAAGAATATACAAAAAATTAAGGAGTGCTACAAAAACTTTTAGCAGTTTTGCAGCACTCCTTTAAAATGCAAAAGAGTCTATTTCTGACGTTCGGAATACTTCTCCTCGCAATACTTACAACGGTATACTTCCTTCGTTTCATCAGCAAGGAAGAAGATATGCGGCAGCTCCTGTTCGATGGAGGTGATACATCTGGGATTCTTACACTTGATGACGTTCTTAATCTGTTTAGGCAGTACTAAGTCACGCTTGTCCACAATTTCACCGTCCTTAATAACATTTACGGTAATATTGTGGTCAATAAACGCCAAAATATCCAAATCCAGCATGTCAATGGGGCATTCTACCTTCAGGATATCTTTTTTACCCAGTTTCTCACTACGGGCATTTTTAATAATTGCTACAGTACAATCCAGCTTGTCCAGTCCTAAATGCTCATAAATGGATAAGCTTTTTCCGGCCTGAATATGATCTAATACAAAGCCTTCTTCGATTCTTCCTATCTTTAACATAATTATCCCCTCCTATACCAGTTCTAACAATGTAAGTATTAGTGCCATTCGTACATAAACACCGTACTTGGCCTGCTTAAAGTAAGCGGCTCTGGGGTCCTTGTCCACTTCCACGGATATTTCATTCACACGGGGAAGGGGATGGAGTACCAGCATCTCAGGTTTTGCCAGTTCCATCTTGGCAGTATCTAAAATATAGAAATCCTTTAAGCGGATATAGTCTTCTTCGTTGAAGAAACGTTCTCTCTGTACACGGGTCATATACAGGAAATCCAACTGAGGCATAACGGTTTCCAAGTTGGTAACCTCTTCGTAAGGAATATTGTGTGCCTTTAGTTCTTCCGTAATATAGTCCGGTACACGAAGTTCCTGAGGAGAGATAAAGATGAAGTTGATTCCTTCATAACGCTCCAAGGCGTGAATCAGAGAGTGTACGGTACGACCGAATTTCAAGTCACCGCACAAACCGATGGTAAAGTTGCCGATGGTGCCGGTGAGGCTGCGGATGGTTAAAAGGTCCGTCAGTGTCTGAGTGGGATGCTGATGACCACCGTCGCCGGCATTGATCACCGGAATGTCTGACTTTTCTGCTGCTACCATAGGAGCACCCTCCTTGGGATGACGCATGGCACAGATATCTGCATAGCCGGAGATAACTTTTATGGTATCGGATACGCTTTCGCCTTTCGAAGCGGAAGAGGAGCCTGCATCGGAGAAGCCTAAAACCTGTCCGCCCAAACGAAGCATAGCGGATTCAAAGCTTAAACGGGTACGGGTACTGGGCTCGTAAAAGCAGGTTGCCAATATTCTGCCGTCACATGCATGGGCATATTTGGCCGGATTGTTTTCAATATCGTTGGCCAAATCAAAGAGCTTGTCCAATTCTTCGGTAGTAAAGTCCATGGGACTTAATAAATGTCGCATATAGATGCCTCCTTCGTAATAATAGTTTGCAATAGGCTGATTTTAGCCGAAAGAAAAGCCGAAGAATAATCTTCGACTTTTTAATTATTGAAATGTTAATAATTCCTCTACAGGCTTTCTGCGAGGAGCAGTAGGTTCTTCTGCAGGATATCCTACAGGAATCAAGGCAATTACATCACGTTCTGCAGGAACATTAAGAATTTCAGCCACCTTGGCATCATCAAAAATGCCCATGATAACAGTGCCAAGACCTTTTTCATATGCTGCCAGACAAAATGCTTCGCTGGCCACACCGGCATCGTACATTTGCCAGCCATCGCCGCGATGAGTACTGAAGGAACCATCACGCTCATAACCACTACGTCCCTTGATTACAGTAACGGCGATTACCATGGGAGCGGAAGCAATAATTTCCCCGTTGCGAGGATAGGCGGAAGTGCAATCAGCAACCTGATCTTTTAAAGCACCTTCTACGGCAATATAGCGAACAATCTGAGTGTGCTTCCAGCTGGGAGCATAGGATGCGGTTTCTACGATTTCTGCAATCAATTCATGTGAAACAGGAGCGTCTGTAAAGCTACGGATACTTCTGCGTCCCATGATGCATTCTTTAGCATTCATACGGTTACCTCCACTTTTTGATTCTGTTTATTATAATACCACAAGGTGTAGTACTATGCAAAGAGATTTTAGGGAAAATTAATAGAAAATCTTAGAAAAAGCATTGCAAGTTATAAGATTTTAAAGTATATTAAACTTGAGGGAAATTTTATTGAAAGCGGGAGGATTCTGACATGAGTACAATTGAGTTTGTAGAAAGAAAACGTTGGTTATTTTTCGGACTGCCCTTTACCTTTACCAAGTATACCATTAAGGAAGATATGCTGACCATTGATCAGGGATTATTTAAGATTGTAGAAAATGATTGTTATATGTATAAGATTCAGGATGTGCAGCTGACTACCAGTTTGATTGAGAGGATTTTTAAGCTGGGTACCATTGTGTGTTATACCGGTGATACGACCAATCCCAATCTGCAATTGATTCATATTAAGAATTCCAGGGCTATTAAGGATTTTATCTTAAAGAAGTCAGAGGAAGCCAGAATTAAGAGACGTACCGTGAATATGCTGGATATCGGTTCCGGTACAATCAGCGATATTGATGATGTGGATTAAGTGATAAATAGGAGTTAAGAGAACGGGACTTTCATGGGTATGAAAGTCCTGTCTTTTACGTAAGAGAAAGATGAGAAGTCTTTTAGTGTGTTTTGGGTTTGTTTGAAGCAGTAAGCTTCTCAAAGAAAAGCCCGGTTAGAAACCATAGTGGTGCGTAATCTAAGCGGATGACTTTCTGGATGTTCCATTTGGCACGACTGTAATCCCAAGGGCAGAGGTCCTTTTTGCTTAGCAGTTTGCCGCTGATAAATTCGGCAGAAAAAATCAGACTCATGTAGGTGAGTCCCCGTTGAAGCAGGCTTTTGTGGCGAAGAAGATTAAAAAGGGGAGAAAGAAAAGCGGCACTGCCGTAGATGGGAAACATCCATACAGAAGTTTTGCCCTTCAAGGTAAAGTCCCGATTTCGTAAGGAACCCAGGGCGGTAAAGAGGATTTCAAAACACCAGCCGCTTAGTCCGCAGTGCAAAAAGTTTTTCAGAAGATTAGGCATTTTTATAAAGTGTCCTTTCGTGGTAATTTCTTCATTAGTATGGTATAATAGGTGTTGTAATATACATGCAGGAATAATTTGGGGGTAAGGATGAAATATACGGAAGCAGTAGAATATATGGAGTCTTTAAGTTCATATGGAATTGTGCCCGGTTTGGGGAATATCCGCAATCTGTGCGAGAAGCTGAAGAATCCGCAAAAGGATTTGAAGTTTGTACATATTGCAGGTACCAATGGTAAGGGGTCTGTATTAGCTTATGTATCAACCATTTTGAAGGCGGCAGGATATAAAGTGGGACGTTATGTTTCGCCCACCATTTTCGAATACAGGGAGAGGATACAGGTAAATAACCGTTCTATTACAAAGAAAGCACTTGGCGAATATGTGGAACGGATGAAGGAAATTTGTGGGGAACTGGTGGCTGAAGGAAAGCCTCATCCCACGCCCTTCGAAGTGGAAACCGCCATGGCCTTTCTCTTTTTTAAGGAGCAGGGTTGTGATATCGTGGTAATGGAAACCGGAATGGGAGGCAGACAGGATGCCACCAATATTATTGAAAATACATTGATAGCGGTGCTGGTGTCCGTCAGCATGGATCATATGCAGTTTCTGGGGAAGGATGTAACCGCTATTGCCGCGGAAAAGGCCGGGATTATTAAGCCGGGATATCAGGTGGTAACGGCTTTGCAGGAACCGGAGGTTATGCAGGTAATTGAGAAGCAGGCTGAGGAGTATCAAGTGCCTGTGACGGTTGCCACTAAGAAATCTGTTTGTAAAATACGTTATGGGCTGGAGAAGCAAAGGTTTGATTACGGTTCATGGAAGAATCTGGAGATTTCACTGGCCGGGAAGCACCAGATTGGGAACGCGGTATTGGCCATAGAGGTAGTACAGGCATTACAGCAAAAAGGCTATGAAATCACCGAAAAAGCATTGCGGGCAGGACTAAAGGAAACACAGTGGCCGGGACGCTTTACATTGCTTGCAAAGAAGCCTTATTTTGTGGTAGATGGGGCCCATAATGAGGATGCTTCGAAAAAATTAGCAGAATCTATCGAATTTTATTTTACAAACAAGAGAATTATCTATATAATGGGAATCCTAAGGGATAAAGAATATGAGAAGATTATTGATTTGACTCATGGCTATGCGGATCAGATTCTCACCGTGGCTACGCCAAATCAGGCACGCACCCTGTCATCTTATGAACTGGCTACAGAAGTGGCTAAGGTTCATCAAAATGTAACGGCGGTGGATAGTCTGGAGGAAGCGGTGGAGATAGCGTATCTTCTGGCTGGGAAAGAGGATGTCATCATAGCGTTCGGTTCCTTATCCTTTACAGGGAAACTAATGAATATTTTAGAGAAAAGAAAGGCTTAAGCTTATGATAGACCAGGACAAGATAAAAGAAGGTGTACGACTCCTGCTGGAGGGAATCGGCGAAGATGTAAACAGAGAAGGCTTAAAAGATACTCCGGACCGTATTGCCAGAATGTATCAGGAGATTTTCGGAGGCATGTATGAGGACCCTCATGAGCATCTGACCAAGGTGTTTGCAGCGGATGATGATGAGATGGTGTTGGAAAAGGATATTGTATTTTATTCCACCTGTGAACATCATTTATTACCCTTTTTCGGCAAGGCACATGTGGCTTACATACTGGATGGTAAGGTGGTAGGATTAAGCAAACTGGCACGTACGGTTGAGGTGTATGCCCGCAGGCCTCAGATTCAGGAACAGATGACCGCACAGATTGCAGATGCCATCATGGAGCATCTGGCACCTAAGGGTGCTATGGTAGTGGTAGAAGCGGAGCATATGTGTATGACCATGCGCGGCATTAAGAAGCCCGGAAGCAAGACCGTAACCATGGTGAGCCGCGGCGTTTTCGAGGACAATGATATGCTGCAGAACCGTTTTTTCCAAATGTTAAGCGTAAACTAAGGAAGTATATAAATGAACAGAGTAGATTTGATATTAGAGCATCCTAAGTATCAGGAATACCTTGACAAAATAAAGCAGGCAGAAGAGAAAAGAATCTTCTGCCTTCATAATATGAATCATTTTCTGGATGTGGCAAGGATTGCGTATATTATGAATCTGGAAGAAGAGTTAGGGATTACCAAAGAAATCATTTATGTCACGGCACTGCTGCATGATATCGGCAGATTTGTTCAGTATGAGGACGGAACGCCTCATGAAATGGCAAGTGCAGAACTGGCAGAGGAATTGTTGCAGGAGACCGGCTTTGGAAAGAAGGAACAGAAGGAAATTCTAAGAGCTATACGGGAACATCGAAATAAGGAAATGGCAGAAGAAAAAAGTCTGGCCGGCATCATATATCGTGCAGATAAGGCCAGCAGGGCTTGTTTCGCCTGTGAGGCAGAGCAGCAATGTGACTGGAATAGAACCAAGAAGAATATGAGGGTGAAATATTAAGGACTAAGAAACGGGGGATAAAGGATGAATTATCCGGGAATATGGAAAGAATGTAAATTCTGCGGTATGCGTTATGAACAGGGGACTGCCAAGTGTCCCAAATGCGGTAGTGCCAATGCCAGATTGGTGATGCCCAAGGAAGTGGAAGCGGACCGGATTTTCTTTGCTGAGGAAAAGGTGCGCAAAGACAAAGAGCAGGCTGAAAAGCAGGCAAAAAAGAAGAAATCTTTGCGGAAGTGGAAAAAGACATTGCGTATATTGGGGATTATTGCAGGTATCTTTTTGTTAATATGCATTGTTGGAAGTTTTTTGATTGGCTGTTGGGCTATGTGGATGAGTCAGAAGGATTCGGAGAAAGCGCAGGAACCCACAGAGATAATCGAAAGTGTGGAAAGTACGGAGGCAGAGGATCGGAATACACCCATTAGTGAAGAAGAGATGACAGATGAAGAGTGGGTGGAATGGATACTGCCGCAGTTAGATAAATTATTCGAAGAGCATGCGGATGAAGAAATCGTAGCAATCTATAAGAAAGCTATGAAGGACAATCGTCCCATTTATATGTGGGACCGCTATATGTATGGTGATGTTTTGTATAATCATAGTTATTTTGAGGTGCTTTGGGCGAAAGAATATACAGGAGAAATATTAACAAACTACGAGATTGCAGATTTGGTGAATTATTATTTTCTGTATTGGGACTTTGAAGAGACTTATACCTATACCGACGAAGAGAAGGCCCGCTTACAGAAGTATATAGATGTACTGCGGGATGATGTAGAGTGGCGATTGGGTCGTACAGATGGTGAGTTGGAAGCCTTGTATGAAGAACTGACAGCAGAACAGGGTTTGGACTATGGTAAGGTAATAGAATATGTGGAGGATGGCAATGTATGGATTGCCAGTGCCATAAAAGCCACAGAATCCATGGATGATGAGGCGTGGATGAATAAAATGTTTCCCGTATTGGACGAATTGTATGAGGCCGGAAACGATTGGGAGCTTATGCTGATATATTACAATACTAAGCATCAACATAAAAGCAGTCGCCCCTTTGAGGTATGGGAGCATGGACATTATGTGGCTTATATATGGGAACTGATGAGTATGGAGCGTTTGTTGCGGGATGTAGACGATGGCAAACGCCTATCGGAATTGGATTATGGCACGATTCTCAAAACATATCTCAAATATGCAGATTATGCGGATGCGAATATTATGACAGAAGAAGAAATAGAGCGTTTTACTCCTTATTTCGATAGACTGGAAGAATGTGCTACCACATTGTGGGATTTTACGCAGGGAGAGTGGAAGGCCTTGTTAGAAAAAGCGAAAAAGGAGTATGTTGGCGTAGAAGTTGAAAGGTTGATTCATAAGTGGCTAATGGAAATCGATCAGGCAAAACAGGCAGACGAACCGGAGATAAGTGAATGATAAGCAGGGATAAGAATGTAATGCAAATTGGAAATAAAAGCTTCGATGTGCAAAACCACACTTATGTGATGGGGATTTTGAACCTGACACCGGATTCCTTTTCGGATGGCGGAAAATGGACGGAACGGGATAGAGCACTATACCGTGTAGAAGAAATGCTGGCGGAAGGGATGGATATCCTGGATGTGGGAGGCGAGTCCACCCGCCCCGGGTATACGGTTATTCCGGCAGAGGAAGAAATTGCAAGGGTGGTACCGGTGATAGAAGCCATCAAGAGTCGTTTTGATGTGCCCGTATCTTTGGATACCTATAAATCAGAGGTGGCAAAGGCGGGAATCAGGGCCGGAGTAGATTTGATAAATGATATTTGGGGGCTGAAAGAGGACAAAGCCATGGCTAAGTTGATTGCAGACAGCGGAGTGGCCTGTTGTCTGATGCACAATCGGAAAGAGGCGGATTATCAGGAGCTGATACCGGATATGCAGGGGGATATGCAGGAAAGCATAGAGCTTGCGTTGGCAGCAGGCATCAGCAAAGAAAAAATCATTCTGGATCCCGGCATCGGCTTTGGCAAGGCTTACGTGGACAATATGGAGGTGCTTCGGCGTATGGAGAACTTCCGTGAGTTGGGATATCCTCTTCTTTTGGGAGCCAGCCGTAAATCTGTAATCGGTCTGACTTTGGATTTGTCTGTAGAGGAACGTTTGGAAGGTACTTTGGTTACTACGGTAATGGCGGTGCTTAAGGGCTACGCCTTTGTAAGAGTACACGATATCAAAGAAAATGTGAGAGCCATTCGGATGGCAGAAGCAATAAAGCAGGGAGGTATGAGTGTATATGGACGAGATTCGTATTGATAATCTGGAAGTATATGCTTACCATGGTGTATTTCCGGAAGAGAACGAAAAGGGGCAGCCTTTTTTTGTAAATTTGGTATTGTATGCAGATACCCGAAAGGCAGGTCAGGCAGATGAACTGACTTTATCCACCCGTTATGGAGAAGTATGTCATTTTGTGACTAAATGGATGCAGGAGCATACCTGCAAGCTGATAGAAACCGTGGCAGAGAATATTGCTAAGGCTGTACTTTTGGAGTTTCCTCTGGTAGAGGCATTAGACGTGGAGATTCGAAAGCCTCAGGCACCCATCGGGCTGCCCTTTGAAAGTGTTTCCGTAAAGATACATAGGGGCTGGCACAAGGCTTATATCGCTATCGGTTCCAATATGGGAGAGAAAGAAAAATACTTAAAGGATGCCATACAGGGATTGGCTGACCATGAAGAAATCCTGGTAAGTGCTGAGTCTACCCTAATTACTACAGAGCCTTACGGCGGCGTAGAGCAGGACGTATTTTTAAACGGTATGGTGGAGATTAAGACCTTACTGACACCCCATGAACTGTTAGACTATCTTCATGAGCTGGAGCAGAAGGCAGGCAGGGAGAGAATCCTAAGATGGGGCCCCAGAACCTTGGATTTGGATATTGTATTTTATGATAAACTGATTTTTGAAGATGATACACTTATCATTCCTCACGTGGATATGGAGAATCGGGACTTTGTACTAAAGCCCATGGTGGAACTGAATGCAAACTATCGTCATCCTATTCTGCAAAAGACCATGAAACAGTTACTGGATACTTTGGGAGTGTAAAAAACGCCCTAGATATTTTTGGGCATAATGTGCACATAAGCCGGTGAAAAGACCGGTGATGATGCCACTAAGGATGAGAAAGGGAAGATAGGTAAGGGGTGCCAAAGAGCTTGTCAGCAACATTGCCACACAGAGCTGGCCAAGATTGTGAAATAGTGCTCCGAAGACACCTGTCAAGAACAGAAAGTGTCCTTTTAACAAACGATGAATCAAGTGCATGGAAAGCATGCATAATATTCCACCGACCAGACTGTAAAACATGCTGATAAACTGGCTGAACAAGAAGGTGGTAATGAGAATACGTATCATCAGTACAGGAAAAGCTTCTCTTATGGAGAAGTTTTTCAGTATAATAAGCGTAACAATGTTGGCAAGGCCCAGTTTGATGCCGGGTATGGGCACAGGGACGGGCAGAAGGCTTTCCACCCAGTACAGCCCAAGGGCAATGGTGGTGAAAAGTGCCAGTATGGTTAATTTGTGAGTAGACAGCTTCATAAAGGTACCTCTTTAATATGGTGGTTGTAACCTGTTAATGTGTGACGGCATCCGGTGTGTCTGTAATCTCATCAGTAGGCTT
Organism: Lachnospiraceae bacterium; assembly: GCA_017522685.1. The sequence continues at coordinate 51,001 of JAFWYN010000009.1, forward strand.
TAGGGAAATCACCAGCTTATGGGGTAGACAGGTGATAGGAAGCAGGGAATTGGTGACAGCCCCCTGTTTTACGCAAATTAAGTCCGGGCAATCCGCAGAAGAAATCCGGATGGAACCGGGTTCCACACAGATGGTATTGTAATGAGCATCCTCTGTTTGGATGGTAAATTCGTAAGGAGTATCCACTTCGTCTAAGGGGATAGTTTTGAAAAGTGTTCCGTCCACATGGATGTAGGCGGTGTATGACTCATCCCGACCGGGATACAAAAGAATCCAAAGCAGACTGAAGGTGCCGAGTACCAACAGGATAACCGATAATATGAAAGCTGTTTTGCGTGGATTTGATTTCATAAAGCACCTTCCTTGTTTTTAAGGATAGTATAGCAGAAAGGAGCGGAAAATTGAAGCACTGCAATAGAAAAAAGAGAATAATCCCATGGATATTAGTGTTGTTTACAGTGACATTTTCTGCTTGCGGAAAACAACCCGTAAAACTGACCTCCACAAATACGGCTATGGGAACGGTGGTACAATATGTGGTTTATACAAAGGATAGGAAAGTGGCTGAGGAAGCCGTTTTGGATTTGCAGGCTAAATTAGAGCGCTTGGAGAAGGAAGTATTGTCTCGAAGGATAGAAAGTTCTCAGGTTGGGGTGATAAACGCGCAAGCGGGTAGTCAGGCAGGAGTACCTGTGGAGCTGGAGTTGTACGAATATTTGCAAGAAATACAGGAAATTGCTATTGAAAGTGACGGGGCACTGGATGTAACCTTAGGTGAAATTATTACACTGTGGGATTTAGACAGTCTGGCCATGAGTGATTCGAAGGTACAACAATCCCTAATGCTGCCCGAAGCTGAGGAGTTAGAGCAGGCTTTGCAGAATACAGGCTATGAAAAGGTGGTGTTGGAAGAGGATCGCATCTATCTTCCGGAAGGGATGAGTCTGGATTTAGGAGCGGTAGGGAAAGGAATCGCCTGTGACAGAATTAGCAAGGAGTTGGAGGTCTGTAAAGAGATTGAGGGAGCGGTGGTTTCCGTAGGTGGCAGCGTTGTGACCTATGGAACCAAGTGGGACAAAAGTCCTTGGAATGTGGCTATTGTACATCCCAGAAAAGAAGGGGCTTACTTGGGCACATTATCCGTGAACGGCACCTGTTATATATCCACCTCCGGAGATTATGAGCGCTTTATTGAACAGGACGGCAAGCGATATCATCATATCATGAATCCGGATAACGGATATCCGGCGGATAGTGGCTTATGCAGTGTCACCGTAGTAAGTGACAACGGATTACTCAGTGATGCTTTGTCCACCGCTTGTTTTGTACTGGGAGCCGAGGAAGGTATCAAGCTGGTGGAGCATTACGGTGCAGATGCTTTGTTTGTCACTATGGAGCAGGAGTTTGTGATGACGGATGGTATGAAGAAATTATTTAAGGAGAATAAGTAATGGCCATATTTTTTATTGCAGATACCCATTTTTCAGAAGAAAATATTATGAAGTATGAGAACAGACCCTTTGCATCCGTAGAGGATATGGATGAGCAAATAATAGAGCGGTGGAATGCCCGGGTTTGCGAAGAGGATTTGGTCTATGTATTGGGAGACTTTGGTGCAACCGGCAGGGAGCAGGAGTATTTGTCCCGCTTAAATGGAAATAAGTATCTGGTAAAGGGAAACCATGATGTAGAGGAGAATGAATATTACAGAAAAGCGGGCTTTCAGGAAGTATATGACTGTCCCATACTTTTGGAGACCTTTTGGATATTGTCTCACGAGCCCTTGTATGTAAATGAAAATATGCCCTACGCCAATTTGTTCGGACATGTGCATAATTCCCCCTTATTTAAGGATTTCAGTAAGCAACACTACTGTGTATCTGTGGAAAGAACGGAGTTTGCGCCCATATCCTTTGAAGAGGTAAAACGGTGTATAAAAGGATAGGTTTGACTGTTGATTTCAGATGAATTATTTAGTAAAATGATACTGACAATGGAGAAAATTGTGAACCTAAGAGGAGAGTAACGATGGGAGAGAATACATTTTTGCATATTGATGAAAAAATGGTAGAAAAGGTAAATGAGACCATGCCTCCGGAAGAAGAAATGCAGGATTTGGCAGAGTTTTTCAAGGTGTTTGGAGATGCCACCAGACTGAAAATACTGTACGTGCTAAAATGCTCAGAGATGTGTGTGTATGATATAGCAAATCTGGTGGGCATGAGCCAGTCGGCCATATCCCACCAGTTAAGAGTACTAAAGCAAATGGATTTGGTTAAAAACAGAAGAGATGGCAAAACCATCTATTATTCCCTGGCGGATGCACATATTGTGACTATATTGAGTCAGGGCCTGGATCACATAGAGGAATAGGTGTCAGAACCTATGAGACTGTGATACCAGAAGGAGTCATCGCCCACCTCCTGAAAATAAACATATTGTGAAGTTATATGTATGGCAGTGTAGTTACCTTCAGCAATCACGGTGACGTCACTGCCATTTAGTTGCATACGCTTCAAAGCAGGTTCGTCGGAAGAGTTGCACTGGTAATAGATATAGCCGCCGCCGATATTGAAGCAATCCACTCGGTCATGAGTCAAAATTTCAACCACATCATTTACTTTGTCATATCTGCAAAGGCGATAACCATGTTCAACATCCAAAAAATAGAAATAGTTGCCTTCAAGAACCGGATACCAAAGGTTCCCCTTCCAAAGCACGGTGGAGATATCCGTACGGGTATCCAGAGCGTTCAGATAGTGGTTCAGGGACTTGCCGTTATAGTAGATAATACCGTCGCTGGCACAGGAAGGGTCTATTTCCACACGACCCAAATCGGTTTTATGAGAACGGTCGGTGTTGATACGATAGAAGACAGGTCCTTCCTTGTCAACGGTTTGTATAAAGAGTGTATCATTGACTAATTGTGCATCAATGACCACATCGTTGGTGATGGTTTTTACTTTTTCACCATTTAATTTGCTGCGGTAGAAGGCATGTGAAACCCGAAGCTTATCCAAAGAGGTACCCACAGGTTCCTTCATAAAGTAATAAAGATATTCCCCACCTGCCAATATATTGCAGATTTTGGCTTCGTAAAGCTTTTGCAAACCGGTTTCATCCACATTCATGGAATAAAGGCAGTCTTGGTCCTTGGGATTGGAAAAATATACCTTACCGTTATATTCACAGAACAATCCGCCATTGTACAGATTGCCTGCTGTGTTGCCCACAGTTCCTTCCGGATTGGAGGGAATCTTCTCGGATCTATGGTAAAGAAAAGCGGCGCCACCTGCAAGAATTAGTATGATGAAAGTGATAATAATTGCTTTTAGATTTTTCTTCATGAAAGGCCTCTCTTTCGTGAGTATGGTTCAGAGGAACAGATACCCTCTATTCCTAGTATATCTGTTATTTGACTTGCTATCAAGTGTGTTTTGGTATAAAATATTAAGTTAAGGGAATGGGAAGAAAAAATGTAAGAATAATGATTAGGAGTACATATGAGAGAACAGGAATTAATCGTATACAGGGAGTTTGAAGACGGAGATTTGCTTTATGATATGGCATGGCTCATGGAGCATTATAAGGATGAATATTACAATGAAGAGGATAAGGCGGCTTTAATGTACGATTGTATCCATAAGCTGATAGAGCTGGCCGGAAGCTATGGCTTTCACGGCAATCTGTGGCATTGCTATCTGGCGAATCTTTTAGTGAATAATGAAAACAGCTACAGTTGCGGCTGTGAAATCAGAGGAGCCATCGAGGGAAGCATCAATCTGGCGGCCCTTCATGATATTGTGATATTTAAGGAGTTTTATGATTTTGATTTTGCACCCATGGTTGAAGTGTTAAAGGTGCCGGAGTGGGACATTATTGAAAGCTACCAAAGCAGTAAGCAGGAAAGCAAGGTGTATAATACCCGTATTTGCGCCCGAATCTGTGAGCTGGCAGAACAGTTTAAAGAGAATAAGACAGCAGAAGAAATGAAAGATACATTAACCCATTTTTATAAAGAATACGGTGTGGGTAAGTATGGTCTGCATAAGTCCTTCCGTATTGTTCATGACGAGGAAGGTGTGCATATTGAGCCTATTTTGAATATTGCCCATGTGTATATGGATGATTTGGTGGGCTATGAGATTCCTAAGAAGAAGCTGATTGACAATACTGAGGCTTTTGTGGCCGGAAGAAAGGCTAACAATTGTCTGCTTTTCGGAGATGCGGGCACCGGTAAGTCCTCCAGTATCAAGGCCATTGCCAATGAGTATTATGATAGAGGCCTTCGGATTATCGAGGTGTACAAGCATCAGTTCCAAGACTTAAATGCTTGTATCAGTATGATTAAGAATCGTAACTACAAGTTTATCATCTATATGGACGATTTGAGCTTTGAGGAGTTTGAAATTGAGTATAAGTACTTGAAGGCAGTGATTGAAGGCGGATTGGAGAAGAAGCCTGCCAATGTGTTGATTTATGCCACCTCCAACAGAAGACATCTGATTCGTGAAAACTTCAGTGATAAAGAGGAAATACGTCAGGATATGCATACCAGCGACACCGTACAGGAGAAGCTGTCCCTGGTATCACGCTTTGGTGTGACCATTTATTTCGGATCCCCCAATAAGAAGGAGTTTCAGAATATTGTGACCACCTTGGCAGAACGCTATGGTGTGACCATGGATACACAGGAGCTGTTAGCTGAGGCTAATAAATGGGAGCTGGCACACGGCGGATTGTCCGGCAGGACGGCCCAGCAGTTTATTGACTATATCCTGGGAACGGAGCAGTGCTAAAGCTTGGAGGGGCAAGCGATAGGGAAAGGAAGAAAGCATGAGTGTAAAAACCTTTGCAGCCATAGATGTGGGGAGCTTTGAAATCTCCCTGAAAATATTTGCATTTTCCGGTAAGAACAACAGTAAGGTAGTGGAGCATGTGCGTCAGAGAATAGCACTGGGTGCGGATACTTATACGGATGGCAAAATCAGCATGGAAAAGCTGGACGAGCTATGTCGCACCTTAAAGGAATTCAAGGAAATCATGGAAACCTATAAGGTGGCCGATTATAAGGCTTACGGTACCAGCTCCCTGAGAGAGACCGCCAATACCAAGATTGTATTGGATCAGATTGAACAGCGTACAGGGATACACATTGATACTTTGAGTAACTCCGAGCAACGCTTTTTGGATTACAAGGCGATTGCATTTGCAGGAGACAGCTTTAAAGAAGCCATTGGGGAAGGTACGGCCATCGTGGATATCGGCGGAGGAAGTATCCAGATTTCCCTGTTTGATAAGGATGTGCTGGTGGCTACCCAGAATTTGCGAATCGGTGTACTGCGTATCCAGGAGTGGCTGAATCAAATCAATGCCAAGAGTGGACAGATGGAGGGACTGATTGACGAAATAGCCTCTGCCCAGCTGAATACCTTTAAGAAGCTGTATTTGAAGGACAGCAAGATTAAAACTTTGATTCTGGTGGATGATTATTTGTCCGTATGGATTGCACGAAGAAGCAAGGAGACGGGTAAGAGTACCGTGGTAGGTTTGGAAGAATATGAGCGCTTCTTTAAGATGATGCATCAGATGTCCAAAGAAGAGATGGCGAAGAAACTGGGCGTTTCCGAAGAAGCAGCACGATTAACCATGATTAGTGCCTGCCTGGTAAACCGTCTGATTAAGCTGACGGATGCGGAGAAAATATGGGCACCCGGAGTGAGTCTGTGTGACGGAATCGCCTATGAATATGCAGAAAAGAATAAAATCATGCTTTGTGACCATGATTTTGAAAAGGATATCATCGCCTGTGCCATGAATATCAGTAAACGATATTTGGGAAGCAGAAAGCGGGCGGAGACCTTGGAACGAATCACCATGACCATCTTTGACAGTATGAAGAAGATACATGGTCTGGGAAATCGTGAAAAGCTGTATCTGCGGATTGCGGCATTATTGCATGATTGCGGTAAGTTTATCAGTATGATGGATATTGGTGAGACGTCCTACCACATCATTATGGCTACGGAGATGATTGGTCTGTCCCATATGGAGCGTGAAATTGTGGCCAATATTGTCAGATATAATCACAGTCCCTTTGTATATGAGGATTTGTCCGGCGGCAGCAGTCTGACAGGGGAAGCCTACCTGACCATGGCTAAGCTGACTGCCATATTGAAGGTGGCGAATGGTCTGGACAGAAGCCATAAGCAAAAGCTAAAGGGTGTAAAAGCCGTATTAAAGGACAATGAACTGATTTTAACCATAGATACACAGGAGGATATCTTACTGGAGAAGGGACTCTTTAAGAAAAGAGCGGACTTCTTTAGGGAGGTATATAATGTTCAGCCTGTTATCAAGCAAAAGAAGATGATTTAGGAGGCACAGGATGGCAACGATTGATTTTAAAAGTCCTAAATTGTATACCAACAGAGAGCTAAGCTGGCTGAAGTTTAACCAGCGTATCTTAAGTGAGGCAAGGGATAAGAGTATCCCTTTGTTTGAACGTTTGAAGTTTTTAAGCATTACTGCGTCCAATCTGGATGAGTTTTTCATGGTGCGTGTGGCATCATTAAAGGATATGGTAAATGCAGGATACGAGAAGCAGGATATTGCAGGTATGACACCCACAGAGCAGCTGGCTTCGTTGGATGAGGAGATTCATAAGCTGGTAAGCATGCAGTATTCCACTTACAACCGTTCCCTGCTTCCTTTGCTTTCACAGAACGGATTGCAGATGATAAAGCATCATGAGCAGCTGAGTAAGCAGGATGCCCAGTATATTGATAAATATTTTGAAGAGAATATATATCCCGTACTGACTCCCATGGCAGTGGATTCTTCCAGACCTTTTCCTTTGGTGAGGAATAAGTCCTTGAATATCGCTGCATTGGTACAGAAAAAGGGTGAAGAGGAGCTGGAGTTTGCAACCGTGCAGGTACCCAGTGTACTTCCCCGTATCATATCGCTTCCCGCAGAAGAGGGAGTGCAGAAGGTGATTCTTCTGGAGGAAGTGATTGAGCGGAATATCCGGAAGCTGTTCTTAAATTATGACATTGTATCAGCCCACCCCTTCCGTATTATGAGAAATGCGGACCTTACTATTGACGAGGATGAGGCAGAAGACTTATTAAAAGAGATTGAGAAACAGTTGAAGAAACGCCAGTGGGGCGAGGTCATCCGTCTGGAAGTAGAAGAAGGTGTGGATAAGCGACTGCTGAAGATACTGAAAAAGGATCTGGGTATCAGTTCCCGGGGAATTTATGAGATAGACGGTCCTCTGGATCTGACCTTTTTGATGAAGGCCTATGGTTTGGATGGTTTTGACCATTTGAAAGAATCCAAATATGAGCCCCAGCCGGTACCCGGACTTCCCGCAGGCTGTGATATCTTTGAAGAGATTCGTAAGGGAGATTTGTTGTTGCATCACCCTTATCAGACCTTTACACCGGTGGTGGATTTCATACGTCAGGCAGCAAGAGATGAGAACGTACTGGCCATTAAGCAGACCTTGTATCGTGTCAGCGGCAATTCGCCTATTATAGTAGCATTGGCGGAAGCAGCTGAAAACGGTAAGCAGGTTACGGTATTGGTAGAGCTGAAGGCCCGTTTTGATGAAGAGAATAATATCGTATGGGCGAAAAAGCTGGAACAGGCAGGCTGTCATGTTATTTATGGTCTGGTGGGTCTGAAAACCCATAGTAAGATTACCCTGGTGGTACGCAGGGAAGAGGATGGAATCCGTCGCTATGTGCATCTGGGTACGGGTAATTACAATGACGCTACTGCAAAGCTATATACAGATATCGGTTTGTTGACCTGTTCGGAGCTGATTGGCGAGGATGCTACGGCAGTATTTAATATGTTGAGCGGTTATTCGGAACCTCTGTTTTGGAATAAGCTGTCTTTGGCACCACTTTGGCTGAAGGATAAATTCTTATACCTGATAGAGAGGGAAAAGAACTATGCCAAGGAAGGGAAGAAGGCAAGGATTATTGCCAAAATGAATTCCCTTTGTGATAAGGATATCATCACGGCACTGTACGAGGCGGCGGCTGCAGGTGTAAAAATTGAGTTGATCGTACGAGGAATCTGCTGTTTGAAGGTGGGTATCCCGGGAGTCAGTGAAAATATTACAGTACGTTCCATCGTGGGCAATTTCCTGGAGCATAGTCGTATTTTCTATTTTGAAAATGATGAAAATCATGAGGTTTACTGTGGCAGTGCAGACTGGATGCCCCGTAATCTGGAACGCAGAGTGGAGATCCTCTTCCCTATTGAACGGCCGGAATTAAAGGAAAAGATCATGCACATCCTACAGTATCAGTTGCAGGATAATCTGAAGTCCCATATATTACAGGCTGACGGTACCTATGAAAAGGTGGATAAAAGAGGCAAGATCTTATTCGGTTCTCAGGCAGCATTTTGTATGGAGGCTGAAAAGGAAGCTGCCCAATTAAAAGAAGGGGATATACAGGATTTGAGAGTGTTTATCCCGGAAAGGCATGAATCGTGAGAATCGTATTAGCATCCGCATCTCCCAGAAGAAAAGAACTTCTGGGGATGTTGGGATTAGAGTTTGAGATAATGGTCAGTGATGTAGAGGAGGTGGTTACGGAAACCACTCCCAATCGCGTGGTGGAGCAGCTTTCCCTTCAAAAGGCTGAGGATATATTTAAGCGTTTAGAAGGCGATGTTCTGGTTATTGGCGCAGATACGGTGGTATCGCTGGATGGCAAAATATTGGGTAAACCTAAGAATGAAGCAGATGCAGTGGAAATGCTGGAGAGGCTGCAGGATAATGAACACAGAGTGTTTACCGGAGTAACCTTGATTGGAAGAAAAGAAGGCAAAGAGTTTAGAAATACTTTCTCAGAAGGCACTGTAGTGAAGTTTTATCCTATGACAGAGGAAGAGATACATTGGTATGTAAGTACGAAGGAGCCTATGGACAAAGCCGGTTCGTACGGTATCCAGGGACTGGGAGCGCGATTTGTAGAGTGTATCCACGGTGACTACAATAATGTGGTGGGGTTGCCTATTGCAAGGTTGTATCAGGAGATGAAATTGTTGTAACTGTTCAGAGCCAACCTCGAAAACGAGGTTAGATTAGGACAGGAAGACATAGGAACTGTTCAGAGCCAACCTCGAAAACACTGTGTGTTTCCTCGGTTTGGCGTATCCGCCAAATAGATACGAGTAAAAATGCACTTATGAATGCGAGCATTCAACGAACATCTTTACTCGTATCTGCTTGGCTCTGAACAGTAAAAAAATTATTAACAAAGTGTGAAAAAAAACTGATTTTTTTGGTAAGGTACTTGACTATATACCGTAAAAACTCTATGATGAAATTGTAAAGAGAAGCCAAGGCTTCCAAAATAACTTAATAATTTGTGCTAGGGGAGGAATGCATATGCATGAGTATGATGATGCCGTATTGAAATGCTTTTTAGACAATCAGTTGCAATTGTTTCCTGAAGAAGTGGCAGAGACCTTGGAAGAAGCGGAGAGCTTTCTGGAAGAGGTGATGGCAGTTGTAGTAGATTCTGTCGAAGAGGTTATTGAGTATTTTGAAGAAGAAGGGATTGATATGGATGGTGCAGCCGGTGAGGAAATTCTGGAAGCATCGGAAGTATTCGACATTGGCGACGGACGCTACCTGATAGTGGAGGGTTAGGCGTTACACAAGCGATAGGAAATTGCGCAAGCAATTTTTTATAAAGAACAAAATATGAGGGTTAAGGGGAAGCAGTGATTGCTTCAGAAATGGAGGAAAACATGGATTTTTTAAACAAAGCAAAAGAAAAGATTACCAAGACAAGTAATGATGTGGCTAAGAAGGCAAAGGACCTTACCGGATTAGCAAAAATGAACAATCAGGTATCCGCAAACGAGAACACAATCAAGGCTACATATGCAGAAATCGGTAAGTATGTATATGAAAACCAGAGAGAGGATGCTCCTGCTGAAATCGCAGAATGGATTGCTGAAATCGATGCAGCTATGGCTGAAATCGATACCATTAAGGCTGAAATTTTAAAGATGAAGGGCAATGTAAAGTGCGAAAATTGTGAGAAGGAAGTATCTGATAGCTATCCTTTCTGTCCTTATTGTGGCAACAAGATGCCTGAGCCTGTAGTAGAAGTGATTGATGAAGAAGAAATCAAGGAAGTACAGGAAGAAGCGGCTGAAGAAGACGCTGAATAATGGAATACTAAGAAGGACTGTGCTTAATGCACAGTCCTTTTTTTGCTGTTTTTAAGAGTGATTAGAACTTCCGGATGGATGTAAAGATGCCCATAGCCGGTTCCTAAATCCAAATCCGGTTTATTGCTTCCGTGGAAATCGGAGCCGCCGCTGATGGCTAAGTCGTATTTGGCAGCCAATGCACGCATGTCCCTTTCGTCAGAAGGAGTATATGTGGAATAAATGGCTTCCAAAGCCAGAAGTCCGACCAACTTCAGTTCACTCACCAGTTTGTCCAGCTGTTGTTTCCCCATACCGTAAAGCACCGGATGGGCCAGTACGGGAATCCCGCCAACTGCCAGAATCAAACGGATGGCATCGGAGGGAGTAATCTTTTCACGAGGAAGAAAATAGGGACAGTTGTCTCCGATATATCGATCGAAGGATTCCTTCATGCTTTTTACATAGCCTTTTTCCAACATGTATTTGGCATAGTGGGCACGGGTAATGACACTGCCGGGAAAAGCAGTCTGTAGCTTTTCATAAGAAATATCCATGCCGGCACCGGTGTGCAACAGTTCGCACATCTTTTCATTACGTACATCTCTGGAATGTACAAAATCTTGTAAATGCTTTTGAAAGGTGTCACCTTTATAATCAATATACAAGCCCACGATATGAATATCCTTGCCCATATATTCCGTGGAAAATTCAATCCCCGGAATCACTTCCGGTACATCAGCCCGAATTTCTTTAAGCTTTTCTGCATAAGTGATGGCTTCATCCAGTCCGGCCACACTATCATGATCCGTCAGGGCAAACGCCGACAATCCTTTTTCTATAGCATAATCCACTAATTCGGTGGGACTGAAACTCCCATCTGAAGCGGTAGAATGAACATGCAAATCAATCACTGTGATTCTCCCTTGTGATATTAGTTTTCGTCCTCTTCCTTACGAGCGGTGTAAACAGTTCTCTTACGAGCCATATCATCGCTTGCCAGGTATTCGTCGTAGGTAGTAATCTTATCAATCATCTTGCCGTTGGGCAGGATTTCCATAATGCGGTTTGCAGTAGTCTGTACAAACTGATGATCGTGACAGGAGAAGAGCACAACACCCTTAAATTTGATAACACCATTGTTAAGAGCGGTGATGGATTCCATGTCTAAATGGTTGGTAGGCTCATCGAAGATTAAGCAGTTGGAACCGCTAATCATCATCTTGGAAAGTAAACAACGCACCTTCTCACCACCGGAGAGGATACGAACCTTTTTCACACCGTCTTCACCGGGGAACAACATACGTCCCAAGAAACCACGTACATAGGTGGCATCCTTCACGGGAGAGTAGCCGGTCAGCCAGTCGGTAATGGTTAAATCACAGTCAAATTCTGCAGTATTGTCCTTGGGGAAGTAAGCCTGTGAAGTGGTAACGCCCCATTTATAGGTACCTTCGTCGGGTTCCATCTCGCCTGCCAGAATCTGGAAGAGAGTGGTTTTAGCAATTTCGTTGCCGCCTACGAAAGCGATCTTGTCGTCGTGACCAACGATGAAGGAGATATCATCTAATACCTTTTCACCATTGATGGTCTTGCTGATATGCTCTACGGAAAGTACTTCATTACCGATTTCGCGGTCAGGACGGAAGTCGATATAAGGATACTTTCTGCTGGAAGGTTTGATTTCATCCAACTCGATTTTTTCCAATGCACGCTTACGGGAAGTAGCCTGCTTAGACTTGGAAGCATTTGCGGAGAAGCGGGAGATAAACTCTTGCAATTCCTTAATCTTTTCTTCCTTCTTCTTGTTGGCTTCCTTCATCTGCTTGATCAGCAACTGGCTGGACTCGTACCAGAAATCATAGTTACCGGCATACAGCTGAATCTTGCCGTAGTCGATATCTGCAGTATGAGTACAAACCTTGTTTAAGAAATAACGGTCGTGGGAAACCACGATAACGGTATTGTCAAAATTGATTAAGAATTCCTCCAACCATGCGATAGCATCCAAATCCAAGTGGTTGGTAGGCTCGTCAAGTAACAGAATATCAGGGTTACCGAACAAAGCTTTTGCCAAAAGTACCTTGACCTTGATATTACTTTCCAGCTCGTTCATTACGCAGTAGTGGTACTCTGTGCCGATACCCAGACCATTTAAGAGCATAGCAGCGTTGGATTCTGCTTCCCAGCCGTCCATCTCAGCAAATTCTGCTTCCAATTCGCTGGCACGGATACCGTCTTCGTCAGTGAAGTCTTCCTTGGCATAGATTGCATCCTTTTCCTTCATGATTTCAAACAGACGGGCATTACCCATGATAACGGTGTCCATAACCACACAGTCATCATATTTGAAGTGATCCTGTTCCAAAACGGAAAGACGCTGACCGGGAGTGATGACGATATCACCCTTGGTGGTTTCCAAAGCACCGGATAAAATCTTTAAGAAGGTAGATTTGCCAGCACCGTTTGCACCGATTAAGCCGTAGCAGTTGCCTTCCGTAAATTTAATGTTAACATCCTCGAACAGAGCTTTTTTACCTACTCGGTAGGTTACATTATTTGCACTAATCATGTTAAAACCTTTCTTTAATCTCTTTTATATATTATTTATACGCACCATTTCTTATTGTACAGAAATTATAAGAAAATGCAAGGGAAAAAGTATTTTTCTTGAAGATATGAGGAATTTATCGTAAAATAGAAGGCAGAGGTAAGTATATCTTGGGGAATGTGCCCGGATATCAGGAAAGAATGGGGTGTAAAACAAGCATGAATTTCGTGAAACCAAAGGAATTGGAAATACAAAAAGGAATACCGGAAGTCCTTCGTTTTTTGGACGGCAGTCCGGTGGATACTGTAGAGAAGTGGGAGACGCGGGCAGAGGAGATTAGACGTCTGTATGAATACTACATGTACGGTCCCCTGCCGGATATGTCAGAGGAAAAGGTGAGCTATCAGCTTGGTGAGTGGACGGTACGTCATGAAATTGTCAATTTCCCCGGCGCGGAGGAATTTGCTACGGAGGTAAGAGTGGCATCACTTCGCATAGAGGTAGAGAATCAGGGAAGAAAAAGCGGGTTTGATACCATAGTGTGTCTGCCTGTATCCGAGCCGAAAGGCAAGGGATATCCGGTGTATTTGGAAATGGGCTTTGTTTGGCCCGGAAGAACCTTGGATTTGTCACCCAATGATTATTATGCGGCTATCAGAGGGTATGCTTCTATTTGCTACAATCCCTGTGATGTGGCGGCGGATAACAGTTCGCGAACAGGTACCTTTTATGATATTTATCCTTACGGAACAGACTGGAAGAATCAGACCGGTGCTTTGGCCGCCTGGGGTTGGGGCGCTTCCAAGATACTGGATGCTTTGGCACTGGGACTGGCAGAAGAACTGCAAATCAATGCGGAAAACAATCTGTTATCCGGTGTATCAAGATTCGGAAAAGCTACTTTGCTGGCAGGCGCTTATGAGAAGCGTCTGAAGGTGGTGGTACCGGCTTGTTCCGGTGCCGGCGGTGCGGCTATGTATCGTTACAAATCAGAGGGCAGAACCTATGATTTTGCCACATTAGGACATGTAAATGAAGAGGGTACTTCTACACATTTTACCACTACCAATGAGGCATTGGGTAATTTGCAGTCCACGAATCTCAGACATTGGTTTAATGATAACTTCTTAGAGTTTGAGTGTGTGGAACAATTCCCCTTTGACCAGCATCATCTGGCGGCTTTGGTGGCCGATAAGGAAAGATATCTGTTTCTCATCAGCGGTATGTTGGGAGAAGACTGGGTGAATCCGGCAGCTTCCGGAGTGACATACGCGGCAACAAAGCAGGTTTATGAGTTTTTAGGATTAGCAGACCATGTGTGTTTGTGTGAGCATTTACAGGGCCATGCAGTGCTTCTTTCCGATATGGTGAAGCTTTTGGATTACTGTGATGTGATGCTTTACGGTAAAGATGAGCAGGAGGTAAAGACGGATTTTGCGACCATTCGGACATCTGTTTTCTGGGAAGAGCAAAATCTGGACAAGGAAGTATATGAGGTATATTTAAGATAAATAATTACAAGAGAGGAAATAAACTGTATGAACAAGAAATTGAACTATGGCAGAACCTTCTTAATCGGCTTGGCATTTATGTCCATCAGCAGCTTTTGGCAGGTGTATGACAATATTATTCCGTTGATTATGAAGAATACCTTCGGATTGGGAGAGACAATCACAGGTGTGGTAATGGCACTGGATAATGTGTTGGCGCTGGTTTTACTACCCGTATTCGGTTCCATTTCCGATAAGGTGGATACCAAGTTGGGAAAACGTACTCCTTTTATCATTGTGGGTACGGTATTGGCGGTTACCTTTACACTAATCCTTCCCTTTGCGGACCGGGCTGAGAATCTGCCACTGTTTGTAGGAGCATTGTTTGGTGTATTGGTATCCATGGGACTCTATCGTTCTCCGGCAGTGGCATTGATGCCGGATTTGACACCCAATCATCTGCGCAGCAAGGCCAATGCAGTCATCAATCTGCTGGGTGCCGTGGGTGGTGTATATTCCCTGCTGATGATTAAGTTTTTGGTAGGAAAGGGAACCAGACCCACCTATGTGCCTTTGTTTATGAGCATTGCCATTTTTATGGTGGTATCCGTTGCTGTATTGGTGGCAACCATTCGTGAGAAAAAACTGGCGGCACAGCTGGCAGCGGAAGAGGCGGCAGAGAAACAGAGCGAAGAAGAACAGAAAACGGTGGAAGAAGCCGTAGAAGAGCCTGTTAAGACCGTACTGGCACCGGAAGTAAAGCGTAGTATGATTTTCATGCTTATATCCATATTCTTCTGGTTTACAGCGTATAATGCGGTAACTACAGCCTTTTCCAGATATACCACAGAGGTTTGGAAATTGGAGGGTGGTGGTTTTGCAGATTGCCTGATGGTGGCTACGGTTGCAGCTATTTGCAGTTATATTCCCATCGGTATTCTGGCCAGCCGTATCGGTCGTAAGAAGACCATTATGGCAGGTGTAGTACTCATGGCAGCCTGCTATCTGGCAGCTACCTTTGTGATGGTGTATCATCCCGTGATTAATATAGCCTTTGCCTTGATTGGTGTGGCATGGGCAGCTATCAATGTCAATTCGTATCCTATGATTGTAGCCATGAGTAAAGGTGCAGATATCGGTAAGTTCACCGGTACCTACTATACCTTCTCCATGGCGGCACAGATTATGACACCGATTTTGTCAGGCTTTTTGCTGGAAAATGTGGCATATACCACATTGTTCCCCTATGCTTTCGGATTTTCCGTATTGGCTTTCGTTACTATGACCCAGGTTCGTCACGGTGATGTGAAGGCGGAGAAGAAGGCAAGTTTATTAGAGAATTTTGATGTAGAGGATTAATCTTAGTATGTTAGCAGTATGTATTATTTTGGGGCTTTTGGTATTTTTAACAGTGATTTATCTGGGTATGATAAAGCCTGCCGGTGCCAAACGTTCCGACAGAACCCCTTTTATGGGAGTTCTTTATGCACACAGAGGTTTACACGATAATGCTTCGGAGGCACCGGAAAATTCACTGGCAGCCTTTCGGAAAGCGGTGGAAGCCGGCTTTGGTATGGAGCTGGATATCCAGTTGAGCAAGGATAAGGTGCCGGTAGTTTTTCATGATTTCACCCTGAAGAGGGTTTGCGGTGCAGAAGGAAGAGTCAGGGATTATACCCTGCAGGAGCTGAAGGAATTCAGGCTGTATGAGTCAGAGGAGCAAATCCCTACTTTGTCTGAGGTGCTGGAGTTGGTGGATGGCAGAGTACCTTTAATAGTTGAATTTAAGGGGGAGAATACAGATATGTCCTTATGCCCCATAGCGGATCAGCTTCTTAGGGAATATAAGGGATTGTATTGCGTAGAGTCCTTTAATCCTTTGATGATGATTTGGTACAAAAGACATCGCAAAGAGGTATTCAGAGGTCAGCTGTCCGAGAAGTTTTTCACTCACGGCAAAAAGACGGTGATGCATTTTGTGCTTCAGAACATGATGCTGAATTTCCTGTCCAAGCCAGATTTTATCTCCTATAAATGCACGGACCACGATGCCTTGTCCTGCAGATTGTGCCTGGGACTGTTTAAGGCAGCCGCAGTTACCTGGACAGTTAAGAGTGCAGAAGAGCTGGAGGAGATGCAAAAATACTTTGAAATCTTTATTTTTGAGGGGTTTCTGCCGAAAAACAGCTGAAGGCAATGACAAAAATTTAACAAAATGAATGATTAAGTAAGTTGGAAGTAAGGAATTTTAGATATAATAAACAAAAGTGAAACAAAAGCGAAATATTTGCCAAAAAGTCTTGCTATTTTTTGGTGGTATTGTTACAATTATTAAGTAATTGTTAAGTATTGAAGGAAGTGTTCGGGAGTCGCGGACATGGAATGGATTACGATTTTTGTCAAAAAATAAAACAAAAGAAGGAGACAAAAAAGTATGAAGAAATGGGTGTACAAATTTAAAGAAGGTAACGCAGATATGAGAAACCTGCTTGGTGGTAAAGGTGCTAACCTGGCAGAAATGACCAATCTGGACTTACCGATTCCCCAGGGCTTTACTGTAACTACAGAAGCTTGTACCGATTATTATAACAATGGTGAGAAGATTTCAGATGAAATCAAAGAACAGATTTTAGCAAACATCAAGGATTTAGAAGATTTAATGGGTAAGAAATTCGGTGACATGGAAGACCCCCTGCTCGTATCCGTACGTTCCGGTTCCAGAGCATCCATGCCCGGTATGATGGATACCATTTTGAATTTAGGTTTAAACGACGTGGCAGTAGAAGGTTTTGCAGCTAAGACCGGCAATCCCAGATTTGCTTACGATTCCTACAGAAGATTTATTCAGATGTATGCAGACGTAGTTATGGAAGTTCCTAAGTCTTTCTTTGAGAAAATCATCGATGAGATGAAGGAAGAGAAGGGCGTGAAGTTCGATACCGAGCTGACCGCTGATGATTTGAAGGAATTAGCAGATAAGTTCAAGGCAGTATACAAGGAAGCTATGAAGGGTGCAGATTTCCCTCAGGACCCTGTAGAGCAGTTAATGGGTGCCGTAAAGGCAGTATTCCGTTCTTGGGACAACCCTCGTGCTATCGTATACAGGCGTATGAATGATATCCCCGGCGACTGGGGTACCGCTGTAAACGTACAGTGTATGGTATTCGGTAATAAGGGTGACACCTCAGGTACCGGTGTAGCATTTACCCGTAATCCTTCTACCGGTGAAAAGGGTATCTATGGTGAGTACTTAATCAACGCACAGGGTGAAGACGTAGTAGCCGGTGTTCGTACACCTCAGCCTATCAGCAAGCTGGCAGAGGATATGCCGGAATGCTTCGAAGAATTCACCAAGATTGCAGCAAGATTGGAAGATCATTATCGCGATATGCAGGATATGGAGTTTACCATCGAAGAAGGCAAGCTGTATTTCTTACAGACCAGAAATGGTAAGAGAACCGCACCTGCAGCGATTCAGATAGCATGTGATTTAGTAGATGAAGGCAAGATTACTCCCGAAGAAGCAGTGCTTCGTATCGAGGCTAAGTCTTTAGACCAGTTATTACATCCTACTTTTGACCCTGCAGCATTGAAGGCAGGCGAGGTAATCGGTTCCGCACTTCCCGCATCTCCCGGTGCAGCAGCAGGTAAGGTTTACTTTACCGCAGAGGAAGCAAAGGAAGCAGGCGTCGGCGGACGTGGCGAAAGAGTTATCCTGGTTCGTCTGGAGACCTCTCCCGAAGATATCGAAGGTATGCATGCAGCACAGGGTATCCTTACCGTACGTGGTGGTATGACCTCTCATGCAGCAGTAGTTGCCCGTGGTATGGGAACCTGTTGTGTATCCGGATGCGGTGAAATCCAGATTGACGAAGAAGCAAAGGTATTCTCTCTTGGCGGATATGAATTCCATGAAGGAGATTATATTTCATTAGATGGTTCTACCGGTAAGATTTACAAGGGTGACATCAAGACTGTAGAAGCTTCCGTAGGCGGTAACTTCGGTCGTATCATGGCTTGGGCTGACCAGTTCAAGACCTTGAAGGTACGTACCAATGCAGATACTCCTGCAGACACGCTTAACGCAGTGAAGCTTGGTGCAGAAGGTATCGGTTTATGCCGTACTGAGCATATGTTCTTCGGTGAGGACAGAATCCCTAAGTTCCGTAAGATGATTCTTTCTGACTCCGTAGAAGCAAGAGAAGAAGCATTAAAGGCTATCGGCGAGTTCCAGAAGGCAGACTTCAAGGCTATGTACGAAGTGCTGGAAGGCAAGCCCATGACCGTTCGTTATTTGGATCCGCCTTTGCATGAGTTCGTTCCTACTACAGAGGAAGATATCAAGGCATTGGCAGACGATATGGGGCTGACTGTAGCTGAAGTAAAGGCTAAGTGTGATGCACTCCACGAGTTCAACCCTATGATGGGTCACAGAGGATGCCGTCTGGCGGTAACCTATCCTGAAATCGCTAAGATGCAGACCAGAGCCGTAATGGAAGCTGCTATCGAAGTAAAGAATGAGAAGGGCTACGATATCGTACCTGAAATCATGATTCCTTTGGTAGGCGAAAAGAAAGAGTTAAAATATGTTAAGGATATCGTAGTAGAAGTAGCAGAAGCTGTGAAGGCTGAGAAGAACAGCGACATCCAGTATCAGATTGGTACCATGATCGAAATTCCTCGTGCAGCACTTACCGCTGACGCTATCGCAGAAGAAGCTGAATTCTTCTCCTTCGGTACCAACGACTTAACCCAGATGACCTTCGGCTTCTCACGTGATGATGCCGGCAAGTTCTTAGAGTCTTACTACCAGACCAAGATTTATGAGTCCGATCCTTTCGCAAGATTAGACCAGACCGGCGTAGGTCAGTTAGTACAGATGGCAGCTGAAAAGGGTCGTCAAGTACGTCCTAACATCAAGCTCGGCATCTGTGGTGAGCACGGTGGAGATCCTTCTTCCATCGAATTCTGCCACAAGGTAGGTTTGAACTATGTATCATGTTCACCTTTCCGTGTACCGATCGCAAGATTGGCTGCAGCTCAGGCTGCGTTGAATAATAAGTAGGGTTATCGTTAGAATAACGCTTACTGAAACTTAAGTAAAATATGGATTCTCCTCCTCAAATCATAACAGTTCGGGGAGGAGATTTTTTGTTGGGAAAAGTGCAGGAAAGTTATGTGGGGCATGGAGTTGTGAGAAAAACGCAATCGAGTTTTAGGGAGAAAGGTTAGCTTGAGGAGAGTGGCTTCATGCAAACGGTGCAACGTTTCCGTTGATTGTTATGTTAATATATTGTGTTTTATAATAAGCAAATAGAGAATAGATTTTACCATATATTTATGAAAGGTACTTCACTCTTTTTTAAGAAAGGCATTCAAATGAAAAATAGCATAAGGATTTAATAGATAAATAGGATAGTTTTTACCTCTAAATGAGAGAATAATTGATGGAATTATCTTCATCATTCTTGTTGAAATCTGCATCATTATAGTATAAAATGAAGGAGATAAAATTGAAATGAAGGAGATTTGGATGAAAAAATTTGATTATACAAAGATTCCGGAAAAACTTTTAACGCCTGAAATTGTTCAAATGCTGGGATGCATTCATGAACATAAAGGAAAGCAAGAATTATTTGTGGAAGCTAATAAAGATGAATTAAGAACACTTCTTGAGGTTGCGTTGATTCAGAGTACAGGTGCATCAAATAGAATTGAGGGTATCTTTACGAGTGATAAGCGCTTAGAAGAATTAGTAAAAGAGAAGGCCGAACCTAAAAATCGTTCGGAACAGGAGATTTCCGGTTATCGTGAAGTGTTAGCCAATATCCATGAGAGTTACGATTTTATCAATCCAAGACCTAATATTATTCTGCAACTTCATAGAGATTTATATTCATATTCTCAGAGGGGAGTTGGAGGAAACTATAAAAACTCGGATAATGTAATTGCAGAAACGGATGCACAAGGGAAGCAAAAAGTTCGTTTTGTACCAGTACCGGCTTTTCAAACGTCAGAAGCAATGGAAAAGCTTTGTACATGCTTATGTGAAGCTTGGGAAGAGAATAAAATTGATAAATTAATTCTAATTCCAATGTTTATTTTGGATTTTCTTTGTATTCATCCGTTTGATGATGGTAATGGGCGTATGAGTCGTCTTTTGACATTGTTACTGTTTTATAGAGCCGGATATATCGTGGGAAAGTATGTGAGTATGGAAATGCTCATAGAAAAAACGAAAGAAACATATTATGAAGCCTTGGAAAGCAGTTCGAGTGGATGGCATGAAGACGAGAATACCTATGAGCCATTTGTAAAGTATTACCTCGGAATAGTTATTAAAGCTTACAGTGAATTTGAGAGCCGAGTAGAGCATTTAAGACATAAAGGTCTTTCAAAACCCGATAGAATAAAAGCTCTTATTGAAAGAAGAGTAGGAAAGATTTCTAAGAAAGAAATTATGGAACTTTGCCCGGATATCAGCAAAGTGACAGTAGAGAGAACATTGACTGAATTAGTGAAGAATGGATATATTGCAAAGGTCGGTGCTGGTCCGGCTACAGCCTATGTGAAGGTATAAGACTCGGAAAAACTGTTGCTTTAGTCCATTTCCCAAGTCCCGCCTTGCCAGGTCCTAGTAAAATATGGTTCTCCTGCCCAAACCGTAACGGTTCGGGGAGGAGATTTTTTTGTAAGGAAAAGGAGAAGAAAACTATGTAGGGTATGGAGTTGTGAGGAAAGTGGTTGATAATTCGTAAGAATTATGATACGATTAAAAACGAACACATATTCGATAATTAATAGAGGAGGACATGAGAGTGGAGTATAATAGATGTATAAAAGAGTCTTTTACGGTTGTTGGAAAGGAAGGTGCAACAACAGCAGGAGAAGGATTTATTCAAAACTTATGGGAAGATGCTAATGGTCATTTTAACGAAGTGGCACATTTGGCAAAAAAAGATGATAAAGGGAACATTGTTGGCATATGGGGAGCGATGTCAGATATGTCACGTTCTTTTCAACCGTGGGAAGATGGATTTACCAAGGGGCTTTATTTGGCAGGCGTAGAGTGTGTAGATAACGCTGAGGCTCCGGAAGGATGGACAAAGTGGGTGATTCCGGGGTATGAGTATCTTTATGTAGAGTGTGAAGGGGAGAATACATTCCACCAGGTGATAAAGTACATGGAAGAGAATAAGATTCCACTTGTTGGTGCAGTACATGATTTTACCTGTCCGGAGACCGGTAAAAATTATATGTTTTTCCCTATTGGGAGACTGTAAGAATAGTGACAAAGATACAGGTTTGTATTTCATTGGGAAGGATGTGTGTTATGTTGAATACGGATTATAAGATAGAGGCAATAAAAGTCCTATTGAATGAGGATTGTATTTTGACAAGATATTATTCTTTGATTCCATACAAAGACATTCTCGTAGAGAATTTGAACAAAATAGGATGTTATACAAAATCAGATTGCATGAAATTATCAGATGAGTCGTTATTAGAAGCGGGTTTATCGGATATTGAAATGGTGCGCCTTTTTAGAGCGTTTCTGGTTTTGTACGATATAAATCCGACGAAATTAAAAGAGATTAATTCTTTTTGCAAAGAGAAGGAAGAAATACAATCTTTTCAAGAATTGTATCAGTTGCCTGGGGTAAAAAAGACGAGAGCAATGCTTTATTTTAAAGCAGGTTTTCGCTCTTTGCGTGATATTGCAAGTTCTTCGCCGCAAGAAATCATTGCAAAAACAGAGAACATAATAAGAAAAGAAAATCTGAGTTTAAAGGTACCCTTGATGAAGGAAGTTAAGACTCATATAGCTGTTGCAAGAGCATTTACAGATGTTTGGAAATAGACAAAACAGAGCAAACAAAGACAGGAATCCTAATGCCTCAGGACATATAATCAAATGTGAAAGGAGGGATACCGATGGAATGGGTAAAAACAATCAACAATGCGATAGCATATATGGAAAACCACTTGACAGATGATATTACACTTAGCGACATTGCGGAAAGCGTATATATTTCTGCTTTTCATTTCCAACGTGCATTTTCTATGATGACAGGTATAACACCGACAGAATATTTACGAAACCGACGCCTT
Organism: Lachnospiraceae bacterium; assembly: GCA_017522685.1. Next base: position 73,342 of record JAFWYN010000009.1, read on the forward strand.
TCACAAGCGGGGGCGGAGCTGGCAAACGGAGACAAACTTGTTATAGATGTAGCATTGAAGTATGGGTATGATTCGCCGGAAAGTTTTACGAAGGCTTTCTCCAGATTTCATGGTTTTTCGCCAATGCAAGTCAGAAAAGGTAGTCCTATTAAGTTTATGAATCGGTATACAATCCGAATCACAATCGAAGGAGGCAGTATTATGGAATACCAAATTGAAAAGTGGGAAGCTATGGATTTACTTGTACATACGAAGACTTTCCATGTAGAAACAAGTGAGAAGGAAATACCTATATTCTGGGATGAATATTATGAAAACGAAGAATATAGAAAGATACCGGGATACTTAGGAATTTGCGCACATAAGAAGACAGATAGTGATGTGCTTCAGTATGGAATTGGGTGCAAAGCTTCTGATGTGGAAGGCATTCCTGAAGGATTTGAGATTATTCATATTCCGGAATATTCTTGGGCAGTATTTCGTTGTGTCGGACCATCACCGGATGCTATTCAAGCAATGTGGGACAGAATTTATAATGAATGGCTTCCAATAGCAGAATATGAACTGATATCCGATTATTATATTGAAAATTATTTGCCGGGCAATCCAACAGCACAGGATTATGTAAGCGAAATCTGCATTCCTGTTAAAAGGCGTTGATTTAGGTTATGAACAATATACGAGCTATTTGATAGGGAGGCTCATTTCCATGTTCAGCATGAAGTTCCACGAGAAAAGGGGTTGCTTACACCCGAGATAGCTACCCCTTTGTGCGAGTGCAGCACAGGCTTTCTTGAATAATAGATAGTACATCCTTGGCATAAGGCTTGTGGTAATTAAATAAATGCATGAAAAATGGCTCAGAATCATAACGGTTCTGAGCCATTCGTTGTTTGTGGGGGAAAAGGGACAGAAATCTATGTAGGGTATGGAGTTGTGGGGAAAAAGCGATTGGTTTTGGTAGAGAAAGTTTGGTTTGGAAAAAAGGCGTAAAGACGGTATAGATTGTTAGTATGTGTGTAGTGTGTTATAATAAAGAGGCAGATAAATAAGAATTTATGGAGATGATAAAATGATACTCAAGATTGCGAATGATAATAGGTCAATAATAAAAAAAGGGGTATACCTTTTTAGTTTAGTAGAATATCCTAAGATTCAAGACTGGGAATGGAATAATATATTAGCATTTATATCTTATGAAAAAGCATGCGGAGATAAATTGGAAATTATATGTGAGGATGGTGATATCTTATCTGCAGTTCAAGATGCCGCTGACAAAATTGATGGAAGTGAATACATCCCACCTATTTCAGATGCTATTGAAGAGTTTGTTTACCATGCGACAAATGTTGAAGCGGCACAGAAAATATTATCTAGTGGTAAACTTCTTTCTGCAACTAAGGCTTATGGTAAGACGGGAGAAGAACTTGCAATTGAAAGAAAAGCGAATGGTTGGGAAGACCCTGCACATTTTTACGAATATGTTATGTTTGGATGGGGAACTCATTTAGTTGGTGATTATGTTGTTCTCTCAGAAGATTTTCCGTGTGAAGAAGATTTTGTAAAAGGAAATTTTGATGCAGGAGTGCGTTTTTATATAAGGTATAAAGATATTATAAAACATAAAGGTCATACTTTTGATGGCTATCATCCGATTAAAGTGAAAGATGAAGTTTCACTGTATGATTATCTATTTGCTTGTATTGTACCTGAGCAGTACAAAGAACAAATAGAAAAACATATCCCTCAAGACTTAATTGCCAAAGTGCATTATTTACCACAGAGAGGGCTTAGTTTACAGGAGTGGAATAACAAGATTGTTGAGTGTATTGGAATGTTGTAGACAAATTCCAATTTGTCTAACTGTTTTAAAATGTACAAAAAAAAGGAAGCCGCATCCGCAGCTTCCCTTTTTATTACTCAAAATTCAACTACAATTTATGCACTACACTTGCATCAAAACTCTTTGTATCCTTCACGCCGGTATGTGCCATGATGCCCTTTAATTCTGCAGTCATATCACCGATACGACCTGCCACTGCTTCGGCGCCCTGCTTTACAAAAGGAATCAGATGGATGCCCACGCTGACTGCCTTTGCGCCAAGGGCCATAGCCTTGTAAGCATCAGAGCCGGAAAGAATACCGCAGTCCACAAAGATTTCCATCTTGTGACCCACTGCCTTTACAATGTCAGGAAGCACATAAAGCGGTGGAACCGCGTCGTTTAAACGTCCGCCGTGGTGAGACACCACAATGCCCCGTACACCGATTTCTGCACATTTTACTGCATCCTGCACACTGAGCACACCCTTTACCACAAAAGGAAGATTTGTCATGCCGATATAACTGCGTAAATCTTCGGAAGATTTAATGGACATCTCTTCGTTTACACAAATATCCGGATTGCCCTGCATATTAAACATGTGGTCAATGTCCATGCCTACTGCCAAGGCACCCAGTTCTTCTGCATGCTTTAACTGGCGCTCAATCTTTGCCTCATCTGCATAAGGCTTAACGATGCGGATGGTCTTTGCTCCGGTTGCCATGACTGCTTCAAATTCCGGTTCTTCTCCCATGCCGTACCAGTGTACCGCACCGGCAAGGGCTGCGCCCTTAGCATAGTCCACCATGCCGTTTGGCGCATCCGGATGAAATGTTCCCAGATGGGACAGAGCTGCTGTCATAACCGGGGTTTTAAACTTCTGTCCGAATAACCACATTTCTGTGTTTGGAATACAACTGTCCATCAGATGCTGCTCCAGATGCAGACTGTCAAAATACTGTCTTGTTAATTCTTTTGCATTCATATTATTCTACCACTACGGTACCGTCTTCTTTTACGGTAATCTTCATGCCGTCCTTTACATATTCTAAGAATTCGTCACCTAAGCAATCTACTACCGGCATGGTTACATCCTCTAACCAAACATCCGCAAGGATAGCTCCGGCTGCTGCCAGGGAGTCGATATGGTTGGAAAACAGCATA
>JAFWYN010000010.1 GCA_017522685.1 Lachnospiraceae bacterium
AGCACCACCATGCTGAGACTCGGAAACACCTTTGTTCACATAGCCAAATTTACTATAATAAGGTATCAGCCGTTCCTTACATGTTAAGATACAGCCCTTACGCCCTTCTTTCCGAGCTTTAGCAATAAACGTTCGCATCAGCTCTGCCGCAACACCCCTGCACCGATATTCCGGAAGCACATCCAACCCAAATATACTTTGCCACATTCCATTTTCTTTATGCAAAGAAGCATCTTCAAACATTTCATCGGCAATTGTTTCCCTGTCTGTGACCATCCCATTGATAAAACCGATTATTTTTCCATCCATTTCCGCTATCAGAAAACAATTACCAAAGCTTTTCAACCTTGCCTCGAAAGATGCCAGCCCCGCTGCTTCCGACTTTGAAAAACAAATTGCTTCAATATCCACAAGACATCCTGCATCATCAAAACACCCTTTTCTAATATTGATATCCATATACAACACCGATGCCTCCTTACTCCTTTACCTTCCTTAATTTGTGTTATGTCTTAAATATACCAAACTTATATGTTGTTTTCAACACAATTATGGTATGTGTAACATACTAACAGTTCCCGGTCCATGGTACGATGCTTTTTCTCCAGATTTTATAAGAGACTTTGGTGACTTTACTAACATTACGGAACATTACGATACATTGCATTTATATCGTAATGTTTACACTCACGTCATTAATTTGACCTCTTGATTAAATATAAATTGGTTTTAAAAAAAAGCTCTTGAAAAATTCAAGAGCTTTTCAGAGGCGTGAGCCGGATTTGAACCGGCGATGACGGTGTTGCAGATTTAAGCCTGCTTTTCAAAAACCACGTATTTACGGGCATTAAAGCCCCTTCCGCCTCAAGACACCACTTTATCTCCACCAATTGCGGGAAGCAGCAGCATCACATTCTTTAAACAACTCTGTTCATTCGCATTATAGCATTCTGCTTATTCACAAGCAATATACATAAGTAAATACTAATTATTTGGATTTTGAATTATCCACAACCGAGGAGGACACTATGGATTATCAATTAGAAATCAAACAAATCGTGGATTATCCACGCTGTCGCATTTACCGCGATTTTATACGTACTCTTATGCAAGATAGAAACATCCGTACCAATGGAAGTTCCTATCTTTTTTATTACACCGTGCTTTGCTCCTACGCCAACTTCCGTTCATCTTATCGAAAGCTGGACGGTATCTCCTACCTGATTGGTCCCGGAGAATGGATCTGCAAGGCATCCGAATTATCACAATGGTTCCGCATGCGCTACCAGCACCAGGCAGTATCCGTACTGGAATATCTGCAAGGCCAGAATTATATTACCTTTACCAGATTGGGCAGGGGCAATCTCATTAAATTCTGTATTACCGACTGGAAAAAGCATAACATGGCCTTTGATTACAACTACCCATGTCAGAAAGATGTGGGCTTTTTCTTTTTCCCCATTGCTGCCGTTCACGAACTGGTCAGTATGGGCAAATGTTCGGAAATGGACATCATCCTGGATCTTTGGATGCATACCATTTATAACGACGAACAGGTACAGGGTTCCGCAGTGGGTCCTGTCGTATACTTCAGAAACTGCACCGGTAATCCATTAATCAGTTACAGTGATCTGGCAATCCGTTGGAGTATCTCCAAGGCGACTGTCAGCCGCACACTGAACAAACTTCAGGAAGCAGAATACATATCGCTGGTTTCTTTTACCGGAAAACACGGCAGTGTTATATATCTGTGTAACTATCTGTCTACTATGTTCAATATCAGTGACGTCATGATTGATAAGGAGGAAATATCCATGGCATTTCAAATACCCGTTCACCTTTCTGATACCCCATCCATATTGGAGGACATTGATATCAGGGATGAGCAAATAACTATTATGGAGGACGAAACAAGCGTTTCATCCAATGCATTTAGCGTTTCAAAATCTGACATGCATTCTGTCATCAAAAAAGTGGCTAAAATCCTTGCTGCACAAGGGATTCCATGCTGTGAATGCCCCAAAACCCAATATAAGTTATATCCTTTATCCGACTGGAATGAAAGTAATATACAGTACTCTCTACAGCTTGCCTGCGGAAACGGGGATACCAGGTATCAGTTTGAGATTACCTTCCACCCGGCAGACAGTCCGACGAAGGAACACGTACTGTCTGAAAATACATCCGCATCATCCATCCAAACAGAAAGGAGCCTGAACCATGAATAAAAAGTTACCGAAAGATGTCCTGGAAAACCCTGTTTACCATAACACATGGATCCTTTTAAAGAATTACCGGGATGCAGTATGGAACCTGGAACTTGCCGTACAGCAGGTTCGCAGCAATTTCGAAATCGAGTATGGGACAACCATCGAAGAATTCCTGGATTCCATCTATCTGGCCGGAGCGGATCTGAATGGTTCTAAGCTGGAGGATTATGCAAAGAGCATTGAACGTTCCAACAAGATGTTAAAACTGATTGATTCCTCTGTGAACATACTCAGAAACAAACATAAGCATGGAGAGCAGTATTACTGGATTTTATACTACAGCTTTCTCTCCCCGCAACAATTGCAGAATACGGATGAGATTATAGAGTGCCTGCATCCCCATATTGCAAACATCTCTACCCGTACTTATTACCGCAAACGTCCGGAGGCAATACGTGCTCTGAGCAGTATTCTCTGGGGATATACATCCAAGGAATGTCTGAGCATGTTGGACCAATTTGTTCCTCCGGAGGGACTATAACAGCATTCTGTTCCTTACATGGTTTAAAATGGGCGTTCATGGCACAGTTTTGCGATTTACGGGTCATTTTTGCCATGCTATAATGGCTATGTTTAAAACTGTGTCCAAAATTTCATATCCAATCCAACAGGCATCCAAACTAAGGATGCTTTTTTATTTCGGCAGGGAACAAGCACGTTTCCTGCCCTTTTTATTACAATCAAGGAGGTATCAACCAAATGAGACAAAAAGACACGTTCAATGTAACAGGAACACCACCAAAGAAATGCCGAAAGAAGTTTCCCAGGTATCCCGGAGGAAAGCTCATGGCAGCCTTGTATTTCTTGCTGCTGTATACAAAGCCCGTACATGCAGCTGATATATGGGCAAAAGCCAATCTGCTTATGCGTAACATCTACAGTCAGATATTGGGGATTTCTACCATTGCTGCGGTTGTCACTGCATCCATTGCTCTATTACTTATGAACTTCAGCAGATCCGGACGAACCGTGGATGAATCCCGTGCCTGGTTAAAACGCATTATTCTCTGCTGGGCTATCCTAAACAGTCTGGGATTTATCCTTGCCTATATCACTCCCTTCTTCCAAGGCGGGCAATGGATTCCGGGAACATAAACGGAGGCTTATGGTATGGGCATTTTAGATAACATTGTGGAGTGGATAGCCACCCAGGTAATGAATGGCCTGGACCTGATTACCACCTCGGTTTTAGGGGCACTGGGGTGCGATATGCAAACGTTCCTGCGCTATTTCCCGGCTGCAGAAACCATGTATGAAATCTTTGTTGCCACCGCCATCGGACTGGTACTGCTCAACTGGGTATGGCAGTTGTTTAAAAACTTCGGTCTGGTTGCCGGAGTGGATGCCGAAGACCCAGTAAAACTAAGCCTTCGCTCTATCCTGTTTATTGCGCTTATTTTTTACTGCGGCCATATTACAGACATCATGCTGGATATAGGTGGAACCCCATACACATGGATACTTACTTCCGAGCTTCCACCTATTCGCTTTGCAGATTTTCATGCGGTCCTTCTGACAATCCTTGGTGTCTTTTCCAATGGTTCCGTGACTCTTATCGCACTAATTCTTGTTTTGATTCTTGCCTGGAACTACATCAAACTGCTGTTGGAAGCTGCTGAACGCTATATTCTTCTGGGTGTGCTGGTTTACACGGCGCCGGTAGCCTTTGCCACCGGAGCGTCCCAGTCCACCTCCGGCATTTTCAAATCCTGGTGCCGGATGTTTGCTGGTCAGATGTTCCTGCTTATCATGAACGCATGGTGCCTGCGCCTTTTTACATCCATGGTCGGCAGGTTCCTTGCAAATCCATTGTCACTGTAGGAGGACACTATGAAACACAAGAAATTTTTACTTTTCTGTACCACCCTGTGTTTACTGGTACAGCCCGTAACGGCATTGGCTCTCACTGAAGAGGACGTGCTTGCCGTCGGAAAAGAAACTGCCACCGGCAACGTGTTTATCTGGTTTTTATGCGCCATTGCCTTTTTAAAGATTAGCCAAAAGATTGACAGCTTTATGAATAGTATAGGGATCCATGTAGGGCAGACCGGTGGTTCCATGCTGTCTGAGCTTATGGTTACAGCAAGAGGAATTACCTCTTTCAAAAATCTAGCAGGAGGGGGCTCCTTTAGCAGTTCCTCCCCGAGCAGCCGGGCAGCCAATCATGCTGCCATGTCCGGTGGGCTTGCCGGAATCATCAGCAGACAGTTTATGCAAAATACTATGACTACCATGACCGGTCAAAGCAATAACGTCATTAACCGAAAAGCCTTTGAGAACTCCTTAAAAAAGGGAGGGAATTTCGCTAACAGCGTTACCGGGGCTGTGGCTCAGGGAAGCATCAGCCAGATTGGCTCCATGACAGGTGACCATGCTGCTGAAGCACTAACCTCCTATCTGGGGCAGACCGGTATGGAAGACATACCTAACTACCATAATGTGGAAATTGGCGGCGGACGTATTACGGGCACGGAAACAAGCTCAAACCATCCGGATGGTGCTGCCTTTGCCATGTATCATGCAGACCTGTATCTGCCACCGGAAGGAACATACGAAACCGTGCCCGCAGCAGACGATTCCGTCTGGTACAAGCAATATGCAGCCGACACCGTAGAACGTATCCCTTACCTGAACGAATCCGGCGATATTGCCTACCATGAAAGTATAGTGAAAAAGCTGCCGGATATACCACGGAGAAAGGACCGTGTATAACATGACAGCCTACTTACTTTGGGAAAACAGAAAGCTAATCGGCAAGATTTTAGCTGCAGCTGCTTTCCTCTTTTTTCTGCCGATTTTATATATCATGATGCTTCCATCACTGATATTTGGCAGTGCTGGCATGGATACCGTTTCAGAAAACGTGCTGACCGATTCTTCCATTATCTCTGAAAATATAGGGGAAGCAGAATCTGCCATCTCTGATTTATTAGCGGATGCCCATGATGCTGTTCTCTCCGAAATCCAAAAGGAAGTGGAGAACCTTGAAAAAAACGAGGAATACAGTATTTCGGATGACTTTGCAGACCATAACCTATACGAAACGGCCTCTGTGATTTCCCAGTTCTGCGCCTCGGAGGAAAATTATCAGGAAATCAATCTTACCAAATTGAAGCATGTGTTAAAGCAACATGAAAAGGAGTTCTTTGATTACAGCGTATCTGCTTCCAGCTATGAAAAGCAGGAAGAACAGACCCAAAAGAACATACGGATCACCCACTATCATTACACGGTTCAGTATATCGGTAGTGCATACTTTGCAGATACCGTATTTGCTCTTACGGAAGAGGAAAAAATAATTGCAGAAGAATATGCAGCCAATCTGAATCTCTTACTGCAAGAAGAACCTTGACACTATTTTTATACATGGAGGTATTACATGTCCACTAGACAAGAAGAACACGATACATATATCATACCGCCAAATTTTATAGAAACCGGAACCCTGTTTGGCGGAACCATAAAAATCCGGAATGCCCTGGAAGCCCTGGTACTTACCCTGTTAATCGGGATACCGGTTTTCCATCTGCCATTCCCACTGACTACCAATATCATTATTGCCTGCCTGACCGTACTTCCGGCAGCACTGCTTGCACTCATCGGCATTGACGGGGACAGCCTGGGTTCCTTTATACTTCATTTTATCCGTTTTTTAAAGAACCGGCGTATGCTTGGAACCCCGGAAGGTGAGTATGTATCTGCCACCCCACAGAAAACCAGAGCAGACAAACAACGAAAAAAGCACAAACCTCCAAAAGAGGATTTCGCAGAAGAATTTGGTCAAAGAGAACGGACAAAGAAAGGAACCGGCCCTAAAGAATCAGACACCGTACCTTTAAACCCTGTTGCCGCATATCTTCCCTTCCGGAAGGTGGAACAGGGTATTCTTTATACCAAAGACCACCGGTATGTGAAGATTGTGGAGGTACTGCCCATTAACTTTTTACTGAGAAGTGCAAGGGAACAGCGGAATATTATTTATTCCTTTGTCAGTTACCTGAAGATAAGCCCGGTCAAACTGCAGTTCAAGGTTCTGACCAAGCGGGCGGATATCAACAAGCATCTGACTACCTTGCAGGAGGAAATGGGGCAGGAAACAAACGAGAAATGCCTTGCCCTGCATAAAGATTATGAGAAGTTGATTAAACGCCTTGGTTCCAAAGAAGCCACCACCAGACGTTTTTTTCTCATCTTTGAATATGAACCACTGACAGCCAACCGTAATTCAGATGAAAAGGATGCCATTGCTACCCTGAATACCGCGGTCCGGACTGCGGCCACCTATCTGCAACAGTGCGGAAATGAGATTGTCCAGGCCGATGATGAAAATGAAATGGTCCTGGAGCTCTTCTATCATCTGTTAAACCGGCACACCAGTTCCCATAAGCCATTTGGTACCCATGTAAGTGAAGTTATGACACAGTATATAAATGCCGGACGAAGGGACGAGCTCTATACCATTCCGGCTGCAGAATTTGTAGCCCCCAAGTATATGGACTTTACACACGGAAACTATGTACGGATGGACGGAGTATACCACAGTTATCTCTTAATTCCTTCCAGCGGTTATCGCACACAGGTCTATGCAGGATGGCTTTCCCTTCTGGTAAACGCCGGGGAAGGAATCGACGTGGACCTCTTTTTTGAAAAGCAGCCCAAAGACCGTATCCAGCAAAAGTTAGGTCAACAGCTGCGTATTAACCGTTCCAAATTAAAGGATGCCTCTGATACCAATACGGACTATGACGATCTGGACAGTGCCATCCGTTCCGGATACTTCTTAAAAAACGGGCTGGCAGCCAATGAGGACTTTTACTATATGAGTGTCCTGATTACCGTAACCGCTGACACTCTGGAGGAGCTGGAATGGCGAACCAAGGAAATGCAGAAGCTATTGCTTTCTCAGGATATGGAAGCAGTTTCCTGTCATTTCCGGGAAGAGCAGGCACTACTCTCTGCTCTACCTCTGGTTCATCTCGACACCGGGCTTTATAAACGTTCCCGCAGGAATGTGCTTACTACCGGCGTTGCAAGCTGTTATCCTTTTACTTCCTACGAAATGTGTGACGACAACGGAATCTTACTTGGTGTCAACAAACACAATAACTCCCTTGTCATTGTGGACATCTTTAATTCCAGGACTTACAAAAATGCCAATATAGCAATCCTTGGTACATCCGGTGCCGGCAAAACCTTTACCATGCAGCTCATGGCACTGCGTATGCGGAGAAAGAATATACAGATATTTATCATTGCTCCCTTAAAGGGACATGAATTTCACCGGGCATGCAACAATATCGGCGGTGAATTTATCCAGATTTCCCCGGCATCCAAAAACTGTATTAATATTATGGAAATCCGCAAGGCTGACCACTCCGTCACAGACCTGATTGACGGTCCCAAGTCAGACCATTCGGAACTGGCCGCGAAAATCCAGCGTCTGCATATATTCTTTTCACTGCTCATACCGGATATGAGCCATGAAGAAAAACAGCTTTTGGATGAAGCCCTGATACAGACCTATAACCAAAAAGGCATTACCCACCATAATGAAAGCCTTGTTTCACCGGACCATCCTGATCATTACCGGAAAATGCCGGTACTGGAGGATGTGTACAACATCCTGACAGACAACCCGGAAACCAAAAGACTTGCCAATATCATGAATCGTCTGGTACACGGCTCTGCCGCAACCTTTAACCAGCAGACCAACGTAAATCTGGATAATAAATATACGGTGCTTGATATTTCCGAACTGACCGGCGACCTGCTTACGGTAGGAATGTTTGTGGTACTGGATTATGTCTGGGATAAGGCAAAGGAAGACCGTACCGTGGAAAAAGCCATTTTCTTAGACGAGATATGGCATCTGATCGGGGCCTCCTCTAATCGTCTCGCGGCAGAGTTTGTTTTAGAGATCTTTAAGATCATCCGTGGGTATGGTGGTTCTGCCATCTGTGCCACACAGGACCTGAACGACTTCTTTTCTCTGGATGATGGCAAGTACGGGAAGGGAATTATCAATAATGCGAAAACCAAGATTATCTTAAATTTGGAGGATGAGGAAGCAACGCGGGTTCAGTCCGTTTTACATCTGTCTGAGGCAGAAACTATGGCAATTACCCATTTTGAACGCGGTAACGGCTTGCTCTCTACCAACAACAATCATGTAACTCTGGAATTTAAGGCGTCTGAGCTGGAAAAGGAACTGATTACCACAGACCGTCAGGAACTGAAAAACCTGCTTGCCAAAGAACGGCTCCGCCAGACCATGCGGAAAACTATCAATATGTAAGATTTACAACTATCAATATGTAAGGTTTACATATTTACTGTGTTGAAATAGTGCTTTTATGCATCACTTTTTCCACTACGCAGACCGTCAAGAACTCCGTCAGAACGTGCCGAAACCATCAATATGTAAGATTTATACATTTAAATTGTAGAAATAGTGCTTTTATATATCACTTTTTCGCTACGCAGACCGTCAGAAACTGAAAAACCTGCTCACCGAAGAACGGATCCGCCAGAATATGCAGATAACTATCAATATGTAAGGTTTACAACTATCAATATGTAATCTTTACATATTTAATACGTAGAAAGAGTGCTGTTATGTATCACTTTTTCCACTACGTAATCGTTAAGTATTCTATACGTAAAACTACTTTTTAAAGGAGGCTTATATGCTTCATACAAACCAAGAACATAAAACACACCTGAATGAGATATTAAAATTAGTATCCACCTATAAGGTTCTTTCCCAAAAGCAGCTGATAAAATGGTTTCCGGAGTTACCGGAGAAAAAGACACTGTCCTTGATACAGCAGTTGCAAAGAAAAGGCAGGCTCTTTTGTCTATTCGAAAATGAGTATGTCAGCTGCATAAAGGACTACTCTCCGGATTTTTCTCTCATAGCAGCCTTTTGGTTGTTACTGGATTTCCAGCCTCACGTGATTTATCACACTGCCAGTGATTTTCCGGTAACCTTAACCTTTTATACCAAAACCGATGGCTTTCATGTCATCCATGTTCCATACGGAAAGGAACTGCTCATAAATCATGCCATGGGAGACTATGCAGATGACGACTTGACCAACTTAGTCATCGTTGAAAACATCTCGCAGATATCTTCATTAACCATTCCGGGTGTCGGTGCTTACTGTACCGTATCCCCGGATGGTCAGGTACAATATTATCAAAAACAAGGAGTAACCATAACCTGATGGACCGATATACCTTACGCACCCGCCTGGAACGGATCGAGGCGGATATACCAAAGCTTACCAATACGGTAAGTGCCATGAAAGCCACCAATATAGAAACCTATGGAAAAAATTACGAAGCCCTTAGCCTGGAAGCTTCCCTGCGTGCAGAACGTATAGCCTGTTCCCTGCGCAATCTGATTTTTTCTGCAAACCTGGTGGCAAAACCCATTCTTTTAGAACAGGCTGCCCAGGTACAGGGCATTACCATTCACCATACCTCACAGATGGTAGAGATTACCCTACCAGGACTCATGCCCAAACGTACCAAACGTATCAACACTACCTACCTGACTGACCCTCTGTATGCAAGTATGGAACATTATGCAAGACTTCATGTGCTGCCCCACTTTCAGGAATGCGTGGTTTGCTTTACCCATGTATTTGACCGTGCCCTGTCCCTGAAGCGCATCCATGATTACGACAATCTGGAATGCAAGCAGCTGCTGGATACCGTATCCGGTTTCCTTTTAACCGACGATGGCAGCCTTTTCTGCGATGCCTACCATACTACCAGCTTAGGCCAGTCTGATTACACCATCCTTACCATCATGGAAAAAGACGCCTTTCCAGAGTGGCTGAAAAAGCAGGATAAGACGGAAAAAGAGATGTCCAATTTTTAAAGGATTTTCCTGAAATAAATTGGACATTCCTTAACCAGCGGAAACTGCCCTGAATATGGGCATTTCATCCACTACTTCAGCAAAGGATTTTACCTGAGTTTCAGTCGGGTATGGTAAAAAACACATGGAGACTACTACTTTGAATCTTTCCAACAGCGCATACCGCATACTAACCTTAATTGCCCTGTCCGGAGAGTGCAGTCCTGATGCAATATCCCATCTTGGCATAAAACCTGCTTACTGCACCAAACTGATCACCGGGCTAAAAGAAAACAACTACATAAAGACCCACTACAAGGACCGGCTCAGAGGATACCGTCTAACAAACAGAGGAAAAAAGCTTCTGCTTAGGACCAATCCTGACCGCTTTTCCTTTTATCTGAAAGGTAATTCCGATACCAACAAACCACGAAGTGACTATACCAGAAGGCTCCGCCTTCATCACGCATCCCGCGTATATGCCATGCTGATGAACAGTGACATCTCATTATATCGGGACCTAAAGCTTCCACTCTTCCGAAAAGGAGACAGCGAAGCACACGTCCTGTCCCTTCCGGCATTTTACCACTCCAGGGAAATCAAGGAACTTGGCAGCGAAACCATCAAAATAAATAATTCCAGGATTTTAGGTGTCCTGTTAACTTCAAACGCTATCTATCCGGTCTTTTATACCGAGAATACCCTGATGAAATGGGAGTACCGGACCGAGATACGGCTAAAAGCATTCCTAAGGCATCACATGCGAAGCGGCGTTCTTTCCGGTTCCCATATCCTGCCCGGATATCATCCGGATACACCGGTAAAAGCCCTGATAATCGGGTCAGACATGGACACCAGTGTGAAACTGATGGAAAGTACCGGTGGATACCAGAAAAGTTATTTCTATCTGGATACCAGTTTTGACCATTTTCACTATCTGCCTGCTCCCCCTGCCGGGGAATGTATCCTGAAGCTGCTTTGCAATCCTGCAGTATCGGATGAGCTAAGAAAATTATTGTTATCGGACCTGCAGCCGGTGAATCCGGATTTAGGTCTGGAACACGACGGAACCTGGAATCAGATTCCGCTGCAGCTTGCATTTGATTTTGATATGTTGCGCCTTTCCCGGTTCCATACTGCCCTATCCTTCCATGGACTATGTGGCAGATTAATCTGTTTTGATTTTCAAAAGGCTGCTTTACAGCAGTACTTTGGAAATATGGTAACCTTGGAAACCATCGACCTGAAAAAATTTGAAAGGAGATTTTTTACAGATGAACACTGAAAAGAAAAAGAAGCTGCTTTGCTTAGGTCTTATCCTGCCGGTTTTAGTATTGCTTTTCGCATATATTGGCGGATATACAGCACAGCTTCTCCAGAACTACCAGATTTGGACATCCGCCGGAGGAACACCGGGTGATGGATCCGCACCCCATCTTCCCTCTGCCGCGTTTACTTCCTGCATAAAAGCACTTACCATTTTCCCGTACAGTATGTATGGGATTTTTCTTTGTGTGGGGGCCGGTTTGTTTCTGTTTCTGATGATAATGCGATTGGACCTTGGCAGCAAGGGAACCTATGATAAGGAACGGAATCTGACCTATTCCAATAAGGGGACTTATGGAACCAGCGGATTCATGACCGATGAGGAAATGCATGACATTTTGGAGTTGGTTCCCAATATCGCCCACAACCGTGGCGTGATTCTTGGGAAGCTCCACGGAAAAGCGGTATGTCTTCCGGAACACACCCGTATGAACCGCAATGTTGCTGTCTTTGGTGCCAGCGGAAGCATGAAGAGCCGCGCCTATGCGAGGAACGTAGTCTTTCAATGTGTTACCCGTGGGGAAAGCCTGATTATCACGGATCCCAAATCCGAACTGTATGCAGATTTGTGCCTTTACCTTCAGAGTAACGGTTATCTGGTCCGGGTATTTAACCTGATCAATCCGGAAAACTCAGCCAGCTGGAACTGCCTCGCCGAAGTGGAGGGTCAGGAAATTCTCTCCCAGCTTTTTTGCGACGTTATTATGAAAAATACCGGTTCTGCGAAAGGGGACCATTTCTGGGACAACGCGGAGATGAATCTGTTAAAGGCCCTTGTACTATACGTAGACCAGGGATTTCCACCGGAAGGCAGAAACATCGGTCAGGTATATAAGCTTCTTACCCTTTGTACGGAAAAGGAACTGAACAGCCTCTTTGACATACTGCCTATCAGTCATCCTGCCAAAGCACCTTACAATATTTTTAAGCAGGCTTCCGATACCGTCCGAAGCGGCGTCATCATTGGTCTGGGCACCAGACTGCAGGTATTCCAGAATAAACTGATTCGCCAGATTACCAGCTATGATGAAATCAACCTGACACAGCCGGGGAAAGAAAAATGTGCCTACTTCTGTATTACTTCAGACCAGGACTCCACCTTTGACTTTCTCTCTTCCCTGTTTATGTCTTTTGTATTTATCAAGCTGGTCCGATATGCTGACCGGTATGGGGAAGATGGACGACTACCGATACCGGTTCATATCCTGGCAGATGAACTTGCCAACGGAGGATGCACCATAGCAGATCTCACCAAAAAGATCAGTACCATCCGATCCCGTGACCTGAGCATCAGCTGCATTTTCCAGAACCTGCCCCAGATGCAGAACCGGTATCCCCAGAACCAATGGCAGGAAATTATCGGTAACTGTGATACCCAGCTTTTCTTAGGATGCACCGACGAACTGACCGCCAAATTTATCAGTGAACGCGCCGGCACCGTCAGCGTAGCAGTGTCCAGCAAATCCAAACAGCTACACACACTGCGTGTCACCGATTTTACACCGGGTTTCCGAGAAACCCATTCCATTGGAAAGCGTCAGCTCATGACTCCAGACGAAGTACTTCGCCTTCCCCTTGACCAGGCGCTTATTATACTGCGGGGACAGAAGATACTAAAGGTGGAAAAATACGATTTCACCCTACACCCGGAAAGCGGCAAGCTGCAAAAATGCCGGGCAAGTGAGCATGTTCCTGATTGGCAGCAAAGCTCTGCTTCAGAAGAACTGGACAATGCTTATCTTATAAGCCTTAAATCAAAAGGAAGATACTCCAGAGAACCCACAAAACCCGCAGGGGAACCTCAGAGCACGGAGTCTCCCACAAAATCACAGTCACCACTCCAGTCGGAACCGGAATATAAGATTGTGATGACCGACAAACAATCCATTATGTCGTAACAATAATCATGAAAAAGGAGAACAACTATTATGTCCACAAAGAATGTTTTAGAAGAAACAAATGAAGAATTGAATATCGACCAGCCAGAAGAACGTATAACCTCTGGAGAAAAAAGTGCATTTACAACAGAAGAACCAAGAAAACCGGCTCCTTCTTCTATTCTGACCTTAAATGCTGATATGGAAATAGAAACTCAGGAAAGTCGTGAAGATACGATCTGGCATGAACTGCAGAATGCGTACCGTACCCGAAAAGTATTAGTGGGAACTCTCGGCGGTATTGAGAAACTGGAAGGCGGAAACACCATCGCTATTGTATATTACAAAGGAATGCGCGTGGTAATCCCTCTCACGGAAATGATGATCAATCTGATCGTAGATGAAGCCCATGATTATGGGGAACTGTTCCAGCGGCAAAATAAGATTCTCGGAAATATGCTGGGATGTGAAATTGACTTTATCGTAAAGGGCCTTGATAACAGCACACGCAGTGTCGTTGCCAGTCGCAAAGATGCCATGTACAAAAAACGCCAAATCTTCTACCTGCCGGATGCCAATGGCAACTCCCGTGTTTGTGAAGACCGCGTGGTACAGGCCAGAGTCATTGCAGTCGCTGAAAAAGTAATCCGCGTAGAAATCTTTGGTGTCGAATGCTCCATTCTCGCCCGCGACCTTTCCTGGGACTGGCTAGGCGATGCCACCGAACACTTCCACGTAGGAGAACATATCCTAGTACGTATCCTAAACATAAAGATTACTTCCCTTGAGAACATCGCTGTGAAAGCAGACGTGAAAAGTGTTACCAATAACACCAGCAAGGAAAACCTCGCCAAATGCAAAGTCCAAGGCAAATATGCCGGCACCGTTACCGACATCCATAAAGGCACTGTATTTGTCCGCCTTCATATCGGTGTCAATGCCATTGCCCATAGCTGCTATGACGACCGCATGCCAGGCAAGAAGGATGAAGTCAGCTTCGTAGTTACCAGGATTGACGAAGAGAGGAATGTGGCGGTAGGGTTGATTTCTAGGATTATTAGGCAGAATGTTTAAACCCAGAAGTTAATAAGCTCGGAGTAGAAGTATCAAGGTAATCAAAGTTTTTTAGATGCTAACATAATCTCTCTTGTAGGTTTAATAAAATACTCCTCATTAATGTACAAAACAAAGGTTGTCCTTGAAATACGGACAACCTTTGTGGCAATTCCCATTATTGTTTATTACTGTCTTCTGTCTCGAATGTTCCTGTCTCTAATAAAAAGAATACATTAGCAAAAGTTAATACGTTAATGTTTTTTTTCTTTCTAGACAAATACAAATCTAAACATGTATTGTAAATATAATCTTCTCCATTTGTTGTTATTGGTTTGCATATACTATGTCGTTTTACATTATCTTTATTCTTACTTTGTTTTTCTTCATATATTCTAAAACTTTCAACAATAGAAAAGGCAGTATACAAACCAATATACTCATTGATTAATGAATACTTTTGCGAAAACTTCTGGTCTTTTATAAACTTATCCCAAATTACGCTGGGTTTAATTGCTACAGGACGAACTTTTGCAATAGCATACATCATACAAGCAGCAATCTTATGTCTATCTAGATGTGTCTTAGGGTTTTGCATATAATTCACTTTTAAGTAGGTTTTTTTCTTTTGATATTCTTTATACACCCTATCTTTTGCAAACAATTTTATATATACTTCTTCTTTTGGGTACAATTCATTACATACCGGCAAAACAATGTTCTGCCATATTTCATCATACTTTTCCCTTGTCATCAATTTCTCCTAGTCAAAATGAAAAAATTGTTGCATTGGAACTTTGTCTATTACTATTTCGTCATTAACGAATTTTTTTATTACAAATACGCAAGAATTAATGTAAGTCCAGGTACCACACATCAAAAAAAACAATGCAACTAAAATTGAAAAAATTAAAATACTCATATTACTCTCTCTCTCTTAATAATTAACTCTGTACTTGGTTTAATCTCCGTAGTCGAGTCATCAAAAGCCCTGGAACAATTGATGACAAACCTATAAATAAAACACTCATCATAGCAAAAGAAATTTGTATTTTCCATGAAAGAAAAGCAGGAAAAACATTTGTAAAACTACATTGAGTAACTACAATAACCATTCCTTTCTCTTTATCTAAAATAATATTAAGACCACCAAGTGCACCTATCAATTCAACAATAGTCAATAAAAAATTGCAAATAGCTAAACCATAGCTAATATAATATATTCCCGTCTCTAGCTTTCCTACTCTTGCGTTTGCATCAATACACAAAAAAATTAAATCAAATACAATTGCGCCTGTATATATTAAAACCGAAGCAAAAAAAGTTTGACCATTGATTTTATCACCATCTAACCCCGTAAATAAAATAACCCACGATAATGTTAAAAATACAAGCTTTACTCCATATGTAACTTTCACTATCTTTCCCCATCTTAATGTATCCAAAAATAACCCAAGTACGCCAATTACTTGAAATTATCATGTTTATACAATCGTCCCTATTTTTTCAACTCAGCATTCCTCTCATGTATAATCTGTATTGATATTATAAACAAAAAACCTCGGTAAAACCAAGGCAATCGCAAACTACAATCGCCTCCGCAGGATTTACAGAACTCCAACCTACTTCTCCGGCACTTTTATAAACACATAATTAATTATACTATCACAAAAACTGTCATTTTACAAGGAAAATATTTGTTGTTTTAATTAATTTTGATTATACACGATTTAAATTGATTTGGCAAGATAAAAAATATAAAATATGCTTATTGTCAGCACTAAAATGGTTTTATTTACTACTATCATATGCTCGAAATTTTCTAAAAGCCATAAAAACCAATTATTTTAATACAATTTTTTCAATATAAACGGTTGCTCCACACATTTCGTTCCAGAAAACCTTCTCAGTTGTATTGACGTTGAATCCGTAAAACTTAATATACGCTTTAATATAGACATCGCACTTGATGAAGATGCATTAACATTTTCCGATCACGTTCCAAATACTTCCGCAGAAATAATGAATACTATGGAAGAATACTTCTTTCATTAAATGACATATAGAACATTACTCTATACTTACATAATCCTTCTAACCACTTCCCATTTTGGCACAAATCTTTCCCAACATGGCACAGTATTGCGATTTACACTGTCATTCTGTCATGCTAAAATAGGTATTGTGATAATTCATATTTACAGAAAACGCAGGTATTGAAGTTTCCCCCTCCTTCCGCCTGCGTTTTTTCTGTTTGGGAGGTGAAATCAATAAAAAAACTTAAACACAGGCTTTTATCGGAAAGGGGTGAAGCCTCTTACATCAGTACCTTTATCTATATTTTAGTGGTGGTAATTATGATTGCTTTCATATTGAATGTATTTCACATCATATCCGTAAAGCAGGAAATGGATCATCTGGCGGATCAGATGGTAAAGCAAATCCAGTTAAACGGCGGAGTAAACCATGACACGGATGCATTGTTTGCATATCTATCCGATAATATTTCCGGGACGGAACCCATCACTTATGACCTTACCTGTAGTGGGAATCCCAGCCGGATTCAGATAGGTACTCCTTTTTATATCTCCGTGTCTGCCACCTGTTACCTTGGAGGATTTGGGAATTTTAATCTGTTTCCCATTCACATCCGGTCCCAGGGTGCGGGAGTCAGTGAGCATTACTGGAAATAGGGGGTGCCATGAAGAAACGTATACACAATGAAACCGGTGCATTGAACATCCTGTCCACATTTATTATGCTGGCAGTCACCATGCTGATGTCTTTTGTGTTACTTGCTGCTTCTGTGCAGATAAACTGTATCAACATCCGCAATGCTGCCAAAATGGAATTAAACAATATCAGTGCCCGTATTTATCCAGACACCTATCCGTCCCAGCGGGAAGTGGATCTTAGTTATTACATGGATACGCTGAACTTCAGTCAGCTCTACCAGAACACCCTGCGGGCAGATTTTATAAACGGACTTTCCACCAGAATTCCGGTGGAAAATGAGCATTATACAATTTCAAATATCCACCTGCAGTTTTCCAGAGCGTCGGATACCATTCGTTATGAAATGAACTGCGATGTTACCTTCCATCTTCAGATGTTTGGAAACCGTTATCCTATCACCATACAGCAAATTGTTCTGACCGGCTCACATAAAATTAAAATTTAAAGTTGTAAATCAGGACCCCAATTCGTATAGGGTATATAGATACAGGAAGGGAGACGTACCTTATGAAGAAAATAAGCAATCATACAAAAATAAAATGTATCCTGTTAGGATTGTCTATCTTTGCAATCCTAATTTCTTTAACGGACTGGAGATTTACTCAGGATCCGGCTCAGAACTTTACACCAATGCCGGAAGAAACCGGCTCCATGACCGATACCTGGGAAGAGGAGCCTTACTATCCGGAAATCCTGATAGCAGGTGATAGTCCGGATGCCGCGTCCGGTCATGTGGATTCTACGCCGGGACCGGAAACAATCGAGGCTTCTGACCAGAACCTTTTTGACTCTGAGCAAACGGTATCTTTATCTGTTTCCACCACTAAGGACACCACAGACACTACACCTCCGGAGGAAAAACCGGTTACCACCGATTCTTTAACCAATCCGGATAAGAAGCCGGAATACGACGAGTCTGTGCCACTCCATACCGAGACCAAGGATTTCAAGGAACCGAAACGCAGCGAAACCGTTTCTGTTACCTCTTCCGGTCAGGTTTATGATCCGGTCTTTGGCTGGATTCAGACCGGAGATACCAATCAGAACGTAGTGGACAGCAGCGGCGACATTAACAAACAAATCGGAACAATGGGTAATTAATAAGAACTTTTTGGGCATGGTCAAGCACCATGTCCTTTTCATTGCCCGGAAAGGAGGCATATTTCTTGCTTTATAAAAAAAGAACAATTTTTCCACTTATATTTGCCGTAATTCTTTATTTGTCCACATCCCTGACATGTTTTGCTGCAGGAGATGGAAATATTGACAGCGGAGGCGGCTTAATGGGAGAAGGCACCGCTACAGACGTATGGCATCATGAGGATGGCGTTCGTGTCACCGTGGTTACTGCAGACGGTACCATAGTGGCCACGCCCTTTGACCTGACCAACTATGATATCGGAGATAATATCATTCATTTTGGTAAAGTATGTAAGCTTCAGTATACTGCGGGTACCGAGCTTTCCCCCGGAAGCACATACAGCTGTTCCAAACCCGGAACGGCACTGCCGCATATAATCAGCCGGACAACTACACGAGTAAGTCTGGATGAAATCAAACGGTATTTCTGTTCGGAATATGCCGCCCAGCTGGTGGCTGCCCAAACCGGTATTTCTTTTGAAGAATTGATTTCCGGTAATTACAAGCTGGTGATTGAACCCATTGCCTATTTCACCCATGGCGGACGAAATTATGCCATGACCGCTACCGAAGCAGCACTGTATAACCAACTGTCCCATGGCGCCTTACGAAGAACCATGGTCAGTCTGTCCCACCAGAATCTGCCCCTTGCCCTGTTTTTGGAATATCCGGACCTGGGATATCCTGCATGGACGGGAACCCGTAACAGCAGTGTTTCCGATACGGAGATTCTGGATGCTTTGGGTATCGGTATTGTCCGGTATCCGGACCCATCCGATACGCCGGACCAGGCACCGGATTATACATACCGGGTAGATACGGATGTAATCACCAGTATCACCCTGACCAGTACCACAGAAGTCAATCCGGAGGATCCTGCAAGTGTTACTTTTCATATTCTGGGACAGGACTATACCGTAAATAACATTGTCATGCCGGCGGGGAGCTCCCAGTTAGTATGGGTAAAATGGCATACACCAGCATTCCCTGGTACCGTTTCCATAGATGTGACGGTAACAGGAGTCTCCGCTGCCAAAACAGATTTTCTTGCCCAGATTATTTCCCTGGACGAGAACCCGCCACCGGATCCGCAGGCAACGGATACCTATCCGGGATTCCGCACTCCAACCCTGCCTTCCGATTATGAAAACACGTATGTAAGCTGGAGCGTATGGAATGCCCACTGGGTACCGGACTGGCAATGGGACGAGCAGTGGAAATGGCTCCTTGGTCCCTTCTGGACAGAAGGGGAGTGCACGGAAGAATGTCCGGTGAACTGCACAGAGGACCACAGCGGTTGGAAAACCGATTGGCACTGGGAAGACCAGGGGGAATGGGTGGACCATGGAGAATATGAGTTTACCTCAACCGGTTATTATGCTTCCATAGAAGGCAGTATGCAAATTTATCCGGATGTTACCATCCCGGATTATCCGGAATATTATATGCGCAGCGGCTATGGCATCACCGAATCTGCCGTCGCTTACGTTTCCAGCAATGCTCCCGATCAGATAACCAAAGCACAAAACGCCGTATCCTATTTTCCGGAATTTCACTACGCCACGTACTGGCGTCTTCTTGCTTTAGATGGGCAGCATTTCACGTTCCGTTCCAACCCCTACTCCATTCAGGGAAGGAACGTACATTTTACACCGGTCTGGTTTCCGGATGAAAGCTACACCGTGTACACCCGTGTGCTGGATGCCTGGACACCGGCCGGCATGCTGTCCATAAATGTACACGATTCCATACAGATCCAGGGCAGTCTGTATGACGATTGGTACAGTAAACGTGAATAGCTTACCAACCTGGTATCTCATAGGTACCATCCTGTATCTGATAGGAATTGCCCTGTATGACATCCGCCATCATAAGATTAAGAACCTTGCCCTGTTCTTATTTTTAATCTGGTGCCTGTTCTCCCTGCCTCTTGGGTTACAGGGCGAATGGAACCAGATACTTTCCCGCATCCAGGATAGCCTGATTGGATTTTTCCTGGGTGTCTTTCTTTTTCTGATTGTTTCCTACCTTCCGGGTTGCCATATGGGTGGTGGGGACATCAAGCTTGCTGCACTGTTAGGCATTCTGGCAGGACCTAAAGGAATCCTTACCATTTCCTTTGTCGGTACGGCCTATGCTTTACTTTACCTGCAGCTATGGTGCAAAAAGCCGCAACAGGCAATTCCCTTTGCACCCTTTTTCCTATTAGGAACCTTAACACAATTGATTATTTGGAGGTAACCATGAAAATTAACACTCGATTACTATATGGAATCCTAAGCATCATCCTGGCCATGATCATCGCATTCATTGCCATCCCTGTGGTAACAAAGAAAACCGCATCCACTACGGAAATTATCCGGATTGCCAAAACCGTCTACGCAGGAGAATGTATTGCAGCTGACCATCTGGAAACCGTTACCGTAGGAAATTA
>JAFWYN010000011.1 GCA_017522685.1 Lachnospiraceae bacterium
ACAATGATTATGCATTTATTGCATACCTCCGAGTGATGAGTTTTGGTCGACTGGCACTTGGAGGTTTTTTATTATTATAAAACAAAAAAATGCTGAGGTGACGATTTTTCAATCATACACCCCAACATTTATTTTAGAACCTACAAATGTATGAAAACAGATCTGTCAAGCTTGTTTGTAAAGGGCTGGTTTCATACATTTATGTAGTGAGAAGCCCTCATAACCAAAAGGAAAGCGCAGAGAAACGCTGGTTTCTCTTTAGAAGCGGTTTTGCGCATGAGTGCACTGAATAATTACATCTAAACTAAGTGACAATCCATAGGAAAAGTGATATACTTTAATTTGCTAGTGCATTGAAGAAATAAGAAAGAAGAGGGTGGTTGAATATGAGGAAATCAGCGGCAGCAATTGTGTTAAAAGTGATGATGATTTGGATTCTGGCGGTATATAGCATATTACTGTTTCGACGCACATTATTAAAGCCGGTTGCGGATGTTTTGGGAATGGATTATAAGTTTTATTTGGGAGCACTTCTGGCAGGTGCAGTGATTGCTTTAGTTGCCTGTGTAGGGATTGCTTTGCAAAAGAAGAATCCGTTAGAGCAGGCCACGGCGAAAAAGAATTATAGTGCAGCCGGTGTGATGCTGTCTGTATTTGGTATATTGATGATAAGCTTGGGAGCATGCTATGATTCTGTGATGGAATTGTTTTTTGGAGAAGACATCATGACCAAGGATTGGTATTCCTGGGTAGGAACCATTGCCATCACGGATGTGATATGTTTGATTGCAGTTGTATTGTTAGCTTCTAAGATTGAGAAAACGCCTGTGGAAAAGCATAAAATGACCTTTGGACAGTTCATTTCAGCTGTTTTCATGAATGCAGGAGTCATTGGCGCCGGTATGATAATAGGATTTTTTGCGGATCAGTTAATGTTCAGTACTGTTGGTACCATGGGGGGCCAGGCGATTACGGACATGATGATGGGGTCCGATGATTTCTGGCGTATATTAACCGTGGGTATCGGGGCACCCATTGTGGAGGAATTGGTATTCAGAAAGTTTTTGATTGACAGAATACATAAATACGGTGAGGGTATTGCCATATTTGTATCCGGCATCTTTTTCGGATTGTTTCACGGCAATTTCACACAGTTTTTCTTTGCTACCGGTATCGGTTTATTCTTAGCATTTATTTATATGAGAACCGGTAAGATTTGGTACACCATTTTATTGCATATGGTGGTAAATCTGGCCACTTCCGTGATTTCCATGAAGCTGGTAAGCCTGCTGGATTTAGAGAAAATGTATGAATTCCTGGAAATGGAGAATATGATGTCGCCGGAAGCGGAAGAAATGATGATGGAATTGATGCCAAGTATGCTTCTCTTTTCCGGCTGGATACTGTTTTTGATAGCTTCCGTTATTGTGGGCTGGGTGCTTTGGATTCGAAATCGCAGGAAACTGTTTTTAAAGAAAGCACCGGAGCATGTGGAGAAGAGAAAGATTGTTACTGCGTTCCTGAATTTCGGCATGCTGTACTTTTTGATCATGGCTATAGTAAGATTCACCTCATTTTATATGTAAAGCACGGATAAATGTAATATAGGAGAATGATTATGGAACAAAAAGCGAAAATATTTGCAGATAAGATTATAGAGAATATTGGCAAGGTTATTATAGGAAAGAATGAAGTGATTAAATTAATTTTGACCGCCATGGTGGCAGAAGGTCATGTGCTTTTAGAGGACGTACCGGGTACCGGCAAAACCAAGCTGGCAAAGGCATTGGCAAAATCCATGAACGGCGAATATGCACGTATTCAGTTTACACCGGACTTGCTGCCGGCGGATATTACGGGACTGAATGTATACAACCGTCAAACCAATGAGTTCGTGCTGCGTAAAGGCCCTATTTTTACCAATATTTTGCTTGCGGATGAAATCAACCGTGCCACACCCCGTACCCAGGCCGGACTTTTGGAGTGTATGGAAGAAAAGCAGGCCACCATTGATGGTGAGACTTATAAGATGGCGGGAGAGTTTTTCGTAATCGCTACCCAGAACCCGGTGGAAACAGCAGGTACTTTCCCTTTGCCGGAAGCGCAGATGGACCGTTTTATGATGAAATTATCCATGGGTGCTTTAGGCAGAGCACAGGAGCTGGAGGTATTGGCCCGTTATATGGAAGCGGATCCTCTGGACACCTTGAGCAGTGTGGTGACCTTGGAGGATTTGCAGATTGCCAGAGCGGAAACAACCAAGGTATATGTGCATAAATGTATTCAGGAATATATCGTAGATTTGGTGGCAGAGACCAGAGTGGGTGCCTCTGTGGTGATGGGCGTCAGCCCCAGAGGCAGTTTGGCGCTGTTGAAATGTGCAAAGGCATACGCTGCCTTAAGCGGTAGGGAATATGTGGTGCCGGATGATGTAAAAGCAGTGGCACCGTATGTATTGTCCCACAGAATTATTCTGGGCTACGGAGACAATGAAACCGATAAGTTTGTAGATAAGATTTTACGTAACACGGATGTACCCACAGAGGATTATAGTGCATGATACAATTAATTGGTATTGTTATTTTAATACTTTTGTTTATATGGATTCAGCTGAAGGTATACATATATTACTGGAAC
The DNA here is from genome assembly GCA_017522685.1 of Lachnospiraceae bacterium. The sequence continues at coordinate 2,638 of JAFWYN010000011.1, forward strand.
GAGAATCTGGAAGTGGACTTAAAGTTTGGTTCTACGGATATGTTTGCCGGTGATACCGGTGAGCTCATAGAAGTAATCACCAATCAAAAATGGTTGCCGCTTCCCTTGTTTCATGTGAAGTTTCAAACCAGTCGCAACCTTTTGTTTGAGGATTCCAAGGAGACCCAGAAGACGGATCAGTATTACCGTAATGATGTATTTGCAATCGGAAGACGTGAGAAAATCACCAGAACCTTGCACTTTACGGCGGATAAGAGAGGTTGTTATCATATCCGTTCCATTGATTTGCTGACAGGCGATTTGTTCATGCTTACCAATTTGCGGGAAACCAGAGAAATCGACGAGTTTATTTATGTATATCCGCAACCTTTTTACAATAAGGAGATTCTGCATTCCCTGCAAATGGTGAATGGTATGGTGAATACGAAGCGTCAATTCTTGGAGGACCCTTTTGAGTATCGCGGCATTCGAGAGTATCAGCCATATGATGATATGAAAAGCATCAATTGGAAGGCTACTGCCAAGACAGGAGACTTAAAGGTGAATTTAAGAGATTTTACGGCAGTGAAATCCATTCGTATTTTCCTAAATCTGGAGGATGAAGGAATCCTGAAGAAAGAGGATTGTGCAGAGGGATGTATACGGATTGCAGCCGGTATTGTGAGGTTCTTTGCCGGAAAAGGGATTAAGGTATCCTGTTATGGTAATTGTAAGGATTCGAGAACGGACAAAATACTGTATTACAATGAGGATACGAATGTACGGGAAATCTATCGCTCCTTGTCTTGTATTGATTTGAGCAAAAAGATGAAGCCCTTTCACGAGCATTTTGAAAACAGGCTGTTTCGCAGGACAAACGGAGAGTATACTTTCGTATTGTCCATGAATGCCTACGATGAGTTTACACAGTTGTTGCAGGCATATTGCGGTGTTTCGGAAGATTTTATGTGGTTCTATGTAAAGGATTCCAAGGATGAGCCTAAGATACCAAGGAATTTACAACGTTTCTATAAACCTGTTGAAATTAGCAGGATGCGTTAAGGAAAATATATGACAATAAAGCAAGTAAGAGCAATTCACAATTACATAATGATTTTTCAGAACCATTGGTGTTTTTATATTGTGATATATATGATATTGCTGGTGGCCGGTCAGAATTATAAAATACTGCCGGCACATTGGCTGATTTGGTTGGGGATTGGTTTTCTTCCCTATGTATTCAGTAAGCTGAAGAAACTTAAGGTGTTGCGGTATCTTATATATCTGCTTTTGGCTTTGGGGATTTACAGTATACCATTTCCACACATAGCATATACCATAATCTATCTGGTTGGTGTGGCCTATTACGGTGTGACTACGGAAATGTACGACTGGACCAAGGATGACAGCTCAGATTATAAACCCATACCTCTCGCTATTATTGTAATCATGACAGTAGTAGTAGCGTTTATTTTCCAGTACATCAAATTGTTTGAATATCAGAAGAATGTCATCTATATCATGATTTGGAATGTGGTACTGTATTCGGTTGCCAGCTATGTGAATAAATACATGAAGTTTTTGGAAGTGAATAAGCATTCCGTAGGATATATGCCTATTAAAACGGTATTGGGTTCGGGGGTTATCTCCATGCTGGGCTTTTCTTCGTTGCTGTCGGTATTGTTATTGGTGGTGGCTAATATAGGGCGTATGGATGATGTGTTGCAGTATATAAGGAAATTTTTGGGATTCTTTGGAAGGAAGATTCGTGATTTTATAAAGCGTTTTGATTTTGAACAGAATGGTGGACCGGATTTGGGAGGCACCGTGGAGCCGATGATTCCGGAGCAAATATCAGACAAAAACAGTGTGTGGGATATTATACTCAGTATTTTAGTAATCATTGTCCTTCTATGGATAGCATATAAGCTGATTCGTATGCTCTTGGAATTTTTAAGCGGTTTATTCGCCTTTGACGGAAGCGGAACCGCGGTGAAAAAGGAAGAGGATATTTATGAAAAAACGGATGTGGTAGAAAAGCTGGATGCGCCTAAGAGGGAAGGTATATTTGCGGCCATGAATCCGGCCCTTCGTATCCGCAGACGTTTTAGAAAGAAAGTATTAAGCGAAGAGAAGAAGATAGCGGAAGCCGGAAGGAAGGATAGAATGGAGCTGTATACAGCCAGAGAATGCTCCGGTATCCTGGAGAATACGGAGATGGGTAATCTTTATGAGAAGGCCAGATATTCTCCCTATGAATGTACCTCTGAGGATGTGAAGCGGATGAAGAATCTTTGCAAAGGAAAGGAATAAGCAGTGAAAAAGAGTAGAGTGAGATTAGGACTATATATGATGTGTCTGTTGCTTTTGAACGGATGTGGTAAGGATGCGGAAGGAGTGTCCGAGGAGAGTAAGCCTTCGGATGTCAGTACGGAAAGTGAGGCGGAGGCAACATCGGAATCCACACCTGCACCTACAGAAGCACCTACTGCCACTCCTGCGCCTACTCCCACACCGGAGCCGGTATTTGAGGATGGAATCGTAGATAAGGTCCCTGTAGCGGATCTTGGAATCATGCTTAAGGATTGCGGTACGATTCAAGAGATTTCCTACACCACCAAGGCATATTACGGGGATGAATCAGAGATTACCAAGACAGCCTTTGTATATTTGCCCAAGGACTATGATGAGACGAAACAGTATAATGTGCTGTATCTGATGCATGGTATCGGTGGCAATGAAAGGGAATGGGGCATGTATAACAGTAGCTCCAAAGTGAAGGCCATGATGGACCGACTTACCGCAAGAGAAGCCATTGAACCGTTTATTATCGTAGCACCTAACGGGCGTTCCTGTACGGATTTTGCCAATACCAATGCAGATTATAATTCCTTCTATGTATTTGGAAAGGAACTTCGTAATGATTTGATTCCTTATATTGATGCAAATTTTGCCACTTATGCGGATTACAGTGAGGATGGATATGACCTGACCGAAGCCAGAGATCACAGAGCAATGGCAGGACTTTCCATGGGAGGTATGCAGACCACCAATATCGGACTGTGTGAATGTCTGGATATTATCAGTTATTTCGGTACTTTTTCCGCGGCACCCACTACCTACAATGCTACACAGATTGCTGGGTATCTGGAGGCTTTTGAAGAATATGATGTCAATTATTTTTACAGTATGTGCGGCACCAATGACGGAATCGCTTACAGCAGTGCCAGAGCGGCAGTGACCGGACTTACGGAAAAAACAGATAAGCTGACGGATGGAGAGAATTTCACCTGGCAGACATTACCCGGTGGACATGATTTTAATATTTGGTATTTGGGCTTCTATAATTTTGCAAGACTGGTGTTTCAATAAGTCATCCGAAGGACTATAAAATAAAAGAGAAAGGAAAGAGAAAAATGGGCAATTGGGGCGAGGATTTTGATGAAGAATTAAAGAATCAGGAGGAGATAGAGGTTGGCGTACGATTCGGTTTTAAGGGCATGAGCTTTTTGATAGACCGTATTGTAGAGGAAACCAGAGAATATGATGATAAGCATCCCAAGGATGATTTGAGATTTATTCTGTTTAACGATTTGTTTATTATAGCAATATTGGTGACCTTTTCGTATAACATCCTAATGATTGTCACCCTATTCTTTATGCTGTTTTACGGTTACATACTGATTCAGCTGGGCAAGGCATGGAAGAGATTTAGCTATTCCATGTGGCAGTATCGGCTGATGGCTATATTGGGATTGATTGTGGCTGTAGCAGTAGGTGTGGTAGCACAGATATTAATTTTTTAATTAAAGTCGATAAATGAGGGAGGAAGAATATGTATCAGTTTCCAAAAGATGTGTATGCGGATATAAGAATTGAAGAAAAATATTATTTATGGTTAGAGGCTAAAAACGGTGATTTGGAGTCAGATGGTATGACCACGGAATCCGGTGCAATGATTAGAGTTTTTGACGGAAATATGTGGTATATTGCTACTACAAATAACCTAAGTGAGATTCAGAAAGAATTGGATAATCTGATGACATTAGCAACACCAAATCCAAATATTTCTGAGCATCCTGTTGTAAAGAAATTTCAGGTACATAATGAAAACATAGTTTTATTTGATAAGGATACAGATGTGCGAAAAATCAGTCGACAGGATTGGAAAAAACTGTTGGATCATTATATTGAAAAATGTGTTGATGAAAGTATTTCAGAACTGAGTTTATGGAATGTTTATTGCGATTGTTATTATTTGAAGAAGAGCTTCTACTCAAGTAAAGGTGCATCAATTATTCAGGATAATCAGGAATGTTGTTTGGGAGTAGTCTACGGAATCACTGTAGACGGCGTGACTTCTTATCCGGGTAAGAGATACCGCAAATTCCAAATGCATGAATTGTATGGACATGAAGAAGAGATTTTGGAAGAATTAAAGAGAGGATTGGATTTTGCTAAGAATGCACAGCCACTTGAGCCGGGACAGTATACCTGTATTCTTGGACCACGTGCAACTGCTGTTTTTACCCATGAAAGCTTCGGACACAAAAGTGAATCGGATTTTATGCTGAATGATAAGGTGTTACAGGATGAATGGGAGCTGGGAAAACAAGTAGGAAATCCTAAAATTTCTATTTGCGATAGAGGCGACTGGTTTCATGCAGGTTATACACCTTATGATGATGAAGGCACTAAGGCTACAGAAACATGGCTGATGAAGGACGGTGTGCTTACCGGAAGGTTACATGATGCGAATTCTGCTGTTGTATTGGGCGAAGAACTTACCGGAAGTGCCAGAGCCAGAGATTATTCCTGTGCACCAATGGTACGCATGACCAATACCTTTATGGAAAGAGGAGAGGATGATCCCGAACAAATGATAGCAGAAGTGAAGGATGGTATCTATATTTATGATGTTTATGGGGGAACCGGCCAAGCGATTTTCACAATGGACCCTTTTATCAGTTATCGAATTCGTGATGGAAAGCTTTGCGAGCCCATACGGATTAATGTGGTGACCGGTAATGTGTTTGAGACTCTTTTTGATGTAGATGCAGTAGGCACGGATTTAGAATTGTTTGATGCAGGAAGCTGCGGTAAGAATGGACAATGGGTTAAGGTTACCACCGGAGGACCCAGTATTCGTGTGAAGAAAATGACGGTAAACTAGGGGGGATGAATATGAGAGAAAAAGTGTCGGTGATATATACGGATTCGCGTATAGAATATCAGGAAAATAAATTAAAAGCATTTCAGAGAACCAGTACGCAATCAACATCTTATAGGGTTTATGAAGCGGATAAGGTAGGAATCTATTGTCATATAGGACAGTGTGGGGACGAGGAAGGATACGAAAAAGCAAAAGAGAATCTGTTGGAGAGAGCACGTCCCTATCCTTTCGAAATAGAATCGGGAGTGAGAAAGCGTGATATGACGGAACGTGAACTTACCGATAAAGAACTAATGGACACGGCAAAAGAATGTATGGATTATTTAGTGGAATGTTATCCAAAGTTCATCTATCGCATGATTGTGAATCAGTCAAAAGAAATATTTGCACGGACAAATGAAAAAGGAATGAACTATGAGTATATCGATTGCTGTGTCTCTGTAATGGTGGAGTATAAACATGCAGATAGTAAAGATATTACAAGCGGATATTTTAGTTTTAGCTTAAGGGATTATGACAAAGCAGTATTTCAAAAAATGGCGGATGATTATCTGGCTAATTACGATAAGGAATTGGAGCTTCCGGATGAAATCATCATTGATATGCAGTATTATGATTTGCTGGGAAAGCTATATAATTGTCTGAACTATGAAAATATGAGTCTGGGTACATCCCTTTTGTCCGGCAAGATTGGAGAAAAACTGTTTTCAGAGGAGTTTACTCTGATGCATGATGTTTCGGAAAAGGAATGCTGGTTTAACCGTTTCTGGGATGGGGACGGATGTGTTCATGAAAATGATAAGTTTACCTATATTGAGAACGGTGTTTTGCTTTCAGGCTATTCTGATAAACGAACAGCGAAAAAATATAATGTTCCGCATACCAAGAATGCTTATCATAATGACGTAGATATACCGGGTCCCGGCGGTTTGAATTTGCGTATTAAACGAAGTGGGAAAAAGGTAAAAGAACTGTTAAACGGAAGATATTGTATCATCCCTGCCTATATGGGTGGTGGCGGATTTGCAGACAATGGTGACTATGCGGTACCTATTCAATATGCGTTTCTGTCGGATGGCGAGAAAATTTTAGGTAGAGTACCTGCCTTTACCATGGTAAGCAATCTGTTTGATATATTCGGAAAGGATTTTGTCGGTGTGGGTTCGGATAACCCTATTTATAACGATAAGCAGATTTTGTTCCGTGTGAAGAAGGGCGAGATTTAGTCGTTGGGTAGATTAATTGTAAATCGTTTTATAAAATACTGGCATTTCAAAAATGATAGTGGTATAATGTTTCGTTGTGTAGAAAATTTGACGTAAATGTAGGCAAGGAAGACGAGATATGCAGAAGTTATATGTGAAGGATAAACAATTTTATAAAAACGCATTTGGCATTGCATTACCAATTGCATTCCAGGGCTTGATTACTACCGGTGTAAATATGGCAGATAATGTTATGGTGGCTGAAGTGGGGCAGACACAGTTTGCAGCAGTTTCAGCAGCAAATCAGTTTATTGGTATTTTTCATATCTTCTGTATGGGCATTGGTATGGGGGCTTCTGTATTGGTATCCCGATACTTTGGTATGAAGGATAAAGATTCCTTGAAAAAAACGGTGGCGATTATGCTTCGTTTATGTTTGGCTATGTCGTTACTATTCTGCGTAATTACCATACTTATTCCGGAACAAATTATGCGAATCTATACTGAGGAAGATGGAATCATACATGAAGGTATGAAGTATCTTGAGTATTCAGTGATTACATATTTTTTAATGGGATTATCCTTAACAACGACGATAGTATTGCGTAATGTAAAGCAGGTGAGATTGCCATTATACACCTCAATCGCAGCATTATTTGTGAATGTGGGAGCCAATTATATTTTTATTTTTGGTAAATTCGGTGCACCCAGAATGGAAGTGGCGGGTGCTGCATTGGGAACCTTAATTGCCAGATTTTTTGAATTTTCCATAATATGCGGTTATTTATTGTTTAAGGATAAAGAAATTGGATTCCGGATTCGCCACCTTTTTGCACCGGTGGGAGTGTTGTGGAGAGAGTACATACGTATCAGTATCCCGGTATTAATCAGTGATGGTATTTTAGCATTGGGAAATAATTCTGTGGCTATGGTGATAGGACGCTTGGGTGAAAGTTTCATGGCAGCCAATACAGTGACGGTGACCACACAGCAGTTAAGTTCTGTCATGACCCAGGGATTTGCACAGTCCGGTGCGATTGTTACAGGATATACCTTGGGAGAAGGAGAACGTGAAAAGGCACAGAAGCAGGGATATGCATTTCTTGGTATCGGTCTTTTGTTTGGTGTTTTGGCCGGTTTGATTATTTTACTTATCAGTAATCCTATGATTAGTGCGTATAGCAAGCTTACGGAGGAAACCAGAGAGATTGCTAAGCAGCTGATGTTGTCCATCAGTATTATCGTAGTATTCCAGGCGACCAACAGTATTATGACCAAGGGCGTGCTTCGCGGAGGCGGAGATACCAAGATGCTGATGCTGGCTGATAATGTTTTCCTTTGGGTAATATCTCTTCCTTTGGGTTTGCTGGCAGGCTTTGTATGGCATCTGCAGCCTTTCTGGATTTACTTCTTCTTAAAGAGTGACCAGGTAGTGAAAGCCTTCTGGTGTCTGATTCGTCTGAACAGCGGTAAATGGATTAAGAAGATTAAGTCCGCCAATGAATTAGAGGAAGTGATTGAATAATTTAATGTAGTAAAGTGTTGAAAAAAGGGTTGCGTTGCAACCCTTCTTTTTATATACTATAAACTAGGAGAATTTGGTACTTGGAGGTACAGACATGTATTATAACAATATTTTGGAATTAATCGGCAATACCCCTTTGCTTAGTCTGGAGGAGACTACCGGTTGTCATATTTATGCAAAGGCAGAATTTTTAAATCCGGGAGGAAGTATTAAGGATCGTATTGCACTTAATATGTTGGAAGAAGCAGAAAAGAGCGGTAAGTTAAAGCCCGGTATGACCATTATTGAGCCCACATCCGGCAATACCGGTATCGGTCTGGCACTGTGTGGCGTTCGTAAGGGATACAAGGTCATTATCGTCATGCCGGAAAATATGAGTGATGAGCGTAAGAAGATTATCAAGGCTTTGGGAGCCGAGCTGGTGTTGACTCCTCCGGAACTAAGTATCGGCGGTTCTGTGGATAAGGCTTTGGAGATTGCATCATCGTCCGATGAATATTTTGTACCGCAGCAGTTTGAAAATCCGGCAAATCCGGAGGCACATTTTAACGGTACAGCCAAGGAGATTCTGGAACAATTGGATGAGAAGATTGATGTATTTGTGTCCGGTATCGGTAGCGGTGGTACCTTGCAGGGCATCGCATCCCGCATTCTGGAGAAGAATCCGGATTGTAAGATTGTGGCAGTGGAGCCCAAGAATGTTTCGGCATTGTTGGGGGATGAGCCGGGACTCCATCAGATACAGGGGATTGGTGACGGTTTTGTGCCGGAGGTGTTGGATACTTCCATTATCACGGATATTGTAGAAGTTACAGATGAAGATGCCATAAATACAGCAAGAGAATTAGCAAAGGTACAGGGATTTTTGGTGGGGACCTCTTCCGGTGCCAATGTATGGGCAGCTAAGCAGATGGCGAAGAAGTATGGTGAAGATAAAGTGATTGTCACCATATTGGCAGACAGAGCGGAGAGATATTTCAGTACAGCATTGATTTAGGGGCGGTTATGTAACTTATAGGTATGCAGTATATGAACATAGCAGAAGCTATATAGGGGTACTAATGAAGCATATTTTAATTGTAGATGACAGTAATATGTATTGTATAATTGCCAAGAATGCGTTGGAAAGCACTTATCGTATTTCTCTGGCACATTCCGGACCGGAAGCCTTAGCTTTTTTGGAGAAGGAGATTCCGGATTTGATTCTCATGGATATTGAGATGCCTAAGATGAGCGGCAAAGAAGTGCTCAGACAGATCAAATCCCATAAGGAGTGGTCTAAGATACCGGTGATGTTTATGACGGCACTTTCTGAACTGGAAACAGAAGCAGAGTGCTTGGAGCTTGGCGCGGATGATTTTATTACCAAACCCATAAAGCCGTTAATTATGGCCAGTCGTGTCAGCAAACTCTTGGAACTCTATGATTTGCGTAAGGATTTGGAACATCAGCTGATGAAGCGCACCCAGCAGATGGAGATGGCTACATTAAAGTCATTGACTGATGCTTTGACCGGATTACATAACAGGGATTATTTGGAAAAGAAACTGAATGAGCTTCTGGAGGAAGGTCATGCAGGTGCCCTGTTTATGATTGATTTGGATAATTTCAAAGGAATTAATGATACCTACGGCCATATTGTGGGAGATAAGACTTTGCAGATTTTTGCGGAGGTTTTGCGGACCTATTCCCGTGAGGATGATGTAATATGCCGATTGGCCGGGGATGAATTTGTGACCTTTTATCCGGAACTGACGGACAGAGAGATTGCCGCAAAAAAAGCCGGCGATATTATTAAGCTGTTTAATGAAAGAATGGCATCCTTAGGATATCCGGATGTGGTTTCGGTTTCCATAGGTATCATGATGGCTACCGGAGATGAGGATTATGTAAGCTTATACAATAACGCGGACAAATCCCTCTATTACGTGAAGAATAACGGTAAAAATTCTTACCATTTTTACGGAGAACAAAAAATCAGTTCCGAAAAAAGCAGTACAGAGGTGGATTTGGAAGTTGTACATCGTATGATGGAACAGGGTGTGGTACAAACCGGCGGTGCCTTTAGTGTTGCTTATGAAGAATTTCAAAAACTGTATGATTTTGTAATCCGCTATGTAGAACGTAAGAAACAGGAAATACAAATCGTATTGTTTACTTTAAGAATGGGGAATGAATACCTGGCAGGTATCAGCATGGATAGTGCCATGGAGATATTAGAGAAATCAGTGGTATCTTCTCTCAGAGCCATGGATGCGGGTACCAAGTACAGTAATAAACAGTACATTGTATTATTAATGGACACAGATACAGAGAATGGCAAGAAAGTGGCGGACAGAGTCATAAGAAAGTTTTACCAGAATGCGGAGATTGCGGTATCCGGTGTCAATGTAAGCTATGATATACAGGCCAGAAAGCCGCAGTAGAAGGAGATTTGCATGTATTTATTTCTATCACATTCCTCAAAAGAATATGATATTGCAGAAAAAATATGTGATTACTTAGAAAATCATGGTCATTCCTGTTTTTTGGCCCCTCGGGATATACGTTCGGGCCATATTTATGCACAGGAGATTATGGAGGGTATTGAGAGTACCGATGCCATGTTGGTACTATTATCAAAGGCATCCAATGAGTCGCCTCATGTTTTAAGAGAAGTGGAAAGTGCTGTCAGTAAGAATAAGACTGTTTTCGTATATCAGCTGGAAGAAGTGGAATTAAGCAAATCCCTGCAATATTTCCTAATGACCCATCAGTGGATAGGAAAGTTTTCTGACGGGAATTATGATGGGATTCTGCAGTCCATTACGCAGTATGGCGAGCCCAATGGGGAACGAAGAGGCATAGGGAAGGATAGATGTGATAAAGCGAATACCGGAAGAAAGCAATTTAAGTGGGTATTATGGCCGGTTCTGTTGTTGGTAGCAGTAGGTTTATTTATTTGCTGCATAAACAAGGGCGAGAAAGCGAAAGAGCAAGCATTAATAAATGAGGAAACAGCCCAAACCTGGAAACCGGGAGAGAGAATTGTTTTCGGAAGATATGGACAGGAGGATATTTGCTGGCGGGTTTTAAGGGTGTCACAAAACGGAAAAGAAGCAATTCTTATAGCTGAGAATATATTGTCCATGAAGGCATATGATGCAGCAGAAAGCGGAAAATATAATGAAGCCCTGGATACGAACTATTGGGGAAAGGATATTTCCGGTATGGATTTAGATTTGCAGCATCAGCTTCGGGGAAATAATGATTGGGAAACATCCAATATCAGAACCTGGTTGAACAGTGCAGATGAAAATGTGACCTATGAGAACGGAATTCCCCAAGCATCCGCCATGTCGGAATTGAAAAACGGTTATCACAAGGAACCTGGCTTTTTAAGCTATTTTACGGAAGCAGAGCAAAAAGACAGTCTGGTTACAAAAGTGGAGACCAACGGAAAAGAAACGGAAGATAAAGTGTTCTTATTGTCATCCGAGGAGCTTGAATGGCTGGAGGAAGCCAATGTCAGTCGTTTAGCAGTGCCTACAGAATATGCATTAGTGCAGGATAAAGCTGACTGGTATGATAGCTATGCATTGGAACTTGGTGCAGAAGATTTCTACTGGTGGTTACGGGATAGCAGCGCAACCAACGGATATCAGGCTTATATGGTGTGTAGTAGTATCAGTCAGGAAGAAATCAGAGCGGAAAGTGTGGGATTGGAAGGCTATGGAATCAGACCGGTGTTGACCATTCGTACAGATTCTGAAATTGTGAAAAGAATAGAAAGGTGAGAGTATGGTACTGAATCAGTTATTGCAATATGATGATATCGTAATACAGATACATGATAATCCGGATGCGGATGCAGTGGGGTCCGGATATGCGATTTATCAGTTTCTTAAGGAACACGGTAAGCAGGTGCGCCTGGTGTATGGAGGAAGATATCCTATCAGCAAGAATAATATGGTGATGTTTATCAGGGAACTGGAGATACCTGTGGAGTATGTTACGGAGCTTGCCAAGCCCCAGTTGCTTGTGACGGTGGATTGCCAGTATGGAGAAGGCAATGTGCAAACCTTTGAAGCGGAACATATCGCTATGATAGACCATCACAATACCGGTAAAATGTCGGACGATATGTCAGAAATCCGTAGCCATTTGGTGAGCTGTGCCACTATATGCTATGCCATGCTTCGTGATGAGGGATATGATATCAATGCCAATAATAAAGTGGCTACTGCTTTATATTACGGATTGTTTATGGACAGTAATCAGTTGTCGGAAATCAGTCATCCTTATGATAAGGACATGATAGAACTGTTACAATTTGACAGAGACCTGATTAATCGGTTAAAGTATGCCAATTTAAGTATTGTGGACTTTGAAACGGCGGGATTTGCCATATTAAGTAAAAAATATAACGAACAATACAGATATGCATTGATTAAAGTGAAGGAATGTGACCCTAATCTATTGGGAGTTATCGGTGACTTTGCACTTCAAGTGGACTGTATTGACGTAGGAGTGTCTTACTGCGAATATCCCGGTGGATATAAGATTTCCGTAAGAAGTTGTCTTATGGAAGTTGCTGCTAATGAATTGTCTTCCTTCTTAACAGAAGGAATCGGTGACGGCGGCGGACATCTGGATAAAGCAGGTGGCTTTATATCCCAGTACAAGTTTCTGGAAAAATACGAGGATATGGATATTGAAGAGTATTTCCGAAAGAGGATGACGGAATACTACGAAGAATATGAGGTGGTCCGTTTTGGAGAAGGAATGAAGGACAGAGAAGCCTTCAAGAAGTATCGTAAGCGTGCCAATATGTTTGGTTTTGTGAAGACCACGGATTTATTTGAAGAGGGTGTGGAATGTAAAGTCAGAACTCTGGAAGGGGATGTATTTGTTACCTGTGCAGAGGATACCTATATCATGATTGGCTTGGAAGGAGAGGTATATCCCATTAAGAAGGATACTTTTGAGCAAAGATATAGTGTATCAGAGGTGGCTTATGATAAGGTGTTTGATTATTCACCTTCCGTGATAAAACAGGGTACCAATACTCTTGTGAAGATATTGCCCATAGCAAAAGCCTGTATGTCCAAGCCCGGTGCCATGATTTGGGCAAAGCCGGTTGACATTCATACCAAGGTATTTACCAGATGGAATTATGAGACATATATGAATGCCAGACCGGGGGATATGATTTGTTACAGTATGCAGGATGAAAACGATGTGTATGTGGTACAACGCAGTAATTTTGCCATGATTTATGAGGAAGTACTTTGAGGAATCTCTGATAATGTATCAGAGTGCAATACCTCACGTGTGACATAAAGAGGAAAAATCGGCGGACATTTAGCGGAATATACGTTAAGTGGTCCGCTGCTTTTTGCTTGTATACACCATTTCACTAGATTGATTTGATAGCCCTTAAGTTCGATACAAGTGATACAATTGGGATGAATACAGCTACTGCTATTGCAATAAGGCGATATTACCGTGTGTTATGCGGAAATTGATATGAGAGGTGAAAATATCCTGATGGGGATTGTAGGTGTAGCCTAAGGGATCTACCGGGTAGTTTAAATGTTCGGTCTTTTCTGCAAGACTGAGAGAACGACTTTTTCTAATACACTTAACTTTTTTCAGGTGCAAAAGAAGTGCGGATATGAGTAGGATGAATAAGGGAATCAGGAATATAAGGGAAATAGAATGACTCATAGCAAACTCTTTTCGACAATTTACAACATTATGCGTCAATTATCGAAAAGAGTTCGCGAAAACAGAGAAAAAGAACGTGAAATAAGATAAAACATTCCCTTTACTTCTCGGAATGAATGATGTAAAATAACAAAAGATTCCTAACATAAAAGTTTGGTTAGTGGAGAGGAGTGTATGGATATGAAGATACGAATTGGTATTTTAGGCTATGGTAATTTGGGAAAAGGTATAGAGTGTGCAATAAAGCAGAATGATGATATGGAGCTGGTAGCGGTGTTTACCAGAAGATCTCCGGACAAGGTGAAGATTTTAACCGAGGGCGTTACGATTTACCATGTGGATCAGATTCTTGATAAGAAAGACGATATTGATGTTTTGATTCTGTGTGGCGGAAGTGCTACTGATTTGCCTGTTCAGACCCCGGAGTATGCAAAGTATTTTAATGTGGTAGACAGCTTTGATACCCACGCAAGGATTCCTGAGCATTTTGCGGCAGTGGATGCATCTGCAAAGGAAAATGGTAATGTGGCTATGATTTCCTGTGGTTGGGATCCCGGAATGTTTTCTATCAATAGATTGTATGGAGAAGCAGTTCTGCCAAAAGGAAGCACATATACCTTCTGGGGTAAAGGCGTAAGCCAGGGACATTCCGATGCCATTCGTCGTATTGATGGTGTTGCCAATGCTATTCAGTATACCATTCCCTTAGATGAGGCGCTGGAAGCTGTAAGAAGCGGCAGCAATCCTCAGTTATCCGCAAGACAGAAGCATCTTAGAGAGTGCTTTGTTGTGGCTGAGGAAGGTGCTGATTTGGCACGAATTGAGCAGGAAATTAAGACCATGCCCAATTACTTTGCTGATTATGATACCATTGTGCATTTTATTTCAGAGGAGACTCTTAAGAGAGAGCATGCCGGCATGGCACATGGCGGTTTTGTGATTCAGAGCAGCAAAACCGGCTGGAACGAAGAGAACACCGCAATCATCGAATACAGCCTGAAGCTGGATTCCAATCCGGAGTTTACTTCATTGGTGTTGGTAGCCTATGCCAGAGCAGTGTATCGCATGAAGAAGGAAGGCATGAGCGGATGCAAAACCGTATTTGATGTGGCACCTGCATACTTAAGCCCCTACAGTGCTGAGGAATTAAGAAAGAGAATATTATAATTAAGAACTAAGAGCCTTTTTCCCACAACCATGAGGTTGAAAAGAAAAGGGCTTTTTGTTATACTAAAAGTGGTATAAGGACTGAAAATATTAAGTTTTAACTGAAAAATGCCGATAGTGAAAGCATAAAGAACCTAAAAACCGTGATTGAAAATATGAGGATTCCTATGAAAATATTGGTAAGGTGTTTAAAAAGTGATTTTGCGGTATGTCCGGTCTGCGGAAGCAGAAATGTGGTGGGAATGGAAAAGGAAAATTGTCACTGCGGACAGTGCGGACAACAGTTAGAGGTTATTTTTGTGAATCGGGTGCTAAATAACGAAGAACCGGAACCTGAACCGGAGGATCTGTTTATGCAGATGTCTCTGTTTGATGAATAATTTCAGAAGACTTAAGAGGTAAAGCTTTGAAAATATTACGAAGATTATTTTATGGGATTAGCTTGTGTATCTTTCTGGTTTGTGTGGCTATATTAGCCTTTACTTCCAAGCCTGAATGGTCGGAAAAGCTATCAAATGCATTGTATGAAGAGAAAGAAAAGCAGGAAGTGCCTGTGACTACGGCAGAGCCTGAGGCGGATGATGATTTCGAGATTTCGCAGCCTCAGAATACCCCCATGGTTTATGCCACACCTACGCCGGAACCACAAGGCGGGGAAGCGATACAGACACCGGAGGAATATAAGCCGATAACCATTGATATTAAGACAGTGATTCCTCAAAGGGCACCGGTTGGTACCTATGTATCGCCTTTGACGGATAAGGTGACTATTCCGGAAGCAGTGAGCGGATTTAGTGGATATATGGAAGTAGAAGCAAAGCCCGAGGAGGTAACCAAAGTACAGGCAGATGCGTTGGAAACCGAGCTGGATGTGGGAGATACAGGTTCTTTGCTTGTATTTGACCAGAGATTCTATCCCTATTATCACATGTTAAATGATAGCGAAAAGGAATTGTATCGTCAGATTTATGCCAATGCATATGGGGTGGTAGAACGCTTTAAGCCTTGCGTAGAGGTGTTTTCCACCAATGTGGGCAGGGTCGTGGAAGCGGTGCTTAATGATAATCCGGTGCTTTTTTGGGTAGAGAATTCCTATGGCTGCAAATACGGACCGGACGGACGAGTGGCAGAGATTTCTTTGCAGTATAATGAAGCGGCACAAAAACTGGATCAGTCCAGACAGAAATTTGATGAACGTGCTGAGGGAATACTTTCCGTGGCACGTAATCTGAAGAGTGATTATGAGAAAGAAAAATATGTACATGATAAAATGGCTACAATGGTAGAGTATGTTGCGGATGCACCCATGAATCAGAGTGCTTACAGCGCATTAGTAAACGGTAAGACGGTGTGTGCGGGTTATGCCAAGGCTTTTCAATACCTGATGCAGCAGCTGGACATTCCTTGTTTTTATTGCAGGGGTTATAGCGGTGCAAATCATGCATGGAATATCATAGATTTGTATGGTGATTATTATAATGTGGATTTGACCTGGGATGATGCAAAACCGGGAAACTATGATTATTTTAATAAAACAGACAAGGAACTGCAGGATACGCATATCAGAAAGGGTGCTTCCGTCAACCTCCCCGCATGTAACGGTGAATTGTATGGAGAACTGGAAACCAATTATGGTGAAGAGAAGGAAGAGGAAGATGAAGCTTCCGTATATAGTGGCGGATTGAAACTGTTTTATGATAGATTATGTGAAAGAATAGAAAAGCTGGGAACCGGTAGTGCCACATATTCGGATTTGTTGGATTTGGCAGTCTGGAAGGAATTGGAGACGGCATATACCAACGGAAATATCAGCTTCCGGGAGGATTATCTGATTCGTTCTTTACATCGTGCCGGTGCGGAGTATTGTTTGATCAGTCTTTCCGCAGAAAGTGTTACGGAAAATGCATATGAAGTGAAATGTTCCATTATAGTCAGATAATGAGACGAACAAGGGCAGAAGTAACATTCTGTCCTTGCTTTTTGGAGGAAATCATGCAGGAAGAAAAAACAATTAGATTAAAAGGATTAAAGGTAAATATTGAAAAAGGGATTGATACCTATGGAGAAGCGTACGAAGAGAAGTTGAAACAATTTTTGAACAGCTATGATTTTATGCGTCTGGGTCAATCCGTGAATGGCAGCCGGTTTGAAAGTGCAGCTATGTGTATACGAAGAATGAGCATGGAAGCCGAGAAACTGGGACTTGAGTGCTTTGCAAGACCATTCACCGGAATGCGTCAAAATATTGCCAGAAAGGATATTCAGGAGGTTAAAAACATCCTGAGTCTGGTAATCGTCAAACGAATACAGCTTCAGGATGCTTTGAAATAATTAATATTTTTTCCAACAGGCGGGATGGAACAGCATCAACATGGGGAACAGTTCCAATCGTCCGGCCAGCATGTTAAACATGAGTACAAATTTAGAAAATATGGAAAAGCCACTGAAATTTGCAGTAGGGCCCACTCCGTCCAATCCGGGACCGATATTGTTTAAGGTGGCAGCCACAGCAGTAAAGCTGGTGGTGAAATCACGGTTATCCACGCTAATAAGCAGTAGTGAAATAAAGAACATAATAAAATAGACGGCAATAAAAACATTGGTAGAACGGATGACTTCGTGTGGCACGGCGTGATCGTCTACCTTTATTTTTTTGACCAAACGGGGATGCATCAATATGTGAAGCTCCTTGCGAATGGTTTTAAATAAAATCGTAATACGGGAAACCTTAATACCGCCACCCGTACTTCCTGCACAGGCACCGATGAACATCAACATGACCAGTATGGTTTTGGACAACATGGGCCAGGTATTGAAATCCGTAGTGGCATAGCCGGTAGTGGTAATAATGGAGCCAACCTGAAAGAAGGCATGGCGTATGGTTTCTTCCGCACTGCCATAGATGGAGAAGGTATTAAAACTTATCAACGCTACTGCTGAAAAAATAATCAGCAAATATACTTTCACCTCTTCAATGGAGAAGGCTTCTTTAAATTGCTTGCATAATATACAAAAGTAAGCAGAATAGTTGATACCGCTTAATATCATGAAAATGGTAATAACATTCTGTATAGTAGCACTATAGTCTGCACAAGAAGAATTCTTGATTCCGAAACCGCCGGTACCCACAGAACCGAAAGTCATGGTCAGGGACTCAAACAAAGGAAGCTTACAAATAAGGAGAATAATAACCTCCAAAACAGTGATGAAAATATATATCAGATATAAAATCTTAGCGGTATCTTTTACCTTCGGAACCAGTTTGCCCACGGATGGCCCGGGGCTTTCTGCCTTCATAAGGTTCATGGTAGTACCGCCCATCATGGGCAAGATGGCCATAACAAATACGAATACGCCCATACCTCCAATCCAGTGAGTGAAACTTCTCCAAAACAGGCTGGTGTAGGATAGTGCTTCCACGTCAGAAAGAATGCTGGCACCGGTAGTAGTAAAGCCGGAGATAGTTTCAAACAGAGCATCGGTAAAGCAGGGAATCTCTCCCGTAAGCATGAAGGGGAGAGCACCAAATAAACTCATAACAATCCAGCCCAAGGATACCGCAATAAAGCCTTCTCTGGGATATAGTCGCGTGTTTTTCTTGCCAAAGAAAGTACAAATACAGCCTAAAATAAGACATAGTCCTGCAATACCTACATAAACAAGGGATTCTGAATATTCCTGATAAAATATTCCGGTAATGGCCGGTAGAAGCAGGAAAGCAGATTCGAACTTTAATATCCAGCCGATAATAAATAAAACTAATCTATAATTCATAATTGTTCTTCTCCATACCCTAATTCATTAAGATATCTGAAATATCCTGCAGGCGTTCACCGGTCATAACAACCACCACAGAATCGCCCGGCTGTAATACGTCTTGGCCGCCGGGAATAATGATGCTGTTTTGACGATTAATACAACAAACCAATATATTTTTCTTAATGGGAAGATCCATGAGAGGAATATTCGTGATTTTAGGATCCTCTTCTTTAATCAGGAACTCCAATGCTTCTACACGTCCATCCTCCAGTTTATACAGATTCTCTACATTGATATGCAGGGAATTGTTCATGGAACGGGCGTATTTAATTATGGATTCAGCGGTTAAAGTACGGGGATAGATAATACTATCCAGCTTTAAGTCCTCCAATACCGTATTAAAAGAGGTGCGATTTACTTTGGTTACCACCTTGGCTTTAGAAACCTTCTTTGCATAAAGAGAGAGAAGTATATTTTCTTCATCTAAATCCGTTAATGCAGCAAAGCCCTGTACATTATCGATTCCCTCTTGTAAAAGAAGGTTCTGGTCAGTACCGTCCCCGTAAATAATGGTAGCTTCCGGAAGTAATTCGCTTAACTGTTCACAACGGGCTGGATTCGATTCCACAATTTTAGTGGAGACACCTGCGGAAAGGAGACGACGTGCCAAATAATATGCGATAGTACTACCGCCTACAATCATGGCCGTATGAATATGACCAATATTAATGCCTATTTTCTTGAAAAAGGTATGAGCATTGGCAGGGGTCGCAACAATGGATACAATATCTCCCTCACAGAATACAAAATTACCTCGTGGTATAATAATTTCTTCGCCTCGGGATACGGTACATGCCAACACTTCACATTTTAAGGTGGTACGAATATGAAGTAGTTTATAGTTATTCAGCTTACAATCCGCAGTTACGCGGAAGTGCAGCATTTCAATACGACCTTTGGCAAAGGTGTCAATTTTTGAAGCGCCCGGAAACTGAAAAATACGGGCAATCGAGGAAGCGGACGCCAGTTCCGGATTAATTATCATGGCGATGCCCAGTTCTTTTCGTAAGAACTCCAGCTCCGTATTATAAATAGGATTACGCACACGTGCTATGGTCTTACAATTGCCGGCCTTTTTCGCAATGACACAACATAGCAGATTCTGTTCATCGGAATTGGTCACAGCAATCAATAAATCAGCCTGGCGTATTCCTGCCTCTGTAAGAGTCTGATAGCTGGTACCGTTACCGATTACACCCATGGCATCTAAAGAATCCGTAATAAAACGGACATTATCTTCTTTGATATCCACTACAGTGATGTCATGGTTTTCCAGACTTAATTGTTCTACTAAAGAATAGCCGACTTTACCGCAGCCTACGATTATGATTTTCATATTTATTGCCTCCACAAAAAGCTTTTCTTAAAAGCGTCTTTTTATTCACAATCATAAAACAGTATATCATAAAGCATATCAAAAGAAAAGAAGCAGGTGATGATTCCTGCTTCTTTCTTAATCTGTTCCTTATACGCCTTCATGGAAGGTTCGGCTGATAACATCTGCCTGCTGTTCGGGTGTAAGCTTAATAAAGTTTACAGCATAGCCGCTTACACGGATGGTTAGCTGAGGATAGTTTTCGGGATGTTTTTGTGCATCCAACAGGGTTTCACGATTCAAAACATTGACATTTAAGTGATGACCTCCTGTGGAAACGTATCCGTCTAATAAATTGACTAAATTATCTACCTGTGCCTGATTGTGCATAAACCTTACCTCCTTATATAATAATAATAATGATTACTGATATAATTATAATACCAAAACATTTAAATTATGTCTATATTTTTATCAAAAATTTTTGTATTTATTTTGAAACATTTCACATATATTGGATTGAAGGAGAGTGGACAAAATGTATCAAAGCATATTACAGATGTTTCCTACATCAGAGAGAGCATTTTTTGAATATACGGCTTCCAGGGAGCAGTGGATTACGGAAATACGTCTGCGCTGTGAGAAACCAATTTTAGTAATGGAAAGTGAGAAGGAGTGGTTTTTGGATAAGGAGGGAAAATACACGGATTCTATTCATAAGGCCACGTTGATGAAGCCGGATATGATGAAAAGAATGGTTCTACATATCTGCAGTTACTCCATGTATGCTTTTGAAGAAGAAATCCGTCAAGGATTTATTACGGTAGCGGGTGGTCACAGAGTAGGACTGGTGGGACAAGTGGTTACTGAAAATGGGGGAGAGATACGTACCATTAAGCATATAAACGGAGTGAATATAAGGGTTTCCCATCAGAAGAAGGGTGTGGGACAGAAGCTTTTGCCCTATTTGTATAAGAATGGAAATTTTCGCAGTACGTTGATTGTGTCTCCGCCGGGATGCGGAAAAACCACTTTGCTACGGGACATAATCCGCTATATATCCAATGGGAATGAATATGCACCGGGACAGACTGTGGGAGTGGTGGATGAACGAAGTGAAATAGCAGGTGCTTATTTGGGACAACCACAGAATGATGTGGGGATACGCACGGACGTATTGGATACCTGTCCAAAGGTAAGCGGTATGATGTTATTACTTCGGGCTATGTCACCAAAGGTAATAGCCATTGATGAATTGGGAAGCCCGGAGGAAATGGCTGCGGTAAGTACCGTAAGTAACTGCGGAGTGAAAATGCTTGCGACCATGCATGCAGAGAATCTGGAGGATTTGTATCGGCGTGCGGGGATGGATGCACTTTTAAGCCAAAGGCGATTTGAAGTGATATTGATTTTAAGCAAAGTCGAAGGTCATTATTCCCTAAAGGCAATATATGAATGGGATGAGAAGGGGGAATGGAAATGTTGCGACTGTTAGGGTTTGGATTGGTATTCATGGGTTGTGTGGGATTGGGGGTGTGGTACAGTTTCCGGTTTCGTCAGGAGATACATCAACTGAAAACCATGTGTTATGTATTGAAGCTCTTGGAAGGGCAAATAAGCTACGGTTGTAATACGATGGCCGTCAGCTGTATGGAAATCGCGGAGCGTGTGGAAGAACCCTTCAAGGGCTGTCTTTCACAGATATATCATGCATCATGCAGGAATGAGGGGAAAACCTTTGGTGAAGTCAGTGCGGAATGCTTTTCACAGGGACTGAAAAAAGTGCCGGTGGGTGAGAAAGAAAAACAAAGCTTTCTAAACTGTTTTATTCAATGCGGTTTTGAAGAAGAAAAACAACAGACAAGGAACATACGACAGGAAAGAGCGGATTTGGAGGAGCATTTACAGGATTTGAATAAAGAAATTCAGTCAAAATGCAGATTGTCTGTCAGTTTGGGGACCATGGGAGGAATCTTGTTGGTTATTCTGTTTTTGTAAAGAGCGGAGGGAGAGGAAAATATGACGGTAAGTCTGATATTTAAGATAGCGGCAGTAGGAATATTGGTGACCATTTTGTGCCAGGTATTAAAGCACAGCGGCCGGGAGGAACATGCATTTCTATTAAGTTTGGCAGGTTTGATTCTTGTGTTAATGTGGATTCTGCCCTACATTTATGAGTTGTTTGAAACCATACAGACGTTATTTGAGTTGTAACGGAGGAACGGCCATGGAAGAAGTGATAAAGGTAAGTATATTCGGTATATTCGGCGTATTGATGGCCATTCAGTTTAAAACGGTGAAGCCGGAATATTCTACATATATCAGCGTGGTACTGGCTATGATTATTTTCAGTATTGTGATTCATCAGTTAAGAACCATTTTGGGTGGACTGGCTTGGTTAAAGGAACTGTTTGAAGGAACCGGCGGGTATCTGGGAATTCTTATGAAGGTAATCGGAATTACTTATTTGTGTGAATTCAGTGCCGGTATTTGTAAGGATGCAGGATACGGGGCAGTCTCGGAGCAAATAGAGGTATTGGGCAAACTGTCCGTAATGTTTGCAGGATTGCCCATACTTTTGGCAGTGGTGGAGCAAATACAAAGCTATATGGGGTAGAACAGGGAATGAATGTAAATCTGGAGGAAATATGGCAGGATTACGGGCTGGATAAGGTGCAGGAAAATATAGACAAGCTGTTCCCGGAATATACATTGTCGTTAGGAGAAATCATGGGCATGCTTGTTCGTGGGGAACTGTTGGAAACCATAGAATATATTTTCACGGGAACTGTAGGAGTGGTACTTCAACAAATGACAGGTTTTCGGGATATTCTGCTTCTGCTTATATTGCTGGGTATAGCTTCTTCGGTTTTGAGTCATTTTGTGGAAATATTTGACCGGCATCAGATAGCTGACCTGGGATACTATTTTATGTATTTGTTGTTTATGATGATTTTGTTTCGTGTGTTTGAACAATCAGCAGAAGTGGCAAAAGAAGCGTTGGAGACTATCGTGTTGTTTATACGGTTGTTGGTACCTACCTATCTGTTGTCGGTAGGAGTGGCGGCAGGTGCCATGGCGTCCGGAGCTTATTCGGGAATGTTTGCATTGGTGGTATACGGTACGGAGGCTTTTTTGCATCAGTGGGTATTTCAGGTGATAAGAGTGTATGTTCTTTTGTGCATGGTCAACGGGATATGGACGGAAGGAAGGCTTAAAATGTTGGCAAATCTGATATACAAAGTCATAGTGACTGCCTTAAAAGCGGCACTGGGCGTAGTTACGGGACTAAGTGTGTTTCAAAGCCTGATTTCTCCCGTGGTCAGTAATGCACAGAATACGCTGCTACATAAAATCGTGAATGCCATTCCGGGAATCGGGGATGTGTCCGGTGGGGTCATGCAACTGGTTTTGGGTTCTGCGCTTATTATTAAGAATAGTATAGGTATTCTTTTGCTGCTGTTGTTGTTGCTTCTTTGTCTGGCACCCTTAGTCAAGATTTTTGTGATAGCCTGGGTACTCAGACTGGCAGCTGCTTTGATGGGAATGGTTAGCGATAAAAGACTGGTTCAGTGTACGCACAATATGGGAGAAGGTTGTATGTTAATGTTTCGATTGGTGGGGACGGCCATGCTTCTTTTTGTTATTTTGATTTCCATCATAGCAATTAGTACGAATCATATGTTGTAGGAGTGAGAAGAATGGAGAACTTTTTAGAAAAAATCGGACAGATTGCAATATTTATGATTTGTGCCCAGACACTTATGCATTTCAGGGCTAAGGAATCCTATGAAAAATATTTAAAATTGTTAGTAAGTATGATGCTGCTGTTACTTCTGGCAGAGCCATTGCTGGGATTAATGGGGAAAGGGAAGCAGCTTACTCTTTTGGACCGGATAGAGGTCTATCAGAGGGAACTTCAGGGAATTATGGGAAATCAGGAGTTGGGTCAGGAAGAAATCACAAGTATTCTGTCCCATATGACCAATGAAGCGGCTGGGCAGGTACAATTGGTGGATAGTGTGGAGGTGGAGATAGAGTATGGAAAAACTGCAGAATGTCCTTGAGGAGAAGAGAATACAGAAATGGTTTCAAAAGGATAATCTAATTATATTGGTGTTGGCAGGAATTCTGCTTTTAGTGATTAACCTGCCCACGGAAAAAAAGCAGGAGGGATCAAAAAAGGACACAACGGAAACCGGTACCATGGTATCCGTTACGGAAGAGAGAAGATTCGGGGATTTGTATGAGTATACGGAGTATCTGGAGGAAAAGCTGGAAACCATATTGGTCAACATGAAAGGTGTGGGGCGTGTAAAGGTGATGCTCACCTTAGAAACTTCGGAAGAACAGGTGGTGGAGAAGGATGAACCTATCACACGGGACAATACTGCGGAAACAGACACACAAGGGGGCAGCAGAAACATTTATAAAATGGATTCCGGCCAGGAAACGGTCTTTATGAAGCAGGGGAATGATGAAATTCCCTATGTGAGTAAAACCGTATTGCCTAAGATTTCAGGTGTGTTAATCATAGCCCAAGGAGCAGGTTCGGGAAATAACAGTAAAAATATTTCGGAGATTGCCCAGGCTTTGTTCGGAGTAGATGCCCATAAGATTAAAGTGGTACCTATGGCACAGTGATAGAAAAAACGGTCATAACAGTGGAATACGGTACATACAATGAAGTAGTAAAACAAAACGCAGGGAGAGGAAAGGCGTGAAAAACTTAATCAAAAAAAATCAGCTAATGATTACAGCATTGGCAATCATGTTGGCAATTGCAGGATACTTACAGTTTGCAGGAAACAATCTGGAGGAAAAGGATTATCTGGCAGTAGATAGTTCCGTGAATCAAATTTCTTATGAGGAATTGGAAAGCCTGGATTCGGAAGTGGATATTGTATTAGAGGACTATTTGGATGAGGATATGACAGTGGCAGAAGCACAGCCGGCAGAAGGAGAAATCCCGGGAGAAGCAGTATTCACCGCTACCGGAAACGTGGCAGTTCTCTCCGAAGCAAAGCTTCTTAAGGAGCAGGTGAGAGCAAAAAATAAGGAAACCTTGATGGAAATCATCAATAGTACAGGACTTACTGATATGCAGAAGCAGGATGCCGTAAATACCATGGTAGAAATGACTGCCATTGCAGAAAAAGAAACCGCGGCGGAAATCCTGTTACAGGCGAAAGGATTTACGGATGTGGTAGTTAGTATAAATGAGGATGCAGTGGATGTGGTGGTAAACGCAACAGAGCTTAGTGATATACAGAGAGCACAGATTGAAGATATTGTAAAGAGAAAAACAGAAATCGGTGCAGAGAATATTATTATCAGCACTGTAACAAATCCCTAATTGATAATTTATCGTGTACATTACATAAATTTGTGGTATACTCATAGCAATGACGGCTTAGAGCCAAAGAAGGCACAGGAGATGGAAAATGAATAGTAAAAGAGTGATTTTAATTGTATTGGACAGTTTTGGAATCGGTGAAATGCCGGATGCGGCAGAATACGGAGACGCAGGTGCGGATACCCTGGGAAGTGTGGCTTCCCACGACCGGTTCCGGATGCCCAATATGCAAAGCTTGGGATTATTTAATATAGATGGTGTAAAGCACGGAGAGAAGATTGCGGAACCTAAGGGAAAGTTTATGCGACTGTCAGAAGCATCCAAGGGAAAGGATACCACCATCGGACATTGGGAGATTGCGGGAATCTGTTCGGAATATCCGTTGCCTACCTATCCGGAAGGATTCCCGGAAGAGGTTGTGGAAGAATTTTCGAAACGTACCGGCAGGGGAGTATTGTGTAACAAGCCCTATTCCGGCACTGTAGTCATACAGGAATATGGCGAAGAGCATATGCGAACCGGCGACCTGATTGTATATACGTCGGCGGATAGCGTATTTCAGATAGCTGCTCACGAGGAGGTTGTACCTTTGGAAGAGCTTTATGAATACTGCCGCATTGCCAGAAGGATGTTAAAGGGTGAACACGGAGTGGGTCGCGTGATTGCCAGACCCTTTATCGGACCATGCAGCGGTGATTTTACTCGTACCTCCAATCGACATGATTTTTCCATAGAACCACCTGCAGTCACCATGTTGGATCAGTTGAAGGAAGCCGGCAAGGATGTGATTGCTGTGGGTAAAATCAATGATATATTTGCAGGGCAGGGTATTACAGAGTATGTATATACCAAGAATAATGAAGACGGTATCAATAAAACCTTGGAGTATTTAGATAAGGATTTTGAAGGCTTATGCTTTGTGAATCTGGTGGATTTTGACTCCATGTACGGTCATAGAAGAGATATCGAGGGCTATGCCCGTGCATTATCCTATTTTGATGAAAGATTGCCGGAAATCATGGCGAAAT
Organism: Lachnospiraceae bacterium; assembly: GCA_017522685.1. Next base: position 28,914 of record JAFWYN010000011.1, read on the forward strand.
TAAGAGAAGATGATATCCTGATGATTACGGCGGATCACGGCTGTGATCCCGGATATACGGCGACCACGGACCATACCAGAGAATATACCCCGTTTTTGATTTACGGGGATAAAATAGTGCCTGAGAATCTGGGTACGGGAGAAACATTTGCAGATATAGGGGCAACTGTGTTACAATACTTTAATATTGTGCCTGAATTTGCAGGAAAAGACGTTTTGGAGGAAAAGTAAGTGGGTAATTACGATAAAGAGATAAACAGAAGAAGAACATTTGCAATTATATCCCACCCCGATGCGGGTAAAACAACATTAACAGAAAAGTTTTTGCTTTACGGAGGTGCCATTAATCTGGCAGGTAGCGTAAAAGGAAAGGCTACGGCCAGACATGCAGTATCGGACTGGATGGAGATTGAAAAGGAGAGAGGTATTTCCGTTACTTCTTCCGTACTGCAGTTTGAGTATGATAATTATTGCATTAATATTTTGGACACCCCGGGACATCAGGATTTCTCAGAGGATACCTATCGTACCCTGATGGCTGCGGATTCTGCGGTGATGGTAATCGATGCATCCAAGGGTGTGGAGGCACAGACCAGAAAGCTTTTTAAGGTATGTGTGATGCGTCATATTCCTATTTTCACCTTTATTAACAAGATGGATAGAGATGCCAGAGATACCTTTGAGCTTTTGGACGAGATTGAGAAGGAACTGGGGATTGCTACCTGTCCCATAAACTGGCCCATCGGTTCCGGTAAGGGATTTAAGGGAGTATATGATAGGGAAAGCAAATGTGTCATCACCTTCTCGGATACGGAGAAAGGTACCAAGGAAGGTGTCAGCGAAAGAATTCCGGTAGAAAATGAAGCGGTATTAAGAGAATTAATCGGGGATGATGCAGCAGATACCCTGCTGGATGAGATAGAGCTTTTGGATGGTGCCAGTGCGGAATTTGATCTGGAGGAAGTAAGAAAGGGTGATTTGACACCGGTTTGCTTCGGTTCTGCATTGACTAATTTTGGTGTGGAAATCTTTTTGCAGCACTTCCTGAATATGACCACCACACCCTTACCCAGAAAAGCGGATATCGGTATTATTGATCCGGTAGAGAATGAATTTTCCGCATTTGTATTCAAGATTCAGGCAAATATGAACAAGGCCCACCGAGACAGAGTAGCGTTTATGCGTATCTGTTCCGGTCGTTTTGATGCATCCCAGGAAGTGCGTCATGTACAGGGCAATAAAGTAATGCGTTTGTCCCAACCCCAGCAGATTATGGCAGATGAACGAAAGATTTTAAGTGAAGCCTATGCGGGAGATATTATAGGCGTGTTTGATCCGGGTATCTTCTCTATCGGAGATACGGTATGTATGCCGAAGGCGAAGTTTACTTATGAAGGAATCCCCACCTTTGCGCCGGAGCATTTTGCCAGAGTGCGTCAGGTGGATACCATGAAACGTAAGCAGTTTATAAAGGGTATCGAACAGATTGCCCAGGAAGGTGCCATCCAGATTTTCCAGGAGTTTAATACCGGTATGGAGGAAATCATCGTAGGTGTAGTTGGTGTGCTTCAGTTTGAAGTGTTGAAATATCGACTGGAAAATGAGTATAACGTGGAAATTCGTCTGGAGAATCTGCCCTATGAGCATATCAGATGGATTGAAAACCACAAGGATATTGATATTGCAAAGATTATAGGTACTTCCGATATGAAGAGAGTAAAGGATATGAAGGGTAATCCCCTGCTTCTCTTTGTAAATCCCTGGAGTATCGGCATGACTTTGGATCGTAACAAAGATTTGGTACTGTCAGAATTCGGCAGAGACTAGGAAGAAGGAGCGGACAAGGTTATGAAAAAAAGAAACAGAACCCGGTTACTGATTTGCGGTTTACTGTTAATGTTGTCCGGATGCTCTAAGCCGGAGGTTGTGGATGAATTGCTGGACAAGGTAGGACTGGGAGAGGATTCAGCCAAAGAGACATTAACAATGGAGGATGTGGCATCAAGTGCCCGTGATTGTGAATGGATTGAAGAGAACAGTGATGACTGCTTTGAAGAAAAGAAGCATAGTAAGTATGCTTATAAGCAGCTGTCCGAGAAAGAAAAACTCTGGTACAAGGATATCAATACTCTGCTGGCATATCGATATGATGGTCCTTTGAAACTTGATGAGGAAGGGCTTGAACAAGGGCTGGATGAAGAGAATGTTGATAAGATATATAATGCGGTTATGATAGACCATCCGGAATATTTCTATGTGGATGGTTATGAGTATACCGTATATACCCGAGGCGAAAAGACGGTGGGGATAGAGATTACAGCCCGGTATACCCTGGATAAGGATAGCTGTTTAAGCCGTATGGAAGAGATTCGGGATGCGGCGGAGGATATCCTTTATTATGCACCCGAAACGGACGATGATTATGAAAAAATCAAGTATGTATATGAAACAGTAATCTATCATACGGATTACGATATGGAGGCAGAGGATAATCAGAATATTTACTCGGTTTTGGTAGGGGATGCTTCCGTTTGTCAGGGCTATGCCAAGGCTACACAGTATCTTTTGAATCAAATGGATATGGAATGCACCATGGTTTACGGTCAGGTAAGAGAAGGAGAATATCATTCCTGGAATGTGGTGAAATCCAACGGAGATTATTATCATCTGGATACCACCTGGGGAGATGCTTCCTACAGTGTGGAAACGGATGGTGCAGCTTCGGGAACCACACCGCAAATCAATTACGATTATTTGTGTATTACCACCGATCAGATTACCAAAACCCACAAAATAAAGGAAGTGGTGGATTTGCCTGTATGTGATTCGGATGAGGACAATTATTATATCCGTGAGGGCAATTATTTCTATGAATATGATACCGAGCAGTTGGATGAAGTATTTTATGATGCCTATGATGCCGGTTCGGAAATGGTGACTTTGAAATGCGATACGGAAGAATTATATGATGAGTTTTATGAGAAGTTAGTGGATGAACAGCAGATTTTTGAGTATCTGTATGAAGAGTATGACAGTATATCCTATGTGGAAAATGAAGAACAGTTAACCATGACTTTTTGGATGACAAAATAAGGGAGATATGATATACTGATAATCAAATACTGATTCTGGTGAAAAAGGGAGGAACAGAAATGGAAAAAGATATAGATAAGAAGAGTGTTATACTGCAGAGTGACGAGAACAGAGGCGAGGTACAGATTGCAGATGATGTGGTAGCTATGATTGCCAGCCTGGCAGCAACCGAAGTAAAGGGTGTGCATGCATTGTCCGGCAATATTACCAACGAGCTTATGAGCAAGGTGGGCGTGAAGAAGCTGACAAAGGGCGTTAAAGTAATAATCAATGAGAGCAATGTGACCATTCATCTGGCAGTTACCATGGAGTACGGATTTAATATTCCGGCTACTTGTACCAAGGTTCAGGATAAGGTAAAAACCGCTGTGGAAAATATGACCGGTTTGAGCTGTACAGATGTAAATATCCGTATTGTCGGAGTAAAATAAGACTTAGGATGAGAACAATGGGAAGACATGAACAAAGAGAGCAGCTGTTTAAGTTATTATTCCGCGTAGAGTTTAATACTCCGAATGAGATGCCGGAACAGGTGAAGCTGTTCTTTCAGGATGATGAAGTAGAGTATACGGAAAAAGTAATGGAAGCCATTGAGAGCAGGTTTGCATCCATTCAGGAGAAGCTTCCTCAGATAGATGCCATGTTAAACGAAAAGGTAGAAGGCTGGAATGTGGAAAGAATGGGCAAGGTGGAGCTTACGGTTCTGCGTATTGCCGTATACGAGATGTTATATGATGATGATGTACCGGAGACGGTAGCCATCAATGAAGCCATTGAAATTTCAAAGAAATACGGACAGGCAGCATCCGGCGGATTCGTGAATGCTGTGTTGGCTAAGTTTGTGAAAAAGTAGGAAGTGTTACAATGGCACGAAGTGTATATACTGTTACACAAGTGAATACTTACATTAAAAATATGTTCACGCAGGATTATATGTTGCAGTCCCTCTTCGTAAAAGGAGAGGTGAGCAACTGCAAATATCATTCCTCTGGACATATTTATTTTACGTTAAAGGATAGTAAAGGCACCATGAACTGTGTCATGTTTGCCGGCAACAGAAGCGGTTTGAAGTTTCAGATGGCAGAAGGACAGCAGGTAATCGTATTTGGTACAGTGGATGTGTATGAACGGGACGGCAAGTATCAGATGTATGCGCGTCAGATTGCCTTGGATGGTGCCGGTGCCCTGTATGAGCGATATGAGAAGCTGAAGCAGGAACTGGAAGAATTAGGGATGTTTGCCAAGGAGTATAAGCAACCCATACCCAGATTTATCAAGACCCTGGGTGTGGTTACTGCAGATACCGGAGCCGCAGTCAGGGATATTATCCAGATTGCACGCCGGAGAAATCCTTACGTACAGATTATTCTGTATCCGGCCATAGTACAGGGAGAGCAGGCTGCAGAAAGCATTGTAAAGGGCATCCGTGCCTTGGAGCATTACGGCGTGGATGTGATGATTGTGGGTCGCGGTGGCGGCACCATAGAAGATTTGTGGGCTTTTAATGAGCGAATGGTAGCACAGGCAGTCTTTGATTGTACCGTTCCGGTTATTTCAGCGGTAGGACATGAAACGGATACCACTATTATTGATTTTGTATCCGATTTGCGTGCCCCTACACCGTCTGCGGCGGCGGAACTGGCGGTATATGATGTAAGACATCTTTTTGAGCTGTTTCAGAACTATCGGAATGTTTTGTATAAGGGCATGAGTGCACGTCTTGATGCAGAGCGTGAAAGAGCCGGGAAGTATGAATTACAATTGAAATATATGAGTCCCGTGAACCGTATTCGTGAAAAGAAAAACTATTTGATGACCTTGGAGGAACGCTTGGAGGAATTGATGAAGCGTTCTTTGCGTGAAAAACGCCATAGGTTGGATATTTATATTGAGAAGATGAAAGGATTGTCCCCTTTGCAGAAATTACAAAGCGGATTTTCCTATGTAATGGACGAGGATGGCAGAAATATACGTTCTGTGAAGAATGCCAAGATAGGACAGGAATTAAAGATTCAAATGTCGGACGGACGATTAAGTGCGACAGTTACCGGTACCCTGGAGGAGCAGTATGACGATTGAAGAAACATTTGCAAAGATAGAAGAAACCATTGAAAAGTTGGAGCAGGATGATATTGCTTTGGAAGATGCCTTTGCTGCATATAGCGAAGGGATGAAGCTTTTGAAGGATTGTAATGACCAGATTGACAAGGTGGAAAAGAAGGTATTGAAGTTGGCTTCAGACGGCAATCTGACAGAAATGGACTAACAGAGGGAAGAACTATGATGAGTTTTCAGGAAGAATTAAGTGCGAAAGTCGATCAGATAGAACAGGTGATTGGGAAGTTTTTGCCTCCGGAGGAGGGCTATCAGAAGGTGGTCTTGGAGGCTATGAATTATAGCGTATTGGCAGGTGGCAAGAGACTTCGCCCCATGCTGATGAAGGAAACCTATGAGCTTTTTGGCGGAATGGGGAAGGAGATAGAACCCTTTATGGCAGCGATTGAAATGATTCATACCTATTCCCTGGTTCATGATGATTTACCTGCCATGGATGATGATGAATACCGCAGAGGTCGAAAGACCACGCATATGGTATACGGAGAAGCATTTGGTATTTTGGCAGGAGATGCCCTGTTGAATTTTGCATTTGAAACCATGTTGAAAGCAGTGCCCATCCATACGGATGAGCCGGAACACTTAAGGGTAGAGCAGCTTCTGGGTCTGGCAAAAGCCATGGAAGTGATGGCAAAAAAAGCAGGAATCTACGGAATGATTGGTGGCCAGACAGCTGATATTGAAGCGGAAGAGATGTCAGAAATCAGTAAGGAGCAGCTCCTTTTCATTCATGAGAATAAGACCGCAGCCTTGATACAGGCTGCTATGATGACTGGGGCTATACTGGCAGGTGCCGGTGTGGGAGAAGTGGAGCGCATTGAAAAATGTGCTTATAATATCGGTGTAGCATTCCAGATACAGGATGATATATTGGATGTTACGGGTACTATGGAAGACTTAGGAAAGCCTATCGGAAGTGATGAGAAGAACGGTAAGCAAACTTATGTTACATTAAACGGCTTGGAGAATTCAAAGCTGCAGGTGGAAAAACTTTCCCGGGAAGCAGTTGAAATTTTGGATTCCTTTGCCGGTGACAGTAGATTTTTGAAGGAATTGATTGTTTCGTTGATTGACAGAAATAAGTAATACATAGGATATTTGGGTAAACTGTTAGAGAATAACAGTGAAGAGGTAAAATACATGTTTTTGGAACAGATTAAGGAAGCAAATGATATAAAGAATATCCAAAAGGATGATTATGATACATTGGCAGAAGAGATACGGCAATTTTTGATTGAGAAAATCAGTGTGACCGGTGGTCATCTGGGCTCCAATCTTGGCGCTGTGGAATTGACCATGGCATTACACCTTGCATTGAATCTTCCGGAGGATAAGATTATATGGGATGTGGGCCATCAGTCCTATACGCATAAGCTGTTAACCGGTCGTAAGGATGGGTTTGAGAACTTACGCCAGTTTCATGGAATGAGTGGGTTTCCGAAGCGTAAGGAAAGTAATTTTGATGCCTTTGATACCGGCCACAGTTCCACCTCTATTTCAGCAGGTTTAGGCCTGGTAAAAGCAAGGGATATCAAGGGAGAAAGCCATACGGTAGTGTCTGTTATCGGTGATGGTTCCCTGACAGGAGGTATGGCTTATGAAGCCATGAACAATGCTGCCAAAATAGAGAGTAATTTTATTATTGTATTGAACGATAATAATATGTCCATTTCTGAAAATGTAGGCGGTATGTCCAAATATTTGAACAAGATTCGTACCGCAAACAGCTATCAGGGATTGAAGAAGAATGTTTATGATGCTTTGCTTGGTACGAAGCATGGTGACAATGTGGTTTCCGGTATCCGAAAAGCAAAGAACAGTTTTAAGCAGCTGGTTATTCCGGGCATGTTTTTTGAAGATATGGGCCTGACTTATCTGGGACCGGTAGATGGTCACAATATTCAGGCTATGATAAAGGTAATCAACGAGGCGAAGCGTGTAAAGGGTGGTGTGGTAGTCCATGTCAATACCCAGAAAGGTAAAGGATTTGCACCTGCTGAGAGACATCCGGCCAGATTTCACGGAGCAGAGCCCTTTGATATTGAAACCGGTTTGCCCAAAAAGGCAAAGAGTAAGCCGAATTACACGGATGTATTTTCTACTGTAATGTGCAAGCTGGGACAGCGCAATGAAAATGTGGTAGCAATTACCGCTGCCATGCCGGACGGTACGGGATTGAAAAGATTCCGCAATATGTATCCGGAGCGATTCTTTGATGTGGGTATTGCGGAAGAACATGCGGTAACCTTTGCGGCAGGATTGGCTGCGGGCGGAGTAAAACCTATTGTAGCCATATATTCATCCTTTTTGCAACGTGCCTATGACCAGATTTTGCATGATGTATGTATCCAGAATCTGCCGGTAGTATTTGCTGTGGACAGAGCCGGCTTGGTAGGCAGCGATGGAGAGACCCATCAGGGTATTTTTGATTTATCTTATTTGTCCAGCATACCCAATATGAGTATTTGTGCGCCTAAGAATAAATGGGAGCTGTCCGATATGATGAAGTTTGCAGTGGATTTCGACGGGCCCATTGCCATAAGATATCCCAGGGGAGAAGCTTATGATGGACTGGAGGAATATCGTACAGCTGTAGAATACGGAAAGTCAGAATGGATTTATAGGGAAAAGGATATTGCCATATTTGCAGTAGGAAGCATGGTAAAAACCGCAGAAAAGGTATACGAATTGTTAAAGGCGAAGGGACTGAATGTAAGTCTGATAAATGCCCGATTTGTAAAGCCCATTGATGAGGACGCTGTATCAGAGGCGACCCAAACCCATAAATGGATTGTAACCATGGAAGAAAATGTGGCATGCGGCGGCTATGGTGAGAAGGTTTTGGATTTTATGAACAAAACATCGGCGGACGCAGAATGTATCAATATCGCTATACCGGATGCTTATGTGGAGCATGGTAATGTGGAATTGTTAATAAAAGAAATCAGCTTGGATGCCGAGAGCATTGCAAAGCGTATTTTAGATAGTATGGAGTAGGAAACACCTGCTTTATACAAGAGGATTAACATGAAGGAACGTTTAGATATTATTTTGGTCAATCAGGGACATGCCCCTTCCAGAGAAAAGGCGAAGGCCATTATTATGTCCGGTAATGTATATGTGAACGGACAAAAGGAAGATAAGGCAGGCTCCATGTTTGATGAGTCAAAGATACAGTTGGAGGTCAGAGGTTCCCAACTGAAATATGTGAGTCGCGGCGGATTGAAGCTGGAAAAGGCTATGGAGAGCTGGAATATTGTACTGGAAGACAAAGTCTGCATGGATATCGGAGCATCTACCGGTGGTTTTACGGACTGTATGCTTCAAAATGGTGCCATAAAAGTGTACTCCGTGGATGTGGGACACGGTCAGCTGGCATGGAAACTGCGAAATGATGAACGGGTTGTTTGTATGGAGAAAACTAATTTCAGATACATGGTTCCTTCCGATATAGAGGATGCACTGGATTTTGCCAGTGTGGATGTGTCCTTTATTTCACTGACCAAGATTCTGATACCGGCCAGAAACCTGTTAAAGGAAAACGGTGAAATGGTATGCCTAATCAAGCCTCAGTTTGAAGCGGGACGCGATAAGGTCGGGAAAAAGGGTGTTGTAAGAGAGCGGGCTGTTCATGAAGAGGTGGTCCGTAAGATATTGGACTATGCGGACAGTATAGGATTTGATGTGATTTCCCTTGAGTATTCGCCTATTAAAGGGCCGGAAGGCAATATTGAATATCTGATGCATATTCGTAAGAACGGCGAACGCAGTGAACAGCTGATTCAGTTAACCGAAAAAGAAGCTGAGGATGCTTTGCTGATGATAGAAGAACAGAAAAGCGGTATGACTTATGGGCCGGAGTGGAATCAGCTGATTGGAGAAGTAATCGACCGGGCGCATGAGAAACTGGACAAGCCGGAATAAGGAAAGGCAAGTAGGATGAAACATTTTCTGATATATACCAATTATCATAAGGACCCGGAAGGGGAAATAACCGCAAAGCTGATAGAGTATCTGACTGGGAAGGGACAGAAATATACCTGTGTGACCGGAGCGGACGGAAGTGTAATGCCTGCGGAGATGATTCCTGAGGATGCTTTCTGTATGCTGGTATTAGGTGGTGACGGTACCATATTGAAAGCGGCCAGAGATACCAAGAACGTTGATATCCCCTTGATTGGTATTAATTTGGGAACGCTGGGGTATTTGACAGAGATAGAACCCGCCAATATGGATTCCGCATTGGATAAGCTGATTGCGGAAGAATATCAGATAGTCAGCCGCATGATGTTGAATGGTGTTGTTTATGACTCGGAAGGTGTAAAGACCAGAGAGAGAGCATTAAACGATATCGTTATATCCAGAAGGGGGTCCTTACAGATAAATAAGTTGCGTATTTATGTAAATGGTCAGTTCCTGAAGGATTATGATGCGGATGGCGTGATTGTTACCACACCTACCGGTTCAACAGGCTATAATTTATCTGCCGGAGGTCCTATCGTGGATCCAAAAGCAGAGCTAATCATGTTAACTCCCGTATGTGCTCATACCTTGAATTCCCGAAGTATTATTTTTTCTTCAGAGGAGGTAGTAGAGATAGAGGTATTGTCAGGAAGGGAAGGACAGCCGCAAAGTCTTGAGGCAAGTTTTGACGGTGGCAATCCGGTGATTATGACCACAGGTGACAGAATCAGAATCATGAAGTCGGAAAAAACAACGGAAATTATACATATTAACCAGGTGAATTTTTTGGAAGTCTTACATCAAAAGATGAGAGATATATAATATAGGGGGAATATATGAAAAAAATCAGGCATAATCAGATTTTGGATATTATAACCAAATATGATATAGAGACCCAGGAAGAACTGGCCAGTCATCTGAAGAATGCAGGCTTTTTGGTAACGCAGGCTACGGTTTCCAGAGATATCAGAGAGCTGAAGCTGACCAAAGTACCTGTAGGAAACGGAAAGCAGAAATACGGCGTACTGAAACAGGAAGATGCCCATATGGAGGACCGTTTTATCAGAGTGTTGAAGGATGGTTTTGTATCCATGGATATGGCACAGAATATTTTGGTAGTCCGTACAGTATCCGGTATGGCAATGGCTGTGGCGGCAGCGATAGATGCACTTAAGTTTACGGAAGTGGTGGGATGTATTGCGGGAGATGATACCATCATGATAGCTGTACGTACCATAGAAGACACACGAAATCTGATGGATAAGATTCATAAAATGATGGATAAGTAATGAGGAGAACTTAAAGGAGAAGGCAGATAAGGAGAAAACGATGTTACTGGGGTTACATGTTAAAAATCTGGCTTTAATTGAAGAAACGGAAGTAGAGTTTGGAAAAGGATTAAACATACTCACGGGTGAAACCGGTGCCGGTAAGTCCATTTTGATGGGCTCAGTAAATTTGGCTTTGGGAGCCAGATTTGATAAGGAGTTACTGCGGGATGGTGCGGAAAATGCATTGGTGGAATTGACTTTTTCCTGCGAAGAAGATGCACGCTTAAACAGCAAGTTGGAAGAGTTTGATATCCCTATGGAGGATGGAATCATCATCATAAGCCGCCGTCTCCAGGCAGGAAAAAGCATCAGCAAGGTCAATGGGGAAACCGTCAACAGCAAACAAATCAAAGAGATTGCTGAATATTTGATTGATATTCATGGTCAGCATGAGCATCAATCTTTGTTAAATAAAAAGAAGCATTTAGAGATTTTGGATGCTTATGCGGGAGAAGAAGCAAAGGAGGTATGCCGGGAAGTGCAGGGGGCGTATCGCAGGTTTGTGGAGCTTCGCAAGTTAATACAGGCGGAAGAATTGGATTCCGCTGCACAACAAAGAGAAAAGGATTTACTGCAGTTTGAAGTACAGGAAATCGAAAGTGTCAGATTGGTTGTGGGAGAAGATGAAGAACTGGAAGCAAGGTATCGCAAGCTTACCAACGGAAAGAAAATCTCAGAAGCCATGTCCGAAAGCTACCGTTACACCGGTAATGAAAGTGATAGCGGTGCTTCCAATGCTTTGGGACGGGCACTCAGATATGTAAATAGTGTTTGTGATTATGATGAAGAACTGTCTGACATACAGGAACAGTTGATACAAATTGAGGATTTGTTGTCGGAATACAATCGTCAGGTTTCTTCTTACTTGTCGGATTTAGAGTTTGACGGGGAGGATTTTTATCATATCGAAGAAAGATTAAATGAAATCAACCGATTGAAGGATAAATATGGCAATACCATAGAAGATATATTGGAATCTTATGAAAATAAACATGCCAGACTACAAAAGCTGGATGACTATGATGCTTATATGGCAGAGCTTGAAAGTAAACTGAAAAATCAAGAAAAAGCACTGGAAACAGCATGCCAAAGCCTATCGGATATCAGAAGAAAAGCTGCCATGAATCTGACGGATTTGCTGAAGAAAGCATTGGAAAATCTGAATTTTTTATCTGTGCAGTTTGAGATTGCCATGGAAAGAAAGGATGCATCGGAAAATGGTTTTGATGATGTGGAGTTCCTGATATCCACCAATCCCGGCGAAAAGGTAAAGCCACTTATGCAGGTAGCCAGTGGCGGTGAATTGTCAAGAATTACGCTGGCGATTAAGACGGTATTAGCTTCCAAGGATGATATAGATACCTTGATTTTTGATGAAATTGATGCGGGTATCAGTGGCAAAACCGCTTGGAAGGTGGCAGAGCAGCTGAATGTAGTGTCCTCGGTACATCAGGTAATCTGTATTACCCATTTGCCTCAGATTGCTGCCATGGCGGATCAGCATTTCTTGATTGAGAAAAAGGCAGAGGACGGAACAACCTTAACTAATATCAGGCAGGTTTGTGACAGGGAACAATTGGAAGAACTGGCCCGTTTGTTGGGAAGTGACAATATTACCGAAGCTGCCATATCCAATGCCGCTGAAATGCGTAATCAGGCATTGCAACAAAAAACTTGAAAATTTAATGAAAACAAGAAAAAGAACACATACTAACGTAAGAGTTGGTATGTGTTTTTTTGATGCATGCGATGAAGTGGTGGAAAGGAGTGTGTATCATGTCAGATAAAGAAAATACGGTGATAAATGAATGTGAAGGACGTGAAATAACGGTACTTTTAGAGCATTGGAAACGCCGAAAAAGGCGTATGAAGATATTGAGACGTAGTTTGATTGGATTGGTGTTTTGTGCCGGTCTGGGGTTGGGAGTGTTTGAATACTATCAGCTATATAACAGTTTGCCTTCCGTGCTTCGAATTAAAAGCGGAGAAATACAGGTGCTGGATTTTGGCTTACCCATGACGGGCGAAATTGTTGCGGTGAGTGACCCGGGACAATCCAATCTTCCGGAAGAAATAGAGCTTGATTTGAGTGAGAAAATAGAGCTGCAGATGTGGGAAAGCAGAGATTATCTAATGGACATAAAGCTTTTCGGTTACCTTCCTTTTAAGCAGGTAGATATCTGCGTGATTGGCGATATGGAATTGATTCCGGCAGGAATCCCGGTGGGTTTGTATGTAGAAACAAACGGTCTTATGGTGATTAGCGTGGGAGAATTTGAAGGAGAACAGGGAATCCATTACAGTCCGGCAAAATACATTCTGAAAACCGGTGACTATATATTGGAATGCAACGGAAAAGTTGTTACGGATAAGGATACCTTCATACAGGATGTGGAAGCATGCGACGGTGAGGCAATAGAACTGAAAATACAAAGGAAGGATACGGTGCAAACAGTATCCGTACAACCGGAAAAGAATAGTGCGGGTGAGTACAAAATAGGAGTTTGGATCAGAGATAATGCACAAGGAGTGGGAACCTTGACTTATGTGGACTCGGAAGGCAGATTCGGAGCTTTGGGACATGGTGTAACGGATGTGGACACTTCTATGCTGATGGAAGTGGAAGATGGTACCTTATATCAGACTGAAATAGTTTCCATCAAAAAAGGAAAAATAGGGGAACCCGGAGAAATGACTGGTATGATTATCTACAATGAAGACCGAATATTGGGTGAGATTGATTACAACGGAAAAGAAGGAATATTTGGCGTGTGTAATGAGGAAGTAATGAAGTTGTGCAAGGAGCAACCCTTACCCATAGGTCTCAAACAGGAGATAAAGAAAGGACCGGCACAAATTTACTGCACCTTGGCGGAGGAACCACAATATTACAGTGTGGAGATCACAGATATAAAGATGGACCACGATAATGTAAACAGAGGTATTGAATTGCAGGTGACCGATCTGGAATTGATGGAAAAGACAGGCGGAATCGTACAGGGAATGAGCGGTAGTCCAATCATTCAGGACGGGAAGATAATAGGAGCGGTGACTCATGTATTGGTGAATGACCCGACCAGGGGGTATGGGATTTTTATAGAGAACATGTTAGAACACTAAAGTATGCAGTGATAATATGAAAAGACTTCTGGAAAGGTTACTTTCATTTCATGAAGTCTTTTTTTTCTTGGTTTCAAAGTAAATACCTATGTCGTTAAAAATTATGCGATTAACAGCAGATTCTATGATTAAAAAGAATAAATCTGATAATTTGCATAATTGTCTAATCACTTTTTTGTACAAATCAAATAGTCAGTAAAAGGCAACATTGAAAAGAAAGAGACGATATGATAAAATAAAAGGAGACAAATGTAAACACAATTCAAGGGAGGTTTTAGATGAAGCATATTTTTGTGATCAATTCGCATGCAGGGAAAAAAAACTTTGCAACGGAATTAAGACGGCAATTATCGCAGATTCCTGATTTTGATTATTATGTTTTTAATACAAGAAAAGCAGGTGAAGAGGCAGAACTTGTCAGACAGATAAGACAAATTTTTGATGATGAAAAACTCAGATTTTACTGTTGTGGCGGTTCGGGAACCTTTCGAAACATGCTGAATGGATTTGAGCGGTTTGATGATATGGAAATCGCTTTTTATCCGTGTGGAATTACGAATGATTTCATGAAAATATTCGGTAAAGATATGCCTGCTTTTACGGATATTCGTTCGTTGATTGAAGGCGAGGCCGTAAAAATAGATTATTTAAAAAGCAATAATGGCGTTATGCTAAATACACTTTCTTTCGGTGTGGATTCTAAAACTGTGGATATCATTAACAGAGTCAATTATTTACAGATTGTAAATGAAAATCTCCCGTATAATGTGGGGGTTATTTTTTCAATGCTTGGCTCGGATACGGGAGAATATATTATTGAACATGATAATGGCGTATATCGTGGAAAGTGTACGGAAGTTGTTTTCGGGAACGGAATTGTGTATGGCGGAAATCTGCATTTTGTCGAACAGGTAAATGTGAAAGACGGAATCGGATGTTTGAGAGTATTATTCCCGAAAAGAGGTTTTGGACGTTTGAAAATGATGCTTAATGCGATTCATTCCAATTTCGCTAAATTAGATGCGATTTCAGAGGTTTCCATGACCCAAAAAGTATGTATCAGAAGAGCGGACGGAGCAGAAATTGCTGTGAATCAGGATGGTGAGATTGTAAGAGGCGTAAGAGAATGGACTGTTGAAATTGTTCCGAATGCATTGCCTTTTGTCATCCCAAAGGGGGTAATGCTGCATGAATAATAAAATGAGTACAAAGAAAACTATAATATATATTATTTTTACAACAATTCTGTATCTCTTATCATTAGGAATGGGCATTTGGTTTCAGGAAGTAGAAGTATATTTCCTGTTTTTGTTATTGCCTATTGTTTTTACGCTTATTTTCAAGAATCATCGTTTATTCAATTGGCAAATAGTTGGCTTTATATTGATTTTATCTGTAACAACTATATTAGGATTCCCCGGAATTGATATACAGTTTGGGCGTAAAACATTTGTGATTTTCTGTTTCGTATATATTTTCATCTGTTTTTTCCTGAAGTATTTCATGAAAATTGTTCAGTTAAAAGAACAGGAATATATTGAAAAAGAGCAGAGCATTGATGATATGTCCAAAGTGGTTTACGCAAAATGTCTTGAAGCAAAAACTGCGAATCGTGCGAAATCGTTATTCATTTCACAGATGTCTCATGAAATCAGGACCCCAATTAATGCAATTATGGGAATGAATGAAATGATTATCAGAGAAAGTAAAGATGAGAATATTATTAATTATGCATCAACGGTTACTTCGTCATCCAAAGCATTGCTTTCTATTGTTAATGATGTTTTGGATATTTCCAAAATTGAAGCCGGTAAAATGGAAGTTGTGGAAGAACAATATGATGTCGCTGTTTTACTGACAGATGCCTTTGATATGATAAATAATCGTGTAAAGAGCAAAAATCTTTCATTTATAGTAAAGTGTGATGAAGATGTCCCGCGTTATTTATGGGGAGATTCTTTGAGAATCGGTCAGATATTAATGAATCTTCTGACAAATACGGTAAAATATACGCATAAAGGCGGAATTACTATGGCTGTTTTTGCACCGAGATCCGGAGATGGAGTATTTCTTACAATCGAAATCACAGATACCGGAATCGGAATTAAACCAGAAGATATGGACAAGTTGTTTGATAAATTCGAACGTTTGGAACTGAAAAGGAATCAGAATATCGAAGGCAGCGGACTTGGGCTTTTTGTAACCAAAAATCTGGTTGAGTTAATGGGTGGCACGATTAAGGTTAATAGTGTCTACGGAAAAGGTTCTACTTTTACTGTAATGATTCCGCAGAAAATGACGTCTTTTGAGCCGATTGGAGTATTTGAACCGGAATCTCACAGAAACAGTATAAATGATCAAAACGCCCATGCCGAATTTATTGCAGAAGATGTTAAGATTCTGGCAGTTGATGATGTTGAAATGAATCTGGTTGTTTTGAAAAATTTGTTAAAAAAGTATCAGATACAATTGGATTCCGTTATGAGCGGTGCGGCATGTCTTGAAAAAATAAAACAGGAAAAATATGATTTGATATTTTTAGACCATATGATGCCTGAGCTTGACGGAATCGAAACATTTAAATTAATGCAAAAGGATAAACAGAATCTGAATTATGACGTTCCTGTAATTATGCTTACCGCAAATGCAATTGTAGGGATGGAAAAAAAGTATTTGGAGGATGGTTTTTCCGGTTATTTATCAAAACCGGTGCTTGTTCATGAATTAGAAGAAATCTTAACAACTTTTTTGCCCAAAGTGAAATTGAAAATAGAGGAAAAGGAACAAAAAGATATAATGGAACAGCATGTAAGCGATTTGGAATATTTAAAACTTAATATTCCGGATATTGATATTGATTCGGCAATGAATCATTGTGCCGGTAATGAAGCGTTTTATATTGAGATGTTGAATGAATTTGTTGAGAATAAACTGATTGATAAAATTCCGGAAATGTTTGAATGTAAAAATTGGCCTGAGTATACTATTCAGGTGCATTCGCTAAAAGGTCTGGCAAGAATGCTTGGATTAACAACTTTAGGAGAACTTGCCGAAATGCAACAATTTGCTGCGCAAAGCGGACAGGAGGAGTTGATTGTAGACAAGCATGATTTGCTTATGAAAACATACAAACAAATGATTGAAGTAATCAAAAAAGCAAAGCTTTAGGGATGTGTTTTTGAAGAGAGGGCAGAGTATGAAAAATGCGCATCGAAAAATATGTTATGTCGGATTTGGCATTATCATAAACCTTCTTGGCTGTTATTTGGCTTATGTTCTTCACATGCCATTTTGGGGAGATATGATAGGGACTTGTGTTGCAACTTATTTTGGCGGTTTGTGGTGCGGAATCATTACTGTATTATTGGCAGGTTTTATTACGGGATTATATAATCTTTCCTTACTTAATGTTGTGGCCGGATTCGGTCTTGCAATAGGTTTTTATTTTGTTGTAAAAAAGAATCTGTTTCAAAAATTATTACATGCGATGCTGGTTAGTTTCTGGCTTGGCATTTTATGTGTTATGATTTCAACGCCGATTAATCTTGTTTTATATGAAGGATATTGCGGAAATGAATGGGGCGATGCGCTTGTTGATATGTTACGCTGGTATGATATTTCAAATATTGTTTCAGCTTATGCGGGTGCGGTTATTGTTGAATTAGTTGATAAACAGATTTGTATCATTAGTGCATTTTATATTATTTTATTTGCTAAAAAAATTCTTAAAAACGACAATAAAGTGAAGACTGTTGTATCTGTGCTTTTACTTGTGTGTATCGGGACAACTTTAATCGGTTTTCCTTTACAGACTATAGCGGCACCTTCTGCCTCATTTGGAGATAACTATATTGAAACGATATATGATAATAAAAACGGCATGGTTTCTTCGGAAGCGAATGCGATTTGTGAGACAGAGGATGGTCATATCTGGGTCGGAAGTTATGCGGGGTTAAACCGGTATAACGGTCAGGAATTTGAATTCATAAGAGAGGGCGGTATTGTCAGTGTTATTGATATGATGAGAGACAGTCAAAACCGCCTCTGGATTGGTACAAATGATGCCGGTATTGCAAGATATGAGAATGGCGCATTTGCTTATTTTACCAAGGAAGACGGGTTGATTTCAGATTCCGTACGCTGCTTTGCAGAAGATGGCGAAGGAAATATCTATGTAGGAACGAGTGACAAAATTTGTGTATTCCGTGCAGATGACCGGATTGAAGTCTTGGATTATGATATTTCTTTTGTGAAAGAAATGGCGGTGTATAAGGATTTATTAATTGCGATTGATAATAACGGCAAATTGTATCTGATTACAGAACGTAAAATTTATTCTTTGGAAGATGAGATTGCTAAACAGTGTTTTTGTCAGTGTATTGCGGTTTCTTCCAAGGGGCTTTTGGCCGGAACCGATGAAGGCGAAGTTTTGATGCTGGATGTTTCGGAAAATGGTATAAAGCTTAATAAAGTAATGAATCTGACTGCTGATTCTGTTGCAAGTATATTTGAAGACCGCAATGGACGGGTTTGGGTTGCAGCGTCACCGAAATCCGGTTATTTTGATGCAAATGGTGTTTTTCATATCATTAAATGTGACGGGTTTGATGAATTTATCAGCTGTTTCTATGAAGATTATCAGGGAAATATCTGTGGCGCATCATCTCATTATGGTGTAATCAAATTGTCGCAAAGTAATTTTGTTAATGTTTTTGAACGAGCCGGACAGGAGGCACGTGTTGTTAATGCATCGGTAGTTTATGCGGGAGATTATTATTTTGGTACGGATAACGGTTTGGTTATTTTAAATCAAAATTCTTTGCAGCAGGTTAATAATGAGATTACAAAACGTCTTGAGGGCATAAGAATACGTTCTCTGTTTATTGATTCACATGAAAATTTGTGGATTTGCACTTATAAAGGATTGCTTTGTTATAATAAAGAAAATGATTTTCATCTTTATGATGTGCTGACACAGAATACATCCAGTGACAGATTTCGATGTATTACGGAATTAAATGATGAAACAATTGTTGCCGGCACTGCCGATGGTATTAACTATATAAAGGGCGGTAAGGTTGTTAATGTATTGAATGCGGATGATGGTATGCAGAATACCCAGATACTGACACTTGCTGAGGCAGGGGACGGTATTCTTCTTGCCGGAAGTGACGGTAGCGGAATATACGTTATTGAAAATGGTGTGATAACAAATACACTTACAAAAGAAAACGGACTTTCTTCCGGAGTAGTATTAAGACTGATTCCTTGTGAACATGGTTTTTTAGTTGTGACAAGTAATTCTTTATGTCATATGAGCGAGAATTATAAAATTACAAAGCTTACTTCTTTTCCGTATTTCAATAATTATGACATTATCGTGGAAGGTCAGATGGCTTATGTAACCTGCAGCGCAGGGGTATACAAGGTTAAATTGGGTGATTTATGCGCCAATAAGGTTACACAGTATGAACTTTATGATGTGAATGAAGGACTTGGAGTAGGGTTGACTGCAAATTCATGGAACGATAGAACACAAGCGGGAGAGTTACTGCTTTGCAGTAATTCTGGGTGTGTATTGTTTCACGATAATGAAACCGATGCTTCTGCAAACCAAAACATCAAATACGGATTGTCTTATGTTGAAGCAGACGGAGAATGCATACAACAAGGGAATACCGGTGATTATCTCATACCGGCAAGGGCAGAAAAAATACAAATTCATGCTTCGGTCAGAAATTATGCCTGTGTGGACATGAAGGTCAGATTTTTCCTTGAAAGCGAAAACGATAACGATAACGGAAAGATTTATCATTGGAATGAAATTGAGCCGATTCAAATAGTAAAGCCGGAAAAGAAAGAATATTGCATTAAATTTCAGATTCTTGACAGTCTTGCGCAGAATGTACTTTCTGAAAAAGAAATTGTACTGAAAAGAGATATTCGATTGTGGGAGCAACCTGGTTTTATTACATATCTTATCCTTGTTTGTCTTGAATTATTTTTCTTTGCCATTGTAAATGTTGTTTCGATGGTTAATTCGTTTATGCGTAAAAATGAACTTGAAATTCTTCGGGTAGAACTGGATGAAAAAGTTAAGAATAAGACAGAAGAGTTGGTTTTACAGCAAAATAAAACAAAAGAGTTGTTTGTGCAAACTGTTACTGCGCTCAGTGAAGCGGTTGATGCTAAAGACAGATATACAAGCGGACATTCCAAACGTGTTGCAGAGTATGCGGCAATGATAGCGGCTAAAATGGGTAAAAGTAAAGAAGAACAGGAAGAAATATATCGAGCAGGTTTGTTACATGATGTCGGTAAAATCCGTGTACCGGAAGATATCATAAATAAACCGGGCAAATTAACGGAACAGGAATTTGATATCATTAAGATTCACCCGGATACTGGGTATCATATCCTGAAATGGATTTCCGGCAGTGAAAAGATTGCACTTGGTACCAAATATCATCATGAAAGATATGACGGAAAAGGATATCCGCATGGTTTGGCAGGCGAAAATATACCTGAAATTGCAAGAATTCTTTGTGTGGCAGATTCTTATGATGCTATGGCGAGTAACCGTAGTTATCGTAAAGCACTTCCGCAGGAAACTGTGCGTAATGAGATTATCAGAGGCAGGGGAACGCAGTTTGATCCGGCGATTGCAGATGTTATGCTTCAGATGATTGATGAAGATAAAGAATATAAGCTACAGCAAAGTGATTTGTCGGGCAGAAAGATACTTGTTGTTGATGATGAACCGATGAATGTTAAGTTTGTACGAAATATACTGCGTGATGAGCCGCGCTTTGAAATCATTGGTGCTTCCGGAGGAAAAGAGGCGTTACAGATTTTAGAGGAAATGGAGATTGACTTGATATTACTTGATGTAATTATGCCTGAGATGGATGGACTGGAAACGTTAAAACAAATCCGTATGAAGCATCAGATTGCGGTTGCTTTAATGACTGCGGATAAAGAACTTACGGCAAGCTCTGAATTCAAGGAATTAGGGTGTGATGATTTCATAACAAAACCGTTTATGCCCTTGTTGTTGATAGAAGTAATCAGGAATATGTGCGATTAGTCATTTGGGTTCTTTAAAATCTTCGCATATTTGCTGATATATTATTTAGATACACGGAGGTGTCTTGTATTTAAGCAAAAGGATGTGAAAAAAATGAAAGTTACAGAAGCACGCAGCGCATATGGTGCACATATGAGTGTTATTTTCATGGAGGATTACTGAAATAGTAACAAGGCTGCGAAATCTATTTTGTCCCTTACTTGACACATTCAGAT
>JAFWYN010000012.1 GCA_017522685.1 Lachnospiraceae bacterium
CGGTGCATGGAAAAGGAAGGAAAGGCAATGGGGATAGATACCAGTGCGGGAAAGATTCTGGAAAATTTAAAAAGGAGGTACCGTCCCCATAAGGATAAAGGAAATTACAGCACCCATATCCGAAATATGCAGAAAGCCTATGAGGAACTGCTGGAGGTGTATGAAAAAGATCTGGAGATGAAAGAAAATAAGGAACTGCTTGTGAAAAAATGTATGAGTCTTGCCATGGAGTGCATCAAGGCTCATATTTTCTTGGCAACAGACTATCAGGAAATGCTGCAAAGGAAGGAGATGAGGATGGAATGCAGCCAGTCGTAATACTGTTATTGTCAGGTGTGGCGATGTTCTCTGTGATTGGAGGACTTTCCCTGCTGGCACATTATTATACCCTGAATGGGATCAAAAGTAAGACAGTGGGGGACGGGCAGCATGGTACTGCCCGTTTTGCCACGAAGAAAGAAATCGAAGAAACATATACGGAGGTGGCCTTTGAACCGAAGGAATGGAGGCAGGGAAAACATCTGCCACAGGTACAAGGGCTGGTCCTTGGAAGTGTGGAAAAGGCAGGGAAATTGTATGCCCTTGTGGATACCGGGGATGTGCATTGTCTTATGATCGGTGCCGCCGGCGTGGGGAAGACCGCCCACTTCCTGTATCCCAACATTGAATATGCCTGTGCCTGTGGCATGAGTTTTCTGACCACCGATACTAAGGGAGATCTTTACCGGAATTATGCAGGCATTGCAAAGAAATATTATGGATACCATACCGCTGTCATTGATTTAAGAAACCCTACCAGAAGTGACGGGGACAACATGCTCCATCTGGTAAACAAATACATGGATGCTTATCTTGCAGACCATAACAACTTAAGTGCCAAAGCAAAGGCAGAAAAATATGCCAAGATCACTGCCAAGACCATCATATCCGCCGGAGGAGCTGACAGTGCAAACTATGGACAGAATGCATTCTTTTATGATGCCGCAGAAGGTGTATTGACCGCATCCATTTTGCTGATCGCAGAATTCTGCCCCAAAGAGAAGCGGCATATCATCAGTGTGTTTAAGCTGATCCAGGACCTGCTGGCACCCTCCAAGGTAAAAGGAAAGAACCAGTTCCAGCTGCTGATGGCAAAGCTTCCCGATACCCACAAAGCCAAATGGTTTGCAGGTGCCGCTTTAAATACTGCAGAACAGTCCATGCAGTCTGTTCTCTCCACAGCCCTTTCCAGACTCAATTCCTTTCTGGATTCCGAACTGGAACAGATCCTGTGTTTTGATACCGCTATCGATGCTGAACTTTTTTGTAAGCAGAAGACAGCGGTATTTTTAGTGATGCCGGAGGAGGACAACACCAAGTATTTTATTATCTCTCTGATCTTGCAGCAGCTCTACCGGGAGATCCTTGTGGTGGCAGATGAAAACGGCGGAAAGCTGGATAACCGTGTGGTCTTTTACTGGGATGAGGTTGGGACCATTCCAAAGATCGAAAGTGCAGAGATGATGTTTTCTGCATCCCGTTCCAGAAGGGTAAGTATTGTCCCCATGATCCAGTCCTTTGCGCAGCTGAATAAAAACTATGGAAAAGAAGGGGCAGAGATCATCATTGATAATTGCCAAGATACCATCTTCGGAGGATTTGCCCCCAACTCCGAATCTGCCGAGGTACTCTCCAAAAGTCTTGGCAATAAGACCGTTATGTCCGGTTCCATCAGCAGAGGAAAGAATGATCCCAGCCAGTCCCTGCAGATGATCCAAAGACCGTTAATGACACCGGATGAGCTAAAGTCCCTGCCCAAAGGCAATTTTATCGTCTCCAAAACCGGCAGCCACCCTATGAAAACCAGACTGAAACTGTTCACCAAGTGGGGGATCACCTTTGAAGAACCTTGTGAAATGGAAGAAAAATCTGCAAGAAAGGTGGCTTATGCAGACAAGCAGGAGATTGAAGAGGAGATCATCCGCAGATACATGTGCTGTATGGAGGAGGAGCCGGAACCGGCAGCTGTGGGGAAGGGTTCTGCAAAAGGGGGCATCCAGCAGACTCCTGTGAATGAGGCTTATACAAAAGTCCGGCAGACACTTCGGACAGAGGATTAGGTGATGGTTTGAAAAGAAGAGAGATTTATGAAGCAGAACTGCCTCACAGGGCTGTGGCAGTGTATCTGTACTTAAAAGACCGGGCGGATCAGGAAGGCACCTGCTATCCGGCAATCGGTACCATTGCAAAAGAACTGCATCTGTCTATAAGCACTGTAAAACGTGCCATCAGCGATCTGGAACGGAACGGATTTATCAGAAAGAAACAGCGCTGGCGTGAAAACGGAGGCAGAAGCAGCCTGCTGTTTGAAATTCTACGGTAAGCACCAAGGGGGAAGTGCGTCCTATAAGTGAACCATGCCATGGTTCACCATGACCTATGCAGGGAAGGTATCACTTTAACTATTGGCAGAGAAAGAAAAACAAAAATATAAAAATTTAAAAATATATCCGTCAGATGTGATCCCAGGATGGATATAGAAGTGAGGAGGTTAAGCAGAATGAAGATTGGACTAAAAAAAGTAAGTGAGGATGTGGCAGAAAACCTCTATGAACAGATGCCGGAACAGGAGCTGTTCTTAAGGATCCGGGACGATCTGCTTTATTCCCGGACAGGTATCCGGATGGATGAACAGGTCACAAAGAAGGATCCGGAGAAGTTTTTAGAAGAGGTAAACCAGTATATTGACCGGATGTACCACATCAGTGAAGAGAAGAAACACAGATTTGATAAATACATCGAAAAGTATATTTTTGGTTTCCATGTGTTGACCGAGATCATGGAGGCAAAGGATATCACAGATATTAAGGTGCTGGCATGGAACAATGTGCGTATTAAACAGTTTGGCAGGAGAAAAGCTACAGGCATCTGCTTCTGGAGCAAAGAGGATTTTCGTGGGTTTGTGGAGATGATCGCCGTCAAGAATGGGATCAACATCGGCAGTCTCAATGCCATCCAGACCTTTACCGACAAAAACAGCAGTGAACGGTTTATATACCGCTTTAACATTTCCACCGGAGCTGTGAACAGTACCGGGGAACCTTATCTGCATGTAAGGAAAATTCCCAAGGACAAGCTGACCATGGAAGAACTGATGGATCTGCAGATGTTTGATGAGCAGATGGCAGCCTATGTGAAAAAACGGATCACAGAGGGGTACATGCTCATCAGTGGAAGCAACGGATCCGGAAAGACCAACTTTTTGAATGTTTTTCTGGATGAGATCCCGGAAGAAGAATCCGTGCTGGTGGTGCAGGAAAACGAAGAATTATCCAGCAAAACCCATCCGGATATGATGTTCCAGCATATCGCGATCCGCAGGGGAGAAGGAAAGATCCATTACGGATTGAAGGAGCTGGTGATCAACGGACTTCTTACCGATATCGACCACATCATCATCGGAGAAATTAAAGGCGGGGAGGCATTGTATTTTTTAAACGCATTCCTTTCCGGCTGTCTGGGAATGGCAACCATTCACAGTATTAATGCAGCCGGTGCGCTGGACATGCTGGTCACCTATGCGAAATGGGAAAGTGACTACAGCAGGGAAGAACTCAGCAAGCTCCTTACCTGTGTAAAGACAGTGGTACATATGGAGGACTTTCAGGTCAGTCAGATTGTGGAAGTCCGTGGATGGGATGCAGAAGAAAAGCAGATCCGCCTCCATACTGTTTACGACAGAAAGGAGGGTATCCATAAGCTATGACACTTGCCATGAATTATCTGATAAAAGGTGCAGTTTTTGCACTGCTGTTTACAGCTATGTTCTTTGTGGTACGCAGTATCCGCCGCTTTGATCCCTTGAAAAAGCTTCAGGAGCAGATGGAGGATTGGGAAAGACAGAGACTGTTGGAGCAAGGGAAATCCCATACCGGCTGGCTGGAAAGATTGCTTGACAAACTGGACCGGAATCTGACACAGGCCGGGATCAAGAAATATGTTCCAAAGGGAACCGCAGAAGTGTTCTTTTTAAGCTGTGTGGCCGAGTTTGTACTGGTGTTTTGGTGTCTGGGAGAAGGGATACTGGTTCCCTTCATGGCCGGAGTGGCGGCAGTTTATGTGAATATCCTGCTGATCGACATTCTGCGATTTAAAAACCGCAGGGTTACGGAAAACCATCTGCTGTCCATGCTTGGCAGTATCAGTGATCTTGCCCTGACAGAAAACGAGATCACCATGATCCTGTACCAGACGGGACAAAGGATGCCATACCCTTTAAAGGATGCACTGGTTCATTGCCATCTGACCGCGCGAAATACCGGGGATACCGGGAAAGCCTTTTATGAACTGCGAAGAAGCATAGACCATCCATTGTTCCGGGAGATTATGTTGTTGCTGGAGCTGGCAAGCAGGAATGACAGCAACTACCAGAAGGTGGTGGATGGATGCAGGGGCATGGTCCACCGGTATCTGAAGGAAGAAAAAGAGAAGATGGCGGTGGTCAGAAATCTGCTCATTGAAGCAGGGATCATGACACTGATCGCTATTTACGGGATCAGCACCATGGTTCATGGGTTTGCGGTGGATGCAGGAGTCACGGGAGGTTTCCGGGAGTTCTTCTTCCAGAACCCAGCAGGACAGGTGTGTCTGCTGATCTATGGCCTGCTGTTCTTTGGCATGATCCAGACCATATTTAAATTTGCAAAACGATAGGAGGGAGCCGGATGGGAATATATGAAACAGTGACCGGCTGGTTTTTAGGACTGGATGGGCAGATTCTGCGGGGAATGTTACTGGCAGTGATGTTAACAGCGGGAGGACTTCTGGCAGTGGTTTTTTACCGGCTGTGGAAAAAGGGAATCCGGTTAAAGGAAGAAAAGGCCGGACAGAAGATTTATGAAAACATGGAAGAGGCATTCCGTGAAAAAGGCGGAGGAACCTATGAAAAGCTGGCCGCCTGGTTAAAGGGTATCGGAGCCGAGTTTTTTGTAAAAGGATTTGGAGATCCCTTTTATTTTCTGGCAGTAAACCTTGGGATCTTCCTGGGGAGCATGATGCTTTTGGGTATCCTGGGCAGCTCCTTAGCTTACGGGCTTTTGATGGGAAGTGTCATCCTGCTTCTGGAACTGATCTTTATGGCAGCTAAGGACAAAGAGGATAACCAGAAGATGTTAGAGGACATCGCTTTTTTATACGATGGCACCGCAATCCAGCTTTCCGGAAATATATACATCGCCCATGCAGTGGATAACTGTATCCCCTACATGGAAAGCAAACGGTTAAAACAGGCGCTGACAGAGCTTAGCAACAACCTGATGCTTGGCGGAGATGTGGCAGGTGCCACGCAGGATTTTAAGGAGAAATTTAACAACACCTATCTGGATACGTTCTGCAATGTAATTGTGCAGATTACTTCCCAGACAGGGGAGGCAGGGAGCCTGATCGAGGATATGTCAAAGCAGCTGACAGCTCTGCAGGAAACTGCATTTATGCAGAAAAAGAAGGCAACGGAGAACAAGCTCCAGATCTGCATTATTGGAATATTTTTAGTGTTCACCGCACTGATCTTTTATCTAAGCATAGCCAGTATGTCAGGCAGTACAGGGATACTGTTCTGATCATTAAAACGGTATAAGAGGCAGGTCCTTTTATATAAAAAAATAATATTTTAAGGAGGTTTCACTATGAGAAACAAAATCAACAACATCGTAACAAAAGCAAAGGGTCAGGTATTATCTGTCATGACCAGAAAGGACAAGGGTATTGAGGGCATTATGGTAGTAGCACTTTTGTGTGTCATTGCAGTATCCTTAACTGCATTATTCCGTACAGAAGCGGGAAATTTGATCGACAGCATCTTTGGTACCATGGAAACTAACATTACCAGCACTCTTTTCAATGAATTTTCTCCTACCGTTTAAGGAGCGAACGGGTAGCTGAAGGGTACATAAACATATTTGGCAGCTGCCGGAAAAGAGAGGGGAGCAGGGGTAGATGCCCCTGCTCTTTTTGAATAAGGAAAGAGGAAGGAGGCCCTATGGTGAAACAAAAGGATAAGGGCATGATGGAGCATTTTCTGCCTGCAATGGTCACCATTGTATTTATGGGAATTTTATGGTTTGGCTCCATGGTTACCGCTTCCAACATTGACAAAAGCAGTGCCTTGAATCAGGTCACAAGGAAATATATGCTGCGGATGGAAGCGGACGGATATCTGACACAGGAGAATAAAACCGCCATGGTATCAGAGCTTCAGGCACTTGGGGTGGAAGGAGCAGACCTGACCGGAACCAGCCTTACCGATGCAGGATACGGAAATCCGGTAACCTTGCAGGTCAAAGGAACCCTGACAGTAAGGAGCATTGTGTTTAAAGGATTTACAAAATCCATGCTGAAGGAGGAAAGGATACCCTGGTCCGTAAAAAGGGTATCCATTGCAAAAAATTGAATAGGAAGAGGAAAAAAACAAAAAAAGATACGGGTACCATCTTTAATCCGGTGCTGTATCTGATGATCCTGTTTTTAACCGTACAGCTCATGCTTATGTTTGTATCCTACCGGAGGATGAGCTGGCTGTCGGAAACCATAACCGATGGCATGACAGATGCGTTATTGGGAGCAGCGGTATTGGAAGAGGAAGAGCTCTATGCCTATGGAAGAAGCGATGAACTGCAGATCCTGTATCCTAAAGAAAAGTATGATATTTTCAAGGATCTGCTTCGGCAGGAACTGGGACTGACGAATGCCATGACTGCAGTAAGGGGCAGTGTGCCTGTGGTAGACGGGAACGTACAGATAGAGGATTTTGTGGTGTATTCGGTAAATGGCAGTGATGTAACCGTGTATGATTTTGATGAAACCGGGGCATATGTGACAACCATCCATCCGGGACAAAAGGATGTGCTGACAGCACCCAACGGGATGAGCGTCAGGGAAAGCTCTTTGTTTGCAAAGATACGGTTTCAGGTCAGGTATATGGGAGTACCCATGAATGTAAGCAGATATCACATGGTTGATATCGTAGATGAATGATCGGAGGAAAGAAAATGAGTGAAAATCAAGTAAAAATAAGCAAAAAGAAGAAAGAGAAGATATGGCACATCCTGGTATGTCTGTTACTGGCAGGCATCCTGTTTGTGTTTTTATTGAATGTGGAAAAAAGGCAGCTGGAAAATTTTGAAAAAGGTCTGGTGGTGGTAGCCGTAGAGGAAGTGGCAGACAACACAGAGATTACCCCAGAAAATGCCGCTGTGTATTTTGCCTTGGAAGAGAGAACCCTGACAGATATTCCCAAAGCAGCCTATACCGACATCCAGGAGGTTATCGGTTTTTATGCCAAGGGAGGCATCGATAAGGGGAGCATGGTAACAAAGAGCATGCTTGGAAAGCTGGGGAACGTAACGGCAGACAGTGTGTTCTTGAGTGTAGATATGGAGGCTTTGGATCAGAGTGTAGCAGGAACTCTCCGTGCCGGAGACCAGATTGATATTTACACGGTCAAAAAAGGGCAGGATGAAGAAGTGGAAGTGGCAGAAGTGTTAAGCAGTGTGATCATCGAGCGAAGCTATACCAGCAGTGGTATTGCCATTCAGAAAGAGGATACCACAGCCATTGCACAGTATGTGATGATCCCCATCCACAAGGATGCGGTGGAGGCATTCTATGCGGCATTGGAAAATAAAAAGATCCAGATCGTCAAGCATCCGGATTAAAGGAAAAGGAGTCGGAGCATGGGAGAAGGAAATCTGTTTCAAAAATACCGATTATGTCTGATTCTGTCTGTGATGGCAGTGGTACTTGTGGCTTCCGCCCTTTTGTTTTGGAAGAGAGAAGAACCACCCATAGAGGAAGCACCGGAAAGCATAGAAGTGACGGATGTTTATAAGGTGGAGAGTGAAAATATACAACTACAGAAAGAGTCAGAGGAGAAATCCGATGTAGAGCCGGATTCAGAAGTTTTGGAGAATCCGGAAGATACGCTGGTGACAGAAGAAAGGGTGGAACCGGAACAGGAGCTGATGAAAGAACCCGTGGCAGTCAAGGAACAGGTGGTTTCCAAAGGAAGTTCTGAAGAAATATCAGAGCAAGAGAAAGAAATGGAACCTATCCCGGAAGTAGCAGTTAAACCGGAAGCTACACCGGAATCAGAGGAAGCAAAAGAGCAGGAGCAGCTTCCGGAAATCGTACCTGAACCGGAACGCATTCCGCAGGAAGAACCGGAGCCGGAGCTGCCTGCAGAAGAAGAGCCGGAAATCCCCTCTTCCAAGGAACCGGAAATGTCTTGCCACCATAGCTGGGTATTTGAATCTTTTTATCAGGAACCCACCTGCAGCAATGGAGGACTGGTAAATCAGGTGTGTGTCCATTGTGGAGAAACACAGGTTACCGGAGGTACCCCAACAGGAGAACATTCCTACTGTGTGGAAGTGTCGGGAGACTGTTGCAGCGAAGAAGTTGTGGTCTGCTCTGAATGTAATCATAGGGAAATCAAAGAAAAAGACATGGGAAATCACATAGATGTAGAAGATGGTTTCTGCTACGGATGCGGGACAACCATAAAGTGATCTCCCGGAAAGGAGGAAGATGAGAAAGTTTTTAAAAGGTTTTTTGTGTATGCTGGCACTGTGTTTCTTTTTGTCACCGGTTACCTCTCATGCAGCAGCAAGTACCGGTGAA
This sequence comes from Lachnospiraceae bacterium, assembly GCA_017522685.1. The sequence goes on from JAFWYN010000012.1 coordinate 8,656, forward strand.
ATGGCACAGTTTCCCAATATTACGCTAAGTCCAGACGGAACAGAACGGGCATGGACTACAGACTGGTGGGATAAAACGAATGAGAGACTTCCGTGGGGATATACCGTGGATATGAACGCAGAATCTTCTATTGGGAATTTGGGGGATGGCGAGCATTACTATGGGAAACAGGCAGTAGGGAGTGTGACCGTAGGGAAATGGGTAGTCATGCATACTCCGGGACAATGTATCCACGATACACCTACTAAGGATACCTTTGCAGGATTTGATTACCGAAATGAAATCTGCCATTCTTACTATAACAATGGATGGTTTGCCTACTGTGCGGATTGCGGAGAGGTTGCTGCACATTTGTTGATTTATGCCAGAGAATCTACCGTAAAACAGATCACATCCATTCCGGCATCCTCTATTTACGTGTACCAGTGTCCCCATTGTTCTCATTTGGAGCAGGGGAGCAGTTATCAACACTATTGTAAGGCGATATCCAGTAACAGATATAAGGTAACTTATCGACAGAATGCACCGGCAGATAGTAGTGTGGCAGGGTATATGGCACCAACTATGCACATGTATGGTAACAGTGATTCCTATAATGGAGAGCCGGCATCTGAGATAGGATATACAGATACAGCACTAAGGAAGAATAGTTATGTATGCAATGGGTATCTGTTTGCCGGTTGGAATACGAAAGCAGATGGAAGCGGTGTAACCTTTTCGGATGGGCAGGAAGTGTTAAATCTGACTACCGAAGACAATGGAATCGTAAAGTTATATGCACAATGGGTAAAAGCGGAAGGGTCCCTATTGCTGGATGCAAATGGAGGTACTTATCAGGGTAAGGCTGTTTACGAGCAGAAACAAAAGTATGGAAGCAGCTATCAGATAGACAATGGGCAGCTTGTTCCACCCGCCGGTTACCGGGTAGAATTTGCCACCAACGGTGGAAGTACCGTGCAACCAATTACTACTATAAAAAGTTTTACACATTGGGAAGTTCAGCCCTACTTTTCTGGAGAGTTTAAAAGCAATGTCTATAAATATCTGGGGGATAATGGAAATGTAGACCGCCTGAAAGCACAGTATGTTAATAACTCTTTCAAGTTACCGGATTGTACGGGAAACAATATGTCTTTGGTTGGATGGTATTCAGATTCTGGATTAGGAGAGGATGCTTTTGTAGGAAAACCCGGAGATGAAATCACTGTAGAGAAAAATACCATACTGTACGCAAAGTGGGCTACTTTGACACTATGGGCATACGATGATTATACGTCATATGGCGGTGTGGGAGCCGTAGATCTGAAGTGGGAGCAGAAGGATGGCAAAGGAAAATACTATCGGCTCTATCAATCCGAAGATCAAAAATCTTGGAAAGAAATTTTTTCGGGAAATGACATCCAGAGCAACATCAGTATTTCCAAAGAATATGGAACATCCAACCAAGGAACTACATACACCATTCCTTATAACGGAAATTATACGCTGACTGCCTATGGTGCTAAAGGTGCCGATTATAATGGCACTTATGTCGGAGGAAATGGTGGTATCGTAACTGCAACCTACTGGCTGAACAAAGGGGATATCCTGACGGTTTATCCTGGTACGTCAGGAAATGGCTTGAATGGAGGAACTAACGGAAACGGAGCAAATGGTGGATCATCATCCTCTGATTTAGGACGAGGCGGAGGAGCTGCTACCCAAATTTATCTGACCAGAAATGGAACAAAAAATCTATTAATTACAGCAGGTGGTGGCGGAGGAGCCAATGCAGGTAATTCCGGCGGAAACGGAGGCTCTGGCGGCGGTAATAATGTGGCTGTAGGAGCAAATGGAGTTGGTGCCGGTGGCGGAGGATATTCCGGAGGTTTAAGTGGTGCATTTTCTTATCACAGTCACAGTGATGCCTGTGGATATCATACCCATACGGGAAACTCATCAAGCGGAGGGATTTGTTATAATCCTAAGGTTTGTGGAGGAAATCTGATACAGACGTCTGAACGAGAAATTGGGGGCTGGTATGGTCACTGGGATGAAGATGGATCGGGAATATGTATACAATGCGGTTACAATTATGGATTATACGGAAATGAGGATGTTCATGCCTGGTATTATGGCGAAGATGAATGGACTTGCCAGAGATGTGGAGGTACGACAGATGACGATACAGGTTCCTGCCGAAAGACCACGTATTATCTGTCCTGCGAATTAGCAGAAGGCTGGCAGTGCGGGAAGACTACGGAAACGGTTGATAGTCTGAAAGGATCTGTAGGTGGTACAAGTTATGCGGTATCGGATTTTGGCTGTAAAGGAACTAAGATGGTCGCAGGCGGAAATGGTAGTTCCGGTAAAGTAAGTGTTCAAAGTGTGGATGTCGGTTATATGGATGTAACCTCTTTAGCGGATGTATTGGCCAGGGATAAGGCAGCACCGGGGAAAATATCTGACTATACAGAGACACTTAGCGGAGAGGATATCTGCCGTATTACGGTAGTAATGCCGGAAGATTTTGGAACCATCTATTACCACAAAGTGGAAAGTTTTGAGGCAGGTACGGTTAAAAAGCTGGCTACTTCAAATATCACAGGAAACAACTTGGTTAGCGGTGTGTCCGGATACCGGTATTTTGTATCAGGCAGTAAAAATGGAACAGTTACCGGGAGCCAAAGTTTCACAAGGGATAACTGGGTAGATGTGAGGATGAACACTTCCATACAATATCTGCATATCGCAGCGGTGGATGTTGCCGGGAATATAGGAGCAACAGCTCATATCAAGATTAAGACTTTGGAAGAGGTTCCGGATATAGAGCCGGATGATGGTTATATAGAGGATGTGCCTCTTAAGACAGAGCAGGTGTTATTAGAGGATACAGAGTTTGTGTATCCGGCAGATACCGGGAAGTATTATGTTAAAGCAGACGGAGAGACGGAACATACCCTTAAACTTTCTGGATATACAGACGGAAAAGCAACGAATCATTATCAGATTGATTGGTTGAGGATGGTATCCTTATCAGGTATCATGCAGGAATGGTATCAAACAAAAGTACCAAGAGTAAGTGTTGAGATTGGCAGCGCAGAATTTGCAAATGAAGAACTAAAGAATGATGCATCCGACAGGGAATTAACATTTTTGGAACCCACTTCAGCTATAGCATGGCGTAGTGATGCAGCAGAAAAAGTAGGTCTGAGTCAGAAGGTTGCCATTGGAGCAGGGAACGATGGAAAACAGATCACAGTATATCCAAGAGCTATGGCAGAATTTGAGTCAGAAGAATACTGGTCAGATCAGACAGAAGATCGGACACATGGCATTACTTTGATCCCGGATGGGAAAGCACCAGTAATTACAGGAATAGAGGCTTTACAAAACGCCGGCAATATTGATATGACAGAGGAAAAAAGGGATTTTGTAATCACTGCAACCGATGAAGGAAGTGGTATGAGAGAATTGATTGTTATTATAACAAATCTGGATAACCAGATGCAGCGTACCTATGAATCTGATAGCGGTGAATTAGTGATTACCATGGAAAAAGATGACTATCTGTTTTTAGGTGATTTCGCGGTATCAGCAGAAGCTTCTGATAATGTGGGAAATGTCAATCTGCAGGGCAGTGATAGTCTGGCATTTACCATGGATGCAGATTTAAAAAGAGCAAGAGAACCTCAAAACGGAGATTTCCGGGCAGGGGATGGAGCAATACTTTCCATCACTACTGGTGGATATGCCGATAAGATTATAGTACGATTTCCGGAGGAGCTGATCCGATTAAATCCGGAACTGAATCAAGAATATATTTATGAATTCCCGGAAGCGATCAAGACAGAAGTGTATGAATTTAATATCCCTCTGGCTACACCGGGTGGTGTGTATGTGATAGAAGTAGAAGCATGGAAGGATGACAGAAAGCTAACCGAAGAGTTGGCTTTGCCCATACGGACTAACGGAAGTATTATAGACGAACTTCGGACGAGGATAAGGGATAATGGAGTATAGTATAAAGGGTATTATTTTTATAATTTGTGTATTGGCAGTCACGGTGTATCTCATCGTGGCTGCCGTAGAAGATGCAAAAACCATGGAAGTTTCAAGAGGAAAGCATTTGATTGGCTTTATGTCGGCAGTAGTGGTATGGATACTTTGTGCCGGAGAAAGAAATATATACGATATTGGAATTATTATTTTGTTCATTGGTCTATGGATGCTATGCGGATGGATCAGAGTCTATGGTATGGCGGATGGATTTGTATTCGCAAATCTCACCTTGTTTTGGGGTGGTATCGGCGGTGTAGCAGGAGTAGGTATAGTGATTCTGATCATGGTACTGGCGGGATTTTCGGGAATGGTGGAGATATTGGTGCGAAGGCAGGTAACAATGAAGAATTTCAGAGAAAATGGGAAAATTGCTTTTGTGCCACACATATTGGTGGGAGATATAGTGATTATTATATTGATATTATGCTCTTAGGTAAGAAAAGTAAAAATTGTTTGCATATAATTTAGAGAGTGTTTCTAAATGTAAAAATAGTTATTAAAATAGGTAAAAATGTATAATTGTTATGCGTTTATAAAAATGATATAATAACTTATTAAGATACTGAAAGAAGTATGCAAGGAGAAAAATTTGATATGTACTCGCTTATAATAGCAGAAGATGAATATATTACCAGAAATAATTTGGTTAACAAGGTCCCATGGAACGAATTAGGATTTCATGTTGATGCCCAGTTTTCAGATGGAAAAGAGGTTCTGGAATATTTGAAAAATAATACACCGGATGTTATTTTGACGGATATAAAAATGACAAGCGTTGATGGTACAGAGGTTGCTCGCTTTGTGGCACAACATAAGCTCCCCATAAAAGTAGTATTTTTATCCGGTTATCGTGATTTTTCCTATGCTCAGGAAGCGGTGGAATATCAAGTAGTACACTATATTTTAAAGCCAGTAGTTATTTTTAAGTTAAAGGAAGTATTCCAGTCATTGCGAGAAAAAATGGATGAGCAACGTGCTCAAGAGCAAAGAGTAACGGAAGAATACAATCATATTGTAAACTATGAAAAGCAGCAGTTTGTTTTGGATGCTTATTTTGGGGTATTACGTCATTCTGAAAAGCTGGAAAAAAGATTAACCTTATTAGGGGATAAATCTGTAAATAATAGATTGCATTTTGTAAAAATACTTATACAGAATGATCAGCAATATAAGGAATTTGTAGAATATTGTGGTGAAGAAGAGTTTCAAGAACAACTGGTTAATGTATTGGAGTCCTTGGATGAAAATGTGGAATTTTATCCAATTACATGGAGAGTACTGGAAGGAGAAAATCCTTTCATACTGGGCGTTTTGTGGGAAAATGAGAATGGCAGTGATTATCAAATATCACCAAGTACCATACAAGGTGCAATCAAAGAATTAATGCCTATTACTTTACAGATTCCAGTGTTATATACAATGAGTACGCCAAAGGAATTGGTAAACTGTGCTGAAAGATATGGAACAGGTGAAGGCTTTGATGAGTTAATGAAAAATGCCGATTACCTGAGTATGATTAAGGAACAAAATATGTTGCTGGCATCTTATCTCACACAAAATGATAGAGAAAGAGGTCTGGATATAGCTGGGGCCCTGGTACAGAATTTTCTAAAGGGCGGAATTGTATATACTCAACAGCAGTGTATTTATACGGTAATTAAACTGTTGGAAGAAGTAAAAAATGTTGATTCATTGGCTTGGAATCAAATGTCGATTTCTTGTATAGATCAAAATATATTTTCCATGACAGAGTCTGCATTGTTAAAAGCTTGGTTAAGGCAGAAGATAGAATCTATTTTTGATTTCATGGATAGTAAATCAGAATCAAGAAAGGAAATTCGGATAAAGGCAATTCTGAATTATATTCACCAACACTATACGGAAGATATTTCGTTGTATACACTTGCTGAAAACGTATTTTTAAATCCTTCTTATGTGAGCAGACTTGTAAAGGAGCAGACTGGCAAAAATTATACCGAAATTATTGCTGAGTTGCGTATCGAAAAGGCAGAAGAACTGTTGGAAAATACAGACTTGTATATTTATGAAATTGCGGAACAAGTAGGGTACAATAATTTGAATTATTTCTATAAATCTTTCCGTAAGATAAAGGGGAAAATGCCGGGAGATTACAGAGTCAAAGGAGTAGAAGGTGGAAACGCAAACGTCTAATAGTTTATTTGGTTTTCTAAAAAACAGTACAATACAGAATCATCAGTTCAAAAAAATGTTTATAAGGAACTGGGGATTAATATTTATGTATATGGTAATTCCTTTGGCTGTTTTCATCGGAATTATATGGTTTTTCTCGCAAAAAAGTTTACTTAAGGAAGTGGATATGGCTGCAGAGCGAAGTACTAATGGTACGATTGCTACCATAAATTCCTTATTTGAAGAAGCTCATAATATACTTGATAAAATAGTAATGGATGAAGAAATATATAATTTTTTCTGTGAAGAATACACATTGCCACTTCCGTATTCCTTTGTAAGTACAAGTACCAAAGCATTGGAAATTATTAAAAAAGAAAACAGGGAATACTTATATTACTCAGTAGATGTATATTCTGATATTTCAAAGTATATCGTGTCAACACAAATACATGGAACGCATTACCAGAGATTGTATGACAAAGGCATCGTTGATGATTTTTTTAATTATGTAGGGAGCTACCCTAACCTAGGAGTGTTTGCAATTCCGCGTCAGTATAGAATAAAAGATACTAGTCCACAAAGAGTTATTACGATTTATAGAAGCCGCATATTGACAGGAGGAAAAAGGGCGTTTGTATCCATGAGTATGGATGTCGAAAAAATGTGCGGTTACATTGTAGATGAAAAAGATTATGTACGCCAGAGATATTTACTTGTGGATAATGAAAATAATGTAATTATGGATACCGCGGGAAGCCTAGATAATACTCAGTTCCAATTACCTAAAAAGAGCAGTGATGCTATAACAATGGAAGTAGAAAATCAAAAGTTAAGAGTATTCTATAAAGAAATAGACTATTTTGACTGGAACTGTGTACAATTAGTACCTATAGAAGAAATTCAGCGTAGCAGTATATGGCTCAGAAATTTGGGAATAGTCCTTGTGATAACAGCGACTGTTGTTGCAGCATTTTTATCATACAAGGCAACAACGAAACTATTTAAACCTATAGAAGCAATTTTGCATCTGGTAGAGAATCCATCCAGAGATTTCTTAGTGCAAGACGAGAAAGGCGAAATACAGTATTTATTACTTTCCATTCTTGAGATGTTTGAGAAAAATATGGTGTTGGAACAGGAAATGATAGAGCGTGTTACAGCATTGAGAAGAGCCAGAGCTAAAGCACTACAAGAACAAATGACTCCCCATTTTTTGAGTAATGTTTTGCAAGCAATTAATTGGATTGCCATGGATGAAACTCAGGGCGAAGAAAGCAAAACTTGCCAGTCGATCGTTTTGTTGGCAGATATTATATGTGCAGGAAAATCGCAAACTACAAATATCACAACCGTAGCTGACGAAATGGAGTACATAAAAAAATTCTTTGAGTTAGAACAACTTAGATTCGGTCCTAACATTCATTTTTATTATAATATTACTTCAAGGGCAGAGGATGTACCGATTCCATGCATTTCGCTTCAAACACTTGTAGAAAATGCAATTATCCATGGTTTGCAACCTAAAGGAGCTTCCGGAAACATTTATGTATTTATTAAAGATACCGTGGATGGAGGCCTTATTATTCGCGTTGAGGACGATGGAGTAGGAATGCCACAAGATAAAATAGATAATGTATGGGAAATGATGAAAGAAGAGTATGTCTATTTGGGCGAACATTTTGGTATTGTGAACTTATTTCAACGCTTTAGGTTAATTTATGGAGAGGGATGCAGGTTTGCAATTTATAGGAGTTCATATGGGGGAACCTGCGTAGAAATTGTAACACCTAAATTGCCTGAGTATTGGATAACAAATAGTAATAATAGAAATAAAAAGTAAAAATAGTATAAAAAGGTAAAAAAAGTACAGGGATTATTGGCTCCCTGTACTTTTTTGTCAAAATAGTTATAAAAAATGGTAAAAGATGTGCGATTGTTATGAGTTCATAAAAATGTTACAATTTTCACAGAAATTTTAAGAAAAGAGGTAGTGTAGATGAAAAAGAGTAAAGCACAATCTTTTGGCAGGCACATGAGAAGATTTTACTGGTTGTATATATTTATGGTGCCCGGTCTTCTGTGTATGATATTGTTTAAATTCATGCCAATGTATGGATTGCAGATAGCTTTTAGGGATTATTCGATTGTAAAAGGTATTTGGGGGTCAGAATGGGTAGGATTGAAACATTTTCAAAATTTGTTTAAGTCGGTAAACTTTCTTCGAGTTTTGAAGAACTCTATTGTAACAAGTATATTTAGCTTACTGTGGAGTTTTCCTGCACCGATTATTCTTGCATTGTTGTTAAACGAAATGAAGAATATTACATATAAAAGAACCATTCAAACAATTATATATTTGCCTCATTTCATTTCCTGGGTTATTGTTATTACTATTGTAACTGGGTTGCTATCACAGTCAAACGGTATCATTAACAATCTGATTGTGACATTCGGAGGAGAAAAAATAGACTTTTTAACGAATCCAAAGTGGTTCCGTACTGTTTTAATTGGTACTCAAATATGGAAAGAAGCGGGCTGGGGAACTATTGTTTATATGGCAGCATTGGCAGGTGTAGATGTGCAGTTGTATGAAGCAGCAATGATTGATGGAGCGAATCGTTGGCAGAGAATGTTACATATCACATTTCCGTGCATTGCAGGAACAGTTGCAATCATGCTTATTATGAAAATGGGGCATGTTCTGAATAATGGATTTGAGCAGATTTGGCTTTTGATGAATGCTCCTAACAAAACAGTAGCAGATGTTTTGGAAACATATTCTTACCAGCTTGGTTTGCGCCAAGGTCAATACAGTTTTGCATCAGCAATTGGATTTTTCCAATCCCTTGTAGGCATGGTTATGGTTTTTGTGTCAAACTTCTTATCTAGACGAATGGGAGGTAAAGGATTGTGGTAAAAGAAAAGACAAAAAATACCCGATACAAGACTAGTATATGGGATAAAATGTTTGTCGTACTGAATTATGTTTTTCTGACGATTGTGGCTTTTATAATGATTTATCCGGTTATTAATGTAATTGCGGTATCCTTATCCAATTATCAAGAATATTTAAAGTCACCTGCAATGATGTGGCCTAAAAAGTTTACAGTATCAGCATATGAGTTGATAATTAAAAATGATAAATTTTGGCGTAGTTACATCAATACTATTTTTGTTACAGTAGTACATACTTTATTGGGATTGGCAACTAATTTCTTGTTTGCATGGCCAATGGCAAGAAAAGAAACAAAAGGTAAAGGCTTTTTTATGGCATTGATCATATTTAATATGGTGTTTAATGCAGGTATGATTCCGAATTATTTGAATATACAAATGCTAGGGCTTTTGGATACTCTCTGGGTATTAATACTTCCAGGATGCTTTACTGCATTTAATTGTGTCGTTATGATGAGTTTCCTGCGTGAATTGCCGTATGAACTGATAGAAGCTGCAATGGTTGATGGTGGAAGTGAACCGTATATCTTATCAAAAGTAGTTTTACCACTATCCAAGCCTGTGTTGGCATCTGTAGCATTGTTTTTGGCTGTGGGTTCATGGAACTCCTATTTTTCAGCACAAATCTACATCCGAGACAGTGATTTGTGGCCAATAGCACTGGTGTTAAAAGAAATATTAGCTTCTGCGACTACTGATATATTAGAAGGTGGGATGGACCCTATGGCACTTATGGAGGCGGAACAGCAGATTCAGGAGAAGACTATACAGTATGCAACCGTAGTGGTTTCTACTTTGCCGATTATGTGCGTTTATCCTTTCTTGCAGAAACATTTTGCAAAAGGCGTTATGGTTGGTAGCGTAAAGGGATGATAAAAAGAAAAATTATTTAAGTATATTTTAGGCGACAGCCTAGATAATATAAAATTATATCAAACAAGGAGGACTTTACGATGAAGAAGAATATCGTAAAAAAGATGCTTTCATGCTTGCTGGCTACAGCACTTGTGGCAAGTGTGTTTACAGGATGTGGTAAGCAGGCAGATGATGTGAGCAAAGATAGTAGCGCAACCAATAGTGAAGTGGTTGATTCAACAACTTCTACTGCAGAAAAGGAAACAGAAGTTTCAACCGAACCGGTTAAGATATCTATTTTGCCGGATGGAATTTATGATGCTGATACTGATGAAAAATCTATTTCTGGACACTGGCAGAAAATTTTGGAAGAGAAGTGTAATGTTGAAATTGAATGGGTAATTCCAGCAAGCGGTGGTTATGAGGATGCTCTTCAGTTAACATTACTTGACAAAGAAAAACCAGATTTAATTTGTTTTTCTAATGGTTGGATGTCAAACACAAGTTTCTTAGATGCTTGCGAAGCGGGTATGTTTTGGGATATTTCCGGAATGATTGAGAATTATCCTAACATTATGAAGTGGACATCTGAAGCTTCTTGGGAAGCATTGGATTTATTACAGGATGGAAGAATTTGGGGGGTTCCTCGTTCAACAGTTGCTCGTGCTGATGGTTGGCGTGTAAATGAACAGTGGCTTGAAGCTATCGGTTCTGATTTAAAAGAAGGTGAATATTTAACTCTGGATGAATTCTATGATATTCTTTATAAGTTTACTTATAATGATCCGGACGGAAATGGTGTAAATGATACATATGGTATTGGGGCATATGAGAAGAATGGCATTCTCTTTACCGGTATTGAGCGTATTTTCCATATCGGTGGTTGGTATGAGTTATCAGATGGAAATATTGAAGATTTAAGATATTCTAAAGATTACGACTATTATAAGCAGTATCTTGAATTTATGAATAAGTGCTGGGAAGCTGGCGTAATCGATCCGGATGCTTATGCATTAGACAGCAAGGGTGCAAAAGAAAGATGGACAGGTAGCTATGGTATGTGGGCTGAATATCCTGCAGGTATGGATATTACTGTAGCTGAAGGTGAAAATCCAGTACATACTGAAATCTTTTTACCAGGTGTCGTAGTTGAAGATGATCCAATTGGCGAATACGGTTATGGTGAATATAGTAACGGTATTTGGAATTTCTATGCAATTTCCGCTACATGTGAACATCCTGAAAAGATTCTTGAGTTGATTGATTATGCATTGTCTGATGAACAGTGGGTTAATTTGAATGCACAGAGCGTGGAAGGTGTTGGATTTACAATGGATGCAGCCGGAAACTATGACTTCTCATTGACTGATAAGCTCAAAGAGGCTGATAAGGCAAATGGCACCGAATATGCAGTAACAAATATGCTTACTCGATTTGTACGTCGTTCTGGTGCTCCTGAGTTCTTTATCAAGAAGACATATACCGCTGAAGAGCAGAAGAGACTGAGTGATTTGGTTCAGATTACATTTGATAATTATTGGCCAACATTAGATCGTGCTTATGTACCTGCAATTGCTAAAGATCAGACTTTTATGGAATATGAGAGCTATATTAAGCAGGAAGAAGCAAAGATTATCACTGGTGAAAAACCGGTAGAGTATTGGGATGAATTATTAGACGGCTTTTATAAGGCTGGATACGAACAGTATCGTGCAGAAATGTTAGAGTATATTGCAAGTTTTGAGTAATACTGGTTAATGGAGCGCCGATCCTGCGATATGCCGCAGGATTGGCGTTTTGTTGTTAGGCTTAAGCCTGTTCTTGAAGCGGAGTTTCTTAAAAGAGAAACGGAGCTTTAAGAAACAAAAAAACCACCTGCTATGCAGGTGAGAGTAAAAGGCTTTAGCTTACAATAAAAAACCTCCAATGTTATAATAATGCTGGTTCGCCAACCGCATTAAAACAAAGGAGGTATCCAAATATGGACATGAATAGTTTATCACATACAAAGTGGGAATGTAAGTACCATATTGTATTTGCACCAAAATTTAGAAGAAAAGTGGCATATGGAGAGTTAAAAAAGGATATAGCGAATATATTGAGTCAATTATGTAAACGAAAAGGTGTCGAAATAATTGAGGCAGAAATATGTCCAGACCACGTTCATATGTTAGTACGCATTCCGCCAAGTATAAGTGTATCTGCATTCGTAGGATATCTAAAGGGGAAAAGTACACTAATGATATTTGAAAGACATGCAAATTTAAAATACAAGTATGGAAATCGTCATTTCTGGTGTAGAGGATATTATGTCGATACAGTAGGGAAAAATGCAAAGAAAATACAGGAATATATTCATAATCAATTAAAAGAAGATTTAGAATATGACCAAATGACATTAAAAGAATATGTAGACCCGTTTACGGGTGAGCCGGTAAAGCGAAGCTAAAAAAATGAGCCTTTTAAGGCTCCGTAGACAAATGATTTGCGGCTGGCGACCAACTCGCTGGGTCTTTAGACCCAAGCGCAGGTAAAAGACCCTTATAGGGTCAGTACAAACCACCGGCTAAGCCGGTGGTACTGATTTATGTATGTGAGGTTATTAATATGAAGAAATTATTAATGCGTATTACAGGGTGGTTGCTTACAATCGCAATGCTCTTGTCATCACCAATCCCAGCAATGGCTACGGAAAGTGTGAGTGAAGGAGATGCAGCCAGTGAGATTATTATTAGCACAGCTGACAGTGCATTTGAAACAACTGGTACATGGAAGAGTAGCGGTAGTGTAACAGGTTATAACGATATCGCAACTATGTACTCAACTGAGAAGGGTGCGAGCTTCAAATTTAATCTTGGTGAGATGACCGCCGGAACATATGAA
>JAFWYN010000013.1 GCA_017522685.1 Lachnospiraceae bacterium
ATTAGGCCATGACTTTGGTACCGAATACAAGAAGGATGCCACCAACCACTGGAAAGAGTGTGCCTGTGGAGAAAAGAGTGGCGAGGAAGCCCATGTACCGGGTCCGGCGGCAACGGAAGAAAGTGCCCAGACCTGTACCGTATGCGGCTATGAAATCGCGCCCAAGTTAGACCATGACTTTGGAACAGAGTATAAGAAGGATGCCACCAACCACTGGAAGGAATGTGCCTGTGGAGAAAAGAGTGGCGAGGAAGCCCATGTACCCGGTCCTGCAGCAACAGAAGAACGTGCTCAGACCTGTACCGTATGCGGCTATGAAATTGCACCGAAATTAGGCCATGACTTTGGTACCGAATACAAGAAGGATGCCACCAACCACTGGAAGGAATGTGCCTGTGGAGAAAAGAGCGGCGTGGAAGCCCATGTACCCGGTCCTGCAGCAACAGAAGAACGTGCTCAGACCTGTACTGTATGCGGCTATGAAATTGCACCGAAATTAGGCCATGACTTTGGTGCCGAATACAAGAAGGATGCCACCAACCACTGGAAAGAGTGTGCCTGTGGAGAAAAGAGCGGCGTGGAAGCCCATGTACCGGGTCCTGCGGCAACGGAAGAAAGTGCTCAGACCTGTACCGTATGCGGCTACGAAATCGCACCGATAATTACCCCGGAAGAAGAACATACTCATTCGTTTAACGGTTATAGGTATAATGACAGTGACCATTGGGGAGAGTGTAGTTGTGGTGTAAGATCGCAAATGCTTCCTCACGAGTTTGAATGGATTGTAGATAAAAATGCAACTCAGCTGGAGGCTGGTAGCAAGCATGAGGAATGTGCGTACTGTCACTATAGCAGACCTGCAGTAGAAATAGCGAGACTGGGAATTATGTCTCCTAAAACAGGTGATAATACATATCAGTGGATATTGCTGTTAGCAGGTATTTCCGGTATGTTAGGCATGGGAACAGTGGCTTATAGAAAAAAAGAAAAGTAAAAGATAATAGATACAGAGTAGTTTGATATTATCGTAAGTAAAACCTTCCCTGACTGGCTATATACAGGGAAGGTTTTTGCTTAATCAGGTGGTTTCCTGGGAAGTAAGATTTGTAGTTATCGGAGATCTCATATATTCGTTGATACTGAAGTGGAAAGTTGGGAGATATGGTTATGGATATTGATGCGATTATCAGAATGTTGGATGAAAAAACAGATACCGGCGTCAGCCGTATCAAGGTAATTGTGAATGAGGAACAACAGCCCGGAGAGGTAAAAGAGGCTTATCATCACGGAAGATGTGACGTAGGAAGCCCTTGGGCGGATGGAAGCGTAGGAAATTGTGACTAGAGTGAGGAATGAGTATGAAGATTTCCATTAGAGTACAGATTGCATTGGTGACGCTGACCTTGCTGATTGGTACCTTGTTTTCCTGTTGGTTTCTGAACAATATGTTTCTGGAACGATATTATGAAAGTGAAAAGTACAAAAATGTGCAGACAGCATATGACAAATTGAATCAGGCAGGAATTGATGAGGCGTTGGATTCTGAAGAGTTTCAAGAGAGTATGCTGGAATATGCCTACCGATATAGTATGAATATTCAAGTGGTGGATGTAAATCAGCGACTTGTTTTTGCAGCGACCCTAAACAGAAAGGAATTGCAGAACAAGCTGATGCAGTATATTTTTCGGTTGCCCTTCTGGGAGCAGGGAGAAACTCCGGAGCCGGATAAGATATTTAAGATTAGGGATATTCGAAATAATACAGAATATATCGAGATGTACGGTCAGCTGGATAGTGACCAATGGTATATTATTTCCACAGCTATGCAGGATGTGAGGGACAGTGTGAAGTTGTCCAACCGTTTTCTGGCCTATATCGGGGTGTTAGCCATATTGCTGGGGGGTGTAGTGGTATGGATTGTTACTACCCGAATTGTGAAGCCTATTTGGAAACTGGCAGATATATCCGAACGAATGACTCATTTGGATTTTGAAGCCAAGTACGAAGGCAAGGGAGTAAAGGAGATTTCCCTGTTGGGAGAGAATATCAACAAACTTTCGGAATCCCTGGAACGTAATATTTCCGACTTGAAAACAGCTAATAATGAGTTACAGAAGGATATTGAAAGAAAAGAACAGAATGAAGAAATGCGTAAGGAATTCCTGGCCAATGTTTCACATGAATTAAAAACTCCCATTGCATTAATACAAGGATATGCAGAAGGACTAAAGGAAGGCATACACGATGATACGGAAAGCAGGGATTTCTACTGTGAGGTCATAATTGATGAAGCAGAGAAAATGAATATCATGGTGAAAAAGCTTCTGACATTGAATCAGTTGGAGTTTGGTAATGATATGGTAAGTATGGAGCGTTTTGACATAGTGACATTGATAAAGAATTATCTGCAATCAGCCAATATATTGATAAAGCAAAGTAACATACAGGTGAGAATGCAGGAAACGGACGCTATTTATGTCTGGGCAGATGAGTTTAAGACAGAAGAAGTGTTTATGAATTATTTTACCAATGCGGTAAATCACTGTACCGGTGAACGTATCATAGACATCCGCCTCGAGAGACAGGAGGAGCGTGTTCGTGTCACTGTATTCAATACGGGAGAACAGATTCCGCAGGAAAGTATCGAGCATATTTGGGAGAAGTTTTATAAAGTGGACAAAGCACGAACCAGGGAATATGGAGGCAACGGAGTAGGTCTTTCTATTGTAAAAGCCATTATGGACTCCATGAATCAGCGTTACGGTGTGGAGAATTATTCTAACGGAGTATGCTTCTGGTTTGAATTGGAAGTAGTAAAGGATAATCAGTAAGGCGCAGCAGAATGTAGAAGGAAGGATGAAGATGACAGAAGAAAGCAGAGAAAGAGCACTTTTGGTAGGAGTGGATATCGGAGAAGAAGTGGATTTTGAACGTTCCATGGAGGAACTGAAAAGTCTGGCTGAAGCCTGTAACATGCAGGTGGTGGGACTGATTACCCAAAAGTTAGCTATGATAAATAAGTCATTATATGTGGGAACCGGTAAGGTGGCAGAGATAAAGCAGTTTATCGGGGAATGCGGAGCAGATGTTGTAATCTTTGACAATGCCCTTTCTCCATCACAAATTCGCAATTTGCAGGAAGAACTGGATATGCCCATATTGGACAGAACTTCATTGATTTTAGATATTTTTGCCATCCGTGCACAAACCAGAGAGGCTAAGCTACAGGTGGAAACTGCAAGATTACAATATTTGCTTCCGAGACTGGTAGGTATGCACGAGGCTTTGAGCCGACAGGGTGGTGCCAGTGGCAGTATGAGTAACAAGGGTACCGGTGAAAAGAAGTTGGAGTTGGATCGACGTAAAATAGAACATCGCATCAGCGAACTTCGAAAGGAACTGGATGAGGTACAGGTGGATCGGCAGATTCAACGAAAGAAACGTATGAACTCCAGAACACCGCAAGTGGCACTGGTGGGGTATACTAATGCAGGCAAATCAACGGTTATGAATCGGATGGTGGAAAAGTACACCGGAAATGAAGAAAAGAAGGTTCTGGAAAAGGATATGTTGTTTGCTACCTTGGAAACAGCAGTCAGAACCATTGAAACCGGAGATAATAAGCCTTTCTTTCTGGTGGATACGGTAGGGTTTATTCACAAATTACCTCATGGCTTGGTGAAAGCATTCCACTCCACTTTGGAAGAGGTAAAATATGCAGATTTGCTGGTACAGGTGGTGGATTTTTCGGACCCTCAGTACCGCTTGCAGATGGATGTGACGGCGGAGACTCTGAAGGAGCTGGGTGCCGGCGAGATACCCATGGTAGTAGTATACAATAAAGCTGAAACCAAGATGGAAGACCTGCCACGTGTCAGAGGGACGCAGATTTATATGTCTGCGGTTAATGATGTGGGTATAGCTGAGCTTGCTGAGCTTATCAAGAGTCAGGTTTACGCCACTTATCAGGATGCGGAGTTTTTGGTTCCTTATGATAAGGGGGCGGTGGTTTCGTATTTTATGGAAAATGCCACAGTAATTACACAGGAATATCTTGAAAATGGTGTGCGTTTGGTAGTAAACTGTCATAAAGGAGATGCCGATAAATACAGTGAGTATTTAGTGTAAGCTTTGATAGAAAGGCTGCAAGGAGGAGATAAACATGAAGAAAAGAATGAATAAGCTTGTTTGTCTGATGATGCTGTTAATGATAATTATGACCGGGTGTGGTGCCCGGATACCGGATATGACGGATGCGGAGAGAGAAGCTATCAGTGAGTATGCCGTAGAGCTTTTGATGAAATATAATGCTAATGATACCAGCAGATTGGTTGATTTGGAGATGTTGGAGAAAGAACCGGAGCCCACCAAGAGACCGGCACCGGTAACTACAGAACCTCCTAAAGGGATGGATGAGACAGAGGATACACCGGTGATTGATTTGAGCGGGGAAACCCAAGTACCTCATGGTGATGTCCACGCAGTATTGGGATTGGAGGAGAGTATTTCGCTGGAGTACGTGAGTTATCGCATGGAGCAGCAATGTACGGATCCCGGGTCTGCGGAACTGGTGATTGAAGCAGAAGAGGGCAAGACATTAATGATATGTGAGATGGCCTTAATCAATGACGGCGCAAAAAAACAAAGCGTGGATATGCTACGTGACAATATTCAATATCAATTAGTGATTGACGGTAAGGTGGCCAATTGTATGGTGACAATGCTGAGCAATGATTTGACTACCTATCTGGGGATACTGGAACCCGATGAATCCAGAAAAGTGCTGGTATTGACACAAGTGGAAAAGTCGACTGTGGATCAAGCCGCAGAATTATATTTGTACGTAAAGAGTGAGAACGGACAAGGAATGATACAAGTGAAATAAGAAAAGGGCTGGACCGATGCGATTCGGAACAGCCCATTTTTTGTGATTTATATTTCCTGTGCTAACTGCAGGTTGTAATAAAAGCCTTTCCGGGCAATTAATTCTTCATGGGTGCCCCGTTCAATAATTTCTCCTTCGTGGATTACCAGTATCAAGTCGGCATCCTTAATGGTGGACAAGCGATGGGCAATGGCAACGATGGTTCTCTTGCCGGCGATATTTTTAATGGCCTTTTGAATCTGACGTTCTGTTTGTACATCTACAGAAGCAGTGGCCTCATCCAACACAATAATAGGAGATTGGCGTAAAATGGCACGTGCAATAGCAACTCTTTGCTTCTGCCCGCCGGAAAGACGAAGACCTCTTTCCCCTACCTGGGTCTCATATTGATCAGGCATATGTAAAATGTCCTCATGAATGTTGGCAGCTTTGGCAGCATCTTCGATTTCCCATATGGTAGCATCCGGCTTGGCATAGCCGATGTTTTCGGCAATGGTTCCGTTGAAAGGAAGGTGTCCTGCAATACCGGGGATATGTTATGACGCAGACTCTCCAATGTAACGGTCCGTATATCTTTGTTGTCAACCAGAATACGTCCTTCTATCGGATCGTAAAATCTGGAAATTAGTTGTGTGGCAGTGGTCTTGCCCACACCGGTAGGTCCTACCAAGGCAACCATCATGCCGGGGGTGCATTCAAAAGAGATATTCTTTAATACAGGAATTTCATTACTATAGTGGAAACTCACATTTTCAAAGGTGATGGAACCTTCTACATTTCCGATATCCGATGCGTCGGGTGCATTTTGGATGGCAGATGGTGTTTCCAAAATTAAGGTAACTCTCTCGGCACCGGCCAAAGATTGCTGTAAGCTTTCTAATAAATTGGCAAGTCCTGAAACGGGTGCGTAAAATAAGGATAAGTATAAAACAAATGCTACAATATCCGCTACGGAAAGCTGGTCCTTATAAGCCAGGTAGCCCCCGAAGAAAACTACCAGAATGGTACCTGCAGAGGATAAAAACTCCACACAGGGATGAAAAATGGCACTGGCACGTAAAGCACGGAGCATGGCAGAAACCTGTTCGAAGTTTTTTGTATTTATTTTTTCGCTTTCATAAGCCTCTTGTCCAAAGGACTGTATTTCATGTAATCCGGACAGGCTGTCTTGAAGCTGGGCATTCAGTTCCCCCATACATTTTTGCGATGCCCGAAAGAAGGGACGAACAATTTTGGCAAAAATCACACCGGATAATAAAATCAGCGGTATGGGACAGCAGGTAATCAGGGCCAGCTTCCAATTGATGGTCAATAAAATGATGAGTACCCCTAAAAAGGTAACCAGATTGGTGATAATGTCCGGAATCATGTGAGCGTACAATAGTTCAAAATCACGGGTATCATTGATTACACGGCTCATTAGATCGCCGGTTTGTTTATCGTGGAAGAAACTTAAATCTAAACTTTGTAGCTTGTTATACAATCGGATACGCAAGTCACCCACCAAATGCCAGGCTGCTTTGTGTGCCAGGTAATTGCTTAAAAAACGAAACAGGATACGAAGCAGATACAATAAGAATAATGTAAAGGCAAATTTGATGATGGTATCAAGTGCTTTATCATCCACTCCTTTTTCTACCACCCCTGTCATGGCAGACAATACTTTAGGCGCGGTTAAATTTACCACGGTCAAACCTAAGGTGGAAAGGATGGCCAGTACATAGAGCCCTTTGTAGCGGGCAGCTTCCTTGGTAAGTTTCCATAGCATCTTCATAATGATTTCCTCTTTTCTTATATAAATTTAAAGTGTTTCAACGCATTTTCGATTCCGTTCCGGCTGGCGTTTGTGGTGACAAAAGATACCATTTTCGTTAGTGAGGTCGGATTGGCATTTCCCATGGCAATGCTGTTCTTAAGATAGGAAAGCATCGCTAAGTCGTTATTGCTGTCGCCAAAAGCATAGGCGTTATCGGCAGGCAAGCCGTAGTAATCTAAGACAAATTGAATGCCGGTGGCCTTGGAGAAACCACGGGGAACAAATTCGCGAAAGGTACCGCCGCGATCGATACAATCAAACCATTGATCGCTGATACGGCGAAAGATTTCTAATTGTTCTGGCTTCTCATACCATACTACAAATTTGTCCGAAAAGAAGTTGGGGTTCTCCAAATCCTCAGGCATGTCATATCCATGTTGTATAAATTCATTATAATGAAAGCGTGCCTTGGGATGATTTAGGGGGCGGGTAAGGTCAAAGCATACTTCTTTTCTGGACTCAAACAGAATGTCTACATTCGTTTGACGTGCAGCACCTAAAATAGTCATAGTGGTTTCATGTGTTTGGGGATGATAGAAAACATCCTTTCCATCACAATAGATATTAGTACCGCATCCGCACACATATCCGTCAAAGCCGATTTCACGAAAACGAGGTTCTACATTCTGAAAACAGCGACCGGTGTTAATAAACATGAGATGACCGTTTTGACGAGCCTTACGAATGGCTTGGACGGTACTGTCAGGTATGGAACCGTCAATTTCTGATGTGAGGGTTCCGTCAATATCAAAAAAGGCAATTTTTCTTTCCATAAAATACCTCGATGTCTTCATTATATAATGAATGAATTATATAGCTTTTGAGATGTTTTGTCAAAAGTAGGAAGTGTGCTTTTCAGCATAGATAGGATATCAAAAACAAATTGTAGAAAATGTTTAAATAAAACAAAAAATAGGTGTTGACAAAGTACAATTGGGGTGATATACTCAGATTCGTTGCTGAGGTAAACGAAGCATAAAAAACAAGCTTCGACAGGCAACAAAAAATAATTTAAAAAAGCTGTTGACAAAGCGAAAAGCATATGATATTCTAAATAAGCTGTCGCGTAAGAAACAGCGCAGGTAACTTTTAATAAAGTTCCATTGTACATTGATAAATAAACAGTAATGCAACCCTGAAAATTCTTAA
>JAFWYN010000002.1 GCA_017522685.1 Lachnospiraceae bacterium
TCTTCTCTTCCTTCTTCTCTTTCATCTTCAAATGCTTTACACATATCTACTCCTCCATTCTCCTGTTGAAACATCTTTAACTTGCTTTTACCGATTAGTGCTCCCAAGGTATCAATGGACAATTCATCCATCCTTTCAAAACGTTCCTTATGTTCCATATAGTATTCTTTGATTGCATTCCTATCCTTACTTCGTTTAAAGATAGCAATAATCTCTCTAAGTCCGGTCTGGTAATGTTCCTCCTGTAAATCCTTCAGTTGATATACTTGTATCGGATAGTCTGTAAACAAGGCCTGCAAATCCGGCTCCAGTTTATCATAGCCGGTCATTCCCAGTACACTATCTGCACCATCATATTCTTCCGTTCCGCAGTACAAGGCCACTGTATGCACAGGCTGAAATTCATCTTCTCTCTTTACACCATACAGGTATTCTCCTCCGGAATTCCAAGTCTCCTGCTTCTCATTCATCGCCATCTCATGTTGCGCTCGGATATCCTTAATCTGTCTTTGCAATTCCTGCGCATCATAATCCATGATCCGCACCGGCATTGTGTAATCCGGATTCTCCATAACCTCTACTCCCAAGATAAAGGCATTGGTTTCCTGATACTGCATTAACACATCTCTTTGAATTCCTGCTGTCGAAATAGGTTTATGTTGACTTTTGTGATACTCACGATCGTATCGCTTCAGGTACTTGCTCTGCAGTTTTGGAACACCTCGAAACTGTGTCCCATTCCAAAAATCTGCGTAATATTCCGGGCGCCCCAGGCAATCACACACCAATTCATTGATTCTTCCCATATTCATCCTCCTTTTGACATGGCGGACCTAATCGGGGAAAATGCTACAGCTCCGCCATTTAAGATAATTTTGAGTAAAATGGCTGACCTGCCGCGAATGTGCTGAATGCACGTATTTCTAGATTACTCTGATAGGTTTATTGTATAGTGGGCAGTTTCATTTGTCAACGAAATTCAAAAAAGTCCGGAAATGAAACATGTCATTCATTTCCGGACCTCTTTACAGTTCAAATTCTTCCTGATGGATATGTGCATATTCATCAATTTCTTCTTGCCATGCTTCAATTAAAGATTCCGTTATACGCCTTCCTAAACCATCTGCAATCATTCCCTGTTTTCTTTCCTCGATAGTTTCGATATATCCAAGCTTTTCACTCTTACATTTAGAAGCGAATTCACACAAATTATCTGTTAATTTAATATACTTCTTTCCCCTGTCATGATATTTGAAGAAAATACTTCCATTCTCTTCTTTACCGATTCCTACAGTAATAACATCTCCATAATCCGTTGTCGCTATTGGCAACATATCATCTTCTATATAATCTTCCAATATATTCATATTGTCTATTAACTTCTGAAAATTATAATACTTGTCAGCATTCCCTAATCCATAAAATGCCCTAACATCAGAAGAAACCTTATTTATTCTAAATTTAGTATTCGGTGTTTCTCCTCCGTTATACTTCTGAAGAAATCTTTTATATTCCTCCGGTAAAACAATATTATACTGTTTTTCTAATCGAATGATGTGTTCCTCGATATTTGTATTGTCAAATCTTGATATTAACATACTATATTATTCCTCCCATTCCTCATCCTCAAACTCATCATTCCAGTCTTCATACTCACGTGCATCTTCTGCCATTCGCTCTAAAAAAGTCAGAAGTGAATCCCAAACCGGCTCATCTATTCCGATTCCGGAGGCATGGTCCCAAGTAGTAAACATCTTTCCTTTTTCATCGGGTTCCTTCTTACACAACCAATAGGAAAAGTAATTGTCTTGTCCAAAAACAAACCAATCCGGACTAAATGGTGCTCGTTCAGACATTTTCAATGCTTCTTTCAAATCATAAATTCTTCCAAAAGAAAAATCTGCATATTTTACACTAGAATAGAACTCCTTCATAGCTTCAGGAATTGATTCATCCAAAGAATCTTCACCATTTAGCTCATATTCTGCATTTGTTTTGTTTAAATACGTTAACATCACTCTAACACTCCTGCCAACACTGCATATCCAAAATAATCATCATCATCCAACTCTAAGGTTCTATCTACATAATATTCCAACCAGTCCAAAAAATTCATAGTCTGCTTTGTAACCGGATGAATTAATGGATATATCCCTGCGTCATTACACAAATCATAATACCATACTGTCCCATAGGTCTCAACATCTTCAGCATTAACAATTAAAATACTATACATGCCGCATCCCTCGTCACACAAAAGGATATAACCTGCATCTACATTGGGTTCATTTCTTTCATACAAAGCCTCATAAGCATCATCTGTCAACTCATATACATTTAACGGTCTTCGAACTGTTAATGGAAACTTCTCTTTTAAATTAGCTCTGATTTCATGGGATGACCTTTTTCCTATTGGACTGCACAAACCGTAAAAAGGCTGAGTACCACTTGCCGCCACAGTAGTAATAAATCTTCGATAATCCTCCGGTAAAACTATCCCTTGTTCCTTTTCAAATTTTATTACAGCCTGCTCTGTCAATGGTTCTCCCCACTTAGGTGAAAACTCTCCACAAGTATCCTCCGGCTGCTTTGATGAAAGCTTTTCCATCTTTTCCATAATATTTTGAATTCTGCTATCTATGTCCATAATATATATTCCTCATTTCATAAACTTCCGCATGGAATAATGCTATTTTCATAACAGGAAACCATTTTATCCAACCACACATCATTATATCCCAGTAATTTAGCATCTGCAATCAACCCAAAATCATCCGATATATACCCTGCCAAATCTGCATCCTTTGTATATTCATAAATCATTAGGAAAACTCGTTCGCGGATTTTCGTATTATTTTGTTTTTCCACTTCTGAATAATTCTCATTATTTTTTATTGCTTCAACAACTTCATAAACCCTAATCCACTCTGCATCAAATACTTTAGCATCTCGATTATCCAAAATCTCATCAATATCCAATGTACCGAAATCGATTTGTTCTAATTTTTCAATTAAGGTGTTCATATTACTATTCACTCCTATTCAATTCAACCCAACATAGCTGTCAATTTCAACTTGCCGATCCATAACCAATCCATCAATAATTCTCCCTGCCATTCTCAGCTCTTTCAAAATATCTTCTTTCATTTCTTCCGTATACTTCTTGAACAATTTAGGCTTAAGGGGGCTTTTTTTATCCTCTATGTAGACGTACAGATATCCATGCTGTATGGTAAGTGCAAACGCCCGCCAAAGCTCTATGTTCCACTTCAGGAGTCTTTGCTGAAAATCTTCGGTAAGTAGCTTTTTTACCGCTTCACGGTCTTCACAATATACCTTCATTTCTCTGTCAAACGCTACATTCCCTGTATAACGTTGCTCCGCCCTTGTAATATAAGACATATCTCCATGAAATATATGAATCGGTGGGTCGGAAGTCCAATTGGTTTTTACCGCATACAAGGTCCCCGAATAATCTAACACAATAATATAATCGTTGATACCCAGTTTGAAATTGTCCCAATTGCAAATGTCTGCCTGCATAAACTCAATACCTTTATATTTGCCGCTTATACTGCAATCCGACCGAAATCGTCTGACACTCAGCATACCAATGGTTTCCATGAAATTCTTAGAAAACCCTGCATCATACTGAAAACTTATATCATCATATAGCGTTTCACCTTGTAGGGCATTGTCAATCATATGCTTTTTGTATTGCTTATGAAAATTACGGTCTGCCCTGTGCCCGTCAAAAACACACCAGCCTCTCAGCCAAAGCACAAACCACAAGACCAAGATCCCCAGAGAATAAAATAGCGCATCCTCTTCCGTGGGTTCATACATCCATACAACCAACAAAATCCCCAAGCCAATACCTAACCCATATCTGCAAATCAGCTTTAATAAATACCGGTTATGGGCATGTAAAAATTCTTTGTTCATAATCATCCCCTCCTGCTATATTATGACATGGCGCTTTCGGTCTGGCAACCTTTTCTTGGTACTTTCCGCATACCCCATCCTACCACGGCATATACTGTTTTAACCATATTTTCAGGACGTCTCCATGAAACATACTCTCACCCACTCCCGAAAACGACTCTTACTTACCCTATCCTGTCTGCTTGGCATCATCCTGTTAGCATTGGGGCTTTACAGTGCCAACCACCCCGGTCGCAGGTTTCAGCAGGCTACTTCCCGGCTTTTCCGTGAGGAAATGCTGTCCAACACCCTAAATATGCATTACACACTGGCACATCCGGAGGACTTCGGTCTGGAAGATTATCAGGTAGTTCTTCCCGCCTACAGTAGTACCGGACGGGAGGAAAGTGCCCTATCGCTACAGAAACAAATTGATTTTTATAAGGATCTGAATCCTTCCAAGCTTTCTGAAGACCAGGCCTATACCCTTAACTTACTGATTCCTTATCTGGAAAATACGCAGGCCTTAAATCAATTCCCTTACTATGCAGAACCCCTTTCCCCCGGCTCCGGTATGCAGTCCCAGCTGCCTATTTTGCTGGCGGAGTATACCTTTCGGGACAAACGGGACGTGGAGGACTATCTGCAGCTTCTGGACCAAATCGATGAATATTTTGCCGGCTTACTAACCTTTGAACAAGAAAAGGCTGCCGAAGGGCTTTTTATGTCCGGTTCTTCTGTGGATAAGGTTACGGAACAATGTGACACTATTGTCACAAAGAAATCCTTGAAGGCCGGTACTCACTTCTTGCAGACTACCTTTCAGGAACGACTGACACTTCTTCAAGAGGACGATATCATCACCGCTGAAGAGACCGCCGCCTACATTCAGCAAAACAATCAGCTTCTGTCCACCGTGGTACTCCCCGCTTATGAGGCTTTGGGTGACGGGCTGGCTCTATTAAAGGACGAAAGCATCCCTTTAAATGGATTGGCTTCCAAGCCGCTGGGCCGCCAATACTATACCCATCTGCTGATTTCCGAAACCGGAAGCTATCGTTCCGTAGAAGATATAAGGAAGATGCTGGATTCTCAGCTGGAGCAGGAATATGACGTTTTGATTTCTCTATTGTCCCAATATACGGAGTCCACACTCTCCTCTTCCCAGGAAACCTTAACCGATTGCTTCCCCTGTCAGGACCCGGGCGAGATGCTTCGTACCCTTACCCGGACCATGGCTCCTTTGTTCCCTTCCATGACAGAGAACTCTGATACCACGCCTCAGGTACGGGTCAAAAACATCTCAGAAAGCTTACAGGAATATTGTGCCCCGGCCTTTTACCTGACTCCGCCCTTGGACAATACTGACAATAATGTCATTTATATCAATCAAAAGAACTCTCCGGAGGGTCTGGAACTGTTTACCACCCTTGCCCATGAAGGCTATCCCGGACATATGTACCAATGTGTTTACAGTAACAATCTGCTGGCCTTACAGGACACCGGACTGGTACGGCAGCTTCTTTGGTATGGTGGCTATTTAGAGGGTTGGGCTTTATATGTGGAATTTTTATCCTACGACTGTGCTTCCACTCTGATGGAGGCGCAAGGCTATTCCTCTCAGGCAGAATACATCCAAATAGAAAAGCATAGCCGCAGTCTGCAACTATGCCTCTATTCCTTATTGGATATTATGATTCACTATGATAATGCTTCCTACAACCAAGTCCACGATACACTCTGTGACTTCGGTATCACCTCGCCCCGTTCCACGGCCGCCATCTACGAATATATTGTGGAAGAACCCGCCAATTATCTGAAATATTATCAGGGCTATCTGGAAATCCTGGCCCTACGAGAGGATGCGAAAGCTCTATGGGGTGCATCCTACACTGACTATGCCTTCCATGAATTCTTCCTGCAAAATGGTCCCGCTGATTTCCGGACTTTGGGGGAAGTTCTTAAAAAATCATCTGCAAATAATTATACAGGAAACTTCTGATTGCCACAAAATTGTGCTCCGCATCGGTGATTTCGTACCATCTGTGCTTTACACCATTCTTTTCGAAGAGGTTGTGGTACTCCTCGGGGAACTTGCCTACGGAGCCGTCCTTGGTACCGCAACAAATCAAAAGTACCTCCGGCTCATAGCCTCTTCCTTCAAAGGTTACTTCCTCTACCTTCATCTGGCCGGGATGCTCCATGGCCCAGTCCTTGGCAGGAACTACACCCGGTGCAGGTGCTACGGCACCTACATACTTAAATAAGTCTGGTCTCTGCAAACCCACAAATAAGGTCTGTCTGCCGCCCAGAGAGAAGCCGCCGATGGCCTGATGGTCTCTGTCATCGTATACAGAATAGCTTTCACGGATGAAAGGCATTAAATCTGCAGTCAAATCAAAGATAAAGTTGTCATAAGGCTTTACTGCTTCCGCATCAAAGGCAGGCTTCATATTCGGATCTGAAGTCACGTACATGCTGGGGAATACTACCACAGCTTCCTTCATGAGTCCCTCTGCCATCATGTTACCGATTAACTCTATCATATTTACATTTTCATTATAAAGTAATGCATTTTCATCTCCGAAAATACCATGCTGTAAGTAAATCACGGGATACTTTTTCGCCGGATCATACCCTGCCGGCAACAACACATTTACCTTTCTCTCCGAATTGGTGGTAGTGGAAAAATAGGTTCTTAACTCTACTGTACCGTATGCTACGCCTTCCTGCTTTTCATAAATATGTTCGGGGCAAAATTCTGTAATCTTAAAATCCATCATGGGTGTACCCTCCTTGGTGTCACTATTTTCAAATATTATAACACACTTTATCCTTGTTTTCCAGCAAATACTTTGAAAAAATTGTGAATATTTGGAATTTTTCAGACTATTTTCCCTACATACAAATCCCCGAAGCATGGCGATTTCCTTGCTAACGTTCCTCTTCCTCCATCATGCTTTCCAGATATCCCCGGTCCCAAAGCATGATTTTCAGTTTTTTCGCCACCTCTACCGCCGGAGTAGTAAAATACTGATTGGTCAGCACCACACCTACCATGCGTTCGTAATAATCCTTTCCTGCATATGCCTCCTGTACCGCCTTTACCCCTACCGGTGTGGCATAGCATTTGCATTGGATGCCGTAGGTTATGCCATCCTTTTCTGCCAGAATATCGATTCCGTAGTCACCGCTTCCTTTGGTTACCTCCACCTCTTGAAAGCCTTTCTTACGCAATAAATCCGCACAAAAATATTCAAAATCATGACCTTCCATCAGGTCTATGTCACTGGGGTACTTCTTCTTGGCATACTTCAGTACCAATATCCCCACTATGCACAATAATAAAACACCTGCTAATATGATAATAAGGTAAACGTCCCCCATCTTTTCCGCACATCCCTTTCTAAATTTCTCCTTCTATTTTAGCATAGGGTATTTTCCGGTTTCAATACTTGTGATACACTAAAGCAGAAAAAGCATCTGTATACATGGAGATTATTATGGAAGAACTTATTTTTAGCTTGAATGCTACCATTCCGATTTTTTTGATGATGATACTGGGCTATATTCTGAAGCAGATTCGGATGATGGATGAACCCTTTATCAAGACTTTGAATAAATTTAATTATAATGTTACTCTGCCTGTGCTGGTATTCCGGGACTTGTCCCAATCAGACTTTCTTCAGGTGTGGGATACCAAATATGTACTGTTTTGCTTTCTGGTGACCTTGTTTTGTATTCTTTCCGTCTGGGGTCTGGCAGGACTTTTTCTGCGAAACAGAGAGATTGTGGGCGAATTTGTACAGGCTTCCTACCGCAGCTCTGCTGCCGTACTGGGCATCGCCTTCATCCAGAATATCTACGGCAACTCCGGCATGGCACCTTTAATGATTATCGGTACCGTCCCCCTGTACAATGTGGCTGCCGTTCTGATTTTATCCTTCACCGGCCCTGAGACAAAAGGTCTGAACAAGACCGCGCTGAAAAAGTCCGTACTGGGCATCCTGACCAATCCCATTATACTGGGTATTTTGGCAGGTATATTGGCCAGTCTTTGCCGCTTGGACCTGCCTGTCATCTTAGACAAAACCGTAGGAAATATCGCCGTACTGGCTTCCCCTCTGGCACTCATCGGATTAGGTGCCGGATTCGAAGGCCGCAAAGCAGTGAAGCTGGTGAAACCTACTCTCCTGACCACTTTTGTAAAGCTGGCAGTTTGGCCTCTGTTATTTTTGCCCTTAGCTATCCTGATGGGCTTCCGTAACGAAATGTTAATCGCTTTGCTGGTGATGTTAGGTGCACCCACCACTCCCAGCTGCTATATCATGGCCCGCAATATGGGGCACGACGGAGTACTTACCTCCGGTGCCGTGGTAGCCACCACCTTTTTCAGCAGTGTAACCCTCACTGTAGCATTATTTATCCTGAAATCACTGGGGTATGTGTAAAAAACATACCTTTTCCTTCTATAGTTCTGCCTATTCGACTACTACTTAGCCTATTTAGGCAGAACTTTAACTCTTTTCTTTCCGCATCTTCTGCCTATTTGACTACTACTTAGCCCCTTTAGGCAGAACTTCTACACTTTTCTTTCCGCATCTTCTGCCTATTTGACTACTACTTAGCCCCTTTAGGCAGAACTTCTACACTTTTCTTTCCACATCTTCTGCCTATTTGACTACTTTCAGCCTATTTAGGCAGAACTTTAACTCTTATCCCCTACCCCATCATAACCCCGGTGAGCCAAATACTCATAATAATATCCGCAGTAACGGTAAAAAGTGCTCCCTGCAATGTGAATCGGGTTTTGGTCACCTTGGCGGCCAGGAAATACACGCTGAGTGTGTAAAATATAGTTTCAGAACAGCTCATCAGCAGTGCTGTCATAGTTCCAATCATGGAATCCGGACCATAGGTCCGAAACAAATCCAGTGTCAGCCCGGTTGCCGCAGAACCGGAAAATAATTTCAACAAAATCAGAGGTACCACCGGCGAAGGAATCCCCAGCGGCTCCATAAACCGCCCTAACAAAGAGGCCAGAAAATCTAAAAAGCCGGAGGCACGCAACACTCCTACCGCTACCAGCAATCCTATTAAAGTAGGCACCATCTCCATGGTCACCCTGACCCCTTCCGAAGCACCTTTCAAAAAGCTTTCATATACATTAACCCCCGATACAAGTCCATAGCCCACAACATAAAAAATCAGCATGGGAATCAACAGATTCGAAATCCCTGTTAAAAATTCCATAGGTCACCTACTGTATTACATTTCTATTACTTTATGTGGCAAGACAGACAGATATTCCTTTACCCACATCTTCTACGAAACAATTGATAATATTAGCTTTTTGTAGTATCCTAACAATAGCCAAAAATAATTTAAAAATTTTTTCAAAAAAATGTGACCAAATGTATTTTTCATGCGTTTTGTTATCAGAAAGGAATCAAATTGAGTAGTATCGATTCTGGGAATACCTTATTAACAATTGCATATGATAAGTATGCTGACATGCTCTATCATCTGGCGCTGTCACATATGCAGAATCGGGAGGATGCTGAGGATGTGGTACAGGAGGTCTTTTGCAAATATTTTGCCAAACCTCCACGGTTTACGGATGAGGCTCACGAAAAAGCCTGGTTTATCCGGGTAGCCGTAAATCAATGCCATGACCATCTGAGGCGTAGGAACATCCGGTCCTACACCCCCCTTCACGAAATCGAGGAGTTAGCCGCAAGTACCGATGTCCGGGACGAGCAGGCCCTGCAGTTGATGCAGACCCTGGCGCTTTTGCCGGAGAAATTTCGAATCGTAGTGATTCTGCATTATTTGGAAGGCTTTTCCGTGGAAGAGATTGCCGGCTCCCTGCGAATCGGGCAATCTGCCGTAAAGATGCGACTTTCACGGGCACGTAAGATGTTAGAAGAAAAATTGACGGAGGAATAATCTATGTTTGAGCACGCCCAAGTGCAAAGCTACAATCAAATAAAAGCACCTGCCGAGCTCAAGCAAAGAGTTTTGGAGGCTTGCGCCAAGCAGGAAACTGCTACAAGCTTCTCCTGGTCAAAAGCTGCTATGCGACTGGCTCCCATTGCAGCCTGTCTGCTTTTGTTAATCGGTACATTTGCCCTGAACCGTAAGGACCCGCTTCTGATCCAAGTTCAGGACGTGCCACTCACTTCCGAATACAGGATACTTTCCGCCACTGAGCAGGCACAAGCCAATCCCATGGTTCGGACCGTCTCTTTGGTGCCTGCCACCTATACAGTGACTCTTTCTCTGAATCAGGCGGCAGAAATTCTATCCGCTCAGGGAGAGGCTATCCTTACAGAAAGCGGCAACCTGGAATGGACAGTAAATATTCCTTATGAAGATACCTCATTTGAATTGTCCCTTCAAACAGAAGATGAAACCTATGATGTTTCTTTACAGTACCTCGTAAACGATGGCAGCTTTTCTATCCGCTGCGAAAAACAATAAAAGATTTTAAAGGAGAATAATTATGAAGAAATTAGTATTAACCGTATTAGCATTAACCTTAGCATTTTCCATGACTGCTTGCGGCAGCAAGGAAGAAACCACCCCTGAATCTACAGAAGCTCCTACAGTAACCGAAGCTCCTGCAGCAACCGATGCACCCGAAGCAACAGAGGCTCCCGAAGCAACTGAAGCACCTGAAGAGGATGCTAACCAGGGCGCAGTAAGCGGCGAATCTCTCGGACAGACCTTACTTGGTGAGTTTAAGGCAATGGATGCTTCTACCGATGCTTACACCATGGCTGAAACCTTAATCGGACATGAAATAATCCAGTTCATGGGCGGTGCTATGGAAGTAGAACCCGGCTTATTATCAGGCTTTGACAACTACGAAGTAACCGGCTTTGAAAAGGGCGCTATGTTTGGTCCTATGATGGGTTCCATCGCTTTCGTAGGCTATATCTTTGACCTTCCCGAAGGTGCTGATGCAGATGCATTCGTAACCGGCTTAAAGGACAATGCAAATCCTCGTTGGCAGATTTGTGTTACCGCAGACGAAACCATCGTAGAAGTAAGCGGTGACAAGGTATTCTTCCTGATGAGTCCCCTCACCTTAGAGCAGTAGTTTTGTAAGTCCCTTTGGACTTTAAACAATTCATTGTAAATAGAGGTAACAACTATTATGTTATTTTCCAGTATCCCCTTTTTATACTATTTTTTGCCTGTGGTACTGATTCTTTACTTTGCAGTACCGAACAAATTGAAAAACTTAGTATTGCTCCTTACCAGCCTGTTTTTCTACGGCTGGGGCGAGCCAAGGTATGTAATTATTATGAGCATTGCCATTGTGGCAGGATACGTATTTGGACGCCTTATTGAGGCCTTTCGCGGGAAAGGCCTTTCTAAGGTGTTTTTTATACTCTCCTTACTCAGCGGCGTAGCTATGCTGGGTTATTTTAAATATGTGGACTTCTTCATCACCAATCTGAATGCAGTGACCGGGCTGTCCATTCCTTTACTGAAAATCGCCCTTCCCATCGGTATCAGCTTTTACACATTCCAGCTGCTTAGCTACCTGGTGGATGTGTATCGGGGTACTGTACCGGCTCAGAAAAACATCATAAACTTCGGCGCCTACATCGCCATGTTCCCCCAGCTGATTGCCGGTCCCATCGTTCGCTACAGGGATATTGCAGCTCAGCTTGAGAAACGTACCATTTCTTTCGAAAAATGTGCTTATGGCATTAACCGCTTTATGATTGGTCTTTCCAAGAAAATATTGCTGGCCAATCTACTGGGTGAACTTTGTGATATTTTCAGAGCCTCCGAAGACAAATCCGTTTTGTTCTTCTGGCTCTATGCCATCAGCTTTACCCTTCATATATATTTTGATTTCTCAGGCTATAGCGACATGGCTATCGGCTTGGGCAAGATTTTCGGCTTTGACTTTATTGAAAACTTCAACCACCCTTATATCTCCAAGAGCATCACAGAATTTTGGCGACGTTGGCATATGTCTTTAGGTTCTTGGTTTAGAGATTATGTCTACATCCCCTTGGGCAGCAACCGGGTATCCAAGCCCCGCTGGTTCTTTAATATTCTGGTGGTGTGGATGCTCACCGGCTTCTGGCATGGTGCCTCCTGGAACTTTATCCTCTGGGGACTTTTGTATGCAGCATTCCTGGTGATAGAAAAGCTGTTCCTTGGCAAATACCTGGACAAAGCTTCCTTCTGGCGACATATTTATGTAATGTTGATTGTCATGTTTGGCTTCGTATTGTTTAATGCTACGGATGTGAAGGAAGCAGGCACTTACCTGGGTGCCATGTTTGGCGCAGGTAGTTACCCTCTTATTTCCGGGGAATTTGTGTACTATTTACGCAGCTTCGGATTTATTTTGCTACTGTCCGTTATTGGCAGCACTCCATTGCCCAAAATGGTTGTTACCAAACTTCATGCCTCCGAAAAGCCTGTTGTTTCCGGTATCATGAGTGTGGCTGAGCTGTTATTCCCTTTGGTACTTTTGTTGCTGGTAACCGCTTATTTAGTGGATGGTTCCTTCAATCCATTCTTATATTTCAGATTCTAGGAGGGCAGACATATGAAAGAAAATGCGAAAAACAAAATCATTGTCTTCCTAATGGGTGGGATACTTCTGATCCTCACTTTGGTCTGCTGGTTAAAGCCTGCCAAGGAGTATTCTGACAGCGAAAGACGTGCATTGGCCAAGTTTCCGGAACTAAGCAAAGAAACGATTTTGTCCGGACGATTCATGAAGGATTTTGAAACCTACACCCTGGACCAATTCCCTATGAGGGATACCTTCCGAGGGGTCAAAAGCTTCTCTACCCTGTATCTGTTTCGGGAGAAGGAAATCAATGATTTGTTTATAAAAGACGGCTATGTGATAAAGGCGGAATACCCCTTGTCCCAGCCCATGATTGATAATGCAGCAAAGAAATTCACAAGTATTTATGAAAAGTATTTGCAGGACAAGGACACGAACATTTTCCTGTCCATCGTACCGGATAAAAACTACTTTGCAGGAACGAATAGCGGCAGATTGTCCATGGACTACTCTAAGCTGGCTTCCTCCCTGACACAACAGCTTCCTCAGTTCCAATATCTGGATTTGTTTGACAGCCTGAAGTTGGAGGATTATTACTACACGGATACCCACTGGAAGCAGGAAAATCTCCTGTCTGCCGCTGGGATCCTGGCAAGTGGCATGGACGTGTCCATTTCCACAGAGTACGAGACCAAGGAAGTGCCGGAAGATTTCTACGGTGTATATTACGGACAGCTGGCCCTGCCCTTAAAGCCGGATAAAATCAAGTATCTGACGAACAGTATTTTGGAAAACTGTGTGGTGACCAATTATGACACCGGTATGCCGGTGGTGACCCCTATGTATGATTTGTCCAAGGCCACCTCAAAGGATCCTTACGAATTGTTCCTCTGCGGTAACAGTGCCTTGGTGACCATCGAGAATCCAAACGCCCTCACCTCCAAGGAACTCATCGTATTCCGAGACTCCTTCGGCAGTTCCATGGTACCCCTGCTTGCCACCGGCTACAGCAAAGTGACTCTGATTGACATCCGCTATATCAATTCCG
Source organism: Lachnospiraceae bacterium (assembly GCA_017522685.1). The sequence continues at coordinate 13,521 of JAFWYN010000002.1, forward strand.
GAATGCTGGGCGGCTTCGTGAAATTCAAAGATCAGGATGTGCTGTTCCTGTACAGCACACTGGTACTGAACAGCAGTACGTCGTTTAAGTAAGAGAAGACAGAATATCCTTATTTGAATTGATTGGATACTCAAAAGGCAATTAGAAACATAACATCCTACCGCAGGGCTTGCAGGAAATTATGTTCCTAATTGCCTATTTAAATTGATTTCTAAATCCAAATAAGGAAATTCTATCTTGTTCGCTCTTTCATCCGTTCTATGGTTTCTTCCACAGAAATGCACTCCGCATACCTGCCCTTCCACATGAACTCATTATAGTACCGGTATGTCCGCTCACCGGATAGAAAGGCATTATCAAAGGTAGAATTGGTATGCGCCGGCACAATCATGTGAAAGCCATGCTCGAAGCCGCATTTTATGGTGGCATCCATACAATAATCCGTCTGCAAACCCACTGTAATAATTGTCCGCATATCCTTTTTCTTCAGATACTGTAGTAACCCGCTTTCTTTAAAAGGGCTGTTGACCATCTTGTCAAAAACCTTTTCTCCAGGCTTAGGACGAAAGCCTTCATAAATCTCAAATCCCGGTTTTCCCTTTGACAATTCTTCTCCCGGGCCATCGTCATGTCTTACATAAATGACCTCCACTGACATTTCCCTGGCAGCATCCAATAATGTTTTCACAGACCTTTCAAACTCCTCAAAGTGATATAGCCTGCTATTCGTTATCAATCTCTGCGTATCCACTACTAATAATACCATACCTCTACCCCTTTTCTCTTAGATATTACTATTATCTATTTCTTCACCCTCTTCAAATACTGCTCATACTCCACGGACATGCTGCGAAGTCTCTCCAGATTCTCCTTCAGTGCATCCACCGCCAGGTCGATTTCTTCCTTGGTGGTATACTCGGAAAGGGTGAGGCGCACCACGCCCTTGGCCACTTCAGGCTGCACGCCGATAGCCATCAGTACATGGGAGGGGTCCACTGCTCCTGTGGTGCAAGCGGAACCGCCGGAACCGCAGATACCCTTCTGGTCCAAAAGAATTAGAAGACTTTCCCCTTCGATAAAGGAAAAGCAGAAGCTGGCATTGCCCGGCAGACGTATTGTTCTGCTGCCGTTGAGTCTGACATGGGGGATTTCCGTAACCACTCTATCTATCAGATAATCTCTAAGTCCAGACACTTGTGTCATTTTTTCTTCCATATGCTCCCCGGCCATTTCCGCAGCTTTTCCAAAGCCTACGATAGCCGGCACATTATGGGTTCCTGCCCTTCGATGACGCTCTTGGGCACCTCCGTGCAGGAAGGAAGAAAGCTTCACATTCTTACGGATATAAAGGGCGCCGATACCCTTTGGACCGTGCAGCTTATGCCCGCTGATACTGAGTAAATCAATCTCCATCTCCTCCACATCCATGGGAATATGACCAACTGCCTGTACACCGTCCACATGGAAAAGAATACCCTTTTCATGGGCTGCCTTGCTGATTTCTGCAATGGGCTGGATGGTACCGATTTCATTGTTAGCTGCCATCACGGAGATTAGTATGGTGTCCGGACGGATAGCTGCCCGGATGCTTTCCGGACTCACAAAACCTTCCGAATCCACGTCCACATAGGTCACCTGATACCCTCTTTTCTCCAGATATTCGCAGCTGTGAAGCACTGCATGATGTTCAATTTTGGTGGTGATAATATGCTTTCCCTTATGGGCAAAGCTTTCTGCAACCGCCTTGATGGCCCAGTTGTCGGATTCACTTCCTCCGCCGGTAAAATAAATATCCTCTCTACGGGCATTGATAAGCTTGGCCACCTGATCCCTTGCTTTTGCTACACCCTTGGCAGACTGCCCTGCCAGAGAATAAATAGCCGCCGGATTGCCATAGTTTTCCTGCAGATAAGGCATCATCTCTTCCAACACTTCCGGATGGATTTTGGTGGTAGCTGCATTGTCTAAATAAATAATTCTTTTCATAACTAACCCCTACTAACAAGAGGATGCCAATCAGCACCCTCTTGCAATTCTTCAACCATAAATTAACCTTTGCTGGGAATAAGTCCCACAATTAATAACACTAATATTATAACCGGAAGTACGAAAGTCATGTACGGACGCATCCACTTTGCCACCTTCAGACCCTTACCTTCGTTAGCTTCTGCCAGGAATTTATCCCATCCCCAACCATAGCGGGTAGTACAGAAAAGCACAAACAACAAGGAACCGATGGGCAGTAACAGATTGCTTACCACGAAGTCCTCCATATCCATGATATTCTTATCTGCTATCTGCACATCCTTCCATACGCTAAATCCCAAGATACAGGGAATAGATAGGATAAATATAGCAATACCGTTAATGAGGCATGCTTTCTTTCTGCTCCAGCCGGTTAAGTCTCTGGTACAGGAAATAATATTCTCAAACACCGCGAAGATGGTAGATAATGCGGCAAAGGATAAAAAAATAAAGAATAAGCTTCCCCAGAACATTCCCGCTTTCTCGTTTTCAAAATTGTTAAAAATGTTCGGTAAAGTTTTAAAAATCAAGGACGGTCCTTCATCCGGCTTTACACCATAAGCATAACATGCCGGGAAAATAATCAAGCCGGAGCAAAACGCCACAAAAGTATCCAGAACTCCTACATTTACTGCTTCGCCCATAAGACTACGGTTTTTATTAATATAGCTACCGAAAATAGCCATGGAACCAACACCAAGGCTTAAGGTAAAAAAAGCCTGATTCATGGCACCTACAATTACATTACCAACACCTTCCTCCAACATTCTGTTTATATCAGGAATCAAATAAAACTTGAGGCCTTCTTCGCCACCATCCATTGTTATACTGTTTACAGCTAATACCACCATAAGACCTAACAGTAAAAGCATCATATACTTGGTGATTTTCTCCAAACCATTCTGTAAACCAATGGCACACACGCCGAAGCCTATAACTACTACAATACCCATGTAAAGAATCATGGTGCCCGCATCGCCCGTCATAGCATCAAATACTGCTTCCACGCCGTCCTTATTCAATCCTACGAAGGCACCGGTTGCCATCTTCACAAAATACTGTAGTAACCAGGCAGTTACGCTGGTATAAAACATCATCAGCAAATAATTACCAAACATTGCTGCATATCCGTGAATATGCCACTTATGTCCCTTCTGCTCTAATTCCTGATACATACAAACGGGACTCTTTCGACTGGCACGACCCATAGCAAACTCCATGGTCATAACCGGAATACCCAGGATAGCCAAAAAGAACAGATACACCAGCACAAAAATTGCACCGCCGTTCTTTCCTACCATACTGGGGAATTTCCACACATTTCCGATACCGATGGCACAACCGGCACTTAAAAGGATAAAGCCTAAACGGCTTCCCAAGCTTTCTCTTTTCATATATGTTCTCCAAATTCATTAATTTCGTGACAGATGCTTATACAACCATCCGTAACCATATTCATTTTACTGAAATCCCCCACATCCGTCAACTGTTTCTGCGGGCAGATGCATTTTTTACCAGACAAAACAGGATACCTACCATGGCACTTGCCACAGTGGCCAAAATAGCAGGACCAACAATCGCCGCCGGATTCACGCTGCCGTACTGGCTACGATAGGCAATAATATTGATGGGAAGCAGCTGCAGGGAGGAAATATTCACTATCAGGAAGATACACATCTCATCACTGGCAGAACGTGGACTCCGAAGTTCCGTGCTTTTTCCCTCAGACATACCATGCTCTCCGTCGCAGTACTCCGGATTCCCACGCTCCCGTTCCAGATTGGCCAGCTCCTCCATGGCCTTCAGCCCCGCAGGGGTACAGGCCCAGCCCAGTCCCAGTATATTGGTCACCATATTGGTGGCGATGTATTCCAAGGATTTATGCCCTTTCGGTATCCTCGGGAAAAGGCACCTTAGAAAGGGCATAATACCCTGCGTCAGCTTTTGCACCATGCCGGACTCCTCAGCAATTTTCATAAGCCCCATCCAAAGGGCCATCACCCCCGCCATGGTAATACAAAGGGAGATAGCCTCTCCTGCACTGTCCATGGCCGCATCCGTAAGCACGGCCACGCTTCCCGTCAGTATGGCATATACTATCCCTACCAAAATCATGCCTGCCCAAAGATAATTTAACATACCACTCCGCCGGTTTTCACAGTCTCCTTATTATTGTTATATGTTGATTTCCGGGCGAATATTCTTCCGAAAATTCTTACAAGAGCCGTAAGAAACCTTTAAAACAACCTTAAATTCCATCTCAATTATCCTGTGGTAAAATAGTTTTAAGAAATTATGAGGAGGTTTATATGAAGAAAGATGGTATCCTTTTTTTGCTTAGTTGTTTGTTATTAATACTTCTATGTAGCTGTCGGAAATCGGAAACCGGGCTTTCACCGGAGGGAAAGGAGAGTTCGGAGAATGGCCAAGCACTCTTGCGAGATTCTGATGAGGCACCTGCACTTTCCGAGGATGGCCGAATCATCGTGACCCTATCCGTATATTCTCCCGATGAAGCTACCCGTCAAGCGGTTATGGCCTTTAATGAAACCAATCCGGACTATTATGTGGAGCTGCTGTTTGGAATCGATGTTACGGAGGTCCAAAGTATCAATCGTATCAGTGCCACGGACTATTGGAACCGGGAAATGCTTGAAATTTTCGCCGGAAAAGGTCCTGATATTTTCACTAAGACCCTGCAAAGTTCGTATAATGAATATGTGGAAAAAGGAGTGATGGAAGACCTTACTCCCTACATAAATAGGGATTTAAACCCGGATGATTATCTGGCAAGCTCCCTGTATGCTTATGCAAGGGATGGAAACGTTTATGCCGTAGAATCCGGATTTACTCTGGCCCTTTCTGTTGGTAGTAGTGACCTTCTGGGGCATCGGAAAGGCTGGACCTTAGTCGATATGCAAAAAATCATGCAGGAAAATCCGCAGATACATATTTATCAAAACTCTTATGGAGGCGTAGGTGCTTTTCTTTCCGACTACTTAACCTATGGCAATCCGGACTATGCTGATTTTGACACCCTACGAAGCTGTATCGAATTCGACAAGCGCCATCCCAAACGCTTATCCCGCGATGAGCCTGTAATCCCCGGTGAAAACGTACTGGTGGAAGATATTGTTATATCAAAGGTTTTAGATTGGGCAGACTATGATACCATGTATGGTAATACATTAACTCCGGTGGGCTTTATTGACGAACAAAACACAGGGGTCTTCCATGATGGCTTCGGCTGGAGCATCAATGCAGCCTCCAAGCAAAAGGAAGGGGCCTGGACCTTTCTAAAGTTCCTGCTTAGCGAAGAATACCAACGCGAGTTTAATACCTCACGTTTTTCTCCTTTGAAAAGCCTCTTAGAGGAACAGTTTGAATACTACAGCACACCTTTGGAGGGTAGCTATTTTGACAGCAAGCTACAGGAGATGGTTACTTATCAGGGACATGTTTTAATGGAAGCATCCCAAGCCCATATGCAACAAAATGGGTATTGGAAGGATATTTACATAGAATGCCTGACGCCGGAACAGATACAACTTGTACGTGACCTGATTGACCGTAGCCGCCCCATTTCTGCCACTCATGATGTCACATTAAATAATATCATTATGGAGGAGGCCGACGCATACTTCAAGGATTACCGTAGTCTGGATGATGTTATGAAAAATATTGAAAATCGCGTAACTCTGTATTTGGAAGAGCGTGAATAACCCTCACGAAAAAAATCCGAGAACTATCCTTTATTGGACAGTTCCCGGATTTTCTATGGCCTCTTTACAAAGAAGAAGTACTAAACAGGCTCTTTACATGGGCCACTGCGTCCTCACTGGCCTTTGCAGCAGGCACGTAATAAGACTTCTCACGTGCGATTTGGTACAGCTCCTCCTGACTCTGCTCACAGGCAGCACGGAACTGCTTCAGGGTCTGCTTCAACTCCTTATTTTCGGTCTGTGCAATGATGGCACCGTAACGACTCAACTCACCATTGATACCTGCCAAGGTATCTGCTACCATAGTCTTTTCCTGCATCTGCATACTTCCTACCTCCTTAACCTAAAAACTTCATCAGCTGCTGCTTGTTTTCCATAGCAGACTTGGCACCCTTATCAAAAAACTGCTTAATCTGAGGGTCCTGTGCCTCTGTTGCATACTGCTGCAACTTACAATGAGTGGTCTCAAATCCACCGATTAAGTGACGTAAATTCTGTAATTCCAATTCTGAAATATTGCTCATAACCATACCTCCGTTTCCGATTATAGTGGGGAATCCCTCACCCTGCTTAGTATGTGTGGAGAGTAGGCGATTCATACTTGGGAAATGAGTCCAGTGGGAATGAGACCCGGCCGGGAAATACTCTTTATTATCTCTCGCTAGATGAGAGGGGCAAAAAAAGAGATTGCTATCACCGAAAGGATTCCCGTGACTACGATGGACAGGCTGCTCATGGCGCCTTCGATTTCTCCCAGTTCCATGGCTTTGGCGGTTCCCAAGGCATGGGCGGCCGTCCCCAGCGCCAGTCCCTTGGCAATGGGTTCGCGAATCCTAAGCAGCTTCAACCAAATATCTGCCAGTATGGTTCCGGAGATTCCGCTGATACTAATGGATATGACCGTCAGCGCCACCACTCCTCCCATCTTCTCTGACACACCCATACCAATAGCGGTGGTAATGGATTTGGGCAGGATGGATACGTACTCTTCATGGGTAAGTCCAAAGGCCCGGCTTAAAAAATAAATACTTACCATGGCCGTCAACACACCGGACAACACGCCACCGATAATGGCCAGCGGATACTTTTTTAAAAGGCTTAGTTGGCGATATAAAGGGATCGCAAGACAGACTGTGGCCGGTGTCAGTAAGAAGCTTATGGGGCGAACACTTGCCTGATAAGCCTTGTACTCTATATCCAGTGCCACTAATACACCTATGATCAGAATCGCTCCTACCAACAGCGGATTGGCTAAAGGGAATTTGACTTTCCGCTTTACTGCCAGACCTATTTCGTAGCACACAAGAGTCAGCACCATACCAAAATATACAGATTCCGTCAGTAGCTCCTTCATGCCTCTTCCTTCTTTCCTTTTATTAAGATAGCCTGGCTAACCAGCCCGGTGGCTCCCATAATCAGCAATGTAGTAACCATACAAATCACTAAAAGTGACACCGCCATCTGCTTCATGATTTCCACTCCGTCCATCATGCCTACAGTGGGCGGGATAAATAACAGGGCGATATGGCTTAACAAAAAATCCGCCGTATCCTGTATTTCATCCAAAGGTAACAGCTTTGTGGTCAGGGCAACCAGCATCAGCGCCAGACCATAGATACTGGCCGCCACCGGTAAGGGGATATAGTATTCCATCAGCTCTGCTATCAGGCATATGCTTAAAATAATACTGATTTGTTTGATGTATCTCATGTGATGTACTCCATAATTTTTTCATGAAGTGTCCCCTTGACGCACGGTACCTTGCTTGTGCATTTTCCTATAACGCATCAGAAAAGGACAGACTATGAATAGTCTGTCCTTTTAAATAAAATTTTATGTATTGGTTGTTACCTTACTAGCTCCAAAATCCGGTCACTTCGTGCCCGTCGTGCTACGCACTTCTGATTTTGTCGCTAAAAAGAGGACATCCGGCGATGTCCTCTGCAAGAATTGCTTCGCAATTCTTCTTAACCTCCATCACTGTACTCGCACATATTTCTTGCGCGCCTTACATCTGATGTCTTACTACAGCGTACTCATCGTCCGCACTGTAATAGGGACATTCCCACTGGCTACCGGAAAGGAAACGATACATCTCGTCCTCGTCCAGATTTACCATACAACAATAACAATCATAATCTTCATCATACACATAATTCGCACAGGAATCACAACTTGTCGCTGCCATAATGCCCTCCTTGGTTTACATAATTTCTATCCAATAACGTTTCATTTGACTTCCGTCCACATCAATGATTTTCTCAAAAATACCACCATTTGCCAATATGGTTTTCTCGCTGGCTATATTATCCACATTGCAGGTCACCAGGAACCTTCTTATCCCCAGCTCTTTTGCTTTTTGTAAGTTAAGGCGTAGCATTTCCTTAGCATAGCCCTTCCCTCTTTCTGTAGGACGCACAGTATAACCGCTATGTCCGCCCCAGGTCCCCAAGATAGGATGGTTAATATGATGGCGCAGGTCTATAATCCCTACAATCTTTTGATCCTGCTGCCGCACTGCCAGAAACATATGAGAAGGCACTTCCGTCCCTGTCTCTTGGCAGGTCTCTTCCCTCTTTCGAAGCCTGCAGATATCAATCCACTCCTTCGCGGAAGCACAAGTATCCAAAGAAAGACAACCGGCAAACTGGTCCTCCGTCTCCGCATCATATTCAAACACTTCCTGCCGAAAAGCCCAGATGTCTTCAGAGTAGACTTCTGTAGGTTCTATTAATGTTATTATGTCCACTTTCTTCTCCTCCTTCGGCCTTACCACCGCTTCATATTCTTCTCAAACTTGGCGGTATAGATCTGCTTTATTATGTCAATCACCTCGCCGATTTCTCCAGCATTCGCCCACATCAACCCTATACACATGCCAATTCCACCATTTTCAAATCACACAAGTCCACATCTCCGATATCTTCTTTCAAATCCCATAGCATGATACTTTCCATCTCGTCCGCATCCGTCCTTACAAATGGCTGAACCTCTTTCAGGAATCCACGGAATATGGCTTGATATCGGATTCCTCCATCCGGTCTCTGGATTTTAAATAATCCCCTAAACTCCAACTCTGAATTTCTCTGATGAGTTTCTTCCCACAGCTCTCTTTCCGCAGCTTGTCTGGGCGTTTCTCCACTTTCTATTCCACCTGCCGGGAATTCCCACTGCTTTCTATAGCGATTGTAACCAATCAGATACTTCCCCTGTATGCAAATAATGGCAAAAGCTCCCGTTACATTATTGTAACTCTCAATCTCTTCTTCCTTTATGGGCAGGTATTCCAATAAACACCAGCCACTTTTATTCTTCGCAAGCATAATCACTCCTCACAAATACTCCATTCGATATCCCAGCCATCCAGTTCCTTCCACTGAAAACTTTCCTTAAATTCCTGATAGCATTCTTCACAAATGCAACAGCTCATATCCTCCGGCACATACCACCATTGGTGAGGATTATTCTCTACCTGCTCCCGGCAAAAAATGCATGCTGTCAAATGAGAGGTATGACTTACAATTTCCTCCCCATCCGTACCATTGATACACTTCCCTTTCAGGAATTCCACATCCTGCCTAAGCCGCCAATCATCTTTTTCTATCATGCTACTTCACACCTTCTCTTTCTTCCCCCAAGAACGCAAGTATACTGTGAACCCCTGTCACTGCTTCTTCATCCTCTATAGCCGGCCGATTATTGGTATTATGGCTGGATACCATGGGATGAATCTGCTTGCAATTCATATGGTGTAATAATGTGCAAGCTGTTTCAAATGCCTTTTCTACGTGACCGTCTCCGCCACCTACCAGAATCACAGCTCCTCGTTTTTCCTTTTCTATGGGTACTTCCTTTCGAAAGAATCCGGCACAAAAGTAAGTCTGGAGACGACTTCCTACGTCCAGCATTTTTCCGGTAAGCTCCGAAAAGTAGATTGGAGATGCAATAATAATATTGTCACACTCCTGAATATAGTCATACACTTCCTGCATTTCATCCTGTATGGCACAACCGGGGTTCTTCCAACAATAGCGACAATCTATGCAAGGAGAAATATGACAACAGTAGGCATTTACCACCTTATATTCGCCGGCAATATTCTCTTTTACCACTTTCAACAAACTCTCAGTATCCCCGTTTATTCTGGGGGAACCATTAAATATCAATGTTTTCATGATAAATACCTCATATTCTCTACCAGAAAATCGAAATTTACTAATATCTTCTTGCGCTCCATCCGTTTTGGTATATGCGGTTTTTTTCTCTCCGTATACCTAAAAGCAATATTCATTTCCTTCATTTTAGACCAAAAGAATGTTAGTAGTGTTATTGATTTTCTATATACAAAAAAACTTCCCTTATATACCTAGAAACACCACGAATATTATCTATAGAACAAAACTTTTTCTCTATATAGATAATATCTCTTTAAAATCACATATAAACTCAACAAACCAAGCCATTTTTCAGTCCTTTTTAGGTATAAATAAAAGAAAAAACTGCATATAGATAATCTATACTGTTAAATACTACAGCTACTTATCCGCCTCCTAATTATGCTAACTCTTCCAACCCATAAATATATTTAAACGCTATCAAATCCGCGGAATCCTGGGCCTGACCTTCCAGCTCTTCCTTTAAGGAATTGTCTTCGTCAATAATAAAATAGATACATCTGCAGCCCTTCTCAACAGCCTTGGGCATGAAGTAATCTGCCACCCACTTCGTATCCTCTTCTATATTTTCAAAACCATCCCTGGTATCCGCCACATAATCGCACTTATACTTTTCAATGATTTCCAGCGCATACTCCAGCGGCTTTCTGTAATCCTCCTTGCAGCAAAACTTTTTCCACTTCACAAATACCACATTATAGGTTTCTTCATATTTCACATCGCAATATTCCGATAAATACATACTCATTTCCTCCTTTATTCCTTCCTTGCCACAAAAGTAACCACATTGGTACTCAATCGGCTCACAAATCCCTCTCTCGGGATGTCGTATTCCTGGGCGCTCACGGTGGTTTTCAAGACGTTCCAGCCCTCAAACACCTCTTTCAAATATTCCTGCATCTTCGCAGTAGGAAGATTTACTTCAAACTGGGCATCCACAGCTTCCCCGGTATCCGCATTTTTCTCTCGCACCTCAGAATTAATCACCAGACAGACCACGCCCTTTTCCCGCAAGCCTTCACTGATTTCCCGAAGCTTATTTTGAAAAGACTCCTCCGTATCAATATGCTCCAAGGCCGAAACAGCCATGATAAAATCATAGGTATCACCCTCTATGGTAAAATCCTCTATGGATTTTTGAATGCCCCTGATACTTGCCTCTACATTATGCTCCCTTGCGTTCTCAAGGAGTTTTTCGATGGCAATCTCCAGCAAGTCCACACAATCTACCACACAGTCCTTATCTCTAAAACACTCTGCCACATAAATGCTGTTTCGCCCCACACCTGAACCCAGATCCAAAACCCGAAATGAACTATAATCCTCAAACAAGGAGACGATATCCCGCACGGTCTTAATCGGTTTCTTCAGCCAGCTATCAGTGGCATACAGCTTTGCATCCGTATATATTTCAATATGGGACTTTCTTTCGCTTTCCCTGATACGCTTTAATCTTTCGTCCATTCTTCCTACTCCCTCACCAATCGGTACCACACATCTATTTCCTCTTGGTCAGGCTCCTCCCATAAGGAATTCAGTTTCTCCATTAAGCCTTCATCCAAATAATAATCCGAACCACCTTGGCCATTCAAAACTCTATGGTTTCGCTCTTCAATGTTTCGTTTCCAGGTCTCATCTTCTACCTCTATGTAATGCCACTCGCAAGGGATTTCCTGCACCCTGTAATACTCCTGTAAGCTCTCTCTATTCGCCCGACTCCAAAAGCCCCAATCCAGTATTACCGTACAACCGGCCTTCACCAGCTCCACAGACTTCTTCTTAAAATATGCCCAAATCCGTTGGGCCATTTCATCATGCTTCTCACCCAAATCATTATCAAACAAATCCTTGGTCAGCTCATCACAGGACAGGATAACAGCGTTTTCTTTTTCCTTAAGCTTCGCTGCATAATAGCTTTTACCGCAGCATATTTTGCCGCATATTGCAATGACTTTTGACATAATCTTCTCCTCATATACTACCTTAACACAAATTCCTTCTTCTCCACATCATACCTCCAAAGGTCCGGATTGTGGTGATGGTTCAAAGACTTTTCATAGTCCCTTACTTCCGCCTCAAAATCCGTCTGTTCCATCACGATTTCGCAAAAATAAAGGGCCAACTCAAACCAATACTTCCGATAGTCATATTCTGTATCGTAGTCCCATTCCTTCTTTTTGATATGATTAATCTCGCTCCTATTATCCGCCACATACCGGTAGCTGAAGTCATGGGCCATGCCTGACAAAATAGCTCTCATGGCCTCCTCTTTAGATTTCGTCCGCATAAGAATATGCATGGAACCCTTATCGCCTTCTTCCACCTCATAATATCCATCTCTTTTGGAATAGCCCAGAATGGGCCCCCAAGGCTCTTTACCGCGCAAGCGATCCTCGATGTTAGTATTGTATACTGCCATCAGATCCACCTTCTCACATCTTTGTAGGATTTCCTCCACCAAAGCCTCCCAAACCTGCATTTCTTCCTTAGTCATCTGATACTTTATTAACTCATAAGCGGTCATGCTGTTACCTTCTTCCTTTCGTCAGAATCCGTCCTTTTCGATTCCCAGTTCCGTCATCAACTTCTCATATCTTTCCCGCTCAGCCTGTTTCACCGCAAACAGGGGATTATACCAAATATGCTGTAACACATCGGCATCCTTTAATATCTCGTCCAATGCATTATGTGCAACCGCTTTATCACTGTGTCGGTATATGGCTGTGCAGACAGTCTCCATCTCTTCTTCCGTAAATATCTTAAGGCTCTCTAATATTTCCCTTGCCATGACAGCTCCTTTGTGGGCATGATCCGTAGAATCCATATTGGCATAAGAATAAATATCGTGCAGCATCCCGGCTACTACCGCCAGCTCTGCATTTTCTCCACGCTTCTTCGCAAGCAGGGCACAGGCTTGCGCCACCCCATACAAATGTACGTAGCCGCATCTGCGCTCCTCTGCATCGGGCATGCTAAGTAATATTTCATCCACCTGCTGCCGTACTGTTTCTATTCTGTTCATCTATATCGCCTCTCCCTTAAAAAGCTCAAACATCCTTCTTATATAGGCCTGAAATTCATTCTTATCCTTAAGCAGTCCCTTTTTCAACTTTTCACAGGTATTCACAGCCAATGCAAACTGCGCCTTGGAAATATCTCCTCCAAGCAATGCCGCCTCCAATTCATCACGGTCATCTTCCACTACTACTCCATCCGGATATACCACTAAGTCAAGGTACAAATCGTTAATCCAGGGGACGCCGTCTTCATCATAGCCCTGAGTTTCAAACATATCAATATAGCAGACTTGTATCTGCTCCTTTTCATTCATCATAACGGTAATACAGTAAAAATCATCCTCCGGCAAAATAGTAAGCCAACGATAATGATTATCACATACCGTCAAAGGCTTCCCTTGATATTCCCATATCTGCGGCTCAGAGACTTCCCCAATCTCCAGCAATCCTAAATATCCTGTTAACTCCTTCGTCTCGAACCTTTTACCTATTCTGTTTTTAGAAAGCATACACTTCCACTCATCATAAGTCAATCTGCAACGATACATCTTATTTCCCCTTCTTCTCATAGGCATACCCGAAATGAATGGGCGGTGCCGTCACCGACAAATACACAAACTCCTCTTCCGAATCATTTAAAAGTCCATGTACATCCTTATCTGCAAAGCGCACCACGTCCCCTGCGTGGAATTCCATCTCTGCTTCCTCTGCCAAAAGCAGCTTTCCGCTTCCCTTTAAGGCATACCATATTTGCTCCGAAAACTCATGAATATGACGGGACTGGCATGCTCCCGGCTCCAAATGCACCTCCGTAATGGTCACACGTTTACTCTCTGAATTGTCCGGATTTAATAATTGTCTGGATACCACTCCCGGATTGGTCAGACTGATAATGTCACTTCCTTTGATAAACTCCATATTAATCCTCTCGTATCTTTCTTACCGAAACCTCCGTCCATGCCGGCACAAAGCCTGCCTTTAGACCCACGGTCTGGGATAAAGTGTGGGACTCGCTGGTGCCGTAAAAGGGTACCTTCCCTCTGCGTAATATCTCTTCCTTCAATGCTCTGACTAATCTATGGCCCAGTCCCTGTCCTACATAGTCTGTATCCACGTTGATACCGATTTGCCACAGGTACTCTCCATCCCGGCTGGCACCTGCCATGGCACACATATAGCTTTGGTCGAAATCCTTGGAAGGTTTGTCGCTAACCCTTTCTTTATTGAGCGTGCCTATTGACGTTCCCTGCCACTCTGGTCTCATGGCCGCCACTGCCAGCATATCCGGATTCTTCTCCCAGAAGGTGAGGGCTTGATTAAAGCGGTTATCTTCTTTGAATCGCAGGATTTCCTCCTGTTCGTACCAAATAGAACCCAATATATCCCCACAACTCTTGCCCCCTCCGGCTAATACATTGTTGGTTTCCATCGGTCTACTTCCCTTAGGCTTACCTGCACCTAACTCCTTCTCACCGACCGCCTCCGGCAAAAAATACACATGAGTATCATAAATCTCGTGGTCATATTCTTTTAGCTTCTCATCCAACTTCCGTAATCTTCTGTAATTACAAAACCATTCCGGCTTACACTCTGCATACTGCTCTACCACCCAGTCATAAATCCTCTCATCACAGCAGATAAATAACTGCCCCAGACAGATGATGGCCCGAAAGAAGGAATTACGCTCTCCGTAATTTCTCGCACCTTCTCCTGCTACATCCTTGCTTCCCGGTTCATACACAGCCTTCTGAATCAGCACACTCTTTTCTCTATTCCTTTCATATTCATCCCAAGGCAACCCTATATCCAGGCAAAACTGCCTTCTGGCCACCTCCAGACACATTTTATCAAGTACCAAACTATTAAAAACTTTACTCATTATACTTATCCTTGTTCGGATTCTACCTATCCAGTCGCTTTACTTCCTCTTTAGGCAGAACTTTCCTCTCTTCTCCTTCTTTTCTTCTACCCATTTAGCCACTTTACTTCCTCTTTAGGCAGAACTTTCCCCACTTTTTCTTCTTTTCTTCTACCTGTCCAGTCATTTTACCCCTCTTTAGGCAGAATTCCTAGAGCACCCATCTAGTAATCTACGAACCCCTTCCATAATTCGCTTAAAACAACTCATCCAGTAAAATGTAATAATTCAGCTTCTCCAAATCCGGCTCTATGCCTAAGGCTTCAAAAAGCATATCCGGATTGAAATCCTCATACACCTTCCCGCCAAAGGTGCCATCAAAATTGTGCTTCAAACTACGATAACAAAGGGCAATATCCCTCCATTTATCCCCTACTCCGGCATCGCCCAAGTCGATAAAACCGCTCACTTCACCATCCACCAGCAGCACATTCGGCAGGCAAAAATCTCCATGGGAAAAGACAGGCTCCTGCTCCGGTCGGTTCTCCTCCAGCCACTGAAGCAAATGGACCGGGCTCTGGAAACCGCTCTCACCAAAGGTCGTTGGTTCTGCATCCTCCACATCCACTAAGCCGTTCTCCACACGATACTTGCCTTCTGCCAGCTCTGCATCCAAATCCCTGATATTCGGACAGTCCGCTATATCCAATGCCCATAGCATCTGCAAAGCCTCAGCCAAGGCCTTCAAAAGTACATGGGGATGCTCCAGATAATACACTGAACAAGCCATGTCCCCATACACCCGGGACATAAGTAGATAGCTCTTTTCCTCCATTATTTCAAAGGCCAGAACCTTTGGGGCCGGTAGTCTACCCTCCAGCCACTTCATGATTCTGACCTGCTTTTCCACATAATCGGAACGCTTTTCAATTTTTAGTACCATGTCCTCAAACATCAGCACCTGACTGCCGGACATACCGATACCGGACAAAGTGTACGGCTTGTCCTTTACCAGCTCTTCTATCTGCTTCGGTAGTATTATTTCTTTCATAACCTTCCTCTATTTCGCTATCACTTCCCGCTCTGTTACAGGATACAAATTTCTTAATTCCACAATAATATCATCATTCTCTAGCTTTACATAAACCACTGCCGGCTTCTTTGCTGACAAAAACTCTTCCTTCAATGAACTAAAATCCGTTATAGCTAATACATTGGCCACCGTCTTTTGAAACCGTCCTTCCGGAATTCCCCAGGTTGTAATATCCACCCCTGATTTCATGCTTTCCACAGTCGCCGCCCAGTCCGGATCATCTTTAAAAATCAAATTCATTTCATAGCTTGCGGTTTCCAACACATCGTGGATTTCATATATCCTATCCCTGTCTTTCTCCATCCTTGATACATAGATATACTTTGTCATGCTATGTGCAGTGGCTTTCACATATAAGGCCACCAACACCAAAAGAATAATCAGCAATACGCCGCTGACCACATTCTTCCGAGTCCTACGGGTGATGTCGATTTCTACATCGTCCTTATATTTCTGCAGATTCATTTCTTTTCTGAAAATAGCAATTGGAATCAACCAGAAGGCATCCGCTATCAACTGCATCACAAGCATAAAGTCTGCATTTTCACCTAAAAACGCCCATTTGAAATAATAGTATCCGGTCAATCCCAGCATGATAACGGCTACTAAAACACTTAATTCTGTAAGGATTTTGCTCTCCTTATGATAGTCCTGCTCTTGAACCGGTTCCACATTTTCCTTTTGGGGTAACCTTTCCACAATCTCATATTCCTTGCGATTCTCCGGCACCTCGAAACCGTATTTTTGCAGTCGCTTCAAATAAAACACCGCACTAATCCACTGATAGCCCAGATAAAGTATTCCTATCACACCAAAATACAATCCGTATAATACTACTGTAATAATCACTTCCTCCAACTTGGCATTTCCAATACTGGGGATATCTGTAAACATGCAAAATAGCGACAGTAAAAAGTACACCACAGTAATCAGCAGCAATGTTCTATATACCTTAACAGAACGCTTATCATATTTAATCAGGGTAGCCGAATCTGTTTCGTATTTTGATTTATACTTTGCCGGCAGATTTGCTTTCCTACTGTTATTCACCACATACAGCAAGAATATTACCAGCAATAAAACCTCTATCATTTATCTTCCCCCTAGTCCACATGCAAATACTGATAAATCTCTCTCTTTCCTACGCCTCTGTCCTTAGCCACCTGCTTCATGGCAGACTTTTCGTCCATGCCCTGGTTTTCATAGTAAGCCATATGCTCCTCGATACTCATATTCTCCCAGGAAGAAATCTCCTCCTGACGCTTTTCTTCCAAGCTTTTGCCCTCCAGCACCAGCACATATTCTCCGCGGGGTTCTTCTGTCTTGTAGTATTCCAGTGCCTGTTCCAAGGTGGTGGGGAATATGGTCTCAAACTTCTTAGTCAGTTCCCGGCAAAGGGTAATCCGACGTTCCCCCAAGGCTTCATAAAGTTCCTCCAAGGTACGCACCAGATGATGGGGTGCCTCGTACAAAATCAAGGTACGGCTCTCGTTCTGCAGCTCCTTTAAGACGGCTGCCTTTTCCTTTTTCTCCGCCGGCAAAAAGCCCTCGAAACAAAACCTTCTGGTGCTTAAACCGGACAAGGTGAGCGCCGTAATACATGCTGCGGGACCGGGCAGGGAAGTCACTGTAATGCCCTGCTCGTGGCACATCCTCACCAGTACCTCTCCCGGATCTGAAATGGCAGGTGTGCCTGCATCCGTAATCAGTGCGATGTTCTGTCCATTCTGCATCTGACCGATAAGCTGGTAAGCCTTTTCCACCTTATTGTATTCATGATAGCTGGTCATGGGCGTATGTATATCAAAGTGATTCAGCAGCTTGATACTGTTACGGGTATCCTCCGCCGCAATCACATCCACCATATTCAAAGTCTCCACCACTCTCGGTGTCATATCCCCCAGATTTCCGATGGGGGTGGCACACAAATACAATTTTCCTGCCATAAAATTTCCTTTCTGGTTACAAGCCAAATATTTTAGATATCACCATTAATAAAATACAAACAACAATGATTCCCAGACATATCTTAAGTCGAATTGCATCACGATTCTTCTTTTTCAACACTTCAGGATTCTTCCTACTCATAAAGAAAATGGGTATAGACACAACCATCTCTACTACCAACAACGTTATCATCATTCTGATGCCTTCTATTAAAGACTCCCTACTCCAACCCTTAAATATACAGAAAACCAATCCGCAACTCAAAGCCATTCCCAACATTGCCAAAAGCGCCATAGGTACACTGACCGCCAAATTCCCCTCCGCATCTGCAATATCAAAATGCTCCTAAAAACCATCTTTTCGAATCGCACCATATCCTTGGCAATATCCAAGAAACGATTGCCCTTCTTTTCCTCTTCCGCAATCACATTCCAGTACTTTTCTACTTCGAAGGTTTCCATTTCCTCTTTTTCTTCCTGCAGCTTATGGCAGACGAAAAGGGCGCCCTTCAATTCCTCAATCTGTTTTTCCAGATTCACTATATTCTCTTCCACTGCCTGTGACAAAGGCTTGGCACCGTCTAACACATCCTCAATATCCGTCAGTGCCATACCCAGCTTACGAAAGATAATAATCTTACGCAGCCTTTCCACATCCTCTTCGCTGTAATCCCGGTAACCGTTGCCGCCTCTCTCGGGACGAATCAGTCCCTCCTTTTCATAAAAACGTACGGTAGCTCTGGGCACCTCCAAATACTGTTCAACCTCTTTAATTGTCATAACAAATTCCTCCTGTATTCATGATTTTGAGCATACTGTAAGGTATAAACAAGGTTTACAGTCAAGGGTTTTTTGAAATTTTTCTCAATTTTCTTAGTTTTACCACCAAAATGTACCTTCGGGAATTGGAAACATAACATCCTACCGCAGGGCGCTCTTGCTTCGTCCAAAACGTAACGCCACTAGGCTCGAAAAGACCTCGCCAAGGGGCGACGTTTTGCAAGACCTGCTTGTAGGAAATTATGTTCCCAATTCCCTATATAATCTATAAGTAAATACAAATAAGCAAATTGAGACAATATCATATTAACATCCTAGTACCCATAAATATCATAAATCTCCGGCATATACACCCCCGGTTCCTTGTAGACGATCAGGGGCTTCTCTACTGTCATGCGGCTCTTTCCGCCACGGGTGGCTTCGATAAGCACCATATTGGGTTCCTTGTCCACATAAGGATACACCAACTGCATCCGCTTGGGCTCCAGTTTATATTGCACCAAAGTGGTCATGATTTCTGCCAGACGGAATGGTCTGTGCACCATGAAAAAATGTCCCCCGGGCTTCAGCAACTTGGCCGCTTGGGATATTACATCCTCCAGGGTACAAAGCACCTCATGGCGGGCGATGGCCTTGGGGGCATCCGGGTTGGTCAGGCCGTGCTGACCGATCATATAGGGTGGATTGCAGGTGATGATATCAAAAGAAGCAGACTTAAATATCCTGTCTGCTTCCTTAATATCGCCTGTTACAATATCAATTTTTTCAGAAAGTCCGTTCAGCTCCACGCTGCGCCTTGCCATATCCGCACTTTCCTCCTGGATTTCCAGGCCGGTCAAATGTGCGGCCTCGGTTTTAGCCTCCATGAGAATCGGTATGATACCGGTTCCCGTGCCCATGTCCAAAACCACATCACCCTTCTTTGCCTTGGCAAATCCGGACAAAAGCACTGCATCCATGCCGAAACAAAACTTTTCAGGATTCTGAATAATCTGATACCCATTTCGCTGCAATTCATCCAAACGTTCATTGTCCTTCAGATTAATTGTCATCGAGTTTTGATTTTCCTTCCTGTTTTTCTAAGCGCTCCAATTCACGCATTTCTTCCTTGGAAAGCTCCATTTTTTCCTTTTTACCATGACGCTTCTTAAAGCGTAATTTGCTGGCTTCGTACTCGCGAATTTCCTTTTCATCATTTACATCCACTACCACCTTCACCAGCTGGCGCAGCACATTCACACTCTGCACTTCACCCTTAAGTCCGTCATCGGTGGTTACATAATCCCCGATATTCGGCAGCTTACGGTTCAGCTCCTCATAGGTCTCCTCCTCATGCTTCAGACAGCACATCAGCCTGCCGCACACGCCGGAAATCTTGGTAGGATTCAAAGAAAGATTCTGCTCCTTAGCCATCTTAATGGACACCGGAATAAAGTCGGACAAATGAGTATGACAGCAAAGGGGTCTGCCGCAAATACCAATACCGCCCACAATCTTGGTCTCATCACGGACACCAATCTGGCGAAGCTCAATACGGGTCTTAAATACGGCCGCCAGATCCTTTACCAGCTCACGGAAGTCGATACGACCATCCGCTGTAAAGTAAAACAGCACCTTATTGTTGTCAAAGGTATACTCTGCATCAATCAGCTTCATCTCCAGTCCATGCTTCTGAATCTTCTCCAGGCACACTTTGTAAGCATCCTTTTCCTTCAGCTTATTGGCAGCTTCCTGCTCCACATCCCTCTGATTCGCAATACGAAGCACCGGCTTCAAAGGCTGAATCACCTTATCATCCTCTACTTCCTTCACATCACTCACTGCCGTACCAAACTCAATCCCACGGGCAGTCTCTACAATCACATGATCCCCTCTTTTGATTTCAAATTTTACGGGATCAAAAAAATATATTTTTCCTGCTGTACGAAAACGTACTCCAACTACTTTAATCATTTACTTCTCCAATCTATTACCACAAAATTTCTAACGACTTTTGTAGTATACCATAGATTTGGGATTCTGAAAAGGGATAAAAGTTGGGAAAAGCGTGGGGGTAATAAATAGAGTCACAATATTATTAGAGGAATGACCGAAATCATTCCTCTAATACTTTATAATAATTCATTAACTCCTGTGACTTATCAAATTCTGTTAGTTCATTCTGTGATATATCTCCACTACCGCTGGAAGCATAATATCTGGCACTTTCAGCTATGAACTCCAGTACACAATAGTCTTCATCTTCAATACCATTCGGATAATACTCTTCATCTCCCTCCGTCCACAACAGCCTTTTGTATGATTCCTCTGTATGTACTATTGCTGTTCCGTTCAAACAAACTGCCTTAAAATTCTCCGTGTCATCAAAATAGAGACACGACGAATTATTCCTTTGCAGTGCTTTCACATGTCCGGAAGAAAGATTCGTTGAAATCAAATGCCGTCCCAAACCTTTATGCCAGGTACAGAACACTTTACGAATACTCGGTTTTCCCTCTAAATCCACATACCCCAAACTGGCAAACATTGAACCATTTATTAATCTCTGTATTTCCTGTTTTATCATATACGTACCTCCAAATCTTTTCCCTTATCCTGCCATTCGCCCATCTCACCCAGCTTTTCACCAATGGAAAAGTATTGATATGGTGCATATATAGCTGGTTTGATTTGTGTTAAATCTATCTTTTCCATATCCATATCCTGATATGCCTTATCAATCTGAATATTCTTTATTTCTGCAAGAAACAGATGTGCACCGTCCAATTCCAGAGTTTTCTTCAATTCACACTCATATACCCAATGACTTTCTTTCAAAATAGGGACTTGTACCTGCTTTCCCCACTCATAGTCATACTTAACCAGATTTTTCTCACCATCTGCTCCATTTGTATTACCAAAATAATCTGCAAGCCACAAGATATCCTCCGTAATCATATGGGCAGAGAACTTTCCTTCCCTAAGAATATTAGTTTTCGTCTGCTTACTGCCACCCACACTCATCATCAAATGAGGTGTCTTATCGAAAGAAAAGCCAATCCATGTTATGATGCAAAAATTCGGCGTACCATTCTCATTCTTAGTTCCGACAATATACATCGGTTGCGGACTAAACACCCAATGTGGTTTGATACTGATTTTTTCGATACTTTCCATAATTATACTTCCTCCCTATCCCACAAAATCAATATGATACCGTTTCCCCTGCGAAAACAATACCCCTTCTGTCAGCTCTATCTTTAAAATAACGGTATTCTCGTCTGCAAAATTATTGTGTCCGTTATCAATCCATTCTGCAAAAACTTCGCGAAGTTTTTTAGCCATTTGGACATTTTCCGGCTTA
Organism: Lachnospiraceae bacterium; assembly: GCA_017522685.1. The sequence goes on from JAFWYN010000002.1 coordinate 35,480, forward strand.
CCGAAATACCCCATGTTCACACCTTTCCCCTTGGCGGTAAACCATTCTCCGGCTATAGATACTGCCCCATGACTCTCTATCTGGTGCATCTTTTGCGACAGTCCGTAAGTAATGATATAAAATGCTCCCTCTTCATAGTAGGCATTCACATATCTTACATAAGGATCCCCTTCCCCCACTGTAGCCAGGGCAATCACATTATCCTTACCAAATCGCTCTGCCATAATCTTCGCCGTCACTTCTGTCAACTTTTCCATGGTAACCTCCTTAGTATAATTTTACCTTTTCAACATTCACCTTAAATATCACCAAAAACGCTTCCTCTTCCCCTACATACTCCTGCTTAAGCATGGGGTACATTTCGGACATTTCTTCTTTGATTCGCAGGCTGCTTTCTACGGTCATTTTTCCGTGGATTCTGGTCCACTTCCGACTACTGAGGCTGTAGCTTGCCAATTCCACCATAGGATTCCCCGTAAGCTCCCGATATACATTTTTACGCTTATCCGTAGCTATGTACAAGGCCCCATCATCTCCATATATCATCCCCATAGGGCGCAGATGCGGTTCATTATCATTGGCTGTAGCCAAAAAGAAATAGCCGCATTCCCGTATGAATCTACAAAGCTCCCTCATTGAATATTCGCTCTGCTCTTTTTGCCTTTCCACATTTTCTTCACTTAATAAAAAATCAATGCTGCAATCCAAAAGCTTTGCCAGCTTAATCAGCTTCTCTGTCTCCGGAAATGCCACGTCCATTTCCCAGCGGGAAACCGACTGTCTTGAGACCTTTAAAACTTCTGCCAATTGTTCCTGGGTCAAATCCTTCTTTTTTCGTAGCATAGCTATTTTTTCGCCGGTGGTCATGTAACTCCTCCTTTTATCTTTGTATTCCCTAACCGTTCCTATACTCATATTCTACTCGTATCCGGCTCCAAAAGGAATACCTTTCCGTGTGCCGAATGTAACATTTGAAGTGCATTTTGAATCTCCGCAAGAATCCCTAAACACGCAAATAGGCGGGAATCTCTTCCCGCCTGCAATGATAAAATATAACTACTTCAGTATTTCCGGATTGTTCTTGCCCGATTTCACCACCGCATCAATGATGGAGTAGTAATTAGGCTTTGGTTCAATATTGCAATCAAACACACAATAATTGTTACTGTCACTGGGGTAAAGTAAATATCCGTCCATCAGACTGAAAATATTCACCACCGAGATATCTGCATTGCCGCCATTATCCTTGTCATAGGACAAAACATACTGCATGAACTTCTTGTAGCAGGCGGCCTGCTTTTCATAGGATTCCGGAGAAGTATCCTCAGCCACGATGTTTAACTCTGTCACCTGCAGTTCCAATCCCAGCTCCGCATACTTGCCGATAGAATTGTACACATCCAACAAATCCGTATTCACGGACAGATTGCACTGCATACCCAGTGCATCCACCAGTCCCTTATCCTTCAAATATTTCATCAGATTATACACATGGAATATCTTGTTGCTGTCCCAGGTATTGTAATCGTTATAGACCAGTGCCACACCTTCCGCTGCATACTTGCGGGCATAGGTAAAGGCCAGCTCCACATATTCGTAACCCAGGATATCATACCACTGGTTGGTTCCCTCCGGGCTGTTCCCGGCAGTCCTGCATTTCCAACCGCTTTCCGCTTCACCGTCCATTGGCTCCACGCACTCATTCACCACATCCCAGCAATATACCACACCGGGATAATTGTTCTGGCAAAACTCCAGCATCTGGCGGATATAACTTTCCAGTCTGTACTTCATGGTGTCTGCGTCCACATAGGCTCCGTCATCCGTATAACCTTCTCTGAAAAACCAATCCGGTGTCTGGGCATGCCATACCAGGGTATGGCCTCTCACACCGATTTCATTTTCCTGACAAAAAGCCAACAGCTTGTCCGTAACCGTAAAATCCAGTACCGGGTCCTCAGACCCGTTCTTTACCGCTTCCTGAGACTCCTGTTGCATCAGCATATACTGGGGCTTCATTAGGTTGGTTGCTGTGGTTGTATTACAATGATACTTGACCAGCTCCTTCATTTCCGGGCTTTCGATGGCAAAGGTCTGGGCATTGTAACCGGACATAGCCAATCCGAACTTAAAATAGGGGGCATACGCCTCTTTCAATGGAATACAGGTCAATGCCGTCTCCATATCAAACTTACTGTCTGCAATAGCCTCCGGTGCCACATAGGTGTCCACTACGCGGTAATCCTCCGGTGTATTCCACTCCTTTGGTTTCGCAGTAGGCGCAGGAGTCACTTCCGGAGTTGCTTTCGGCTGTGCTTCTATGCTTTCCTTGGTATCGGTGGGGACATTTTCCTCCACCTTATTTCCACAACCTGTGAGCAGTGCCAAACACAGCACTGCCCACATTAATTTCACACTAATTCTCTTTTCTGTCATATTACTGTTAATACTCCTAACAATTCTTTTCCTGATATCAGCCATTCTCCTGAATCTCCAGAAGCAATAGCTCCATCAGCAAGTCAAAGTTTACATTGGCCTCCATACGTTTCTTAGCGGTGGACAATGCCTGAATGACTTTTTCGATTCCTTCGTAGCTGCATCGTGCTGCAATTTTACGAAGGGTCTGTATCTCGTCCCTGAAAATCAGCTGGTTGGCATCCATGGTGGCCTTAAACAAAAGCACATCCCGATACCAGATGGCTATGATGTCAAAATAATCCTGAACCTCCAGCTTGTATTCATTGATTTTCTTAATGGCGGCCACAATCTCCTGTATCTCCATCTCCTTGATGTATTTCAACAGGGAAAGGGCTTCTGACTTGATATTCTCAAACTCCTCGGAAGAGGCTAAAAGCTTGGCTTTTCCCACATTTCCTCTGGCAAAGCCCACGCACACATTTGCCTTGTAATCCGGCACCTGCAGCTCCTCCATCAAATATTTACGAACCAGCTCATCCCTTACGGGCTTCATATTCAAAGTCACGCAACGACTTAAAATGGTGGGCAGCAGACTGTTCATATTGGATACCAAAAGCATAATTACCGCATATGCCGGGGGTTCCTCCAATGTCTTTAAAATAGCATTCTGAGCCTGGGGTGTCATCTTCTCAGCCTCGTTAATGATATACACCTTATACTTACTGCTATAGGGCTTGATAGCCACATCATTATTCACCTGGGCACGGATATCATCCACGCTGATGGTATTGGGCTTTTCATGGCTCACATAGATAATGTCCGGCTGATTCTTGGACAGTGCCTGCTTACAGGAACGACACTCATTACAAGGCTCAACCCCTTCCCGTTCACACTGAAGCGCCATGGCAAATATCTTAGCAATAAACTCCTTACCGGAGGATTTTTCACCATTGATTATGTACGCATGTGAAATTTTGCCTGTGGACAGTGCATTCTGCAAATGCTCCTTAATCTGTTCCTGTCCGATGATATCCTGAAATCCCGCCATAGTTTTTCCTCCGTTTTGTTGGAATCAGGTTAGGGATGGGGGGATTTTCCACCCAAAGTTGATTGCCACACATTATATCCTAACGCAGGACGCTTTCGCTTCGTGAAAAACGTAACGGCACTAAGTTCGAAGCCGCAAGCGGCTTGACCTCACTAAGGGCCGACGTTTTTCAAGACCTTGCTTATAGGACATAATGTGCATCAATCAACAGTACATAAGCACATTATCCCCATCCCTAACCCAATTCTTATTATGTAAATATATCCAGCAACAACCCGCGGATTTCTCCGATCTTGGAGAGAATCGCCAGATTGTCCTTTTCATCCTTCATTAATTCCTGGGCCAAAGCGTCCAGATTTTCATCCACCAGACGGACGATACCATATACCCTGTGGCGGCCCCTTCTGTCCAGGAAGTTCTCTCTGGAAAACTCATGAGAACGGCTGACGATTTCATTCAAAAATTCCTTCACCAGTCCCCGATAATGCTTCATATCCCGCAAATCCTTGCGCTTGGCCAGCTTGTCGCCCTCTTCGGTGATAGCCTGCATAAGACCCTGAAGCTTGGTCTGTAGCTCAGCCTCCTCGATATGGCTGACCAGTGTAAATTTGAAGGTACTGTCACCCTGACTAACCTGAGTGGTGTGTTCCACGGGCGCAGACTGCTGTATTTGGTTAATCTTCAAATCCATGGTACACGACCTCCTTCCTGTTAGTACTTCTCTATATTATATCGGCTGATTGATGCTTACGCATTATCACGAATATATCTGACAATATTTCTAATACAGACCTCCAGGGAACCGTTGTAAAAGCTCCGCGGATTGCCTGCTTCTTTTATTTTCTCAGGGCTGAAATCCTTACTGTCTGCCAGGAATCTTCGACACATTTCCTCATAACGGGGATGCTCCTGCTTCCGCTCACGTCCCAATGCACGTTGCAGACGCTCTCCGTCGTCCAACTCAATCAACACGGGAAGCACTTTGTCCGCACCGAAATACTCCCTTATCTGCACATAGGCCTCCAGGGTACCGATAACACAATAGCTGCCCTGACTCAGGTCCAAAGCATCATCCGCTACGGTAAAATACCGCCACAGCCCATGCACCGTATCATAGGCTCTGTCCTCGATGATTTTGCCCTCTTCCTTCAGCCTTTGGAATCCAGCTTCATCCGTAAAATGATACTCTACTCCTTCCTGCTCCCCTTCTCTCATAGGGCGGGTGGTGTAGGGCACAATACGCTTCAGTCCCAAATCTTCCCTGGCCAACAGCCTTTTATAAATTGTATCCTTTCCCGTGGAACTTTTGCCCATCAGGCAGACGATTTTTCCCATGCTTTATCTTACCTCAAGTACTCTGATCATATTGGTTCTTCCGGCTACACCTAATGGTAGTCCGGCTGTAATTACTACGATATCTCCGCTGTTTACGTATCCTGCTTTCTTTGCTTCCTCTGCTGCGTGTACAAAGAGTACGTCTGCAGAATATTCCTTGTCGATTTCCAAAGGCTTCACACCATATAAAAGATTCATCTGACGCAACACCTGAGGCTCTGTACTACAACCGATAATCTGACAAGCGGGCTTATATCTTGCTACCATCTCTGCAGTAAAGCCGGACAGGGTAACGGTGATGATGGCTGCTGCCTTTAAATCCATGGCAATACTACAGGTTGCAAAGGAAATAGCGGTGGTGGTATCTGTATGGTTATCTACACCATAACGATACATTCTGCCACGATAGTCGATATCCTTTTCTGCTGCTTCTGCGATACGGGCCATAGTGCGTACTGCCTCCAAAGGATAGGCACCTGCTGCCGTTTCTCCGGAAAGCATGATAGCGGTAGTACCATCATAAATCGCATTGGCGATGTCCGTAGCCTCTGCCCTGGTGGGTCTTGGGTTCTTAATCATAGACTCCAGCATCTGTGTCGCAGTAATAACATGCTTACCCTGTGCCACTGCTATCTTAATCAGGCGCTTCTGCAGTACCGGTACTTCCTCTAAGGGTATTTCCACACCCATGTCACCACGGGCTACCATGATACCGTCTGCTACGCTTAAGATTTCCTCCACGTTTTCGATACCCTGCATATTTTCAATCTTTGCGATAATCTTCATGGAGCTTCCCTTCTCCTCCAGAATCTTACGCACCTCTAAAATATCCTCTTTGGTTCTGGCAAAAGAAGCTGCCAAAAAGTCGAAGCCAAGCTCCGCCCCAAACTCAATATCCGCTCTGTCCACATCACTGATATAAGGCATGGAAAGTACCGCACCGGGTACATTGACGCCCTTGTGGTTGGATACAAAGCCGCCATTTACCACATGGCAGATAATTTCCTCACCCTTAATCTCTTCCACGGTCATTTCAATCAGACCGTCATCAATCAAAATGGTCATACCTACGGAAATATCACCTTTAAGATTTTTATAGGAAATGGTCGCCTTTTCAGCGGTTCCCATGATTTCCTCTGTGGTCAGTACAAAGGTCTGTCCTGCCACCAGCTCCACTTTACCGCCTTCGAAATCACGCAGACGTATTTCCGGTCCTTTGGTATCAATCAAGGCTGCTACGGGTAAGCCAAGTTCCTCGCGCACCTTTACAAATCTTTCATACTTGCCCTTCTGTTCTTCATGGGTACCATGGGAAAAGTTGAAGCGTGCCACATTCATGCCTGCCAGCATCAGTTCCTTTAATCTCTCTTCTTCTTCACTGGAAGGTCCAATAGTACAAATAATTTTCGTCTTTCTCATAATTCTCTCCTTTGGCATTACATTCTCCCCCGTAATACCTTAATACATCCTTCTCTGCTAATCCCCTGTACTGTCAGCCCCTCTGACAAACACTTCTCTAAAAAGGTGATAATATCCTTGGTAAGTCTTTCTCCCGGCACCAAAATAGGTGTACCCGGCGGATAAAGGTTCAGAAACTCTCCTGCTATGCGTCCCTCTGCATCTTTCAAGGGTATCTCTTCCGGCTCCCGATCCCAGGACTCATAAAAAGGCAGGACTGTTTCCGGCACCTGTAGCTTGCCGAATCCGGTCTTTGTGGCCCCTTGTATTTGTTTGTCTATGTCAAGCAAAGCCTCAGCCAGCCTGTCATATCCTTCTTTCGTATCCCCTATGGTAAACATGCAAAGCACATAGCTTTCACATACCATCTCCGGTTGCAAATGATACTCTGTTAACAGCATATCATAAAGTTTCGTTCCGGACAATTCCGTTTCTTTGGTAGAAATAATCAATTTACCGATATCCTGCTTCTTTTTTCTGCATTCCTCAAAAGAATTCGGTAAAATCCTCAGATTTTTCAATTCTGACAGTCTTGTCAGTAATTCTCTCCAATGGATTACAAACTCTTCAAAAGCACTTTCTTCTCCGGCCATATCCACAGCTTCTTCGATACTGCTCATCAGCACATAGGAAGGGCTGCTGGTCTGGTAAATCCGCAGATAACGCCTTAATGCGTGCCGGTCTATAAGCTCCCCGTTGACATGTAGCAAAGCAGTCTGAGTCATGGCCGGCAAGGTCTTGTGCACACTGTTAATGACTATATCTGCTCCCAAGCGGGCACTATTTCGTGCAAAATCCGGCGAAAAACCCAGATGTGCGCCGTGTGCCTCATCCACTATCAGGGGCAAACCTTTTTCATGTACCACCTCAGCGATGGCTTTTACATCTGCAATCCGGCCTTCATAAGTAGGCGAAACAATCAGTACTGCCGCCACTCCCGGATGTGCCTCCAGGGCTTCCTCTACCTGTTTTGTAGTGATTGCCTCACAGATATCATACTCCTCCAACATATCCGGATAAAGATAATGTAAGCTAAGATGCCGCAGATAAGCACCATGATATACGGATTTGTGGCAGTTCCTTGTGATTAGCAGCTCTCCCCCAAAGGGTACCGCCGCACTGATGGCACTTAATATCCCACAGGTACTGCCATTTACCAGATAGAAGCTTTCCTCCGCACCATAAGCTGTTGCCGCTTTCTCCTGCATCTGCTGTAAAATGCCTGTAGCATCATGCAAATTATCAAAGCCCTCTATCTCCGTAATATCCTTGCTTGTCCATTCTCCCGGCAAAGTCCCTGCCGGATTCCTCTTATGGCCCGGCATATGATAAGGATAGAAATCACTCTGACTATATTCAGTTAATCTGTCCAGTAGTATTCCCAATTTTTTCTTCCTTTATGATTTGCTCACTTATTTCCCTCTCAATTGGGCACATTATATCCTACCGCAAGGACGTTCTCACTTCGTGAAAAACGTAACGGCACTAAGTTCGAAGCCGCAAGCGGCTTGACCTCACTAAGGGCCGACGTTTTTCAAGACCTTGCTTGCAGGACACAATGTGTCCAATTGAGTTGCATTCTAAGACACTCAAAAAAATTTGCTCACTTTACTTCTCTATCCGAAGGGTCTCCAGCAAGGACACCCATTTATCTGCAGCGGTGACGATCCAAGCCTCCCGGCACTTGGGCGGCACAATGGTCATGGGCCACATATGTTTGCGAATAATATCCTGCTCCCGCTCTGTCAGTTCAAAATCCCGGGTGGCATTCCTAAGTGCCCGTCCCGGATGAAAAAATCCATGAAGCTTGAAAGGATTGATATGCTCCTTGTCATGCCAGTCATATAAAAAATAATCGTGAAGTAATGCCCCGCGAATCAACTCCCTGCGTCTGACACGAATCTTCAGCTTGTCCGCCAGCATCAGGCTATGCTTGGCCACATTGATACAATGGGCATGCACCGTCACTGTGCCATGCTGGATATGCTCTCTGGTAAGCTGAAAATTCACGGACTCCAGTATATCCGCACCCGCTTCCCGAATCTGTCTTCGAAGCTGTTTTTCTCTTTCTTTCTGCCTGTTTACGGCTTGTTCATCCCTCATAATATACCCCTGCATATCACAATTTCTAAAGCATATCCCTATTGTAGACTATAAACCTGTTTTTTTCAATTTCTTTTACGGAAAATTAGCCAAATGCTAACCTGGAAAGAGAAAAGGCACCATAGTCCGCTTTCGCAGGCTACGATGCCTCTCTGATCATCATGACTTACTCTACTACATATACATAACTGCTCACGCAGTACAGGGTTTGCCCCTCATATTCTACCCGGGACCAGCCCACGTCCGTATTAATACCGGTACGTTTTACCACGGCCCCATAAGGCAGCTTCACCACCACTACCGCATCCGGATGGGTTACACTGGGAAGGGCCCGTAAATTGACCTCTATCTTGGGCGATACCATGTCCTCACAAGGAGTAAATACTGTCTTGATGCCGTCATCCACCGGTTCCGGAGTAGGCGTTGGCTCCGGTGTAGGCTTTGTTAAATCCGTTGTCAGATAGCTTGACACAGCGTAATAAATCTCTCCCTCATACTCCACCTTGGACCAGCCTGTATCACTGATACCGATTCTGGTAGCTGTCTGACCATTTTTCAGAGTGACCATCACCTTGCTATCCTCTCCTTGGCTGGGCATATTCCGCAGATTGGTAGCATTCTTGGCCGTAATGGTTTCCTTCACCTCACGGAATGCATGACCTTCTTCTACATTTTTGATGGGTAACACACGGTACTCACCACACTCATAATACCGGTCCACCAGACACAAAGTGCGTCGCAGCATCATATCACCGTACTCCCAATACAAAAAACCGAAATCTGAATTCAGCAGCTCCTCTATACTATTGCATTTATGAATGGACAAAGTTTCCTGCAATCTCTTATCAAAATTCTCCTGCCAAATCTGCTGTTCCTTTTCCAGCCCTGCCCTTGGGCCTTCCTTGTCTATACACTGATACAGTATTTTCTCCATCTCTCCTTCACAGTGTTCGAAATAAGCCTTGACAGCTTCTTTGTATTCCTCTTCTGACTTCTGATATAAATCATAAGTCAGCTCCTGCAAATAACTCAGAGAGTCCAAATATTCCTGCCGATTCTTAAGTTCTTTAGGCAAATCAGCATACTTAATTGCCAGCTCCTTATTCTTCAGCAGATAAATATCAATATTTTCCGGCGTAAAGGCATACCACTCTGCGGATTCCTTATTATCGAATTCTTCATATGCCTTTTTCCAGGCACGCTCATCTGTAATGATATCCTTCGCAAAATATTGCATATCGTTATGTTCTGCCAAAACATCGCTTTCCCATGTATCACCCATGAAATACAATCGGTTAATTTGACCATAAGCTGCTCCGCTGGAAGAAAAATAAAGTCCATCTTTCTTCAAGTCACAAAATCCTCGATAGTACATACCATTCCCGGTAATACGGCCATCCTGATAGCTCAGAATGATATAACCAAAATACTCCTCCACCTCCAGGATTACTTCCGGAATCCTATTGCCGTCCAAATCTACCACTGCGAAATTTGCGATATTATAGTGGTTTTCATATCCGAACTGAAGTTCTGAGATAGTGCCTGTTTTGGAAGGCGGCAACTCCGTCTGCCTATTGTATCCCAACTCACTGAAATATATGGACTTTTCATCTCTCAGAACAGAGGCAAACAACTCTGCTGCCGTTAGATTATGTGTTGGTTCCGGTGTGGTCTCTGTAGTCGCAAACTCTTCCTTTACGGCAGGAGTCGTCGCCGTAGGCTTCGGTGTAGAGACAATATTATTTGGTGCCTCTGAGATACCGCATGAAGCCAAACAAAACATAGATAAAGTTAACAGAATAACGGATACTCTTTTCTTCATAACATACTCCCTCCATAACACTTTCCCTTCTCTTTCATGTTATCACGGAAACTTTTTATTGCAAATACACTTTAGAAATTCTTAAGCTTATCTTCTTCCTTCTCTTTTGCATAAATACCTTTTGACCGTGATATGATTAGAGAGTATACTGTACTTACATGAACAAATAGGAGGCTCGGATATGGCAAAGGAATTACCCAAACGAAGCGAAGTAAAAGAAGAATTTACCTGGAATCTGGCAGATATGTATGCGGATATTCCCGCTTGGGAGTCAGATGTGGCTAAAATACAAGCCATGACAGAAGAACTTGCGAAAATGGAAGGTGCCGTTTGTGCATCTGCTGAGAATCTTCTGACTACTCTGGCCCAAAATGCCGACATAGAGCGTATTGCTTACAAGGCTATGAACTACGCCAGCCGCTTAAGCGATCAGGATACCTCGGATACCACGCATCAGAGTATGAACCAGAAGCTGCATGGCATTATTTCTAATATCAGTAGTGTATTATCCTTTATTGAACCGGAGATTTTGGAGGCAGATTGTGCCGCCTTGGAACAGTTTTATACAGAACAACCGGCTCTTGTGCTTTATCGCGGATTAATTGACGAAATCCAACGTCTGAAGCCTCATCGCCTGAGTGCAGAATTGGAAAAGGTCATGGCTATGACCGGTGAAATGGGTCGTACCCCTTCCCAAACTTACTCTATTTTTACCAATTCCGACTTAAGTTTTCCGGAAATGCTGGACGAAAATGGCAATACCGTACGCATCTCTCACGGACGTTTTATTGCTCTTGAGGAATCATCTGACAGAACTGTCAGAAAAGAGGCTTTTGAAAAATTATATGCTACCTATGACCAATATAAAAATACTCTGGCAAGCCTTTACAGCGGCCAGGTGAAGAAGCAGATTTTCAGTGCGAAGATGCGCAAATACAGCTCCACTCTGGAAGCTGCGGTGGACGCAAATAACGTATCTCCTTCTGTTTATGATAATCTGATTCAGACCGTAAATCAGAATTTGGACAACATGCATCGCTATGTTTCCCTGCGCAAGAAGCTTTTGGGCGTAGATGAACTGCATATGTATGATATTTATACTCCCATGATACCGGACTCTGCCCAAAAGGTATCCTACGACGAGGCAAAGGCTATAGTCTTAAAGGCTTTAGCCCCTCTTGGTAAAGATTATGTGAAAGTTGTTGAAGAAGGCTTTAACAACCGTTGGATTGATGTGTATGAAAACGTAGGAAAGCGTAGTGGTGCCTACTCATCCGATACCTACGACACCCATCCCTTTGTATTATTAAACTACAATGATACTCTGGACAATATGTTTACTCTGGCTCACGAAATGGGTCATGCCATGCATTCGTACCTTTCCAACAAGACCCAGCCCTTTATATATGCAGAGTACAAGATTTTTGTAGCAGAAGTAGCCTCCACCTGTAATGAAATTTTGTTAATGGAATACCTGCTGGCAAATACCACCGACAAAAAAGAGCGTGCGTACCTGTTAAACCACTATTTGGATAGCTTCAAGGGAACTGTTTACCGCCAGACCATGTTTGCGGAATATGAGCGGGAAACCAATCGCCTGGCAGAAGCGGGCGAAAGTTTGACTGCAGATGTTTTAAGCAAGATTTATTATGATTTAAACTGTAAATACTATGGTACCAATATTGTATCCGACCAAGAAATCGCTGTAGAATGGGCGCGAATCCCTCACTTCTACTATAATTTCTACGTTTATCAATATGCCACCGGTTTTGCCAGTGCTGTAGCCATCGCCCGTAATATCCTAAAGAATGGGGAACCTGCCGTAAAGGCCTACAAAGAATTCTTATCCGGGGGCTGTACTAAGTCACCGGTAGAGCTTCTGAAAATAGCCGGCGTGAATTTGGAAAGTCCTCAGCCTATTCAGGATGCCTTAGATGTGATGGGCGAGATACTGGATGAGATGGAAAAATTGGAGTTGTAAAACATAAAACCATCCAACCCTATATAACTTAGGGTGGATGGTTTTTTTCTTTCATTCTATCCTTCTAACAACTGAAATTGCTCTACCATAGCCTTCAGATTCTGCGACTGTGCGGAAAGCTCTTCACTGGTAGCTGAAGTCTCTTCTGCGGATGCGGAATTGTTCTGTACCACATCGGCTATCTGAATCACACCCTGCTGTATCTGTTCCATGGTAACTGCCTGTTCTGCAGAAAGCTCTCTGCTCTGCTGAGCCGCCTCAGCCAATGCTCGGATGCCTTCGATAAGCTCCTGTAATGCAGAAACCGTATTGGCTGTAATCGCATTTCCTTCACTGATTTCCTGTAAGGATTCTTTGATAAGGCTGTTGGTATTTACAGCAGACTGGGCACTATCGGCTGCCAATTTGCCGATTTGATCTGCAACCACAGCAAAACCTCGACCGCTTTCTCCGGCGCGTGCAGCCTCTATGGATGCATTTAATGACAATAAATTGGTCTGTGATGCAATATCCTCAATCTCTGCAATGATATTTTCAATCTTCTTGGATGTCTCTGTAATGCGCATCATGGCCTCTGTCAGAAGCACCAGCTCCCGGCTGGACTGCTCTGCCAAATTCGCAAAGTTCTGTGCACTCTTACATGCTTCATCCGCCTGCTTCGCACTAAATTCCGCCTGATTGGTGACATTTTCAATGGTAGCTGTTAATTCTTCAATGGCCGCCGCCTGTGTAGTGGCACCTTCCGCCAGCATCTGGGCATTTTCTGCCAACTGTTCTGCTCCTAACGCCACTTGCTCGGAACCATCATTAATCTCTCGCATGGTACTGCTTAAGGCTTCCGTAATATGTACTATTGCATCCTTCAATGCTACGAAATCTCCCACAAATTCGATGGGAGGCTTTACTGCAAAATTACCCGCACCCACTTCTGTCAGACCGAATTTAATCGTATCAATGTACAAATGCAAATTTTTAACTGCTTCATTAAAGGAGTTCGCCATATCCTCAAATTCATCGCCGGTATTCATCTGCACACTGACGTCCAATTCACCCTTAGCAAGCTTCTTGGTAGCATTTTGAATCTTCTCTACAGATGTATGTATTTCCTTCGCTGTATTAGTCGCCAGGCGTATAGCGATTATCACCGCAATGGCAATTACAACAAATACTAATACTACCATCACTATGCTGAAAATAATCAGTCTTTCGGAAACCTTATCACCCATTTCACGGTTCATGGCGATAAGCTGATCTGTTGCATCCATAACTTCTTGAAGAATAGGGGCTGCTTCATGACGAAATTGTTGCAAGGCTGCTTCATTATGGTTTTGCATGCCGGATGCAATGGCCTTATCACGCTCTGTGATATATTTTGGATACTTTTCCTTAATCACGTTTGTAAGGGCTTTTTCTTTATCCGTTTCCAACTTATGCTCAAACTCGTTGAAATAATATGCTATTTTCTCATCCGTTTCCTTTAAGTCCTGCTGTGCCTGGGCTAATTCTGCCACATCTGTCAACATAATGATATCTCTGGATATGGCACCATCCTTATTCAAATAGGCACTATACTCACCCAGATCACCTTGGATAAAACCATTCAATTCCAAAGCCTTACTATAGCGTGCATCAATAATTAACATCAGCACAGCTGCCAAAATAGCGGCTATATTTGCAATAGATACAACAGAAATAAAACTTTTTTTCAACTTTTCTTTTACATTCAAATTTTTGGCATTTTTCATATAATACCTCCGCCAAAAGCTATTTTGTATATACAATTATGATACCTCAATTATCACATTTTGTCAATTTTATGTATTAAAAACAGACTGGTACTTTTGCCATAATTCATAATTATTTCTGCACCATATTGTCTCTACTTTTGTATTCGTACCGCTGTTCCGGTAGCCGAAATCACCAGCATATTTTCTATCAAATTCAACATACCGTATTGAATTCCTAATAATGCATCGGCACATTTTTCAGCCGCTTTATTCTTTAATAACTCCAATGCCTCTTCCTTAGCATCACTTAGTTTTTGTGCCACAATGCTGTTCGCTTTTCCGGAAATATCACAAATTTCACCTCCAAGCTCGCTAAACATGCCAATATTCAATACTACCTCTGCACTCAATACATCCAGATATTCTGTTATTTCATAACCCTCAAAGGCCATTCCGGTGGTAACCAATAAATCTCTATTTTTAAAGCGATAGCGCATACTTTCTTTTTCTGCATCTTCCGCTTCTTTCAAAAGCTTTTGCAGAGGTTCTCTTGCCAGCTTATTTACAATCCCTATATATAAAAGTTCTTCGAAGTATTTACGACTTCTCTGAATATCCTCTATTTTTCCTTCTGAATTTACCTGAAGCTTTTCTTTCACTATATGGCACTTATCACAAAGTACTAACTGATTGTATTTATGTGAAAAAGCATGTCCTTCTTCATGGCGCCCGATTTTCTTATTACAAATACAACATGTTATCATAATTACCCCTTTCCTTTATCTATTATGAACTTCTTAACCTTTCAGCTCATATTTGCCGACTTTCTATATTTTAATGTGTATAAAGAATAACATTTTTCAACAAAAAAAGGAAGTGTTTACACACTCCCCAAATCTTAAAAATAGGTAAATCAAAATGCCCAGAGCCGGAATCGAACCAGCGACACAAGGATTTTCAGTCCTTTGCTCTACCAA
>JAFWYN010000014.1 GCA_017522685.1 Lachnospiraceae bacterium
ACCACATCCTTTTTCTATCGGACTTGGGTGGATCAAAGAAGGAAATCTAACCTGGCACAATGGTGCTACAGGCTGTTTCCAATCCTTTGTCGGCTTCCGGGAAGACCGGTCAAGAGGTGTGGTACTGTTGGCAAACTGCCGGGAAAGAAATTCGGTTGCGATGGATACAATCGGAAAGTATATGCTTAAGGAGGATATGTGAATATGAAACATGTAAACAAAGATGACTATTTTGAGTGTTTTGCCTTTGGAAACAGCCCTCAGATGGCGGATGAACTGTTGGAACTAGTTCTGGCAGGTAAGAAAACAGCCACTGTCTCTGTCATTCTGGAAGGTGAACCTCAGCCGCAAATTGGAGATGTTTCTCTAGTGTTAAACGGCAAAGATGAACCAGCCTGTACCATTCGGACAATCTATCTGGAAACGGTACGCTTCTGCGACCTAACTTGGGAAATGGTCAAGCTGGAGGGAGAAGACGAAACCTTTGAACAATGGAAAACAGGAAATTATGGCTATTGGATGCAGGATGCTGCCCAGCGCGGGTATACCTTTACGGAAAAAACCATGATAACTTTTGAGAAATTTGAAGTAGTCGAGATATTTTCAGAATATTCCAAAGAAGGGGAAAGATAGAGAGCCTCCCGACTACTGTCACACGAAATTGACTCAAACAGAATATGTAATAACAGGAGAAAGAATGTGATTGGAGAGATTAAGAAAAATGATTCACTTGATAATAAAGTGGACGCTAGAGTTCATTCCATTATAGGAACTATAATAAATTTTATTGGACTAATGATAGCAATTATATTATGGATAGAAAAACAAACAGTACTTCCAGTTGCAATAGGATTAATATTAATAGCAATCGGATGTATGATTTTTACTATTGGACAATTCATAGGAATCAATAAAAAAGTAGCCTTTTTGATATTTTGGCTTATTAACATCTGGATATTATGTATCATTCCCATTTCTTGCATATTTAATGTTATTCAAGGAATAGTTGCAGGACATTCTCATTATATAAGACATTGTTGGACAATAACACCAATACCTCGACACGAAAATAGTATATGTTGGATAATCTATTTCTTGATATGTGTTATTGGTGATATTATAATATTGAAATGTTCAAGACGATGATAAAAATCTCCTGCAAAAGCAGATTGAGTTGTTTTATACCCTCTACCAGCTAATCAAAGACCTTTAATTCTGTGACTGACACGGGCACAGAAACAAAGCTCTTTTTGTCTGCTTCAAAACCGGCGACCCGAATCCCGATCCCCGACTTTTCGTAGACCCGCAGATAGAGGGTATAACACACTAGACTTTGCAAGCAAAGTCCGTGTGCCAAAAAGGGGCGTTGCCCCCTTTGGATTCCCCCATCATTTCCGTTTCTCGGATACAAAACCTCCCTTGCCGGTTTTACATCCTCGCTCCGGAAATCAAAAAAGCACCGTCGCCATCTTCAAAAGGGATGTTGACCGTGCTTCTTTGTTTTTATCCAAAAGTTGTTTTCTTGCAATACTGCGTAAGCGTGGGTTGTGGTGTAGTATCTTTAACTAAATGAACCTCCTGCCTCCCACTTGGATACGCTCTGTGGTGTAATCCTCAGATACGCCGCCACATCCTCCTGGGTCAGATTCTTCATTATGCGATACTTTTTCAAATTCTCCGGTAAGTGTAACATATTAGCCTCCTTGTGATTGATTTTATCTAAATCATATCACTCTCCAACTTATTTACAATGACGCAGTAGTTGTGTTTCATTCAACATCGCACAATCACATACTCAAAAAAGCGGAAGTCCCCAAACGGCACTTCCACTTCTCTTTTAATCCACAATTCTTCTCACACCGATGATACTCCGGTAGGTGGCCTTATTGACCTTGATACCGCCCTTGGGATAGGGCTTACTGTTGCTGGCGTGTACAATTTGTCCATCGCCGATATAGATGCCCACATGGCCGCTGTACATAATCAAATCACCGGGCTGGGCATCGGCATAGTCCACGGCTCTTCCGACGCTTCTTTGAGCATAAGAGGTACGTGGAAGGGTATATCCGAAGGCCTCATATACTCTGTATGTAAAGCCGGAGCAATCCACACCATTAGTCAGACTGGTACCACCGTATACATACTTATTGCCCACATACTGTAAGCCATATTTTGCAATCTTCTTACCGATATCACTACCGCTGGCAGCATCTACAATCTGGGTATAGCTGGTGGTTTCATAGGTCTTGTTCAAAGCTTCCTGGCGACGACGCTCTTCCTCCTGGCGACGCTTTTCCTCATCCTTCAGCTTCTTTAATACTTTCTGTTCCTCCTGCAGCAGTTTCTTTGCTGCCTTGGCTTCCTTCTCCGCCTGAGCAATCAGAGCATCGTAATTGTCTGATTGGTCCTTCAGCTGTGCCATCAGCTCGTCACAGTACTGCTTCTGGTCCTCCAGGTCCTTCTTCTGACTCTGCAAGTCCTTCTTCTCCGCTTCCAGCTTGTCCCACAAATCGTGTACCTGATTCTTCGCCACTTCATATTTCTCCAACATATTGTTGCTGTAATCCAATACACTTTCCGTATAGGTCAGGTTGTTCAGCATATCCGAAAAACTGCTACTCCTTAAAAGCTGATTAAACCAAGTGGTCTTGCCACCCTCGTACATCATTTTCACCTGCACGCTCATGGCCTCTCTCTGCTGCTCTTCCACCTTCTGGGCTTCCTTGTACTCTGCCTGGGTAGTCTTGATATCCTGCTCCTTCTGGGCAATTTCATCCGTCAGCATATCAATACTGGTCATTACATTGATAATCTCTGCATTTAAGTCATCCATCTGTTCCAAAAGGATATCCTGCTCACCCTCCAGAGCATCAATCTCATCATTGATATCCTCAATGACCTCCTTCTGATGGTCTATGGAGTCCTGTACCTCATCAATGGTTCGGTCCGCATAGACATCCAGGATTGGTGCCGTAAATAATCCCAACACCAGAATGCCGCACAATATACAATTCATCAAACGCTTTTTAATCGATTTCATATATATATCCTTTATGTACATCAACTGAACTTACATCAAATCCACGTTACCAGTATACCACATTTATCATCTGATTTTAACCCCAATATCTGTAAAAAATTCTTAATATTTCCTCATCATTAAGAAAGGGCTGACCTCTTAATGGTCAGCCCGCATTATTTCTTATAACTCACAGTTATTTACGGTACGAGGGAAGGGAAGTACGTCCCTGATGTTGCTCATACCGGTCAGGTACATTACACATCTTTCGAATCCGAGTCCGAAGCCTGCATGACGTACGGAGCCGTATCTGCGCAGGTCTAAATAGAAATCATAGTCTTCCTTATTAAGACCCAGCTCATCCATTCTCTGCTCCAAAAGCTCCAGCTTATCCTCACGCTGGCTGCCGCCGATGATTTCACCGATACCGGGTACCAGACAGTCCATAGCTGCTACGGTCTTGCCGTCCTCGTTCAGCTTCATGTAGAATGCCTTGATTTCCTTGGGATAATCGGTCACGAATACAGGACGCTTAAATTCCTGCTCGGTCAGGTATCTTTCATGCTCGGTCTGTAAATCGCATCCCCAGAATACCTTGTAATCAAACTTATCGTTGTTCTTTTCTAAGATTTCGATAGCTTCTGTATAGGTTACATGACCGAAGTCAGAGTTTACTACATGGTTTAATCTTTCGATAAGTCCCTTGTCTACGAACTGGTTGAAGAAGTTCATCTCTTCAGGAGCGTTCTCCAATACATAACGGATAACATACTTTAACATGCTCTCTGCGAGAATCATATCGTCCTTCAAATCTGCAAAAGCCATCTCCGGCTCAATCATCCAGAACTCAGCCGCATGGCGGGTGGTGTTGGAATTTTCTGCACGGAAGGTAGGTCCGAAGGTATATACATTCTTAAATGCAAATGCATAGGTTTCTACGTTTAACTGTCCGCTTACGGTCAGATTGGTAGGCTTGTTAAAGAAGTCCTGGGAGAAATCCACCTTGCCGTCCTCAGTCTTAGGCAGGTTGTTCAAATCCATGGTGGTTACCTGGAACATTTCACCTGCACCCTCACAGTCACTACCTGTGATAATGGGTGTGTGTACATATACGAAGCCTCTTTCCATGAAGAAATTGTGAATCGCATAAGCAATCAAAGAACGTACACGGAACACTGCCTGAAAGGTGTTGGTTCTGGGACGTAAGTGAGAAATGGTTCTTAAATATTCAAAACTGTGGCGCTTCTTCTGCAAAGGATAATCTGCTGAAGAAGGACCCTCTACGATTACCTCCAATGCCTGCATTTCAAAAGGCTGCTTGGCCTGAGGGGTTTCCACGATGGTTCCTCTGATGACTAAAGCTGCACCTACGTTAATCTTGCAAAGTTCTGCAAAATTTGCCAGCTGGTCGCCGTATACTACCTGTAATGCCTCAAAAAAGGTACCGTCATTGATAACCAAAAATCCGAAGTTCTTGCTGTCACGGTTGCTTCTGACCCAGCCACCTACGGTTACTTCTTTGCCAATATATGCTTCGCGGTTGCGAAATAAATCCTTAATATCTGTTAAATCCATCATATTTGTTTCCTCCAAACCATTTATTCTACGGTAATCACTGCGTTATTTACCAAAAATTCCAACGCATCTTCAAATGCAAATGCCTCTGCATAAGCATCACCGGTATTCTCACCCATGAATTCCTTCACATCTGTATATCCTGCATCGGTAGCTGCCTGCTGGATTGCCGCATCTAAATCCTTATCAGCCTTAAGCAAACCTTCCTGCTTTGCCAAAGCTACCATCGCAACCATCTGTTTTGCCGTTTCTACAGCATACTTATCTAAATAGTCAGACAGTGGTGTTCCAAAAACAATCTGACAATAACCATCTGCATCCATACCATGATAGGAAGCTTCTGCCTGGATATTTTCCATCAGACGTACACGATACTTGGATATAATTCCCTCCGGCATATCTTTCTGGAACGTACAATTATTCATAAACTGTGAAACTACAGAATTCTCAACAATATAGTCTTGATTGCTCTTGGAAAGAGATTCCAGATACTTCTGAACATACGCATCTAACTCTTCCACATTCTTGAAAGCCGTCTCTCCAAAAGAAGCTACGATTTCATCCTTGAACTCAGGATAAATAAAATTCACTGTTACGGTAAACACGGTTTCCTGACCTGCCAGCTCTGCATTGCTGTAAGTTTCCGGAAAGGTTAATGTCAAGTCCACAGTCTGTCCGGCCTTTACGCCTACCAGTCCTGCTTCAAAGCCGGGTATGAACGCATTGGTTCCGATACCCAGCTGCTGATTCTGTGCGGTACCGCCTTCAAATGCCACACCATCCTTCTTACCTTCGTAATCGATATTGACATAGTCTCCATCCTTAACGGTACCATCCGTAACACCATAATTATCCTTGGTGATATACAGATTATATAACTCGTGCTTTACCTGCTCTTTTTCTTTTTCATCCACAACTATAGCAGGTGCTGTTACAGCCAATCCCTTATACTCGCCTAAAGTAACATAATCCTCTACCTTCAGCTTTTGGGCATACTCCACATTCTTATCTCCGCACCCCGCCAGCATAGCTGCCAATATTAACATAATTCCTAATAAATTCAATTTCTTCTTCATACAACACAACACTCCTAAAACAAGCTATCATATCTAACTTTATCATAAAATATAGTTACATAAAGTTATTTATACCACAAACTCCCGCGCATTGAAAGCATTTTATGAAAAAAACTTATGAATTTTCCGTGTATTTCACAAAAGAGGGGATAACAATCTGCAAATCTGTTCCTTTAAACGGATTATCGGGGGTCTGCTTGCATATTCTTCTTTCGTTATCTTTGTACAGTCCTTCATATCCTGCTTAAAATATTCTTCCATCTCCTTTGCCTTTCCTTCATCGTACACCACCGCATTGACTTCGAAATTCAGGGCAAAGCTGCGAATATCCAAATTCGCCGTACCGTAGCAGAATACCCTTCCGTCCGCAATCATCCCCTTGGCATGGAGAAATCCCTTATCATAGGTGTAGCAGTTTGCTCCGGCCATCACCAAATCCCCTATATAGGAATAAGTAGCCCAATATACAAACATGTGGTCCGGCTTGCAGGGAATCATAATATTTACCTCTACCCCTGCCAACACCGCCATCCTCAGTGCATCTAACACTGCCTCATCCGGAATAAAATAAGGCGTTTGGATATAGATACTCTTTTTCGCCTTATAAATCAGACTTAAATAATTGTCCCGGATGGTCTGCCCCTTATGGTCCGGGCCGCTTGCAATAATTTGCACCTTACAAAAATCCCTCTTCCCATAGGAAGCCTCCGTATAATACTTAGGATTTCCAAACAGATTTTTCCCCGATGCATAATTCCAATCCAACAAAAATCGAAGCTGAAGGCTTAAAGTAGCGGAACCGTAAATCCGAAGTTGGGTATCCCTCCAATGTCCCAGTTTCTCATCCAAATCCACATACTCCCTTCCGATATTAAAGCCCCCCACATAAGCCACCTCATTGTCCACAATCAGTATCTTTCTGTGGTTACGGTAATTCATACGCAAATGGACTCTTCGAAACAATGCGGGAAAAAACTCTGCCGTTTCCAACCCTTGGGCATTGCAGGCATGCCAAAATCTATGACTGACACTCCGACAGCCCATGCCGTCATAAAGAATCCGCACCTCCACACCTTCTGCTGCTTTTCGTACCAACACCTCGCGCATACGCTCAAACAACACATCATTTTTGATAATATAATACTGTATATGAATAAACCATTTTGCCTGCTCCAAATCCTGCAAAATCGCATCAAACAACTTATTGCCGTCAGTAAAAATATCGATATCATTGTCTCCGGTAAGTACTGCATCCGCCGCCTTCAGATTATACAAAATCAATTCCCGGTAGGTCTCCAAATGTGGTTCCAGCTGCTCCAAGTCCATACTTTTCAGACTCCGCGCCTGTTTACCGGCGGCCTCCTGCACACTGTCCGTTACTCCCTTGATACGAAACAGCTTTCTCTTGTGCAAATCCATTCCCAGCAGGAGATAAAACAAAAATCCCACTATGGGCAGGAAATACAAAAGCAATAACCATGCCCATACACTTTTGGGGCTGCGTCTTTCAAAAAATACCACTACAATGGCAAATATTGTATTTACGGCTATTATATTGCCTGTCAGAAACAGAAACAATTGCCTGCCGACCTCCAGCACTTCCCCCATATGCACCTCTTCTTACACCACATGTATCCGCAAAGTTGCCACGGCATGTCTATTATGTTTTCATACTATACTATTCCAAAAATCTCTTAAAATACTCTAAAAAGATAATTTCTTGGTTGCCTAATGTGGAAAAGAATGTTAAAATTGGTTAGAAATAAAAAGACAGACCGGGAGGATATATACATGAAGGTATTTCTAATCGTCTTGCTCATTATCGTGATATTCTTTATCATACTGTATTTCTTGGGCAAGAAAGCGCAGAAGAAGCAGGCAGAACAGCAGGCTATGCTGGAGCAATCTAAGCAGACCGTATCCATGCTGATTATTGATAAGAAGCGAATGAAACTGAAAGATGCCGGACTTCCCTCCGTTGTAATGGAGCAGGCACCCAAGCTGATGCGTAATTCCAAACTTCCCATTATCAAGGCGAAGGTTGGTCCCCAGATTATGTCACTGATTTGCGACGAGAAAATCTTTGATACCGTACCTGTAAAGAAGGAAGTAAAAGCTGTTGTCAGCGGTATTTATGTAATTGGAGTAAAGGGACTTCACGGAAAGAACGAACCCTTACCCGTAAAGAAGAAAAGCCGTTTCAAACGTGCTTTGGAAGCCGCACAGGAAAAGGCAGGCGCTAAGCCAATTAAGTAAACAAACAAAAAGAGACCATTTGGGTCTCTTTTTTAGTTTCTGCTCTTTATCATAATGCGGATACTGCAATCTGCCATATGCTCTTCCTGCGCCTGCAGGGCATATTCTATGCGGACGGCCAATGCATTTTCCTCTTCCATTATTTGGATATGTTTGGTTTCCACACCCATCACAATCATGCCAAAGGGGGTCTTGTAATTGGTGGTATGTAGCTTACCCTCTTCAAAAATCATATGGGAATCCACCAGTCCCTTTTTGGTCATCTCTACAATATCGTCTCTAACCTTTAACAGACATTTACTGGTCTCCGTAAAGCCTTCCGCTTCCTCTTCAAACTTGACGAAATGCCCGCCGTTTCTGAAATAGTATTCTGCGGCAGTTTCTGTTACTGTTTCCACACGTTCTCCCTCAGAATACTTCTGAACGCCCTTTATTTTAATTGTTACGTCTTTTTTCATACTTACTGTTTCTTCCTAATATTGCTCAATATTTATGGTTTTTGCAGAAAGAATTCCATACTTGATGATGGAATTGGCAAAGGTTTTGAACTTCTCGGCTTTATCACTTACAAAGAACTGATACTGGGTCTCTCCCAATGCAGGATGCTTTCCATTGAGAAGATTCTTCTCCTGCAAAAGCTCCTTCAGCTCCAAAGCCGTCTCGTAAGCAGGATTCACCAGATTCACCTCTGCGCCCATGATTTTACCCAGTGTGGAACGAATCAAAGGATAATGGGTACAGCCTAAAATCAGGGTGTCGATATCCAGATCAATCAGCTCCGTCAGATATCTTCTGGCAATCTCATCGGTCACCGGATCCTCTAAAAGTCCTTCTTCTACCAAAGGTACAAATAGGGGACATGCTTTTCCGTAGATGGTCACATCCTTATTCAATTTGGTTATGTATTCGTTATAAATGCCGCTGCTGATGGTGGCTTCCGTAGCAATCACACCAATCTTACCGTTCTTGGTTACATCACTGGCCGCTTTTGCTCCCGGCTTCACCACACCGATGATGGGGATGGATACTTCCTTCTCCAGTTCCTCCAAAGCATAGGCACTGGCAGTATTACAGGCCACCACAATGGTCTTTACGTCAAAGCTTTCCAAAAAGCGCACAATCTGCCTGGAAAAACGGGTTACCGTATCCTTCGACTTGCTGCCGTAGGGCACCCTTGCCGTATCTCCGAAATATACTATTTTCTCATTGGGCATCTGATGCATGATTTCTTTCACCACTGTTAATCCCCCAACACCGGAGTCAAAGACTCCTATGGGTGCGCTTGCATCAAAGGCTTTTTTTGTTTCCAAACTCATTGCTGTTTATTATCCTCTATCCAAAATTCTTTTAACATTTTCCAAAGCTTACTGCTGATACGGATTTCACACTTATCTGTCTCATCAAACTCATATTCTAACAGCTCGGAAGACATCTGTACAGTCCCGTCTTCCCATACAATGGCATAGGTATCTGCCACCTTCTCCAGCTCCGGGTACCAGAGTCCCCACCAGCCGATGGCCATACCCAAAAGCAATACTCCTCTGAATTCCTTCCATCTCTTTTTCATGTCATACCTCCCGCTTACTGTTTGTTTTTATGGTAAGTATGGACACAAAATTATGGGCTTATACTATGCTTTTTTATTTTCCTTATCCAAACGAATCTGATGAATGATGGCCTGCTCCTGATTATCTATATGCAGCTTTGCCGCATCACTTGCCGCTTCCTTGTCTCTTTTTACAATACTTTCATAAATAATCCGGTGTTCCTCTATTAATGCTTCATGTCTGGTGCAATCCTTCAAATATTCGAAACGATAGCGATACATCTGCTCCGACAGGTTGTTAATCAACTGCACCAGACGGCTATTGCCGGTGGCCTGTACGATGATGTCATGAAGGGCCACGTCAGCCTTGGCTATTACTTTGATATCCTTGGACTTCACTGCCTCTGCAAAAGCATCACAAGCCAGTTTCAATGTTTCCAATGCATCCTCCGTAATTCGCTCACAGGCAAGTTCCACGCACAGGGCATCCATGGTACGTCTTACCTCCAGCACATCCATCATGCTTTTCTCGGTAATCTGTGCCACTTCCGCACCGCGGCGGGGTATCATAATTACCAGACCCTCCAGCTCCAGCTTACGGATGGCCTCACGAATGGGAGTACGGCTGACACCCAGCTTATTGGCCAGATGAATCTCCATAAGGCGCTCACCGGGCTTCAAATCTCCGGTCAGTATGGCCTGACGCAGGGTATTAAACACCACGTCCCTAAGGGGTAAAAATTCATTCATCTGAATCTGAAGATTCTCCTGCATACATGCCTCCTTTCGCAAAGCCTGTCACAAAGAGCTGCTTTGCCAGTCCTGTCGCTTCCAATGCCCTTAACGCCGCTTCGGCAGTTTCTTTCTTATCAAACATTCCGAAAACAGTGGGGCCGCTTCCGCTCATCAGGCTGCCCAGGGCACCATTTTCCAGCATATTTTCCTTGATTTCCTGAATCACAGGGTATTTCTTTACGGTCACGTTTTCCAGTACATTACCCAAACGCTCCACGATACCATCCGTGCTTCCCTGCGTCAGGGCTTCTATCATACCATCTATATCCGGATGCTTTTCCACACCTTCTGCATCCAGATGCTCATAAACATACTTAGTAGAAACATTGATATCCGGCTTAGCGATAAGCAGGAAGCAATCCTTCGGTGCCGGTAGTGAACTTAAACGCTCACCAATGCCTTCCGCCAGTGCCGTACCTCCCATGATGCAATAGGGTACATCCGCTCCTACCTTTACACCCAGCTCCCTGAGTTCTTCCTCCGTAGCACCAACATCAAACAATTCATTCATGCCGATAAAGGTGGCTGCTGCATCCGTACTGCCGCCTGCCATACCTGCTGCTATGGGTATATTCTTTTCCAGATGGATGCGTACACCTTCTTGGATGGAGTATTTCTCTTTCATAAGCTTGGCCGATTTATAAATCAGATTGTTTTCATCGGTAGGAAGCTCTCCGTTATCCGTGGTCACCAGGATTCCTTCCGGTATCTTTTCCAATGTGAGTACATCATATATTCCCACGGTCTGCATCACCATTTTCACTTCATGATAACCATTAGGAAGTCTGCCGATGACATCCAAGCCCAGATTGATTTTGGCATAAGCCTTCTTTACACATTTCTCCATATAGCACCCCGTCTGTACAAAAATGTATTTTGTATACAAGGATTGTACTAAAAAAAGTACAATTTGTCAAATCGGAAATGTTAAAAAACCTACAAATCCGTATCTTTTGCAGATTTGTAGGTCTCTCTCTTTGTTTTCTCTATCTTATCCAATTCTCCAAACGGATAAACACAATATTTAACATGCTTTCCATCCCTTTCGAATCTTCCTTGGGATACGACTCCGCTAAGGTTAATTTGGCCCGAATCCGGTCAGCCGGCACCTGGTATATAAACACACCTCTGGTCTCATCATCTGTTATCTCAAACTCCTCAGGAAACTGCCCGTACATCAACTCCTCGGTTTCACGATAAACCGTTTCGTGATCCGGCCAGTTCAACGAAAAATCATTAGAATACACCTGCACGGATCCATCTGTTATATCAGCTGATGTCTGAAAGGTTACTTCCATCAACAGATATTTATATCCATCCTTGGGTTTATACCCCTCTAACTCATCTACAATTTGAGTACCATGAATCACCATATCCATGTAATGGGTGGAAATCACCTGGTCAGGGGTAAAATATGTGATATCAGGAAATTCAGTGCCTAACATATCTGCCACAAAAGTCGTGGAATATGTAATATCAGCTATCTCAGCCTGCTCGAGTTTCTCTCCGAATCCTACTAATTTAATTCCGAAATGAGAACTCTCACCATATTCCTCACCGACACCCAAATAGATGCCGATGACCTCACCGTATACATTAACAATAGGCGCACCGGCCACATTACCCATTTTATTGCTCTCCATTCCCTCAAAGGAATAATAAGCTTCTTTAATCCAAATATCCTTTACCTTACCTTCATATACCTGCTCACCGGCCAATAAATATACTTTATCCTCTACTTGGGGCATATCTGTGGCAAGCTTCAGTGTCTTTAATTCACCATCCCCCTGTAAGGTAAACGCAGCCACATTTTTATCAACAGCTTCATACTCGTAATCAAGCAAAAAACAATTCTTCAAAAATACATTCAGCCTTTCGCGCGTCTCTGTGTTCCAAAGTTCCCCGCCACGTACAAATCTTGCAAATTTCTCAGACTCCAAAACCTCTCCGTCATAAGGCCACAAGCGAAAAGCATCCTTCAAAAGTACCTTGCCATACTTAGGGGAATCAACAGCAAAGCACAGCCCCGCATTATCATCACGCTCCTGATTGTAGTAATATAAAACCGTTACCGTCTCCTCAGACAGTGCCTGTATTTGCTCTAAGGTCAGCTCTTGCAAGTTTTCCTCTACAGATTCTGATTTCTGATTCTCCTCTATCGCCCCGGATGTTTCCGTATCCTGCCCTTTTGACACTTCCTTCTTCTCAGAACATCCTGCAAGTACGAAAAGCATGATGAGTAATGTTATCCAAATCCTTTTCTTAAATCCTTTCACAGCAATCCCCTCCTGCCTTTGTCGAATGCAATCATTTTAACAAATCACACCCTGCCTGTCAACGGAACTCAATCTGTCTATCCGGCACATAAGTTTATAAATATTAACCGAATCTCCTAAACTATCTCTTCAGAATGCCGATATATGCATTAGAACAGTATAATTATCACCAATTCATGGATGATACGGTTGATAGTCGTAAGAATACGACAGATAGGAGTAAAGTATGAATGTAAACGGAATTACATCAGTACAGTCTGCATATGCAGGCTATTCTGCCTCCGCACAAAAGGCGACAGAAGAAAGCACCGCTGCCAAAACTACTGATACAGCAGCAGAAACCGGCGTGATTTATGAACCTTCCAAGGAACCAAAAGTAACCAAAAAGTACAAACCTGACACCGCTTTGATTCAGAAGTTGAAAGCTGACGCTGACGCAAGAACCGCACAGCTTCGTTCTCTGGTAGAGCAGATGATGGTAAAACAGGGTACCGCTTACGGACAGGCTAATGACATCTGGTCCTTCTTAGCATCAGGCGATTACAAAGTTGACCCGGCTACCAAGGCTCAGGCACAGGCTGATATCGCAGAAGACGGTTATTGGGGAGTAGAACAGACCTCACAGAGAATCATCGATTTCGCTAACGCATTAACCGGCGGTGACCCTTCCAAAGTAGAAGACATGCGCGAAGCCTTCAAGAAGGGCTACGCTATGGCTGAAGAAAAATGGGGCGGCGAACTTCCCGAAATTTCTAAAAAAACCTATGAGGCGGTTATGAAGAAATTCGACGAACTGGCAGGCATTACCGAATAAGAAAGACATATAAAAGAGGGCATTAAATGCCCTCTTTTACTATTAACAGCTTCTGACCGATTTGCAGGTCGTCGCTGCTTAATTCATTAATTTTCTTCAATCTGTCCACCGAAATATAGTATTTCTTACCGATACTCCACAGACTATCCCCGGGCTTTACGGTGTAAATAGCCATCCCCGGAAGCGCACCTAATTTTTTAGTGTCCAATGGTTCTGTGGTAATATCACTCACCAGCTTTTTCTTTTCCTGGCCAAAAGCGGTTACCGTAAATACCGGCACTGCCTTCACATCCAGCTCTTCTCCATCCAGTATGCTCACCTGCATCTGTTCCAGGGAGGCCTGCACATCCAAAGTATCATCAGCTTCTATTCCGTTGATTTCCATCTCATATTTGTAAGGAATCTGGGTACGCAGGGCATCGTAGGGCTTACGGTCGTCTCCACTGATATAAAGCACCTGAATGGGGATGCTTCCTTTCAAAGTAATGGCGTTCTTTTCCACCTCCACCTTATCCAAAAGCACACGACCTTCACTGTGAAGTAACTGCAGAATACTGCTGCTTCCTGCCCCTACCTTCACATGCTCCGTCACCTTTTGCTTGCCGGTAGTTCTGGTCAGAAGTCTTCGAATGCTTACTTCCTTTTCCACAGGAAGCACTTCTGCTTTTACTCCGTACACATCGGTAATCAGCTCTACCTTCGCCTCTTCATACATCTTTAATGCCATATCCAGCATGGCATCCACCGCTACCACTCTTTCTTCTCCGTCCCGGTCCGGACGAATACTTACCTCCTGCTGTCCCAGACCATAGGATATGGTAGGTATCATGCCTTCTCGACAGCCACTGCAATCCATATTGCCACTAAAGGGAATGGAGGTTTCAAAGCTGTGAATGCGGCCTTCCACACACTCATAAATAAGCTGCACCTTCAACTCGCCGCGTACAGAAAGTTTCTCATCCAGGGGTCTGAATTCCACATCATCCAATGATAAGTTACTCCACAAGACCTGAAAAATATTCGGATAATTGTTTGGAAGCAGCACTTCATCTCGGATGCGATAAATATCATTCTTTGAAACTGCCACCTTAGCCATTTCCATGGGACTGCGGCGATACTCAATGCCTTCCTCTCCCCGCAAGCCGATGGGCACCTCTTCGTCGTAGATTTCCTCCGCACACACCACCAGATTCACCACTGACTGTATACTCAGCTTTCGGGAGTTAATGATACCGATACTCAAATCCTCCACACTGCCTTCTGCTTTCACCGTATCAGCAGCAGTAATCCCCGGCATATGAAGCTTCTCTTCAAAAGCAATCTTTCCCTCTACCGTAGCCAATGCATGGCTCTCCTCATCCGTATGGTACAATACCTGAAATACCAGACGTCCTCTTACGGTTACACTGTCCGCATAGGCTTTCGCTTCCTCAATGACTACATTTCCCTTCTCCAAACAGATACAATCCATATCCGGCTTTACATCCGGCAGGTTCATATCATCCTCCAGCACCAGCTGAGTAGCAGCCTTTGCCTTTATAAAATCCATATGTATATTCTTTTTTACCAGTTCCAAAAAAACACCTCCATATATTCACCTATGGTAAATATATGAAGGTCTCTTTGTTAATATGTCTGATTCAAGATTGAAAATCATTCCTGCACGGCACCGATTAAATCCTTGATATCGGTGACACCGTAGGTTTCCATGTACTTTTCGATACCCTCGATGACTTCGATGGTGGTGTAAGGATTCACGAAATTCATGGCGCCCACACTGACAGCAGTAGCACCTGCTAAGATAAACTCGATGGCATCCTCTGCAGTAGCGATACCTCCCATACCGATGACGGGAATCTTCACCGCATGAGCCGCCTGATATACCATACGCACTGCTACCGGCTTGATAGCAGGACCGCTCATACCGCCGGTCTTGTTAGCCAGCGCAAATTTACGTCTGTGAATATCAATCTTCATACCGGTGAGGGTATTAATCAGGGAAATAGCGTCCGCACCTGCTGCCTCTGCCGCCTTGGCCATCTCGGTGATGTCCGTCACATTGGGGCTCAGCTTCATGATAATGGGCTGTTTAGCATGTTTCTTAATCTCAGAAGTAATATTGTAAAGGGCATCTGCCTTCTGGCCAAACGCAATAGCACCTTCCTTTACGTTAGGGCAGGATACATTGATTTCCATCATGGCGATATCCTCATGGCCTAATCTATCCACAACCTCTAAGTAATCCTCTACACTTTTTCCACAAACATTTACGATAATCTTAGTATCATACTGCTTCAGAAAAGGAATATCTCTTTCACAGAACACTTCGATACCGGGATTCTGCAGACCGATGGCATTTAACATACCACCATATACCTCTGCCACGCGGGGAGTAGGGTTACCCGGCCAGGGGATGTTTGCCACACCCTTGGTCACCACTGCACCCAATCTGTTCAAATCTACAAATTCACCATATTCCATACCGGAGCCAAAAGTACCGGAACCGGTCATTACAGGATTCTTCAGTTCCACGCCGGCAATATTTACACTTGTGTTAATCATTAGATTTCTACCTCCTCTGCCTCAAATACAGGTCCGTCCGTACAAATGCGTGCATTGTGTACGTGGGAATGATGATCGATGTCCTTGGTCTTTACCACGCAGCCCAGACAAGCGCCTACGCCGCAAGCCATGTGCTCTTCCAAAGAGATATATGCCTTGATACCCTTCTCGGCAGCGTACTTCTTGATGGCACGAAGCATGGGCATGGGACCGCAGGCAAAGATTACCTCTGCATCCAATGCATTGGCTTCAATGGCATGCATTACATTGCCCTTGGTGCCTACACTGCCATCCTCGGTAGCTATATAAACAGTTGCGTATTTGTCCAAATCATCCTTCAGGAATAAGTTGCTGTCACGGTATCCTACCACTACCTGCTTCTCAGCTTCCAGCTCCTTCGCCAACTGCAAAATGGGGGGCACACCGATACCGCCGCCCATAAGGAATACCTTCTTGCCCTTGCCCTCCTCTAAGGGGAAACCATTGCCCAGAATGCCTAAGATTTCCACATCATCGCCGGCTTCATAGCCGGAGAATTCTTTGGTACCCTGACCTGCAATACGGTACACCAGACGAAGGGCGGTATGCTCCTCGTTCACCTCACAAATACTGATGGGTCTGGGTAAAATGGTACTCTTATTCTTGGGATACACACCCACAAACTGTCCGGGATGAGCCTCTTTCGCAAGACCCGTTTCAATCCACATATCAAAAATGTTTTCTGCGATTTCCTTCTGTGAAATCACCTTTGCTGTTACTTTTTCTTTCATCTTTTTGTCCTTTCTATGCGCGTAGTAATGAGCCATGCGCAGATGAACCGAATTGGCTGACGGGAGCTTGCTCACGGGCAGACATATTCGAGTTCAGATGCATACGGCGAATGCCGCGACAACGAGCAAGCTGAAGGCTTGCGAGTCTGTCGGCATGGCGGATTTATCGGCATGGCGGATTAGGCCTTTGCCCCCAACCTTCCACCAAACTCCATCTACCCATATAACTCTTAATAGGCCCTATGGATAGAACAATCATTCTTTTTTCAACTCAATAAACTATATTTTCTACCCATATATTCAACAATACTTCTGTATGGGTAGAAAAAATTTCTCTATTTTGACTACTATTCCACTTTTTCTCTACCCATGATACCACTATTTTTCTTCCATGGGTAGAAAAAGCTTGCTTTTTACGCTTATAATCCGGCTATTTTTCTACCCATAAGAACCTGTTATAATCAACTTGGGTAGAATCCGACCCTCGACATCAGCTTACAAGTCTGCCGGTATGGCGTAAAGCTGCTGAAAGCCGAAAGTTGTCTTTCTTTATCCTAAGCCCAGATAGATATACCTGATGTCGAAACCTCTATCTCCTCAGTTCCCCAAGGTAATTTTATACGAAATCTATTTCCTCCCATAGCCTCTAAATCGTCTATGTATCCATTATCTGTTATACCTTCCTGCCAACTATCATTCGGATAAACAAGAATCTTATTCTTTACAAAATTACCATCATCTATATCCAAAAAATTCAATTCTCCGAATTCATAGTACGAATTTCCTTCTACATCTGCCTCTGAATCTTCTTCACACCACCAGCCTATTCTTTTCGCTTCAACAAGAATCTTTTCATCATTGACAAAAAAATAATTGCTTCCCTCACCAAAAGAATACATATGCTCATAAACTATGTTCCAACACATATCAGCAATGTCAAATAAAACAAACCCTTCCTCAGATTGACCTGAAAAATACGAAAAAACAAGATATTTTTCTGCTGGTGAAACAATAAGTATACCTCCTCCATATCCTTCCATTGGATATGGCATAGTATAACCCTTTTCTCCATTAATCAATATACAAATATCTGTATCTTCTACGAGTTCAATATCCCTACCATCATTTAATACCATTTTTGTAGATTTTTTCATCTCATCACTCCATCAACTTCAAATAAACGCGTGCTTTCAAACTCATTAGAAGCCTAAAAGTTTTACTCTATTTTGATTACAACATCATGAGCAAACCTTTCAACATCTATTACCCTCTTCTTACCATCATCCTTTAAAAACATTTTAGGTGGTTCACAACGCATTATCTTATTGCATATATCCATAGATTCCGGATATATATGTACGATTCCCCCTGTAGAATAATGATTCTGTTCCTGAAAAAGTGCTAGCTCCTGACAAAAATTGTTTGCTGACGGAATCTCAATATGCCCTTTCAATTCTCCTTCATATGCCCATATGGCTAAATTGTATAGTCCATGTGCTTCCACACAAAATCTTTGTTTAAAACCATTCATACCAAATTCCTTGCATTTCATATATGCCTTGCAAAATTCTACCAATTGCTCATTAAACATGTCGCAATTCTTTAATACAATAGCACGCATACACCTAATCCAACATTTAACATATTCTGGTACTTTTTTACTCAATTCTTTTTCAGATAGTTCTAACGCCTGTTCCTTGAATTCAAAATCCTTGTATATAACAGCCATCAGTAGATTTGCTATATGAGTTCCATAGAAAGAATAATTTCCTAACCCATTTTCCTCCGGCAAAACCAATTTGATTCTTTCCATCATATTTGCTGCCAACAAATGGGGAGTTATCTTCATTCCATAAATGCCATGATCAGTTCCTGTTGATGATATATTACCGATTTGCATCATATGGGCGGTCTCAAACAGAGCATTGTTTAAAGCAAACATATCCTGTGCCTTAAATGCATTATAATATTTCATCAACGAACACCCATATTTCATCCATAGAATTGCAACTTTTATCTGTTTTTCTTTTGGAGCACTCAGATAATTAGGTTTTGAAAACGAATTCTTTAATTGCGCGACATACTCATCAAAGGATACTGGATACAGATCGGGTCTTTCTATATTTAATTTTTCATATTCTGTTATTAGTGTTTTGTAATCGTTATTGTCCATAATTTGCACCACAAACTTCAAATCTTATGTTGCTTTCAATCTATCTACAAGACTGAACTTTTCTTGTTCTTTACAAATTGGATGTTGTCTTTGTAATTACATATCATTTTATTCAACAAACATTGCACTGCCACTACTTAATATACTAGCAAAGAAAAAGCCCACCAAGCATAACAAGGCATGCCACCATACTACAAAACAATGCAACATAAAGCTGAATTTCTTCTGCCCTCTTGTCAATTTTTTCCTGCAATTCAGCCCGTTCCATTGAGTCTTCAGAATGGATTTCTTCATCCGTACGGCAAGGAATAAAACCAAACAGTGGTATCAATACTATTAATAACGCTCCTATCTTTGAACCATATTTTCCATTCCCCACATGATAAAGAGCATTGTTATTTATTACATCTGACCAAAATAACCAAATACAAAAACTGATAAGCATTCCAATAACTACTGTCAAAATTCGAATGATTCTTAGCTGCTTTGAGTTAAGTTTTTTCATTTGTATCCGCCTTTCTATTCGTTCTCTTCAACAAATTCAAGTTTGTCTCCCAGTTAAACACCTCAGCTTACTGAAATTTGGGCATGCTTTAGAAATTGGATTTTAAGCATTCAAATCATCCGCTTCCGTATCTTCATAGGACAGACTTATCTTTTTTACAAGATGGCTGTAAGCTAGAATTTGTAGTCTGTTAAGACTGTCAAACTCAATGCCATTCCAGTCGTAAGAATCAATATCGGGAATTTCAACTTCACCGGTACACCAGGTTGTTACATGAAAGCAAACACTGCCGTCATCATTTTTTGCAAGGATTCCGGCCGGCATTTCATATTCCACAGTCAGGATGCCTTCCCTGGCACTGAAATCATTGATGATAAACTTATCGGACTCCCGAACCTCTGCAAATGTAATCTTATCAACATCTTCATAATCAATATAGCCAAGTGGTCTCAATGCTTCTTTCAGAAGCTCCAAATGTGTTTCAGCATAATTTCCGACAACAGCCCATAGAAGCCCCTCTCCGATTATTAGGACCAGTTCATCGTTGCTATTTATCTTCATGTTGATTCCCCTCAATATCCAAACTCAAGCTGCCTCTATTATCGCCATGCCGACAGACTCGCAAGCTGACGCTTGCTCATTGCTACGCGCAGAAGACTACCTCTCCATCACAAATAGTGGTGCATACCACACCGTCCAGCTCCCAGCCTGTAAAAGGCGTATTAGAAGCCTTAGAAGCATATTCCTCAAACACCTGAATAGCATCCTTGTCAACGATAATTATATCAGCCGGGCCGCCTTCTGCCAGATAGCCGGCATCCAAATGATACATTTTCGCCGGATTGTAAGCCATTTTCTCAAGCACCTGCATCATGGTCAGATGGCCACCGTTTACCAATACAGTGATGGCCAAAGGAAGTGCTGTTTCCAGACCGATGATACCGCTGGGCGCCTCTGTAATAGGCTTTGCCTTTTCCTCTGCGGTATGGGGCGCATGGTCTGTGGCAATCAAATCAATGGTGCCGTCTGCCAATCCTTCGATAATCGCCAATCGGTCCGCCTCCTCACGTAAAGGGGGATTCATTTTCGCCATGGTACCATATTTAATCGCCGCCTCTTCATTTAAAGCAAAATGATGGGGCGTTGCTTCTGCATGAATATTCTTGCCCTGCTTCTTGGCCTGACGTACCAGCTCTACCGCTTCCTTACTGCTGATATGCTGGATGTTAATGCAGGCACCGGTCTCTAAAGCCAGCTGTAAATCTCTGCCCGAAAGGCTGATTTCCGCTTCTCTGGGGGAACCGCCGATACCATAGAACTCACTTGCCTTACCGCGGTTGATACCGTTGTTGGTTATCAGTGTAGCATCCTCTTCATGGAAGCTGATGGGCATGTCCAGTGCCACCACCTGTTTCATGGCCTCTTTCACCAGTTCCACATCCATAATGGGTACACCGTCATCGGTAAATCCTACGGCACCGTTTTCTGCCAAGGTCTTCATATCCACCAGCTCTTTGCCTGCCATGCCCATGGTCACATTGGCACAGGTCTCCACATGGATACCGGTGGTTCTTCCTCTTTCCAAAATATACTGCAGGGTCTCCACATTATCCACCTGGGGCTTTACATTGGCCATCAGTACCACTGTGGTGAAGCCACCTTTGGCAGCCGCCTTACTGCCGGTTTCAATATCTTCTTTGTGGGTAAAGCCGGGCTCTCTGAAATGCACATGCACATCCACCAGACCGGGAGCTACGATTTTACCTTCTGCATCGATGATTTGGCACTCTGCCAGCTCCTGCACGCTTAGCTCTTTCGCCAAACCGGCGCTCATTTTTTCTATTCTTTTATCCTTCACCAATATGTCCATGACGCCTTCGCGACCGGACTTGGGGTCCATCACATAGCCATTCTGAATCAGTAACATAGTCTGCCTCCTGTTTGCTTTCGCTACCCCTAAGTGTATCATGTTTTTTGCCAAAAGGAAAGAGGCAGGAATCACCTTCCCGCCTCTTTATACACTCAACATGCCGACAGATTCGCAAGCACAGCTTGCTGCTACTCACACACCACCGTCTCATCCAAAGCTTCCGTCTTAATCACGATATAGGGATAAGAAGGTGCCTTGGAAACCTTTTCGCTACCGTCCGGTCCCAGCAATGTGGTCTCTGCATATATGGCCTTTTCCGTAAGATACAATTCATCCACTGTAATACTGAAGCCCCCGGTTTTCTGCTGTCCGTAACCCACACATATGTATAGGGCATCCGCATCCGCAAAAGTCAGCTTAAACTCCTCCTGCTTCCTCTCATCAATAATAGTTTTCAGCTCTGCAGGGATCAATTCATCACTTACAATCACAAACTCCAAATCCCTAAGCTTCACCTTTTCCATATTTAATAAGCCACAACCGGATAGAACCACCACTAAGGCAATCAATACAATCGGTATCCCCCATCTTTTCATTCCTCTATTCTCCTTGCATTTCTTAGCTTTTTGTTGATTCTATTCTATGTACAGAAAGGCCGGATTATGTTATACTGACTCTATTGAATGCAGATTTCGGAGGTAATTATGATACGTTTTATTTTTGCAATGGGATGGTTGGCAGTTTTCCTAATTTGCTCTATTCCCCTTATGATTATTGAATGGATTATCGGTAAATTTAATAAGGATCTGCATGACCGCAGCTCCCTTGCCATCGTACAATGGGCCTTTCGGGTTATGATTGTTTTCGCCGGCACCAAGGTTATTGTAAAGGGTGAAGAAAATGTCCCCAAGGACACAGCAGTCATGTATGTGGGCAATCACCGCAGTTATTTTGATATCATCCTGACTTATATCAGAGTGCCCAGACCTACGGGCTATATTTCCAAAAAAGAGATGGACAAGATTCCCTTGCTGGGCATTTGGATGCGCCATTTGCACTGCTTATTTCTGGACCGTCATGATATTAAGCAGGGACTGCAGACTATTTTAACTGCTATTGAAAAGGCCAAATCCGGCATTTCCATCTGTGTGTTCCCGGAAGGCACCCGTAACAAGGGCGGCAAAGAAATGCTCCCCTTTCACGAAGGAAGCTTTAAAATCGCAGAAAAAGCCAGTGTACCCATTATCCCTATTACATTGGTAAACACTGCAGAGATTTTTGAAAACCATCTGCCCAAGATTAAAAAGACCACCGTTATTATCGAGTACGGTGAACCTATTTACATGAACCAAATGGAACGTGAAGACCATAAGCATATCGGTGCCAAGGTACGTGAAATGATTGGTGAAAGATATGAAGAGCTTCAGAAGGAGCTTGAACTTCCTGCGTAAATCTAAAAAACCGGTAGCTACTCCTCATTTCGAGAAATGGCTACCGATTTTATTTATTCTTCAATTGTAATCCATATAGGTTTTCTTTTGCTAAATACAGCAATCTCTTTAAATCCGCAATCTTTAATCATCTGCATGGTTTCCGAAACATATTCTCCTACCCTATCCGTCCTGTGTGCATCCGAACCGATGGTTATGATTCTTCCACCCAGCTCATAGTATCTTTTAATAATACTGGGGTGGGGCAAAGTATGACCCGCCCGATTAATACCGGAAGTATTCACCTCTATTCCTTTGCCCTGTTTAATGATTTGTAACAGAATATCATCTATCAGCTTGGGAAACATCTCATAATCCAGTGTATTGTCCTCATAATAGTTGCATTTGGCAATATACCCGAGGTGACCCACACAATCATAGGCATCCTGTAAATTGGTGTCCGTTACGGATTCATATACGGTTTCCAAATATCTTTTATAAGCAGTCTCCTTATCTCTTCCTCTTTTGGCTTCGGGCATATAGCAATCCATACCATCCACACAATGGGTGCTTAGTAATACATAGTCCAATTCCCGGTCTGCCAGTACCTTTGCCGTCTGCTCTGCAGTTTCCTTAATATAGCCAACCTCTACTCCATGATATATGTTTATGCCTGAACGCATACTTTTTACTTGCTCTATAGCTTCTTTCATTCTATAAAAATCCGGCACTCTGTTGAAAAGCTCCATATTATGTCCCAAGTCCATGTGTTCTGTGAAGCACAAATCGGTAATACCGGCTTCTATGGCCACTTCCGTTGCTATAGCCACTTCCATATGCCCATCGGGGGAAAAATAACTATGTACATGAAAATCAGGTTTCCGCATCTGCTTCTCCTTTCTGCGCTATCATTATGTCCATACAGTGTCTATGGGGTATTCCACCACTATTACAATTGAAAATAGTCTCCTCCGTTTTATGGAATAACCAGTCATTATAATAATATAATAACTCTCCTGAATACCAGGGTTCTGTCTGCCTTTCAATCTCTTCACTATCCGGTGCCATTTCAATAAATGGTTTTTGGACAAACACATTCATGGCATGGATTCCGCCTCCGGTAGTATGCTCCTTTAATTCCTTAAATAATGATGCCCTTTTATCCTTTCGAATGTAATGACATACCCCACTGCTAAACACGATATCGTACATTTCTATCGGTTTAAACTCATTGATATCGGCTCTGATAAAGTCCACTTCCACACCGTTTCTGGCAGCTAACTCTCCGGCTTTTTTCAGTCCGCTTTCCGACGCATCAAAAGCAGTCACCTGATATCCGTTCCTAGCTAAAAATACTGCATCCTTTCCTTCTCCACAGCCCATATCCAGAACTCTATAAGGTTTTATGGGAGGACGCAATTTCATAATCTCATAACATAGTCTGTTCGGTGCAAGTCCCCAGTAATAGTTCTCATCCTTATACCGCTTTTCATAATCTGTTTTAGCAGTATAGGCATAACCAACTATGGCATCCACAGATGTATGAAGTATGCGTGCCAACTCCGGAAGAAGTGAAATATCCGGCGTTGAAACCCCTTTCTCCCACTTGGAAACAGCTTGAAATGATATATTTAATTTGTCCGCAAGATACTGTTGGGTATAGCCTAATTCCTTTCTTTTACTTGCTATGAATTGTCCAATACTATATTCCATGTTCACCCTCCATAGTCTGTCAACCAGCGGCTTTGTTTCTGCCTCTCCCGGTACCTTATTTTATTGTAAAGACATTATCACTATTAATCAATAACCAATCATTTGAATAAGGGCTAATCGCTCAACCAATGGTAGAAACTCTCTTTTATAAATATCCACTATTACTCTTACTATGGATTGAATTAATTATATTAAGTCAAATCGGAAGCAAAGTATCTATATGACTATTTCTAATCATTTGGTATCCATTTTCATCATGATTTTATGTGTTTACCGGCTTTTTCAAGGCTTCCGCGTATCTGTAGATAAATAACTTCGAAAAAAGTATCCTTTTCCCGAAAAAAATGGATACTTTTTCTTACCTTTGAACGGTATAGATACAAATGCACTTTTGTAACCTCCTCAAACCACAAAACCGTCCCTTAACCGGGACGGTTTTCTTTAACTTCTGTAATACATTACCACCAACTGAGTCCTGTCTCTTAGTTCCAGCTTATCCAGAATATTGCTTAAGTAATTACGCACTGTTCCTTCACTTAGGAATAACTGCTCCGCAATTTCCTTGTTACTCAAACCCTTGGCTACCAGTTCAATGATTTCGAACTCCTTCTCCGTGATTTCCTTTTCTGCAAACTTCTCCGCCCGCGTATCCGTGGTTTGGATGTTTGGCAGCTTATTTACGATTTCGCCACCAAACACACTCTGACCGGAATATACTGCCTGCAAAGCCGGCACGATTCCTTCAAAATCCTGTTTCAAAATATATCCCTTGGCTCCGCATTTCAAAGCATTTACCACATACTCATCGTCGGAAAAGGTGGTCAAAAATAAAACCCTTGCCTCCGGGTACTTTTCCAAAACCTGTCCCGCAGCAGTAATACCATCCATGCCCTCCATACGAATATCGGACAGCAGGATATCCGGCTGATGCTTCTCATAAAGCTCCACAGCCTCAGCCCCACTCTTACCGGTGGCCAACACTTGGATGCCGCCGGCCTCTATAATAGTCTTCAAAGACATCAATACAATACTGTCATCATCTACGATTACAATTCTCATACCTTAAGCCTCCTTCTTCTTGGGCACAGAGATAAAGATACGGAATCCCTGCTGCCCGGAAAAGGTAATAATACCGCCCAATGCCCTCACTCGTTCCTCCATGTTACGAAGACCGATACCTGCTGAAGGATTATACACATTCACCTGACCGGTACCGTTATCCTCCACCATCATCTGATAATACTCTTCCAATTCATTGAGTACTACCTTCACCTTTGTAGCATCCGAATGCTTCTGCACATTGGTTAAGGCTTCCTTCAGAATGGTCAGGAACGCATACTTGATTTCTTTATCTGCATCCATGGAAATATCACAGGAAAAACCGGTTTCAAACTCCTTACACTCTTCTAAAAGGCGTAATGCCGCCTCCTTGATATCGAAGCTTTCTTTGTGTAAGTCATGAACGCTTTCTCGGATGTTGTTCATAGCATTGTCCAGAGTTTCTTTCAGGGGTGTCAGCTGCTCTGCCACCGGCTCATTTTTGTGTATGGCCATAATGGCTCCCAACTGCAATATAGATCTGGACAATAAATGGCCTACATTATCATGAATCTCCCTGGCAATACGGTTTCGCTCAGCAAGAGTAGCGATGTGAATCTCCTTTTCCTGATTAGTGGCCAGATACTTATTCTTCTCTGCCAGCATGGCATTGCGTTCCGTGGCATCATCACGGATATGCTTCATTTCTTCCTGCTGATTCTTTAGCACATGGGACTTCCAGCCTGTATAAAAGGCCATAAAAAGCATCAATGCCCAAATCAGTACTGACGCATCCGGCACAATAATCCCCGAATATATAGTGGGTACCACGGAGAAAAGAGTTAAAATCAATAAATACTTTTTATCCTCTAAATACTTATAAATACCGGCATACAAGGTCAGTGCCACAAAGGGTGCAAACTCCGGAAGCAATATCACCGCCAAAGGCAGGAATACATACAACCACTTTTCTATGGGATGCTTACGCACTTCACCCAGATATCCGGTGGCACCTGCCAATATCAAACCGGTCAGGATATATACCATGTCCGACCACCGACAGGGATTCAATTTAATCAGAAAAATGCCCATTAAGTACAATAACACTCTGTCAATGATATGACTCATAGTCCGGTCTCCTTTCTGCCTGATGCTTGTTTTCTCAAGTATAACATTCGAAAATTCAAATTGCAATTGTAACACCCCGAATGTGACATTTGTCATGTAGGATTGTGAGGATATTCACTTACATGTGAGATGGGCAACGGATATACTAGGCTTATAAAACAACATTACCCACAAAGAAACGAGGAGAGAATATGAGCGAATCTGTAATTGTAGTAGAAAACTTAGTAAAGCGATATAAAGAGCTGATTGCTCTGGACCATTTTAATCTGGATATTAAGCAGGGAGAAATCTTCGGACTACTGGGACCGAACGGTTCCGGTAAGACCACTGCCATCAACTGTATCCTGGCACTCTTAAACTATGATAAGGGAAATGTTCAGGTATTTGGTGAAGATATGAAGCCCGACAGCTATGAACAAAAAAGCAAAATCGGCGTAGTCATGCAGAATGTAGCAGTGTTTGATGAACTGACCGTTTACGACAATATCGATTTCTTTTGCGGCCTGTATATCAAGGACAAGAAACTTCGTAAGCAGTACGTGGAAGAAGCCATTGAATTCGTAGATTTGGCAGATTACAAAAAGTTCTATCCCAAGAAACTTTCCGGCGGCTTGCTACGTCGTTTGAACATCGCCTGCGGTATCGCCCACAAGCCCACACTGATTTTCATGGATGAGCCTACTGTTGCGGTAGACCCCCAGAGCAGAAACAAAATCTTGGAAGGTATACAGGAGCTGAACCGCCAGGGTGCAACCATCGTTTATACCTCCCATTACATGGAAGAGGTGGAGCAAATTTGTACCCGAATTGCCATTATAGATAAGGGCAAAAACCTGGCGATGGGTACCACCGATGAACTGAAAAAGATGATTAAGAAAAACGAAACCATCAGCATCGAACTTCTTGACCTTCCGGAAACCATAATCGAACAAATCAAGGCTCTGCCCCATGTATACGAAATGACTTATACTGACAATCTGTTGAAGGTCTTCTACAGTGGCGGCAAGCACAATCTGATTCGTTTGTTGGACTTCTTGAAGCAGGAGGATATCAGTTTCGGACGTGTATATTCCGAACGCCCCACCCTAAATGACGTATTCCTGGAAATCACCGGCAAAGAATTAAGAGATTAGGAGGAAATACCATGTTTTTACACGCATTTAAATATCGCTTAAAAGCGTTGTTTCAAGATAAGGCGGAATGCTTTTGGAACATCATATTCCCTTTACTTCTTGGCACCTTCCTTTATGCGGGTCTCAGCAATATTTTAAACAGCACGGAAAGCTTTTCTACCATCCCTGTAGCGGTGGTTTTGGAAGAAACTTCAAAGGAAACCTATTTTACGGAAATGATGGATGGTCTTTCTGAAAGTGCGGATGGGGAAGTTCCTTTCTTTGATGTTACTTACACCAATCTGACTGAGGGCGAAACACTGCTTTCCGAAGAACAGGTGGATGGTCTGATTGTCCTAAAGGATGGCACTCCCACCCTGACAATTCTGGAAAACGGCATCAACCAAACCATCATAAAATCCGTTTTGGACAAATACATCCAGACCAATGAAATAATCAACGGCATGATACCGGAACACTTGGATAAGTTGGAAACCGTAATGGAAGCAGTCACCAGCGAAGCTACTTATATCCGGATGCTTCCTTTAACCCATGGTAATACGGATCCCACTATGGACTATTTCTTTGCCCTAATCGCCATGACCTGCCTCATGAGTACCACCGTGGGTCAGTACACTGCCATGCATATTAAAGCGGATTTATCTCCTATCGGGCTTCGCAAGGTACTATCTCCCGCCAACCGTATGTCTATGATTTTAGGGGATATGTGTGCCAGCCTCACCCTGCCTGCCCTGGGCAATGTTTTATTGATTATATACCTGAAGTACATTTTGAAAATGGAATTTGGTGCAGGCTTCCTACCCATTTATCTGGTAGCCCTGGTAGGCTCCCTTTTAGCCATCTGTATCGGTATGATGGTGGGCTTTATCCCCAAGCTTGGAAATGGTGCCAAAGAGGGCATTAACATTATCTTTACTCTGTTTTCCAGCTTCTTGTCCGGACTTATGGCAAATGG
Organism: Lachnospiraceae bacterium; assembly: GCA_017522685.1. The sequence continues at coordinate 28,635 of JAFWYN010000014.1, forward strand.
CGTCAAACAAGCCATTGAAGAAGCTTGCCCCATTGTCAACCGCATTAACCCCGCATCCCTGGTTTCGGATGCTTTGTATTCGCTGAACATTTACGACACTTACACAAAATACATTCAATGCTTGATGATTATGCTGATTATGTGCGCTGTATTTATTTGCATCAGCCTAATCATTGCCAGGAGGGAAACCTATGACAGTATTTAAGACCTTTTTTAAAATCGGCAAAAAGTATACCGCCAATCTGATTATGTATACCATCATATTTTTAATTATTTCAATAATCATTGGCAATTTAAACCAGCAAACCTCCATAGAAAGCTACTCCAACACTACAGTGAGAGTTTCCGTCTTTGATGAAGACAATAGTGAACTGAGTAAAGGATTGACTTCTTATCTGGAAATGCAGCATGAATTAGTCAGCATAGAAAATAATCTGGATGCAATCCGTGATGCACTCTATGTCCGCAAGTCAGAGTACGTGATTACCATCCCTCAGGGCTTTGAAAAATCAGTGCTTGCAGGTTCACAAGATAATAGTTTAGAGGTATATAAAATACCGGGCTCCGTTACCGCCCGGTTCGTGGATATGTCCATTGATACTTTTTTAAGTACCTATCGTGCTTATTTGGCAGGCGGTTTCACCGGCAGAGAAGCTTATGAGAAGACTCTGCAGACCATTGATTCTCAAAGCGAAGTAGGCTTCTACAACCAGGAAGTAGCAAGTCAAGCAACCGGCATACATTTCTTTTATGTATATTTGCCCTATATCATGATTTGCGTCATAATCCTATCCATCGGCCCTATGTTGATTGGATTTCACCGTGTGCAAATGAAGGACCGTATTAGCTGTAGTAAAGTATCCGTATTAACCCAAAATTTAGCTCTGTTTAGCGCCAGCAGCATATATACACTTGCCATTGCACTTCTTTACTTTGTGGTTTCTATCCTGCTAAATCCCACAGAGGTAGCTGCTGACACTGCTTTACTGCGACTGCTTAATGTAATCGTACAGGCTTTTGTTTGTCTGGCTTTCACATTCCTGTTCTCTTTGTTTACGCGCAAAGCAGCTATGCTGAACATTTTCACCAATATACTGGGACTTAGCTCCAGCTTCCTTTGCGGTATCTTCGTACCAAGAGAGTTCCTGTCTGATTCCGTAGCCGCAATGGGAAGATTCTTCCCCGCCTACTGGTATATGAATGTTGAAAATGCCATTTGTGAGTTTTCACCTAAGGTTTACTCCACCATCAGCACCGGATATCTGGTGCAGGTGCTTTACGGAGTGGCTGTACTGGTGATTGCATTGGTGATTGGACAGTATCAGAGGAGGAGGTAAAATGCGCGTAGTAGTGAGTCATGCGCATTTGAAACAAAATGTGTCTGGGTGGGAGCTTGCTCCCACCCAGACACATTTTATTTCAGATGCATACGGCGAACGCCGCGACAACGAGTCAGCGCCAGCTTGCGAGTCTGTCGGCATGGCAAATCCCCCTGGCGGTCTATACAGAAAAATCCTTCTCTGCGAACCACTTTTAAAAAGGTTTTCGACCTTTTTTGCCAAAAAACAGCTATAAAAGTATCTATATACATAAAACATGCTGTGAGATTCCCTTTATCACGAAAAAGGGAATCCCACAGCATTATTTTTTTCCATAGACCGAAAGTACCACGATTTTCAAGGAAAAATAGCCGAAAAGGGGAGCTGGTGGTGAATTATTTTCTATGGAGCACTGATTGTTTTATATGATAAGAATCCACGTCTTTGTGCTTAATCATCAATCATATTCTTCCCAACTATTAACTAATTTTAGTTCCTTATTTTCGTATACATATTCCCAATAACTCGATACTCCCGTCTCAGTAAAAGAATCATAATAATAATCAAAGACAATAATACTTCCATCATCGGTAATATACATCATATCACTTCCGGAAAATGCATACGTTACATCATTTTCGGCCAATTCATAAAATACAGAACCGCTATTGTGATAAGAAATCGACCATTCAACTTGAATCAATTGTGTACCATCCTTTAAAGGTGGGCACAATCCCACACCAATATCTTCTTGATTCAACCAGGTAGGAATATATCCTTCACCTTCACCTTTACCCTCATCACTACTTAGGAAAACTCGCTTGGCAGTATTTCCATTGATATACCACCCCGCCAATCTATGAATTTCATCTCCATAGTTCTCATTGGATTGTATTATATCTGCATATCCTTCATCATCTATATCAAAGATTTCTTCCGTTAATGCAAATGCTTCTATCCCCTCTGACATTTGGTTTATAACAACATGATAAAAGACATCTCCATCTGTATATTTTCCAATAATTTGCCTAATCAAATCGCGATTACTAAGCTTCTGCATTTTCTCTACATTCTGTTTTTTGGCATTTATGTCAAATGGACTAATCAAGGTATCCAAATTATCTATATTCACCAGATAACAATATCTTTTATTTGTTTCAAGCTCAGGATGAGAAGCTGATACTAAAAACATATCAACCTCACTAAAATACTCTAAAATATAATACGAAACATCCGGATTAACCATTTCTCCAGTACTCATATCATATACGAAACACATTCCACCACTGTCAATAATTAAATTCTTATTACTCAGATATATCCTACTATCATATAAAGCACCATTCGTAACGTCACACACTTTTTTAGGCTCAAATCCCATACTTCCATCTGCATTCATTAAACATATGTATTCTGTACCCGATTCATTTTCATAAGTAAACAATAAATTATTTTTTGTTACCCCTTGAACCTCCCAATTATGATACGACGACATATCGCACTGCATAATAGTAGAACCATCTACGTATTTTACTTGCACTGTATTATCCTGCATTAATACCAATAATCCACCATTAAACCATTGTTGACGAATCCCACTAGTTGATCTACTCAACTCAACCCATTCACCTCTAGTGGTATTAAATGATCCTATTGCTCCATCTTCAAAGTAACTTAATAAAAATCCTTCAAATCCAACGCCCCAAATTCCTATATATTCGTTCTCCGGGAATATAAATATTTGGTTATTCTTGCTATCAAATAAATATTCCTCAAACAAATAAACGCCCTCTGCACAAGAAATATATTTTTCAAACAATCTCACTACTTCATCTATCCCCATATTGCTATCTAACCATGGATACTCTGAAGAGAATGGGTATACCCATTCCCCTTTATTGTTAATCATCCCCATTGAATATGTATTTTTATCAAGAGATTCTGTCACCTCTAAAACAAAACTTTTACCATTTTCCCAGTTTCCCACAAATCGCTGATTATTATTTAATTTAACCATTGTTTCGCCGGTTACCATATCAACTAATTGTGCCCCCCATGGATTATGTTCTCCATTCTGGTCTATTTCTTGAATAATAATACTTGAACCAGATACTGCTTTGCTTTGCCAAGTTGATGGTTCCCATCCATCTTTATTAATGATTTTCTTATTGTTAATATCATAAGCAAACCACTTCATATTATTTTTACCATCTGAATCTGCCGCAAAATACCAGTAACCATCCTGTGTGAAATGCTTGTATTCACCTTGTTCGTGTAATATATATGGTACATAGGTATCAACTTCCTCCTCAATTGACACATTTTCAGCCTTGTCACTATTATCAACTACTTCTGCACCGCTTACTGATTCTTTAATGTCCTGTTTCAAATATTCTGATGTACTCTCACCTTCTTTTTGAACATTATCTCTTCTTTCTTCATCAAAATTATTCACTTTTTCGTTGCAGGCCGTAAAAGAGAACATCATTACTATCATCGTAAGGTATACTAATAATTTCTTCATAATCTTCCTCCTTTGTTTTCCTTTTTCATCATACCACTTTACACTTTTACCCTCAATGGTAAATATCACAATATTTACATATCATATTCTTAAAACAAAAGTTAGGAGTTGATTACAATTATCAGTTATGAACCTTTATGGAAAACCATGGAAGAAAAGGGCATTTCCCAGTACTTCCTGCTAAAATCCGGCATAGATAATAAAACATTGGATAGCTTGAAGAAAAATAAAAACATTACCCTGCTGACAGTCGAAAAATTATGTAATATTCTGGATTGTCAACCAAATGACATTGTTGAATTCATTAATAAAGAGTAGGTATCCTGAGAACAATTGTCTCAGATTCCTACTCTTTCTTTTGCTTTATTCACTTAAGTTATCCTCAACCTATTCAATACTTCTTTTGTTTAGTGATTGCATTTAATAGCAACTTATCTTTAACCTCCATATGTACAGACATGACAGGAAAAACTAGCCACAAAAGCCCAGTAAAAAGACCATATTGCAATAATAGCGGTTAATACTCCTACAAAGAATCTCTTATGCATAAAGCTTTGAATGGAGAAAATCAACGCCACTATGAATATAGGGCCCATTTGAAACCATTGACCAAATGTATCATAATGACTGTTTGCCTGCTTTTAATAGTAATCTGCAAAGTACAGCCTCGACCACAATGCAGATGCTCCTACCCAAACAATTACAAAAAATTTACTTGCAATGGATATGAGTCGACTTGATATGTTTGCATTCTTCTTTACATCTTCTTTAATCATTCTTTCCATTTATTTATCCCCTTACTCTTTTTCTCTGTATCTTAATAGCCTATCTAAGCATCTTAACTCCAAATATAAAGATTATCATACTCACTATCAAAGCTAGCGAAAAAACAATAATATCATTCTTTCTTTTTCTCAGTTTATAATAACTAAAAAACATAACTACTAACCAAATTATTAGCATTACATAACCAATGGGAATAAACATCGCATCTTCATCCCATTCCTTTGTTCCGGGTGCAGAACCAGGATGAAGTATAAATGTCAGTGCAAACAGATTCCATATTGTTCCAATCACACCTTGTAGGATTCCCCATAATCCAATTACTATTTTTTTCACATTTTACTCCTCTGTAACCAACGCACTTTTACTTTTCTAATATTACCATTTATTGCATACTTAAACCATTATAATATTCCAAAGATTTCTTAAGGTTTCTTAAAGATTCAGCCTAATTCCAAATTCCACTCACGAACTCTAATATTCCACTTATAACCACATCAATGGATTCATCAATCCATCTCTTATCTGATTCATTAAGTCTTTCGATATAGCTCTTATCGCTGAAGGTGATTTTCAATCTTCTTTCAATATCACTCCTTGAGTTTTCACGCATGGTAGCATCATTAAATATGTAACTATCCATTGCTGTCAACATTTTCTCCCTATTGACGGTATCCTTTAAATAATATATATCATATACATCCTTATATCTTGTTGAAAATGGTCCAAATTTAAGTAATGAGCGCAGTTTTTCCACTAACATTTGTTCATCTGAATTAATCAGCAAGCTGGCACCATCATCATCATATGCAATATCAAAACAATATTCCTCCTGCTCTATTTCAAAGCGATTGTGTACACCTAAATCAATTTTACTTCTAACCTGATTTCCGTCTGCGTCTTCAATTAAGATGAATACCTGCTTGCCGCTATAGTCCTGTTGCTTCAACTCTTCAATCTTTCCTAAGCGACTAATCTTAATCCCTTCCAAACAATTCAGCTTGCATATAAATGCATCTATGGCCTCATCTGACAAAGAATATTTGATAAAATCTATATCCAAATCTTGAGTGGCTCTTCGGACATTATTGGTTTTACTACGCATAACAACTCCACCCTTAATAGTAACATTTCTACACAATGGACCAATAGACAAAGCTTTTAATACAATATCCTGACAAACCTTAGCGGATGCCTTATCACCCTGATAGCCATTATCAATTGCCTCTTCAATCATCTTCTGTATACTAATCAACTATAAAACCTCCAACCTTATTGTCTCCATTACCATATTAGTTTTAGGTAGCTCACACGCATATTCTGCTATAGCTGTCATATCCAGTTCATGAACTATCTTTCTGTAATTCGTAATCAATTCCTTATACAGATCAAACGGAAACTTTCTCTTATTTCTTATCAATTCCACAAGAAGGCGCTCTTTATTATAAATCACAATATCCACCCCATCATACTGAATCTTAGTCTTTCCCAGATTGAACGCTTCACTGTTTTCATAAAACTGTTTCACCCTTCCATCACTTATTTTTCTGGTATTTTTAGTTGTAGCAACATAGTAAAAATCCGGTATGGTATCAGTCAATCCATAATAATAAAACGCGCTGTTAAGCGTAATAATCGCATTGGGATATTTCTTGGATATTATCTCCAGTTCCGGCACATATTTTTTATCCGAATAAATTCCTTTTTCTTTTTGATGCAGTTCTCCATCTTGTATACACTTTTTAATTTTATAATCCGAACCATATTTTTCCAAACATTCCTGATATGATAATAACATAGGATACTTCACCTCCATCAAGGTAATTGTTGGTATTATAATATATTTTACCTTCTTTTACTCAAATTATAACATGTAATAACGTAAAGTCAAGAAATTTCAAAAGGGAATGTAGGTATTTTTTATATTTTTACCTGCACTCCCTTTATTTTCGATTTTTCCTCTCCGATTTTTCCTCTCAATAATTCCAATAAGAATAGTCATCCTACACCTATTAATATATCATCTCATTTTAGATTACCATTTTCCCAGTAGGCTTCTATTTTTCTCGCATTCAAGTGAATCAAGGCATCATACCTATATTTTTTACTCCAAGAACAAAAGACAGACTTTTTGTCCAGAATTAATCGCGTTAGAAAACTATTTGGTTTGGATACCCATCCATCTTTTGGTAGCATCTTTAATATTGTTGCATCATTCCCACACTGAACACTATATTCTCCCTTTACATAACCCATTTGCTCTCTAGGCTTAATAGTAAATTCACCCGTACATGATTTATCCAAACTCAAACCGGTGTCAAAACATATTTGTACACTTTGCTTCTCAAAACGTACCATTACCTTTGTTAACACAGCCTTATCATCAAAAAAATATTCAACATCTCCGTCGCAATATGCATTATCCTCATTCAATTCAACTTCTTGCAATTCTGATATACAAGTATTGGCAAACTCCAACAATTCACACTCATTACTATATCTTGTATATAGTCTTGCCTGGCCATTCATTGGCATTGGAAAATTGTCTATTTTAATTTCCTCTCCATTAATGTTACAAGAAACAACGGATTTACTTTTACGTATGAAATCAAAGTCGTACATAAAAAATATTGGTAGGTATTCCGGGTTCTTAGAACCAACTCCAATAGGAGCCAATAAATTCATTCCTTTTGACTTTCTCTTGCTTTTTTCCTCTATATGTACCGATATTTTCCTGCCCTGTATGTCCACAATCTCAAAGCTAATAATCTGATTATTATCCACTTTACACAACTGCGCATTGTTAATCTTACTCTGAACATGCTTATGTAATCCGTTTTCTACAACATTAAACCTTTCATTCACCAAAAAATTTAAGCTCATATCATCATATACATCTACACTTTTGTCATTCCGATATGCCAATATACGATATCCTGTACCATACGGTTCTCCTTCAATAAATTGCAGTTCAAAACCTCTATAAACAGCATCTGGCGACTTTTCAAAGGGAATGATTGCCAGCTTTCTAATAGGACTTTTATTTACTATAATGGGTAAATAACCTTTCACATTTTCCTCCTCTTACTTCAACCCTTTACGCCTCCAGTAAACACTTAATAAGCGGCTCTGCATATTCCTTGGAAGAAATATCATAGGAACTTTTTATGGCTTGTGCAAAGCCTTCTTCTGCACTATCTTTATTCTTCTTTTTACTTAGCACCTTAGACATCATTTTCATAATCGTTCTATCCGGAAAAGACATTTTTTCATAACAAATTCCGCCCTGCATGTAAAAATGGGGAATGGATTCCAATTCTTCTGCTGACAAATTGTGATTCCATACTTCATCAATCTCCTTTGTAGCTTCATTAGGGGTTCCACCTGTGGCAAAAAGGATAAACTTTTGGGCTGAACTCTTTTCAAACATTTCCTTCGCCTTTTTATATCCGTTTATCATTCCTGCATACAATCCGCCACCATAAACTACCACATCATATTCCGACATCTTCGCAGCTGTAACATCCTTAAAATCCAATATCTCACCATCTACTTCTTTCGCAATCATTTCTGCGTACCTTTTTGTAAATTCTGTTTTACTTTTATATGTCATCAAAATCTTCATCTACTCTCTCCTTACATCCTTTTCAAATTATCTTCAATCTGTATAATTGTCTGTATGGTAACTTGAAGCTGTTCCTCAGATACTCCTGTAAACATTCTTTTCAAAAGCTCCATACTTTTTTCATCATTATTCATACAAAACTCTATGCATTGCGGGGTAAGCTCAATACGTTGTTTTCTCTTATCCTGCTCATCCACGGCTATACTTACAAACCCTTTCTTCTCCAGCTTCAATAGGATTTGCTTTACATTCTGATGAGAACTTCCCATGATTTCCGCCAGTTCCTTCACTGTGGGAGGAGTTTTGCACAAGTTGATACAAATAATTGCAAAGAACTGTTTCCAGCTAACTACCTTCATAGCCTGATCTGCTACTGCCTGAAATCTGTTCTCAAAAGCACTTAATAGTCCCAGCAAAAAAAAAGATGATTCAATGCCTGTAAAATCCACCTTATCACTTCTGATTACTTCTTTTAAATTCATAACTCCTCCAATAGGTAATATATTACTTTTCTATAAGGTAACATATTACCTATTGTTTGTCAATAGAAAAAGACGGAAGATTTTTCCGCCTTTTCTCTCCTTTATTCATCCTTCACATACAGCAAAGTCAAAAACTCACCGTCCGCACGATCCTTTGGTACATATAGCTTTCCTTCCTTAAAGGCAAGTACTGTTGTTACATAACCCATATCATGCAGTGCCTGTCTTAAGGGCAGCTTATGGATGGACTTCAGCTGGGAAGGCAACTTGTCCTGATAGAATTTCGTAAGTTTGTCTCGTAGCATTTCATATCCGGGGCGAAGCTTCTCTACGATAGGCTCAAACACTTCTTTTTCTAAACGCTTGAACTGTTCCTCTGTAAAGACTGCAAATCGTGGAATTGCTTTATCACCCTTGATTTCCACAAAGCCTTTTTCTACCAGCTTTGCCAGGTCGAAACGCTGCTCTTCTGTAATCCAGGAAATGTCAAAATCTGCTTTGATGATATCATCCAAAAGATTGTGACGTTTTATCCACTCCGGTGTGAACTTATCCATCATATCAACGATTTCTGATTCTCCAAAGTTATAGAGTCCAAACCAGAAAAAAGAATAGGAAGTCATACAACCATTATAGGCAAAACCTCTGTTATCCAATGCCCATTCCGTAATATCCTCCCAATCTTCGATAAATCCCAAAGGATAATACTTTCCGCCATCCGGGCGTAAGGGCTTTTCCATCCACACTGCATTGTCCTCATTATCCTCTTGAAAATATCTGCTGAAAACATATATCAAATACCACAAAAGCTTATCCATAGGCGCATCACTTCCATGAAAACCGATTTGACGTATGGTATCCTCTGCCTCCAAAAGTCCATTTACGATTATATCAGAAACCTGCTCCTTCAAACTGCAATGAACCCCATAGGACTTTTGCATTTCAGAACGACTGTTAATATAAAAGGTAGTGTAATACTTGCCTTTTTCATAAATCACAAATTCATGCTCTACCAACCACTTTAAATCAAACTCCAGATATGCCTTGGGAATGCCAAGAAGTACGGTCAGCTCATCCAAACTCTTAGGGTGCTGATAACAGGCGATACAAATATTCTGACGTACCAGATTGTCCTCCACTTCTTTCGTATCCACTTGCTGTACTACCTCACCACAAATCGCCATGCATAACTCTCTTGGTCTGTAAATATATTCCTGTTCTCTCTGTTTTTCCATATTCTCCGTCAACTCCTTCTTCAACTTCCGGCGGGTATCGTGAAGGTGCCATTTGACCACACTCTCACTGACCCCTAACCGACTCGCAATAGTCTTCTGTGGCAGACCATCAATGTAAAAAGAAACCAATATCTCTCTTTGTAGGTAATTCAATCGGCTAATCTGTTTGCGCAACTGGGCCAGTAAAAGCTTCTGCTCTTCCTTGTCTGCCAGTTCACTGACAAAGTCAGACTCATCCCGTATATCCTCCTCCATGGAACACATCACATAACGTGAGTTTCCCCGCAGACTGTGGCACCACACGTAGTGCGCGATCTTCCAGACGAAATGCTCCATCTGCCGGATGTTTTTGCCGGCTTCTTCATTTTTCTGTACGGCAGTAAAAACCTGTACTAACACTTCCTGGGTAAGCTCCTCCGCCCGGTATCCGTCCCCACATTTCTTGTAGGCCCATTTCAATATCTGCAACGAGTATTCTTTTGTAATTTCTTCAAACAATTGATTTATCACTTGCAAGTCCTGCCTCTTATTTTTTTAACAGCTGTTCACTTAATAAGTGACAGCAAGTTGATAAAGGTTAGGAAAAATTTATGTATATTTCTTTATATTAACGAAATAACACCCGAAAGAATTGCTGCAAGAATCGGATACCCGATAATTGTCCCAACCCATTTCTTAATTAATGTTTTTGGAGGAATATATGGCATTAATTCCTCAGTACCCGGAATAATCCATGCTTTAGTCTTTCCTACCCAATACCAATCAATAAAAATTCTATCGAACAATCCCATTGCCCAAAGAATAAGTGTTATCTGTATAAATACCTCCCAAAATCCTCTTGCACCATTGATGAAATATACCATTGCCGGAACCAAAAACAAGATCGGAACAAATAAAGCAATTCCTGCTATTGAATAGTCTCTTTTAATTTTCTCTTTTGTTGTAAGCCCCAATTTTACAACCTTCTCTTGCACCTCCGGTTCATAAAAATATACGCAACCTACGGGGCCGTTTGCAATTCCAATAACGCATATTATCAATAAAACAAAACACATAGCTATACTTTCTACTAAAATCAACATACTTCATCCTCCTTTTTCTTATCTCTAAAAATACACGGTTCCCAACGCTACAGCATAATAAATAACCGAAATCAGATTTGTCCAACCACCACTAATAATCATATGTAAGCCCTTGGGTAGTTTTCTTGTAAGTGGGAGCATCAAAAATAAAACACCGGGTGATACGATAAGCATCCACCTCGGAAATACCGTCCACTTCAAAACTATAAAAACAGCAAGCATCAAAAATCCTATCCCTTGCAGTCCAAACGAAACTGTTTTCTGTACATTCAAATACTTATGAACTTCATCAACAATCTCCTTGTCGTCATAGCGTCCCAGCAATCCAAAGTATGCACAATGGCTATGGTATACTCCTCCACATATTATACCTAGAGAATTAATGAAAAAGCAAACCCATCCAAACATCTGAAATTCCTCATTCATAACTAAAATCAAATGATAGTAGCCGATACAATAAAGAAACGCCGCAATCGGTCCGATTATACCACCGGCATAAAGTCTTGTCCGACTCTCCTTTTTCATAATGTCAATAATAGCATTCAATGTAACGGTACCAACATAATCTTCTTTGCTATAGTATAATACCATATCCCCAATAAACATAAGGATTGCTCCGATTAATCCAATATATAGAACTATATTCAACATTTATCATTCCTCCTTGTATTTACTATTGATACACTCCCTTTTGTAATGAACTATACACCCCCATTCTAAAATACAAAACCCAAGTACAGCTATAAAACTATACTTGGGTACATATTTGAATATATATGGACTTCATGCATAGTTTTACTATACATGAGTCTCGCAATTTAAAGCAAGCCAGACCAATGGTCAGTATGTTGACTTACTACGTTATACGCTTGCTACTCCCTCATGGGAACTTATAAAAAGCTTAGCATCAAAATATACTATTGTCAAATTATTTTTCTACTTAACTTGTTTTTCAAGGAATCTTATCCTATATTCCCAACAGTCACATAATAATGATTAAACCCAAACGCCTGAATCACTGCAAAAACAGACAGAATGATGGCAAACACTACCAAAACCTTCACAACCGTTGTTGCCACCTTGCTCTGCGCGATCTGCTTAAGCTTACCACTAGAGTAAAGCATCACTCCTACGGAAAATGCCAGCAATATGTAAGACAGTATGGCATTGGCATCCATACATTTGGCAAGAAATATCTTTCCCGCCATATCCGTAGTTACTGTTTTCATTACCCAAAAGGTTCTAATCCAATTCAATACAATAACACATAAGGATACAATAAAGCTTGCTATGCTCATCAGCTTAATCCATTTAAGCATAGTTTTCTTTTCCATAGTGGAATAATCGGCCATTTTCACAGCCACCTCTTTTACTTCGCTATTCATGTTTTCTTCTTTCCTTTCTCCATCGATGATCTCGCGGACATCCACATCATACATCTCTGCAATGGCAACAAGTAAGGAAATGTCCGGCATATATGCCCCTGTTTCCCATCTTGATATGGTACGACTGGATGTTCCTAATTTTTCTGCTACTTGTTCCTGCGTAAATCCATTGGCCTTACGCAAGTCTTTTAGGAAGTTTCCTATTTTCTTCTGGTCCATTTGTTTCCTCCTTTCGAACACAACTTAGCAAAAAATCATCATCCGTAACACGACATAAATAGCGAATTTAGACATCGGACAGTTTTGTCCGGTCACAGAATTGTACCTTTTTGTTTTATTTCAACCACTCCACAATCTCTTCAAAATGCATACCATGGGAAGCCTTCACCAGTACTGTGGTATCTGCGAAATCTTCAGGCTTGTGAGCCGCAAAGAAGCTTCCCTTATCCGGGTAGTACTCCGGCATGGCACGAAGCTTAGCCGCACCTTCATACATTTCCTTGGATAGATTGCCAATAAATATCATACCCTCCAAACGGGCCATGGCAGCGTACATACCCACTTCTCGGTGGAGTGCCAATTCATCGGTACCCAGTTCAAACATATCGCCCAGGATGACTACCTTACGTCCCTGTGCCATCATCAGTAAATCAATGGCCGCCTTCATGGATACAGGGTTGGCATTATAGCAGTCGTCGATGACCGTTTTGTCTTCTAACTTCAGGATATTACTACGACCTCCTGTGGCCTGTACGGAAGCGATGCCCTTCAGGATATCCTCTTCCTCCATACCAAGCAACTTTCCTACAGTAGCTGCTGCCAGTGCATTAATCACCATATGCTGTCCCGGCAAGGGTACACTTGCTTCTAATTCCTTGCCAAACAAGCTCATCTTAAAATCACTGCCAAATAATCCATGGTTTTGAATATCCGTAGCCAGTGCAGTCTTATGATCACCGGCCTGCAAACCGAAGAAATAGGGCGCTTTTCCATTTACAACCTTCACCGTAGCCAGCTTATCGTCATCACCATTTAATACCACATAGCCGTCTTCCTGCATAAAGTCAAAAATCTCTGTTTTTGCCTTTAATACACCGTCCCTGTCGATTAAATTCTCCAGGTGACACTGACCGATATTGGTAATCACACACACATCCGGCTTGGCAATACGGCTTAAGCGATGCATCTCGCCGAAATCACTGATGCCCATTTCCACCACTGCTATTTCATGCTCCTTACGGATACCAAGAATAGTTAATGGTAAGCCTACCTCGTTATTAAAATTGCCTTGGGTTTTCAGTACATGAAACTTGGCACCCAAAGCTGCTGCAATCATTTCTTTGGTGCTGGTCTTGCCTACACTACCGGTCACTCCCACAAAGGGGATATCTAACTGTTCTCTGTAAAATGCTGCTACTTCTTTCAGTGCCGCAAAGGTATCCTCCACCAATATGTAGGGAATCTCCACTGTAGGAGCTTCCTCACAAATCACCAGTGCCGCTTTCTTTTCTGCCACCTGTGGAATAAAACTGTGACCATCCACCTTTTCTCCTCTGGTAGCAAAAAATGCAAAGCCTTCCTCCACCTTACGTGAATCCAGTACTGCTCCGGCAATCTCCTGCTGTTCCTTACCGCTTGCACCATACAAAGGCTTATTCAAGCATTTTGCAATATTTTCCAAGGTCATATTCCGCATAGACCATTCTCCTCTCTAAACTACAGAAGAATGCCCTAAGCATTCTTCCGTACAGTCACTATTTATCTCTCAAAGATATTTTAATCAACCACTCGCACAAATCTCCGTAAGGCACGCCGATGGCCTGTGCTTCCTGGGGAAGCAGGGAGGTGGGTGTCATGCCGGGCAGGGTATTTGCCTCTAAGCAGAACAGTTCCCCGTTTTCTCTTAACATAAAGTCCATACGGGCATAGTTCTTCAAACGTAAGGTCTTAAATACCTTCTCCGCATACTGCTGCATCTGTGCAGTCAATTCCTCATCCAATACCGCAGGACAAGTCTCAATGGTAGAACCCGCCTGGTATTTATTTTTGTAATCATAAAAGCCGCTAATAGGTGCAATTTCAATAATGGGCAGTGCCTTTCCATCAATCACACCTACACTGAATTCTCTGCCCTTAATATACTGCTCGATGATAATTTCATCGTCATAGCGGAAGGAATCTGCCTTAGCCTGTTCGTAATCCTCTTCCTTCTCCACGATATATGTACCTACGCTGGAGCCACCGTTGCAACACTTCACCACCAAAGGGAAGGGTATGGTCTTAGGATCTGCTTCTCCCTTCTTCAAATGGATGCCTGCCGGGGTAGGGATACCGTTCTCTCTGAACAGTTCCTTGGATATAGCCTTATCCATGGCAATGGCACTGCTAACATGGTCAGTACCGGTATAACGGATGCCCATCAGGTCAAAGCATGCCTGAATCTTGCCGTTTTCGCCCTCCGCGCCGTGAAGTGCCATAAACACCACATCTGCCTGCTGGCAAAGAGTAATTACGTTAGGGCCGAAGAAATTATTCTTGTAGTCCGGTCTCTGTGCAATAATCTGTGCAATATCCGTAATCTCTTCGGACACACCACGCATATCTGCCGCCCAGTCCTTCTCCAGAGTAAATAAATCCTCCGTAAGTTCTCCCGGATACCCTAAAAATACATCTATCAAAATGGCCTGATGTCCCTTTTCCTTCAGTGCTTTATAAATCCCTGTTCCTGAAGAAAGGGATACATCTCTTTCGGTACTAATACCGCCTGCTAATACTACGATTTTCATACTTGCCTCCGCTAAAACTTTCTGGTGGATTCTCATAAAAACCACATCTACTATAGTATATCTCTTTTCGCTTATAATTTCCATCAATAAATAAAATTTTTTGCATCAGAGAAAAAGCCGCCAAGGCCCGGGCGGCTTTTTCTCTGATGTCTGCCTCTACATCATTCCTTCAGGATTGATGGGCTGGCCGTCCTTCTCCAAAGAGAAGTAAAGGTTCACTCCTTCCACACTGTAGTACTTGGTGGGTGTACCTACATGACCGATGACCTGTCCTACGGATACGGCATCACCGACTGCCACATTGCAATCTTTCAACTGTCCGTAGATTGCTCTGTATCCGTCTCCCAAGTCCAATACCATGACCTGTCCCAGTTCTTCGTTCTGATACATATCTACCACCTTAGCATCTGCACAGGCATATACTTCGCAGCCTTCCACAGCCTTAAAAATGACTGCCGGATTGTATTTGTATTGGTCCAAAGTAGCAAAGTATATGGTTCTGTCCATACTGAAATGCATCAGAATATCATTCATAACCGGTACATACAAGCCTTCCTCTTCCGTAAAGGAGAATACCTTCTCTACGATCTGGGGTGCTTCTGTTACAGGGGCTTCTGGGATGTCTGTAAGTCCCGGAATTTCAACCAAACCGGAATCCACCTCTGTTACCTCGAAATCCACAATACTGTCCTTTCTGGGCATATAGTCCAATTCTCCGTCCACTTCCGGCGCCTTTTCAATGGTAGGGATATCTGTCAACGCAAGCACATCCGGCAAATCCTCTTTCACCGTATCGGTCTGTGTATTGACTTCATCCACCAGTTTGGCATATTGTTCTCCTACATTGGTTTCATATTCGGCCAAATCGATAGAATATCCATCGTTTTGGTCCTCTACGTTTTTTCCCTTCATATAAATCCCTGTTATGGTCAGTGCCGCCATGACAAAAGCGGATGAAACCAGCATGATCGCTCTTTCTCTTTTGACTGTCTGCTTTCTGTTTTTATAAGGTCTTATTTTCTTATCCATATACCATACCACTCCTTTAATCATCATTCATTTGTTGTTATGATACTATTCTTTCCAGTGGTACGTTCTTTATGCACGCAAAAACACCACAACTTACTTTTGATTGTAAGTCGTGGTGCTCTTATTTATTCTTCAGGTGAATAATTAGCCTTTTGCAGCATATCTAAAATCATTTCTTTTGTGATAACCAAATTGTGGTCAAATGGATTGATAACCACACCATTCACATCACATTCCGGCTTTATCAGCATCTGTGCATAATCAGCAAATCTGAAAACAATCATCTGATGCTTGGGCTGTGAGGTCCATTTTTTCACCTCTTCCATATCGGTATAACCCATAAAGAATTTATTGCCGTCATTGGCTGTTAATAACAATAAATTCACTTTGCTGTCAGCATCTGCTCTGGCAACACCTTCTTCATTTGCCGTCAACGGCGGATCAACAAATACAGGGCACAAGAATCTGGCTTTTAAAAGCTCCTGCATTACCATGCTTCTGTGATCCGGTGTGTTTTCAGCCCTCAACAGTTCCAGGGCACCCATCAGCATAGGATTATTAAATGGTACACGTTTTTCGCTCATACTCCGTTCCCCCTATTACACTCTGTTATAGTTAATCAGACAACCCTTTAAGATAATCTGACGCTCTTCATCGGTCAATTCTCCAAGCTTCAAATCAAACTCGGTTAAGCCACCTTCTTTTACCACATAAGCCTTAATCACTTCTGTCTTATTTTCAACAGCTGCTTTGATGCCGGGTACAAATAAGTAGTCCAGATTCTTGAAAGGAAGCTCTCCTTCCTGAATCAGGAAAGGAAGCATACCCCAGTTAATCAGGTTGGAACGATAACGCTTGGTCGCATATTCGTTTGCAATATTTGCCCAACCGCCAAGTACCTTCTGGCAGCTTGCTGCCTGCTCTCTTGCAGAACCGTCGCCGGGCTTCACAGCAAAGATAGTGGAACCGAAACCGGTATTGGTAGAATCCGCATCTGCAAATTTCTCACGAACAGCCTTCATCACATCAGCCACTTCGGCTACTGCTTCACAAGGCTTCTGACCTTCCATACGTGCCTTTTCAGCCTTCTGGATTTCTTTCGCACGACCTACATACATAGGATCCTTTCTGGAAAGTGCAAACTCAGCCAGTCCCAAAGGATTGGAACGATAGCTTGAAGTCTCACCGGAAGGAATCAACTCATCAGTAGTGGTTACAGGGTCATGGATTTCGCAGACTACCTTAAGAACTAAGTTCTCAGGAAGCGCACCCATAGCCGGCCAGTCCTTGATATTGGGTCCTAACTGGATTTCCACATCCGGGTCAGCCACACCCTTGGAATCAAATACGCGGTTTGCGTAAATATTACTGTCATAATGATATTTGTACTTGTTCAGTTCCCCGTCAAATTCGGTAGCAGGTGTCAGTACGCCCTGGTTTGCAGCGGTTGCTGCGATAGAACGTGCATCCATGAGTGCTACGGAAGATATCTGGCCATTCTGAAGCTTGGAACCTTCTCTGTTAGGGAAGTTTCTGGTAGAGTGACGGATACTGAACGCATTGTTTGCAGGAGTATCTCCGGCACCGAAGCAAGGTCCGCAGAATGCAGTCTTCATTACTGCACCGGTCTCTAAGATAGTTGCAGCGCAACCATTCTTAATAAGCTCCATATAAACGGGCATGGAGGCCGGATATACGCTTAAAGTGAATCCGTCGGAACCGATATATCTGCCCTTTAAGATATCAGCTGCTGCACAGATGTTTTCGAAACCGCCACCTGCACAACCTGCAATAATACCCTGGTCTACCATGAACTTGCCGTTCTTTACTTTATTCTTCAAATTGAAATCTACTGCACCGTCTAAGGATACCAATGCTCTCTTTTCGGTCTCATCCAGGATGTCCATAAGATTTGCATTTAACTCTTCGATGGTGTAGGTATTGCTGGGATGGAAAGGCATAGCAATCATAGGGCGAATCTTAGAAAGATCAACCATAATCATACCATCATAGTATGCCACTTCTCCGGGATTTAACTCCTTGTACTCTTCCTTACGTCCGTGAATCTCGTAGAACTCCTGTATTTCGCTATCGGTTCTCCAGATAGAGGACAAACAGGTGGTTTCGGTAGTCATAACGTCCACACCGATACGGAAGTCAGCGCTTAAGCTGCTTACGCCGGGACCCACGAATTCCATTACCTTATTCTTTACAAAACCATTAGCAAATACAGCACCGATAATAGCCAATGCCACGTCCTGCGGACCAACGCCCTTTACAGGCTCACCGGTCATATAAACACCAACTACACCGGGCATATTGATATCATAGGTCTGGTTCAAAAGCTGCTTCACCAGCTCAGGACCGCCTTCACCCACTGCCATGGTACCAAGGGCACCATAACGGGTATGGGAGTCAGAACCTAAAATCATCTTGCCGCCGCCTGCCAGCATTTCTCTGGCAAACTGGTGAATAACTGCCTGATGAGGAGGTACGTAAACACCGCCGTACTTCTTTGCGCAGGAAAGACCAAACATGTGATCATCCTCGTTGATGGTACCGCCTACCGCACACAAAGAGTTGTGGCAGTTGGTGAGTACATAGGGCATGGGGAACTTCTGAAGTCCTGATGCTCTAGCAGTCTGGATAATACCTACGAAGGTAATATCGTGACTGGTTAATTTATCAAACTTGATTTTTAATTTGTCCATATTGCCTGAGGTATTGTGGTCAGCCAAAATACCGTAAGCAATGGTCTGCTTAGCAGCTTCTGCCTTAGCTACTTCCTTGCCGGTTTTGCTCTTAATGGCTGCGGCTGCTTCTGCATTATCCTCAATGATTTCGGTGCCGTTAACCAAATAAGCACCGCCATTTAATAATTTAATCATAATACTTTCCCTCTTTTCTCATATCGCCTACCTAATGAACGATACTAAAAAACATTATAATAGAAAGCTTTCCCTTATGCAATGAAAAGTTTTCTTAAAACATGCCAAAAGACTGTTATCTGCAAAGCAAGCAGACAACAGCCCTTTATAATTATTTTAAAACAACCTTGTCTAAATGCCAGATTTCATCCACGTACTGCTGGATGGTTCTGTCAGAGGTGAACTTGCCGGAGCAAGCCACGTTCAAGATAGCACTTTCTGCCCATGCAGCTTCGTCCTGATATGCAATGCCTACCTTACGCTGTGCCTCTGCATAACTTCTGAAATCCTTCAGGATAAAGTAGGTATCTGCCTTAGAAGTACTTAAAGTATTTAATAAGGAATTATACAAGTGACGGAACAGCTCTGTATCGCGGGAATAAGTTCCGTTGATTAACTGCATCAGCACCTTACGGATATCCTGGTCGTTGTTGAAGATTTCCATAGGATCATAACCACCGTTATTTTCGTATGCGATTACTTCATCAGAACTCAAACCAAAGATAAATGCATGCTCTTCGCCAACTTCTTCCACGATTTCCACGTTAGCACCGTCCATGGTTCCCAAAGTTAATGCACCATTCAACATAAACTTCATGTTACCGGTACCGGAAGCTTCCTTGGAAGCGGTAGAAATCTGCTCGGAAACATCTGCTGCTGCAAAGATAATCTCTGCATTGGATACATTGTAGTTCTCGATGAATACCACCTTAATCTTACCGTTAATAGAAGCGTCATTGTTTACCACATCTGCTACGGAATTGATTAACTTGATGGTCAGCTTCGCATTTCGATAGCCTGCTGCCGCCTTTGCACCGAAGATGAAGGTTCTGGGATAGAAATCCATCTCAGGATGCTCTTTAATCTCATTGTAAAGATACATTACATGTAAAATGTTAAGCAGCTGACGCTTATACTCATGAAGTCTCTTAACCTGTACGTCGAAGATAGAACGGGGATCAACCTCTACACCATTGTGCTCTAAGATGTACTTAGCCAGACGCACCTTATTCTGGTACTTAATATTCATGAACTCCTGCTGAGCCTTTTCATCAGAAGCAAATACCTTTAACTTGCCGATATGTGCCAAATCGGTAATCCATTCATTTCCGATATGATCGGTTACCCAGTTTGCCAAAAGCGGATTACCGTGTAAGAGGAAACGTCTCTGGGTGATACCGTTAGTCTTATTATTGAAGCGTTCAGGGAACATCTCATAGAAGTCTCTAAGCTCCTGCTTCTTTAAGATTTCGGTATGCAGTCTTGCCACACCGTTTACAGAGTAGCCGGCCACAATAGCCATATGAGCCATCTTCACCTGTCCGTCGTATACGATAGCCATCTTGCGAATCTTTTCCTGCACATTTACGCCGGTATTTGCATACTTATTCTCAATATCCATAATGAAACGACGATTGATTTCTTCCACAATCTGATAAATACGGGGAAGCAGTCTGGAGAACAGCTCAATAGGCCATTTTTCCAAAGCTTCTGCCATAATGGTATGGTTGGTATATGCACAAGTCTTAGTAGTTACTTCCCATGCCTCATCCCAGGTCAGATAGTACTCATCCATAAGGATGCGCATAAGTTCCGGCACCGCTACGGTAGGATGGGTATCGTTCAACTGGAAGGTTACCTTTTCGTGGAACTTGCGAATATCATCATGCTTTCTCATATACTTATCCACTGCTTCCTGGATGGATGCAGAGACAAAGAAGTACTGCTGCTTTAAGCGAAGCTCCTTACCTGCATAATGATTATCATTGGGATACAATACTTCTACAATATTTCTGGCCAGGTTTTCCTGCTCTACAGCCTTCTGGTACTCGCCCTTATCAAAGGAGTCTAACTGGAAGCACTCTACTGCTTCAGCATCCCAGATACGTAAGGTGTTTACGATACCGTTGCCATAGCCCACGATGGGGAAATCGAAGGGTACAGCCTTTACAGACTGATAGCCCTCCTGATAATAATGATTTCTGCCGTTTTCATCACTTCTGACAGCTACATAACCGCCAAACTTAACAATCTTAGCATACTCAGGACGACGAAGCTCGAACGGATTGCCGTCTACCAGCCAGTTGTCCGGTACTTCTACCTGGAAACCGTCACGAATCTGCTGCTTGAACATACCGTATCGATAACGGATACCGCAGCCGTATGCAGGATATCCTAAAGTTGCCAGGGAATCTAAAAAGCATGCTGCCAGTCTTCCTAAGCCGCCGTTACCAAGAGCCGCATCCGGCTCCTGATCCTCTACCATATTGATGTCCAGGCCCATTTCCTGAAGGGCTTCCTTTACGCCTTCATATGCCTGCATGTTAATCATATTGTTACCCAAAGCACGGCCCATTAAGAACTCCATGGACATATAATATACCATCTTAGGATCTTCTTCCTCGTATGCCTTCTGGGTCTCCATCCAGTTTTCTACAATTCTTTCCTTGATTTCATAAGAAACCGCCTGGAAAATCTGCTGGGGTGTTGCTTCCTCTAAGGTACGGCGAAACAGAGTTCTTAAGTTCTCCTCCACACCTTTTTTGAAAGCCTCTTTATTAAATTTTATTGTTTTTGCACCTTTCTTTGCGCTCATAAATTCCTCCTACTTAGCTTTGCTTTTCGATAGAAATGTTAACCTTCTCCCCATTGATGTCCCAATCCTTGCTGACACTGAAAGAAGCGTTTGCTTCAATACTGTCAGCCAGTACCTTACCGGCGATAGCTGCACTGTTCTTTTCAACAATTGCATATAATTTATCATTACCGGTTAAGGACACCTTAATATGGTCCATCACCTCAAAATCAGCTTCTTTACGCATGGTCTGGATCTTACTGATTACTTCAAATACGTAACCCTCTTCAATCAGCTCCTCGGTCAGGTTGGTATCCAATACAACTGTCATCTTGTTGTTTTCTTCGGATACATAGCCTTCCTTCTGTGCCATTTCAATCAGTAAATCATCCTTGGTTAACTCCACGTTAACATCACCAACCATGAAGCTTAACGCGCCTTTTTCGTTTAAATCATCCATAGCCGCATTGCCATCCAAAGAAGCAAGGGTCTTCTGGATACCGCCAAGCTGTTTGCCGTACTTAGGTCCTACCGTACGAAGCTGGGGCTTAAAGGTATAGGAAGTGAAATCTCTTACATCATCCGTAAAGAGTACTTCCTTCACATTTAACTCATCCTTGATTATATCGGTATAAAAGCTGTCTAATGTTAGGTCTGCCTTGATGTACATTTTTCCAATGGGCTGACGATTCTTGATAGCAGCTGCATTACGGCAGGCTCTACCCATAACAACTGCATCCAGTACATCCTCCATAGCCTTTTCCAGATCCTTGTCGATCATGGTCTCATCCACTTCAGGGAATTTGCACAGATGGATACTTTCCGGTGCATCCTTATCCACGCTTCTAACCAAATTCTGGTAGATATCCTCAGTCATGAAAGGAATCATAGGCGCTGCAGTCTTAGCGATGGTAACCAGCGCAGTGTAAAGAGTCATATAAGCATTGATCTTATCCTGCTCCATACCCTTTGCCCAGAAACGCTCACGGCTTCTACGCACATACCAGTTACTCATCTCATCCACGAAATCCTGCAATGCTCTTGCAGCTTCCGGGATACGATAGTTGTCTAAATTATAATCCACTTCTCCTACTACGGTATTTAACTTGGAAAGCAACCACTTATCCATAACCGGCAGCTTATCGTATTCCAAGGTATACTTAGAAGCGTCGAAATCATCAATATTTGCATAAAGCACGAAGAAGGAATAGGTATTCCACAGGGTGCTCATGAACTTACGCTGTCCTTCTACCACTGCCTTGCCATGGAAACGGTTGGGTAACCAAGGTGCGGAGTTGATGTAGAAATACCAACGGATGGCATCTGCACCGTAGGTTTCCAATGCCTCGAAAGGATCTACCGCATTGCCCTTGGACTTACTCATCTTCTGGCCGTTCTCATCCTGTACATGACCTAAAACGATTACGTTCTCATAAGGTGCTTTATTAAACAACAGAGTAGAGATAGCCATCAACGAATGGAACCATCCTCTGGTCTGATCTACTGCCTCTGAAATAAACTGTGCCGGGAACTGTGCTTCGAACAATTCCTTATTTTCAAAAGGATAGTGATGCTGTGCGAAAGGCATTGCACCGGAGTCAAACCAGCAGTCGATAACCTCCGGTACTCTGTGCATGGTCTTGCCACAGTCAGGACATACAAAGGTTACTTCATCAATATAAGGTCTGTGAAGCTCTACCTGTGCATCGGATGCCTTACCGCTACGCTCAGCCAGCTCTGCACGGCTGCCGATACATTCCTGATGGCCGCACTCACATTCCCAGATATTGAGAGGAGTACCCCAGTAACGGTTACGGGAAATCGCCCAGTCCTGGATATTCTCAAGCCAGTTGCCGAAACGTCCCTTACCGATGGATTCTGGAATCCAGTTTACGGTATTATTATTGCGGATTAAGTCATCTCTTACTGCAGTTTCCTTGATATACCATGACTCACGTGCATAGTAAATCAGAGGAGTGTCACATCTCCAGCAGTGAGGATATTCGTGTTCAAATTTCGGTGCATCATAAAGCTTACCCTCTGCATCCAAATCCTTTAAGATAACAGGATCCGCATCCTTTACAAACATACCTGCATAAGCAGTTTCTTCGGTCATCTCACCCTTACCGTTTACAAACTGTACGAAGGGCAAATCATACTTACGGCCAACCTGGGCATCGTCCTCACCAAATGCCGGTGCAATATGTACGATACCGGTACCGTCTGACATGGTAACATAGCTGTCACAGGTTACGTAGTGAGCCTTCTTTCCCTGCTTTGCTGCCACATCCACTGCCCAAGGGAACAATGACTCATATTCTTTATATTCTAAATCCTTACCCTTATAGGTTTCCAGCACTTCATATGCTGCCACATTGTTTTCCTTGTCAGCAAGCTTGCCCAGTACTGCATCCAAAAGTGCCTTAGCCATATAGTAGGTACGTCCGTCTGCCGCTTTCACCTTGCAGTAATCCTCATCCGGGTTCACACAAAGTGCCACATTGGAAGGCAGGGTCCAAGGGGTAGTGGTCCATACCAGGAAGTATGCATCTTCACCGCTTACCTTGAAGGAAGCTACTGCAGAACGCTCTTTTACGGTCTTATAGCCCTGGGATACCTCTGCGGTAGAAAGAGGGGTTCCACAACGAGGGCAGTAAGGTACAATCTTGAATCCCTTATATAAAAGGTTCTTGTTCCAGATTTCCTTCAGTGCCCACCATTCGGACTCGATAAAGTTGTCATCATATGTTACATAAGGGTCATCCATATCTGCCCAGAAACCAACAGTGCCTGAGAAATCCTCCCACATACCCTTGTACTGCCATACGGACTCCTTACACTTGCAGATAAAAGGCTCCATACCATACTCTTCAATCTGCTCCTTACCGTTTAAGCCAAGAAGCTTCTCTACTTCCAGCTCAACGGGCAGACCATGAGTATCCCAACCTGCCTTACGTGGTACCATATATCCCTTCATGGTACGATATCTGGGGATCATATCCTTGATAACACGGGTCAAAACATGTCCGATATGAGGCTTTCCGTTTGCAGTCGGAGGACCATCATAGAAGGTGTAGGTTTCACCCTCTTTGTTATTTTCCATACTCTTTCTGAAGATGTCATTGTCTTTCCAAAACTTCTCTACCTGTTTCTCTCTGTCTACGAAATTTAAATCTGTAGATACTTTTTGATACATAGCACTCATCCTTTCTTTTTCATCATTTAGTCGCTCGATAAGCACCTCGAAATCGCTCTGCGATTCCTCGGTGGCGTTGCGCGTCATATGTACGAAAATGCTGACTCGGGCAAACCCAGTCAACATTTCCGTGCACATGACTTTGCTTATCTCGCATAAAAGCCCCGTCCCATAATAGGACGAGGCTCTAAATATTCTCGTATAACCACCTATTACGCATACTCCCGGCGAACCGTTTCATATGTTTCTCCTTAACGGGGAGATCACGTCAAATCCTACTATCCTATGATATGAGTTTGGACTTGCAGCTCAGAAGTGATATTCCTTCTACCTTACTCCATGCCGGTCTCGCACCATCTCCGGCTCGCTGAAATCTTTCTGATTAGAAGTACTGTCTTCGTCATCGCCTTTCTAAAACATTTTAGTAGATTATAAGACGCATTTTTCACTTTGTCAAGGTAATTTTCACTGTACTTTCCAAAGAAATGCGTCTATAATTAAGATTGAAAAATTTATTTCTTGTGGAGGTACAAATGAGTAAGACAAATAAGGGGAAAATATATTACTCCATGCAGGCCATCAGTGTATTACCGATTATCCTGTTTGGTATACTGATGTTCATATGCGGAACCTATTCCTTTACCAAGGCTATGTCGAAAGAAGTGTATGACCATTTAGACACCTCTGCCCATTTGTGCATTTCCCAGATTAACGCATCTTATCCCGGCGACTATGTTCTTCGTGCCACTCCAGTGGAGGAGGGTATGGCTTATTCTTTGTATAAGGGAGAACAAGACATTACTACCGCTTACCAGCTGGCCGACCAGTTCAAAGAAGATACCGGTATGGATGTAACATTATTCTATGAAAATACACGTATTATTACCACGGTTTATGACAGAAACGGCCAACGGCTTATCGGTACTGCCGCCCCCGAACATATCGTCACGGATGTTCAAGGTCAAAATCAAGTCCAATTTTATAACAATGCCTTGGTAAATGGAGAGTCCTATTTTGCCTGCTACCATCCTCTCTCCAATTCAGACGGTACCGTGGTAGGCATGCTCTTTGTAGGAAAGCCGGTATCTACCGTCAAACCCATTATCAATCGTTCTCTGTATCCATTGATTCTGGTAGGATTACTTTCCTTAGGCATCGCTATCATTATCTCTTATTCTTATGCAAAGAAAATCATATCCATATTGGTAAGAATGAAAGCATTTTTCCAAAAGACAGCTACCGGCAACCTGAATGTAAAGATTTCTCCTGACATATTAAACAGAAATGATGAGTTTTCGGAGATTGCAAGTGCAGCACTTACCATGCAGCGCGCCTTACGAAATATGGTGGAGCTGGATGGTCTCACATCCTTGCTGAACCGACGAAGCGGAGAGCAAAAGCTTAATAGTACCTATTTATCCTCGGATGATTCCGGTATGCCCTTCTGTATTGTTATGGCAGATATTGATTATTTCAAATCAGTGAATGATACCTATGGACATCACAACGGAGATGTGATATTACAGAATGTAGCAAGTCTTTTGAAGAAACACACTGCCCATCGGGGATATGCCATCCGTTGGGGCGGTGAAGAATTCCTGCTGGTATTTGAGAACCACACCCTTCCCGAGACCCTTTCCTGTCTGGAAGAACTTCAAACGGAGATTCGAAGCTTTGTACATAATGTGGAAGGCACTGAGCTTTCCGTTACAATGACCTTTGGCGCCGCATGTGATGCAAACTTAGAGCTGGATAAATTACTGGAATTGGCAGATGACAATCTATACAAAGGAAAAGAAAGCGGTCGAAACTGTATTGTTTCTTAAAACAGATACCATGCAGACCGATTCAAAGCATATTTTTTACTTGGAGGAAACTTATGAGCAGTCAGAATTTAACTTTATTAACCGACCTTTATGAATTGACCATGATGCAGGGTTATTTTAAAAATAAAGGGCAGAACGAAACCGTAATCTTCGATGCTTTCTACAGAAGCAATCCCTGCGGCAGCGGCTATTCCATCGCAGCCGGCTTAGAGCAGGTGATTGAATATGTGAAGAACCTGCATTTTTCCGCAGAAGATATTGATTACTTGAAGAGCCTGAATATTTTCGACAGGGATTTCCTGGATTACTTAAGAGGCTTCCACTTTACCGGTGACATTTATGCCATCCCGGAAGGAACCGTAGTATTCCCCAGAGAGCCCCTGGTAAAGGTTATCGCTCCCATCATGGAAGCACAGCTGATTGAAACCGCTATTTTGAATATTATCAACCATCAAAGCTTGATTGCCACTAAGGCAGCCCGTGTCTGTTACGCAGCAAAGGGTGATGGTATCATGGAGTTTGGTCTTCGTCGTGCTCAGGGTCCTGATGCAGGCTTGTATGGTGCCCGTGCTGCCATGATAGCAGGCTGTATAGGTACCTCCAACGTACTGGCAGGTCGTCTCTTTGACGTACCCGTAAAGGGCACCCATGCTCACAGCTGGATTATGAGCTTCCCGGATGAATATACTGCTTTCAAAACCTATGCGGAGCTGTATCCCCAGGCTTGTATCCTTCTGGTAGATACCTATGACACCTTAAAATCCGGCGTACCTAACGCCATCCGCGTTTTCACCGAAATGCGTGAAGCAGGCATCCCCCTGACCTTCTATGGTATCCGTTTAGACAGCGGTGACTTAGCTTACCTTTCCAAGAAAGCCCGCAAAATGCTGGATGCAGCAGGCTTCCCGGATGCTGTGATTTCTGCCTCTAATGATTTGGACGAATACTTAATTGAATCCCTGAAGGCTCAGGGGGCTACCATTACCTCCTGGGGTGTGGGCACCAACCTGATTACCGCCAAGGACAATCCTTCCTTCGGTGGTGTATACAAGCTGGCCGCTATCATGGGACCGGATGGCGAGTTCATCCCTAAGATTAAGCTTTCCGAAAACAGTGAAAAGGTGACCAACCCGGGCAACAAAGTGATTTACCGTGTTTATGACAAAGAGGCACACAAGATTATCGCTGACCTAATATGTCTGGCAGACGAAGTCTACAGTGAGGATAATGACCTGTCCCTGTTTGACCCGGTAGAACCTTGGAAGAAGACGAAGCTGAAAGCCGGTACCTATACCTTGCGTCCTCTCTTTGAGCAGATTTTCGACCGCGGCGAATGTGTTTATACCTCACCCAAGGTGATGGAAATCCGAGACTACTGCCTAAAGGAGCAGGATACCCTTTGGGAAGAATCCAAACGTTTCGTAAATCCTCACAAGGTTTATGTAGACCTTTCCAGAAAGCTGTATGACACCAAGATTCAGCTTTTGGACCAGATGAGTGAGGGGTAACATTAAACACAAAAGCCCCAGCACAGGGCGCATATATATCCTACACGAACCCGCTCTCGCTAAGGACTGCTACGTATTCCAAGAGTTCTTTGTAGGACATATATGCGCCCTGTGCTGGGGCTTTCTAATTCTACTGCTCCATCTGTCTGCCAAGGAAGGTGGCTGCTGACTGGAGAAGCTTCTGTTCTACCTCGCCCATACGGCTTTTTTGATCTGTCTCCAGCAAAAGCACGGCTCCGATCACATCACCTTCGCAGATGATGGGGACGATGGCCTGATGCTGAAATTCTTCCTGCACCTCATCACAAACATTAATGTAATTTCTGTCGCCCTTAGAGGCAAATACGCTTTCACGCTGATCCATTTTTTCTTCCAGCTGACTGCTGACTTCTTTGCCTGCAAAAGCTTTTCCGCCACCCGCCACAGCGATAAACTGGTCCCGGTCTGCAATTAAGGCCACATGTCCGGATACTTTAGCTAAACTTTCTGCATACTGCTTTGCAAAGGTGGTCATCTCGCCGATGGGAGAGTATTTCTTTAAGATTACCTGACCTTCACGGTCTGTAAAGATTTCAACCGGGTCGCTTTCCCTGATGTGCAAAGTTCTTCGGATTTCCTTAGGGATTACGATCCGTCCCAAATCATCTATTCTACGTACAATACCTGTCGCTTTCATATAAAAAATTCCTCCATTTACATTTTCTAGTGTTGCAACTAGTATCTGTAAAAGAAGGAATTATATACCTTAATATTCTTATGAAATCGTTTGAACATTCATATTATTTTAAGCCTCCTACAATGTTTCTCTTATAACACATTATCCCTAATACAACAAGGGAGAGTGTATCTTTCACTCTCCCATTCCCATTCATATATATACATTAATATTACTCTTCCACCCAGACATCACCATCCGAAATATGTGCCCTGCTGATATCATATATCCGGTCTATCAGATTTCCTTTTTCTATATTTACTGTACCCATAAACTGCACACTTACAACATCTCCTACCTTGGGCTTATTCACTTCAATGAAACGGCGCACCCGGATATCCTCCATGGATAGCCGAAACACCATACCATCTTTCGGATTCTTGCACAGTACTCCATCATTTATCAGTACGTATTCTTCGGTAATCTCTTCTATGTTCCCTGCCAGATTTTGGGCGTAGGCTTCCTGCTGCCCTTTGACAGCATGGGTTGCGGCATAGTCCATGATACGTGTAGCCGCTTCTTCTCCGATGTAATATTTGTAGCTGTAGTCAAATACATTGGTAACAAAATAGCCATCTTCCGTAATATATACCACTCTTTTATATATGCCCAAGGCTTCCGACGTGGCGGTAAAGCTAAGATAATTCCGCTCCATTCTGCTCCAGGCATCGTCCTCAAGGAAAGGCGCCTCTGTACATTCTGAAAGTACCTTCCAAATCTCTTCATCCTCTGCCATCAAAAAATATCCTTTGTTATCCTTCTTTTCATACCGGGTGAAGTTTAGTAATGGTAAGGTATTCTGTAAATCATAGCTTTCCAACAATTCCCCCAAAGTGGCCGGTGGATTATACTCATCCAATGCAAACACATAAAAACTACCTTCCATATTGACAGCCACCAGCAGCCGCTCATCGATTCCCTGTATCTCTCTTACTTCAAACTCTCTCGTGTGTTCTTCTTCCGTATAATGGTCATAACCTTTTGCCTGATAGCTCCCCAACGCTTCACCCAAAAGTGCCTCAGCTATGCCCATACCACGCAGACAGTATACCGCATCACCCATAATAAGGGTTCCAAACTGCTCCGTAATGGTCTGATATTCCCAAGGCCAAATGATAGCAGCCTCCCCCGAACTGACACTTACTTTCTTATATTCCCTGGTGATACCGCCCACATCCACCTGTCTTGTACCCATACCAAGCAATCCGGGTAGCCACATGATACCTGCTGCCAAGGCCGCACAGGCACAAAGTGCGGGGATGGCGATACGTTTCCACTTCGTATTTTTTATTTTTTCCACTCCGGCAAAATCTCCCGCCTCTTCCACCAGCTTCTCATCCATATATCCCAAGACTTCTGTTATCTTCTCTTTCCTCATAGCCATATTCCCTCCTTCTTGAGATGCTTCTTCAACTTCTCCCGAATTCGCGACAGACGTACTGTTACATTGTGACTGCTGATTTGAAAAAGCCCTGCCAAATCTGAAACCGACTCCCCATACCAATAACGACGCACAAAAAGAACACGATTCTCCCTATCCAAACACTCCAGAAAAGTATCTATACTACGGGCTACTTCTTTCGCATTCCACTGTTCTTCCACAGAACCAATCGCCGGAATACAATTTCCCAACTCCTCCAGTGCCACATCATAGGTACTGTTTCGCTTTTTCGCCCGATTGGCATGATACCTCTTTATGGCCTGATTCCTCACTATCCTGCATATATAGGCACGTAAGGGATTGGGCCTTTCCGGTGGGATGTTATTCCATGCACCCAGATATGCATCATTTACACACTCTTCTGCATCTTGACGATTATCCAGTATATTATTCGCTATCTTCATATAAAAGGCACCATACTTTTGATTTAGTTCCTCAATGGCACTTTCCTTACGCTCCCAAAACAGCTGTATGATTTTTTCATCCTCCATCCTGTCGCCCTCCTTCCTTACCTATATACTACGGAAATCTCTCCAGATATCTCATATCTATTCTAAAATCTAACTAATAGGGACGTCAATCCTTATATTATTCTGCTTAAGCAGCTTCTAAATCCTTCTATAGACCGATATTTCTCTCCTCTGACCGCCCAGGTTCTACCCCTAAGCTCTCAAAACCCTTTCAAAGGGCAGAACCTGAAACCGTTTTGAAATTTTTTGCCAAATTTTGTAACCAAATGCAAACCGCCCCTGTCTTTATAGGTAAGCAACCAAAAAACGTTTTGAAAACGGGGAGGAATTAATTATGTTAAGAAAGAAATTTATCGCACTTATTTGTATCGTAGGACTTAGTTTTTCATTAACCGCTTGTGGTGCTGCTGAAAAGACGGCTGCTGACGCCAGCGGTGGCTCATCCAAATCAACCAACTCAGGTTCCTTTTTACAAAACCTGGCAGGGGGTAGCAAAACTGACTCTGCACCTGCAGAAGTCGACGGCGGTTACTTCTATACCGAAGCGGAAACCAATGACGCCCCTAGCTATTATGTATCCGAATCTATGGAATCCGTGGCCGCTGACATGGCAGTTGGTTCATCATCCGCAGACCGCGCCTATACCTATGAGGCTGAATATTACGAACCGGACTTCAACACCGAGGAATACAATTACATTAAAGAAAACAGCTTCCTCAAAGTAGCCACTTCTCCTTTATCTACCTTTGCAGCAGATGTGGATACCGGCTCCTACACCAACTTCCGTCGTATGATTAACGACAACTACTCTTTATCGCAGATTCCTTCGGGTGCTATCCGTGCGGAAGAAATGATTAACTACTTTAATTATGAAGTTAAGGAAACCCGCGATAACAAGCGCTTTGCAGTTTCTTATGAAACCGGCGTATGTCCTTGGAATGAAGACAATGATCTTCTCATGATGACCGTAAAGGCAAAGGATGTGGACCTGGAATATGTGGGCAATAATTTCGTATTCCTTATCGATTCCTCAGGCTCCATGTCTTCCAATGACAAGGGTGCATTGGCCATCCGCTCCTTTAAGCTTTTGGCTGAAACCCTAACAGAAAATGACAGAGTATCCATCGTAACCTACTCCGGCTCCTCCAGAGTGGTTCTGGACAGCTGTGACGGCGACAACTACCGCAAGATTTGTAAGGCTTTGGATTCCATCCAATTCGGTGGCGGTACCAATGGTAGTGGCGGTATCACTGCTGCCTACGAACTGGCTGAAGACAACTTCATGGAAGGTGGTAACAATCGTGTCATCATCGCATCCGACGGTGATATGAATTTAGGCGTTACCAGTACCGGCGGTCTTACCGAGCTGATTAGCGAAAAGAAAGAAACCGGCGTTTTCTTAACCGTACTGGGCTATGGCACCGGCAATTACTCCGATGCAAATATGGAAGCTCTGGCAGACTGCGGCAATGGTAACTATCACTATATCGATTGCATCGAAGAGGCAGAAAGAGTATTGGTAGACCAGCTGAAGCAGACCACCGTAACCGTAGCAAAGGATGTAAAGCTTCAGGTAGAATTTAACCCTACAAAAGTGTCTGAATATCGTTTAATCGGCTATGAAAACCGTACCATGGCAGCGGAAGACTTCGAAGATGACACCAAGGACGGCGGCGAAACCGGTGCCGGCCAGACCGTAACCGTAGTGTACGAATTGGTTCGTAACAAGGACGGCAACACAGGAAACGATTTGAAATACCAGACCGACCGTGAATTAACCGATGCAGCTTTAAGCAATGAATTATTAACTCTTTCCATCCGTTACAAGGAGCCCGATGGAAGAAGAAGCGTGGAAGAAAACTTTGATATCATTGCTCCTGCAAAAACTTCCTACAATCTTTCCGAAGACTTATCCTTTGTTGCAGGTGTTGTAGAGCTTACCATGATCATCAACAACAGCCAGTATATGGGAGATGCCACTTTGGATAGTGCATATCGCTTGGTAAAGAACGGTACTGCCGATGACGAAGCACGTGAAGAATTAGCTAAGATGATGCGCTCTTTGCGCTAGTTACCTCCATAAAAGATGTGCCCGGCGAGTTTACTCATCGGGCACAATCTCTATATAATACTATTTTTCATCCGGATAAGCTTTCATAATCTCCACAAACTTATCAAAATTTTCTACAAAGGCATCCACTACATGAGGTGCAAACTGTTTTCCTCTTTGAGATACAATCTCATCGTAAGCTTCCTGAGGTGTCCAGGCATTTTTGTATGCACGTTTGCTTACCAACGCGTCAAATACATCAGCCAAAGCCACGCAACAGGCGTAATTCTGAATATCCTCACCCTTCATACCCATATAACCGTTTCCATCCCAACGTTCATGGTGCTGGTAAGCTATATCGGTAGAAATATTGAACAGCTCTCCCGGCGTGGTCTCCAGCATCTGTCGACCATAATCCGTATGCTTCTTCACAATGGCAAATTCTTCCGGGGTTAATTTACCCGGCTTTTCCAAAATACTTTCGGGAATCATGATTTTACCAACATCATGAAGCATGGCCGCCAGACTGATCTTCCAACTGTCTTCTTCGGAATAATTCAAGCTGTTACAAAGCACCTGCGTATACTCCGACACACGCTTTACATGCTGACCGGTATCTTCCGATTTGTTTTCAATAATCTGGGAAAGTGCCAATATCAGCTTCTCCTGATCCTCATATAGCTCATTATTCTTCTCTCCCAATGTATCTAATAATTCCTCAATACGGGCAGAAATATATCTGCAAATCACTACTATGGCAATAAACTCTATGGTTCTGGGCAACGCGCCGTGCAAAAGAATCTGACGCATATTTCGAAGCGGCTCGTTTGGTACAATACACCAAAACTTCGACAGAATATGCCCCACCCATATCATGGGGATGCTGAGTATTACCGTATACCGTACATAACACTTTTTGTTATACAGACAGGATACTACCAAAGGAAATAACAGCATTATGATTGTATGGTACGTCAAAAACGCCACCTGTATCCCGGCATGCACCACTAATACCGTTAAATAGACATATCTGGCCACGACGGTCACACGACGCTTCAGAATATTACAATACAAGGTGGGGAGAAAAAACACAATCCATGAGATAATGGACCAAATCAATATAATTTTCTTATCCAGAATAAACACATTGATATAATCCAAAAACAGCACAAGACAATACCACAGCATCATCATTCTACAGGTGTGTGTTAACTGTTTATCCGCTTTAATACGATATTCTTTTAATATATTCTCAGAAAAATCCATATTCTACCCCCGTTAAATTTTTATTCCAAATCTTTATACATTTTCTCGATATCCTTGAAATCTCCTCCTACCAAAGTACCGTCTGCCAATCTTCTGAACTGATTCATAAACAACCATGCATGCTCACAGGTATGATGTCTTACTTCATGACCCTGACCGCTGATGCTTCCGAATACACAATAGCACTTGTCGCCTTCACTCTCAAAAAGGTTCAGGGTTAATACACTGCCTCGTACAGGGTCATCAATTTTGCAAACCACATCACCGTCAATACCCCAGATCGGATTCTTCCAATCTTCCTGCTTCTCATAATCCACATCATACTTGGTCTTCGTCTGATTAATCTTCATAACATAGCCCATTCTGTCAGTACATTTCTGTGCCTGGAAGGGAAGCTCCGGTAAAGGAGTAATCTCTCCGCCGGTATAGAACACAGGTACAATCTTGTCCTGATTGTAGCCGGGCACTTCACTGCCATAAGAATTGCAGCCCACATCAAAGGTAGCATCCATAGGTGCCACTGCCGCAAACACCAATGGATATTCCTGGTACATATCCCAAGATTTACAACCGCCCATAGAGAAGCCGGTGGAGTAAATCTTCTCACTGTCGATATGATATTTTTCTTCCAAATGTACAATCAGCTCCATCATCTCCGTAGCAGTGCTGTTCAGATGATTTTCTATAAGAACTAACAGGAAATCATACTTAGCCGCAATTCTTGACCAGCCTGATACAGCGGACATAAAGAAGGTAGAATCACCGCCACCATGGAAGCAAAGCACTAAAGGCAGCTTCTTGCTACCGTCCATGGATGCCTTATTATAATAAGCCATATAACCCACCTGATGTTCTGTGGTACCGGCATCGTCACCTTTATTATCAGCAGCAGTCTGTACGGTACAAACACCGGGCTCCATAGCTACACCCATTCCTTCGAAATCAGGCTCTATCTCCAGATTGCCTACCATACGCTTAAAGTTCTTGGTAAACGCATAATAATCCTCTACATACTCTGCCTTATCCTTGATAAGCAGATGGTCACAACCCTCTGAAAAAACAGCATTTATCTCACTACTGTTGCCCACGGAAATCACCGGAATATCTTTTCTTTGTAAATCCGGCAATACTGATAAATTCTCTAACACACAGGTCACGGGAGTGATGTCCCCTTTGCCGAATAAGCCGTCTCCTTCCACGGTCTTCAGATAATTCTTTGCTATGTAATCCGCTGTAACCCCGCTACCATATAAACAGGTTCTTAAAATCGCACCACGGATAAAATACTCTCCCCAGCACTTATTGAAACGGTCCCACATCTTAGCCGCACCGTCCTCATAATACTGGCTGATTTTGGACTGTGAAATCACTGCCTCGAAAATATCTGCAGGTGCCTTTTCCCAGCCGCCTTCATTGGTAGGGTAAATAAATACCACACTTGAGGCGAAATCAGAAGCAATCTGTGCCAAACCGGTGCTATCTGCATAATCCTTTGCCTCCTGAAGACTCCTTTCCTCCGTTTCAAATACCAATTGATAGGGTGCCAGAAATCCATAATTGATAATATCCGACATCAATTCCGAAGTGGGCACATAAACCTTCACTCGGAACTTTTCAAATTCCTTCTCCCATATTTTACTTCCGTCTGCAAATACTGTTCTTTCCGGTAAATTTTGCATAATTACTAACCTCTCTTTTCTTTGTTTTGCAATTTATCTTTCATTTTCAATATTTTATCATACTAATAATATAATACACATCGTTTACATGTAGTGTTTTGAGGCAAATTCATTCTCAAATAAGTACTCCGTTCTTCACAACAGCTGTAACATTCAGATCCTCATCCAAAAGCACCAAATCTGCTCTCTTTCCCACGGAAACGGAGCCGCATTCCTCATAAATCCCCAGACTCCGTGCAGGATTTTTTGTCACACATTGCACTGCAACCTCTAAGGGTATCCCAGTCTCCTTCACCACATAACGTAAGCCCTCCGGCAAAGATGCCACCGAACCGGCTATGGTTTGTGTACCACTGATTACCGCACGGTTTTTCTGTAGTTTAATCTTCTGACCACCAAGCTCATACTCTCCCGGCTCCATACCGGCAGCACGGATGCTGTCACTAATCAGTATGACTCTGTCCTTTCCCAGCATTTGAAAGGTAGCTCGAATCATCGACGGATGTACATGCACTCCGTCAGCAATCAACTCTACCTCTACCTCCTTACAATCATAAACCGCCCCTACGATTCCGGGCTCCCTATGACTGAAAGCAGACATCCCATTATATAAATGAGTCACATGGCACGCACCCGCTTCAAATGCCGCCCTTGCTTCCTCGTAACAGGCATTGCTATGTGCTATGCTAAGCTTTATCTGTTCCTTAATCTTTCGGATAAATTCCAAAGCTCCTTCCGCTTCCGGGGCCATCCCCATGTATTTCACCAAACCCTTGGCAGACTCTTGGAACGCCTCAAACAACTCCGTCTGCGGCTTTTTGATATACTCTGCATTCTGCGCGCCGCATTTTTCTTTGCTGATAAAGGGCCCCTCCATATTGATACCAGCCAAATCCGCATAAGCCGCATATTCTCCCCGAGACTTTTTTTCACAGTAAGCGGCACCCTGCTCCAAAACCGCCTGCAGGCGGTCTGTGGGCAAAGTCATGGTGGCCAAAGCCATGGTAGTCACACCGGTAGATGCCTGATACTCGGCAATCCGTTCCACAGCCTCCAAACTTCCGTCACAGAAATCATATCCCTTACATCCGTGAAGATGAATATCAATCATGCCGGGAATCAGATATTTGCCCCTACCGTCCAGGATTTCATGGTCCTCTTTACAATAATTTTTGCACCTTTCGGCAAAATCCGCAGACTCACCCAATTTTATATCGGCAATTTTTCCGTTTTCTATAACCACTGTCCCAAAACAAAATTCACCTTGCTCTGTATAAATTCTTACATTCTCAATTATCATGCTTTTATCTGTCCCACACTTTCAAAAAAGTACCATTGGCGGTTATCCTCGCCAATGGTAACTTTGTACTTCATTATTTCGGATTCTCTATCTTTTCTATGGTCAGTAACCCCGACATGGGTTTTCCGTTTACCCTGTCGCAAACACTTATGGTAGTGCGGCACCACTCCCAGGTATCTTCTGCTACCCTTCTTCGATACTCTACTTGTATTTTATCCTTGGTTTCAAACTCCTTCAATACATACTCTGTATCAAAAAATGCTATAGCCTTCTCCACATCCTCCGGATGAATGTCGCCCCTATCGATATGGATTTGCACCGTTTCTTCGTATTTGCCTCTCTCCATCAGATGGTTGTTGTCCGGATAAAGCATTCGACCAAAGTTCTCTTGAAGATGCACATAATAAACCTCTTTGTAATCTTTCATAAACAGATTCAAAGCAGCCTCACACATATGAATCCTGTTTTCATCCTCCAGCATACAGCAAACATAACCCTTTTGATATCTGGTAAATACCAACTTCAAATAACGTTTGGAAAAAGCACTGTAAATCGGAATATCAAACTTTTCTCCCAAATAAGCGGTTCGATACATTTTATCAAACAATTCCTCTCGTCTATGGGAAAAAGCTTTCGATGCCATAAACTGCATACGTTCCACACTGCTGCCTGTAATACGACCGATTTCTTTATTGGCATATATTATATGGCAATCCCCAACTTTTCCATTCTCATCCAGGATAGGTTTCAGCAATGCACATCCCTTTGACAATTCGCCATAATACTTCTCCAGATGTCTCCAATGTTTCTCTGTCAAATCCTCCACATCCTGACCATCGGAAGATGATACCTTCTTCTCCTGCAAATCCGTCAAATCTATTAAGGAACCGTAAAAAATCCGATGACCGTCTTGTTCCCTCAGATAGAAAATGCTGATTCGCATCCAAAGCATTTTGCCGTCCACCCGTACAAAATGGATGTAACCGGATGCTTGTCCCGATTGATTCTGTTCCGCCCGTTCGAAAATTTGAAGTAACGTTTCTCTATCCTCACTATTCACGTGAAGAAGAAAATCACGCTTATTGGGATTATCCTCCTCAACAGACTTAGAGGTTCCGCCAAGCAATTCATAATACTGATTATTGACACGGGTAATGCGAATATTATTTTCATACATATCATAAAAAGCCGCAGGCCCCAGAATATTATTTAGCAAAGTGTCACTAAACACATTCTTATCCAAAAATTCATTTACACGGAAAGACTCAACCCTCTTACACCATATGCCGTCCTTATCCAGCTTATGAGGATTACTGATAAGTGCTTCGAAATCCTGCACAGGCATGGGGCGGTAGTAGAAATATCCTTGGGAATATCTGCAGCCCATCTTCAACAGGAAGCTTTCCTGCTTCTGATTCTCTACACCTTCCACAATGATGGGCAACTGCATCTGTCTGGCCATATTGACCACTGACTCCAAAATGCCGACACCGCGCTCTTCATCCTTTTCCTCAATATCCAAAAAACGCATATCCAGCTTCAATACATCCACTGCCACGGTACGAAGCATATTTAGGGAAGAATAGCCACTTCCAAAATCATCCATCATTACCCAAAGCTTGGCATCACGCAACTGCTTCACGGTACGGATGACCTTATCGTTATTTTCCACATAGGTACTTTCCGTAATCTCTACCTTCAGAAAATCAGAAGGAAGTCCATACTCTTCCAACAATCCCATCAGGAATTTGGGAACATCCATGGAGTAAATGTCGATACGGGATACATTGATGGATACGGGTACAGGATGAAATCCCCTGTCAATCAAGCTTCTTAACCACTCACATACCTTCCGCCAAACATAACGGTCCAGACTGGCAATAAAACCGTTCTTTTCCAATACCGGAATAAAAACACCGGGAGAAATCAACCCTTTTTCCGGATGGATCCAGCGGACCAAACATTCGCCACCCACGATTTTTCCGGTGGCAATATCACACTGTGGCTGTACATAAAAAGTAAACTCCTCATTTTTCAACGCCTTCTGAATCTCAGAAAGAAGCCTAAGTTCTTCCTCTTCCTGTTCTTCCATATCCTCCGAATAGATACAGTGGCGCTGGGCATAATTCCCCGCAATCTTTTTCAAAGCCATGGTAGCCCTGTCATACATGGTAGGAACACCTATGGAGGTATCGGTAATAGGATACACACCAAATGCCGGCAAAAAGCCTACCGTATTACTCCAATATGCCACTTTCTTTGAAATAGCTCTGTGGAGTTCCTTGAAACGTCCCAAATCAAGCTTTGTCAATATGGCAAAATTGTCACCGCCAAAATATCCTATGACTCCGCCATGGTCTTTCCGATATTCCTTCAACAGCTCTGCCACCTGCTTCAGTAACTCGTCTCCCTGTTCCCTGGTGAATATTTTATTAAATAAACGAAAATGCTCTAAATCAATGGCAAGAATACAATATTCTTCCTCATCTATACTCGTCAAAAACTCTTCTGCTTTTTCAAAGAATGTATGACTTAAATACAGACCGGTCAAAGCATTTACTTCCAATCCGTTAATTACAATGGCTTCACTCTCACTAATGTCATATTCTCTGCGTATCCGGTCCATATATTCACCTCCGTCCCTTGATTCTATACCACTTTTATTTTACTACTTTTTATCTGACAAATCAATAATTGGTTGAAAAATTTGTAAATTTACTTTTAATTTTCACACAAAAGAGTGTGGGCTAGTTATACCCACACTCTTCATCCATTCTCTATTCCGATAACAATTCTTTCATATCCTGTAACAACTTTTCCGTAGTGCTTAACAAGGTTTCCGCATCCTTCTCTACCACACCGCATTTATAATAGCGATAGGTAAAAAAGGGATTTCCGTATGCAGTAAAGCTTAAATATTCTTTATGCTTCTGTATCAATTCCGGTATCTTCTCCACCCGAATCCTTGCATCCGGCCGGAAGGTAAACTGAATCCTCTCATTTTTACCCTTGATTTCCGTCATAAACAGCTCATGTGCCGCCACACGAATAAGCGCTATACGTAACAGATTATCTACACTCTTAGGCACCTCTCCGAAACGATCCAACAGCTCATCCAGCATATCATCCCGCTCCTTTTGGTTCTCAATACCTGCAATGCGCTTGTAGATATCCAGCTTTTGCACTTCATTTACAATATAGCTGGGCGGAATATAGGCATCCACATCCAAATCTACCGAAGTGGTAAAATCCGCAGGTGCCGTAGGAATTCCTTTCAAACTCTTTACAGCCTCATTCAGCATCTTACAGTACAAATCATAACCAACCGCTTCCATATGACCGTGCTGGCGCATACCCAGCAGATTGCCGGCACCACGGATTTCCAAATCCCTCATGGCAATTTTGAAGCCGCTTCCCAAATCCGTAAATTCCTTAATGGCTGCCAGACGTTTCTCTGCTACTTCCTTCAGCATCTTGTCACGTTTATACATCAGGAATGCGTATGCGGTACGATTGGAACGGCCCACACGTCCTCTCAGCTGATAGAGCTGGGAAAGCCCCATATTGTCCGAGTCATGAATGATCATGGTATTGGCATTGGAAATATCCAGACCGGTTTCGATGATAGTGGTAGAAACCAATACATCAATCTCTCCTGCGATGAAGTCAAACATAATCCTCTCCAGCTCATGCTCCTTCATCTGTCCATGTGCAAAGGCCACATTGGCTTCCGGTACCAGCTTGGCTACCGCAGCTGCCACATCCGCAATATTATTGACACGATTGTACACATAGTATACCTGTCCCTCACGGGCAAGCTCTCGCACTATGGCCTCTCGTACCATTTCCTCATTGTATTCGCAGACAAAGGTCTGGATGGGCAATCTGTCTCCCGGTGCTTCCTCCAGTACACTCATATCGCGAATCCCTATCAGACTCATATGCAGGGTACGGGGAATAGGTGTTGCCGTCAATGTCAGTACATCCACATTTTCCTTCAGCTTCTTAATCTTCTCCTTATGCGCCACGCCAAAACGCTGTTCCTCATCGATGATTAGCAGTCCCAAATCCTTAAATACCACATCCTGGGACAGCACTCTGTGGGTACCGATAATAATATCCACAAAGCCCTTTTGCAAATCTGTAAGACTCTTCTTAATCTCTCCCGGAGTACGGAAGCGGGACAACAAATCCACACGAATGGGAAAGTCCTTCATTCGCTGTACAAAGGTATTGTAATGTTGCTGGGCCAATATGGTAGTAGGCACCAGATATACCACCTGCTTGCCCTCCTGAACAGCCTTAAAGGCTGCCCGGATGGCTATTTCCGTCTTACCATAGCCCACATCCCCGCAAATCAGACGGTCCATGATTTTCGTGCTTTCCATATCTGCCTTGGTATCCTCGATGGCAAGCAACTGATCCTCTGTTTCCTCAAAAGGAAACATCTCCTCAAACTCCCGCTGCCATACCGTGTCCTTGCCAAAAGCATGGCCCTGACTTTCCTGGCGAAGGGCATAAAGTTCTACCAAATCCTTGGCAATCTCGTTCACCGCGCTGCGGACTTTTGATTTGGTCTTTTCCCATTCCTTGCCACCCAGTTTATTTAACTTCGGTGTTTTGGCTGCATCGGCAGCTGCATATTTCTGTATTACATCCAAACCGGTAGCCAGAATATAAAGATTGCCCCCATCGCGGTATTCAATCTTCATATAATCCTTTACTACCCGTTCCATTTCCACCTTTTCAATGCCCCGGTAGATGCCCAGACCATGGGACTCATGAACCACATAGTCACCTACCTTTAATTCATTGAAATCATTGATTTTCTGGCCCTGATAAAGCTTACGTTTTTTCTTCTTTTTCTCTTTTCCGAAAATATCAGACTCGGAGATTACCACAAATTTAAGCAGGGGATACTCAAAACCCTTTTTCACATGGCCATAGTAGGTCAATACCTCTCCCGGTTGCACCTCACGGAAGGGGTCCTCGCTATAAACCGCAGCCAATTCATTGTCCCGCAAATCCTCTGCCAGACGTTTTGCTCTGGTACGTGATCCGGAAAGCAAAAGTACACGGTATCCGTTCTTTCGATACTGCTTCAGATCCTTTACTAAAGACTCAAAACTATTATTATATGACACAATACTTCTGGCACTGATACCATATTTCTTATCCGGTTGTATTAGGCTATTCCTTGTTTCCATCATAGAAAGTGTGATGACCGGAGCCTTCGCCATTTTCGCCACCACATACTCTCCGCTACAAAGCAGCTGCATTTGTCCGGGCAGAATATATCCCTTTTTCACCCTCTGCTCCATGCTCTCCCGAAACTCCAGTTCCACAGCCTTCATCTGGGACTCTATGTGAGCGGGCTCATCCAAAAAGAATACTACAGGATGGTTCTTCTCCTGCTTCTGCAAGCCTAAAAGAATTTCCGGCAAAGTAACCAATTCCTCGTAAAAATAACGGATATACCCCTCTATATTCAAAAGATTGCGGAATTCCAACAGCTGTTCCCGAAATTCCTTTACCTGTGTGGCAATTCGGTGAGCTTCCTCCGGCATATGGTCTTTACGGAAGATTTCCTCCTGTATCTTGGCCTCCGCCGTCAGCTTATCCAATCCTTGACGAATTCGGTCCTCCTCCAGGATAAATTCCGTAGCCGGATAGATTGTCACGCCGCTTAATTTTTCTACGGAACGCTGGCTCAATACATCAAAGCTTCGGATGGAATCCACCTCATCTCCCCAAAGCTCGATACGGTAAGGATTCTCCTCTGTCAAATCAAAGATATCCACGATGCCGCCGCGGATACTGAACTGTCCCCCGGCTTCCACCTGATAGGTTTTTTCGTAGCCAAAAGAGACCAGCTTTTCAGCCAGTCTTCTCTCTTCCAAGATACTTCCTTTTTCGATTCGCAGAATATCCTTATCTTCCTCCCACATAACCTGGGGGGACATCAGGGCAGCAAAGGTCGTGATAATGGTCACCGGCTTCTTCTCTGAAAGCCGGCGCAGGACCCGGATACGCTCCTTTGTCAGCTGATTCCCATGTATGTCTGCCTGAAAGAAAATTAAATCCTTGGCCGGATACAAAAGCACATTCCGGTCATAGAAGCTGTACTCCTCAAAAATCTCCCTGGCACGCAAGTCGCTGTAGGTTACGATAATCTTGTATCGAATTCCCTCTGCTAAGCCATAAAGCATATGCAGCTTCTGGGAGTCCACGCAACCGCTGATGGCAGTTACATCGTTATTTTTCTGAAGTCCTTTTTTGATATCACTGTATTCTGCCAGCTCTGTTAACGGTGCCAATAATGCCTGCATATCTACTCCTAACTCTGTTGGGTTGATTTCCTGTTAAACTGATTCATGGCACGGTCGATATCTCCGCTCATCATCATGCGGATTGCTTCTACGGCTGTTTTGGCCGCCTCGTCCATCACCTTTCGCTCGTCACCGGTGAAATGTCCCAATACATAGTCTGCCAAATCATATCCCTTGGGCTTTTCACCCACACCCATTTTCACACGCATAAAGGTATCGTGTCCCAGATGGGCGATAATATCTTTAAGTCCGTTGTGGCCTCCTGCACTTCCTTTTTTACGCACGCGGATATTGCCCACATCCAGACTGGTATCGTCGGATACCACAATTAAATCCTGTGTAGCATCCAGCTTATAATAATCTATGACGTCTCTGACACTTTCACCACTCAAATTCATATAGGTTTGGGGCTTCACCAGAATCACTCTCTGTCCGTCCAATACACCCTTGCCGATAATAGCCTTATGCTTTCGCTCCATCACGGAAATCCCTGCCACATCTGCCAAAGCCTCAATTACATCAAAGCCGATATTATGTCTTGTATTTTGATACTCTCTGCCGGGATTTCCCAGCCCTACGATAACATACATTTCTTCTCTTCCTTTACTTTATTCTTCACCATGCCATAATGGGAAGATACCGT
Organism: Lachnospiraceae bacterium; assembly: GCA_017522685.1. Next base: position 72,810 of record JAFWYN010000014.1, read on the forward strand.
GCCTCCTCCAATGTATAGGCTTCTCCCTGATACTCTAATATAACCTCATCCGCACCAAAAAATGCACTGTAGGCTACCACCTCTACTCCATCCGGAATCACAAGCGAGGTAAGGTTCGTACAATACTGGAAAGCTCCTTCCTTTACTACCTTCACGCTGGAAGGCAGCTTCACAGATACCAGCTGTTCACAATTTGCGAAGGCTCCCACTCCAATCTCTGTTATGGTAGCATCGGTAAGTTCCAAGGTCACAAAAGGAGTATAGGCAAAAGCCCCGTCTCCGATTTTTTGCAAGCCCTGGGGTAAATTAAGTTCTACCAACCCTGTACAACCAAAGAAACAGCGGGTACTAATCTCTATAAGTTCCCAGGGAAGCTTCACCTTTTCCAAGGCAACGCAATTGATAAATGCATTCTCACCGATTTCGGAAACACTATCCGGTATCTGAATCTGTGTGAGTCCGCTTTCTGCAAATGCCCATGCACCGATGGTTTTCAAGCCCTTCGGCAGCTCAATCGTCTGCAAATCCTTACAGTCCTGGAACGCATTATCGGTAATACTTGTCACGGGAATACCATTAATAGTAGCCGGAACCACCACATGGGAATCCGTACCCAAATAACCGTCAATAGCAATCTCTCCATTCTTTACGCTGTACGCGACATCTATCTGTTCCGTATCTTGCTGAGATGTTTCGATGTCTTCAGTAGGTTCTTCCGACTCCTGCTCCTCGGATTGCTCTACGGATACGGATTCGTTTTCCTTTTCTTTAAGGTCTTCTCCTTTACTTTGCATGTACTTAGCCACCAGCAGGATACCCACCAGCAAAGCCACTACTGCTGCCACCATACCAATGACTAAAAAGACCTTCTTCTTGCAGGGCTTCACACCGGCCACCGCATCCTGCACCTGCACCGTCACCTGTTCCGGGTTCTGAATAATCAAATTATCAATATAGGTATTCTTAGTAATCTGCTGCGTAGGTTGCTGCATCATTCCCACGATGACACCATACATTTCGTCCAGCTTATACTCATCCTTCTTAGGATCAGCTACAATCCAGTGAGAACCACTCAAGTAATATTCAAAGGCGCCTGTCAGCTCCGTATCATCTATCTTATAGGGTAAGATATTCTTCCCCCGCTTTTCCGCCAAAGCGATTTCCTTGGGCACCTGGGTAGACTGCTGTGAATTCGCGCTATAAATCACTACCATGGCCTTAATCTCTGCTATGGCATTACTGATAGCAACCGCCCACTCACTACCGGGCACAATATCCCTGGGCGCTATCCAGCAGGTTAACCCCTTGGCCTCCAATGCTGCACAGACCTTGTCCGCTATTTCTTTATCTATGGAACTATGACTTATAAAAACATCTGCCATCTATCAATCCTCTTAATTCTTTTCTTCTTTTGCCAACACCTATTATAGGTATCCTGTGGATATCTTGTCAAGGTTGGGAGTTTGACAGCTTCTCCTTCATTGGTGTAAGGAATGGACGTGTTTTCTCTAACACCTTCATATTCCGCAACAATATCATACCCTTATCCTTGTCTTTTTCCATATGATAATCGATAGCAGCCCAAAGTTGCTTCTCACAATCCTCTTTCCTGTAATCAGACAGCGAAATCAATGCATAACAATAGTAATATCCTGTGATATCAAACTTTAAGCTCCAATTACTATCCTCATATGGTGGTTTGTATGTTTCCAAAAACTTAAGAACCGCATCTACTGTAGCCGGTTTCTCAGCAAAAGGAATCATTCTCTCATATTCCTTTTTCGTTACAGGGGCATGGCTTGCACTTGCAATCTTACTACACAATTCCCACATTTCTTCTTTTGATGTTCCTACAGCTTCTGCTGCTTCCAATAGAGGCAAAGTACCTTTCGCTTTCCATATAGATTCCCCTGGGAATTTAGGACCGGTAACCACAAATGTCTTATGATTTTCTACGCAGTCCTTAAGATATGCCTCTTCCTTTTCAATATACTCCCTTAATTCAGCTACTGTTGGTATTTTCTTATTTGCCATATTTATATCCTTCCCATTAATAAAAATCATAATGTAACTTCCAGTTCTGTGCGTCTTTATTGTAAAAGAAATAGAGACGACCGTTATCTACAAAATTAAAGCAAGCCTTTTCATCAGAAGATATCTGAAAAGCAAACTCATATCCTATCGGGCTGCCTCCTGCCTGTATAAATGCAGGATAACCTCCCACCTTATGTACATAATATTGTTCTTCCGCTATATCTTCATAGTATTCCAAATCTTCCTCCTCTTCCAACCGAAGGATTTCCGTAAACAAATCTCCCGGGAAGTCCTCATCATCCCACATGGGATAATCCTGCTCTACAAGCTTCGGCACCAACGGAAACGCCTTCATAATCGAAGCATTCCAATCGCAATGTTCCAAGCCTTCCAATGTTTTATAGGTTCTGATATGGAAATATTCATCTGCATTCTCACTATGACCGCATATATCTTCCGAAAGGAACACCGTCAACAACTCTATCTCTTTTAAATATTCAGGAACATGCGGTAAATCCTTTAGGAAAAGAGTAGCTATAGGTTGCATCTCCTTACCCTCTTTATCCACCGGCAATATCTCATCAGGCATCTTCCAGCACACGCAGCCAATCCAGCTTTCCAACAATGCCTTTGTAGGTCGTATTCCTCCTGTTTGAAACACAACTGCCTTCTTTGCTAAGTTCTTTTTAATATCATCTACGGTCATCTTTAAACAATTCCTCTCTTAATCAATTTTTGCATAACCGAATCCGTTCAATGCTTTTACATTCCACACTATAATTTCCTACATCGACATTTAATTCCAGCACCTTCCCCATTTCCAAATCCGGATACAGCAAACATTGAATCAATTCACCTGCATTCACCATAACTAATTTACCAGATGGCGCACTAATACATGTCCCTTCACAATGATCAACAAATTCAATTTGACAATTTTCTATATCCTTATCTCCCAAGGCTACAAACATTTTACCTGCATTACAAAAGTCATTTATAAGTTTACTTTCCCTTTCTCGAACAGTTAGCCAGTCTTCTCCTGCAAAATCATAAGTCAGCTCTGTTTCCCCCAGCTGGTCTAATAAAATCTCAAATGAATATAACATATCCTCATCCAATTCATCAAAATACTCTTCATCCATTAAAACCAGTCCATCCGGCATATTATCACATATATAGTCAAATCTCATAAATCCTTTTCCATCCTTTCACTATTAGCCAAATCAAGTTTTCTTACCCTAAACCACTTAATCTCACCCAAATCATTTTACTCCCCAATCATCTCCGCCTCAAGTTCCTCTTTCACTACCGCCCCATTAGCATTTCTAAAAAAATAAACTTTGGAAGTTTCCCTGCATTTGATATATGTAATGCTTCCATTGTCCTCTACAAATGCAGTATCCGCATCCAGGGCAAGACCGGGTATGGTCTTGTCCATAATCATTTTATCAAAGCTCTCGATTCTCTCCTCATAATGGGGACAAAAGGCATAGGGATGAATATTTAGCAGTTGCTCCACCCAGCCATATCCTATGGTTTCATCCCTCCAGAAAATCTTACTGTTACTGTGTCCGCAATCAAACCAACACATAGCGCCAGCACTGATTCCCGTCAAAATAGCCGTATCCTTCAAATAGACCTCTTTCAGCTTTTTATCAAGGTCATATTTTCTCCATACGTCCATCATATAAAAGGTATCACCACCACCAACATAGATAATATCTGCCCACTGCAGACATTCATCAATTTCTTCCGGCGTATATTCTCTCGCGGATAAGCACAATGCTTTGACACAGCAGCAAAGTGGTTCAAAAGTATTCTTAATACTATCTATATACCCTTCTGCATCTCTGCTGGCAGTTCCTACGAACAAGAAGTTGTGACTCTCCTTGTGTTCCATCTCTAAAATAAATTTATGAATGGGCTGATTGGATTCTAAATCCCCTCCGCCGATAGCAACAATTCTTCCCATACGGTTCCTCCGCAATTTAGCCATTGTACGTTTCCATCTGTCCGCAAAGCATGTGGTAGAAACCGAATCTATCGTAGAATGGTTTTAAGCTCTCTTCAAAAACAACCGAAATGATATATATGCGATTCTTCTTCAGATACTTAATCATCTGATTCATTAAATCCGTACCCACGCCTTTGCCCTGATAATCCGGATGAACCATCAGGTCCTGAATGTATGCATCTGTCACACCATTTGACACACAATCCACATATCCAATCAATACTTCTTTTTCATAAACAGCAATATGATAATAGGATGTCATCAATGGATTTTCGTACTCTTTCTCCATCCTGTTCCAACCTACCGCTTCCCGCAAATCTGATAATGCTATTGGTGATACGGTTTCGTTGTATTTGTATATCATCTTGTGTTCTCCTTTCGTTTTTTTCATCTCTACATACTAAGCGGATACCACATAGGTGTTTTCCATGGAGTATCTGTATTCCTTTCTTCCTCCAAAACAGCAAACCCATAATGTTTATAAAACGCCAAACCACAGGGAGAAGCATTCAATACAATCTTATCATAACCTCTTACCTTTAGTTCCCCGGCAATCTTATCCATCAGAGCTGTGGCAATTCCTTTTCGCTGATATTCACTGTCAACAAATAATAAAGAAATTCTATTAGTTCCATAGGTTTCCAGCATTCCTATCACGTTACCATCCACTAATGCAACCACCATCAAGCGTTCGCTATAAATGCTTAAATCCTTTAATCTATCTTCAATTGCCACCCGCATACGTTCTGTATGTTCAGCCCCATAGTCCGGTGCATCATACTTTACAAACATACGCCATGCCAAATCCAGCGCTTGGGGGATTTCGCCACCCATCGCTAATCTAATTTCGTAGTCCACTTTTGTGCCTCTCCTTATTTCCGATAAATTGTAAGCAATATATCTTCTTCATTTCCCTTAAAAGCTATCTCATCAAAGTTCTCTCCATATCTTTCTTTATAGCTTTGGAGCAACCTTTCCATTACAAGCCTATGCTTATCTTCCGGTACAGCAATCTGATCCGAAAATCCTCTCGACAAAAATCTTGGCAGGAAACCATCTCTCAAGGATGTCTCAAAGTACTGCCCACGCTCAATATGTATTTGCTCTTTACTATCAAATACACCTGAACAATATCCATTTCTATCAAATCTCCAGCTGTACTTCTTCGGAAGAATCCCCAAACTCTTTAATGCCTGCCAATATTCACTATACAAGCTATTTGTAATATTGTTATACTCACCATTATCGTAGGTACTTTCAGTACCTTTCCCCGGCACGTCATCTAAACAAATAAAACTTCCACCCTTTTTCAATACTCTATAGATTTCGCCAATCACCTTTTCCGGATTTGAAATCAAATGCAACACACTGTTTGCAACAACAGTATCCACACTCTCATCTGCAAGAGGGATTTCCAATGCGTTCATTCTGCATATAGTTACATTTTCCAATGAGATGTTATTTGCTTCTGCTTTCTGCTTTAACACCTTAAGCATAGTGTTTGAAATATCTCCGGCTATTACTTTTGTCCCCAAAGATGCAACCGGAACCGTAAAACAGCCGTCTCCACAGGCCAGGTCCAGGAAAACGCCCCCCCTCGTTAACCCGGCTATTTCTTTCGCAACAGCCAAGTCCTTATCCTCGATGATATATTTCCTGTTTCCCGAATAATTCTCACCAATATATTCATAGCCGATATACTTATCCTCATCGCCTTCCACCACAATATCCGGCATATCGGACAACTGCCATACATCATTCAACTTTTTATACTCATACCCGCATTTTGGACATATTGGCAAATCCATGATTGCTTTACACTTAACACATATAAACATCTACTTTTCTCTCCATCATCTTCAAAATATCACTATCTTCATCCTTCATTGGACATATACGCATTTTCTTACTCGTAACATCCAAAAATCTACCATTTTCCATGCATTTCAAGCATTTCTCACAGAGTTTTGGACATATACGAAATTATCCTTCTCAAATGTCCACGGATAGCCCCATTTTGTGGACATTTTCAGCACATTATTTTCTATATGTCCAAACCTCACGAAAAATCCTTGAATTTCCCCTAAAATCACTCACTTTTTGGACATATTGAATTTATTATTTTGTATATGTCCAATTCCCTTAATAAAATGACCAAATTTGCAGTACCAATGTATTCTTATAAATTTAAGATAATACACAAGATCATCCTTAACATCCCTGCCTTAGTCACCCATATGTCGACATTTTTCGAAAGCTTAATAACTCAGCATAAACATAACGTCATTATATAGCTTCCCTGTAGCCAAAAGTTCTTCAATACTCTCTACCGTAACATATTCAGGTCGACTGGTATCGCTCCACTCGCCCTCGTGATGATAAAACACAAAGTACTCACCTACTAATTCCAGTCGGTTATACAGACCGATAACTTCACCCTGATAACTGATTGCGACCTCACCGACGAAACAATTCGCCTTCTCTTCCGATTCTTTATAGCGGTTGTCTATATATCCGGAAAACAAATAACCATCCATCTTTGTATGTCTGGCCAGTCCGCTAAAACCATCCCAGTACTGCAACTCGCACTCATATAAATCTGCTATCTCTATCAGGTTTGCGGCTTCCTCCATACTGATTTTTCTGCACTCCTTAATCTCTTCAAACTCTAAATCTGTCAAGCCGGCAAACCCGCCTGTACTAAAAGTAGTATTCGCTTTCACATATGCCAATTCTCCATCCTGCAACCCACAAGGCAGCTCTGTTAAGTCAGTATCAATCCAAGCGCTATTTTTATAGTATGTATCAGCCTCTTCTACAATATAATACTCATAATAGACCCCTTCTCCGCCATCTACATCAAAATACCACCGTACATACTCCGGACCAGGCACCTTTGCCGCCACAAATTCCACATCATGCTGATGCTTTCTAATCATATCATCATCCACTGCCTCCTCTTCTCCTCCCAAGCGCTCACTATCACTTATCCAGTCGTATTGGTCATCCTCTATGGTATCAGGGGTGCTTTCTTTTTCTGTTTCCACAGCTATTTCGCTTGAAACATTCCTCTCATCTGCGTCATCTTCCGTCTGCTTGTTTTGACAACCGGATATAAGAACTACAAACATGAAACATACCAACAAGTATTTTACTTTTTTCATCCCAATCTCCCTCCATACAACACAGCGCAGCGTTACTGACCATCACTAACGCTGCGCCATAGACTTCTTTATAAATAACTAACTTATTCCGCTTCCGGCTCACTTAAAGCCCTTTCATAAGCCTCCAGGATAATCTTCTGCATATTATCTCTGGTAGCGGAGTTAATGGGATGAGCGGTATCCCTGTGCTCTCCGTTTGCAGTGGGTTTGCTGGGCATGGCGATAAACATCCCCTTTTCGCCCTCTATCACCTTAATGTCATGTACTACAAATTCATCATCCAGGGTGATAGAAACAACCGCTTTCATCTTACCTTCTTTTGTGATTTTTCGAACACGTACATCTGTAATCTGCATACTTATGTCCCCCTTAGTATAGTTTATAAAACGTATCTTTCGTTTTGCTCTACTACAATCTTAATATCAGCTTCTCCCACAAAGCGCGAATTCTCTCTGATGGTATCGCCACTTTCCACGATACAATTCTCGATGTATGAATTATCCCCAATATATACATCATTCAGAATAATGGAATTCTTGATGACACAGTTGTTTCCGATATAGCTCTTCTTGAATACCACAGAATTCTCCACTGTACCGTTTACAATACAGCCACTGGAAATCAAACTGTTCTTTACGGCAGAACCCACATTATATTTTGCCGGCGGCAAATCATCCACCTTGGAGTAAATATCCGGATACTGCTTAAAGAAATAATTTCTTACCTCCGGCTTTAAGAAGTCCATATTGGTGTTGAAATAGTCCTCTACGGAAGCAATATTTCTCCAATACTCCTTAATCTTGTAGCCGTAAATCCGCTTCATATCCTTGTATCGGATGAGTACGTCACGAACAAAATCATATCTGTCCTCTTCTGCACATTTCTCAATCATCTCAATCAGCTGACGGCGACGGATTACGTAGATACCGCAGGATACGGTATTGGTCTTGGCCTTCAAAGGCTTCTCCTCAAATTCCTCCACCCGGTAGTCTTCATTCATTCGAAGGGTACCAAAACGCTCCACATTGATATCCTTCTCCATATCACGGCAAACCACTGTAATATCTGCCTTCTTATCAATGTGATATTCCAAAACCTTATTAAAATCCAGCTTATAGATACCATCACCGGAAGCAATCACCACATAGGGTTCATGACTTCTTTTCAGAAAGTCCAGATTCTGATAAATGGCATCTGCAGTTCCTCGATACCAATTGCTACTTTCCGGAGTCACCACCGGTGAAAGTACGGATAAACCGCCCTGCTTACGTCCGAAGTCCCACCACTTGGAGGAGCTTAAATGTTCGCTCAGACTCTTCGCATTATACTGGGTCAGAACTGCCACACTCTGAATATGTGAATTGGACATATTACTCAGTGTAAAATCAATACTGCGATAGCTGCCGGCGATAGGCATGGCACATACCGCTCGTTTCTGGGACAGCTCCTTCATTCGATAGTTATTACCACCCGCTAAAACAATTCCTATTGCTTTCACTCTTATTCACCTGCCTTAATCAATGTTTTGCCACTTGCCAGGTAAGCATTGTCATAATCGTCTTTCGTGGTCTCACCAAAGATTACCGTATTCTTTCCTACGGATACTCCGTCAGGAATCACACTCTTCTCTCCGATGGTCACAATATCATGGCTGTAAATATGCGGTGCCGTGTCATTGGGAACAGCTTCTCCCACACCCAACTTCACACCATCACCAATGGTAACATTTTCTGCTATAATGGCTTTGTTTAATTCACAATTTGCACCAATCACCGTATCGTTCATAATAATGGAATCCCGCACCACGGTATCCTTACCGATCACGATTCCGCGGCCGATTACGGAATTATAAACCTTACCGTAGATTTCCGTACCTTCTCCGATAATGCTTCGTTCCACCACGCTGTCTGCTGAAATATACTGGGGCGGTAGCGCATCACTCTTGGTGTAAATCTTCCAATATTCCTCGTAAAGATTGAACTCGGGAACAATATCAATCAGCTCCATATTGGCCTCCCAATAGGAGTTCAGAGTACCTACATCCTTCCAATAACCGTTAAACTCGTAAGCATATAAAGGCGCTCCCTTCTCATGGCAGAAAGGAATGATGTGCTTACCAAAGTCAAGAGCCGGCTGGTCCACCATTGCCAGCAAAGCTTCCTTCAAAGTCTTCCAGTTAAAAATATAGATACCCATACTTGCCAGATTACTTCTGGGCTGTGCAGGCTTTTCCTCGAAATCCACAATACGGCGGTTCTCGTCCGTAATCATAATACCGAAACGGCTGGCCTCTTCCATGGGCACCGGCATAACTGCAATGGTTACCTCCGCTCCGTTCTTTTTGTGAAAATCCAGCATCACTTCATAATCCATTTTATAAATGTGGTCACCGGACAAAATCAGCACATATTCCGGATTAAATCCTTCCATATAATCCAGGTTCTGATAAATCGCATTCGCCGTACCGGTATACCACTCACTGTTACTGCTCTTCTCATAAGGGGGCAGTACCGTCACTCCACCGATATTTCTGTCCAAATCCCAAGGAATACCAATTCCGATATGTGTATTCAGTCTAAGAGGCTGATACTGGGTCAATACACCTACCGTATCCACTCCCGAATTAATACAGTTACTTAACGGGAAATCAATAATACGATATTTTCCGCCAAATGCAACCGCAGGCTTGGCCACCTTGGATGTCAAAACACCCAAACGACTTCCCTGTCCTCCTGCCAAAAGCATGGCTATCATTTCTTTTTTTATCATGTCATCACCTCAATCTAGTCTTTTACAGGTTTGTACAAGTATATAATAACATAATTTTTATGGAAAGTGAATGATTTTTACTAAAAAGAAAAGGTTTTTCTGCTTATTTTCCAGAGATTTTATACATATATTTTCTAATTTTTCCACACATTTCACTTTTTCTTCATAAAATATGACAATAGAAAAGGGTATATTATGGTATATTTTCACCAATTTTAACGCAAAAAAAGTTTTGGCAAATCCCTCTCATTTGTGGTATTCTGAGTATGAAGAAAATTTTGGCAAATAGTTTTCCGGAGGAAACGGCATGTATATTATAGATTTTAACAAACCCTGTCATATTTATTTTGTGGGCATCGGCGGTATCAGTATGAGCGGACTGGCCGAATTATTACTGAGCAAAGGCTTTCAGGTATCCGGCTCTGACTGGCACGCTTCCCCCATTACCAAGCGATTGGAAGATATGGGGATTTCCATACAGTACGGCGAAAGTGCCTCTCATATCACGGATGATATCGATGTAGCGGTACTAACAAGTGCCGTACAGGACAGCAATCTGGAGTTTCAGGCTATCAAAGAGAAACAGATTCCCTATATGCTTCGTGCAGACCTGTTAGGACAGATTATGAAGAATTTCGGTATGCCCATCGCCATCAGCGGTACCCACGGCAAAACTACAACCACTTCCATGGTTTCCGAGATTTTACTGAAGGCCAACACCGACCCCACCCTCTCCATTGGTGGTATTCTTAAGACCATTGACGGCAATATGCGTATCGGCAGCTCGGACTATTTTGTTACCGAAGCCTGCGAATATACCAACAGCTTTTTAAGCTTTTTCCCAAAAGTGTCTATCATTCTGAATATAGAGGAAGACCATCTGGATTTCTTCAAGGATTTGGCTGATATCAGAAACTCCTTCCGCCGCTTTGCAGAACTTCTGCCGGCTGACGGATGTCTGATTATTAACGGGGATATTGAGAATTATGAAGAGATCTCCCGTGACCTGCCCTGCCGTGTGATTACTTTCGGCCATGCAGAAGACTGCGACTATCGTCCTGCCAATTTGACCTACAGCCCGGCCGGTTACCCTGAATTTACTGCAGTATCTCCTCAGGGTGCACGCAAGCTTGCATTGCAGGTTCCCGGCGAACACAATGTTATGAACTCTTTAGCAGCGCTGGCATTGGCTGATTTTCTTTCTATTGATACTGCATTGGCAGAGGAAGCTTTGGAGAACTTCCACGGTACCAACAGACGTTTTGAACACAAGGGCACCATCGGCGGCGTAAACATAATTGACGATTATGCACACCACCCCACCGAGATTACCACCACCCTGGAGGCGGCGCAGAAACAGCCCCACCATACCCTTTGGTGTGTATTCCAGCCCCATACCTATACCCGTACCAAGGCGCTGTTGCCGGATTTCGCAAAGGCTCTTTGTCTGTCCGACAAGATCATTCTGACCGACATTTATGCCGCCCGTGAAAAGGATACCCTGGGTATCAGTTCCCGTGATCTGCAGAAGGCCATTCAGGATTTGGGAAAGGAATGTTTCTATTTCCCGACTTTTGATGAAGTAGAAAATTTTTTATTAGAAAATTGTATAAAAGATGACATGTTGATAACTATGGGTGCCGGAGATGTGTATAAAATCGGCGAAACCCTGCTTGGCAACTAATTATCCACAATATCCACAGATACTTTTCCTTTAATGATAAAGGGAATCTGTGGATATCTTTTTTGTAATATGTGGAAAACTATGGAAGCATTTACACCAACAGTTTTACGAAGTTTTTATTTGACATTTCCAAAATACGGTGTTTCCTATCCACAATTTCCACATTATCCACATTTTACAACTGCCGAAAGCCACTTAAACCTTTTCGGCATTTCGCCTATTTCTTTTTAAAATGCCCTATGCTATAATTCATTTTGCTTTCCCCATTGTCTGCCCGCGCACGGGCGTACATACGGGGGAGGATATACACGAAAGGACTTGATGCAATGGGTGGGTTAAACATATACAAAGAACAATTAAGTGAATATACTACGATTTCCAATTACTTTATTGATCACTATATGGAGGACGCCAATGAAGCCCAGCTTCAGGTCTATCTTTATTTATTGCGCATGATTTCTGCCAATCTGCCTGTCAGTGTAGCAGACATTGTGACCAAATTCAGACATTCCGAGAAGGAAGTTCTACGTGCCCTGAAGTATTGGGAACTGCAGCAGCTGCTTTCTTTAGAGTACGATGGCGAGAAAAATCTGACCGGAATCCGCTTCCACAGCTTACCAAGCGCGCCAAGTTCCAAGACTTCCATGGCCACGGTAACACCTATTTCCGTGAAGCTTTCCACTCCCGTGGATGCCGATAAGCAGATTACTGCTCCCTCTGTACCTATTGAAACTGTTGTGGTGGAGGAAAAGGCACCGGAATACAGCAAGCCGGCTTATACCATGGACCAGCTTCGTGCTTTTAAAGCTCAGGATAATACCGCCCAGCTTTTGTATGTGGCGCAGGCCTATGTGGGTAAACCCCTTACCGTAAACGATATCAAAACCATCTACTTTATGTCAGATGTATTACATTTTTCAGATGATTTAATCGATTACCTGATTCAGTACTGCGTGGACAGAGGTAAGCGCGATTTCAGATACATGGAAAAGGTTGCTGTCAATTGGGCAGAGGCAGGCATTACCACTCCCAAGCAGGCACAAAAAATGGCTGCCAAGTATGACAAATCCGTATATACCATTATGAATGCCTTAGGCAAATCCGGTGCACCCACCGACAAGGAGCTGGAGTTTATCCGTCGCTGGAATAATGAATACGGCTTTAGCAATGATATCATTATTGAAGCCTGTGAGCGTACGGTACTGGCTACGGACAAGCACCGTTTTGAATATGCAGAAGGCATCTTAAGCAGCTGGAAAAAGGAAAATGTCCATCATAAAGCCGATATTGCCAAACTGGATAGCTATTATCAGCAAAAGCAGAAACAGAGTACGGGCAAACCGGCAAACGCCAACCGCTTCAACCAATTTACACAGAATACATATGACTTTGCCGAATTAGAAAAGGAATTACTCAGCAATTAAGAGGAGGAAATACTCGTGTCACTTTCCAAGGAACAGCATGATTTGATTATGCGTGGCTATCAGGAACGCCAGCTTCAGAATTTTCATGAACAAAATCAGCGCAGGAACAGAGTATATACCCTCATTCCACAATATAGAGAACTGGAGGACCAGGTAGCTTCCGCTTCCGTAGAAAAGGCCCGTTTACTAATTGATGGTGACGATGCCGGTATGGTTGAATATCGTCGCAAGGTTGCCGAGAATGCCGCTTTACGCCGTAAGCTTTTAGCGGAGCACAATCTACCAACCGATTATTTAGAACCTATATACACCTGTCCGGACTGTAAGGACAGCGGTTATATTAACAGTGAAAAATGCCACTGCTTCCGCAGGCAGGAGATTACACTCCTATACGAACAGTCAAATATTCAGGAAATGATTGAAAAAGAGAATTTTTCCACTCTTTCCTACGAATATTATCAGGGTGAGGATTTGACACGTTTCCAAAATGCTGTTAATGTAAGCAAGGACTTCGTGGCAGGCTTTGAAAATCATTATCAAAACTTATTCTTTTATGGTACGGTAGGTACCGGCAAAAGCTTTTTGTCCGGCTGTATCGCCAAAGAACTGCTTTCACGGTGTCATTCCGTCATATATTTCAGCGCAGGCGGTCTGTTTGAAACCCTGTCCAGATATTCCTTTGACACAAAATCAAAAGAATCTCTTTACAATTTCTACAAAGACCTATACAATTGTGATTTGGTGATTATCGATGATTTGGGAACGGAAGTAACCAATTCCTTTGTTACCTCCCAATTGTTCGGATTACTAAACGAGCGACACATGCGTCAGAAATCTACGATTATTTCCACCAACTTAAGTTTGGAGGAATTACGTGACCGATATTCCGACCGTGTATTTTCCCGTATTACCAGCAATTACTCTATTTGTAAGCTGACCGGTCAGGATATCCGAATCCAAAGAAAGCTATCGGGCAAGCTATTCCCGAAAAAATAAAATGCACGAAAAGAAAGTGAGGATTATTTCATGCCAAACCGTGAAGAAAAGCGAAACTTAGAGACTATACCCGTAGGTTCTCTGGGTATTATTTCTCTGGAGGGCTGCAAAGTTCTTGGCGATAAGATTGATAAGTATCTGGTAAAATGGCGAACCGAGCGTGAAAGCGAGCACAAGGATTCCCTTGCCTTTTCCGGATATCAGAGAGATTCCTATTTATTAAGCGCGAAGGTACCCCGTTTTGGTTCCGGTGAAGCAAAGGGTATGATTATGCAGTCTGTTCGAGGAACTGACCTTTACCTTCTTGTCGATGTATGCAACTATAGCTTGACCTATTCTCTTTGTGGTCACAAGAACCATATGTCACCGGACGACCACTTCCAGGATTTAAAGAGAATCATCGCCGCTGTGGGCGGAAAGGCCCGACGTATCACGGTTATCATGCCTTTCCTTTATGAAAGCCGCCAGCATAAAAGAAGCTCCCGCGAATCTTTAGACTGTGCATTGGCACTTCAGGAACTGGTACAGATGGGTGTGGATAATATCATCACCTTTGATGCTCATGATCCCCGTGTACAGAATGCAATTCCTCTGCATGGTTTTGAAACCGTACAGCCCGCATATCAGTTTATCAAAGGCCTTCTGAAAAATGTAAAGGGTCTTCAGATGGATGCCGAACATATGATGGTTATCAGCCCTGACGAAGGCGGTATGAAGAGAGCTATTTACATCGCTAATGTACTGGGTCTGGACATGGGTATGTTCTACAAGAGACGTGATTACACCCGTATTGAAAACGGCCGTAACCCCATTGTAGCCCATGAATTCTTAGGTACCAGTGTAGACGGCAAGGATGTTATCATCATCGATGATATGATTTCTTCCGGTGAAAGTATTATTGAAACTGCAGAAGCATTAAAAGCCAGAAAAGCCAATCGTATTTTTGTATTCTCCACCTTTGGTCTCTTTACCAATGGCTTGGAGAAGTTTGACAAAGCTTATGAAAGCGGTCTGATTACCCGTATCTTAACCACAAACCTGATTTACCAGACAGAAGAGCTGTTAAGCCGCGAATGGTATATCAACTGCGATATGAGTAAATATATTGCTTATATCATTGATACTTTAAATCACGATTCTTCCATTAGTGACTTATTAAGCCCCAGCGAAAGAATCCAGAATGTTGTAGCAAGATATAAAAATGGAGAATTATAAATCAACAGTCACCGGACTTGCCCATGTGGGTCTGTCCACTGCAATCACCTGTATCCTTGGGCCCATCGTAGTGGTACTCCCATTCAGTCCGGTGCCTATTTCTTTCGGGCTATTGGCAGTATTCCTAAGCACATGCCTTTTAACGGCGAAATTAGGGCTTTTAAGCTGCCTCATATACCTTTTATTGGGCTTTATCGGTTTACCCGTGTTTTCGGGCTTCCAGGGCGGTGCAGGGGTATTGCTTGGACCCACGGGAGGTTATCTTTTAGGATACCTGTTCATTCCTTTGTGCACCCTCCCTTTTCACGGCAAAAATAATCCCTTGAAGCGTATTCTTCCGGGGATGTTAATCGGCCTTATTCTTTGCTATACCTGCGGTACGCTTTGGTTGATGTATCAAAGCGGTATCCGCTTGAAGGAAGCGGTACTAATCGGCATTCTGCCTTATATTCCTATTGATTTTATCAAGCTTTATGTTGCTTATGTGACTGCCAAAGCAGTACGAAAACGGTTAAGAAAAGCCGGTCTTGTATAAGACCGGCTTTCATTATCTACTCTCTTCCTGTATCTATCTCCATAACCGTTGCCAGCATTTCCTGTGAAACACTGCTAATATGGGTACTGTCATCAATTACCTTCTGCATATTAACCTTATATGCTGCAATTGCTTCCGTAATGGATTCTACGGAACGCTGATTTACCTGCGTGAACATAGACATGGCAGATACCTTATTCTTTAATTGCTCAAATTCTCTATCAATGGCACCCACGTTATCATTCTGTGCCCCGATATTCATATACAGAGATGCAAAGCCGCTATTAAGCTGGTTGCGACCCTCTTCCAACTCTTCCAATGCATCCAGCGAACTTTGTATAGCTTCTTCGCTTTCCTCGATTTCCGCAGTAGTATCTTTCAGCTGTTTCATAATCGCCTTTACTACTACTGCCACCTGTGAAGAACATCTGTTACTGTCCACAGCCAACTCCTGCACTTTTGATGCCACTACCGCAAAACCTTCACCCATTTTACCGGCTCTTGCTGCTTCTATGGAGGCATTTAAGGCAAGCATATTCGTATTGGAAGCAATCTTGTTCAGCTGATCCGTAACTTCCGTAATCTGTCGCATCCGGTCTTCCAATTGCTGGAATACCTGACTGGTGACCTGCATGGACTTCTTAACATAAACCATCTTCGTGGTCATATCTTCCATGTTCTTATGATTTTCAGAAAGTGCTGATTCAAATTGATTCACATCATTGTTCAGGGAATTAATATGATTGCCTGTCATCACAATCTTCTGACGCATATCATCACAAACATCAACCACTTCATCCGTGCCGGCAATAATGCTCTCAGAGCCCATACGTAAGCCTTCTGCAGTGTGTTCCAGCTGCTTGTTGATGGCATTCAATCCCTCATATGCTTCTGAGGATTTCACCAGATTTTTGTGAATTTCTTCACCGATATTTTTAATAGATGCAATCAACTTTTCCGCTTCTTCTGCACGCCGGTCACTCTTTGCAATATATGCACGTCCTCTTTTAATAACCAGATAAATTAACACGCCCGCCAAGTTGAACATGGCCATACAAAGAATATACTGACCGATTCCACCTGTTTTCTCCGGACGGATAATTGCGGCTAATATCAACGCCACGTCTGCCACACCCAACTGTAACAAAGCAAGCTTAGGCTTAAAATACATACCTGCCAAACCGATTACAGCCAGATATAAACAAAAGTCATCACTAAAAGATTTACCACTAAACAGGGAAATAATAAATACCACTCCGATGATGGACATAGAAACAAAACTTTGCCGTATCACCATCGCTGTCTTCATCTTCTCCAACACAATCACTGCAATAGCAAATACAACCAGACATATGCCGATAACAATAATAGCTACCATATCCTTGCTAAATACATTCTTCAAAAAGAACAACGCCGAAACTCCAAAAACCAAAATCAGCATTAGTCGATAAATTGCGGCTTGCGACATGGGTTGCTTTTCATTTTTTTGCTGTACACTCATACATTATACCCTCTCTGATTCTATTCATATTTTCCCCATGCATATCCTATTCCCCACTACAATATGCCTTAAATAGATTGTTAAATCTTGCGTTTATAGCAAATTGCCCCTACAATTTACATTGTATACCTATATTTTCAAATACGCAAGGTTTAATTATTTATAATTAACAAATTATTTACATTTTTTACTAATGTTTAAGCATAAATAACCAAATAGGATTTCGTTGCATTCTATTCCCTTCTGTGATACACTTACTCAAGTAATATTGGTCAGTTCGAAACCTTCCTGACCCAACCGTAGCACGGCGAAAAAACAAAACTAAAGGAGCCATATTTATGAAACAAAACAAAACCTATCATCTGACATCTGCTGCAATTATTGCAGCTCTTTATGTGATGCTTACCTTGTTAGCAAATTTTCTGGGACTGGCTAATCACAGTATTCAAATTCGCTTTTCGGAAGCACTTACCATACTCCCCCTTTTTACGCCCGCTGCGATACCAGGGCTATATGTAGGATGTTTACTGAGTAATATACTGACCGGTTGCATTGCCTGGGATATTCTCTTGGGCCCCATTGCCACTCTGCTTGGCGCATTGGGCACCCGTTATTTGGGCAGAAAATACAGATGGGCCGCTTGTTTGCCTCCCATTCTTTCCAATACTATTATCATTCCGCTTATTCTTTCCTACGCATACCGCTTTGAAGGCTCATTATTTTACTTTATGCTGACGGTTGGCATCGGCGAAATAATATCCTGCGGTGTATTAGGAACTCTCCTTTATATCTCCCTGAATAAATATCGCAAGCATCTTTTTTAGAAATGTAAAAGCCCCTGCCATGGTGGTTTTCTACCCGGCAAGGGCTTATTTAATCCTATGGGTACAATTATTGCTCTACAGGGTAATAGGTGATAAATCTGTTACCGTTTTTCTCAAACCACTCTGTAGAATCATTGATTCCCTTCTTAACAAGCTTTCCTGTTGTGGTATCCAAAATCACAATATTGTATTGGTTAAAGCCCACAATCAGTACTGCCCGTCCGTCTTCCACGATTCCCAGTACCGGAATATCACGGTTTGTAAAATACAACATGGTGTCTAGGTTACAACCGGTCAACTCCATGACACGGCTATCCGGCAAGTTCTCCTGCAAAATCTCATAAGCGCTCATTCCTCTGTCCAGTAACGCTTCCGCATCCACTGTAATCCCCTTATATTTCAACATGGTATCCAGGCAAATTGCCAAAGATTTGCCTTCCTTATCCGCTTCTTGCTCTTTAATAGCCATAATCTGATTCTTAGCCACCCTGTTTCCTTTTATCCATATGGTTTGACCTGTTTCATCCACCACTACACCGGAATTGTCATATGCCAAAGCATACGCTGATGCAGGCTCCAAGAATACACCCGATACTCCGTATCGGTCATAAACATAATAACGCGGACTTTCTTGCTCCGGATCCAATGTTATATTTCTGAGTCCCTCAAAAACTACTTCCTTCGGTGTCAAAATCTGAATATTCTTGCTGTCTATAGCGTTTCTTACTTCGACCTGTACCACGCGCTCATATACATCAATAGCAGCCACTGTCAGCTTATTCTTGCCTTCCGCCATCACTTCGCTGTTCATGATCTGTTCCGTTGCAATCTCTTTATAGCGGCCTTTCTCCTGCTTCTGAATCCTCTCTAACAGAATCTGATTGCCATTTACCTGACAGTCTGTAATATAAACATCCTGCTGTTCATAAGTTTTCAATGTGGACCCTTGGGTATTACAAATAGCAATCTGATACATGGGTACCAGAATTTTGCCCGTGGAATCCATGGCAATATCTTCCTTTCTGGCCCGGCCGTAAATCAGGTCCTCACCCATAAATCCGCAGGCATATATGTTTTCGCCTTCTCCTGCCGCCAAGGATACCTTTTTCTGCAACGACATATTCATCAGACTGAGAGAATTCTCCTCATACCACACCACCATATTGTGATTATCAGAAATCAATACGGATTGGTCATCCTTCATCACTGCCAGCTTTTCCACTGTCATATCCGATACCTTCATCGCATATATGGCATGATTCAGATACAGATACAGGATTCCCTCCCTGTTCCAATACATAAGGTTCTGTATTTCGCAGTCCAATATTTCAAAAGTTTTGTCATAGGGAATATAGAGTCCCTCTTCAATGGTATTTTTATCACTGTCGTAGGAATATAGCTGGATACCGACTTCACCCTCATGTCGTCCGCGATTCATATAACCATATACCAAAAACTGCACATTACCCGCTTCGTCCACGTCTAAAATCTCTATCTTGTGCTGTCCGTATAGGCTCCTGGCATCTACATGGTCCTCATCATAAAAACTGAAAAGAAGTGCCAGCTTATTGGTGGTAATATTGTAACTGCAGATTCGGTTTGCCACCTCAAACACTATAATATTACCATCCGCACTTTCCCGCAAAGGGGTCTGCTCGGAAACAATACCCAGATATATTTTATTGTTGGTATATATATTACCCTTCAAATCGGGGATCTGCGTCATGGTACGGTCAAAGTCCAGCAGATAAACCCTATCGGTGGTGTATCGAATCCGATAAATCTCTTCCACAAAATAATACACCTTACGCTTTCCCGCGCCGGTGGATACAATGGTTTTTAATGCCACGGAAGCTGTCTGGGGATTTATGTCCTTAAGCTCCAGCACAGGCTCGTTCACCTTTCTGACTTCCAACTCACCCCAGCCCAGCTGCTTCATACTACTATGGATATCCACCTTGTGTAGTGTAGTATTGTTTCCTTTGGAGTTACTCTCCATATATTTTACCAAATCATTTATTTGGGTACTGTCATATGTCTTTTCATGAAAATCCTTTATAAAAGCCAGTTTTTCAGTAGCATAAAGATTCTCGCTCCATATCATACGGGTATAATAACGAATCTCTCTGTCATTCTTATCCGTAACCACTACAACCAAAGCATATTCCGTATCCTTCTCAATCAAATCCTTAACCGATGTCTGCACCAGCAGGGTATCCTTAGATAATTGATAATTGGTAATTTCCGTGTTCTCAATGAGACGGCTTCCGTCTATACTACGCACTTCTATGGCCAGCTTATTGATCTTGATATCAAATAATTCCACTTGAAAATCCAGCTGTCTGTCCGTCCCCAAAACCGTCATGGTATCCCGCTGAAAGGAGATATCTGTCTGGCTCACCAAACCATGCAGTTCATTGTATAAAAGCTCTCCGGACTGCATTCTGACAATGGGCAAAGTAGGGTCTGACATCTCTTTGGTCATACTGTTATTATCCCGATTCATTATTTTACTGATAATCAATAATGCACTTACAAAAACTACCAAAAAGGTAAGTGCCTTCAGAATAAAACGCTTCATCCTTTACTCCTTTAATAGCCTTTTCAAAGTGGGGTCAATCTGCAAAAATTCCAGAGTGTCTTCCACTCGGTTCCGACTGGTCATCTTAGCCGCACCATTTCGTTTTACTGCACGAATCAGCAGATTCTTTGGCGTGTGTTCCATATCAATAAACTCCAGAATCTGCGTATCATAGCCCTGTTCTTCCAGTAAGTTGGCACGTACTGCATCCGTAATCAGGGCTGCCATCCGTTCCTTAATCAATCCGTATTTTAACAATGGTTGCAACTGACTGCAGGCAATCTGCTTATTTACCTCATGTTGACAGCAAGGCACTGCCATAATCACGCTTGCGCCCCATTTTACAGCCTTCTCCAAAGCATAATCTGTAGCCGTATCGCAGGCATGCAGGCTCACCACCATATCCACGGCGTCACTGCCTTCATAGGTACTGATATCCCCTACTTCAAAGGTCAGCTTATCATATCCGCACTTCCCCGCCAATTCATTGCAGTGAGCAATTACATCCTTTTTCAGGTCCAGACCGGTCACACAAATATCCCTTTTCTGTAAAACATGCAGATAATAATACATGGCAAAGGTCAAATAGGACTTGCCGCAGCCAAAATCAATGATTCGTATGGTTCTGTCTGTAGGTAGCTTATCCAACACATCCTCAATAAATTCCAGATAACGGTTAATCTGACGGAATTTATCATACCGGTTCTTGGTTATCTTTCCCTCCGGGGTCTGCACACCCAAGCCTACCAGAAAATCCACAGGTACGCCTTCCTGCAGGATATACTGTTTCTCCCTATTGTGGGACAGGTCAGACAGTTCACGTTGTTTCGTAACACTTCCCTGTAACCGCTTCATCTTAATGGTCATCTTACCCTTTTTACTGACCAGTACAGTTGCATTCATATTACCACCCTGAAACTCTCCCTGCCGGAAGGTTTCGGTTAATAATGTTTCCACCCTAACAACCATAGCCGCCCCATCATAATTCTCATGAAATACCTGGGTACCGCGATACAAGGTCTCCTGAAACAAAAGTTCTCCTTTGATAAGCACAGGACGTACCTTTACCTTCGCTGCAAACTCCTTGTCCTGAGAATTACTCAGAATGATTTGCACCAAATCTTTATTCAAAATCTGTGACAATAATTCATTTAATGTCATCATAAATTCTCTCTACTCTCCAAACATCTTACTTGCCTTCCGAGTGGTCTGACTTCTTTTCTCCAATGTCTTTTCAAAAAGCTCCTCCACCACTTCCGGCAATCGGTTATGTATCACCTTCACACCTTCTTCTGTAATGCCGCCCTTGGTTGCCACTCTGTGAATGACTTCTTCAAAGGTATATTCCTTACTTAGCATCAATTGACCTGTACCGGCCATGGTTTTTAACACCATCTGTATAATCTGCTCCTGCGGAATAGTGGTATGCTTCTCTGCCACCACACAAATCTCATGAAAGATAGAAGCAATAAAGCCGGGCATGCAACTAACCAGTTCCGAACCCATTCCAATCTCACTCTCCGGCAGTTCAATCACATCTCCCATACAACCCAAAAGCTTTATTAACAGTTCTTTGTCCCCGGATTCTACCAACTCGTTAAAACATACCAAAGTCTGGGACTGATTCACCTCAGCGGTTACTCCGGGTATCACCTTTGCAAATTTATTCCCGCACACCTGCTCCATCTGCGCAAATTGAATACTGCCATTCAGAGAAACCAGAAAGACTTCCTTCTTTACTACCGTTTGGATATCCGTCAATACCTTTTTCATTTCAGAAGGCCCTACACACAGGAAAATAATATCCGCTTCCGCTGCCAGCTGTGCATTGTTTTCACAAACTTGAAAGGTATTTTTTAAATGTTCAATTTTGGCAGGAGTTCTGTTTGCCACCAGATATTTTTCCTTAGCCAATTCAGGTGTACCGGACATTTTCTCCAGAATCATTTTACCCATGCTACCATATCCAATGATTCCTATCTTCATGTATTATCCCTCCCCATATACTACTCACTTGTAATAGTATACCACAAAAGGTGCAAATCGCCTAATAATTTGCACCTTTTCTTCTAAAATCCTTCAATATAATCTGGGAAAGCGCCTTCTGCTACCATTTCTGCGCTTGTAGATTTCTGTATTCAACAAAACAAAGAGAAGTGCTTTAATCCATTCCCATGTTTCCGCACTGTCTGAAATGTCTGATTCTCCTTCTTGTTCCTCTTTCTTAATAATATTCCAGATACTTTCCAATAGTTGCTCCAAACCGTATCTGTCCGGGTATTCATCATAGATGATGCTCCCCTCATAATCCATCCTGTCTAAGATTTCTCCTACTCTTCTCTGAAAATATCTAACCTCCAGAGGATACAGTTGCTGCAGGTACTCAAAGTCTCTCATCACATCCCGGTCCTGTTCATAGGGGCGACCGGTGACCTCCGGATAGGTCATATAGAAAGGCAAAATTCGGTGCCGAAAATCCATACCGTCAATCCTTCATCTTTTTCTTTATCATATGCAAAAGAGGCAGTTCTGTTGTCAGAACCACCTCTTTAACATTACTTAATCACATTAATACGTGCTAATGCACGAAGCAAAGCGATTTCTGCTCTTTGCATATCCATTTCAGGATTCTTCTCCTGCAGTCGGGCTTCTGCACGGGCACGTGCAGCTTCTGCTCTCGCGATATCGATTTCTCCCGGCCACTCGGCGATTTCTGCCAGAACCGTCACCTTATCCGGCAGAATCTCTACAAAACCGGCATGCATGGCAGCTTCTTTGGTCTCACCGTTTGTTTCATAAATCTTAGCTACACCCGGCTTGATGATAACTGTCATGGGAATATGTCCCGGCAACACACCGATTTCACCTTCGGTAGTATTCATTTCCAGCATATCAACGGTGCCTTCATAGAACACTCTGTCAGGTGTTATAATCTTTAATTCAAAGCTACTTTCTGCCATAGGAATCTACTCCTTTATTTAACCTTTGCCAAAACATCATCGATGCTTCCTGCATTTAAGAAGTAACCTTCAGGTATATCGTCATGCTTACCTTCCAGAATTTCCTTAAATCCACGGATGGTTTCGCTAATCGGTACATACTTACCTTCCAGACCGGTAAACTGTCCGGCAACGAAGAAAGGCTGAGATAAGAATCTCTGAATCTTTCTTGCACGGGAAACTACCAGCTTATCTGCTTCAGAAAGCTCGTCCATACCCAAGATAGCGATAATATCCTGTAATTCCTTATATCTCTGTAAGATTTCCTGTACACCACGTGCCACATTGTAATGCTCTTCACCAACGATTCTGGGATCCAGAATACGTGAGGTAGACTCCAGAGGGTCTACTGCAGGGTAAATACCAAGCTCTACGATGGAACGTGATAATACAGTGGTTGCATCCAAGTGTGCGAAGGTTGTAGCAGGTGCAGGGTCAGTCAAGTCGTCCGCAGGCACATAAACAGCCTGTACGGATGTGATTGAACCATTCTTTGTAGAAGTAATACGCTCCTGCAAAGCACCCATTTCTGTCTGCAATGTGGGCTGGTAACCTACTGCAGAAGGCATACGTCCAAGTAACGCAGACACCTCTGAACCTGCCTGAGTGAAACGGAAGATATTGTCGATGAACAACAATACGTCCTTACCACCCTTATCACGGAAATACTCCGCCATGGTAAGTCCTGTAAGACCTACTCTCATACGTGCTCCGGGGGGCTCGTTCATCTGACCGAATACCATGGTGGTCTTGTCAATAACGCCTGACTCTCTCATTTCATGGTAAAGGTCATTACCCTCACGGGTACGCTCACCTACACCGGTAAATACAGAGTATCCACCGTGCTCTGTTGCAATATTACGAATCAGCTCCTGAATTAATACGGTTTTACCTACACCCGCACCACCGAACAGACCGATCTTACCACCCTTCTGATAAGGGCAAAGTAAGTCAACGACCTTGATACCGGTTTCCAAAAGCTCCTTTTCGGTAGCCTGCTCCTCAAACTTAGGTGCCTGTCTGTGGATGGGCTCATAAGAAACTTCTATAGGTGCCGGCTGATTATCAATGGGCTTACCCAGTACGTTAAAAATACGTCCCAGGGTATTCTCGCCTACAGGTACTGAAATAGGAGCGCCTGTAGCGATAGCATCCATACCACGTACTAAACCATCAGTACTATCCATAGCGATACATCTGACGGTATCATCTCCAAGATGCTGGGAAACCTCAACGACCAATTCCGTACCATCTTGACGTGGAATGATAATAGCTTCATTAATCTCGGGTAAGTTGCCGCCTGCAAAGCGGATATCCAAAACCGCACCGATAATCTGGCTAATCCTTCCTTTATTATTTCCTGTCATCTTAATCCTCATTTCTGCCGGGCTTACGAAATAGCCTCTGCTCCGGCGATAATTTCTGTTAATTCCTGTGTAATAGAGCTCTGACGTGCTCTGTTATATTTCAGCGTCAAATCGCTAATCATTTCTTCTGCGTTGCTGGTCGCACTGTCCATAGCCTGCATACGGGCACCGTTTTCACTGGCTACTGCTTCCACCAGACCACCATAAATCAAACTGGTGATATACTTGGGAATCAATAAATCCAATGCTGCTTCTTCTTCCGGTTCGAAGTTCATAAGAACGTTATCCGTTACTTCCTGCTCTTCCTCAGAAGTTTCTGCCTTGGCAACCGGTAATAGCTTTAACAACGTAGGCACATGAGTTACCGTACTCTTGAAAGCGGTATATGCCAGATAAATCTCACCAATTTCGCCATCTTCAAATGATTTTAACAGTCTTTCTGTCAAAACCATTGCATCTGCATAAGCGGGTTCTTCTACGATATCTGACCAGTCCTCTTTCACTTCATATCCGCTTCTTGCCAGTGCATCACGTCCTTTGGAACCGATAGCATACACCACTACATCATCCTGCTTCCATGTCTCATGACGGGTAATCAGCTTGATGATATTGGAGTTGTATCCGCCGGCAAGACCTCTGTTGGAGGTAATCACAATCACTGCTTTCTTAGGATTTTCACTTTCCTGCAGGTATTTGTGCTTCATATCTCCGGTCTTAGCCAAAATACTCTGAACGGTTTTATACATATGCTCAAAGTAAGTTTTTGAACGTTCTGCTGCTGCTCTGGCACGCTGCAGTTTTACGGTAGAAACCAGCTTCATGGCTTTGGTAATCTGCTGTGTACTTTGGACACTGCTTTTGCGACGCTTTATATCTCGCATTGATGCCATAGTAATTTCTCCTCTTAGAACTGAGCCTTAAACTCTGTAATTGCCTTCACCAGCAATTCCTCTGTTGCATCGGAAATAGCCTGTTCTTCTGCGATTGCACGGGGAATTTCTGCATATTTGGTATCGATAAACTCGAATAATTCCTTTTCAAATCTGGTAATATCAGCAACTGCAACATCCAGTAAATACTTCTTGGTTGCTGCGTAGATAATGATTACCTGATACTGTACAGGCATGGGATCGTACTGAGGCTGCTTTAAGATTTCCTTAATTCTTTCACCCTGAGCCAGCTTTTCCTTGGTATCAGCATCCAGCTCGGAACCGAACTGTGCAAATGCTGCCAATTCACGATACTGAGCAAGCTCGGTACGAATAGGAGCCGCAATCTTCTTCATAGCCTTAATCTGTGCTGCACCACCTACACGGGATACGGAAAGACCTGCATTTACCGCAGGACGGAAACCTGCATTGAACATTTCGGTTTCCAGATAAATCTGTCCGTCTGTAATAGAGATTACATTGGTAGGGATGTAAGCAGATACGTCACCTGCCTGGGTTTCAATAATGGGAAGTGCTGTTAATGAACCTCCGCCGTATTCTTCATTCATTCTTGCTGCTCTCTCGAGAAGTCTTGAATGCAAATAGAAAACGTCTCCGGGATAAGCTTCACGTCCGGGGGGACGACGAAGTAACAGGGAGAGTGTACGGTAAGCGGTTGCATGCTTACTCAAGTCATCATAAACAACCAATACGTCTCCGCCCTTTTCCATCCATTCTTCACCGATTGCACAGCCTGCATAAGGAGCGATGTACTGCAAAGGAGCCAGGTCACTTGCGGTAGATACAACGATGGTTGTATAGTCCATAGCGCCTGCTTCTTCCAGAGTCTTTACGATATTTGCTACGGTAGAAGCCTTCTGACCGATAGCAACGTAAATACAGTTAACACCCTGTCCCTTCTGGTTAATAATAGTATCGATTGCAATCGCGGTTTTACCTGTCTGACGGTCACCGATGATCAACTCACGCTGTCCTCTTCCGATAGGTACCATGGAGTCAATCGCCTTGATACCGGTCTGTAAAGGAGTATCTACAGACTTTCTGGTAATAACACCACTTGCAACTCTTTCAATCTTACGATATTTGTCAGTCTGAATAGGTCCCTTGCCATCAATGGGCTGTCCCAATGCGTTTACTACACGTCCCAGCATAGCATCGCCTACAGGAACTTCTACTACTCGTCCGGTAGTCTTTACTGTATCGCCTTCATTGATATTCTTGGCACTACCTAATAGTACTGCACCTACATTGTCTTCTTCCAGGTTCAGTACCATTCCGTATACTTCTCCGGGGAATTCCAGCAGCTCACCCTGCATAGCATTCTCCAAACCATGTATACGCGCGATACCGTCCGCCACCTGGATAACTGTTCCTACGTCAGTTACTTCCATAATAGACGCATATCGCTTAATCTGTTCTTTAATAACAGAGCTTATTTCTTCTGGTCTTAAATTCATGGATTGGTGCACCTTTCTTTCATCAGGCTCTTAGCCTAATTGAATTTGTAATAATTGTTTTTTCATTTCTTCCAGCTTAGTGCGGACACTGCTGTCCACTACCCTGTCCTTAATACGGATAATCATGCCGCCGATAATTGCTTCATCCACTTCATAAACCATTTCCATGGTCTTATATTCAGTGGTTTCCAGCAAACGATTCTTAACAGCCTCTTTCTTTTCCGCGGTCAGTTCCACAGCTGTAGTTACATATGCGGTTCCGATTTTTCTTTCTTCCTTGATTCTCTCAATCAGGTATCCGAAAATCTTCGGAAGCTCGCTATATCTGTCCTTATTGATAAGAAGCTTCATAAAGCCCGTCATTTCCCTGCTCACATTTCCCAGGAATACATTGTCCAAAACGGCTTCCTTTTCCTGTCTGGAAACCTTGGGATGCTTCATGAGCTTGTCTAAATCCGGATTTTCGTCCAAAATAGTCAGGATATCCTGTGCCTCCTGCAGAAACAAATCGGTCTTCTGTCCTTCCATGGCTACTTCAAACAACGCTTCTCCGTATGTTTTGGAAATTAGCTTAGCCATGTACCGTCACCTATTTCTTTCAGAGTTTCATCAATCAATTGTTCCTGAATCTGGGTATTCATGCCAGCAGCTACCACTTTTTCTGCCATAGCGGAAGCAACGGTAATCATTTCCTTCTTCACATCGTCAGCCAGCTTCTGTTTTTCAAGTGCTGCTTCTGTCTGTGCTCTTTCCATGATACGTGCTGCTTCTTCCTTAGCCTTTTCAATGATTTCGCTTTCATTCTTCAGAGCATTCTTTCTGGCTTCGCTTAAGATTTCCTGCTTTTCCTTCTCTACATCCTTAAGCTTTTCCTCATACTCTGCCTTTAACGCATTCGCCTGTTCCATACTGGTCTGGGCTTCATCCAACTCGTTCTTGATTCTGTCCTGTCTGTTTTTTAACACCTTCTTCGCAGGCTCAAACAGGAAATAACTCATTGCTAAATACAGAACGAAGATAGCGATAATCATTCCGGTGGCATCCGCTATTAACTGCATGTCCAGATCGAACAATCTTTCCATGGACTCACTTGCCGTTAATAGTATCATTGTTAGTCTCCTTCCTTATAAACCATTCTTATACTAATGGCTTTACGAATAATAACAGAAGTGCAATTAACAAACCATACAAACCGGTGGTCTCTGCTACTGCCTGTCCCAATAACATGGTGGTAGTAACATCAGACTTAGCGCCGGGGTTACGTCCTACTGCTGAAGCTGCATGACCTGCCGCAATACCCTGACCGATACCAGGTCCGATACCGGCGATAACTGCCAAACCTGCACCAATTGCAGAACAACCTAAAATAAAGTTTTCATTGAAATCCATTATAATTTTCCTCCTTGATTTCCATCAAAAATATTTTTCTAATTAAGCTACTCCTTATCTCCAAATTGATCGGAAATATAAGTCATGGTCAACATACAGAATACGTATGTCTGAATTGCTCCTGAGAACAAGTCAAAATATACATGCAATGCTGCCGGCCAAATCGTGGCAATCCATCCCAGCAGGCCGTATACCAATGCCATCATAATCAAACCGGACAATACGTTTGCAAACAAACGTAAGGACAGGGAAATCGGTACTGCGATTTCACCAATCAGGTTGATGGGCAACCAGATTGGAAGCCATGGGGGCAACGGTGAACACCAGCCCACCCAGATATCCTTCAAGCTGTTATTCTTAAACTGGAAGAAATGAATCAGGGTAAAGGTTATCAGCGCCATTGCCAAAGTCACACCATAATCTGCGGTAGGGTTTCGTAACCCGAACAAACCGGATATGTTGCTGAACAGGATAAAGATAAATATGGTTCCGATATAGTTCACAAACTTAGAGCCGTTTTTCTTACCCATAACACCGTATACCATATTGGATAATGCTTCCACAATAAATTCCACAACATTCTGGAAGGTACCCGGTACTTCGGTGGCTTTCAGCATGGTACGTCTGGCAATGATACCAAATCCTATCAGAATCAGCATCACAATCAGGACACACACATGTGTCGTTGTTATCCACACTTCATGACCGAAAAAATTGTATTTTAAGATGCCATGCACCATAAAATCAATATCGGCAGCGCCGGATAACACGAGTCCATGTCTCATATTCTCACCTCCTTAACTTATATACTTTTAACGATTTTCCACATCGGTATCTGAATCACTAACTTCAAACTCCTCCTCCGGCATAGGTTCCGGAATCGGATCTACTTCATGGAATACCTTGTTACATAATTTATGAGTAAACGGCTGAAGATACGCCGCTACTTTCAAACTCATAATCCCCAAAAAGGTAATCAGGGGATTCAACACTTTGGAAAGCATCACAATCGCAAATACAACTACAATACAGGCATAACGTACCATATTGGCCACGGTAACCGCTTTTTGTGCCCCTGCACCCAGATCCAACGCCCGGTCTAAAGTACGATACATGTGGACCACCGTCACCAATGCAAGCACGATACCAATCCACAATGCCACTGTATAATATACTTTATTCTCTGCAAACCACATACCTGCAAACTGAAATATCAATCCGCAAAAAAATATCCCTATCCAAAGCTCTAATAATGCTCTGTTAATCTTTTTGACTTTCTCTATCATCCTGCTGCTCTTTCTTTCCGAAAAACTTCTTTGCCATCTGATATACATTGCGTCCGCCGGCCAGTGCACCCACAAAAAACAACAGAATCACCAAATAGGATGTCCCGAATCGCTTGTCCAAATACACTCCCAAAAAAGTCATCAGTCCGATGGGTACCAACATATTGATTCCAAATTGGGAAATCAGTGTTAATGCTTGAAAAACACTTCTGTCATAAGGCCTTTTTCTCTTCACTTCTACTGCCTCCATCGGACTCATCAATATTAAAGCCCATTTTAACGCATTATGTATCAATTATAATGAACTTTCTCCGAAATGTCTACCTAAAATCCTCTTTACCGCAAAATTTTTACCGCTTTTTAACACGGCTACAGATAAAGCCCTCCGTCTGCAATTCCAAACGAAGGGCTTTTGTATGTATTCGTTATTATTTTGTTTCATCAGGAGTAGTGCTTTTTGAGGCGGTATCAGCAATAGCTTTTGCTACATAAATGCATTTCTGGAAAGCTTGAATCTTCTTTAAACCGTAATTTTTTACACTAAATTCTATATAGCCACCGGCATACTCTATTGATAATACGGAAGTTCTTCTAAGCAGATAAAAAATCAAACAAGCTACAGCAATACCAAACCCTATGAAGGCCATCTCTGAAGACTCTCTCAATAAAATCAAAGAAACCACGAAAGTGATTATACTGAGAATCAAAGGAATCAAGGGATTATAGTTACTAATTTTACTTCCGGTAATGTCATTTAAGTTTACAATTTCCTCAGTACTGTATTGATTCAAGATTCCTGTATTATAAGAATAGTACAATCTCTTGTTAGTGAGGATTGCATCATCTTTAGCCCATCCTCTGCCTGTTACTAAGTGTCCAAGTGTTCCGTTGGACAGACTATACAACGGCACTTCATCAGAATCCACAAAGCCATCTGCACCGGATGAAGAAATATAATGTACGGATTTATTAAATTCCGCAACCACATTGCTGCCCGGCATCATGTTGTTAGCAGTTCCGCCGGATACATTCGTGTTTGTCGACGAATCTGCTGACATTGAGGCGGCACCTTGTTGCTCCTCCTGGGTTACCTGCCAGCCACAAATGGTACAGAATCTTTCCCCATCTTTTATTTGATTACCACATTGCTTACAAAACATTTTTTCTCCTCCTTAGTAATATATTATTTTTAAATCTCAAACTGACCTAATGATAATTTCCCTTCTCACATTTCATAGGTCAATACGTGACAAAGGATTGCTGACTCCCATTAATACCATGTATAAAATCACAATAACCAACGCAAGAAAAAAGAGGACAAACACAAATTTTGTATTTTTGTTCTGTACAGTAGCTTTTGTACGCTCGTGTGTCCTCATCCGGGCACCGCCTTTTCCACCAGACCCTAGTAACGCCAGCACGATTGGCATAATAATAAGAATAATGACAAGAATGAATGACATACCACTTCCCATGTCCGTTTCTCCTTTACTATTTGTATATTACGAATATATCACATACTTAATTTCGCGTCAAGGAAGCCTTACAAAGATAGTAAGTGACAGTGTTCTGAAAATTCATTGTAAAATTTTACACAACATACTAAAATACATTGACTTCCCATTCCAATAGTAGTAGTATTTTTCAAAAGGACAATATCATACGGACTGTTTTTGGGAGGTGCTATTATGAATTTTTCAAAGCTATACCGAAAGAGACTGATACCAATGGAATGCATTTTACTAAAGGATGATACGATAGAGTATTGTTCTGACGAAATGCTGGTTACCTCTTGGAAAACCCTTAAGCCCAAGACTGAATTTTCACATGGTTGTTCCTGTTATTTTTTCAAGGAAGGCTTTAAGGTAAGTAAGTTCTATAAGCAGGACGGACAGCTTTTGTATTATTACTGTGATATTGTGGAATTTGAAAAGAACGATGAGGATGATTCTCTGATTATCACTGACCTGTTGGCGGATGTAATTCTGTATCCCGACGGCAAAGTTCATGTCATGGATTTAGACGAACTGGCAGATGCCCAAGAACAGGCACTCATTAGCGGCACTCAGTTGAATCGGTCCTTACGACAGCTGGATAAATTACTTAACATCATACATAAGGGAGATTTCTCCCAACTGCTTGAAAAAATGGAAAGCCTCGGACTTTAAAGTCCAAGGCTTTTTTTGCTTAATAAAATATATGTCCGCCAATGGAAATTCCGGTAAGTCCAGGGATAGGCGTTCTGAAAAATACACAGTTACCTACATTGGATAATCCGGCCATAGCTTCGTCTGCTGCCTTATAACAGCTTGGTGTGGCTTTATTTTTCGCCAAAGCAAGCTCCAATCGCCCGCTGCCCACCGGAGAGAACTGCCGTTTCTGATAAATTACACCTACTATGGTATCAGGGAAACGGGAGCTAAGCATTCTGTTGATTACCACTGCTCCAACCGCCACCTGTCCTGCATAGGGTTCGCCACCGGCTTCACAGTATATCAGATTGGCCAGAAGGTATCGGTCTCCCTCCTCAAAGGTTACCTCCGAAATATCTCTCCATTCACTGTTGGCTGCAAGCTGTGACATGGCCTGCTCCTCCGCCAGCTTCTTTTTCAGATATTTCAAATCCTTCTCCAGTTTTTTCATTTCATTCTCGTAGGCTCTGGCTGCTGCTTCCGCATCATCAATTTGATCTTCATACTCGGAAATGGAGGCCCTGACCTCTTCAATCAGGCTATCCACCTTGCTTTTTTCCGCTTCTGCATTAATCTGCAAAATCTCCAAATCCAGTTTTTCCTGTTCCAGGCGTTTTTCTTCTGCCTCGATAAATTCCCTGGTTTCGATAATGTCATCCAAAATACGATCCGAATAGCTTGCCACCCCTTCGAAATAAGTAGCAAAATTTAACATGGATGCAAAGCTGTCTGCTCCAAGGATTACCTCCAACCATCCCATAGAACCTCTTTCGTAGCTGTACTTTACATGCTTCTCCATCCGTTCATACTGATCGGCTTCGCTGGCACGGGCCTCCTCAAGGGCAATCCCGGTATCTTCTATCTCCAGCTTTTTGGTGGCAATCTGCTCTTCCAAATCTGCCAGTCGCTCGCTCACTGCCGTAAGCTCTGCATTCAGCTCATTCAATCTCTTTTGAAGGTCGTTTTGCTCACCTTTAAGTCCTTTCAGTTCTGCTTCGTGGGCATCCATAATCTGTTCCAGCTCATTTTTATTTTGTTGAGCTGCATCTATCTGTTCCTGCCAGTTGTCTGCCACCACTTCCAGGACCGGTTGCAAGCACACTAACAGCACTGCACAAAGTGCCACTAGTATCCCCCTTTTCAAATACCGTCCCATTATACTTCAATCTCCAACCTTTTACCGCTTCTTTGGTATTTCATATACTTTACACCTGCGGCATCAAACATCTTTTTACTAGCCACATCAGAAGGAGTCCCGTTATATTTGTCACTGTCATATACCACTTCTCGGATACCCGCCTGTATGATGGCTTTCGCACATTCATTACAGGGGAAAAGCGATACATACAGCTTTGTTCCCTCTAAAGAACCACCTCTGTAATTTAAGATGGCATTAAGTTCACTATGGGTTACAAATGGATATTTGGTATCCAATTCATCTCCTTCACGTCCCCAGGGAAACTCCTCATCGGAACAACCTGCCGGGAATCCGTTATAACCCATGGATAATATTTTATTATTGTTGCTGACAATACAGGCGCCAACCTGAGTATTGGGGTCCTTAGAGCGCATACCGGAAAGATGGGCTACTCCCATGAAATATTCATCCCAATTAATATAGTCCTCTCGCTTATTACTCATTTGTCTCTCCCTTTTACTTCCGGCGGCTCTTCCAGATACGCTTCGCTTCGTACATATTCTTATCCGCCTGTTCCATGGCAAGCAAAATACTGTTCATATTTCTGCAGAAAGCATATCCAATACTCACATGGAGATACCATGGCTTCACACCGCTTGCATTAAACTCATCCACCCGTTGCTTAATATTTTGGACATATTGCTCTGCCACTTCCTGTTGGTTGGTTCTGACACATACCACGAACTCATCACCGCCTATACGTGCAGCACTTCCCTTATCGCCGGCTACTTCCTTCAATACGTTCGCCACCTGACAAAGCGCAGCATCACCTTCCAAATGTCCATAGCTGTCGTTAATTTTTTTCAAATCATCCATGTCTACGCTAATAATACAAAAACCGCCCGTAATAACGATTGCATTACTGTACTTACGCAAAACATTATCCAGTTCTCTACGATTACCAATACCGGTTAATGCATCCTGTCGATAGTTCTGGCGCAGTTCCATCAATTCCTTGCTTTCCTCATACATTACCTGTTTTTCCAGGGAATTACCGATGTCCTGAACCCAACGGGTAAAGAAATATCTCATACCGGCCAGATAGCAGTTCTTTACGACCACATACCCCAGGCACTTATTCAAACCATGCAATGGATGCACATAAATCATATCATTCGGTTCTATATATCCTGCCGGCAAAATATCTCTTCTATCAAAGGTTACATCCGTAAACTCGCAGGCATCGTTTTGTAAAATCGCCCTAAGTATCATTTTCTCAGAGTACCGCTGCTGTAAAGCACTACTCTCCTGTTCCATGTCCTCAGGTTTACACAAGCACACATATATTTGACCATACGGTTTCCTACTGATATATGCAGTTGCTGCCATCATCAAACTTACGAAATCCTCTTCACTCTCAAACGCAATCCACATGGCAGTAAGGGTAAAAAATACTTGATTGATATATTCCTTATCCGTCAAAAGCTTCTTAATGGAATACATATCCCATTCCTTTTGTGCACAACAGGAATCCCGATATACCGGAGTTCCCACGATATATACATCCTTCTTCTCTTCACCGGTTTCACAAAGCTCTTCCAATAATTCCACGGCTTTTTTTCCCAGCTCTCCACCTTTTACAAGTATGGTGGAAAGTGGTGGAATGGAACATCTTGCTTCCTCAATATCATCATAACCGGATACACAAATCTGCTCCGGTATCTTAATACCCTTTTTATTCAATGAATCACAAATGGAGATAGCCATGTAATCATTGGCGCAAACAATTGCCTCCGGCCAGTTATCAGGGTCCTTTAACAACCACTCTACCGCTTCGTCACCTCTATTTCGCCAATAATCTCCTTCATATATCATCTCCGGCGTGACCTTTAATCCATGTTTTTGCATGGTATTGACATATGCTAACAAACGTCTTTGGGCATCATACATTTCCAACCTACCCGTCATGAAGCATACTCTCTTAAAGCCATGATGCACGATAAAATGCTCTACCATATCACACATAGCTGTATAGTCATCCACCAATACATTACTGAAACGTTCATCCTTCTGTCTGATGCTGACTACCGGACATTTGGCCTCGCGCTCCAAAAGCTCTGCCAGTTCTTCATCCATGTTCTCAATCCCGAAGGTATCTCCTGCTACGATAATTCCGTCATAATCCTTCAAATAGGGCATATTAATGATATTTTTCTCACCCTGACTATAGAATACATTGGCACCGTAAACGGCAGCATTGGCATATACAAAGACTTTGACCCCTCTTGCCTTTGCTTCTTCCCTAACTGCTTCTAATACGTCAACCTGAAATTCACCGGAGATATCTCCGATAAAAACTGCTAGTTTCTTCATATTGAATCCCCACATTCAAAATTGAAATACCTTGAATTTATATCCACCTACAAAATACTACTGCTCAATCAAATCAATTCTTCTCTGATGTCTTTCATCCCCGGAAAAAGCGGTGCCAAGGAAGGTATCCACGATTTCCATGGCCATCATATCGCCTACCAGTGCCGCACCCATTGCCAGCACATTGGCGTCGTTATGAAGTCTGGTCATCTTTGCGGATAAAGGTTCCGAACAAAGTGCACAACGGATTCCCGCTGTCTTATTGGCAGTAATGCTGATACCGATACCGGTGGTACAAATCACAATACCCTTCTCACACTCTCCTGCTGCCACAGCCTTTGCCACTGCATGACCGAATGTGGGATAATCCACCGAAACCTTCTCGTAACAGCCTGTATCCTTTACCTCGTATCCTTTTTCCAGCAAATGTGCCTTTACTTTCTCTTTTAAATCAAATCCGCCATGATCGCTGCCGATTGCTATCATTTTATTGTCCTCCGTTTTCTTCTTTTTCCAAATATATCATTTTATGGCCTGCGGCCTTTAACAAACGATTCATTATAGCCTGTCCCATGCCGTCCGAATGGAAACTTTCCGAAAAAATCACATCCACCTTTTCATCATCAAATTCTCTTAATATCCGGTACAAATTGTGGGCAATGGTGGCTTCTTCCTGTCTGTTACCGATGTTTTTCACCACATCCGCACAGTAGAGATTCCGGGTCTCCAAGGAACCGATTACACCGGTTTTTTGGCCCTGCTTCCGTGCCTCTTCTACCTGTCTGTTGATGAATGCTGCTACCTGTCGTTCCTCTCCGGCCACAATCGTCAACTCTCCTGCGGGTGCATAGTGACGATATTTCATGCCGGGTGCTTTGGGTGCCAGCCCCGTGTCATTACTCAATATGGTTTGGTCCACATCCACCTGCCCCAGTACCTCCCGAAGCATAGCCTCCGTCACAAAACCGGGACGCAAGATCTGAGGCGGAGAAACCGTCAAATCTATAATGGTGGATTCCAGTCCGATTCCTACCTGACCACCGTCAATAATCATATCAATTCGTCCGTCCATATCCTCAATCACATATTTGGCAACTGTGGGACTGGGCTTCCCGGAAATATTGGCACTGGGTGCCGCTACATATCCTCCTGCATATTCGATAAGCTTTCGTGCCACCGGATGTGACGGAAACCTTACCGCCACCGTATTCAGTCCGCCTGTGGTTTCCACAGGTACCCGCTCCGACTTCTCCAATATAATGGTCAAAGGTCCGGGCCAGAAGGCATTTGCAATCTTTAATGCCTCCGGAGTCACCTCCTTAACAATGGCCGCCAAAGCTTTCATATCTGCGATATGTACTATAAGCGGATTGTCCGAGGGTCTTCCTTTTGCTTCATAGATTTTTCCGGAGGATTCTCTGTTCAAAGCATCCCCGCCCAAACCATATACGGTTTCCGTAGGAAATGCCACCAGTCCGCCCTTTCGGAGAATCTCTCCTGCCCTGCGAAGTTGCTCCTCGCACTCAGTGTCAAATCCTTCCCCGGCACTCACTGTAATGACTTCTGTCTTCATAATTTTCCTCTTGTACCTATGTCAAAATTATGACTAAAAATCAAAATTTTTACAATAATCCTATTTTATCATTCTGTATATACAGAGTTAGTATATCACATCCGGCCCAAAAATAAAAGAATAAGTTTACCTCTGTTTATTAATATACTGTAAAATCCCCATGTGAATTGCCCATGCCACTTTCATCTGATATTCCTCATCCGCCAAAAGCGCTGCTTCCTTCGAATTGGACAGAAAACCGCACTCCACGATTACTGTGGGAATCTGCGTCTTTTTCAGCAAGTAATAGCTGTCATTTGCCTTAATTTGACGATGATTTTCCGGGTTTAGTTTCAGGCGCAGTTGTTCCTGCAATAAAGCCGCCAACTGCTCCCCCTCTTTACTGTCCTTGTGATAAAAGACCTGTGCCCCCTTTACATATTCCTCAGGATAACTGTTTTGATGGATACTGACCACCGCCAGGGGCTGTGCTTCTTCCATGATTTCAATCCGCCGTTTCATATCCTGTACCTTCTTGTTTTCAGCCCCCGCATCATAAAGACCCTCATCCCCTTCCCTGGTCAGAACCACTTTTATATCATTGGCCTCCAGATAAGCCTTCACCTTTTTGGTAATCGCCAGATTGATTTCCTTTTCCCGACTTCCGTTGATGCCTATTTTTCCGGGGTCATCTCCGCCGTGTCCCGCATCCAGTACGATACACACCTGTTCCTCTCCTATCTGCACCTGGCGGCTGGCAATGTATTGCCCCCCTTCCTTTGCAATATAAAGCAATGCGGCTGCCATCAGCAGTCCCACACCCAAGGAAAAGTATTTCTCAATATATTTTTTCACACAAAAATACTCCGGAACATATTCATCACATCCTATGCTCCGGAGTTCTTATTTATTCTCTATGAATTTAAGTAAGCACTGATTGCCTCCCAGATATCCGGTGTTTCGCATCCCAGACACCATGCTGCAACACCTGCAATTTCCCTGGCTCTCATTACATTCAACTTAGCCAGAATAGACTCTTTTGTTTCTGCCCACAGCTGGTACTTCACACCTCCGCCGGACCATTCCGCATATAACTGCTGTGATTCCTCATCCCAGGTCCCGGTCTGACCCACTCTATCCAGGAAATCCTGCACATTCTTCACTACCAAATCGCTGTAAGTCACTTCACCATCCGTTGTCTTAGACAACATTCCGTAAAAAGGAATTCCGTTTACCACCTTTTCCTTAGGAACCAGTTTCAGTGTATCGTCTATGCCTTTACTTACAAAGTTAATACTCGCCGCACTGCTTGCCTTTCCATTGCTGCTCAAATGCTCATCATAGCCCATGATGATAACATAATCCGCCACTTTTCCCTGCACATCCCTACGCAAATAAGTGTTATTGGAATTGGGAACCGGATTATCAATCGAAAAAGTAAGATTATTCAGTCGGCACGCTACCGACATTTCCCGCACAAACTGCGCAAAATCCTTCTTATAATCATGATATTTTTCCTCAGACGGTTGTGCTTCAAAATCCAGATTGATACCATCCAGTCCAAGTGCCACCGCTTCCTGAACGATTGCATCAATCAGTCGGTTTCGAGTGGTTGTGGTTGACAATACTTCAAACACATCCACCCCGGCATCCTTATGCGTAAGATTATAATTAAAATCATCCAACACGCCCCAAACCTGATACCCCATATTGTGGGCACGCTTTACATAGCTTTCTGAGGCAAAGCTCTCATATCCGCCTTCATTGTCGCTTAAGCTAAACCATGTAGGTGCAATAACATTCATCCCCTTTACATTCGCCACATAACTTTCCAATGTATCGTTACCGCCTGCGCCTCCGATGGAATGCCAGCCCAGACACACCTTTTCATCCAGCTGCCTGGTAGTATATTCCGGCTCTATATAATCCGTC
This sequence comes from Lachnospiraceae bacterium, assembly GCA_017522685.1. The sequence goes on from JAFWYN010000014.1 coordinate 112,186, forward strand.
ACCGGCTTCTCAACTACGATTGTCTCTTCTGACAGACATTTATTCTCCACATAACCGATAAAACCGTCCTGACTCTTTACCTTGGACCAATTCTCCATCTTCTCAAGAACTTCTAACCGCTCATCCTTCATGGTCTCACGCAAAATCGGACTCTTCACGCCGCCCTTAATACGGATTTCCGTATCTTTCTTTACGGTAACCTCCCGTTTTTCTCCCCACTGTGTGTAAAGCTGTACACGCATATCATACATATCGTAGGAGTAATTCGTATATTTCTTTACAAGCTCTGCCGACAGATAAACCGTCTCTCCCTGACGATATACCGGACTTTTCTCTCCGGAAGACGTCAGCGGACTGTCTGTCAACTCATAGCGGTCCACAGTGGTAGGAAGGGCATACAAAAGAATCCCCTCTTTTTTATCCAGATAGAATCCGTCATTAAAATACTTATGCACCGTATCCAGGTCGAAATAGCAGGTGTCATTAACCAGATGCCCCTTTTCCGCTATCCTTTCATCCTGCAGAATCAGTGCCAGTTCATCTCCCTGCACTCCAAAATACTCCTGCAGATTGGCCTGTTCCTTGGAATAGGAATATTTATCAAAAACAATGCTTCCTGCCGTAGCAGCCCCAATAATCACAATTAAGATAAGAGCCACCAGTATGGGAATCAATTTTTTCATGTTCTTTTCTCCTTTCGCATACATAAAGCGCCGGGACGAAAATGAAACCTCATCTTCTTCCGACGCCTTATAGTATAACAAACTATTTTCATATCGTCATCATATTTTTGGATTAATTGCATAAACTGTGCCAAAACAATCCCATAGAGAGGCATTCCCGTCGGATTCTTCTGTCACCAGGCACTGACCACGGCCTATAGCAAATCAATTCTATCAAAGCGAAGTTGTTTTAAAACACCTTTTTCATCCAGTACATAATCGGGCATATATACGGCACGTTCCTGCACACAACGACTCAAGGCTTCCTCCAGCGTGATGCGTTTATCGTCCATATACACCTCTAAATTCTTTTGTACTCCGCCCATCCGGTCATACAACACTTCCTGCATATTCTCTACCGCCGGGCGGTCTTCTGCTTCTTCCATAGCATACATACCTCCTTCTTTCAGGATATACCCGTGCCAAAAGGAATGTGATATATTCTGACAGGTATATCTCATGTAATATAACGGCTATGAATAAAATAGATTGTTAGAGCCCTCCGACAGTACACTCATAAAAAATAAATAATTTTGAATTATAAGGTTTGTAATAAAATTTTTGGGGAAATATAACAAAAACCGATCAGGCATATTGATTGCCTGTAAGACATCCTACAATTGTTTTCGTTCGCAAATACAATTGTAAATCATATGATAGATTACTAGGATGAAAGGAACGAAATGTTCCGGATCATTCGGAATTTAAGAAAAAACATACTGTCCGGCCTCCTCTCGGTACGGATTGCCGAAGGCGACTCTAGAGGTATTATATACCAGCCGTTTACGAAACGCAAGGCAATTCATTAAATTTTCTTAAATTCCAAACCGCTTCTATTGACTATAAACCCAATAAAGGATAAGATACAGATAACAATTCAGCGCCATAAATCCCAACGATTTTGCAAATATGATCTCTGAATTGTTATAAAAACAGTATCACCCGATACAGAAAGGATAGGGAAGTCATATGAAAATCGAAAAATTGAATGAAAATCAAATTCGTTGCACCCTGACAAAAGAGGATTTGGCCAGCCGTCAGTTAAAGATTAGCGAACTGGCTTATGGCACGGAAAAAGCAAAAAATCTTTTCCGCGATATGATGCAACAGGCCAATTATGAATTTGGATTTGAAGCTGAAGATATTCCTCTTATGATTGAAGCAGTCCCTCTTAACGGAGAGTGCATTGTACTGATTATCACCAAGGTGGAAGACCCCGAAGAGCTGGACACACGGTTTTCTCGCTTTGCCCCATCCGTTCATGAGGAAGCAGATTTTGAAAAGGAAGAAACTTACTCCGATACTGCCGATGAGGTAACAGACCTGTTTCAAAAGATTCAGTCCGCTGACACAGAGACCATGGAACTCTCCAAAGATACGTCGTCTGCTCCGGTCAATCAGCCACTGCTTCGTCTGTTTCGTTTCTCCTCCATGCGTCCTATCATATCATTGTGCCAAGGGCTGACACTCTCTTTTGAAAGTAAAAGCATGCTTTATAAAGACCGCAAAAATCAGCAATATCTGCTACTACTCACTGCCATGCCGAAGGATGTCCTTGCTTTCAGCAAGCTTTGCAACCGGATATCCGAATACGGCTCGCTCCTGCGGATTCTCCCCACCACGGAAGCTTATCTGGCAGAACACTGCGAGGTCATTATTGCAGAGGATGCATTAAAAGCACTGGCTGCTATCAGCGGCTAAAACTCCACATCGAACGCAAACCGGGAATAAGGCAGCTGCCTTACTCCCGGTTTTTTAATGCCTGCTTTAAGTACGGAAAACCATAGTAACTTGTGCAGATATTACTACTTTTTGTGCAAATATTTCTAATCACCAACCACCCATTTACTATACAATAATCTCAAAACACCATATCTCTCGGGAGGATTCACTATGAAAAAAAGAAAACTCATTTGTTGTACAATGCTTGTCTTACTGTGCTTATCACTAGCCGCCTGCTCCGAGAAAGCCGAGAATACTGCCCCTGCAGGCAGCCCTGAGCCGGAAACCATTAGGGAAGAAAAACCGGACACTTCTTCCACCGGAATCTTTGATGAATTAGTCGTGGGTACCTTTCAGGTATCTTCCGAAGATTTACAAGACGGCATATGGAACAGTATCATTACCAACACAGAAAACGGTTCCAATGTTTCTCCGCAGCTTTCCTGGGAGGAAGTCCCGGGTGCCGCTTGCTATGTGATTTACATGACAGACATTACAGCCGGCAATTGGATTCACTGGAAATCCAACAACATCACTTCCACCACCCTGGAACAGGGCTGGGCACCGGAAAAGGAATACATCGGTCCTTATCCTCCCGGCGGAACCCATACCTACGACATCTATGTGGTGGCAATCAAGGAACCGGTAGAATCAGCAGTTGGTGCCTTCAACAGTGATAACCCCAGATTCAAACCCTGTGTACTAAAACTGGATACTACTAAGGACGGCCAAACAGGCAACATCCTTGCTTACGGTCATATCAGCGGAACCTATACCAACGGAGACTAAACAAATGATGAAAGCAGTGTGAACACGCTCAGTTCACACTGCTTTTGTATTTTCTTATTATCTGATTAAATAAAGTTCCCGATATTTTGACGGTGTCACTCCGGTATGCTTTTTGAATACCTTAATAAAATAATTAGCATCCTCATAACCCACTCTTGCCGCAATCTCTCCGATCAAAAGCTCTGTTTCGGCAAGCAAAATCCGGGCCAGATTCATTCGCAGCTTCAACAAATAGTTCAAACAGGTCATTGAAGTTTCTCTTACAAACAGATTATTGATGCGGTTACGGTTTGTGGAAAACTTTTTTTCCAAATCTTCCAATGTAATCCTATCCGCCAAATGTTCGTTTAGATACTGCATCATCTGCCTTACCGTATTGTCACTCACTGTATCGTTTACTTGTGTATAAAGAATCCTGGAGTCACCGTTCACTTTCGCTCTTTCCGCCTCATCCTCTCTGATACGGGGATTGGATATATCACAAACATAGCAGATAAAATAGAGCAGTTCCATTAAATAGGACCGGCTTCGACAGGGCCAGAATCCGTCTTCCTGCAAGACCAACTCATCTCTCAGAAGTCCTATGGTTTTCTTAATCTTTGCATAGGCAGACAAGCCCAACGGCAGTACTCTGTTTGGCATATTATTCCACCTTTTAAAAGATTTGATTAAAACATAGTCCTGATAAATGGTTTTCCCCTCGGCCTGTTCAAATTCTCCCGAATGAATCCTCTCTAAGGAGAACTCATCCCGAATTTCCGTAGGACTGAAATAAACCGTAGTTGCGGACAACCCTTCTCCCGGGGAAAATGATACCTCATCATCCGCCAACAGTATCATGGCCGGGGCCGCTACCATCTGCTTTACACTGTCACAATCCATAGTCAAACTTCCCTCATCCACCACAAGCAGTTTATATGTATTCGCATCATTTATGTTTTTTGACACCCCGCCATCCTGCACTACAGTAATATTAACAATGCGATTCCATAAGGGGTCATGACTTCTGGTAAACAGTTCCATCCTCTCTGCCTCCTGCTTCAAAAGAAAAAAATACCGAACATCTGCTTTCAGCTTTCCGCTCAAATACATCTGTCCGGCATTCTTCTTTTCTCTTATAATGCTGCAATCTTCTCCATTAATGCATCTGCATCAATGCCATGTACAAATGCTGCTTCAGCAAGAGATTCACCCTGTGCGGAAGGGCAACCTAAACAGTGCATACCTGCCTCTAAAAGAATAGGTGCCACTGCAGGATTTGCACGTAAAATTTCACCGATGGTCATGTCCTTGGTAATTGTCATATCAAATAACCTCCTTTATTGAAATCGCCTTATGGCGACACTTTTTTCTTCAAAGTTAGTATACCATAATTTTGATTTTTGACAAGTCCCACCTTTATTTTCCTAAAGAGGTTTGGGATACTGTCATTTTCCTGCTTTGTATAGAAAAAAGTACACGTATCCGCCTTGACTCTGTTATTTCTTTTTCATATAATAAATTACAGAGAATTAGAAGCTAAAAAACTCAAATTCACTAATTCAATTTTAATAGGAGGCTATTCAAATGAAACCAGAATGGACAGATTTTGTAGGCGGCAAGTGGCAGACAGAAATCAACGTACGTGATTTCATCCAGAAGAACTATCATCCTTATGATGGTGACGAAGCATTCTTGGCTGGTCCTACACAGAACACAAAAGACTTATGGGCAATGGTACTTGACTTACAGAAGCAGGAAAGAGAAGCAGGCGGCGTTCTTGATATGGACACCAAAGTAGTTTCTACTATCGTTTCTCATGCTGCAGGCTACTTAGACAAGTCTAAGGAAACTATCGTAGGTTTCCAGACTGACAAGCCTTTCAAGCGTTCTTTACAGCCTTACGGCGGTATCAGAATGGCTGAGAAAGCTTGCTCTGACAACGGTTATGAAGTAGATCCTGAAATCAGCGAGTTCTTCTCTACTCATAGAAAGACTCACAATGCAGGATGTTTCGATGCTTACAATGCCGAGATGAGAGCTTGTCGTTCTTCTCACATCGTAACCGGTCTTCCTGATGCTTACGGACGTGGACGTATCATCGGTGACTACAGAAGAATCGCTCTTTACGGTATTGACCGTCTTATTCAGGATAAGAACGAGCAGAAGGATTCTACCGGTCGTGTTATGACTGATGACGTTATCCGTCTTCGTGAAGAAATCTCTGAGCAGATTATTGCTCTGAAGCAGATGAAGGAAATGGCTCTTACCTATGGTTATGATATTTCTAAGCCTGCAAAGGATGTTAAGGAAGCTATCCAGTTCACTTACTTCGGATATTTATGTGCCGTTAAGGAGCAGAACGGTGCAGCTATGTCTCTCGGACGTACCTCTACCTTCATCGACTGCTACGCAGAAAGAGATTTAGCTAACGGTACTTACACCGAAGAGCAGATCCAGGAATTTGTAGACCACTTCATCATGAAGTTACGTATGATTAAGTTTGCTCGTACCCCTGAATACAACCAGATCTTCGCTGGTGACCCTGTATGGGTAACCGAGTCTTTGGCTGGTGTTGGTGTAGACGGACGTCACATGGTTACCAAGATGAGCTTCCGTTACTTAAATACACTTTACAACCTGGGTGCTTCACCTGAACCTAACCTGACCGTACTTTGGTCTCCCAGACTTCCTGAGAACTTCAAGAAGTTCTGTGCTAAGACCTCTATCAACACCTCTTCTATTCAGTACGAAAACGATGAGTTGATGAGATTTGACCACGGTGATGACTACGGTATTGCTTGCTGTGTATCTTCAATGGTTATCGGTAAGGAAATGCAGTTCTTCGGCGCACGTGCTAACTTAGCTAAGTGTTTATTATACGCTTTGAACGGTGGTGTCGACGAAGTAACCAAGAAGCAGGTTGGTCCTAAGTATCGCCCTGTTGAAGGTGATGTGCTTGATTACGATGATGTTATGAGCAAGTTCATCGACATGATCGAATGGCAGGCAGATGTTTATGTTAACACCTTAAACATCATCCACTATATGCATGACAAGTACTGCTATGAAAGAGCAGAGATGGCTCTTCATGACAGAGACGTTAAGAGATATTTCGCAACTGGTGTTGCAGGTCTTTCTATCTGTGCTGACTCCTTATCA
>JAFWYN010000015.1 GCA_017522685.1 Lachnospiraceae bacterium
AGGAAAGCATAGGAGATCTTCAAAAGGCTGGTATCTCTGTGGAAGTATTGTTAGCGGAAGAGGTCTGGGATGGAGAAATGTTTCATTCAGAACCAAGTGAAAATTACCCTACACAGACCCTATATGTGACAGACTATGGCCCAATAGCAAAAGTTTTGTCAGAAGAGGGCAGAGCCGTGCTGGGTTATCGACACCACCAAAATGCAGCAGAGGGTTTTGAGGGCATCAAATACATCCTGGAATCACCCGAAGGAACGCCGGCGGAATATTTTGAGAGGGTATTCAGGCGTTATGCAGGGTTACCCTGGAGCATTCTGGAGACGGAGCGCTGTTATGTTCGGGAAAGTTGTGAAGAGGACGTGGAAGCCTTTTATACCATATACAATGATCCTGAGGTGACCCGTTATACGGAAGGGCTGTATGAGCATGCTGTCAGTGAACGGGCTTATATCAGGGAGTATATAGAGAAGGTATATGCATATTTTGAGTTTGGTATCTGGACGGTAGTTTTGAAGGAAAGTGGTGAGATTATCGGGCGAGCGGGGTTAAGTGTCAGAGAAGGTTTCGAGGTACCTGAACTAGGCTATGTATTCGGATTGGCTTGGCAGGGTAAGGGCCTGGCGAAGGAGGTCTGTGAAGAAATCTTAAAGTATGCAAAAGAAGAGTTGGAAATGACGCAGCTACAGGTTTTGATACAGGAAGGGAACGAAACGTCCATAGGTTTGGCAAAACGGTTGGGATTTTGTATGACAGAAAAAATAGATATAGAAGGAAAAGAACATGTTATTCTGATTTTAGATAATAGAAAAGCTCCGGCACCTTAAAAGTGTGTCGGAGCTTCGTGCATCTTATTTTGACTCTAATCGGACAGAATTCATCAATGCGTAGAGGCGTTCATAAGAATTGATTTTGATAATGAGAGTGTGGCATGTATTTAAATCATCCGGCAAAAATAAATCTGCATAAACAGGACTTAAGTAATCATTTTCTCTAGGATGGATATGATAGAGTGCATGGATATCATCTGTTTCGTATATAAGATGTTGTTCGCCCGAAATACCTATAGTTTTTATGAGACACATCAGGTAATGGGCGATGTTTTTTTCCAGGTTGAAGAGACTGCAACTGTCTTGTGTCAGAAGCAGACCTGCTTTCATAGTATTGTATCCACTATCAGGCATTCCTATATCTAGAGATTCAAATCCTTTTACTAAGCGTTTGGTACCAATTTTTGTGGGCAAATCTGTCATTAATTCCCCTATTTGTTCCTCACTTAATAAAGAATAAAAGGATAGGTCGTTAGGTTCCATAAAAATAATACCTTCGCTCTCATCAGGAGACATATAGGTAATTGCTCTTAATCCGTTATCTTTTTGTTTCCAATCCGCCGGAACGTCAGCAGTGATGCCATGATAGGTGAGGGTCTGGATTTGCTCCGAAGGAGCATAGGTGACATTAAAATCTGTAAAGTATTCACAAGTTTCGTTAGCTTCTTCGGCGAAAACTTTATCAGAAAATTCTTTTACTATTTTATATATTTTCACCCGTGGAATCATAGCCCACACTGCTCCGGCTAAGAGCAGAATTACTACAATCACAGTAATAATAATTTTCTTTTTCTTCATAGCCCCTCCTCAATTAGCGGACGGTGTCCGCGTGACTATTTAAAAAACTGCAATGCTTACTTCCCATAAAATACCTGGGCAATGGGGGAATCCGGTGTCAGGAAGACAGTCTTGTTGTCTCCTGCCATGGAAACCTTCAGGGCGTCCAGACTTCTTACAAAGGTGTAGAACTCGGTCTTGGATTCGTCTGCATAAGCCTCGGAAAGGATGCGCATGTACTCTGCTTCGCCCTCAGCCACAAGGATTTCGGCATCCTTCTGTGCCTCAGAAAGAATCACGGTAATCTCCATATCGGTGGAGTTACGAATCTTCTGAGCCTCGGAATTACCCTCTGCGGTGTAGGTAGCAGCGATATTATCACGCTCGGAAATCATACGTGCATATACTGCATCCTTATTGTCGCTGGGCAAATCCAGCTGCTTGGTTTCAAAAGAAAGTAAGGTGATACCGTACTGGGAAAGGGTATCGCCGATATTGTCGATGATCGCCTGGGACAGTTCTCCGTCTCTGCCGGAAATCACATCATCCTGAGTGATACTACTAATCACGTTCTTGGTAGAGTTGTATACGATAGTATCCAGACGGTTTTCTGCATTGGTCAGGGAAGAGTTCAAAGTCTGAGCAAATTTCAGCGGGTCGGAAATCTTCCATAATATATAGCTGTCGCAAATCATGGTCTTTTTGTCACTTGTGATGACATCAGAAGCGTTCATGTCATAAAGCATGGTAGCCTTGGGCAGCTTATCTGCGCTTTGGATAAAAGGTATCTTAAAGTTGATGCCTGCTTCGGTGATGACATGGTCTACTTTACCAAACTGACGAATCAGGGCATATTCATTTTCATATGTAACAACGATGCTGGATGCGCCTACAATCAGGACTACAAACAGCAAAACGATGATAGCTATTCTTCGAAATGTTTTCATATTATTCTCCATTCTGCCGTCCGTGGACGGATGTGTATTATTCGGTAGCGGTGTTGCCGGTGTTAAAATCTGCAAAGGATTCTACCGGGTAGAAGGTCTGCATGTCGGAATCCGGACTTTCGATAATGACCTTTAAGTCGGGAAGGATTTCCTCCATGGCTTCGTAGAACATACGCTGCTTGGTGATGGTGGGATTCTTCACATATTCCTCATACATAGCGTTGAAACGTGCTACCTGAGCGGTTGCTTCATTGATTCGCTTGGTCTTTTGTGCTTCGGCTTCCTTGCGGATACCGTCTGCCTGCGCCTTTGCAAGGGGCAGCTGCTCGTTTTTGTACTTGTTTGCATTGTTTAATGCGGTTTCCTTACCCTGCTTGGCGGTTTCTACTGCCTTGAAGGCTTCCATAACCTGAGCGGTAGGAGGTTCGGAATCCTGGATGGTGATATTTACCAACTGGACACCTAAATCCTGCTCGTCTAAGCGGGAAATAATCTCAGCCTTGATGGCTGCCTGGATTTCGTTCTTACCGGTGGTCAGAACATCATCCACGGGATAACTGCCGATGATGGAACGGATGCTGCTCTGGCCGATATTCTTCAGGATACCTACCGGGTCGGCGGAGTTGTAAAGCGCCTTTACCGGATCGGAAAAACGATATTCCACGAAAAAGTCCACATTTACAAAGTTGTAATCGGAGGTGATCATCAGGGATTCGGCTTCGTTGGTAGCATCGGTTTCTAAGCTGTAGCCGATGGGGAAGCCCTGGATGGTGGTGTTTACCTTTCGTACCTTCTGGATAAAGGGTATCTTAAAGTGCAGACCCGGTTCGGTCACTGCTTTGGCGTTACCAAAGGTGGTCAATACGGCCTGCTCCTGTTCGCGAATCTGATAAGCGGAGTTAAATAATAAAATGATGACTACCAGGATGGTAATCACGATGCCGGCCAGCTTGCCGCTGTTTGCCGGTAACTTTACACCCTCCGGCGGGATGGTTTGAAATCCGTTCATACGGTTTCTTCTTGAGTCGTTCATAAAATCTGTCCTTTCTTACTATAAAAACAAAAAGTTTATAACACAAACAGGACTAGGTCGGCTCCTCTCCCCCTCATTGGATTCACCGACTGTCGCCCCGATTGGTATGTATACATCATAACGTAAAAAGACCGGGGTGACAATGGGAAAATGTGCACGTTCGGGGTGGGTAACGTGCAGGATGAGCTTTTTTCTTGCAAATACAGCTAAAATGTAATACTATTAAATATAATGTGTTTGTAAGTGCCGTGCATGCGGCAGAAAAGGAGAGAATATGATAGTACAGAAATATAAGGATATGTTGTCCGGCAAATCTGTGATTCGTCAGTTGTCGGAGTTTGCTACCGCAAGAGGAGCAGAAATCGGTTATGAGAATGTGTTTGACTACAGCTTGGGCAATCCGTCCGTACCCGTACCCCAGGAATTTACTGACCGCATGATACATATGCTGGCTACCCAGGCGCCCAGTGTGCTTCATGGCTATAGCCCCAGCTTAGGTATTACTTCCGTAAGAGAGGCTATCGCAGCTTCCTTAAGCGAAAGATTTGGCCTGCCTTACAAGGCGGAGCATATTTTTATGGCTTCCGGTGCAGCAGGTGCTTTAGCCCATGCGTTCCGTCTGGTGACAGAGCCCGGTGATGAGATACTAACCTTCGCACCCTTCTTCCCGGAGTACAATCCTTACGTAAATCTGACCGGCGCGGTACTGAAAATCGTACCCCCCAATACGGCAGATTTTCAGATTAATTTCGAAGCCTTTGAAGCAATGGTGAATGAAAAGACCATGGCGGTTTTGATTAATACACCGAATAACCCATCCGGTATCGTATATTCTAAGGAGACCATCGAAAGATTGGCAGATACTTTGCGTAAGAAGTCTGCAGAGTTCGGTCACGATATCTTCATCATCTCCGATGAACCCTACCGTGAAATCGTATTTGAAGGAGTGGAAGCACCTTGTGTATCTGCCTTCTATGACAATACTATTATGTGCTATTCCTTCTCCAAGTCATTATCACTGCCCGGTGAGCGTATCGGCTATGTGGCGATTAATCCGGCTTGCAAGGAAGCAGCTACCATGGTAAATATGTGCGGCCAGATTTCCAGAGGAATCGGACATAACTGTCCTCCTTCCATCATTCAGCTGGCTGTGGCACAGGTGCTGGATAAGACCGCGGATTTAAGCGTTTACGAGAAGAATATGAACTTGATTTATGATTGCCTGATGGAGCTTGGTTTTACCTGCGTGAAGCCCGGCGGTACCTTCTACATCTTCCCGAAGGCATTGGAGGAGGATGCCAAGGTGTTCTGTGAAAAGGCACTGAAGTACGATTTGATACTTGTACCGGCTGACAGCTTCGGTGCACCCGGATATTTCCGTATGGCATACTGTATCGACACTGAGAAGGTGGTTCGTTCACTGGATGCACTGCGTAAGTTCGTAGAGACAGAATATCCGGATCAGGTAAAGAAGACAGAGGAGAAGTAATAAAGCGATATGTTGATGATATACCCTGATGGGACAGTGTTTGGCTGATAGCCTGAGACCGGTGCCATATCGTACCACATAATGCACCGTATAAAAGAACGGATGACGAGATTTGTGTGACAGTGACGGACGGATACGTCCGAACAATGACACACAAATGGAGGAGGACGTTTTTTATCCGGTGTGTGAGTGGTATGATATGGTATCGGTCGAAGGAAGAATAGAATAACCACTGTCACGGGACGGGTACTTGAGGGGAGGAAATTTAATGTACCAGGCAGGATTAGTATTGGAAGGCGGCGGTATGAAAGGTGCTTACACCGCAGGTGTGCTGGATTTCTTTTTGGAGAAGGAGATAGAGTTTTCCAGTGTGTACGGCGTGTCCGCAGGAGCAGTTCATATGTGCAGCTACTTATCCAAACAAAAAGGACGAAGCATTCGTATTTCCACAAAATACGGTGCGGACCCCAGATATTGCAGTTTGGCAAGTCTGCTTTTGACGGGGGATTTATTTAATGTAAAAACTTGTTATGACACGGTGCCCAATAAATGGGAGCCCTTTGACCACAAGACCTACGAGAGCTATCAGGGTAAGGCTTACGCGGTGGTTACCAATATTGAGACCGGCAAAGCAGAGTATCTGAGGGTAAAGGAATGCCACGAAGGCTTGCAAAAGGTTAGAGCTTCTGCATCTCTGCCCTTGGTGTCCAGAAATGTGCCCATAGGTGATAGCCTGTATCTGGATGGTGGTATGTCCGATGCGATTCCTATCGCAAAATCGGTTATGGACGGCAATGCCAAGAACGTGGTGGTGCTGACCAAGGAGGTTGGCTATGTGCGAAAACCCACTTCTAAACCGGGACTTCTGAAGCTGCGATATGGAAAAAAGTATCCCAAGGTAGTGGAACTTATGCAGAATCGTCATATTGTTTATAACGAAACCTTGGAATATCTGAAACGACTGGAAGAAAGCGGCAAGGCATTCATCATCCGCCCCAAGAAAGCAAGTGATGTGGGACGTTTGGAGAAGGATGCGAAGAAGCTTCAGGCACTTTATGAGGAAGGCTATGAGGATGCAAAGGCCTGCCATGAGGATTTAATCAAGTTTTTAATGAGTTAAAGAAATGAGGAAATAATATGTTAGAAATTATAAAAGCAATCATCTACGGTATCGTAGAGGGTATCACGGAATGGTTGCCCGTAAGCAGTACCGGACATCTGATTCTGGTGAAGCAGCTGATTCCCTTCAAGGAGACCAGAGAAGGCTTTTTTGATATGTTTGAAGTGGTGATTCAGCTGGGAGCTATCCTGGCAGTAGTGGTACTGTTCTGGAGTCAGCTTTGGCCCTTTGTATGTTCCAAAGAGAAACGTCAGGGCAAGACAGGGCTTCTGTCCTATGTGAATATGGATATCATGACCATGTGGTTTAAGATATTGGTATCCTGTGTACCGGCAGCGGTTATCGGTATTTTGTTTGATGAGGTATTTGAAGAGCTTTTCTACAATCCGGTGTGTATCGCCATCGCGTTAATCGTATTTGGTGTGGCATTTATCGTGATTGAGAACTGGAACAAGGGCAGAAATCCCAAGGTAAATTCCGTGGCAGAGATTACTTACCAGACCGCGGCTTTAATCGGTGTATTCCAGGTGCTGGCGGCAGTATTCCCGGGAACTTCCCGTTCCGGTGCAACCATCGTCGGTGCACTGCTTATCGGTGTATCCAGAAAGGTGGCTTCCGAGTATACCTTCTTCCTGGCCATTCCGGTTATGTTCGGTGCCAGCTTACTGAAGTTAGTGAAGTTCGGCTTTGACTTTACGGGTATGGAGATGGCCTGCTTGTTAGTGGGTAGTGTGGTAGCCTTTGTGGTATCCGTCTTCATCCTTCGCTTCTTATTAAGCTACATTAAGAAGCATGACTTTAAAGTATTCGGCTGGTATCGTATCGTGCTGGGTATTGTGGTACTGGTAGCGTTTGGATTTTTTTTATAAATATAATAGGAAAAAAGATAAGCGCCATGGGCAATGCCTGTGGCGCTGTTATTGTTTTAGAGAGGATTTAGATACCCATGCCTGCGTCAAAGACAGCTTCTACTGAGAACAATCCCATAATGCACAGGATTAACATAATGCTAAAAAGAATCGTTTCTGCTTTCGGATAGTTTTCTTTCTCTAAATGATATATGTAGGCACCGCTCAATAATGCGGAAACGATATAGGGTAAAAAGAAGCATCTTGCGAGAATAATCAGCATCGTGGCACCTAAAAAATCATGGGACCATACCCATTGCAGAGGGTCATGCCTAATAATCCGCGTAAAGGTTAAATAGATACAAGGATATAACGGAATCAGGTGCAAAAAGTATAATAGCCCCCAAAACCATGCACGTGCCCGGGGATATTTTTTTCCAAGAATAAATAATACAGTAAGAATGATGAATGGGATAATTAAAATAATGAGTAACATAGGACACCTCCTTCTAAACACTTGCTATATATTATAATACATCATTACAGCAAAAAAGTTGCATTTTAAGGAAATCCTTAGTAATTTTTAGAAAATCCTAATATTTTAAACCATCCATTGACTCCCCAACATCCGAATGCTAAAATCAATTCATACCAAGCTCCTTTCTGTGAGCTTACAAAGAACTGTGCAGTACTCTTGTTATACTGCATCTTACAACATATCTTGGCAGTCTCGCCGGGTATACCTACATTTACTACAACTTAAGGAGGATTTCATGCTTATGGAAGAAAGCAAAAGTGAAAAAAGTACCATGGAGGTAGGAATTGTTTCAGAAGAAACCGTACAAAACAAAATATATACTGTCAGGGGTTATAAGGTAATGTTGGATGTGAATTTGGCAGAAATATATGGCTATGAAACAAAGAATTTTAATCGTCAGGTAAAAAATAACATGGCGAAATTTGAAGGTGATGATTTTATGTTCCAATTATCAGACGAGGAAATGGAGGAACTTTCAAGGTGCAAAAATTGCACCTTGAACAGAGGTAATGGAAGAGGTGCAAATATCAAGTATAAACCTTACGCATTTACAGAGCAGGGAATCTATATGCTGATGACAGTACTCCGAGGTGAACTGGCCATAAAACAAAGCAGGGCATTGGTACGCACTTTTAAGAAAATGAATGATTATATTTGGGACAATCGGGAGTTAATCGGACAGCGAGAATACATTCAGCTTTCCATACAGACAGCAGAAAACACACGCGATATTCAAAAATTAAAGTTGGATATGAGTTCTATTGAGAAACAGATGTGTGATGTAATGAACAGACTTGAGGATGTGGTTACAAAGTCGGATTTGGCAGAAATGATGGATAGCTTTGTGAACAAGGAAGACAATGGCTGGCTTATGTACAATACCAAGTATTGTGCTGCAGATTTGGCGTATTCAGAAATATATGGGCAGGCAAAGAAGACTATATACGTGGTAGATAATTATATCGGCTTACGAACATTGGTGCTTTTGAAAAATGCACCTGCAGGTGTGGACATAACGCTTTTTAGTGACAATGTAGGAAACAGATTACATAAAGTAGAATACAATGATTTCCTCAGAGAATACCCGAGCATTCAACTACAGCTTAAGAAAACAGGAGGAATTTATCATGATAGGTTCATTGTGCTTGACTATGGTACAGAAGAGGAACGAATCTTCTTATGCGGAGCATCTTCTAAGGATGCAGGAGCCAGAGTGACCTGCATCGTAGAAGATTATGGGACGGAAAAATATAAGACTTTAATAGAGGTGTTATTGAGAAGTCAGGAACTTGTGCTCGTCTAAAACATGCCAACAGTTTAGCCGCACCAAGTCATTCGCAAAATCGCCTTTTCAAAACGCATGGCTAAACTGTTACGAAAAAATATTTATTGACAAACTTCTACATTTAGAATAAACTGTACACTGTTAAAGGCAACGGGCCTTTGACTGAGGAGATTTATGAACCATTTTGAAATGTGAAAGGAGAAACATTATGGCAGCAAAGAAGACATCTACAGATAAGACACCTATTGAAAAGGCAATTGATGCAGCAGTAGTAGCACCCGTTGAGGAGAAGAAGGCACCTGCAAAGAAGGCAGCAGCTAAGAAGGAAACCAAGGCTGCAGTAGAGAAGAAGGAAGCAAAGGCAGAGGCAGCTCCCGCTGAGAAGAAGGCACCAGCTAAGAAAGCACCTGCAAAGAAGGCAGCAGCTAAGAAGGAAATGAAGAGTGAAATCACTGTTCAGTTCGCAGGTAAGTCTTACACCCAGGATGATCTGATGAAGATTGCAAAGGATGTTTGGAGATTTGACTTAAAGCAGAAGGCAGCTGATTTGGTAAGCGTAGAACTTTATGTTAAGCCTGAAGAAAGCATGGTTTACTATGTATTTAACGGCACCGAGTGCGGCAGCTTCGCAATCTAGTTAATACAAAAAATAATAAAGTACATCCTATCCCGGTATTGTTGTTGCAACCTTACCGGGATCTTTTATAATTTCTTTAGAATTATTTTCCCTCAAATCTGTTGACAATAGAAATGGTAAGTGATATTTTATGGTAAGAAGGTGTTAGCACTCCATCGCAACGAGTGCTAACAAGCCGGAAGGGAGCGAGAGCGTGGAACTGGATGGAAGAAAAACGAAAATACTGCAGGCTGTGATTCGCAATTATCTGGAAACAGGTGAGCCGGTAGGTAGTCGTACCATTTCCAAGTATACGGATCTGAACTTAAGCTCCGCTACCATTCGTAATGAGATGGCTGATTTGGAGGAACTGGGATACATCCTACAGCCCCATACTTCAGCCGGACGTATCCCTTCTGATAAAGGATACCGCTTCTATGTGGACTACATGATGGAGCAGAAGGACAGAGAAGTGGTAGAGATGAAGGAGATGCTGGTGGAGAAGCAGGATAAGATGGAGCTTCTTTTAAAGCAGGTGGCCAAGGTACTGGCGCAGAATACCCAGTATGCCACCATGATTTCCGCCCCTCAGACCAAACGGAACAAGCTGAAATTCATACAGCTTTCCAGAGTGGATTTTAACCAGCTGTTGGCAGTGATTGTGGTAGAAGGTAATGTGATTAAGAACAATATCCTTCCGGTACGGCAGGAACTGTCGGATGAAACATTGCTGAAGCTGAACATCCTGTTAAATACCAATCTGAACGGTCTTTCCATAGAAGAGATTAATCTGGGTATGATAGCTGCCTTGAAGCAACAGGCCGGTATTCACAGCGATATTGTGGGAGAGGTGCTGGATGCAGTGGCAGAATCCATTAAGGCGGATGAGGATTTGGAGATTTACACTAGCGGCACCAACAATATCTTCCGGTATCCGGAGCTGGCAGACCAGCAGAAGGCCAGCCAGTTGATCAATGCCTTTGAAGAAAAAGAAACTTTGAATGAGCTGGTGTTGGAGACCCTGTCGGATGAAAATAATACGGGGATACAGATTTACATCGGTGAGGAGGCACCCATGCAGGGCATGAAGGACTGCAGTGTGGTAACAGCCACCTACGAATTGGAAGAAGGAATGAAGGGTACCATCGGTATCATCGGTCCGAAACGTATGGATTATGATAAGGTAGTGGGTACACTGAAAACCTTAAGACAACAGTTAGATGAATTATATAGAAAATAGAAAGGGATGAAGGAATGGCAGAGCAGGAGAAGGAAATTTTAGAAGAAGAGATTTTGGAGGAAACTATGGAAGCAGCAGAGGAAGCGGAAGAAACCGCAGAAGCTGTTGAAGAAGTAGCAGAAGAAATCGATTCGGAAGAAGTACCCGAAGGGGAAGAGCCCAAGACTTGGGCAGAGAAGAGGGCTGCGAAGAAGCAGAAGAAAGAAGAAGCAAACGCAGACAAGGAAAAGATTGCGGAGCTGGAGGACAGAGTAAAACGTCAGCTGGCAGAGTTTGAAAACTACCGTAATCGTACCGAAAAGGAAAAGCAGGCCATGTTTGAAACCGGTGCCAAAAGCGTATTGGAAAAGCTGTTGCCGATAATCGACAACTTTGAGAGAGGTTTCTCAACTGTAGATGAAGCGGATAAGGAAGATGCTTTCGTACAGGGCATGCAAAAGGTTTACAAGCAGATGATGGACGAACTGGAAAAGATTGGTGTAAAGCCCATCGAAGCAGTTGGTCAGGAGTTTAACCCGAATTTCCATAACGCGGTAATGCAGGTGGAAAGTGATGAGTTTGAATCCGGTATCGTGGCACAGGATTTGATGAAGGGTTATATGTACCGTGACAGTGTATTAAGACACAGCATGGTAGGAGTAGTTTCATAGGTAAATGATTCAAAAGCGCAAAGCACGCAGCTTGAGAATTTAATTTATAAAGTAGTATTGTAATTGATTTTCATAAAAATGGAGGAAAAAAGAATGAGCAAAATTATTGGTATTGACTTAGGTACTACCAACAGCTGTGTAGCTGTTATGGAAGGTGGTAAGCCCACCGTTATCGCAAACGCAGAAGGTGCAAGAACTACCCCTTCCGTAGTTGCATTTACAAAGACCGGTGAAAGATTAATCGGTGAGCCTGCAAAGCGTCAGGCAGTTACAAATGCAGATAAGACCATCGCTTCTATTAAGAGAGATATGGGTACTGACAACGGACGTACCATCGATGGCAAGAGATACTCACCTCAGCAGATTTCTGCTATGATTCTTCAGAAGTTAAAAGCAGATGCTGAAAGCTACCTGGGCAAGAAGGTTACCGAAGCAGTTATTACTGTTCCTGCTTACTTCAACGATGCTCAGCGTCAGGCTACCAAGGATGCAGGTAAGATCGCAGGTCTTGATGTAAAGCGTATTATCAATGAGCCTACCGCAGCTGCTTTGGCTTATGGTTTGGACAATGAAAAAGAGCAGAAGATCATGGTTTACGACTTAGGTGGCGGTACCTTCGACGTTTCCATTATCGAAATCGGTGACGGTGTCATCGAAGTATTGGCAACCAACGGTGATACCCATCTCGGTGGTGATGACTTTGATAACAAGATTACCCAGTGGATGCTTGCTGAGTTCAAGAAGGCAGAAGGTGTAGATTTATCAAACGATAAGATGGCTATGCAGAGATTAAAGGAAGCAGCTGAAAAGGCTAAGAAGGAGCTTTCTTCTGCAATGACCACCAATATCAACCTGCCTTTCATCACTGCAACTGCAGAAGGTCCTAAGCACTTTGATATTGATTTAACCCGTGCAAAATTTGATGAATTAACTCATGATTTGGTAGAAAGAACTGCTACACCTGTACAGAACGCTATGAAGGATGCAGGCTTAACCAACGCTGATTTAGGTCAGGTACTTTTGGTTGGTGGTTCTACCCGTATTCCTGCAGTTCAGGATAAGGTAAGACAGTTAACCGGCAAGGAGCCCAGCAAGGCATTGAACCCTGATGAATGTGTAGCTATCGGTGCTTCCATCCAGGGTGGTAAGCTGGCAGGCGATGCAGGTGCAGGCGAAATCTTACTGTTAGACGTAACTCCTCTGTCTCTGTCTATCGAGACTCAGGGTGGTTTTGCTACCAGATTGATTGAAAGAAATACAACCATTCCTACAAAGAAGAGCCAGATCTTCTCTACCGCAGCTGACAACCAGACCGCAGTAGATATCAATGTAGTACAGGGTGAAAGACAGTTCGCAAAGGACAACAAGTCTCTCGGACAGTTCCGTTTAGACGGTATCCCTCCTGCACGTAGAGGTGTTCCTCAGATCGAGGTTACCTTCGACATCGATGCAAACGGTATCGTAAATGTATCCGCTAAGGATTTGGGAACCGGTAAAGAACAGCATATTACCATTACTGCAGGCACTAACATGTCTGATGCAGAAATCGAAAGAGCTGTAAAGGAAGCTGCTGAGTTCGAAGCACAGGATAAGAAGAGAAAGGAAGCTGTAGAAGCAAGAAATGATGCAGACTCCTTTGTATTCCAGACTGAAAAGGCACTTGAAGAAGTAGGCGACAAGATTACCGAATCTGACAAGGCTCAGGTAGAAGCTGATATGGCAGAGGTTAAGGCTATCCTTGAGAGAACCGCTAACCAGGAAATGAGCGAAGCGGATGTAGATGAATTGAAGGCTGCAAAAGAAAAGCTTATGACCAGCGCACAGAATCTGTTCACCAAGATGTATGAGAACATGCAGGGAGCAGCAGGCCAGGCAGGTCCTGATATGGGCGGCTTTGATGGTGGCTTCGATGGCGGCGCAGCAGATGCAGGTGCTACCGAAAGCACTCCCGAAGATGATGTAATCGACGGAGATTTCCGCGAGGTTTAATCCGCGGAAAATACTTGAAAGAATAGTCTGAATGTTCTTTTAGACAAGAAATGTGATTATGTAGATTCCGGTGGGGACAACTATATGTCCTATAAAGGACCCTTGGAAAACGTCGGCCCTTGACGATGGTACTTTCGAGTCTAGTGCCGCTACGTTTTCCACGGAGCGAAAGCGTGTCCGTATAGGATATATAGTTGAACCACCGGAATTGTTGGGAGATTTAGAATTATTGTATTATAGAAAGGCAGACGATTATGGCAGAACAAAAGCGCGATTATTATGAGGTCCTCGGCGTGGACAAATCCGCAGACGAGGCAGCGATTAAGAAAGCATATCGTAACCTTGCAAAAAAATATCACCCGGATGCAAATCCGGGTGATGCTACGGCAGAGAAGAAATTTAAGGAAGCATCAGAAGCTTATGCAGTATTGAGTGATCCGGAGAAGAAACGTCAGTATGACCAATTCGGACATTCTGCATTTGACGGAAGTACCGGTGCGGGTGGAGCTTATGACTTCAGCGGCATGGACTTCAGTGAGATGTTTGGTGATATCTTTGGTGATTTCTTTGGAGGTAGTCGCAGAAGCAGTAGCACAAGTGCAGGCCCTATGAAGGGAGCTAATCTGCGTACCAGTATCCGCGTAACCTTCGAAGAGGCAGTATTCGGATGTGAAAAACAGATAGAACTTACCATTAAGGAGACTTGTAAGACCTGTAACGGTAGTGGTGCCAAGCCCGGAACCAGTCCCGAAACCTGTACCAAATGTGGTGGTAAGGGTCAGGTGGTATTCAGCCAGCAGTCCTTCTTCGGTACAGTGCGTAATGTTCAGACCTGTCCCGATTGTCAGGGATCCGGAAAGATGATTAAGGATAAATGTAACGATTGTCGCGGAACCGGTTATGTACCCATGAAGAAGCGTTATGCGGTGGATATTCCCGCCGGTATTGACAATGGCCAGTGCAAGCGTATGCCGGGATTAGGTGAGCCCGGAACCAATGGCGGTGCCCGTGGTGATGTGCTGGTAGAGGTAATCGTAGGCAGACATCCTATTTTCCAGAGGCAGGATTACAATATTTTCTCTACCGTGCCTATTTCTTTCGCAGTAGCCGCCTTGGGTGGTGAAGTGGTGATTGATACCGTGGACGGCAAGGTCATCTATGATGTAAAAGCCGGTACTCAGACAGATACTAAGGTGCGTTTGAAGGGTAAGGGTGTTCCCACCTTGCGTAACAAGGATGTACGCGGAGACCATTATGTGACATTGGTTATCGAGACCCCGGATAAGCTTTCTCATGAAGCCAAGGAATTATTGCGTAAGTTTGATGAAATCAGTGGCGATTCTTTGAATGCAGCAAAGAATGTGAACAAGGATGATGATGACAAAAATGACAGCAAGGATAAAAAGAAAAAAGGATTTTGGAAATAGTGAAACGTAAAAATGCGCCATCCGTAAGGGTGGCGCATTTCTTATGTATTAGGTTAATAATTCAAATATATCAGAATCCGGCTTCAGATACTTCATAAAGATATCTTCGTAGGAATCGGTCATATAGCGGTCGCTATAAGGGAATACGTCCTGCTTTAAGTAGAAGATTACCTTGTTGATAAAGTTCTCTCTTTCTTTCAAATCATTTGCTGACACGAAGAAAGGTCCCAGTTTCTTATTTTCTGCGATTCTGGCCAGCTGAGGGTTCGCAGATCTCTTTACATCCATATTGGTGATGTCGATCAACTCGTTAGCTAATGTTGCAAAGGTGGCCCAGTCACGATTCAGTTTATTGTCCAGATAAAGTCGGGATGCATATGATGCTAACTGTGTACCTGTGAATACGCTGGTCAAAGGTTTGTTGCCGGCAAAGGTATCGTAAGGCTTGGTCCAAGCTTCCGGTAATTTATCAAAGTCGATTCGCACATAATCCAGTGCAAAACGTCTCTTAAACGCACTATCCAGAATGAAGATATTTTCATCGGCAGTATTCATAGTTGCCAGAATGTTTAAGTTGGAAGGGAACCAAATCTTACTGTCTATAAAAATATGTTTTAATCCAGGGTCTCTGGAAAGATAAGAGGAAATCAGATGATTCTGTACGGGATAGCGGGATTTACCTGCTTCGCTACGGTCTAACAACTGGAACAGGTCACCAAAAATCGCAGGTGCATTACCACGGTTAATTTCTTCGATTACCAGATAGTACTTCTCCTTAGGATTGGAGAAGGCATCCTTCAATATAGCAGTCAAAGGTCCGGGAACGAACATATACTCAACCGGCTTGTCCTGAGTAAGGAAAGGCTTCACATCACCCACCAATTCTTCATAGGTGTAGGTGGGATGGAAAATCAAACGTCTGCAATGCTCGTCATAATCCTTAGGGTCCGGATACTCTGATTCAATCAGTTTACTTACAGAGTAAGATTTACCGGTACCGGGCGCACCGTAATAAATCTTTTGGATGGGAGTCATGATTACTTCTTCATAGTGATACTTTAAGCCACGTTCTTCATCATATCTTGCATCCTCACCGTTTTCTGTGATGTAAAAAGCCGCAGAAAGGTTGGGCGCTGTAGAATTGATACCGTACTTCAATAAATGCTGATACAGTTTCAGTGAAGTGATGAAGGTACCGTTGCCGGATTCTTCATTTACGGCTTCAAAGTTGTCGGAATAAATAATTTTCTCCAGAACCTTTTCGTATTCCTGACTATCGCTGATACTAAATAAGTTATTGGCTACATAGGGGGTAATCTTCATGCACGCAGTTCTCAAGCAATGAGAATATGCGATAATCGCATTGTCTGAATAACGACGTACACCTTCACGAGTTACCTGACGACGTAACCATTCACGGAATTTCTTTTCATTATCGGTAATAAAGCTACTCATAATCATCGTCCTTTCATAAAAGTACTACTTCTAGTATGCATGAAAACATGACACTATGCAAGTATTTTTGTAAAGAAATTACAAATAAAAGGCGGAAAACGATTCATTTTTCTAACAATAGAAATAAGGCATTTCCAAGAAATATTTGACACGGCTTTCCGTGGAGAGTAAAATTAAAATAACTATGCGTAGAATTCGGGAAAATAGGCTGTCCCGGCGAAAAGGAGAGAATACCATGAAGTGGGTGAAATTTCAGATTAAGACAATTACAGATGCTGAGGATATTATCATCAGTACTTTATATGATATTGGTTTTGAGGGAGCACAGATTGAGGATAAGATTCCTTTAACTACATTGGAGAAGGAGCAGATGTTCGTGGACATCCTGCCGGAAACAGAAGAAGATGACGGTGTGGCATATTTGAGCTTCTTTGTGGAGCAGAAAGAGGACGGTAGTCTGGAAGTGCAGGGTGAGCCCATGGATGTGGAAACCATTTTGGCGAATGTAGAGGCTGAACTGGAAGATTTGCGCACCTTTATGGAAATCGGGGAAGGAACCATCACTGTGGACGAGACCGAGGATATTGACTGGATTAATAATTGGAAAGAGTATTTCCACCAGTTCTATATTGATGACATTCTGGTAATTCCCTCCTGGGAGGATGTGAAGCCGGAGGATGATGAAAAGATGGTGCTTCATATTGACCCGGGTACTGCTTTTGGTACCGGTATGCATGAGACTACTCAGCTTTGTATCCGCCAGTTGCGTAAATACATCACTCCGGAGACAGAGCTTCTGGATGTGGGAACAGGAAGCGGTATTCTGGCTATTTTGTCCCTAATGTTCGGGGCAAAGCATGCAGTGGGTACGGATTTGGATATTTGTGCCATTGATGCAGTGGCAGACAACTGTGCCAACAACGGTATTACACCGGAGCAGTTTGAAATGATGATTGGAAATATTATCACGGATAAGGAGATTCAGGACAGAGTGGGCTATGAATGCTATGATATCGTGGTAGCAAATATCTTGGCGGATGTCCTGGTGCCTCTGGCACCTGTGATTGTAAACCAGATGAAGCCCGGCGGAATTTACATTACTTCCGGTATTATTGATGACAAGGAACAGACAGTAGTGGATGCTGTGAAGGCAGCCGGCTTGGAAGTAGTGGAAGTGACCTATCAGGGTGAATGGGTCAGTGTCACTGCGACGAAACCTGCGGTTTAGTCGTTTGGAAAAAGTCCATTTGCCAATGGCCTTTTTCGGTAGAATAATGTGTTTTTGGAGAATACTATGTATCAATTTTTCGTAGAACCCCAACAAATATCTGACAAGACTGTCAGGATTGAAGGGCAGGATGTAAATCATATAAAGAATGTTCTTCGCATGAAGATTGGGGAAGAGCTGTCCGTCAGCAATGGCATGGATGGTAAGGAGTACCGTTGCGGTATTGTGGCCATGGATGAGGAATGTATTACTTGTGAGCTTCGTTTTATCAAAGAGGATGGTGTGGAGCTTCCTTCAGAAGTATATTTGTTTCAGGGACTACCCAAGGCGGACAAGATGGAGCTGATTATCCAGAAGGCCGTGGAGTTGGGTGTGCATGCGGTGGTACCGGTAGCCACCAAACGTTGTGTAGTGAAGCTGGATGATAAGAAGGCTAAGCAAAAGATTGCCCGCTGGCAGGGCATTTCTGAAGCGGCCGCCAAGCAGAGCAAGAGACGCATCGTACCGGAAGTGAAGGATGTAATGAGCTTCAAGGAAGCTTTGAAGTTTGTAAAGGACTTTGAGGTGAAGTTGATTCCCTATGAAATGGCAGAGGATATGGGTAAGACCAAGGAGATTATCAGTGCTTTACAGCCCGGTCAGAAGATTGCTGTCTTCATCGGCCCGGAGGGCGGTTTTGAGGAAGCAGAAGTGGAAGCGGCCATGGAGAATGGTGTAGAACCCATTACCTTGGGCAAGCGAATTCTTCGTACGGAGACCGCAGGCTTTACCGTACTTTCCTGGATTATGTATCAGCTGGAACAATAACAGGAAATAGGAATATGCGGGTTTCATTTCTACAAAATTCTGCATAATATAAGATAGATACGTACTCTAAGGGCAGTCTATTAAGGCTTGTCCGAAGAGGAATGGTAAAGGAGAGTTAAGAATGGAAGTGTATTTGGACAATTCGGCGACTACAAGGGTATTACCGGAAGTGGCGCAGCTGATGACCAAAGTAATGTGCGACGATTATGGAAATCCTTCCAGTATGCATCGCAAAGGTGTGGAAGCGGAAAGCTATATCCGTTATGCAAAAGAGACTCTGGCAAGATTACTGAAGGTATCGGAGAAGGAAATCATCTTTACCTCCGGAGGTACGGAAGCAGATAATATGGCATTAATCGGTTGTGCCATGGCCAATATGCGTAGAGGCAGGCATCTGATTACCACAAGGATAGAGCATCCTGCAGTGCTGCAGACCATGAATTATCTGGAAAGTCAGGGCTTTCAGGTGACCTATCTTCCGGTGGATAAAACCGGAAGGGTACGGCTGGAGGATTTACAAAGAGCCATCCGTCCGGATACCATATTAGTTTCCATGATGTATGTAAATAATGAAATCGGTTCCCTGCAGCCTATTGCAGAAGCAGGAGCTTTGATTAAGAGGATGAATCCCGCCATACTGTTCCATGTGGATGCAGTACAGGGATTTGGTAAGTTTAAGATTTATCCCAAGAAGCTGAATATAGACCTGATGTCCGTCAGCAGTCACAAGATTCATGGCCCCAAGGGTGTGGGTTTCCTGTATGTGGGTGAAAAGGTGAAGATACTGCCCATTACCTATGGCGGCGGTCAGCAGAAAAATATGCGTTCCGGTACGGAGAATGTGCCCGGGATTGCAGGTATGGCCAAGGCGGCAGAGCTTATGTATGAGCATTTGGATGAGGAAGTGCAACACCTGTATGAGTTGAAGGAATATTTTGTAAAGGGTGTAAGCAGTTTGGAGGGAATCCAGGTGAACGGACTCATACCGGGGGATGCGGACTGTCGTGCTACGGCGCCCCATGTGGTCAGTGTATCCGTGGCAGGTGTGCGTAGTGAGGTATTACTGCATGCGTTGGAGGATAAGGGAATCTATATTTCGGCAGGAAGTGCCTGTGCTTCCAATAAGCCCCAGACCTCAGAAACCCTGAAGGCCATCGGATTACAACGAGAATACTGGGATTCCACCATACGTTTCAGTTTTTCGGTGCTTACCACCAAGGAAGAGATTGATTATACATTGCAGGTATTGTATGAAATGATACCCATGCTGAGAAAATATACGCGGAGGAAATAAAATGTTTACTGCTTTTTTGATTAAGTATGCCGAAATCGGTATAAAAGGTAAAAACAGATATTTATTTGAAGATGCATTGGTGCAGCAGATTAAGTATGCACTGAAGAAGTGTGAGGGTGAGTTTAAGATTCACAAGACCCAGGGACGAATTTTCGTGGATGCATTAACAGAGTTTGATTTTGATGAGACTGTGGAGAATTTGCAGAAGGTATTCGGTATTTCCGGTATCTGTCCTGTGGTATCCATGGAGGATGAGGGCTTTGAGAAGCTTTGTGAAAACGTACTGAAATACATTGATGATGTATATCCGGACAAAAACATGACCTTTAAGGTGCATGCCCGTCGTGCCCGCAAGAACTTCCCCAAGGATTCCATGACCATCAATATGGAAATGGGTGAAGCTATCTTAAAGGCCTATCCGGAAATGCATGTGGATGTACACAAGCCGGATATGATGTTAAATATTGAAATCCGTGAGAAGATTTATGTTTATTCTCAGATTATTCCCGGACCCGGCGGTATGCCCGTAGGTACCGGCGGAAAAGCGATGTTGCTTTTATCCGGTGGCATTGATTCCCCTGTAGCAGGCTATATGATTGCCAAGCGTGGTGTGAAGATTGATGCAGTATATTTCCATGCACCTCCGTACACCTCTGACAGAGCAAAGCAGAAGGTAGTGGATTTGGCAAGATTGGTTTCTAAGTATACAGGTCCCATTTATTTGCATGTGATTAATTTTACGGATATTCAGCTGTATATCTATGAGAATTGCCCTCATGAAGAACTGACTATCATCATGCGTCGTTATATGATGCGTATTGCAGAGACCATTGCCAAGCAGACAGATTGTCTGGGACTCATCACCGGTGAAAGTATCGGTCAGGTGGCAAGCCAGACCATGGCTTCCCTGGTGGCTACCAATGAAGTATGTGAGCTTCCCGTATACAGACCTTTGATTGGTTTTGATAAGCAGGAAATCGTGGAAATCTCTGAGAAAATCGGAACCTTTGAGACTTCCATTCTGCCTTACGAGGATTGCTGTACCATTTTCGTGGCTAAGCACCCTGTGACCAAGCCCAATGTAAAGGTAATCCGTAAGCATGAACAGAATTTGGAAGAAAAGATTGACGAATTGGTAAAGACAGCGTTAGAGACCGATGAGTTGATTGTGGTTAGTTAGAAAATAAAAACCCCGGAAACCATTTGGCTTCCGGGGTGTGCGATTACAGATTAGATCATGTAAGGTGCTAATACAGCCATAACCTCATCAATGTTCTCTTCGGCATGGATGTTTAAATCGATGGGCTTAGAAAGGTCTAAGCTGAAAATACCCATAATGGACTTCGCATCGATAACGTATCTGCCGGATACTAAATCGAAATCATAATCGAATTTGGTGATGTCATTCACGAAGGATTTAACCTTGTCAATGGAATTAAGTGAAATCTGAACTGTCTTCATAATATCTACCTCCTTAATGTTTTATCATACCCTCGTTTATCATATTAAAGTGAAGATGTGAAAAAGTCAAGGAGCAAACAATACAAAATTAGTGAGGAAAAACATGAAAAATGTGGCATTACACAATCTTGGTTGCAAGGTAAATTCCCATGAATTGGACGTTGTGCAACAAATGTTACAGGAAAATGGATATAATATTGTATCATTTGATGAAAAGGCGGATATTTATATTGTAAATACCTGTACGGTAACTAATATGGCGGACAGAAAGAGCCGTCAGATGCTCCATCGCGCCAAGGCAAAGAATCCGGAAGCTATCGTGGTGGCAATCGGTTGTTATGTACAGACCGGTAAGGAGGATGTGTTGCCGGATGACAGTATAGACCTTGCCATCGGTAACAATCGTAAGAAGGATATTGTAAATATTATAGAGAGCTATCTGAAGGAAAGAGGCATGCTTGATACAGGGGACAAGGTGGACAAGACCTTGCAGGACACCACCATTATCGATGTGAATCAGACCTTTGAATATGAGGAAATGACTCTGAAGAAAACAGCAGAGCACACCCGTGCTTATATCAAGATTCAGGATGGCTGTAATCAGTTTTGTACCTATTGTATTATTCCCTATGCCCGTGGCAGAGTAAGAAGTCGTAAGTGGGAGGATATCAAAAAGGAAGTAGAAGGTCTGGTGAAAGCCGGCTATAAGGAAATCGTGCTGACCGGTATCCATATCAGTTCCTATGGGATTGATTTTGAGAAAGAAGCTTGGCAGCAGGGAGTCAGTAAGGAGGTCTTAAAGTCGGAGGGAAGACATGATTATTCCGGAGATTCCAAGCTGATGGATTTGATAGAGAGGATTCATGGAATAGAAGGACTGGAGCGTATTCGTATCGGTTCCTTAGAACCCCGAATTGTAACGGAAGAATTTGCAAAGAGACTGGCTATGCTTTCCAAAATATGTCCTCATTTTCACCTGTCCCTGCAAAGCGGTTCTGACAGTACCTTGAAGCGTATGAACCGTCACTATACTACGCATGAATATCGACAAAGTGTGGAAATGCTTCGTGCCGCTTTTGGTCGCCCGGCTATTACTACGGATGTGATAGTGGGATTTCCGCAGGAGACAGAGGAAGAGTTTGCACAAACCAAGGCATTTTTAGAGGAAATAGGCTTTTTTGAGATGCATATCTTTAAATATTCCAAGCGCAGAGGCACTATCGCGGCTAATATGCCGGGTCAGGTGCCGGATCCGGTGAAGACCGCCAGAAGCAATGTATTACTGGAATTGGAAGGAAAGCAGTCCAAAGAATTCCGTAGCTTTTATCTGGGAAAAGAAGTAGAGGTTTTGTTTGAAGAAAGCAAGGAAATAAATGGTAGAACATATCAAATCGGTCATACTAAGGATTATGTGAAGGTGGCGGTAAGCAGTGACGAAGATTTGGTAAACGAGTTAAGAAACGTCAAAATAGAGCGATTTTTGCTGGATGATGTGCTAAATTAACCGTAGAAATCATGAAGATGCATTGAAATTTTCGTGATAATAAGGTATGATAAAAAGATAATACAGGGTTACAGCAATAGGAATTGGTACATTGAGGAGGAACGAAAGAATGGGAGACTTGACCAATACACAATACTTTAAAGTACAGGCGGAACCGGAGACCGGTGTGAAAATAATTCTTTCCACAGTGTATGAAGCGTTGACGGAAAAAGGTTATGACCCGGTGAATCAGATTGTTGGTTATATAATGAGTGGGGATCCTACCTACATTACCAGCCATATGGGAGCCAGAAGTCTGATTATGAAGGTGGAACGTGATGAATTGGTAGAGGAGCTTTTGAAGGAGTACATCCGGACCAAGGGATGGTAAAAGCTGCCAAATGTTACGATAGAGAACAGAAAGGGCATGGTAGAAGTTTATGCGTATCATGGGCTTGGATTTTGGATCCAAAACAGTGGGAGTTGCCATAAGTGATGCACTTTTGATAACAGCACAGGGCATCGAGATTATCCGCCGCAAGGAGGAGAATAAGCTGCGTCAGACATTGGCCAGAATCGAAGAACTGATTGTAGAGTACGAAGTAGAGGAAATCGTGCTTGGGATGCCGAAGAATATGAATGCCACGGAAGGGGAGAGAGTAGCCCTGACCATGGAATTCAAGGAAAAACTGGAGAGAAGAACAGGGTTACCTGTTCATATGTGGGACGAAAGATTAACCACAGTAGCAGCAGACAGAGCAATGATGGAAGCAGGAATCCGAAGGGAGAACCGAAAGGATTATGTGGACATGATTGCTGCAACCCTGATTTTACAGGGATTTCTGGATAGGAGAAGCAATGAGTAAATTAGAAAAAATTACATTTCATCCGGACGGAGAAGCACCCGTAGAGTTTTTTGTACTGGAGCAGACCCGCATCGGTGGTTACAATTATATACTGGTGACCGATTTTGAGGAAGGCGACGGAGAGGCATTGATTCTAAAAGATTTGTCACAGGACGGCGATGAGGAGAGCGTTTTTACAATTGTATCCGACGATGAGGAGCTGGCAGCAGTAGCCGGTGTGTTCGAAAGCATGTTGGACGATATCGAATTCGTACAGGATGAAGAGTAGGAACGTGGAGGAAAATTGATTGAGTAAGAAAAAAGAGAATATAAATGTGTCCAAGCTGAAGGTGATACCCTTAGGCGGTTTGGAGCAGATTGGTATGAATATTACTGCCTTCGAATATGAGGACAGTATTATTGTTGTGGATTGCGGTTTGGCCTTTCCGGCAGATGATATGCTGGGTATCGATTTGGTTATTCCGGATATTACCTACCTCAAGGATAAAGTGGATAAGGTAAAGGGCTTTGTCATTACCCATGGACATGAGGATCATATTGGTGCGTTACCTTATATTTTGAAGGAGCTGAATGCACCCGTATATGCGACCCGCCTGACCATGGGGATTATTGAGAATAAGCTGAAGGAGCACAGCCTGTTAAAGACCACTAAGAGAAAAGTGGTGAAATTTGGTCAGTCCATTAATCTGGGTCAGTTCAGAGTGGAATTTATCAAAACCAACCATAGTATTGTGGATGCGGCAGCATTGGCCATTTATTCCCCCGCAGGCACCGTGGTGCATACAGGGGATTTCAAGGTAGATTATACTCCGGTATACGGAGATGCCATTGATTTACAACGTTTTGCTGAGATTGGCAAAAAGGGCGTATTGGCATTGATGTGTGATTCTACCAATGCAGAGAGACCCGGTTTTACCCAGTCGGAAAGAACAGTGGGCAAAACTTTTGATACACTGTTTGAGGAGCACAAGAGCAGCAGAATATTTGTGGCTACCTTTGCTTCTAACGTAGACCGTGTACAGCAGATTATTAATACAGCATATAAATTTGGCCGTAAGGTAGTGGTGGAAGGCCGCAGTATGGTCAGCATCATTGAGACCGCATCCAATCTGGGATGTATCAGTATACCTGACAATACACTGATTGAAATTGATCAACTGAAAAATTATCCTGATGAGCAACAGGTTATCATTACCACCGGAAGCCAGGGGGAAAGTATGGCAGCACTGAGCCGTATGGCCAGCAATATGCACCGTAAGATTACCATTGGTCACGGGGATACGGTTATTTTCTCATCCAGCCCCATTCCCGGCAATGAGAAGGCGGTTACCAAGGTGATTAATGAGTTGCTTCGCAAGGGTGCGGATGTTATTTTCCAGGATACCCATGTATCCGGACATGCCTGCCAGGAAGAAATCAAACTGATTTACACCCTGGTGCGTCCCAAGTATGCGGTTCCCGTGCATGGTGAATACAAGCATTTAAAGGCACAGGCGAAGATTGCACAGAGTCTGGGAATTGAGAAAGAGAATACCTTTATTCTTTCATCCGGCGATATTTTGGAGCTGTCAGAGGAGGATGCACAGATTACCGGAAAGGTACCTGTAGGCGGTATTCTGGTGGATGGTCTGGGAGTAGGAGACGTAGGAAATGTGGTACTGCGTGACCGCCAGCATCTGGCAGAAGACGGTATCATTATTGTGGTGATGTCCCTGGACGGTTATACCGGCCAGCTGGTGGCAGGACCGGATATTGTAACCCGTGGCTTTGTGTATGTAAGAGAATCAGATGAGCTGATGGAAGAAGCCAGAGTGGTGGTAGATGAAGCCATTAATCACTGTATTGAACGTGGCATCTCCGACTGGGGTAAGCTGAAAAATACAACCAAGGATGCGCTGGGAGACTATGTCTGGAGAAAGACCAAGAGACGTCCCATGATTTTGCCCATCATTATGGAGGTTTAGTATGGAGCAGGCGTTGCAGGCATATATAGACAAGATTCTGGAGTCCCGGGAGTATAAGGAGTATGCCCTGCAAAAGGAGCGTGTGAAGGCATATCCCGAATTAAAGGCCCAGATTGATGAGTTCAGAGCCAAAAACTTTGAGATGCAGACCGGAAAAGACATGGTATTTGAAAAGATTGAAGCCTTTGAAAGAGAGTATCGTGATTTTCGGGAGAATCCGTTGGTAAATGATTTCCTGGCGGCGGAGCTGGCATTTTGCAGACTGATACAGAACAATAATGTACGGATTGCGGATGCCATTGATTTTGAATAACAGATGTCGGGGATTTGGTTCATATGGAGGAAACGTATGAAGGTAAGAGATATCGTATTAACAGTGTGTGAGACCATACTGAAGGTGGCGATTATAGCAATCATAGCAATGTTTATATACAAGGGTGCTTTGCTGGCATATGATTACGGCTATCGTATTTTTGAGGAGCCGGCTATGGCAGCTGAGGACGAAGGCAGAGAAGTGGTGGTTACCATTCCGGAGGGTATGTCAGCTAAGGAAATGGGACAGCTTTTATTAATGAAGGGGTTGATTCGGGACGAGAAGCTGTTTCGAATCCAACATGCACTTTCAGAATATAAAAAGGATTTATTGCCGGGTACCTTTACCCTGAACACCAATATGACGGTGGATGAGATGTTGAAGTTTATGACCATTGCACCGGAAACGAAAGAAGAATAGTATGATAGTAGATGATAGAATGGTTGCCTTTATTAATTCATTTGATAAAGGCAATACGCCTTTTTTGAACGAAATAGAGAAATTTGCCCTGGAAACAGAGGTACCCATCATCCGTAAGGAGATGCAGACCTTTTTGCGGTTTTTACTGACCATGAAACGGCCTATGAAAATTCTGGAGGTAGGAACAGCCATCGGCTTTTCGGCGCTCCTTATGAGTGAGTATGCGCCGAAGGGGTGTCAGATTACTACGATAGAGAAGTATGAGCCCAGGATTCCCATTGCAAGGGAGAACTTTAAGAAGGCAGGTAAGGAAGAAGGTATCACCTTATTAGAGGGGGATGCTACAGATATTTTGCGGCAACTGGATGGTCAATATGACTTGATTTTTATGGATGCGGCAAAGGGGCAGTACATCCATTTCATGCCGGATATTCTGCGCCTTTTGGCAGTGGATGGTTTGTTGCTTTCCGATAATGTGTTACAGGACGGGGATGTGATAGAGTCCCGCTATGCGGTGGTACGAAGAAACCGAACCATTCACGGCAGAATGCGTGAGTATTTGTATGAACTGACCCATCATCCTCAGTTGGAGACCTGTATTTTGCCGGTGGGGGATGGTATTACATTAAGTGTAAAAAAGGCTATGCCTGAGGAGAAAGAATGAGAAGAGAGAAACCTGAATTGTTGATTCCGGCCAGTAGTCTGGAAGTTTTGAAAACAGCTGTTATCTTTGGGGCGGATGCGGTATATATCGGAGGAGAGGCTTTCGGCCTGCGTGCAAAGGCGAAGAATTTTACATCTGCGGAGATGGCGGAAGGAATCGCTTTTGCCCATGCACACGGAGTAAAGGTATATGTGACAGCCAATATTCTGGCACATAATGATGATTTGGCAGGAGCCGCAGAGTATTTTGAAGAATTGAAGAACATGAAGCCGGACCAGCCGGATGCTTTGATTATTTCCGACCCGGGTATGTTTGCTATTGCCAAGAGTGTGTGGCCGGAGGTGGAGATTCATATTTCCACACAGGCCAACAATACCAATTATCAGACCTATCTGTTCTGGTGGCAGCTGGGTGCCAAGCGTGTGGTGTCAGCCAGAGAACTTTCTTTGGAAGAAATCGCTGAGATTCGTGCCCATATTCCGGAGGATATGGAGATTGAAAGCTTCATTCACGGAGCTATGTGTATCTCCTATTCGGGACGTTGCCTGCTGAGTAATTATTTCACCGGAAGAGATGCCAATCAGGGTGCCTGCACACATCCTTGCCGCTGGAAATATGCAGTGGTGGAGGAGAAGCGTCCGGGAGAATACCTCCCGGTTTATGAAAATGAACGCGGTACCTATATTTTCAATTCCAAGGATTTGTGTATGATAGAATACGTACCGGAAATCGTAGCTGCAGGAATCGACAGCTTAAAGATAGAAGGACGTATGAAGACCGCACTTTATGTGGCTACCGTGGCACGTACCTATCGAAAAGCCATCGATGCTTACTTTGAGTCCGAGGAGACTTACCGTGCCCATATGGACTGGTATAAGGCGGAGATCTCCAAATGTACCTATCGACAGTTTACTACTGGTTTTTACTTCGGAAAGCCGGATGAAAATACCCAGATTTATGACAGTAATACCTATGTAAATGAGTATATTTACCTGGGAATCATAGAGGAAGCGGCACAGAAAGAAGCAAATGGTGTGGCGAAGCAGCTTGTGAGAATTGAACAACGAAATAAGTTCTGCGTGGGCGATAGCATAGAGATTATGAAGCCTGACGGAAGGAATGTGGAAGTACAGGTGCTGTCCATGTACAATGGTGACCTGGAGCCCGTAGAAAGCTGTCCTCATTCCAAGCAGGTGATCTGGCTGGAATTGTCAGAAATGCCGGAGCAGTATGATTTGTTAAGGGTGAAAGCGTAAATTTTTGTTGACCGATAAACTTAGATGGTGTAGACTCTGAATAGTTAATATACTGAAAGGACTTTAGATACAATGAGCGATCTGATAAACGTAGAAGAGCTGTTTGGTTGTAAGGTTTTTACTCATCGCAAGATGAAGGAACGCTTACCCAAGGAAGTATATAGAGAAGTGATGCGTGTTAGGGAACAGGGCGGTGAATTGTCCCTGGGAACTGCGGATGTAGTAGCAAAGGCTATGAAGGATTGGGCCATTGAAAATGGTGCCACCCACTATACCCATTGGTTCCAGCCGCTGACCGGTATTACGGCAGAAAAGCATGATGCATTTGTGACCCATCCGGATGAGGATGGCCGTATGATTATGGACTTTTCCGGCAAAGAGCTGATTAAGGGCGAGCCTGATGCGTCTTCTTTCCCTTCCGGCGGACTTCGCGCCACCTTCGAGGCCAGAGGCTATACCACCTGGGATATTACTTCCCCTGCCTTTTTGAAGGAGGATGCTACCGGTGTGATTTTATGTATCCCCACAGCATTCTGTTCCTACAAGGGAGAAGCGCTGGATACCAAGACCCCTTTGCTTCGTTCCATGGAAGCTATCAGCGAACAGGCTTTGCGTATCGTTCATTTATTTGGTAATACAGAGGCTACCAAGGTGACTCCCAGCGTGGGTGCAGAGCAGGAGTACTTCCTGGTAGACCGTCAGAAATATCTACAGAGAAAAGATTTGATTTTTGCAGGTCGTACCCTGTTTGGTGCTCCGGCGCCCAAAGGACAGGAGATGGATGACCATTATTTCGGTACCATCAGAGAGCGTGTGGGCGCTTATATGAAGGATATCAATATCGAGCTTTGGAAGCTGGGTGTAAGTGCCAAGACACAGCACAATGAAGCGGCACCTGCACAGCATGAGCTGGCCCCCATCTATGAAACCGCCAATATTGCAGCAGACCACAATCAGCTGGTAATGGAGACTATGAAGAAGGTGGCGGGACGTCACGGACTGACCTGTCTCCTTCATGAAAAGCCCTTTGCAGGTGTAAACGGTTCCGGTAAGCATGACAACTGGTCCCTTTGTACGGACAACGGTGTGAATATGCTGGAGCCCGGTGATACACCCAATGAAAATATTCAGTTTTTGTTGGTACTGGCTTGTATTATGCGTGCTGTGGATAAGCATGCAGACTTGCTCCGTCAGAGTGCGGCAAATGTAGGTAATGACCACCGTCTGGGCGGTAATGAGGCACCACCGGCCATTATCTCTATTTTCTTGGGAGAGCAGCTGGAGGATGTAGTAAAGCAGCTGGTAGAAACCGGACAGGCTACCCATCTGACAGAAGGCGGAAAGCTGGAAACCGGTGTATCCACGCTCCCTGATTTTGTAAAGGATGCCACAGACCGTAACAGAACCTCACCCTTTGCCTTCACCGGTAATAAGTTTGAGTTCCGTAGTGTAGGTGCTTCCGACTCCATCGGCAGCCCCAATACTACCTTAAATGCGATTGTGGCGGAAGCCTTCTGTGAGGCAGCAGATATCCTGGAAGCAGCAGATGATTTCGAACAGGCAGTACATGATTTGATCAAGAAATATATGACTGAGCATCAGAGAATCATCTTCAATGGTAACGGTTATTCTCAGGAATGGGTGGAGGAAGCTGCCAGAAGAGGTCTTCCTAATATCGCAACCATGGTAGGAACCATCGAAACCCTTACCACAGAGAAATCCATCGCTTTGTTTGAAAAGTTCCATATCTTCACCAAGGCTGAGCTGGAAGCAAGAAAGGAAGTTCTGTACGATACCTATTCCAAGACCATCAATATCGAGGCTCTGACCATGATTGACATGACCAGAAAGCAGATATTGCCGGCAGTGGTAAAATACACCAAGTCCCTGGCAGATACCGTGATTGCGGTAAGAGATGCGGGAGCGGATGCTACCGTACAGTCCGAGCTTTTGAAGGAAGTATCCGAGAAGCTGGCAGAGACCAAAGCTGCATTGAATGCTTTGGAGGAAGCGGAAGCTGTGGCTAAGACCATGAAGTGCCCTAAGGAGCTGGCATTCTTCTACAATGACACCATAAAGGTGGCTATGGAAGCCCTGCGTGCACCGGTGGATAAGCTGGAAATGCTGGTAGCCAAGGAAATCTGGCCCATGCCCAGCTATGGTGATTTGTTGTTTGAAGTATAGTTTATATGGGTCTGCGTGCATACACAGACCCTTTTTGTGTGCCAAAGAAAAGCCAAGAAGAGCTTGGTTTGCGTATAAAGGTCTGAATAGTTTCAAAAATTTGAAAAATTTTTAAAAAAGGGTATTGCCAAAATTAAAACTATCGTGTATACTTCATTAAGTAGTTGAGACATAGCGCTATCGCCAAACGGTAAGGCAACGGACTCTGACTCCGTCATTTCAAGGTTCGAATCCTTGTAGCGCTGCTAAAAAGCTCCTGAGCATTTGCTCAGGAGCTTTTTCTGTTATATTACTTGGCACCGAGAGGTCATCGATTAAAATCTCTGAATGATTTCAGCCTTTAAGCGAGTGTATTCTGCTTCTGAAAGATTACCGGCTTCATAATAATTCTTTAGGATTAAAAGTTCCTTCTCCAGATTGATCGAATTAGATTGTTCCGAATCGGTTTTTTTAGAGAAAACATTTTTAGTAAGTAACCACCCAAAATAAGTTAAAGAGATTGGTTCCATAATATGCCAAAGGAGCCATAGAAGTTGCAAAGTTTGTTGGATACTTGAATTGTCATAAGAATCGTAAGACAAGTTTTTCGGAATAACTATAACATAAATGATACAATAAGCAATCAAAACGATAAATCCAAACTTTGCTATGCTTTTTTTAGGGATTAGCCTAAACAGTACAAACAAGAAGCAAACTATGGACAACAAAAGTTCTGCAGATATCGCTAAAAAAGAATCCAAAGAATCTATTATGTAACGAGCATCCAGTATAAACCAATAAGCATTTAGTAAACATAAAACGGATAGTGGTACGAAATATAGTATTTTGTTGAGAAGTATATTGCGATATGCGAAGCAAGAAACGGATAAAGCAATAAAACTCCCTGAGTAGAGGATGGTATATATCCAATATTCTAAACTTGCAGTGGACTCCGGAAACAGTAAAGCGTAATATTTATCTAATTGCAATCTGTATAGAAAATAAAAAATAGCAGTTAATAGTAATAAAGCACCGGGAATATATATTTTCTTATTTTTCATCCTTTGTTTCCTCCACTTTCTTAAGATATTCTTTTTCGGAAATCAGTCCCTGTCTGAGCCAAGAGTTAAGGGTGTTTAGTCTTTCGTCACTTTGATGAATAGGTGTTGCATTATCGGATAAATGATCGGTGTTAATTTTGGGTGCTAAGTCATTGGATGAATACATTTGTACCAGTTTATCAGAGTTTTCAATCAGCTGTCCGAAACCATACAGCAGAAAAGAACCAATCCATGAAACCAGCGAACCCAGAAACATAACAAGGAGCCCTATAAGAGCTAAATCATCGTTTGCAGATATCATCCAGCAACCTAAAATCAAAGAGGCGATAATACCAATGACGGTGATTACAGAAGCCAATGTTTTGATTTTCTCTCCAATGTTATTAAACATAAAAGCCTCCTTCATAATAGTTGTATTTTTGAAAATACCCATGTGATTTGTACACATGGGTATAATTTGTAATATTTAGTCTTCCTTCTTCAAAGCATAGCTGCCTGCGAAACAAGCTGCTGCAAGTGCCATCAACCACAGAGGATTGAAGCGGATGTCAGCGGTCTTCGGTACATCGTCGTATTCTCCGGAAGGAGTAGCGGGAGTAGAAGGAACTGCGGGTGCGGGGGTAGCTGTAGGAGCGGAAGGGGTAGCACTGTATGTGCCGGCTGCAGATTTCAACTCACCGTTTACAATACTGAGTGCACCGGGGCCAAAATCATAAAACTCAAAGTGAAGCTTGGTAGAATATGCCTTTAAATGCTTTACGGCACCATTGGTTCCTACATTTGCGCCTAAAAGATCGCCCTTACTTGCGATGACTTCCATGTTTTCTACATCGAAATTGAACTGTCCCAGAGCTTTGTCATAAACATAGGCATTCTTTACAGGTGCATTGATAATACTCTTTCCGTTTTCAATAATATAACAGTTCTCAATGCTTTTTGCTGTGATATTGGATGTGCCGGCGGTATTTACATATAAGCCGTTTAAATTCACATTGACTTCCAAGTTAAGGATGTTGGCAGTGTCTTTACCGTCTACAACAATCACATCACCATCCTTCAAATCCAGCTGCATATAGTAGAGTTCGCGGTGATGTCCGCCATCAGACCAGGTATCCGGCTGGAATCTCCATTCGTTAATGCTTTCTACATACTTAATGTAGTAGGTATAGCCTGCTGCTTTTACTGGCATGGTATTTCCAAACAGAGGTACCAGACACAATACCAAGGCAGTTAATAAAGTTACTAATTTTTTGATTTGCTTCATAATGCAAGTCCTCCTATTTTTCTAAGTGCAGTAGATGCACTTGATTGCTTATTGTTCCAAGGGGAGATAATAATCCCCGGTCGCCACTTCCTTTGCCACTACCACGAATCGACCATTGGTTACATGGTATACGCAGGTGGAAAGTGTGATAAAACGGTCTCCAAACTCAGCCGTAACGCCGGTGTCATACAAAGAAAGATCTTTTATATTATCATAAAAATCAAGAAACTCTTCTTCCGTATCTGCTTGGAAAAACTTATAAAATTTGAATACATCATCGGTTTTCTTATACACCTGGGAACGGAACACGGCGATTACTTCATAATTTCGCTGACATTCCGGTGTGTACAAAATGATTTGTTTATGGTCCTCAAAGTAGGATTTCTTCTCGTAATCGGTCAAATCACCAAACATCTCGCCGGACTTCATATTGTGTCCGTGGATAATCAAATTGGTAGTAAGGGGGGATAGTGAACTGTCGGTGTCTAAAATCAGACAGCCGTTATTATTGTCCCGTTTTTTGAAATCCCGATACAGATAGTAATTTTCATCCTCCGGCGTCCACATGATGGGATAGTCAATCCTTGTATCCGGAATCACTAACCAGCCGGCCATATCCGGATTTGCCATATAATAATCCTTATAGGGGTTGGTAATGGCAGGTATAGGCGTGGCAGTGGGTTCCACAGTAGGAATGATCGGTTCCGTAGTTGGTGCGTCCGTGGCTTGAGGAGGTTCGCTGACTTGTGGCTGGGGTGTGGGAGTAGCACTCTGAGATACCGTAGCATCCCGAATCGCTTCTTTAGCATCCCGGTCTTCCTTTTTATGAAGGAAGGCTATCGTCACAGCAGCAATCAAACAACCGATGGCGACAAGTGTCAGAATGAATGCCAAAATCTTCTTAAATTGTTTCATTTATTTCCTCCAAATCAAAATAATTATACTTCAAATTTGATGTGTTATGCAATAGTTTTTATAAAAGTTTAAACTTTCCTTATTTGACATTCCCTTAGGTATTATGAGATAATTAAATCGTTAGAATATGATGGGTAAATGAGGAGCAATGAAAGCATGTATAGTTTTGAAAGCAAAATCCGCTACAGTGAGTGTGACAGCAATTGCAAGCTGCGATTAGAGGCATTACTGAATTATTTTCAGGATGCATCTACTTTTCAGTCGGAGGAGCTGGGAGCGGGCTTTGATTATTTGGTACCTCGCAATCTTGTGTGGGTATTGGTGTCCTGGCAGATTGATATTAATAGATATCCTAAGTTGGGAGAAGAAGTTATTATAGGTACCCATCCTCATGATTTTAAAGGGTTCTGGGGCTCCAGGAATTTCTGCATGATGACCCGTGAAGGTGAGATGCTGGCAAAGGCCAACTC
Organism: Lachnospiraceae bacterium; assembly: GCA_017522685.1. Next base: position 33,871 of record JAFWYN010000015.1, read on the forward strand.
CTTGTGGACACTTTTGAACTTTGATACCATGAAGCCGGTGATGGCACCCAAGGAACTGACAGACAAATATACCTTGGAGCCACCTTTAGAGATGGAGTATGCAGGGCGAAAGATTCACATAGAGGGAGACGGCGTGGACGGAGAACCGATTCTGGTGCGCATGCAGCATTTGGACAGCAATCTTCATGTGAACAATGCCCAGTATGTAAGTATGGCAGTGGATAGTCTTCCACAGGATTTTCAAATTGGCGGATTAAGAGTGGAATACAAAAAACAGGCACATCTGAATGATACCCTTTATCCCCATGTGATAGAACAGACAGATGGACGTAAGGTGGTATCTCTTCGCGGAGAAGAGGCAGATGTATATGTGAATGTGGAATTCACATCAATAAAATAATAGAACGGATGGAAAAGAAATGATTAAATTAGGTGAAAAGCAAACTTTGATTGTGGTGAAAAAGGTGGAATTCGGAGTTTATCTGGCACCCTCTTTGGAGGAAGCGGAGGATAAGGTATTGCTTCCGGCAAAACAGGTCCCGGAAAATACCGGGATCGGGGATGCAATCGAGGTTTTTCTGTATAAGGATTCCAAGGACAGGATGATAGCAACAACCAAGGAACCAAAACTGGTAATGGGCAAAGTGGCTGAGCTGGAGGTATCCCAGGTTAATAAATACGGTGCCTTTTTAGACTGGGGACTAGAGAAGGACTTGATGCTTCCTTACAAGCAGCAGCTGATCAAGGTGCATCCCTCAGATAAAGTACTGGTAACACTTTACATTGACAAGAGTGACCGCCTCTGTGCTACTATGAATGTGTATCCGGCGCTACGCACAGACAGTCCTTATAAGAAAGAAGATCAGGTCAGTGGACGCGTATACACCATCAGCGATGAGTTTGGTGCATTTGTGGCAGTGGACAATATTTATTCGGCATTGATTCCTAAGAAGGAATTGTACGGAAACGTAAAGGTAGGGGATGATATTACCGGCAGAGTTGTTGAAGTAAGATCTGACGGTAAGCTGAATCTTAGTATCCGGGAGAAGGCATATCTTCAGCTGGAAAAGGATGCTGAGGAGATTCTGGCGATTATTGACAGCTATGACGGGGTGTTGCCCTTTAATGACAAAGTGTCACCGGAGATTATCAAGCGTGAGACCGGTATGAGTAAAAACGGCTTTAAACGGGCGGTAGGAACCTTGCTGAAGGCCGGCAAGATAGAGATTACGGAAAAAGTGATTCGCAGATTGTAAAGGAGGAGCAAAATGGATATTGCAGGATTATCTATGAATTTATCAACTGTTGATACCCAGGCGAAGGTGAGTGTTGCCATGCTGGACAAGACCATGGAGCTGGGAGAAACCTTGGGCGAAGGAATGGTAGCTATGATAGATGCAGCTGCCATGGAGCGTAGTGTACGCCCTCAAGTAGGCACAAATGTGGATGTTTCCATCTGATTTCGGCATTTTTTCGAAAAATAATGTAAAAAATGCATAAAAGACTATTGCTTTTTTGTCGGTTTTTTTGTACATTTGTAGTAAATGATGTTTTATAACCGCAAAGGAGCGATACTTATGATATCAAATCAGATTTTACAAAATACCCTAGACGGATTGAAAGGAATAGCCAGAGTAGACATTTGTGTGATGGATACGGAAGGAAAGCCTGTGGCATATACCGTGGAATTACCCAACTTATCCAGAGTGGCGGCGGAGTTTGTAAAGTCTCCCGCAGATTCTCAGGAAATACAGGGGTGTCAGTTTTTTAAGGTATATGATGAGCAACAGCTGGAGTATGTGCTGATCGTGGCAGGTATCGGTGAGGATATCTATACCATCGGTAAGATGATTGCGTTCCAGTTGCAGAATCTGCTTGTGGCATATAAGGAGAGATTTGATAAGGATAACTTTATCAAGAATCTGTTATTGGACAATCTGCTTTTGATTGATATTTACAGTCGTTCCAAGAAGCTGCATATTCCTACGGAAGTATCCCGTGTGGTTATGATTATGGAGTCCTCCAACAACAAGGATTATAATACCCTGGAGTTGGTGCGTACCTTTGTGGGCAATAACAGCAAGGATTTTGTAACAGCGGTAGATGAGAATAATATCATTATCGTAAAGGAAGTGTCTGATTTTGAGACCAACAAGGAGATTGACAAGTCAGCGAAGAGCCTGATTGCGCAGATGCAGAAGGATGGCTTGAAGAATGTGCGTGTTTCCTATGGTACCGTGGTTCATGAGATAAAGGAAGTGAGCCGTTCCTTTAAGGAAGCAAAGATGGCATTGGATGTTGGTAAGATTTTCTTTGATGAGAGAAATGTGGTGGCTTACAGTGAGCTGGGTATCGGACGTCTGATTTATCAGTTGCCCATCCCTTTGTGCAAAATGTTTATTCGTGAAATTTTCGGCGGAAAGAGCCCGGATGATTTTGACGAAGAAACCCTGACCACCATATATAAGTTTTTTGAAAACAGCTTAAATGTATCCGAAACCTCCAGACAGTTGTTTATCCACAGAAATACGCTTGTTTATCGTCTGGATAAGCTACAGAAGAGCACAGGGCTGGATTTGAGAGTGTTTGAGGATGCCATTACCTTTAAGATTGCACTGATGGTAGTGAAGTATATGAAGTATATGGAGAGCTTTGAATATTAAAGTTGGAGTTTTCCTGCGGAGATATTTACATGAGAAGAAAAGAATTGTTGAAACAACGTGAGAACGAGTTCATAGAAGAAAATGGTCTTATTTATTTGGAGAATGTAAGTAAGAGTTATTCCACCGGTTCTCCGGCATTGAATAATGTGACATTAAATATCAGAAGAGGCGAGTTTGTATTTATCGTGGGTGACAGTGGCTCCGGTAAATCCACTTTGATTAAGTTGCTTCTTCGAGAGTTGACTGCTACTAGCGGTAATGTCTGGGTTATGGGCAAGAACCTTGCCAAGTTGCGCCACAGAGCGATTCCTAAGTATCGTAGATTTTTGGGCGTGGTATTCCAGGACTTCCGATTGCTGAATGATAGAAATGTATACGAGAATGTGGCTTTTGCCCAGAGAATTGTGGAGAAATCCCCCAGTGAGATCAGACGTAACGTGCCTTCTATACTGGCGACCGTAGGATTGGCCGGAAAGTATAAGGCAAAGACTACTCAATTATCAGGAGGAGAGCAGCAGCGAGTTGCATTGGCAAGAGCGCTGGTAAATAATCCGGATATCCTGTTGGCAGATGAGCCCACCGGTAATCTGGATCCTAAGAATTCCTGGGAAATTATGAAGCTTTTGGAAGAAATCAATGCTGCCGGTACCACGGTAGTAATGGTTACCCACAATAAGGAAATTGTCAATTCCATGCAGAAGCGAGTTGTGACCATGCGTAGGGGTGTCATAATTAGCGATGAAGAGGAGGGAACTTACATCGATGAAGATTAGTACCTTTTTTTATACCATTAAGCAGGGATTTGCCAATTTGTTCCGTAACAAATGGTACACACTGGCTTCTATAGCAACCATGGCAGCCTGCCTGCTGATGCTGGGTGTTTTCTATTCCGTGGCTGCCAACTTCCGCCACATTGTTAAGAATGTGGAAGAGGTAGTATCCTTTACCGTATTCTTTGAAGAAGGAATCAGTGAAGAACGTATTGAAGAGATTGGGCGTCTCATACAAAGCCGTGAAGAGGTTGCTTCCATGAATTTCATTTCTGCTGAACAGGCTTGGGAAGACTATCAGAAGGAGAATTTCCAGGACAAGGCAGAGGAGCTTTTGGAAGGCTATCCGGAGAATCCCTTGGCTAACTCCATGAACTATGAAGTGTTCCCTAAGGATGTATCCCAGCAGGCAGCTTTGAAAAACTATGTATTATCCATTCCCGGAGTGCGTAAAATAAATAGTCTGGATGAAGTGGCAGATACATTGACAGCAGTGAATCAGTTGATTACCTATGTTTCCGTAGGTATTATCATTGTATTGTTACTGGTATCCGTATTCTTAATCAGCAATACGGTAACAGTAGGTATTTCCGTCAGAAAAGCGGAGATTAATATTATGAAATACATCGGTGCAACCGACTTTTTGGTGCGTGCGCCTTTCGTGTTGGAGGGTGTGATAATCGGCTTGATAGGCGCTGTGATTCCTCTGTATGCCATTCACAAGATGTATAGTTCCGTGTTGAACTTCATGATTAGTGAATTTGCGAATTTGAGCAAGCTTTTGGATTTCTTGCCGGTGGATACCATATTCGATTTCCTGTTGCCCATATCTTTGATTGTGGGTGTGGGTATCGGTTTCTTTGGAAGCGTGACAACAGTCAGAAAGCATCTTAACGTATAATTTTATATTGAAAACAAAGAGAGTCGTAAACGGCTCTCTTGTAATTTGAAAAGGATTTATGGATGAAAAGAGTCAAAGTATTAGTAGGAGCTTTAACGGCGGTTTTGCTTTTTTCGGCGGCGGTGACGCCTCTTCAGGCTAAGAAAGATGATGTTACTTCAGCAACCATTAAAGAGATGGAAAACCAGATATCCAAGGCTGAGCAGGAGATGAAGGAGTTGAAGAATTCCCTGTCGGATGTTAAGGGTCTGGTAAAACAGCTGGAAAAAGAAAAAACCAATTTAAAGAATTATGTGCAGCAGCTGGATGCCACATTAGAGGTGATAGAAGCCAAGATTACGGATTTGAACGGACAAATTACGGAGAAAGAGGCGGATATTGTATATACCCAGCAGCAATTGCAGGACGCCAAGGACAGAGAGGCGGATCAGTATGAGTTTATGCAGGAACGTATCAGAGCCAGCTACGAGACCAGCCAATACCATGTGTTAGAACAGATTTTTACGGCGAAAAGCTTTCATGACCTGTTGAACCGTATTACCTATGAGGAAGAAATGGTAGCCTATGAAAGACAGGTACTGGATGCGTTTATTGCCAATAAGGAATATATCGCCGTATGTGAAAAGCAATTACAGGTGGAAAAAGAATATCTGGACGAGGTAAAGCTGAGTGTGGAAAATGAGCAGGCGGCATTAGAGGAGCTGATTGCCACCAAGAGTCAGGAGATTGAAAAGTACGAGAGTGATATCAGCAACCAGGAAAAGGCTATTAGGGAGTACGAGGCAGATATTAAAGAACAGAATGAGATTATTAAGCAGCTGGAAAAAGCAGTAGAAGCAGAAAAGGAACGAATTCGTAAACAGAACGGATTGGTGCTTACCTACGACGGTGGAACTTTTGCTTTTCCGCTGGAGTCATACACCAGAGTTTCCGATGATTACGGAAATCGTAATCATCCTATTTTGAAGGTGCCCCAGTTCCATAATGGAGTGGATTTTGCTGCACCTAAGGGAACGGCTATCTATGCTGCCTACAATGGTATCATCGTGGCGGCAACCTATAGTTCTACCATGGGAAATTATGTAATGATTGATCATGGAGATGGCTTGTATACCATATATATGCATGCTTCCAAGCTGCATGTGAAGAAGGATGATGTGGTTACAAAGGGACAGAAGATAGCAGCGGTGGGAAGTACGGGGCGTTCTACCGGTAACCATTTGCACTTTAGCGTGCGTAAGGACGGAAACTATGTTTCGCCTTGGAATTATATTGTAAAGTAGTGGGAGTTTTTAGAATGGATTTGGATAATAAAAATGAGCAGGTTGTGAAAAAAAATAAGGGTTCCTTTCTTTCCGGTTTGATGGTGGGTATTTTGTCCACCGTGGTTGTAACCATCATCATTGCCATCTGCGTGATTTTTGGTGGGAGGCAATCTAAGGGAGCAAACGTTAAGACGGACCAGTCATTGGATGAGATTTTGGAAGAAGGCGATTTTGTAGATGAAGAGATGCTGCAAAAGCTTTCCGTCATAGAAGATATGATAGATGTATATTTCTACAAAGACGACATCGATGATGCCCTTTTGGAGGAAGGCGTTTATCAGGGAATGTTAGGTGCGCTGGAAGATCCGTATACCTGTTATTATACGGTGGAAGAACTGAAAAAACTCATGGAGCAGACTTCGGGGGTTTACTATGGTATTGGTGCCTATGTAAGTCTGGATGAAACCGGTATGTATCCCATGATTACCAAGCCCATTGCCGGCTCACCGGCAGAGGAAGCGGATTTGCGTCCGGGAGATATTATTTATGAGATAGACGGTGAACCTACTTATGGTAAAAATCTGGATTCGGCAGTGGCTATGATAAAGGGTCAGGAAGGTACGGAAGTAGAACTGACTATCGTACGAAGTACCGAAACGGATTATCTTCATGTGACGGTAGTGAGAAGATTGGTTGAGTCTCCCACTGTTGAGTTTGAAATGCTGGAAGACGGTATGGCATATATCCAAATTACAGAGTTTAGTGAGGTGACTGTACAGCAGTTTGCAGATGCGTTGGCCGGTGCCAGGGCTTCTGATATGAAGGGATTAATTATTGACCTTCGTGCCAATCCGGGAGGAAGTCTGACTGCGGTAGTGGATGTGGCTAAAATGCTTTTGCCGGAAGGATTAATTGTTTATACAGAGGATAAATACGGCAATCGAAGTGAGTATACTTGTGATGGCAGAAGAGAGTTTGACAAGCCTCTTGTAGTATTGGTGGACGGCAATTCTGCCAGTGCATCCGAGGTGTTGGCAGGAGCCATTAAGGATTATGAGCTGGGAGTTCTGGTGGGAACCAAAACCTTTGGTAAAGGTATCGTACAGAAGGTATACAGCTTAGAGGACGGTTCTGCTTTGAAAATGACGGTCAGCAGCTATTATTCGCCAAAGGGAACCAATATTCATGGTACCGGTATTGAGCCGGATAAGGAATGTGAATTTGACGCAGAGGCTTATTATGCAGAGGAATCCGTGGATAATCAGCTGGAGTATGCGAAGGAAGTTTTGAAAGAGATGATGGAATAATATGAAATGGGTGCAATCTTCTTTTGAGGGGATTGCACTTTTCCATAATAGAAGGAGCGGCTTATGGAAAATGCACTATGGAATGAAAATCGATTAGTGGCCTGTGAGGTGGCGGAGGATTACGAGACGGAGAAGCAGATTCGTATGGCCAGTTACAGGGGAGAACTGCGATGTCCGGATGCAGGATGCTGCAGTCCGATTTTAAGATATTGTCACGGAGAAATTTTGGAGCCCTACTTTGCCCATAGGGAGAATGCGGATTGTGATTATGTGCGTTTTGAAAAGAATTCGGGAGTATTTCACGGACTCAGAGTGCTTTTGTATGAACATTTTAAGGCCTGCGATTATCCGGTGGAATTGGAAAAGAAGGTTCTGCCACATCATTACAGTCATTTGTACTTTGAGTGGGAGGATGGTAGGAGGACGGCCCTAGAGATTGGTACAAAGAGTACCAATGTGAACGATGTGGTTAAACTGCAGGAGGAGTATGAGAAAGCCGGCATAGAGATGGTTTGGTTGGTGGCGGACCAGCCGGGGAAGACTATTTCGGAAGAACATACTTATTTCCTGAAGCGTTTTTGCCTGAACGAGTCTTTGAAAAAGGATTTGATTGTCATAGGGTATGACGGTAAGCATGTGACTCAGTATCGGGAGGACTCCTATTCCTATTTTGTAGAAGGGCAGGAGATGGTTTCAGAAGAATATCCCAAGCTATTTGCCTATGAAGCTTATTTGAGCGATATATATTTTGAGGGCGGAGTGTTGACCACCAGAGGCTTTGAACAGGCGTATAGTCTGTTTTTGGAAGAAAAGCAGCTGGCTTTTGCGGCGTTTAGAGCGCAGGCGGAAGAAGAAAAGGAATATTTTCGCAGGCAGTACGAAGCATTGCGTAGCGGTAGGGAGATACAGGATACCCGCCTTTATGCAGACGCTGCGTCGGGAGAGGATTATGAATCCAGACGTGAGTCCGTCCTTGCTGTTATTGACCAGCAGGAACGACAGGTTTTGGATGCTACAGGTACCCGCTGGGGCCGTTGTGAATTCTGCGGTGAGGTGAAAGAAGAGGCAGAATTTGTGTCCTTAGGTGGCCGAGGAAGAATCAATCTTGGCAGATGTCAGAAGTGTAAGGAAGTATAAAAATACTCGCGCAATTTCTTTTATTTCTGAAAAACATTATGTTTATTATAGCTGGCCCGATACTCTGAGGGAGAAAGTCCCGTAACCTTATGAAAAGCATTGGAGAAATTGTGGGCATCGGAAAATCCCAGACTGAATGCAATCTGGGAAACAGGTTGGTTAGTTTCCGAAAGGGAGGACTTGGCAAGTTCCATCTTGGTTTGTAAGATATATTGCTTTATGGTGATACCTGAGTACTTTTTGAAGAAAGTGGTCAGGTATTTTTCGTTGTAGCCGAAATAGGAAGCTATTTCTGAAACCCGAAGATTATTCTGTGCATGCCAGGAGATATAGTCCGATATATCACTGTAAAGCTGTTCATGTAACTGTTTGTCTTTGGATTGGGTATGGCGGTTTTGGGCACACAATTCTGCCAAAACGGCACAACAAAGGGCATTGTTAAGGGTGCTTTCCTTGTAGCGACGGTCTGAGTCCTGTAATTGCTTCATCAGGATGATAATACGTTCCGGGGAGGAAAGAGTGCCTTGTACAGGGATTAGCAGATGGCCCATATTATGTTCCGGCAAGACAGAATGGCAAGAATGATCCTGCAATCCCCCATCATAATCAAAATGCATCCAGTAGAATTCACAGCCGCCCGGTTGGGTACCATGTTGATGGGACGTAGGCGGCATTAAGAGATATTCTCCCTTGCTTATTGCATATTCGTTCTCATTATCCGCAATATACAGAGTCCCCTCCGTCACTACCATCAACTCATAATCAACCAGGTTTCGTGTCATATGAATCCATTCATCACTGGGTGGAGTGAACTTTCCACACCATCTGTATTCAAAGCCTTTTTTGCTTTCAAAGTCAAGAAACATACAATATCTCCTTGGTTTCGTTGTGTTGCGATTAGTGCAAATGCCAATATGGTGATTATAATATATAACATTTTCACACCTTTTACAACCTTTCGGGATTTAAATAATATATTTCTCATGCCATAATAATAGTAGAGGATGTGGGTAGGGGGATCACTATGACTAAGAAAGGAATCAAAACCATGAGCATGAGAAAGAACAGAGCATTTTCATTACGAAACGTAACCATGAAGGACTCTTATTTAATAAATGCATTTGAAAAGGAGGTACTTTATCTGACCGCCTTTGATACAGATAAATTGTTGGCAGGATTCCGGGAAACAGCTGGCGTGGATATGCGCGGTGTGGAGCGATACCCCGGTTGGGAGAGTATGTTGATTGGAGGCCATACTCTGGGACACTATATGACTGCCTGTGTCAGATGCTGTGAATCAGCGAACTGTAAGGAAGAGGACAGACAAAAGATGCTTCAGATTTTGAAGCGGCTGGCAGAAGGCCTGAAGGAATGCCAGGAGGCAGCCAATACCGGCTTTTTATTTGGAGCTATTATACAGGATAAAAATAATGTGGAGCTACAGTTTGATTATGTAGAGGAAAACAAAACACATATTATTACCCAGGCATGGGTGCCCTGGTATACCATGCACAAGCTTTTCGAAGGTTTGGTGTCTGTAGTAAATATGGATGTGGACGGGGAACTGGCGGAGTCCATTAAAGCAACCACTAAGGAAGTTACATCCCGCTTGGCAGATTGGACCTATGGAAGAACCAGCAGCTGGGATGAAGCCTTACATAAAGTGGTGCTGGGTATTGAGTATGGCGGCATGAATGACTGCCTCTATGATGTGTACCTGATAACCGGCAAGGAGGAGCATCTGGCAGCAGCCAAGGCCTTCGACCAGGTGGAACTTTTTGAAAGAGTGCTGAAAGCAGGTATGGGTGATAATGTATTAAACAATCATCATGCCAATACCACCATTCCGAAGTTTGTAGGTGCTTTGAAGAGATATACGGTGACCGGTGAGGAGCAGTTTTTCCGCTATGCAGAGCATTTCTGGAAGCTGGTGACGGAAAATCACACTTACATCACCGGTGGTAACAGTGAATGGGAACATTTCGGAGAGGACAATATTCTCAACAAGGAGCGTACCAACTGTAACTGCGAGACCTGTAATGTTTACAATATGCTGAAGATGACCAAGCTGTTTTTCATGATTACAGGGGACGTAAAGTATGCGGACTGGTATGAGAATACCTTTATCAATTCCATTCTTTCTTCCCAAAATCCGAAGGACGGCATGACCACCTATTTCCAGCCCATGGCCAGCGGATATTATAAAGTGTACGGAGAACGCTTTAATAAGTTCTGGTGCTGTACCGGCACCGGCATGGAGAATTTTTCTAAGCTTCAGGAAAGCTTTTATTTTGAGAAAGAGGATACCCTGATTGTAAATCAGTATATGGCTTCCATGGTATTGTTTAAGGGTGTGGAGATTGAGCAAAAAGCCAACGTACCTGCTTCCGACAAGGTGAAATTTCTGGTTAAGGGGGCGCTTGACGGAACGCTGCTTCTCCGTTTGCCCTATTGGTTAGCAGATGAAGCTGAGATTACGGTAAATGGTTGTGGCCACCCTTATGCAATCGTAGGGGCGGAAAACGGCAAAGGTTATGCTGTGGTAGAAGGTCCTTTTACAGCGAATACGGAGATTGAAGTAAGACTGCCTTTGAAGGTGGTGGCTTACAATCTGCCTGACGGAAAGAATACCTATGCTTTCAAGTACGGCCCTGTAGTGCTTAGTGCGTTGCTCGGTACCAAGGATATGGTAGATTCCACCACCGGTGTGAATGTAACCATCCCAAGTAACCGCATCATAGAAAGTAAGTATGTACCTTCCCGCAAGGAATTCGTGGTAGTTTCGGAAGGAACAGTAGAAGACTACATAGCCAATATTGAGGAGCATCTGGTGCGTCAGGGAGAGGAGTTAAAGTTTGAACTTACAGGTACCGATGCAACACTGACCTATGTGCCGCATTTCTCCCAGCATACAGAACGTTACGGTGTATATTTCGAGTTTATTGACAAGGAAACAGCCATTTCGGATGCGGATAATGTGAAGGCGGAGCGTAACCGCATTGATACGGTACAGCCGGGCTATGGTCAGTATGAAAATGATACCTTCCACAATATGAGGGAGGAAGGAACCGGTTCTGTGGGAACCACTGCAGGTGGCACCAGCCGTTATGCCAAGGCGGGCGGAAGCTTTGTTTATACCATGGAAGTGGATCCGGAAGGGACTGCTTTGCTGGTAACCTTTAAAACCGCAGATACCGGAAAAAGCATTGAGATTTTGGCCGGAGGAGTGAGCATTTTTAAGGAAGTGTTGGAGCTTCAGGGTGACGATGAGTATGCCGATGCGATAATCCCTTTGCCTATGATGGCTATGAAAAAGGCTTACGGTAAGTTCTATAACTGCAGGGACAGAAAGGTGCTGGATTTCGAATTCCGGGGAATAGACGGTGCGGAGTCCGCAGCGGTTTGTCAGTTTATATATACTTTAACAGAATAGCGAACGTAGAAAAAGACATCCGATTTTTTCTTAAGATAGTTGAGAATTACTATGGAAGAGGTTGGGTGTCTTTGCTATAATTGGACATAGAGTTAAATGGTGTTTGGTAGGAGGGAGTGGTTTTGCATGAGTAATTTGTATGTTTCTGATTTGGACGGTACTTTGCTAAGAAGTAATGAAGCAACGTCGGCATATACCAATGAGGTGATTAATTCCCTGGTGGATAAAGGGATGGTTTTTTCTTATGCAACGGCACGTTCCTTTGTAACAGCGAAAAAGGTAACCAAAGGAATAGAGGCGAGGATTCCCTTGATTGTGTACAATGGAGCTTTTATCATTGATAATATTACGGAGGAAATACTGATGGCCAACTATTTTGATGACTCTGTGTTGGCTGTATTAGATGAGTTATTTGAGAATAAGGTATTTCCAATTGTCTATGCCTTTGTGGATGGCAAAGAGAAGTTTTCTTTTGTGCCGGACTTAGCTACCGATGGTATGCAGAGATTTCTGGATAGCCGAAAAGGAGATATTCGTACCAACGCGGTGGAAACAATCAGTGATTTAAAAGCCGGCAATATCTTTTATATTACCTGTATTGACAGGGAAGAAAAGCTGAATCCTTTGTATGAAAAATACAAAGACAAGTATTATTGCGTATATCAGAGGGACATCTATACCGAGGAACAGTGGCTGGAAATTATGCCACCTCAGGTTTCAAAATCCAATGCTATAAAAAAGTTAAAAGGGATGTTGGATTGTGATAAACTGATTGTGTTCGGGGATGGCAAAAATGATATAGATATGTTTCAAATGGCTGATGAAAGCTATGCAGTTGCCAATGCACATGAGGATTTGAAGAAGCATGCAACGGGCATCATTGGTTCTAATGATGAAGATGGTGTTGCTAAGTGGCTGGAGAAGCATTTTGAGAAATAGAAGCGGCACAGAGGAGAACGACAATGCAGTATGATGAGTTGATACAGTTGTTGAAAACGACGGATGATGTTTGGCAGATTAACCAACATAGAGAGGAAATTGCAGAGTGGCTTCCTAAAGTGCGTACTATGTTTGAATATGACCAGCAAAATGCGGCCCATCAGTATGATTTGTGGATGCACTGTGTTCATACAGTGGTGGGTATGCCCCGAAATCTGGAGGATAGTATGCTGTATCTGGCAGCCCTTCTTCATGATATTGGTAAGCCGGATTGTCAGGTGAAGGGGAAACGTCCCGATGATAAGGACATGCATTATTACGGACATCCTCTGCGGAGTCGGGAAATCGTGGAGACTGAGGTGATTCCTTTCCTTTTGGAAAAGGGTGCTGATTTATCAGAGGAAGATAGAAAGCGGCTTATTTATTATGTGGAGCATCATGACGACCGTATGAGTTTACGCTTGAAACATGTGCGGGAACATATGAATATTCCGGTGACATTTGAGACTTTTCAGAAGCTGATGCTTCTGGAAGTGTCAGATGCACTGGCTCATGTACAGATTCCGGTAGTGGCGGAAAGAGTACAGATTTGCAGTGCATTGGCCGGGGAAGAGGGCCGGAAGTTGTACAAACAATTATAGGGACATATTATGTCTCATTCGTTAAATAGGGCATTTGCTCACTTTATGTCCTGTTTTTTATTGGGAGAAGAGAGTAGTCTACAAGTATCAGGAGGTTGACAAACATGGATCAAATTAAAATTGGAAGCTTTATTAAGGAATTAAGAAAGGAACAGAACCTTACCCAGGAAGAGCTGGCGGAAAAGTTTAATGTAGCCAGAAGAACGGTGTCCAGATGGGAAACCGGCAGTAATATGCCGGACTTAGATATTCTGATAGAGATGGCAGATTTCTATGATGTGGATCTCCGGGAAATTTTAGACGGAGAAAGGAAAAGTGAGAAAATGAATGAAGAATTAAAGGAAACAGTACTAAAGGTGGCAGAGTACAGCAATGAGGAGAAGAAGAGAGATACAAGACGGGTGCTAGGGTACTTTGTGCTGGGAATTGTTGCCCTGATTACCAATCAGGCGTTGGATTCTTTGGAATTGGAGGATACCCATGGGGTCAAATTCTGGAAAGAAAACACTGCCGGTATAATAATGGCGGCCATGATTGCGGGCATTCTTCATGTGACCGGAAGCCTAAACAAAATCCGTGCATTTACGAAGAGATTGCAAGGTGGGGAGTGAGAGTTTGGGTCTTAGCCCTTTCGAAACGCCGTGGGCGTCATATTGTATATAGTTTTAAAGGCATTGGTGAAATGTTCCGGAGAAGAATATCCAAGTTCTTCGGCGATGACAGCAATGCCTTTTTTGCTGTCCTGCAGTAAGATGCAGGCAGCAGACATACGGGCTTCAGTACGCTTCTGCTGAAAGGTTTTGTTATAATGTTTCTTTAGCAGTCGTTCGGTTTGGCGTTTACCCAGCTTTACCTGTTTAGCCAAAGCATCTAAGGTCAAATACCGGTAATCATACAAAAAGGCTTCCTCAATGATTAAGTAGGTCAGGTCATTTACATTGGAGGATTTGGTGGTGCCGGATACAGGCAGAGCATCCTCCTGTTTGTAATGTCTGGTAAGCAATAAAATCAATTGTTGCAAAAGAGAAGGGAGCATCAGCTCGTAACCTGCGGGATGAGCTTCCAGCTCTTGAAAAATCTGCTTCATAAGCTCATGGATACTGCTTTCTGCAGTGCCAATCCAGAAAGGATACTCTAAAAAAGTATTCATAATGCCTGTGGCAGCACCGGTCATTTCTTTGCTAATCTGAAAATATACACAATATTCCGTCATGGGGTCTTCCGGTGCGGAAATCTGCTCATGGGCCACCCCGGGGCCGGTCATAAATAAGGAACCGGGCGTGATGGCATATTCCTGTCCCTGTGCAATTAAAGTTCCATACCCGTATGAGATATAGTGAAGCTCATAACTGCTTTTGCTGTGGCTGTGCTTGGGAATAGGGCGCACTAACTTTTCCAAGCAGATGCTCAGAATGGTGAAGTCAATATTCTCGATGGAAAAGGTGATTTTCAGGTCACGGTATTTCATGGAGGTTCCTCGCTTTGTGATGGGTTCCGGATATTATAACTTTCTGATGGGGAAGAACATGAAGTTCTTGCCGGTTTCTGGACAGGTAAAGTCATGAACGGCGCCTACCAGTGTCAGGTTGTTTTCAGCCAAATAGTTTAAGGTTTGGGGGAAAGTGTCCCCGCCTTCACATTCTGCATAAACATATTCATAGCCGGGGACGGTCCATTTGGTCCAGCCTCCGGGAGCTTCTGCAGCATCATCACATTCCACTCCTGCCAGATAGAGCCCCTGGCTGAAGCCTTCTTCCCATGGGAGGAAAGAGTGGGAAAAGTCCGACATGGCACCCCAGATACCTAAGAGATTGCCTTGTTCGTCTTTCTTGGCCAGATCCGCCACTTCTCCAAAGTGACTATTAGCATCTTCCCATAAGCGCTGAATAAAACCGTCACCATCTTTGGTGGAGCCTTCTTTGCCGATGACCGCAAAAGATTCCTTGATACATGTGTTGATATTCATAGGGGACCTCCTTAAAAATATATGTTTTATTTATTATCGCATCTTGTATAAAGGATGGCAATAGAAAAACATACAAATCTACGAAAAAGCGACATGTATCCAATGAAAACGTCATGCATAAGTCTTGGCATGTTGGTTGCATATAGTTATAATAAAATTGCATAGTGACGGTTAGTGCCAAATGTGACAAAGCGTCAAAAAATAGGAGGACTTAAAATGCTGGTAAAAGGTACGTACTTTCAGAATGATACAGAGAACCCATTAGTGTATGGGGATGTGGAGATAAGAAACGACAAGCGCATGAGACTGCGCGGAGAAGAAGAGAAGGAAGGTATCCTCTGTGAGCCGGTTATGGTAGGCTTCTGCGGCACGGATAATGAGCTTATGAATATGGGAAGCCGTGGAGAACTGGGGGCCAAGTTCCCGATAGGTACCAACCGATTGATTAACGGTCATGAAGGTATCGTGTGGGTACCTTCCCGGAATCGTTTCGCCATTGTGCTGATTCGTGGAGGAAACAGCTATGACCCCACCCGTTATACGGAGGAGGAGACCTATTTTGAATACGGCTGTGACCAGGCAGACGGTCTGTTTGCAGATAAGCAGTACTTCCATCCGGATATGCTATTGCCCATTCCGGAGGGTTATGTGGAAAACGGTAAGTTAAAGCTTTCCTTCGCTAAGAAAATGGTATTTCCGGATCCTTTCGCCTGTATGTTGTTCCAGCTGGAGCGTATGGAGGATTTGGGCAGCGCCCACAATTTCCGGGTGGCTATGCGTAAGTATAAATGCGGGGAGGAAGAGGCACGTAGGATTGCCAAGGAGGAAATCTTCGACCGCACGGTGATTTTCGGTCTGGGTACCACCGGTATGTTTATCGGAGACTTGATTTTACGTAACCATAAGAATGCCAAGGTGCTGTTCGTAGCAAGAAGTGCTGCGGATTCGCCAAAGGTACAGTTTGCCTTAAAGGAAACCAATGCAGAGTATCTGCAAAATATTTTTGATAGTGAGGAAGAATTGGCCAAGGCTATCATAGAAAAGCTGGGCGGAAGGGCCACCACCTTTATCGGTGTTAGCGGCAGCAATGTGGAGCATAGAATTGCATTCGAACATAAGGTGCTGGGCTGTAACGGTATTTACAACAGCTTTTCCTTAGGACCTAAGATTACCTTCGATACTATGCCCTTTGGTTTTGAAAATCATTTGATTCTGGCTTCCATCAATTTCCGCCAGGACCATATGGAGGAGGCCATCCGACTGTTGGCAGAGAGTCATTATGATGAAATTGTGGAGCTGATTGACAGGGAAGAATTTGCAACAGACCCTATGGGGGCTTATAAGAATAAAATCTACAGTAAGAATGCACCCATGAAGACAGCGGTGATTTGGAATAAAAACTATGTGGAAGAGGCATAAGGGGGAGAAGGATGAAGACAGTATTAATCGAGAAACCATTTGAAATCGCGGTGACAGATACAGAAATGCCGATACCCGGGGATGGAGAGGCATTATTAAAGGTTTTGTACTGCGGTGTTTGCGGTGCGGATGTATCCAGTTATACGGGCAATCAGCCCTTTACCACCTATCCCAGAATCCCGGGACATGAGTTTAGTGCACAAATTGTATCCATTCCGCATAATGACAAGGGATTAAAAGCAGGGGATATTGTAACCGCCAATCCCTATTTTAACTGTGGCAGCTGCTATTCCTGCGAAAGAGGCTATGTGAACTGCTGTACCGACAATCAGACCATGGGCGTACAGAGGGACGGTAGCTTCCGTGAATACATAGTGATGCCTGTGGAGCGTATTTATCCGGGCAAGGGTTTGTCAGCCAAGGAGCTGGCTTTAGTGGAGCCCTTTACCATTAGTTATCATGCATTGCACAGAGCACCTGTGAAAAAGGGTGACAAAGTGTTAATCGTGGGAGCCGGTCCCATCGGTTTGTTTGCCCTGATTGCGGCAAAGGCCCAGGGAGCGGAAGTATATGTAGCAGATTTGCTGGAGGGCAGATTGGAAAAGGCACTGCATTTCGGTGCGGACGGAGTAATCAATTCCGGCAAGACTGATATTGTGGAAGAAGCCATGAAGATTACCGGCGGTAATGGTTTCGATGTGTGTGTGGAAGCCTGTGGACTTCCCGTAACTTTCCTGTCCTGTATCGATTGCGCAGCCTTCGCAGCCAATATTATTTTAATCGGTAACGGCAAGAAAGAGACCACCTTCCTCCATTCCATCCTCTTAAAAAAGGAGTTGAATGTATTCGGTAGCCGTAATTCCTATGCAAGGGATTTTGAGGCGGTGATAGACTTGATAGCAGGCGGAAATGTAAATGTGCTGGATATGGTCAGCGCCGTGTATCCGGTAGATAAAGCGGATGAAGCCTTTAAGGCTTTGGTGGAAAACGACGGCAGCCTGGCGAAGGTATTGATTGAACTGTAGAAAGGAAAGCGTATGAAAGAAACTATAATTCAATTTGGCGAAGGCGGCTTTTTAAGAAGCTTTGCCGATGTATTTGTACATAAAATGAATGAGCAGGGTTTATATGATGGCAAGGTGGTTGTGGTACAGCCCATTGCAAAAGGTCTCATCCCTGTACTGAATGAACAGAAGGGCGTATATCACCAGTTCCTGCGTGGTATCGAAGAGGGAGAAGTCATCAATGATTGTATCAAGGTTACTTCCATTTCCCGCGGCGTGGACCCGTATACGGATTTTGAAGAATATCTGAAGCTGGCTCACAACCCGGATATGCATGTGGTTATTTCCAATACCACGGAGGCGGGAATCGAATATCTCGGAACGGAAAGCATCACGGACGCACCTCCCAAGTCTTTCCCGGCCAAGTTGACCGTACTTTTGTATGAAAGATTTCAGGCAGGGCTACCCGGATTTATCATTCTTTCCTGTGAACTCATAGACAATAACGGCAAGGAACTTTTGGACTGCGTGCTGAAGTATGCTAAACTTTGGGAATTGCCGGAAGACTTTATGACCTGGGTGCAGGAAGAGAATCATTTTTGCAATACTTTGGTGGATCGTATCTGCACCGGCTATCCCAAGGATGAGGTGGCAGAGTTGACCGCCCGACTGGGAGAGGAAGATAAGCTTATGAATACGGCGGAAATCTTCCACCTTTGGGTCATCGAAGGGGATTTTGAGAAGGAGTTTCCTTTACAGGCAGCAGGTGTGAATGTGATCTGGACTCCTGATGTAAAGCCCTATAAGAAGCGTAAGGTGCGTATCTTAAACGGCGGACACACTTCCATGGTACTGGCAGCCAGATTGTATGGCTTGTCCACTGTAAAGGAATGCCTGGATGACGAACTGGTCAATGCTTTTTTACATAAGACCATTTTTGAGGAAATCATTCCTACCCTGGGTAATACACAGGAAGACATTACCTTCGGTAACGCAGTGCTGGAGCGCTTTGCCAATCCTTTTGTAAAGCATCAGCTTTTGAGTATCGCACTAAATTCCGTAAGTAAATTTAAGGCAAGAGTATTGCCCACCATTTTGGAATATTATGAGGCAAACGGAGTGCTGCCTAAGTGTATGACCTTCTCTCTGGCGGCATTGATAGCTTTCTATCGTACGGACGAAGCCAATGACGGCGAAGACATCATGGCATTTATGAAGACTGCTTCCGCAGAAGATATCCTAAAGCAGGAAGGCTACTGGGGCAGGGACTTAAGCTTTATGCTTCCTGAGGTGGAGAAGTACCTGACACTTATGCAGGAGAAGGGCATGGAGCAGGCGTTTCGACAACTTTTGTAGTTGTTACAGGAAGTGGATTGTATGAAGGAGAAAGAATATGAAGCAACTACAAATTCATGCATTAGATAATGTGGCAGTGGATGTGGAGACCGGTCACAAGGTGGCGCTGAAGGATATTCCCAAGGGGAGCAACGTGATCAAATACGGCTTCCCCATTGGTCATGCCACAAAGGATATCAAGGCGGGAGAATCGGTGCATATCCACAATGTGAAAACCAATCTGGGTGAAAAGCTTACCTACACCTATGAACCGGTACGGTATGAGTTGCCGCAGCCGCAAAGGAAAACCATCCTTGCCTATGTAAGAGAAAATGGCGACATCGGCATCCGCAATGATATTTGGATTGTGAATACAGTGGGCTGTGTAAACAAGGTGGCTGAGAAGCTGGCAAGCCTGACAGGAGCTTTTTCTTTTCCGCACCCTTATGGCTGTTCCCAGCTGGGGGATGACCATAAGCTGACACAACTGATATTGAAAGGTCTCATACAACATCCCAATGCAGGAGGAGTACTGGTACTGGGACTGGGCTGTGAGAATAATCATATTGCTTCCTTAAAGGAGATATTAGGAGAGGTAAATCCACACAGGGTGAAGTTTTTGAACACCCAGGATTGTGAGGATGAAATCACCGAGGGTGTGAAACTCATAGAGGAACTGAAGGCCTATGCAGATACTTTTGAAAGGCAGCCGGTACCGGTTTCCAAACTGAAGGTAGGTTTAAAATGCGGCGGCTCCGATGGCTTTTCCGGTATTACCGCCAATCCATTAATAGGACAGTTTTCCGATTTGCTGATAGCAGCCGGCGGCAGTACGGTACTTACAGAGGTGCCGGAAATGTTCGGGGCGGAAACCATCCTTATGAATCGTTGTAAGGATGAGGCTACCTTCGAAAAGACTGTGAAACTTATCAACGACTTTAAGGATTACTATATCCGCCACAACCAGGTGATTTACGAGAATCCCTCCCCGGGCAACAAAGCCGGCGGTATTACCACCCTGGAGGAAAAGTCCCTGGGCTGTACCCAGAAGGGTGGCATGGCACCCGTGGTGGATGTGTTGGATTACGGAGATAGGGTGGAGAAAAACGGACTGAACCTGTTATACGGTCCCGGAAATGATATGGTGGCTGTGACCAATCTGGTGGCATCGGGCTGTCATATGGTACTTTTTTCCACGGGAAGAGGTACCCCTTTGGGAGGACCGGTACCCACCGTAAAAATCGCTACCAATCAGACACTGGCAGAGAAAAAACGAAACTGGATAGACTTTAATGCAGCTCCCATGCTGGAAGGAAAGAATCTGTCAGAAGACTTGTTTCAATATGTAATGGATGTGGCGAATGGCCTGGAAACCGCCAATGAACGGGAAGGCTATAGAGAAATAGCCATATTTAAGGATGGGGTGACACTTTGAGTAAATATGTGATAATCGATGCACATTTGCATCTTTGGAAAAAACAACAGGGTATGGTAAACGGCAGACCCGTAGTGGGTGTAGGAGACGGCAAAAGCGATTTTGGAGGAGAAGTCCGCCAGATGATGCCCCCTTACATGAATGATGATGAAAATACCGTGGAGCGCTTGATCGCCAACATGAATTATGCCTGTGTGAATGGTTGCGTGGTGACCCAGGAGTATATTGACGGCAATCAGGATGCGTATCTTTTGGAGTCCAAGGACAAATTCTCGGACCGAATCAAAATCTGCTCTCTTTATGAGGAAAAACCCTCCTTCCTTTTAGAGGGAGCAGATGGCGTAAAAATCTGTGCGGGTCGCCTTCAGGACAAGGATTTAAAGAAATTATTGCCTGTTTTCAAAGAAATCGAAAGGGCCGGAAAGTTCCTGTCCATTGACTTGGCAGACGGAGACGAACAGGTGGAGGATATGGAGTATCTGATTGAAAGATGTCCGGATTTAAAGATTGCCATCGGACATTTCGGCATGGTAACTACTCCCGGCTGGCAGAAGCAGATCGCCCTGGCCAAGCATAAAAATGTGTATATAGAAAGCGGTGGTCTGACCTGGTTGTTTCATAAAGAATTTTACCCCTACCCTTCCGCCATTGATGCGATTTTAGAGGCAAGGGATATCTGCGGTATGGACAAGCTGATGTGGGGCAGTGATTATCCCCGCACCATGACGGACATCACCTACATCATGGCAGTGCGTTTTATCGCAGAATCAGACAAGCTTACAGATGCTGAAAGACGCGCCTTTCTGGGAGAGAATGCCGTGAAGTTTTATGGCTTCGGTGAGATGGTGCCCATGAAGGCGATAGCGAATATGTTGTAATAAGCGGACTTACGGGGAAGTGTTGTCATCTGCATAATATCTGTCATATATGAACCGGCTTAAGATGATTATTGCAAAGGGGATAAGCTTATGTTAACATGACAAGTGTGTATGTGTACATTAACAGATTAAACAAATGATAGGGAAAAGGAGATTAGTTTATGGAAGAAAAGAAAGAGGACAAGAAATTTTTTATTGGTTTAGGAATTCTAATGGTGGCAGTGGTAATAGTGGCATGGCTCTATTCCAGAAGTGTGGTACATCCGCAGGTTACCATTAATGGAAAAGAGCTGCATACCGGTATGACGGTAGGAGAGTTGGTGGAAGAGGGCTTATCAATAAGTTATTCTTCCTCCGGAAAGAAAGCTTTGAATATAGCGACAGAAGCGAAGGTGCCGGGGGAGAAGTATACGACTACTCCTTATTATATCATGTCAAAAGGTGAAGCCACAGATGTATGCTTCAGAGTATATAATAGTGATGTGAATGCTTGTTCTTTTAGGGAGAGTAAGATTTATTCCTTTAATTATCATGCAGGCGCTAATTCCGGAAAAAGTAAAGTGTTGATAAATGGTATTGATTTTAGAGGAATGAGTAAGGAAGAAGCAGTGGAGGCTTTTGAAGAGCTGGGTGTGAAGTTTGATAAAGATGATAAAGAAGAGTTCTTAAATGGTGAGAAAGGTATTGTAATTGGTAAATCAGGAGATTTTCATTTTACCCTGGAAACGGATTATGAAAAAAAGGTAATAGAGTTTGTAGAGGTAAAACTTAGAGTTTAGTCCGGAATACAACATCATTCAGATAAACAAACGAAAAAAAGCTCCTGTTATAGAACGGTTATAGGAGGACGAAATTATGTTAAAAGGAATATCACCCTTACTTTCCCCCATGCTGTTAAAGGTACTTTGTGAAATGGGGCACGGGGATACTATTGTAATTGCAGATGGCAATTTTCCGGCAGAGACTATGGGAAAGGAAGGTATTGTAATCCGCATGGATGGTCATGGAGTGCCGGAGATTCTGGAGGCTATTTTAGCAGTTTTTCCTCTTGACCAATATGTGGAAAAACCTGTATACTTGATGGAGAGAGTGCCGGGGGACAATGCGGACATTTCTATCTGGAAGACTTATGAGGAATTGATTTTAAAAACAGAAGAACGCGGTGTGCGTGTTATCGACAAGTTGGAGCGCTTTGCTTTTTACGAAGAAGCGAAGAAAGCTTATGCGGTAATTGCTACCTCGGAAACCAGTCAGTATGCTAATGTCATATTGAAAAAGGGGTGCGTGCTCTTGTAAACAAAAGAAAGGGGGAAATATAATGGAAAAATATCCGGGACATCCAATTCTTACATTTTTACAAAATATGTTTTTAATCATAAGTGTGTTTGGTTTTGCTTTTTGTGCTTATTCGATTGCTTGTCTGTTTTGGCTTAAGCCGGATAATATGAATGTGGAGTTTACGACCAAGACGGCAATTGTTTTGGGAATTGCGTTTGTAGTATGTTGCCCGCTTACCATTATTGTAAGTAGAAAGGGCAGAAGTTTAGTAGCAAAAGAAAAACCTAAGAAACAATTTAGGGATTTACGAGAGGAGAATATGTAGTTATGGTAGTAGGAATTATAGTAGTTGTTGCAATTGTTGCAATTATGGTTTGGGCAATTATGTTTGATAAGAAGAGATCTGCTCAATTTGAGGAGAAAGTAGATCAGCTGTTTGAAGGTAAAAAGGTGTATGGTAATGATACTATATTCATTACGGATGATAATGAATTGGTTATCAGATATCATAGTGCAGGTGTAAGTGGTTATAAGTTGTTTAAATCGGCTGAAGTTAAGTACATAATGAGTTGCTGGAATCCTGTGGATAAAATCTGGTATATAAATCTTTATAATGAGAAGAAAAAGTTTGTAGTGGGTGAAGATCATAAATCTACTAAAAAGAATCCGCTTAAAGCGAAAGCCAGTTTTCAAGGAAAATCAGAAAATGTGGAATTTGTTGAACTGCTTATGAAGTTTGCTCCTGAGGCACAGTTGGTAGGAATGTCCTTTAAAGAGTACAAGGGTGGAGCGAAGCAATAAGAAATATGACATGCATGGCTATGGAATGTAGCTATGCATGTTTTTGGATAAAGGAGGTTTGCCTATGTTTGATTTCCTAAAAAGCAGTAAGCATGGTGGTTTAGAAGTGTATCTGGAGCGCATTCAGATGAATATGGAGAATAATTACAAGGATGCGGCACAGATGAATCTGAATGAGATGGAAGAGCTGTTTAAACAGCTGTCAGAGACCGGCAAGCTGAATGACAAGCAGAAGGAACGGTATGAAAGCCAAATTCATTCCTTGCGGATTCGTATGAAAAATTTTACCCATAAGGACCAGAAGCCCTATTGGACTTAATACATAGTGATAAAAAAGACCGGAT
This sequence comes from Lachnospiraceae bacterium, assembly GCA_017522685.1. The sequence continues at coordinate 57,387 of JAFWYN010000015.1, forward strand.
ATTGCATCCGGTCTATTTTTATTCAGCTTTATTATTCGGCATCAGGAAGGAATTTTTTAGGGTCCCAATCGTCATCAAAATAAAATTCCTCATAACACATATTTACTATTTCATCATCTTCTTCAACTCCGAAAGAAATAATCATGAAAGACTCAGTTTCTTCCTCTTCCAATTGTTGGTATGCATCCTCCATTGCTAAAAGTAATAAAAGGTCTTCCTCTAATGAGTTGGAATATCTTTCAAAAATAACTTCTAATTGTTCATAGGTCTGGCAGGTTTTGAAATAATCCGCGTAGAAACGTGTGCCAAATGCTTGATAATGAGGGGCAAATTTCATCAAAATTCCGCCCACATTTTGTTTGGGAGAATATTCATACTCTTTGAATTCTTCCAATTGCTCTTCGTAAGCAGAGAAATCAAGAGGCTTTCCGTTTACAAAAACAGCTGTGTATGCGTAATCACCCCTGGTTTGTAAGGGGGAGTCTGTTTCAATAAAAGTTTTTGTATCCAGTTTCTTTTCTGCATCTTCTGCGGATGCTATGCCAAAATTGGAAATAATCTCGTTGTCTTCCATATCATACAGATAAAATACTTTAGAGATTAGGTTGCCGTGTTCGTCTATCATCTCCTCTGCTATATCGGGATGGAATCTGCCGGTTCGGTCTCTTTCCTCTCCAAAAATATCACCTGCGTTTAGTAAGCCGCCGGATCCTTTAATATATTTACCTTCCTCGTCATACAATTGATAACTTCCTGAGGGACGACCTATCTTAATATCATCCTCGACCATTTTTCCTACTACTTTTTGAAAATCCTCTGACAGGTCATATTTCTGTCCTTCCACAGTAATTATGTTTGGTTGTTTCTTTCCGAAGAATAAAAATGCTATAATACCACCGGCGATACACAATATCAGTATCAGTATGAGTAAGGCGATCTTTGTTTTTTTCTTCATAATATGTTCCCCCGTTTCTTTTAAGAAAGTAGTTTATCCTGCTAAAGCATAACATTATATTTGTAAAAAAGCAAACAGAAGTAAATATTTACAAATGATAAGCTGATGTGCCATAATGACTAATGGAATATTTGATATAGAATTGGAGTAGTAGGTATGAATAAACAAAGACAAGCCAAATTAATGCTAAGCTTATCCATGATTATATTCGGTACCATAGGGGTGTTTTCCAGAAGTATTGCCGTAACTTCGGGAGAGCTTGCATTATACAGAGCTATCCTGGCGGCAGTGCTGATCGGCGGATATTTTCTGATTACGGGAAAGAAGATTGATTTTAAGTCGATTCAAAAGGAATTGTGGCTTTTGTTACTTTCCGGTATGGCAATGGGTGTGAACTGGATTTTGTTGTTTGAAGCCTATAAGCATACTACCATTTCCATAGCGACCTTGAGTTATTATTTTGCGCCGGTGATTGTGATGCTGGTTTGCCCCATATTGTTTCGTGAGAAGATTACGAAAAAGCAGTTGCTTTGTTTTGTAATGTCTACGGCAGGTTTGGTGCTTATCATCGGATTTGATGGCGGAGGCGGTAGTAACCATTTTTTAGGAATCCTACTGGGACTGGGGGCTGCGGTGTTTTATGCTACCGTAATTCTTCTTAACAAATTCATTAAAAATGTGGAAGGAATCCACAGAACTTTTTTACAATTTCTGGCAGCTGTTGTGATTTTAATACCCTATGTGTTAATTACCGGCGATTTACAGATTGGAGAATTAAACCTCAAGGGCTGGATTTGCCTTTTGACAGTGGGTCTGATACATACCGGAATTACTTATTGTATGTATTTTACGGCTATGAAGGAGCTGAAGGGACAGGAGGTTGCTATTTTAAGCTATCTGGATCCTTTGGTGGCAGTGGTCATATCTTTCTTTATCCTGGGAGAACCTATGACAATCTGGCAAATGCTGGGCGGTATATTAATTCTTGGCTTTACCTTATGGAACGAAAAGTGAGAAAATGTTGACAAAAACAAGGCTTTAGGTTAATATAATTCGCAAGTAACAAAATCTAATAGGAGGATAATATTATGAAAAAGATTGTTAGTTATTTACTTGTAGCTATGCTTGCAATCGGATGCTTAACCGGATGTGGTAAGGCAGATTCAGGCGACAAGGTATTCAAAATCGGCGGTTCAGGTCCTTTGACCGGTGGCGCAGCAGCATATGGTGATGCTGTAAACAAGGGTGCTCAGATTGCAGTTGAGGAAATCAACGCAGCAGGTGGTATCAATGGTGTTAAGATTGAATGGAAGATGGAAGATGATGAGCATGATGCTGAAAAGGGCGTAAATGCTTATAACAGCTTAAAGGACTGGGGTATGCAGATTTTTATGGGTACCGTTACCAGTGGTCCCTGTATCGCAGTAGAAGCAGAAGCTTCTAACGATAACATGTTCCTGCTTACTCCTTCCGGTACAGCAGTAGACTGTATCAGCGGAAAGAATGCATTCCGTCTTTGCTTCTCTGACCCTGCACAGGGTACCAAGTCAGCAGAGTATATCGGTAAGAACAAGATTGCTTCTAAGGTTGCTATTATTTTTGACAGTTCTGACCCTTATTCAGCAGGTATCTGCGAGAGCTTTAAGGCAGAAGCTGCAAAGCAGGGTATTAACGTTGTAGCAAGTGAAGCATTCACCTCAGACAGCAAGACTGACTTCAAGGTACAGTTACAGAAGGCTAAGGACAGCGGTGCAGAATTGTTATTCCTTCCCATCTACTATCAGGAAGCTTCTTTGATTCTGTCTCAGGCAAACGAGATGGGCTTCAATGCTAAGATTTTCGGTTGTGACGGTTTAGACGGTATCCTTGGTGTAGAAAACTTTGATGTAAAGTTGGCAGAAGGCGTTATGTTATTAACTCCTTTCGCAGCTGATGCACAGGATGATTTGACCAAGAAGTTCGTAGCTACTTATGCAGAGAAGTTCAATGGTGAAGTGCCGATTCAGTTCGCAGCAGATGCTTATGATGCTATCTACGCTATCAAGGCAGCTATCGAAAAGTCAGGTGCTACCGCAGATATGTCTGCTTCTGAACTTTGCGATAAGATGAGCGCAGCTATGACTGAGATTACCTTAACCGGTTTAACCGGTACCATTACTTGGGAAGCTTCAGGCGAACCTAACAAGGAGCCTAAGGCAGTTGTAATCGAGAATGGTGCTTACAAGGCAATGCAGTAAGAATATTGAATTATTAAGAGGACGTCAAAGGCGTCCTCTTTTTATGTCCATTTTCGGATTCTCCGTGATATTGCTTGCTATGTGTAAAAAAACTGTGCTATAATGAAGGATATTATATACAAAGAAGGGGACCGATATGAGTTTTGTACAGTTTTTAATTAACGGTATCAGTTTAGGTAGTGTATATGCCATTATTGCATTGGGATATACCATGGTATACGGAATTGCAAAGATGTTGAACTTTGCCCATGGTGATGTCATCATGATTGGTGCATATACAGTGCTGACATTATTGACAGGAGCAGGGGTGAATCCCTGGTTGGCGGTGTTAATCGGTATGGTGACCTGTACGGTTTTGGGTATTACCATCGAGAAGATAGCCTACAGACCTTTGCGTAATGCATCCTCCTCATTGGCGGTGTTGATTACGGCCATCGGTGTCAGCTATTTCCTGCAAAATACAGCATTGTTAATCTTCGGTGCAGATACCAAGTCCTTTATTAATATTATTACCTTACCCTCCGTATCTTTGGCAGAAGGTAAGATTGTGCTGACGGGTACTACCATAGTGACTATTGTTGCTTGTATCGTGATTATGAGCGGTTTGACACTGTTTGTAAATAAAACCAAGCCCGGCAGAGCTATGAAGGCAGTTTCCGAGGACCGTGGGGCAGCACAGCTTATGGGTGTGAATGTCAATGCAACCATTTCCCTGACCTTTGCTATCGGTTCCGGTTTGGCGGCTATAGCAGGTGTGCTGCTTTGTTCCGCATACCCCAGCCTGACACCTTATACAGGTGCCATGCCCGGTATCAAGGCTTTCGTAGCGGCGGTATTCGGCGGTATCGGTTCCATTCCCGGTGCTATGGTGGGTGGTATCCTGCTTGGAATTATTGAAATCTTAGGTAAAGCATATATCTCTTCACAGGTGGCAGATGCCATTGTATTTGGTGTGTTGATTGTTGTTTTACTGGTGAAACCTACCGGCTTGTTTGGTAAGAATATTCAAGAGAAAGTGTAGGTGGCGGATATGAAGAATTTGTTTAAGAATATGAATAAATCAACAAAAAGTAATTTGCTTACCTACGCCTTGGTTATTGTAGCATACATTTTCGTGCAAATATTGGTGGGAACAGGTAATATCTCCAGCCTCATGAAGGGTCTTTTGGTACCCCTTTGTGTATACGTGATTGCAGCCATTTCCCTGAATCTGGTAGTTGGTATTTCCGGAGAGCTTAGCTTGGGACACGCGGGCTTTATGTGCGTGGGTGCTTACTCCAGTTCCTTCTTTTCCGTACTGACCAAGGATGCCTTGCCGGAGCTTATCAGATTCCCGCTGGCTATCTTAATCGGTGCAGCAGTGGCGGCCATTTTTGGTATCCTCATCGGTATCCCGGTATTGAAGCTACGTGGTGACTATTTGGCTATCGTAACACTGGCATTCGGTGAAATTATTAAGAACCTGATGAATGTAATGTACATCGGCCGTGACAGTAAGGGATTACACTTCTCTGCTACAGATACCACTGCTTTAGGTTTGGAAGAGGGCGGACAGGTTATCGTAAAGGGTGCACTGGGTATTACCGGTACGCCGAAGAATTCTACCTTTACCATTGGCGTGATTTTAATATTGATTTCTTTGTTTATTATATTGAACCTGATTCATTCCAGAAGTGGTCGTGCTATCATGGCCATCCGTGATAACAGAATTGCAGCAGAGTCCGTAGGTATCAATATTACCAAGTATAAGCTGATGGCATTTACCGTTTCAGCAGCACTGGCAGGTGTGGCAGGTGTGTTATATGCCCACAACTTATCTACCCTGACAGTGAAGAAGTTTGATTATAATACCTCTATTCTGATACTGGTATTCGTGGTATTGGGTGGTATCGGAAATATCAGAGGTTCCATGATTGCGGCAGTACTCTTAACTGTACTTCCGGAAGTATTGCGTGGACTTTCCGATTATCGTATGCTGATTTACGCTATCGTACTGATTGCCATGATGTTATTTAACTGGGCACCCGCAGCCATTAACTGGCGTGCCAAGATCAAGGCGAAGTTTAAGAAAAATAATGCGAAGGAGGCTGAATAATTATGGCAATGTTAGAAGTTAAGAATTTGTCCATTTCCTTCGGCGGACTTCGTGCGGTGGATGGCTTTAATTTAAAGATTGAAAAAGGGATGCTTTACGGACTGATTGGTCCTAACGGTGCGGGTAAGACTACCGTATTTAACTTACTTACCGGAGTGTATAAGCCAAACGAAGGAAAGGTCATATTGGACGGAACGGATATCACAGGCAAATCCATTATTGATATTAACAAGGCGGGTATCGCCAGAACTTTCCAGAATATCCGTCTCTTTAAGGAATTGTCCGTGCTGGATAATGTAAAGGCGGGACTACACAATCACAATCCCTACTCTACCCTGACCGGTATTTTGAGACTGCCCAAGTACTATCGTGTGGAAAAGGCCATGAATGAAAAGGCCATGGAGATACTTAAGGTGTTTGATTTGGACGGAGAAGCTGATATCCTGGCAAGCAATCTGCCCTATGGTAAGCAGCGTAAGTTGGAAATTGCCAGAGCTATTGCTACCGAGCCCAAGCTTCTTCTTTTGGATGAGCCGGCAGCAGGTATGAACCCCAACGAAACCATGGAACTGATGGATACCATCCGTTTTGTAAGAGAGAAATTTAACACTACCATCCTTTTGATTGAGCATGACATGAAGCTGGTTGGCGGTATTTGTGAAGAATTGACGGTGCTTAACTTTGGTCAGGTGCTGACCCAGGGTAAGACCGATGTGGTATTAAATGACCCGGCAGTTATTACTGCATATTTGGGTGAATAGGAGGAAAGTCAGATGGCAATGTTGGAAGTAAAAGGATTGCAGGTATATTATGGTGTGATTCAGGCATTGAAGGACATTTCCTTCGAGGTAAATCAGGGTGAGGTTATTGCTTTAATCGGTGCCAACGGTGCAGGTAAGACCACCACTCTTCATACCCTCACCGGTCTTTTGCCGGCGAAGCAGGGTTCCATCGTTTTCGAGGGAAAGGATATTACTAAGATGCCTGCCCACAAAATCGTGGAAATGGGTATTGCACACGTGCCGGAAGGACGTCGTGTATTCTCCCAGCTCAGTGTGTATGAGAACTTAATCATGGGAGCTTACACCAGAAAAGATAAAAAGGAAATCGCTGAGAATCTGGAAAATGTTTATAAGCGTTTCCCCAGACTGCAGGAACGTAAGAACCAGAGAGCCGGAACCTTGTCCGGTGGCGAACAGCAGATGCTGGCTATGGGACGTGCGCTTATGTCCAACCCTAAGATGATCGTAATGGACGAACCCTCCATGGGTCTGTCTCCCATTTTTGTAAACGAAATATTTGATATTATTGAGAAGGTAAGTGCAAGCGGCACCACCGTTCTTTTGGTAGAGCAGAATGCGAAGAAGGCACTGTCCATCGCAGACAGGGCATATGTATTGGAAACCGGTAACATTGTACTTTCCGGAGATGCCAAGGAACTGATGAATGATGATTCTATCAAGAAGGCATATCTGGGCGAATAAGGAAAGGGGTAATACCATGGATAATATCGTAATAACTATTGCAAGACAGTATGGTAGCGGCGGTAAGACTGTAGGTCAGATGGTGGCAGAAGAGCTGGGGATTCCTTTTTACAGCAGGGATATCTTAAGACTGGCTTCTGAAGATAGCGGTATCAGCGAGGCCTTGTTCGGAGCTGCAGATGAGAAGTTGAAGAAGGTGCCTTTCTTTAAGAGTTCTAAGGCGGCTTATGACGGAGATGTGATTCCACCGGAGTCCGATGATTTTGTGTCTGACAAGAATCTCTTTAACTACCAAGCGAAGATTATCAAGCAGTTGGCAGAAAGAGAGTCCTGTGTCATCGTAGGAAGATGCGCGGACTATGTATTAAAGGATTTCCCGAATGTGATGAGTGTCTTCGTGTATGCGGATGTACAGTTCTGTTTTGACAGAGCTATGGAACGAAACAGTATGACTCCCAAGGAGATGGAGAAGTACATCGCCAAGGTGGATAAGTACCGTGGTGACTATTACAAATATTACACAGGTCAGGATTGGACCGATGCCAGAAATTATGACCTTTGCTTAAATTGCGGTGTGCTGGGATTCGAGAAATGTAAGGAAGAGATATTAGCTTACCGTAAGGTGAGATTCGGGGTGTAAGGAATATGTGCTTTGGTGGTAGAGCGTAAAGGCTCTACCACTTTTAAAATTAAGAAGTGATGGTGTATCATGAAGATACTGAGGGAAGGAAGTTTATGAGCAGGATATTGATTATTGAGGATGATGAGGATATTAACCGCCTTTTATATAAAATATTAAGTCGTGAAGGCTATCAGGTGGTGCAGGCCTTTTCCGGAACGGAAGGTAAGCTTCGGCTGGAGCAGGAGTTGCCGGATTTGATTTTGCTGGATTTGATGCTGCCGGGCATGAAAGGACAGGAGATTACGGAATATGTCCGTAAGGAAATGCAAAGTAATGTGCCCATTATCATATTGTCTGCCAAGTCAGCGTTGGAGGACAAGGTGGAGCTTCTGACCATGGGAGCGGATGATTATCTGACCAAGCCCTTTGAGCCGCAAGAGGTACTGGTACGTGTGATGGCCCTTCTTCGAAGAGCAGGCTTGGGTAACACACAGGGACAAAAGGAAGAAGTAGGAGAGTATATCTACAAAAATCTGGTACTAAACACAGAAAGCCGGAAAGTAACCGTTCTGGGAGAAGAAATCGCACTGACACCCCATGAGTATGAGATTTTGCTTCTTTTGCTGCAGCAGCCGGAGAAGGTATTCTCCAGAGATGCCCTGTATGAAAGTATCTGGGGCGGCGGATACTTGGGAGAAGACAACACCGTCAATGTGCATGTAAGCAATATTCGAAAGAAGCTGGCAGCAGTGGACGCAGAGCAGGAATATATCAAGACCGTATGGGGAATCGGCTTTAAATTGGCATAAAATATCTTTACGAATTCTTTAAACTTTCTTGAGGACTTATTAATAGCCTTGCAGGTATGATAAGTTTGTAAAGAACAAGGAGGGAGATAGTATGGAGAATATAATTGAAGCCAAAGGGCTGACGAAAAAGTATCCGAAATGCACCGCACTTCAAAAGGTAAGCTTGGAAATCAAGCGCGGTGAAATCTACGGCCTGGTAGGCGCCAACGGTGCCGGTAAAACCACTTTATTGAAAATTCTGGCAGGACAGGTATTCCCAAGCGAAGGAGAATTTGCATTATTCGGTGCCTGTGAAAAGAAGGAGCAGGAGAACCAAAGAAAGCGTCTGGGAGCCTTGATTGAGAATCCCGGTTTTTATCCCCAGATGACCATTGAGCAGAATATGGAGTTTTACAGACTGCAAAAGGGCGTGCCCGGAAAGCAAATCGTGGAAGATACCCTGAAAATCGTAGGTTTGTGGGAGGTCCGCAAGAAGAAGGGAAGGACTCTTTCTTTAGGTATGAAGCAGAGACTGGGGTTAGCCGTTGCCTTACTGGGAGAGCCGGAGCTACTCTTTTTAGATGAGCCGGCCAACGGACTGGACCCGGCAGGAATCATCGAGATGCGTAATCTTTTGAAAAAGCTGAACCGGGAGAAAAATATTACCATCGTGATTTCCAGTCATATTTTAAGCGAGCTGGAGCATCTGGCCACTGTCTATGGATTTTTAGACAAAGGCAAAATGCTGGAGCAGATAACCGCCAAAGCCTTACATGAGAAGTGTGGAGATTATTTGGAACTCAAGGTATCCGATGCGGAAAAATACACCATGCTTTTGGAAAAACAATTACAGCATACCTCCTATCTGGTGCTGGAGGGTGGCATGGTGCAAATCTTTGACATGAAGTTTGATAGAGAAACATACAGTGCCCTTGCAGGGGAGAATGGCATAGGAATCCTGGCTATGAACATGAAGCAAAACAGCCTGGAGGACTATTATATGAATCTGACAAAGGGAGGGCAGTTGGTATGAGAAATTATATAAAGAGTGAATGGTATCGGGTAACCCATACCCCTACCATCTATGTGTTTACAGGGATTTTGGCAGGTTTGGCACTGCTGTTTAATCTGGTATTGTGGTTTTTTGATAAGGTGGATCCGACATTTCCTTACGGAACCACAGCGTTTTCCTTAAGTAATCTGGCGTGGATGATGACAATGCTCTTTTACGTGGGAATGATTCTTGTGTATTTGGTTTTTGCAGATGATAAGAAAAACGGCAGCTTGAAAAATTCCATAGCTTTCGACATTTCCAGGATTGAGATTTTCATGGGAAAATGTGTGGTAAGTACCCTTGTTTCCCTGATTAGTCTGGCAGTCATCCTGTTAGTGTTTTTAGGAAGTGCAGTGTTGCTGCTTGAGCCGGGTGTGGAGCCACGTGCAGTAGAGATTACCTTGCAGGGTGTAGCATGTGTGATTCCCATGGCCATTGCTTCAGAGGTTTTGGGTCTTGCGTTATGTAGTTTCTGCCAGAAGGAAGTAGTAGCCGGTATTGATTGGTATGTGGTTATGGTAGCCATTCCTCAGATTTGTTATATCCTTGGGTTGAAGTTTGAACCTTTGGCAAAGATAGCAGCATGGATGCCCCATAATTATCTTGGCAGGGAAGTCATAGCAAACATGAGTGGCTGGCACTGCTTATGGCAGACCCCTGAGGGTGTGGCAAAATGTCTGATTTCCGGCTTTATCGGTTTGATTGTGTTCTTGATATTTGGCTTACTGGTTAGCAAAAAGCAGGAAGTGTAAATGCGATTTAGGGCGTGAAGCTTAAAATGCGTGTAGTATGAAAAGAAAGGAGGGTGCAAAATGGTATATCTGATTATAGCGGTATTAACGATAGCGACAGTTTATCTTTTGGTGCGCCTTCTTTCTTTGAAAAAAGCACTGAAAGGTGCCGGAAAGCAGTTGAAGGAAATCAACAGGGAGCTGGAAGAGAACCGTATCGTAAAGCTGGCAGTGCCGGATAAGGATGCGGAGGAGCTGCTTACAGTAATCAATGAATCCCTGCAGGCCATCCGTGAACATAAGAATATCTATGCCAAAAGAGAAAAGGTATTGAAGCAGCAGATAGAGAATATCAGCCATGACCTGCGTACCCCTTTGACCTCCATGTTGGGGTATCTACGTCTCATGGAAACCGGCGGTTTGTGCCCGGAAGAGAAGGAAGACCTGCAGACAGTCATCCGAAAGGCAGAACGTTTGCAGGAGCTGATAACCCAGTTTTATGAGTACACGAAGGTTACATCATCTGATTATTCCTTGACCTTGGAAAGCATAGAGGTAACTAAGCTGTTACGTGAAGCCTTGGCGGATGCCTATCCGGAATTGGAGAAGCGACGGCTGGAAGTGGATGTGCAGATGCCCCAAACACCTGTGATGCTTAGGGGTAATGTGAATGCCATGCAGAGAGTTTTCCAAAATTTGCTTCAGAATGCAGCACGTTATGCGAAAAGCTGCTTGGAAGTGGCTGTTTCGGAGAGGGATGGAGAAGTGGAGATAACCTTTACAAATGATGTGGAAGATTTAAATGTATCGGATGTGAATCGTTTGTTTGAGCGGTTCTACACCCCGGATGCTTCCCGTACCCAAGGTGCTACCGGACTGGGTCTAACTATCGCCAAGGAATTTGTAGAGAAAATGCAAGGAACCATGGAGGCGGAACTGGTAGGGAAGAAGCTGAGGATGGTTATGAGGTTTAAGGGAAAATAACAATACCGCACGTAGGAAATGCGCTCAGTTTATTGTTATGGACGAATGCGCATATATTGTGTATAATTTAATTGTTATTATATACAACGGATGAGGATGGACAAGCTGATATAAGAGGGGTTATCCATGAATAAACAAACGAAAAAGAAAATGCTTACCCGGGAAGAGATTACGAACTTATTGGACACTTGTTATGATAAGTGTTTGTATGGAATTCCGAAAGTGAGTTCCGATGTAAAAAAGATGTGTGAGGATTATGTAAATAAGCATTCCGATAAAGAAGAAGCTTGTAAAGCGTTGCTACGTAATCAAATTGCTAAATGTACAACTTCGGGTTTCGTTTTGGGATTGGGCGGTATTTTCACCATGCCGGTGACACTTCCGGCCAATTTGGGAAGCGTTATGTATGTGCAAATGAGAATGATAGCCTGTGTAGCTTATATGAATGATTATGAATTAGAGAATGATCAGACAAAAGCCTTTGTATATGCTTGTTTGGCGGGGGTTAACGTAGAAAAAATGATGCAATATGCCAGTGATGTATATGGTGTAGAAATATCCGATGGATTGATAAATAAAATTAAAGGTAAGATTTTAAGAAAAATTGAGCAAAAGGTAGCGTTCCGACTGGTAAGAAAATTCGGAACCAAGAGTATTGCGAATCTGGGAAAAATAATACCCGGAGTGGGTGCTGTTATTGGCGGTAGCCTTGACTTGGCAGAAACGAAAAGTATTGCTAAAAGAGCCTATAAGTGGTTCCATGATGGAGACTTTTCTATGGAGAAAACAGAGAAAGAAGAGGTCGTTATTGCGGAGGACGGAGACTTTGAAGAGATGTCTGGGGAATCTGAAGAAAACATAAATGATTAAGAAGATAAAAAACAGAACAAATGTTTGCAAAGCGTGTAAAAATGTGCTATACTGAAAAAGCACAAATTTACACGCTTGTATTTTGCACAAAAATGTATATGATATAGAGTGATTAGTTTTTTTAAGATACATCAGGAGGCTTGTATGGCACAGGAACAGGTTTTCAAACTTCATAGCGAATTTGCACCCACCGGTGACCAGCCCCAGGCGATTAAGGATTTGGTGGAGGGCTTCAGACAGGGCAATCAGTTTCAGACCTTGCTGGGTGTGACCGGTTCCGGTAAGACCTTTACCATGGCCAATGTGATTGCGGCGCTGAATAAGCCCACCCTGATTATTGCCCATAATAAGACCCTGGCAGGTCAGCTTTACGGGGAGTTTAAGGAGTTCTTCCCGGAGAATGCGGTGGAGTATTTTGTGTCCTACTACGATTATTATCAGCCGGAGGCTTATGTGCCTTCTTCGGATACTTATATTGCTAAGGATTCCTCCATCAATGAGGAAATTGATAAGCTGAGACTGTCTGCCACAGCCTCCCTTTCCGAGAGGAAGGATGTCATCGTAGTGGCCAGTGTGTCCTGTATATATGGCTTGGGAAGCCCGGACGAATATCAGGATATGATTGTGTCCTTACGTCCAGGCATGCTGAAGGATAGGGATCAGGTCATCCGGGAGTTGATTGATATCCAGTATGACAGAAACGATTTGGATGTGCAACGCGGTACCTTTAGAGTGCGGGGGGATGTGGTGGAGATTTATCCTGCCCAGGGCGGTGATTATCTGATTCGCGTTGAGTTTTTCGGAGATGAAATCGACCGTATCACGGAGGTGGAGCCTCTGACAGGCAAGGTTCATGTAGCATTGAATCATATATCCATTTTCCCGGCCTCCCATTACGTAGTGGCGCCGGAGAAGATTCAGAAGGCCTGTGACAATATTGAGATAGAGCTGAAGGAGCGGATTCAATATTTTAAGGGCGAGGATAAGCTGATTGAAGCCCAGCGTATTTCCGAGAGGACCAATTTTGATATTGAAATGATGAGGGAGACCGGTTTTTGTTCCGGCATTGAGAACTATTCCAGGCATCTGAATTTCTTGGAGCCGGGGGCCACACCCATGACCCTGATGGATTATTTTAAGGATGACTGTTTGATTATTATAGACGAGTCCCATATGACCATTCCCCAGATTCGAGGTATGTTTGCAGGGGACCGTTCCAGGAAGCAGACATTGGTGGATTATGGCTTTCGTCTGCCTTCCGCACTGGACAACAGACCACTTAATTTTGAGGAGTTTGAGAACCATATTGACCAGATGATGTTTGTGTCTGCCACCCCTTCTGTGTACGAGGAGGAGCATGAACTTCTTCGTACGGAGCAGATAATCCGCCCCACGGGGCTTTTGGACCCTCAGGTGGATGTGCGCCCGGTGGAGGGGCAGATTGATGATTTGATCGGCGAAATAAACAAGGAAGTAGAGAAGCGGGGTAAGGTGCTGATTACCACTCTGACCAAGCGGATGGCGGAGGATTTGACCGAATATATGAAGGATGTGGGCATCCGTGTCAGATACCTGCATGCGGATATTGATACACTGGAGCGTGCGGAGATCATCCGTGATATGCGTCTGGATGTGTTTGATGTGCTGGTGGGTATCAATCTGCTTCGAGAGGGTCTGGATATTCCGGAGATTTCCCTGGTAGCCATCCTGGATGCGGACAAAGAAGGCTTCCTTCGTAGTGCCACATCCCTGATACAGACCGTGGGTCGTGCTGCCCGTAATGCAGAGGGCCGCGTCATTATGTATGCGGACATGATTACGGATTCCATGCGGATCGCCCTGGATGAAACCAACAGGCGACGTGAGATCCAGATGAAATACAATGAGGAGCATGGCATCACCCCTCAGACCATTAAGAAGGCAGTGCGAGACCTGATTAGTATTTCCAGAGCCATCGCCGCGGAAGAAGTGAAGTTTGAAAAGGATCCCGAATCCATGAGCCGTAAGGAACTGGAGAAGCTTATCGGAGAGGTGCAAAAGAAGATGCAGAAGGCGGCTACGGAGCTGAATTTCGAGGCGGCAGCAGAGCTTCGTGACAAGATGCTGGAGCTGAAGAAAAAGCTTCAGGAATTGGATGAAGAATAGAGTGTTTGAAGAGAGAAGAGGAAATCATGGAAGAAGCAAAGAAGATGCTTCCCCGTAGGGACTATATTAAGATACGGGGAGCACATGAGCATAATTTAAAGGGAATCGATGTGGATATTCCCAGAAATGAATTTGTGGTACTGACCGGTATGTCCGGTTCCGGTAAGTCATCACTGGCTTTTGATACCATCTATGCAGAGGGGCAGAGACGTTATATGGAGTCGCTGTCTTCTTATGCACGTCAGTTTTTGGGTCAGATGGAGAAACCCAATGTGGACCAGATAGAGGGCTTATCACCGGCCATATCCATCGATCAGAAGTCCACCAACCGCAATCCCCGTTCTACCGTTGGTACGGTGACGGAGATTTACGATTACTTCAGACTTCTGTATGCGCGAATCGGTATCCCCCATTGTCCCAGATGCGGCAGAGTGATTGCCAAGCAGACGGTGGATCAGATGGTGGACCAGATTATGGAGCAGGGGGAAGGTACCCGTTTGCAACTTCTGGCACCGGTGGTAAGAGGCAAAAAGGGACGACATGAAAAGGTCTTTGACAGAGCCAAGAGAAGCGGCTTTGTCAGGGTGAGAGTGGATGGCAATCTCTATGAGCTTTCGGAAGAAATCGAACTGGATAAAAATATCAAGCACAATATCGAAATCGTGGTAGACCGACTGATTGTAAGGGAAGGTATCCAGAAGCGTCTGACGGACTCCATAGAAACTGCTTTGGATTTGGCAGAAGGACTGCTGATGGTGGACATCATTGACGGAGATACATTGACCTTCAGTCAGAGCTTTTCCTGTCCCGATTGCGGTGTCAGCATCAGTGAGGTGGAGCCCCGCAGCTTCTCTTTCAACAATCCTTTCGGTGCCTGCCCGGATTGTTTTGGTTTGGGCTACAAGATGGAATTTGATGTGGAACTGATGATTCCGGATATGAGCAGGAGCATTAAACAGGGAGCCATTGCGGTGATGGGCTGGCAGTCCTGCGGAGATAAGGGAAGCTTTACCAATGCCATGTTACGGGCTTTGTGCGACCGTTTTCACTTTGATTTGGATACTCCTTTTGAAGAATATCCGGAGGAGATTAAGAAGATATTGCTGTATGGTACGGATGTATCCGTTGATGTGTATTATGAAGGGCAGAGAGGCAAAGGAGTATATCCCATTGTCTTTGACGGTTTGATTCGTAATGTGGAGCGCCGCTATAAGGAGACTTTCTCGGAAAGTGCCAAGGCAGAGTATGAAAGCTTTATGCGGATTACACCATGTAAACTTTGCGACGGCATGCGTTTAAAGCAGGAGTCTCTGGCTGTTACTGTTTGCGATAAGAATATTTATGAGATTACCTCCATGTCCATCGGAAAGTTGGCAGAGTTTCTGATGGACATGCAGCTGACTAAGCAACAGGAATTGATTGGTCATCAGATTTTAAAGGAAATTCGTGCCAGAGTGGGCTTTTTGGTAAATGTAGGTCTGGATTATTTATCCCTTGCCCGAGGAACAGCCACGCTGTCCGGCGGCGAAGCCCAGCGTATCCGTTTGGCTACCCAGATTGGTTCCGGACTGGTAGGTGTGTGCTATATTCTGGATGAACCCAGTATCGGTCTGCATCAGAGGGACAATGACAAACTTCTGGATGCCTTGAAGCGTCTGAAGGATTTAGGCAATACTTTGATCGTGGTGGAGCATGATGAAGATACCATGCGGGCGGCGGATTATATCGTAGATATCGGCCCCGGTGCCGGCTCCCACGGCGGAGAAGTAGTAGCTACCGGTACAGCGGAGGATATTATGAAGGTGCCGGAGTCCATTACGGGTAAGTATTTAAGCGGCGAGTTAAAGATACCGGTTCCTAAGATGCGCAGAAAACCTACCGGTACCATAAAGGTGTTGGGTGCACAGGAGAATAATCTGAAGAATATTGATGTGGAGTTCCCGTTGGGTGTGATGACCTGTGTTACCGGTGTGTCCGGTTCCGGAAAGAGTTCCCTGGTGAATGAGATTCTTTACAAGAAGCTGGCCCGTACCTTAAATCGTGCCCGTATCATTCCCGGTAGACACAAAGGGATTGAAGGTCTGGAGCAGCTGGATAAGGTAATTGATATTGATCAGTCCCCCATCGGCAGGACCCCCCGTTCCAATCCGGCTACTTATACCGGTGTATTTGATATGATACGTGATTTGTTTGCTTCCACCGTGGATGCCAAGGCCAAGGGTTACAGCAAGGGCCGTTTCAGCTTTAATGTAAAGGGCGGACGCTGTGAGGCCTGCAGTGGAGACGGTATTATCAAGATAGAGATGCATTTCCTGGCGGATGTATATGTGCCCTGCGAGGTGTGCGGCGGAAAGCGTTATAACAGGGAAACCCTGGATGTAAAGTATAAGGGTAAGAGCATCTTTGATGTATTGGATATGACCGTGGAGGAAGCAGTGACCTTCTTTGAGAATGTGCCGTCCGTAAAGCGTAAGATTGAAACTTTGAATGATGTAGGATTGTCTTACATCAAGCTGGGACAGCCTTCCACCACTCTTTCGGGAGGAGAGGCACAGCGTATCAAGCTGGCTACGGAGCTTTCCCGCAGAAGCACGGGCAAAACCATCTATATTCTGGATGAACCTACTACAGGTCTGCATTTTGCTGATGTACACAAGCTGATAGAGATTCTCCACCGTCTGGCCGACGGCGGTAATACAGTGGTTGTCATAGAGCACAATCTGGACGTGATTAAGACGGCGGATTATATTATAGATATCGGCCCGGAGGGAGGAGACGGAGGCGGTACGGTTATAGCTACCGGTACACCGGAGGAGATTGCGAAGCATCCTTCTTCTTATACAGGAAAATATGTGAAGAAAATGTTATAGGTATTAAGTTTTGTAATTATTTGTCGATAAATATTGTACAAAGCAGGGACGCGAAAAAGCGAGCGGAAGGAACCGTTCTCTTTTTCGCGTTTTTAAAATATTAATTTTTACGAAAGAATATTGAAGTACTTGCATTTTCCTGTATCTGAATGTAAACTATACGTGGTGGAAACTATTCAGCGGTTTTGCACATGGAGTTCGGAATAGTTTCCTGGCATGAAAAAAGTAAAAACAATCATAAAATAAAAGATAGATCAGGAAGGGAAAAGGATATGCAGTGTACAGATATCGGAATTGATTTGGGAACAGCCAGTATTCTGGTTTACATTAGAGGAAAGGGTGTTGTGTTAAAAGAGCCTTCAGTAGTGGCTTTTGACAGAGACACCAACAAGATTAAGGCTATCGGAGAGGATGCCAGACTGATGCTTGGTAGAACTCCCGGCAATATTATCGCAGTAAGACCCTTACGTCAGGGTGTTATTTCGGACTATACAGTGACCGAGAAGATGATGAAGTACTTCATTCAGAAGGCGCTTGGCAAGAGAATGTTCCGTAAGCCCCGTATCGCGGTTTGCGTACCCAGCGGTGTTACGGAAGTTGAGAAGAAGGCAGTAGAGGATGCTACCTATCAGGCAGGTGCAAGAGAGGTGTCCATTATCGAGGAGCCTATTGCAGCAGCAATTGGTGCAGGTATTGATATTTCCAAGCCCTGCGGCAACATGATTGTAGATATCGGTGGCGGTACTTCTGATATTGCAGTTATTTCTTTGGGCGGTACCGTAGTAAGCGCCTCTATCAAGGTGGCGGGCGATGATTTTGACGAGGCCATCGTACGTTATATGAGAAAGAAACATAATCTTCTGATTGGTGAAAGAACCGCAGAAGATATGAAGATAAAGATTGGTTCCTGCTATCCCAGAGTGGAAGCAGATTATATGGATGTGCGCGGACGTAATCTGGTGACCGGTTTGCCTAAGACCGTAAGAGTTTCTTCCGAAGAAACCGAAGAAGCGTTGAAGGAAATCACCGCACAGATTGTGGAAACCATCCACAGCGTTTTGGAAAAGACTCCCCCGGAGCTGGCAGCAGATATTGCAGACAGAGGTATTGTACTTACCGGTGGCGGAAGCCTTCTTCGCGGCTTGGAGGAACTTATTTCTTCTAAAACAGGCATTAACACCATGACTGCCGAAGACCCTATGACAGCAGTAGCGGTAGGTACCGGCAAGTATGTAGAGTTCCTGGCAGGTTACAGAGAGGATTAAGAGCAGTATATTTTCCAAAGGCTGACCAATCATTAAGATACAAAGGAGGATGTTATGTTAAAGGGTTTGTATACCGTTCATACAGGATTACGTAATGAACAAAACAGAATGGATATATTGACCAACAATCTGGCAAATGCCTCCACGGTGGGCTTCAAGAAGGAAGGTTCTACCAGTCAGAGCTTTGGAGATGTATTGGCATATAAGATTAAAGACAATTCCGTAGGGCTGGAGAACATCCAGCGTATTGGAGTGAACAATCCGGGTGTAAAGATTGGGGAGAATTATACCGACTTTACCCAGGGTTCTTTCAGAGTCACAGGCAATACTTTTGATTTGGCACTGGGTGGCGACGGTTTCTTTGCAGTAGAGTATATCAATAGTGCCGGCGAAACCGATACCAAATACACCCGTTCCGGTTCTTTCACTTTGGATGTGGACGGATATCTGGTGACCAAGGATGGTCAGAAGGTGCTGAGCACAAGCAGTCAGCCCATTCAGCTGGATACCTTGGCGGATGCACATATAGATGAGCTGGGCAATATTACCCAGCATGACAGAGTGGTAGCGCAGCTTCAGATTGTGGATTTTGAGGATTACGACTATCTGATGAAATACGGAGATACTTTTTATCAACCCAAGGAAGGTGCCAAGGTGATAGAAAGCAGTGCAAAGGTAAATTCCGGTTATCTGGAAATGTCCAATGTGCAGGTGGTTACAGAGATGGTCAATATGATTAGTGTGACCCGCGCCTACGAGACTAACCAGAAAATCATGCAAACCTATGATGCCAGTCTGGAGATCGCAGTAAACCAGCTGGGCAAATTACAGTAATAAGAAAGGTAGGGATGTAGATGGTTAGAAGTTTATGGACTGCGGCAACCGGTATGATTGCCCAGCAGACAAATGTGGATACGATTGCTAACAATTTATCCAATGTTAATACCACCGGTTATAAAACCGAGGTGAATGAATTTAAATCCTTACTCTATCAGAATATTCAGCAGAAGACCACCAAAGCAGACGGTTCCATGAAACCGGTGGCAGCACAGGTGGGATTGGGTGTGCGCAATTCAGCCATTACATCCATTTTCAAGCAGGGCGCTTTTTTGGCTAATGAGAGTGATTCGGCTTTTGCCATTGACGGAAGAGGTTTCTTCACCATTCAGGGACAGGATGGCAATGCCTATTATACCAGAAACGGTAATTTTCAGTGGACTCTAGGTCCTAACAATACCAATATGTTGTGTACCACGGAAGGTTTGCCGGTATTGGATGTAAACGGCAACAGTATTGCTTTATCACAGAATTATGTGGTAAGTGATATTACCGTGAATTCTGTGGGAGAGTTATGTTACCCGGATGAGAGTAATAATGCACAGACCATGGGCATTCGTTTGGGAATCTATCAGTTTAGTAATCCTGCAGGTTTGGAGAAGCAGGCGGACGGATTGTTTGCAGAGACAGCAGCCAGCGGTCAGCCCTTGAGCGAAGCTACCAATACCTCATTATCTCCCAGTCGTCTGGTACAGGGATATTTGGAAGGTTCCAATGTACAGGTAGTGGATGAAATGGTCAATATGATTGTGGCACAGCGTGCATATGAATTGAATTCCAAAGCCATTACAGCTTCCGATGAGATGATGCAGCAGGCCAACAATTTAAGACGATAGTACATAGTTTGGGAAAGAAGGGATAAGCATGGATATAGGCAATATTTCCGGCATGTATTCAGATATTATTAGTGCGAACAGCCAATCGGCCTCCAAGCTGGAGAATAAGCTGAATGGCAATATCAACAAGGCATCGGATGATGAATTGATGGATGCCTGCAAAGAATTTGAAGCCTATTTTTTGGAGCAGATGTTTAAGGCCATGATGAAGACTGTGCCGAAAAATGAAGAGATGTCAGGTTCTACTTCCACTATGGTGGATTTTTACAAGGACGAGATGATGCGGGAGTTGGCAGCAGATTCTACGGAAACCAATAGTTTGGGGTTGGCACAGACCCTTTATGAGCAAATGAAAAGAAATTATGAGTAACATAAAAGGCTGCTGAACAAGCAGCCTTTTACAAATTAGGAGAGGCTGAGAATGGAGACACTTACCGGTTATGTAGAACACATAATCTATCAGAATCAGGAAAATGGATATACAGTATTTGTGGTGGTATGTGAGGAAAGTGAGATCACCTGTGTGGGCTTCTGTAAGGGATTGACGGATGGGGAAAATCTGGAGGCTACCGGAGAATACACAGAGCATCCGGTATACGGAAAACAGTTTAAGATCTCATCTTATCGGGTGGTGGCACCAACCGATGCCATAAGTGTGGAGCGCTACCTGGCTTCGGGAGCGGTAAAGGGTATCGGAGCAGCATTGGCTAAGCGTATTGTAAAAATGTTTGGGGACGATACTTTTCGGATTATGGAAGAGGAGCCGGAGCGCCTTGCCGAGGTAAAGGGGATCAGCGAAAGGAAAGCCAGAGAGATTGCCATGCAGATGGAAGAGCGGAAGGATTTGCGAGAGGCGTTAATATATCTGCAGCAGTTTGGAATATCCAACACCCTGGCCATTCGTATTTTTGACACCTATGGGATGAATTTGTACGGTATTGTGAAGGAAAATCCCTATAAGCTGGCAGAGGATATTGACGGAATCGGGTTTAAGATAGCAGACGATATAGCTGCTAAAATCGGCATTCATACGGATTCGGATTACCGGATTCGAAGCGGTATTCTCTATACCCTTTTACAGGGTGTGGCAGAAGGCCATTGCTATCTTCCGGTGGACAAATTGCTGATTCGGGCGGAGCAATTACTTCAGGTGCCGGCAGAGTATATCGAGCAACAGCTGCCTAATCTGGCGATGGACAAAAAACTGATCATCAAAGGAGAAAAGGTTTATGCCTACACCTATTACTATGCGGAGCTAAGCTGTGCAAGGATGCTGTATGAATTAAATATCCCCATGCGGGAGTCAGCGCAACATGTGGAGACCGTGCTGAAGGCTATTACCAAGGAAATAAGGATGGAATTGGATGAGCTTCAGGTGAAGGCTGTTACGGAAGCCATCCAGAATGGATTGTTTATTCTGTCGGGAGGTCCCGGTACGGGAAAAACTACTACTATCAATACTATCATCCGATATTTTGAAAGAGAGGGCTATGATATTTTTCTGGCAGCCCCCACCGGCCGTGCGGCCAAGCGTATGACAGAGGCTACCGGCTTTGAAGCCAGAACCATCCATCGTATGCTGGAATTAAACGGAGCTGTTTCGGAGGATAATAAGCGGGGAGCCCACTTTGAAAGAAATGCAGAAAATCCTCTGGAAACGGATGTGGTTATCATTGATGAGATGTCCATGGTGGACTTGCCGCTTTTTCAGGCATTGTTAAAGGCCATTACTCCGGGTACCAGATTGATTATGGTGGGCGATGTAGATCAGCTGCCAAGCGTGGGACCCGGACAGATTTTAAGGGATATTATGAAGTCTGAAGCTTTTCCTATGGTGGTGTTACAAAAGATTTTCCGGCAGGCCGGGGAAAGTGACATTGTGGTAAATGCCCATTATATCAATAAGGGAGAACAGATTGCCTTAAACAATAAAAGCAAGGACTTTTTCTTCCTGGAACGAAATGATGTGAATGTAATCTACAAGCATATGGTTCAGCTGATACGGGATAAGCTGCCGGCCTATGTAGGTGCCACATCCTATGATATTCAGGTATTAACGCCCATGCGAAAGGGAAGTCTGGGAGTGGAAGTATTGAACGGGATTTTGCAGAAATATCTGAATCCGCCGGACGGAAGAAAAAAAGAGCATGTGAGCGGAGAAACCATATACCGTGAAGGGGATAAGGTGATGCAGATTCGCAATAATTATCAGCTGGAGTGGGAAGTGGTCAGCCGCTACGGTATTCCGGTTGATAAAGGAATGGGTGTGTTTAACGGAGATATGGGGCGCATTCTGGAAATCAGGGAAAATGCTTCGGAATTGGTGGTGGAGTATGATGAAGGCAGATGGGTGACTTATCCATTTTCCCTTTTGGATGAATTGGAGCATGCCTATGCTGTTACCATACATAAATCCCAGGGAAGCGAGTATCCGGCGGTGGTGTTACCTTTGCTGACCGGGCCGAGAATGTTGTTTAACAGAAATCTGCTTTACACAGCCGTAACCAGGGCGAAAAGCTGTGTAACCATATTGGGAAGCAGCGAAACCGTTCAAAGCATGATTGAAAACGAAAGCGAAAACAGAAGATATACCTCTTTGGACCTTCGGATACGGGAACTGGAGGGCTTGGAGGATTTGTATTAAAGTTGGAGAAGGCTTATGGAAGGAGTAGGACTTGCATAAGTTATTGGAATGTTTGGGGGAATTACTATATCCTCCCCGCTGTCCTGTTTGCGATAAGGTAAACCGGTTGTGGGATAAAGGAATCTGTAAGGAATGTCTGCAAAAAATACGTTATGTAAAGCCGCCCAGGTGTTTAAAGTGCGGGAAGCATATAGAGAATGAAGCGCAGGAATTCTGTACGGATTGTGAGAAAAGAGAGCACTATTTTACGGAGGGACGTGCACTGTTTGTTTATAAAGATATCGCCCGTTCCGTACATCGTTTTAAATATCAGGGACGCAGGGAATATGCTTCTGTTTACGGAAGTGAAATGGCATATTATCTGGGGGATTGTATCCGTTCCTGGCATGCGCAGGCGTTGATACCCATTCCCCTTTATCTGAAGAAGGAAAGGCGTCGGGGATATAACCAGGCGGCATTATTGGCAAAAGCCTTGGGAACAGAATTGGGGATACCCGTATACGAGGGTTTGGTAAAACGTATTCGTAATACCACCCCACTAAAGCAATTAAATCCTGAAGAAAGGCTAAATAATTTGAAAAAGGCTTTTATTCTGGCGGAAAATGGTGTAAAATTAAAAAGGGTTATTATCGTTGATGATATATATACCACGGGAAGTACATTGGATGCAGTGTCGAAACTGCTGAAGGAATGGGGCGTTGAGGAGATTTTCTTTGTTACATTAGCAATTGGCGAGAATGTGTAGTTTCACGGATATGGAGGAAAGCTATGAATGTAAGGAATTGCAGGAAATGTGGAAGATTATTTAATTATATTGCAGGATATCAGATGTGCCCTGCTTGTAAAGAGGGTTTAGAGGCAAAGTTTCAGGAAGTAAAAGAATATGTCAGAGACCATAGAGGAGCCGGCATTAATGAGGTAGCAGAGGCCTGTGATGTGGAGCCTGCCATGATTCGTCAGTGGCTTCGTGAAGAAAGATTGGAACTGGCTGAGGATTCCGGTATTATGCTTGCTTGCGATGCTTGTGGTAAGCTGATTCGAAGCGGAAAGTATTGTCAGGCATGTAAGAACAATCTGGCGAATGGCTTCAATAGTATTTTAAAGGGACGTACACCGGTTGAGGAACCTCTGACGAAACAACGTTCCAAAGACGCAAGAATGCGTTTCTTAATGGATGATTGATGGGAGAGCATAGATGTTAAACGAAGAAAAAGTAATATTGATGACAAAGCTGGCATCCTATGAAAAGCGGGAGGGCAAAGCAAATATGTCGGTCAGCAGTTATTTCAGAGGGGACTATATTTCCCTGCATTTGCTGAAGGCTGTTATTGTGTCCACCATATCGTATTTTATCGGATTCGGGTTGTATTTGTTATACTATATGGAGGATTTGCTGGAAAACATGTATGAAATAGATTTTATGTTACTGGCGAAGAATGCCATCAGCATATATGTGGTGGTAGTAGTAGTATATTGCTGTCTCAGCTATATTGTATATACGTATCGCTTTGTAAAAGCCAAAAAAGGCGTGCGGCGGTATTATCATAATTTGAAGAAATTAAGCGCAATGGAACGCCAGTAGATTTGGCTGAAAGGAAGAAATGAGAAACTTATTAGAAATACGAGATCAAATCAAAAGAATATATAGCCGCTTTGAGTTTGCTATCCTGCCGGTGCTTAAATTTATGTTGGCATTTTGGATGCTTAGCATTGTGAGCGGTAAGCTGGGATATATGTACCAGCTGGATAATCTGGGGCTGATACTGATTGCTTCTTTGTTGTGTTCCTTTTTGCCTACCGGATTTGTGATTTTCTTTGCGGTAGTCCTAAGTATGGCGCATATTTATGCATTATCCCTGGAGGTGGCAATTGTAGGACTGGCAGTATTCCTGATTCTGTTTTTATTACTGTTTCGTTTGGGAGGACAGTCCGGAGATTCCCTCATTATTGTTTTTACCGTGTTGTTGGCAACCATGAAGATTCCCTATGTGATTCCCATTGCAGTGGGACTTTTGGCAACACCTGCGTCCATTTTTGCAGTGGCTTGCGGTTTGATAGGGTATCATATGGTACATCATGTGGTAGTGAACGCACAGAGCATTAATAACATGGGTGCAGAAGAGGCTACAGCTAAGCTGAGATTGGTAATAGACGGTCTCTTGCACAATAAGGAGATGCTGGTAATGGTAATGGCGTTTGCTGTGACTATTATTGTGGTTTATATTGTGAGACGTTTATCCATTGATTATTCATGGACCATTGCCATGATAGCAGGTGCGATTTTGAATTTGATTATATTGCTGGTGGGAGATTTGATGTATGATACCAATATTTCCCTTTTAGGGGCAATATTCGGTTCTCTTCTGGCAGTGGGCGTGGGAAAGATTTTGGAATTTTTCCGATTCAGTGTGGATTACAGCCGTATAGAAAATGTGCAATTTGAGGATGATGAATATTATTATTATGTAAAGGCAATTCCTAAGATGACGGTTGCGGCACCTACCAAGACCGTAAAGCGTATTAATGTACAACGTGAAAGAGCGGCAGAAGGAAGAAGTGTAGTGACGGAGCGGACCGGAGCGGGACGAAGCAATCCTTACGGAAATCGTCGTATGGACGCAAAAAGCATAACCATAGGCAAAAGAGAACGTAGAAGCGATTTTGAGGAGTTAACAGACGAGTCAGAGGAATAAGAATAGAAACGGGTAACTGGTATGGCAGAAGCAAAAGAATTATTGTCAAGCTTAAGAAGAGCAATTGAAGGAATCGAGTTGGGTGATGTTCTGGAAATATTGATTATCACTTACTTGGTGTATCATATTGTACTTTGGATTAAGACCACCAGAGCATGGGTGCTGCTGAAGGGTCTTGTTGTGCTGGGTATTTTTTGGACAGTTGCTTTTGTATTTAAGATGCATACCATATTATGGTTGGGAAGAAATATATTAGGATACGCAGTAATGGCCATGCTTTTGGTGTTGCAGCCGGAGCTTAGAAAAGCATTGGAGGAGCTTGGTAAGAAGAAGCTGGTATCCGTATTTCCCTTTGAATCTCCTAAGCGTGAAGCGGGAGAAGTGACTGTAAATACGGTAAACGAGATTACTAATGCATGTATAGAAATGAGCAAGGTGAAAACCGGAGCATTGATTGTAATCGAGAGAGAACAGTCGTTGACTGATTATGAAAGCACCGGTATTGATATTGATGCGATAGTGAGCAGCCAGTTATTGATTAATATTTTTGAACACAATACGCCTTTACACGATGGTGCAGTAATCATTCGTGGAAACCGTGTGACCGCAGCTACCTGTTATCTGCCTTTGACGGATAAGTCAAATATCAGCAAGGATTTGGGTACCAGACATCGTGCAGGTGTGGGTATTTCGGAGGCTGCAGATTCCATTACCGTGATTGTGTCAGAAGAAACCGGCAGAATCAGTCTGGCGGTGGATGGCAATCTGTATCGGAATGTTGAAGGCGAAAAGCTGAAGGAACATCTGATGGAGCATTTAAAACTCAATGTTGTAATAAAAAACACAAAGAACAAAAAGAATAAAACAAAACAAAGAAAGGGCAAGGCTTAAGTTATGAAAAAGTTTAAAGAGCTTTTGTTAAATAATTGGGGCCTGAAGCTGATCTCCTTAACCATTGCTTTTGCATTATGGTTTGTGGTGATTAGTGTAAACGACCCTGTAGATCAGAAATCTTTTGCCAATATTAAGGTGAACTTAATTAATACCGAGCTGTTAACCGATAAGGATAAGGTGTATGAAGTGTTGGAGGGAACCAATCAGCTTCGTTCCGTAACCTTTGAAGCACCTAAGTCCATTCGTGAAAAAATCGAAGCATCGGACATCATTGCAGAAGCGGATTTTAATGACATGACCAGTACGGATACGGTGCCCATTAAGTTCTACTGTCCTAAGTATAGTAATGATGTTACGGAGATTGAGGGTAATTTCAGCTATGTTAAGTTGAAGGTTGAAAAGAAGGTCAGCAAGTGGATTGACATTAAGTACACCCAGATTGGTGAAGTGGCAGAGGGATATGTGATTAGTAATATTTCTCTGGACCAAAACCGATTGGAGATAACCGGACCCGCTTCTAAAGTGGCAGAAGTATCAAAGGCAGTGGTAGATGTCAATGTTTCGGATATTTCGAATGATATATATACCAGGGGCAGCATACAATTATGTGATGCCAATGGTAATAGTCTGAATTACGGCAGCATCACTGGTAATGTGGATAAGGTAAATGTGAAAGTGGGCGTATATCCTACAAAAGCAATTCCTGTAGAATACAATATTACAGGTGTTCCTGAGAATGGATATGTTCAGACCGGAGAAATGGAAACTGAGATTAAGACGGTTATGGTGGCAGGCCCGGCGTCCTTGTTGAACAGTACGAGTGCTATTACGATACCCGAAAATGAGTTGGACATTACAGGGGCTACAGGGAATGTGGTCAAGGATATTAATTTGCGAAAATTGTTACCGGCAGGTATGATATTTGCGGATAAGACTTTCGACGGTAAGTCCGAAGTAACTATTTTCATAGAGAAGCAGGCGGAAGTAGAGTTACAGGTTACAAGGCTGAATTTACAAATTACCAATAAGCCCGCGAATAAGGTGATTGAGTATCCTGAAGGATCCCAGATACCACCTTTGAAATTACGTGGCTTAGAAAGATATGTATCTACCGTTACGGAAGAGAATCTGAGAGGTATTGTGGATGTGGGTGCTTGGATGCAAGAGAAACAAATGGAGGAGTTATCCTCCGGTACATACCAGATTCCGGTAGAATTTGCACTGGTTTCCAAGGTGGAACAGATGGAGCCGGTCTATGTGACATTGGAAGTAATGACTCCGGAAGAATATGCAGACAGAGCCAGAAATCAGAATGCAGTAAACTAAAGACGGAAAATTTGAGCAGATTTAGTAGGAGGAGTTTAGATGGCCAGATTATTTGGAACAGATGGTGTAAGAGGTGTTGCGAATGAGGAATTGACTCCTATGCTTGCCATGCAACTGGGGCAGGCAGGAGCTTATGTATTATCCAAAGAGAACGCACATAAGCCTACGATTATGGTGGGTTGTGATACCAGAATTTCGGGAGATATGCTGGCAAATGCATTGATGGCGGGTGCTTGTTCCGTAGGTGCGAATTGCGTGTTTGTAGGAGTTATTCCCACACCGGCTGTTGCATATCTTACACGAAAATATAAGGTGGATGCAGGTGTAGTTATATCCGCATCCCACAATCCGGTGGAGTTCAATGGCATTAAGTTTTTTGACGGAAACGGATTCAAACTGCCGGACGCTTTGGAAGATGAAATAGAAGCTTTGCTAAAAGACAATATGCAGGGTGTCAAATTCCCCATTGGTCCCGGAGTAGGCAAGATTAAGTATCGTACCGATGCAAGAGAAGAATATGTAAATCATGCCATTCAGTCTGTGAATGTGGATTTAAGTGGGTTGAAAATTGTAGTGGATTGTGCAGAAGGTGCTTCTTTCTATACTTCGGTAGAAGCACTGAAGGAATTGGGCGGTAATGTAGTAGCTATTCACAATAACCCGGATGGTACCAATATCAATGCCAATTGTGGTTCTACCCACATGGAAGAATTACAGGCCAGAGTGGTTTACGAGAAGGCCAATGTGGGCCTGGCATTCGACGGGGATGCAGACCGTATGCTGGCAGTGGATGAATTTGGCAACATGGTAGATGGAGACCAGATTATGGCCATTGTAGGCAATTATATGAGGTCTCAAGGCAAATTAAAAAATGATACCATTGTGGCTACTGTTATGAGTAATTTGGGCTTTTTCCTGATGGCAGAGAAGGAAAAGCTTACCATAGAGCGCACAAAGGTAGGAGACAGATATGTTTTGGAACGCATGAAAGAGATTGATGCATCCTTAGGAGGCGAGCAGTCCGGTCATGTGATTTTCCTGGATGAAAATACCACCGGTGACGGATTACTCAGTGCGTTACATTTGTTACAGGTTATGGTGGAGACCGGCAAGCCTTTGTCTGAACTTGCACAGATTATGCAGGTATTACCGCAGGCATTGGTAAATGCAAAGGTAGCAAACCATAAAAAAGATAAGTATATGGAATTTCCGGAAATTGCAAAGGCAATTCAGGATCTGGAAAGTAAGTACGCAGGAGAAGGTCGTGTGCTGATACGTCCTTCCGGAACAGAACCGCTGGTACGTGTCATGATAGAGGGAAAAGATGCTGAGGTTATCAAAGAAGATGCTGAAGTTTTGGCTAAATTGATTCAGGATATCATGTTTTAAAGAAAGTGGTTGAGAATATACCTTAATCATGTTATGATGATAAGGTAAATGGAGGGATGAAAATGGTTAACCAAAAGGTTGTTATAAAGAATCCAACAGGGTTACATCTAAGACCGGCCGGTGTCCTATGTAAAGAGGCAATGAATTATAAATCATTGATAACGTTTCAATTTAGGGATAGCACGGCAAATGCAAAGAGTGTTCTTAGTGTATTAGGCGCATGCGTGAAATGTGGTGACGAGATTGAGTTTTACTGTGATGGTGTGGATGAGCAGGAGGCTTTGGAAGCATTGGTTGCAGCAGTAGAAGACGGTCTCGGTGAATAATCGCGAAGAGTGTACAGCCCATCCCTTTAGGATGGGCTGTGTTAATATTTAATTGATCCTTAGGAGGAAGCAGTATGTTGAATTATGGCAGATATCAAAAGAATCCGGTAGTGAATTATCCGGAACGTGAGTGGCCGAATAAAGAAATTGAAAAGGCACCTATTTGGTGTAGTGTGGACTTGAGAGACGGTAATCAGGCACTCATTGACCCCATGGTAGTAGAAGAGAAGATAGAAATGTTCCAGTTTTTGGTGAATTTGGGCTTTAAGGAAATCGAAATAGGTTTCCCGGCGGCCAGCCAGATTGAATATGATTTCCTGCGTCAGTTAATTGACAGAAAGTTGATTCCTGATGACGTTTTGGTACAGGTTCTGGTTCAGTGCAGAGAAGAATTAATTGAAAGAACCTTTGAAGCCATTGAAGGCTGTAAGCAGGCTGTAGTACATATTTACAACTCCACTTCCACCTTACAGAGAGACGTGGTATTTAATATGGACCGAGAGCATATTATAGACATAGCAGTGCAGGGTACCAGAATGGTTCGTGAACGTGCGAAATCATTCCCCGGCAAGATTGTTTTAGAGTATTCTCCGGAAAGTTTTACCGGTACAGAGTTGGATTTTGCATTGGATATTTGTAATGCAGTCCAGAGAGAATGGGAACCTACTCCTGAGAATCCCATGATTATTAATCTGCCTTCTACGGTAGAGATGAATACTCCCAATGTTTATGCAGACCAGATTGAATGGATGATTAAGCATTTGGAAAACAGAGAGAGTCTTATTATCAGTGTGCATCCACATAATGACAGAGGTACCGGAACTGCAAGTGCTGAGTTGGCATTGTTGGCCGGTGCAGACCGTGTGGAAGGAACCTTGTTTGGTAACGGTGAGCGTACCGGTAATGTGGATATTTTGAATATTGCGTACAATATGTTTTCACAGGGTATTAATCCGGAGTTAAATATTGAACATATAAACGATATTATTGAGATTTATGAGCGCTGCTGTAAGATTCCCATTCACCCCAGACATCCTTATGCCGGAAAGCTGGTATTTACTGCATTTTCCGGTTCTCATCAGGATGCTATTAACAAGGGCGTAAAGGCTATGAAGGATCGTAATAATGAATACTGGCAGGTTCCTTATCTGCCTATCGATCCGGCAGATATCGGAAGAGAGTACGAACCCATCGTTCGTATTAATTCCCAGTCCGGCAAGGGCGGCGTGGCATTTATTATGGATACCTACTTTGGATTTAAGCTTCCTAAGGCTATGCATAAAGAATTTGCAAATGTAATACAAAATTTGTCTGAGAAGCAGGGAGAAGTGACACCGGAGCAGATTTTCGAGGCCTTCAAAGCAGAGTATCTGGACAAAAAGGAACCCATCCATTTCCGTAGCATGAAAGTGGATGATTTGGGTGAAGAGGCACATGAAGACTTTGATACCAGAGTGTCTGTGGTATATACGGATCATGGTGTGGAAAGAAGCTTTGTTGCTACCGGTAATGGTCCTATTGATGCGGTAAAACGCGGATTGTCATTGGAGTTGGGATTAAAGATAAAGATTTTGGATTACGAAGAGCATGCTTTGCAGAGTGGTTCTAATTCACAGGCAGCAGCTTATATTCACTTGCTGGATAGCGAGACCGGCAATATTACCTATGGTGTTGGTGTAAGTTCTAATATTACCAGAGCATCAGTCAGAGCTATATTCTCGGCAATTAACAGACTGAACTTGGGAGTCAGATAGTTTTTTGAGTTACATTAGATGATTGGGGAGGATGTAAATGCAAAATCTAAAGAGTAAGATTAGTCGATATATGACAATCATTACTGTAGGCATTATATCAGTTATCATAGTGGTCTCCTTCTTGGTGAGTATGTTGAGTGCGCAGAGCAATGCAAGGAAAGAGGCAAAGTATTTGCTGAAACAAATTGAGCAATTGTTTGAAGAAAATCAACAGGATTTATCGGAAGTGAAGGAGGAATTGTTCAATGATTTTAGTTTGCTTCGTATTAACGAAGGTGTAGATTACCTGGCAATTGATGCAAAGACAGAAACTGTGATAGGTGCTACCGATTCGACCTTGGTCGGCAAGGCCGTATCACAGACAGGCTTAAAAATGTCAAAAATCATTAAAGACAAAAATGGCTTTCATGCGAGATACGGAGAAGGAAAATCCTTTATTGTGTTTAAGCGTGTGGGAGATACCTGGATTGGTCGGGGAGTCAGAAATAAGGTCCTGTATGATAATGTGCCGGGTAATGTGTTCGGATTGGCGGTTTGTTGTATTCTCATGGGAATCGTTCAGGTGTTTTGTATCACAAAGTATCTGAATGCACAGGTGGTGGAAGGAATCCATGAAGTAAATAAGAAGCTGGAATTGATTTCTAACGGAAAATTGACAGAGAATGTAAGCGTAAAAAACAGTAGTGAATTCGTAGAACTCAGTCAATATATTAACGACATGGTGAGAAACCTTATGGCCGGTAATCGCCGACTGTCCTATGTGTTGAGTAAGACACATATGCAAATAGGGGCCTATGAGTATAACGACTTAATAAAGAGAGTGGTTGTTACGGAGCAGATAGCGCAGATTCTGGAACTGAAGGACGAAGAAATGGAAGTTCTGGTATCTGACAAAAATGAATTTAAGAAGTATATCAATCACGTACAGCGATATATCTATGATGCTGAAAATAATATATATCATTACAGACGATATCATGAGAAATATATTCGTATTGAAGAATTATATGAGCATGGAAAAATGTTTGGCGTTATGATTGATATGACGGATGAGATTTTACGAAGGAAGCAGATTGAGGAAGAACGAGATGTAGATTTGCTTACCGGCTTGTATAATCGTCGCGGATTAGAGAACCGCTTATATGAATTGTTCAGTATGCCGGAGCGCATTGGCCATGGTGCCATTATTATGATTGATGCGGATGGATTGAAGGAAATCAATGACCGGTACGGACATGATAATGGTGATATCTATCTAAAGAAAATGGGTAATATTATCAAAGGATTTGGTGTTAATGAATCCATTGCCTCCCGACAGGGCGGCGATGAGTATGTTCTGGTATTATACGATTATGCCAGTGAAAAAGAGCTGATGAACACCATAGGCACCTTGGAACACATACAAAATAACAGTATTGTGCACCTGAACGAAGGTCAGGATGTGCCGCTGAAGTTCTCATTTGGTTATACTATTATTGGAGAACGTACAGATTATCTTGCAATGATGCATGAAGCAGATGAAAAAATGTACGAAAGTAAGAGAATTCGTAAAGGGAAAAAGAAATAGATAAATAAGAAAGCTGTTGCAGGCAATCAGCAACAGCTTTTGTATTGACTATAAATAACATAAGATGGCAATCAAAACACCTAAAATGGCACCTATAATTACCTGTAAAGGAGTATGTCCCACAAATTCTTTTAATTTTTCATGAGCGGTTAATTCTTTCCGCCCCATATCTTCAAAGATTTTGAGCATATCATTCAGTAGCTGTGCCTGAATACCGGTTTCGCGCCGTACTCCTCTGGCATCATGCATTACTACAATGGCGAATATTGCAGCTATGGCAAATTCGAAACTGCCGGCTCCGAACTCAAAACAGGTTGCTACAGCCAGAGAACTTACGGTGGAGGAATGCGAACTGGGCATACCGCCGCTTCCCACCAAACGTTCCGCCGCAAATTGTTTGGATAGGATGAAGTGTATAATGGTTTTGATAACCTGTGCAACAAACCAGCTAATGGCTGCAACCATAAATATTTTATTACTTAGTAAATCTGAAAAAAAGGTCATAATTCATTCCTTCTTGCTATTGATGTGATTAGTATACCCTATTTAAGCAAGAATGGCTAGTTTTTTTGCATAAAATTTTGGTATCCTGTAAAGGTTTTGGGGGAATCAACTTGCATAAAAAGGTGTCAGAGAGTATACTTGTTAATGAGAAAAACGAAAGGTGGGACAAACATGAGTCTGCTGAGTGTGGTGGTTCCCTGTTTTAACGAGGAAGAAAGTGTTGCTGATTTTTATATGGAGCTTATGAAGAATCAGTCATATTTTCAGGAAAAGAAAGTGGATTTGGAGATTCTGTTTATAGATGACGGATCTAAAGATAATACAGTAGGGAAGATAAAGGAATTAAAGCAAAAGGATGACAGAGTGCGCATGATTTCTTTTTCCAGAAATTTTGGGAAAGAAGCAGCCATGTATGCCGGTTTGGAGAATGCAAAAGGTGACTATGTAGTAATTATGGATGTGGATTTACAGGATCCGCCTGCACTTTTGCCGGATATGTATTCTTATATATTGGAAGGATATGATTCAGTAGCCACACGCAGAGTGACCAGAAAAGGAGAACCCCCCATTCGTTCTTTCTTTGCAAGATGCTTTTATCGTTTGATGAAGCGTATTTCCAAGACAGAAATAATGGATGGTGCCAGGGATTATCGTATGATGAGTCGCCAAATGGTGGATGCTATCTTGCAGATGCAGGAATACAACCGATTTACCAAAGGTATTTACGGCTGGGTGGGCTTTGAGACAAAATGGTTGGAATATGAGAATGTGGAACGGGCAAAGGGAGAGACCAAGTGGAATTTCTGGAAACTGTTAGTATATTCCGTAGAAGGGATAACAGCATTTTCCACGGCACCTTTAATGTTTGCCTCTTTCTTGGGAGTGCTGTTTTGCATACTGGCATTTGTTATGATTATCTTTACCATTATCCGCAAAGTTTTGTTTGGTGATCCGGTATCCGGTTGGCCGTCTTTGGTTTGTATTATCTCTTTGGTTAGTGGTGTGCAGTTATTCTGTTTGGGTATATTAGGACAATATTTGTCGAAAACATATATGGAAGTAAAAAGACGTCCTATTTATTTGGTAAAGGAAGAAATATAAGGAAAATTGTGGTTTAGTGACGAAGCCTTTCGATGGGTTTACATTGTAATCTATGTCGATTGTGTTAAGATGGTTTATGTGGTCGCGACAAAGGAGCAATACTCGACATATGAAAGGGGATCTCATCATGGATATTGCTACGATAGAGGATTATGAGTTGGAGCGGTATATTACGGAAGTGATGTTGGATATGGGAGTTCCTGCTCATTTAAAGGGCTATCATTACTTAAGAGAAGCGATTCTGTTGTCAGGAAGAGATATGGAGCTGGTGGAAAGTGTGACCAAGCTTTTATATCCTGCTATTGCAAAGCATTTTAAAACAACGGACCAGAAAGTGGAAAGAGCCATTCGAAATGCCATAGAAGTGTCATGGACACGAGGAAATGCAGAGAGCTTTGAGGAGGTATTCGGTTATTCTGTATTGCAGGGAAGAAGCCGCCCCACAAACAGTGAATATATTTCTCGAATTGCAGATAAAATGCGGCTGGATATGAAGTCTAAATAAGAAAATGAAAAGAAAATAATGTCTGCTTAGTTGTTGTGACTGAAAAAATGGGCTATCCTTTGTGGATGGCCCATTTTATGTGGGATAACTTTTTGAAAATCTGAAATACTTGTCTATACAAGGTAAACTGTGATATAATAAAATGAACTATAGTCTTTTGCAGAATAGAGGATGGCATTTATGATTATCCTGGCTTGGATGTTATTTTTATTGCTTCCCCTTTTGATGGGATTGGGCATTATGACAATCGTATATGGGAAGAAAGAAGAGCGTTTCATCAGCCTGTCGGATTGCTATTTGACGGGACTGATTGCTTGTATAGGGATATCCTTTTGCGTGCATATGCTGGGATATCTGATGGATATGAGTTTGCGAAGAGTAGGCTGGTTGCTTTTGGGGGCATTATTATTTGTGACGGCAATTGGAACCTTGGCAGGCGTAAATGGAGTAAGGAAGAGAAAACAAAACTATTGGGTACATCGAAGCGCAGAAAACATGAGCAAGGGATTACCCTTGGCATTTCTGGGCATTGTGTTATTGCAATTGTTGTATGTATTCAGTAAAAATCCGGTGGTGGTTCCTGGAGATATTACTTTGGAGAGCGTTCAAAGCTTTTTGGCGGAGGATGGTATTTATCGGGTGTTGCCGTTGACCGGCATGCCCAGCGAAAGCGGTGTTCCGTTCAGGTACGGAATGCTGTGTTTGCCCACGCTTTATGCAGTGATTGCACAAGGGTTCGGATTGGAGTCAGAGCTTGTGGTTTGCCATATGATACCGGTGGTGACATTGGGGGCAACCTATCTGGCATATGAACGCTTGGGAGAAAGTCTTTTTGGAGCGGGACAGTGTAAAAAGAAATATTGGTTTTTGCTGATGGTATCTTTGATCTTATTTTTTGCGGAGAGTACTCTTTCTTTGGATGGTTATTCTGCATTGCATGCAGGGTATTGGGGAAGCAGTATCCGCAATCTGGTATTGGTACCGTTTACCTTTAGTGCCATGTTGGAAAGACAATATTGGAAAGCAGTCCTTTGTATTCTGGCAGAGCTGTGTATTGTCTGGACTTTCTGGGGACTTGGAGTATGCGTGGCAGTGACTTTGGGTATGCTGGTATTGGAGTTGCTGGAGCGTAAGATGTCATTTATAGGGAGATTCCTGCAAATCTTTCGACAGAAGGAGGTGCAGAGATGAATCAAATATTAGGTTATTTTGAAAAAGCGGTGGATGGCATCGCACAATATGGGGCAGTACAACACTTTTTGGTTTTGTTTTTTGCGGTACTTTTGTTTGTATGGCTATCAGAGAAAAAAGAGATTACGGAGAAACAAAACCGTTTCTTGGTTTACAGTCTGATGATGGCAGTTGTGTTACTGATACCTGTCACGGCAGTGGCAGTAATGATTTATCAGACGGCGTTTTATGATTATGAGTGGTCCTGGAGTATGGTTCCCGTAACGGCGGTCATTGCTTTTGGTATCGTATTGATTTTGGAACAGAATTTGTCTAAAAAGAAAACCGTATTGTTGACAGTCATTATAGCAGTGCTTCTGTGCCTGTGCGGAAACCAGGGATGTCTTCAAAGAGTACCGGAAAAGGAAAACTTCATCCGAAGGGAAATGGACAAAATTCTGGAAGGAGTTTATGAAACTTCCGGTGACAGGAGTGTTGTT
The DNA here is from genome assembly GCA_017522685.1 of Lachnospiraceae bacterium. Next base: position 93,533 of record JAFWYN010000015.1, read on the forward strand.
TTATGGGGGCCGTCTGACGTGATGCAAACGGCAAGGCGAAATGATGGAAATATTAAGCTGATTTATGGTCGCGATATGTGGGATGAAAAGGCCGGTGCCTATGACTATGAAGCTTATAGCAGTGAGCTGACGCAAGCTTATGTATGGATGGAAAATGCAGTGAGACAATATGAACTGGCTCTGGATTCGGATGCCCCGGAAGAAACACTTAGTTTTTTGGACGAGCAGTATAATTGGAACCAAGAAACCGGTGAGTATGTGGAAGAAGTGATAAAGGCAGGTGCCGATACCATAGTATTACCCACACTGATTGGGGATTATATTGCGGACTGTTTGACAGAAGCTTCTGATACACAAGGCAAAGCACTAAAGTGTGTATATGCAGGAGAGTATTCCGTATATCGGTTCGACTAGGAGATGGAAATGAATGAATTGGTGAGTATCGTGGTACCGGTGTATCACGCTGAAAGATATATAAAGGATACTCTGGATAGTGTGAGAAACCAGACTTACACTATGTGGGAGCTTTTGTTGGTGGCAGACGGAGAAGAGGACCCCACCATTCCGGTGATACAGCAGTATGTGGAAGAGAAGAAAGAGGAAAGAATAAGACTTTTGATTCAGAAAGAAAACCGGGGGGCTGCGTTGGCACGAAACCGGGGTGTTTCGCAAGCACAGGGTCGCTATATTGCTTATTTGGATGCAGATGATTTATGGAAAGAGGATAAGCTCCAAAAGGAACTGGATTTTTTGACAAATAAGGCAGCTGCTTTTGTGTTTACCGGATATGAATTTGGGGATGAAAATGCTGTGGGTACCGGAAAGGTAGTAAGAGTACCTGAAGTATTAAAATATAAAGAGGCTTTGAAAAATACTACGATTTTTACTTCTACGGTAGTATTTGATACACAAAGAATCGGAAAAGAATTATTGAAAATGCCCAATATGAAAAGTGAGGACACCGCACTTTGGTGGAAGGTGCTTCGAAGCGGATATGATGCCTATGGGCTGGATGAAAATTTGGTGATTTACAGGCGACCTGCAAATTCCCTGTCCTCTAACAAACTGGAGGCCATTCGGAGAATTTGGAACCTGTATCGTAAGGCGGAAAAGTTGTCGGTACCGTATAGTTGTTATAATTTCTGCTTTTGGGCAGTAAAGGCAGTATTAAGAAGAGTTTAATGTTTAGGAGACACGAAAGCATGCGTAAATTGGAGACATATAAACGTATTATTTTATTGTTATTATCAGGGTTTGGAATCTTAATCCATGTATCCTTATTTTATTATTTCTGGAAAACCAATTTCAGCCTGAGTATTACGGCTGCTACCAGTGTACCGTATTATTATAGGGCTGATTTGTTGGAGGTTGGTTTTTATTTTCTGATTCTTTGCTTTCTGTCTAAAATGTATGGGGGAATGCGAATTGGTTATCTGAAGAATGCTGAAGTAATATTTTCACAGATTTTTGCGATTCTTGCCGCCAATTTCCTAATATATGCGGAATTGTCCCTTATGGCAAAGGAGTTATTTGTCATAAAGATGTTTATAATCATGACATTAGACCAGATAGTGGCCACTTTGATTTGGAATAATGTGGCATACTGGATTTATAAAAGTATATTCCGACCCAGAAAAATGCTTTTGATTCATGGGGAACGCCCAATAAAAGGAATATTGGAAAAGTTTTCCAGCAGAAAGGACAAATACGATATAGTAAAATGTTTGCCCATCAGCACAGGTACAGAGAACCTGATGGAAGAAATAGGAACAGGGTATGAAAAGGATGAGTATCATGCGGTAGTTATTTGGGATGTTCCTACCCAGGACAGAAACAAGCTGTTAAAGTATTGCTATGCCAAGTCCATTCGAGTGTATCTGATGCCAAAGATTACGGATGTGATTGTTTTGGGGGCAGAGGAACTTCATTTGTTTGATACACCTATTTTACTGACCAGAGAGTATAGTCTTACCATGGAACAGCGCTTTGTGAAGAGACTGATTGATATTGTGTGTTCGGGTATTTTGGTAGTGTTGTCATCTCCGATTATGTTGATTACTGCGATTGCCATTAAGCTCTATGACGGCGGCCCGGTGTTGTACAAGCAAGTTCGTTGTACCCAGGATCAAAGGGAGTTTAAGATTATGAAATTCCGTAGTATGAGGACAGATGCGGAAAAGGATGGTGTGGCACGATTGGCCAAAAAGAATGATGACCGTATCACACCCATCGGTAAATTTATCCGTAAGGTTCGTATAGACGAGCTTCCCCAGCTGATTAATATTCTGAAGGGGGATATGTCATTTATCGGCCCCAGACCGGAACGACCGGAAATTATCGCACAGTATATGGAGGTTATGCCGGAGTTTGCATTTCGTACCAAGGTAAAAGCCGGATTGGCAGGATATGCACAGGTTTACGGCAAGTATAATACCACTCCTTATGACAAGTTGAAGTTAGATTTGACCTATATTGAAAAGTATTCTGTCTGGTTGGATATTCAGTTAATGTTGTTAACATTAAAGATTTTGTTCTGGCCGGATAGCACAGAGGGTGTGGAAAGTGAGCAGATTACCGCACTTAAGGAAGAAATGAAGAAAACCAATGAAGAATAACGGAGGAGATGTCGGATGACATTGCAGCTTTTAGTGGCAGCCATGAATAAGAGTGCATTGGAGCTGGCTGAAGAAATGCAGATTGGCAGTGATGCCATCATTATCAGCCAGGGGGATGCATATTTCTATGAAGAAACGGAATATAAGAGCAATAAGCTACGTTATTTTTCCATGGCGGAGAGAGGCGTGGGACTGAGCAGGAACAATGCTTTGTTACGGGCTGAGGCAGACATTATTTTGTTTGCGGATGAGGATATCGTATACCGAGAGGGATATGCGGAAGCTGTATTACAGGAATTTGAGAATCATCCGGAGGCGGATATGCTGCTGTTTCAAGTTAATGCCGTGCCGGGGAGAGAAACCTACCATACAGAAAGCTACGGACGGGTCAGATGGTATAATTGCGGTCGCTATCCTACCTATAGTTTTGCAGTAAAAAGAACAAAAATTCACAATCATAATATTACATTCTCTCTGTTGTTTGGGGGTGGAGCTAAGTATAGCAACGGAGAGGACAGTTTATTTATCAGAGATTGTTTGAAGAGTGGACTGAAGGTATATAAGACGCCGGTAACCATAGGGGACGAAAAAGAAAGACCCTCTACCTGGTTTCATGGATATAATGAGAAGTTTTTCTTTGACAGAGGTGTTTTGTACGTTCATTTATACGGTTACTTGTGTCGCGTGATGGCATTGCGGTTCTTATTGGCACACAAGGAAGAACTGTGCAAGGAGATTCCCTTTAAGGAAGCATATGAAATCATGTGCCGGGGAATAAAGGAAGGAAGACAGTAGAATGCGGGAAATAATGTTCAGCATACTGGTGGTTTCGTTAAATGCCGGTGAAAAACTGGCGGAAACAATCAGAAGCATTTTTGAGCAGGAATATACGGATTATGAAGTGGTGGTAAAGGATGGTGGCTCTAAGGATGATTCACTGGAGCGATTAGAGGCATATCTGGAACAGTGTGAGGAGACCCAAAGAGCCCGGATTCGCATTATCAGGGAACCGGATAATAGTATTTATGAGGGTATGAATCAGGCCACAGGTTATGCGGAGGGAAGGTTTTATTACTTTTTGAATTGTGGTGATGTGTTTGCCCATACAACTGCATTAAGAGCGATGGCTGAAGCCATAGAAAAGAATGAAGCGGAAAGCAGAAAGCATCTGATTTATTATGGAAATATATTTGATGCCCTACGTCAGCAGGTGGTTTCCTCCAATCCTAAGATTGACGATTTTGCCTGTTATCGCAATGTACCCTGTCATCAGGCCTGTATTTATCACTATAGTTTATTTGAAGGGCGGGGATATGAGCCCAAGTATAAGGTGCGAGGAGATTATGAGCACTTTTTGTGGTGTTATTTTATAAAGAAAGCAGAACCCAAGTATGTGGATGTGGTAATGGCATCCTACGAGGGGGGCGGTTTTTCGGAAACCAAGGAAAATCGTGAACGTTCTGCAAGAGAGCATAAGGAGATTACCGGAAAGTATATGAGTAAGGGACAGCTTTTTAAGTATCGTGCGATTTTGCTGCTTACATTGGCACCCTTACGAACGAAGATGGCGGAGAGCAAACGCTTTGCCGGTTTCTATCAGAAGTTAAAAAAGATGTTGTATCGGGGAAGAGCTGTTTAGAGAGGACTGTGAGACATGTATGGTGCAGTTAAAAGGGGAGGAGATTTGTTTTTTTCCTGTATAAGTATGTTAATATTGGCACCATTATTTCTGGTATTGGTGATAGCAGTAAAACTGGATTCACCGGGACCGGTATTGTTTCGTCAAAAGAGAGTGGGGATACATAAAAGGCATTTTTATATTTTGAAATTTCGTACCATGTTGCAGGATGCACCAAGCGATGTGCCCACACATTTACAGATAGAGTCGGAGCAACACTTTACACGACTGGGCCGATTTTTACGTAGGACCAGCTTGGATGAACTGCCTCAAATCATTAATATTATTCGTGGAGATATGTCCTGGGTGGGGCCACGACCGGCCTTGTGGAATCAGGAAGATTTGATCGCGGAAAGGGATAAATACGGGGCCAATGATGTGCGTCCGGGACTAACCGGATGGGCCCAGATTAATGGCAGGGATGAGCTTGATATTTTGCAAAAAGCAGCATTAGACGGAGAATATGTGGAGAAAATGGGACTAAAGATGGATCTTCGTTGCTTTTTTTGTTCCTTCCATAAGGTCCTTCGCGGGGATGGTGTAAGAGAAGGCAGCAGGAAAGGATAACGGGTATGAAAAGGGTATTGATTACCGGGACAAACAGTTATATCGGTAATGCGACCGGTCGTTATCTGCAGGAATATGGTGCCGGATCGGATAGAGAATATGAAGTCACCTTCCTTTCTCAAAGAGATGAGACATGGGAAAAAGAAAATTTTTCCAAATATGATTGCGTATTGGACGTGACGGGAATCGCCCATGTGGATGAAGGGAAGCTTTCAGAAGAAGAGCAGAAGCAGTATATGAAGATAAATTGCGAGCTGGCAGTAAAAACCGCTGAAAAGGCGAAAAGGGAAGGGGTAAAACGATTCCTGTTTTGCAGTAGTATATTGGTATATGGGGGAAATTATAGTATAAGCAGGGGAATACATATCACAAAGGACACTCAGCCATGCCCCACGAACTGCTACGGGGCTTCCAAATGGCAGGCGGAGCAGCAATTGTTAGCGCTTGAAACAGAAGATTTCAAAGTGATACGTTTAAGAATTCCTTTTGTGTACGGCACCGGCTGTAAAGGTAATTATAGGATATTATCAAAGTGGTCGGGAAAATTACCAGTATTTCCCGGTGTTTCCGGACAGAGAAGTATGATATATATAGAGAATCTGAGTGAGTGTATCCGGCTACTTATAGAGGCTGGAGAGTCAGGGGTATATTTCCCACAGAATGCCACCTATGGGTCCGCGGCTGAGATACTGACATATATCAGACAATTACAGGGGAAGAAAACCCATCTGTGGAGCTGGTTAAATCATCCGGTTAGGGTTTTGGCGAAATTGCCGGGAAGAGGAGGAAAGCTGCTTCGAAAGATATTCGGAACGTTTGTATACGATAAGGATATGAGTAAGCTTCCCGAGAACTATCAGCTTGTGGATTTTGAGGAAAGTATCCGAAGAACGGAGAGGAAAGAAGACTTGTGAGAGTATCTGTTATCACCGTTGTACATAACGGAGAAAATGTTATAGAAAGAACGCTGGAGTCTGTGTACTGTCAAAAGTATACGAACCTTGAATATTGGGTGATTGACGGGGCAAGCGCGGACGGCACCTTGGAGAAGGTGAAGCAATATGAGGAACGTTTCTTGCAAAAAGGGACAGATTTTCATTACATTAGTGAGCCGGATCAAGGGATTTATGATGCCATGAACAAAGGAATCAAGCTGGCTACCGGGGATGTAATAGGCTTTATCAATGCAGGAGACACCTACGAAGAAGGGGCAGTACCGACGGTAGTTCGGAAGTTTGCAGAAACAAATTGCGACCTGTTGTTTGGTGATTTGCAAATTATTACCACCAAAGGACGGAAGATGACGAAAAAGGCGAAACAAAGGACTTTTTATCAGACCTCCCGGGACTGGAATCATCCTACCATGTTTGTGAAGACGGAGTGGTATCGGAAATATCCTTTTGCAGAAAAGGGGATTCATGATGATTATGCATTTTATTTAAAGATGCGTAAGCAAAAACGCAAAATAGCGGTGATTAATCAAAGAATGGCGACTTTCCAAATGGGGGGCGCCAGCAATGAAAGGAATTGGAAAAGTGTCAAAAGACGCATTCGCGACAGATATCTGTACTGTTATCGTGAGAATGGTTACGGAAGATGGTATCTGGCAGAATGTGTCATGACAGAAGTAGCAAAGTGGTTGTTGGGTTGAAAGATTTTGAGGTGACGAATGAAAAAATTATTAGTGAATGTTTTGTCCGCTGTATTGATCGTAGCCATGGTTTTGTCTCCGACATATACATATCAATCAAAAGCTTTTACAGAAGAGGAAACAGAGTGGATTGCCGAGGCAAAAGAAGCTCTTTATGACATATTGGAAGAAAAAGATGTGATGGCGGTAGTCTATCTGGCAGACCGCTATCCGGTCAGAACAGCACCCGGTGAAGACGCTTCCGTGGTAATTGAAGTACCCTCCGGCCAGTCGGTTTTCATAAAGGATGTGGAGTTGACGGAGGATTACGAAGCCTGGGTGGAGGTGCGTTTTAACCGTCAGGACAGTATGTACAGCGGGTATGTACAAAGAAAGAATCTGGCCTGTTCGGATGAATTGTTTTTACAGTGGGAGATGGGCTATGGAATGAATCCGGGAGCCTATATGACCATGTTCGCTCTTGGCGATGAGGAAGTGCCAAGGACTTACGAGGATATTGAACAGTTTCCCGAAAGCTACAAAGCGGCTCTTACCGAACTAAAGGAAGCCCATCCTAACTGGGTCTTTGTTAAGATGGATACCGGTTTGGACTGGGATACGGTAGTGACAGAGGAACTGAAGGGCGGACGCAGTCTGATTTCCGCATCCTTGGGAGGTTATTTGCAAGAGGGTAAATTCAGCACCGGCTGGTCCTATGCTACCAGGGAGGCTTTGGAATATTATCTGGACCCCAGAAACAGTCTGAAGGAAAAGGAGATTTTTCAGTTTGAACAGTTGACCTTTAATGAGTCCTACCATATGGACTGCGAAGCGGCGGTACAGAGATTTTTGGATAATACCTTTATGAAGGATAAAGTGCCGGATACGGTAATGACCTATGCTTTTGTATTCTGGGCAATCGGAAAGGAACAGAATATCAGCCCCTTCCATTTAGCAAGCCGTGTATATCAGGAACAGGGAAGAGGTACCTCTCCTTTGATATCCGGTACCTATCCGGGATACGAAGGATATTATAATTATTTTAATATTGGTGCCAGCGGACGTACCAATCAGGAAGTAATCGAGAATGGTTTGAAGTATGCAAAGGAGCATGGATGGGATTCTGCTTATAATGGATTGTATTATGGCTCCATTGTTATCGGTTCCAATTATATTTCCAAAGGGCAGGATACCCTGTATTTGCAGAAATTTGATGTGGATAACAGTAATAATGGTTTGTACTGGCATCAGTATATGCAAAATATCAGCGCACCCACCAGTGAAGCGAAGAGCATCTATCGCTTGTATGAAGAAACGGGCTCTTTAGATAATGTATTTGTATTTAAGATACCGGTTTATCGGAATATGCCGGAGGAATGTCCAGTGCCGGAAAGTTCCGACAGGGTGATTCTGACAGCACCGGAAGGATATACGGACACCACTGTTTATGTGGATGGTATTTCCTATGAAGCAGAGACCAGAAACGGATATGTGATTGCGCAGGGAGCCGGATTGGAAGGAAAGACTGCGGTTATGTATCAATATAATGAATCCGGTGTTCCTGTAGGTATGACCGTATGGGAATTGGAAAATGCGGGGAACTATTATAAGGCCACTGAGATGGAAGGGCTGAAGGATTTACTGACCTATCATGGATTTTCCATAAGAATAACCGGAAGGGCCGGAATCCGTTTTAAGACCGGTATAGGAACGCAGACCAGAGAACAGTTGTTAGGAGACGGCATCAGCGGGTATCAGTTAAAAGAATATGGTACTTTGGTTACCAATAATGCGAATTTGGGTACATATCCCATGATTAATGGTGGAGAAAAAATATCAAATATTATTGCATATGGAATGAGTGGCGATGGGGAATTGACAGATAATATTTTTTCGATTGTTAATGACAGATATCACTATACAGCAGTGTTAGTTGGTATACCGGCTAAATATTATAAGACAGAATTTGCTTTTAGAGGATATGCGACTCTGACAAAGGGAGAAGAAGAAATTACGATTTATGGCCCAATTCGATATCGTAGTATATATTCTTTGGCAGAGCAGGCACTTTCCCTTAATATGTTTGAAGAAAATTCTGGTGCATGGAACTTTTTGAAACAGTTAATTGCAGATGGGGATAATCCTCCTCAGGAGACACCCGAACCGGAGGAAACAGGAGAGGAAGCAGAAGAAGCATGAGAAGAAAAAAAGTAGTGAGTATCATTTGCACGGTGGTATTATCCGTGAGTATGACCGGTTGCGGTGTAATAGATGATTTATTCAGCACCGGTGGTGGTGCCCAGCCCATAATTGTACAGCAGGAGCGTGTGGATGAGTCGGATATGGAGAAAGTTCAGGTAGATAATGAGGATTATGGTGCAGAATCCACTCAGAAGGTGGATTTGAAAACCATTGCCAAATATTATTTGGACCATCAGCAAAAGAAACAGGCCAGAGAAATTTTAGAAGCCGGTTATCAGTTAGAGCAGGACGCAGAAGTATATGAGATGCTTCAGGATTTAACTGTGAATGCTGAAGAGGAGCAGGAAATTGCGGCTCAGCTGGATTTGCTCATACAGAATCTGGACATACCGGAATACGCCAATGAGAGCATCAGTATGCTCTTTACTGACGAGTGGTTTCAAGCTATGAAGCCCGCGGCCAATCGTGGAAAAAGAAGCTATTATCGGGAAAATGGAGAGAATCTTCTTACCGTACAAGTTGGCTTCAATGCAAACAATCAGAGGGAAACTTTGATTTGGAAAATTAAGGGGGAGGAGTTGCTGGTAATCCGACAGACTCCCGATTCTATCAAGACTTTACGTACCGGTTTGTCGGATGGTGAATACCATGGAGATTTTGAGATTTGGACCTGTGTGGCTTCTACCGGTGATGTATTTTGCGAAAAGGGCACTTTTCAGAATGGTATCTGCGTAGGAGACTATACTGCTGAAGTAAAGTGGGGAAGAGCCTCCGCAGACATCATGTCACTTTGGATGATGAAAGAGGACATGGAATTTCAGACTTTTAAGGGAGAGTTTGATGAAAACGGACGCACCTTGTTGGAACAGCCGGGAGAGGACTCTCGACAGATAAATGAAAGTGCAGAAGTACAGGGCAATTCCATTATTTATGCGTATAATCAGAAAAAAGATAAGTATCTTTTTATGAATGCAAAGGGAAGTACAGCAGAGAACTATACATTTAACAATCAGACTATGGAGGTACCGGACACACCGATTTTTGAACAATACGAGCCTTCTGTAGCGGAAGGGGAAGAACCAATTAAGATATTTGATAAAGAGGTATCTCTTTCTGAATTGCAGGTGAGGATTTTTGAGGGCAATGTGGAAATATACGACGGAAGCCAATGGGTTGCACTGGGTAAGGCAGAGGAAGATTTGGCTAAGGAACCTGTGGTAAAAGAGGATGCTGAGACGGGAAGCTATGAGAATCGTGGAGAGGGCAAGGTGGTAGAGCCTACGGCAACACCAAAGCCTACGGCAACGCCAAAACCTACGGCGACTCCTAAGCCTACGGCAACACCAAAGCCTACGGCAACGCCAAAACCTACGGCGACTCCGAAACCTACGGCAACGCCAAAGCCAACTGCGACTCCTAAGCCTACGGCGAGTCCGGCACCAACCGAGTCACCGAGACCTGTAACAACGTCAAGTCCGGCGCCCCCAGAGTCTCCGAGACCGACAGGAACACCCACACCCACACCAACACCACCACCCACACCCACGCCGACGCCCACCCCGACGCCGACACC
>JAFWYN010000016.1 GCA_017522685.1 Lachnospiraceae bacterium
CTTTCAGATTCCACAGCTTTGATTGCTGTTACTCTTTAAGAATTTTCAGGGTTGCATTACTGTTTATTTATCAATGTACAATGGAACTTTATTAAAAGTTACCTGCGCTGTTTCTTACGCGACAGCTTATTTAGAATATCACATGCTTTTCGCTTTGTCAACAGCTTTTTTAAAATTTTTTCTACCTTTTTTATGTATTATTTTGAGGTGGTAGGATATTAGTATATCATCTGTTTTTTACAATTGTCAATCGCTAGATATAGTGTCTGTTTTTATCCCAAACACAAACCAAAAAGCGAACATCCGACGATGTTCGCTTTCTATCCTTCTTTACTTTCTATCTGCTAACTCCGCTACCACATTTGATACAATCGGTGCCAGCAGATTATATTCATATACCGCAGTCAGAACCTTACTCTGTTCGGTATAATCCAAAATCATTTGTCCTATCATCCCCAGCTCAAAATACTTGGTAAAGGTATACATTGTCCAAAGCATAACCACCACTTCAACTGCTCCTAGCAGCATTCCCAACCATTTGTCACCGGTATGTATGATAGGCAACTTGGTAATCACCTTTGCCGAGAAGAATACCAACTTTAAGAAGTGATGCGCTATTCCAACCAATGTTAAAAGCAATACGGTAACTAAAATTCCTACTACCTTTTTTTGCATATAGCTATATAATCCGGCTCCGATTAAAGTCACCACCACGCACATGATCAGCAAAGAGATTAATGATATAATCTCTTTAACCATTCCTTTACGATATCCGTCTGCCACCTTAATAATGAGTAGCACCAAAACAATAATCTCCAATAAATTCATATGTATCCCTACCTTCTTACTTTAACTGTATGGTATTAATCATATTTCGCGAAACCAATACATACTTATAACTTTTACCCTTTCCCACTGGCATCAGCAAATCCGCCGCCGTCATAAAGCCTCCGTTAAACTTCTCTTTTCCGTCATAGGTCTGTAACAAACATTCCATATTATTGTAAACTGCAAAATAATCCTCTGTAAAGAATATATCATCATACTTTACATTAAAATAGAAGCTTCCCACTTTACCGTCCTTATTACTGCTATAAATATCCATCTTATGTTGCTTATCCAACTGATCGGAATGTAACAGTATTCCTACATATTCTTCGTTATGATATACCCCTTGAATCTCTTCCTCTAATAAGTACTGGGATTGAAGAGCCGGTTTCTGTGCACCTTTGTAAAACAAGACTCTGTCTTCTCCCACCGCAATAGCTGTATCCTTATTTATAAACTCTATGTAGGGTATCATGGTATCCGGATAGGTGTCTGCACAAACTCTGTAATCGCTCATATTAGACCCTACTGCTCCGAAATTGTGAAAAGCAATCTGTGACTTAATCACTCCTGCGTCCGTATACAGGCACACCATTCCCAAAAGCTCTCCATTAGGTGATAAACTGAAATCTACCGGATATCCGCTTTGTCCCATAGTTGTTTTTACTTCAAATTTACGATTGCCGTCAACATCATAAATATGAATCCAGGTAATGGCGGTATCTGCCACAGCCACGGCAACCCGTCCGTTTCCCGCCACTGCCAGATTACGAATAGGCATGGTGGTAGTGATTTCCCCAAGCTTCTTCGCAGAATCCAATACATATATGACGCGACCATTATAATCCGCAAAGGCCACTACGTCCTCACAGGTTGCAACCAGTATATTCTGCATCTCAAAGGTCTGGTTCCAAAGCACCTCACCCTTGGGACTTGTACAATGGGCGCCGTCACGGCTGTATGTCAATATATTCTCACCCAGCTTCATAATCTCCGAATCTGTCACTCTGTCAAACTCAACCATCGAAACTGAATCATAAGATGTGTAAACATGATTTTTATATTGAACATATACAATCGCCACTAATATTAATACCGCTACCATTACCAGCAAAACACGATACACGGCCGTCATTCTATGCCTGTGAATTTTGTTCTTATAATCTTCTTTATTCGTTTCTTCTACCCTCACGGCTCTCAAATTATTTCTTCTGTCTGTCATTTGTATACTTCCTTATCCTATTATATTCTTTAGTATAACACAGAATCCGCTAAGGTAATAGGATTTTTTGACCAATTTGTATATTATCCGGATTGGTTATATGATTGAGTTCGCAAATCTGTTTTACGTACTTATCACTCCCATAAAATCGCATGCTGATTCCGATAAGATTATCGCTTTCACGGATAGTATATTCGTTAACTACCTCTTGACTTTGAACCGGTACCGGGGTGGCAGTCGTCACCGGCACCTGTGTAGGTTCAGGGGTTGGCACCTCTGTTGGTACGGGTGTTGGCACTGCAGTAGGTTCCGGTGTGGGTACCTCTGTCGGCATTGGTGTACTGTTTACCACTTCTTCTCCCTGTACCGCCACCACATCCCTCTGTGCTTGATTTTCCTGAAGAATAGCTTCTGTTAATTGTTCTTCCGCCACCAGTGTATTTATGACATCATCACTCATGGCCTCTACAGGACTTCCATCCTCTGTTGCTCCTATTTCTGCCCCCCATAATCCTCTCTTTATTTTTTCAAAAAAAGTTCCATCCACCCCCTCGGATTGTATGGTTACAATACTTATCATACAAAGGAGTACCAGCATACTAGCCGCCGCAAAGCGCATTCCGTGCATTCTTTTTTCCAGTGCTTTATAAGATACTTCCCTGGCTGAAGAACCTTTTTCCTCCTCTTGCCGCGGTGCGTTGGACAGCTTTTGTTCCTCCATCCGCATTTCCACCGCTTCATACTTTTCTCTTGCCACATATTCCGGCTTTGCTTCCTCTGCACGATTGTCCAACATATATGCCAACATATCGTCGTTCTTTTCATAAAAACAAGCATAGCCCTTTACATAATGGCAACAACTATTTTCATATATATGTATTCCTTCTATCATCTCACCATTCAAAAGAAGATACCCCACAAATTCGCAGGTATTGAAATACTTGCGTCGCAACCTTTCAATCTCCTGATAATGTGCCTGGGATAAATGACGAACCTCTCTTTGCAGAAAATTCAGCTTACATGCACCGTAGACAAACAGATAGGATATACCCTGTTCCATAGCCCTCTTACCATACAGTGCTACAGCTATTTCCTTATCCTCTGCAAAACGGTTCATTTGTTTCATATAGGACATTACATAATCTTCAACGTATATTTTACATGACCTGTCCGACTCTCCGATTTGTGTTACATTTTTTGGCAATTCCATAAAAAATACCTCCCACACTAATGTCAAAGCTATGATTTAGCTTAAATATACCATTAGCGAAGAAGGTATTTTATCATTCTTTGTCGTTGAATGCCCTAAAGCTTTCGACAAAACTATTCAAAATTATTCAAAGCGATATACTGTTACAGAATCATACTCTGTATCATCGCCGAATACACAGGAAGGGAACTCCGGTGTATTTACCGCATTGGGATAGTACTGGGTCTCCAGACACAAACCACATCTGCGTCCGTACTCTGCACCATCTTTTCCGGAACCGGGTGCAATGAAATTACCTGCATAGAACTGTACTCCGGGAAGGGTGGTATAGGTATGCATCACTCTGCCGCTTACAGGACCTACTACTGTTGCAATATGTCTTAACTCACCATTCCAATCGTCTACTACCCAGTTATGGTCGTAACCCATGGTCAGTCTTAACTGCTCTACCTTTTCATTAATTTCCTTGCCGATTTCCTTAAGTTCGGTGAAATCCATGGGAGTACCCTTTACCGTTGCTATTTCACCTGTAGGAATCGCACCCTTTACCACAGGAGTATAGCAGGAGGCATTCAGCATAAGGGAATGTCCTTCGATACTGCCCGCCTTATGTCCATCCAAATTAAAATAGGTATGATTGGTCGGATTCATAATAGTCTTCTTGTCACTCTTTGCATGATAATGAAGGGTTAAACCATTTTCCTCATCCAAAATATAGGTCAGAGAAAATTCTTTATTCCCCGGAAAGCCCATGTAGCCGTCTTCGTCGGTAATAGTAAATTTCACACTATTCTCACCCACTTCTGCTGCCCAAAGCTTCTTATGATATCCATCTTCCATATGACTATGTAAGTTGTTCTCACCGTCATTTGCATCTACCTGATATTCCACGCCGTCAATTGTAAACTTTGCATTGGCAATTCTGTTGGCGTTCGGTCCGATAGTTGCACCGAAAAAGCTTCCGTTTGTCTGGTATCCAGTCAAATCATCATAACCAAGCACCACGTCATCCACATTACCCTTTGCATCGGGCACTAATAAATTCACCAAAATCGCGCCAAAATCGGTCACTTCTGCCTTCATACCCTTACTGTTTTCCAGAGTGTAAAGAGTAGCACTCTGTCCTTCTACACTAAAGTCTCTTTTTGTTACTGCCATCCTTTCGTCCTCCAAACATTATATTTTGCTATACTTATAACTCCACACGACCTTCTAACGCGCGAAGCAATGTTACCTCATCGATGTATTCAATATCTCCGCCCACAGGCACACCACTGGCGATTCTTGTCACCTTAACTCCTGCCGGCTTAATCAATTTGCTGATATACATAGCGGTTGTCTCGCCTTCCAGGCTGGAATTAGTAGCGATAATCACTTCCTCCACGTCCCCTTCCAGTCGGGTCACCAGCTCTTTCAGCTTGATATCTCCGGGGCCCACTCCCAACATAGGAGATATAGCACCGTGAAGCACATGATAAACACCTTCATACTTACCTGTCTTTTCATAAGCAGCCAGGTCCCGGCTGTTTTCCACCACCATGATCAGCTTATGGTTGCGTTTCTGATTGGCACACACGGGACAAATCTCCTTGTCTGTCAGCGTATAGCATTCCTGACAGTAGCGGACATTCTCCCTGGCCTCCATCATCACCTTTGCCAGACGGTTCACCTTTTCCTTGGGCATGTGTATCATATGAAAGGCCAGTCTCTGGGCGGATTTGTTGCCAATACCGGGCAAGGCCGCCAGCTCCTCTATTAACTTATTAATATGGCCACTATACATTTCCATTAGAAAGGAAATCCTCCGAATCCACCTGTCATCTTACCCATCATTTCGTTATTCGCATCCTCTGCCTGCTTTAAAGCTTCATTGGTTGCTGCCACGATTAAATCCTGCAACATTTCGATATCGTCAGGATCTACCACTTCTTCAGAAAGTTTAACTCTAACAACTTCCTTCTTGCCGGTTACAGTCACTTCCACTGCACCGCCGCCTGCACTTGCAGTAAATTCCTTAGTTTCCAGCTCCTTCTGTCCTTCCTCCATCTGACGCTGCATTCTCTGTGCCTGCTTCATCAGATTGTTCATATTGCCGGGCATTGCTCCCCCGGGAAATCCTCCACGTTTTGCCATTGTAAAACTCCTCGCTTTCTATTCCTCTACTACTATATCCATATGAATTATCCGGGATAAATCCACATAGTTCTCACTAAATTCCTGACGACTTCTTACGGGTTGAATGATTACTTCCACCTCTTTCCCCAAAAAGTCCGCTATCACATTCTCCAACTGTTCCTTATTCTCCGGGTGTTCCGTAAAATAATCAGAAGCAGTACCGTCCTCCAGAACTACCATCAGCTTATTGTCACCACCCAGGCTTAATTTCGCATTCTTCAAATAAATCCTCATGGGATTATCCGTGTTTCCTGCGATGGTGGGCCAGTTTCTCACAATTTCCTTCACATCCTCCGGTATGGCCTTGGGAATCTCCGGCTTCTTCTTCACCACACCCGGCTGTACCATAGGTATAGCGCCCTCCGGCACCACCATGGGCACGCCGTTTTCCACTTTCTCTTCCACATCCCGGATACGCTCCAGTAAGGCTTCCGTATTGGACTCCATGCTTGGCTTGCACAGCTTAATCAATGCTATTTCCACCAAAATACGTTTCTGGGAAGCATATTTAATCTGTCCTGCCAATTCGGAGAAGATACGGATATATCGGATGATAGTGGACATCTCCACCATTTCAGCTTCTTCCTTCAGTCGCTCCAGATTGTCGGAGGACATATCGATAACATCCTCCAGGTTGTCAGAGGATTGCACCAACATCAGATTACGCAGATACCAGGAGAAGTCCGTCACAAACTGGGTCAACTCCCTGCCCTGCATTACAATTTCTTCCAAAAGCTTCACGCAGCCTAATACATTCTTCTCCAGCACATGACGCAGCAAACGGCTGAACACCTCAGTATCCACTGCCCCCAGCACATCCAGCACTTTGTCATAAGTCAGCTCGCTTCCTAAATGAAAAGCGATACACTGGTCCAAAAGGCTTAACGCATCACGCATGGAACCGTCCGCTGTCTTGGCAATATAGCGAAGGGCCTTTTCCTCTACCTGCACACCTTCTGCGTCGATAAGCTCCTGCATACGATTGGTAATGGTATCTATGGAAATACGCTTAAAATCATACCTTTGACATCTGGACAATATGGTAATAGGAAGCTTATGCACTTCCGTAGTTGCCAATATAAATATCACATAAGAAGGGGGCTCTTCCAAGGTCTTTAACAAGGCATTAAACGCGCCTATGGAAAGCATATGCACCTCGTCGATGATATAAACCTTGTATTTGCCTTCTGCCGGTGAATAGGACACCTCGTCCACAATCTCACGGATGTTGTCCACACCATTGTTGGATGCCGCATCAATTTCAATCACATTCATACTGGCTCCTGCTGCAATCGCTTTACAGGTCCTGCATTCTCCGCAGGGTCCGTTCTCCGTAGGACTCTCACAGTTTACGGTTTTTGCAAAAATTTTGGCTACCGTAGTTTTACCGGTACCACGAGTACCGGTAAATAAATAGGCATGTCCTATACGATTGGCTTTTATTTGATTTTTCAAAGTGGTCACTATATGCTCCTGTCCCTTTACATCTTCGAAAAGACCGGGACGGAACTTACGGTATAGCGCTGTATAAGACATAAATTAATTTCTCCTTGCAAACTTAGTCGCCGAAGCAAATGCCTAAAAGCTTTGCCTCCTTAATAATGGATGCATCCGGGTCAATCATCTTAAGCTTGCCTGCTACATCCTCCAAGGGTACCTTTACGATTTCACGATTCTTGTATCCTACCATGAAACCAAACTCACCCTTCAAAATCAGTTCCCCTGCTTCGGAACCCAGACGGCTGGCAAATACTCTGTCATAAGGACAGGGACTTCCGCCACGCTGCATATGTCCGGGCACGGTTACTCGCACTTCACGACCGGTTTTCTTCTGAATCTGGTCAGCCACTTCATAGGAAACAGAAGGATAGGTATAGTTCTTCATCTTTTCCTTGTATTCCTTCTTGCTCATCTTGGCATCCTTTTTGGAAATAGCACCCTCTGCTACCGCGATAATGGTAAAACGGCTACCATTCTTGTCACGTTCTTCTATTTTGTCCACTACTTTATCAATATCATAGGGAATCTCAGGAAGCAGGATAATATCCGCGCCGCCTGCCATACCCGCATTCAGGGTCAGCCAACCTACTTTGTGTCCCATAACCTCCACAATAAATACACGTCCGTGGGAAGCCGCTGTGGTATGAATACAGTCAATCGCATCTGTCGCAATATTTACCGCACTCTGGAAACCAAAGGTCATATCCGTACCCCAAAGGTCATTATCAATAGTCTTCGGCAAGGTAATCACATTCAAACCTTCCTTACGAAGCAAATTCGCTGTCTTGTGAGTACCGTTACCACCCAGAATCACCAGGCAGTCCAACTGCAGCTTGTGATAGTTCTGCTTCATGGCATCTACCTTATCCAAACCATTCTCGTCCGGATCCTGTATGGTCTTAAAGGGAGTACGTGAGGTGCCCAAAATCGTACCGCCCACAGTCAAAATACCGGAAAAATCCTTACCGGTCAACATACGAAAATTGCTGTAAATCAAGCCTTTATAGCCATCTAAAAATCCATAGATTTCCACATCGTCCCTATTACTCAAAAGAGTCTTCACTACGCCTCTCATTGCCGCATTCAATGCCTGGCAATCACCACCACTGGTTAACATACCGATTCTTAACATGCCACGTACCTCCTGATTGATTATACTGAATAATTATATACATTTTAACACAATTTTAGGCATATCACAAGACTTGCTTGCGATATGCCTAAATGCTTTTTATTGTCTGTTGAAATAATCGATTCCACCGTTCGCAATGTAATAAGTACGTAAATAGCCATCCTGAGACAATACTACAAACTCATTGGTTTCTTCAATGAAATATACATGATCATTATCCTCTGCCTCCAGCTTGTGTAAAGCATCCGGATTGCAGATTACCCTGTTGGCTGCTTCGATATACTCCTCCGGAGTTTCAAAGCCCATCTCTATTCCGTGCTTCTCAAAATGACTGTCACGCAGTTTCTTGGTACGGAACCAATAATTAGTCAGTTCAATTTCCGGTTCTTCTGTGGGTGCCTCTGTTACTACAGGTTCTTTCGTAGGCTTAGGTGTCGCTGTTGCCTTAGGCCCCTGTGTTACTGTCGGCTCTTTTGTAGGCTTGGGTGTGGCCGTCTCCTGCGGTGCTTCTGTCACTTCAGGGGCTTTTGTAGCTTCCGGCTTCTGGGTCTCCTCCACTGCTAAACTTACCTGAGTCCCATCTTCTTCGAAACCACTTTGGGGTGCTATCACTCCCGCTTTCCAAAGGATGATATAAATCGCTATCAGCGCCAATATGCCCCATATACTTAATTTTTTACCATTCTTCTTCATACCTTACTCCTTCTTTCCTACCAACACATTCAGCCAGATTCCCTTCTTCACCAGTATCAGACCCACCACACATTTCACCAAATCCACCAACTGGCAGATTAGATACAATGGTATAATCGGCATCCCTGTGTAACGACTTAATATAAACGCCACCGGAATATTCACGCACCACACAAAGGCACTATCAAACAAGAAGGTAGTAAAGGTCTTACCACCGGAACGTAATGTAAAATAGGTAGCATGCATAAAACCATGCAGAGGCATACAAGCCGCCGATACTCTCATAAAGGCTGTAGCCAGACCCTTTACCTCATCAGTTGTATTATACAACATAGGGAACAAAGGTGCAAAGAGAATCAGCAAACCGCCCATCACCAGACAGGAAAATACAGTCAAGGTAATCAGACGATAATCCGCCTCTTTTGCTTCCTCCAGCTTACCGGCACCCAAGAGCTGCCCAACTACGATAGAAAGAGCACTTCCCATGGCGATAAATACCACATTAAACAAGTTAGTAATAGTACTGGAAATATTCAGTCCGGCCACCGCATCCAGACCACGCATGGAATAAGACTGCATCAGCATGGCCATACCGGTTGCCCACATGATCTCGTTTAACATCAGAGGCATGCCCTTTTTCAGAATATTTGCCACCAGATGTCCGGGAATCTTCAGAGTCTCATAGGCCCCCTGTATGAAGGGCAACTTTTCTGAATTACGATGTGTCCAAACAATCACTATAACTGCCTGTATGTATCGGGAAATTACAGTTGCAATAGCCGCACCTACTACTCCCAATGCCGGAAATCCCAGATAACCAAAAATCAATAAAGCATTAAGCACCAGATTAATTAATACCGCTGCCACACCGGCCTTCATGGGTACCACAGTTTCACCACATTCACGAAGGGTACTGCTGTAAATCTGCTCCACGCCAAAGGGCAAGAGACCTATCAACATCACTGCCAGGTAGTCTTTTCCATACTTCAAAGCCGCCTGCAACGCCGCTTCATTCTGCTCTTCGCCATGCAGATACAACATAATTAAGTCTTCACCCCAAAAGGTAAAAATCAATATACCCATCAGCACCAGGCTTAAACAGGCATATATTTTAAAACGGAAAGTATTACGCACACCTTTATGGTCCTTACATCCGAAGAACTGTGCACCAAAAATGCCGGCTCCGGAAATAGCGCCAAAAATACTGATATTAAATACAAACATCAATTGGTTTACAATAGCCACACCGGACATCTGCTCGGTGCCCACACGACCTACCATAATATTATCCAATAGTCCTACAAAATTGGTAATACCATTCTGGATAATCATAGGCACTACTATCAGCAGCACCATCTTATAAAATGCTTTATCACCCACAAAACTGTGGTACCATTTCTTCTGACTCATCTTGACTCATCTCCATACGTAATCTATACTAATGTAGTATACTCAATAGCTTTGAAATTGGCAAGGTGTTTTGTTGTTGGATGCTTACGACTGTGGCGACTATATCCCTTATTCACACACCGGATAAAAAACACTTTCCTCGATTTGTATGTCTTTATGTCGGACAAGCTTGTCCGCCCAAGACACACAAATTTCGTCAATTGTTCTTTTATACGGTGCATTACATAAGGGATATAGCCACCACAGTCTCAGATTATTCAAAGAGAATCAAGCAACAATTTGCCAATTTTCATATCACTTTGTAGGGGTTTATAGCATGGCGAAGATTAAGAGTGTGGAAGAGAAATATATGAAGGTGGCGTTGCAGCAGGCGAAGAAGGCACTTGCTTTAGGGGAGGTGCCCATCGGCTGCGTCATCGTGCATGAAGGTAAGATTATCGGAAGAGGGTATAATCGTCGTAATACGGACAAGAATACCTTAGCCCATGCGGAGATTACTGCCATCAATAAAGCCAGCAAAAAAATCGGCGACTGGAGACTGGAAGAGTGTACCCTTTATGTCACACTGGAGCCCTGTCAGATGTGTGCCGGTGCCATCGTGCAGGCACGGGTAACAGAAGTAGTCATGGGTTGTATGAATCCCAAGGCCGGCTGCGGCGGTTCAATTTTAAATATTTTGGAAATGCCTGAATTTAATCATCAGGTGAAGGTCAGCCGCGGCATCCTGGAACAGGAATGCAGCGATATCCTGAAATTGTTCTTTACGGAACTGAGAGAACGGAATAAAAGAGAGAAAGAATTGAAGAAATTAGCAGAAGGTGCAAATAACTAATCAAAAAACATGCCAAATGGTGCAATTAATCACCGAATAAACTTGCTAAATGGTGCAAATAATACTATAATACAATTATTATATGCCTTGGAGGTTGGTTTATGGAACGAAATGCATTGCAGAAGCTATTAGCTTGGAATAACGACCCACGCAAAAAACCACTAATCGTATGGGGTGCCAGACAGGTGGGCAAAACCTATCTTGTAAAAGAACTTTTCGCCAATACGTATTACAAAGACAGTTATGTTTATATTGATTGCAAAAAGGAAGATGAAGTCCGCGAATTTTGTTCTCAAACTGCCAATGCCGAGAAAATCATAGAATATTTGTCCCTTTTAAAAGGTAAACAAATTACCGAAAATACACTATTGATATTTGACGAGATACAGGAATGCCCCAACATCATTTCTTCTCTAAAATACTTTTGCCAAGATTTCAGGCAAATTCCGGTTATTGCCACCGGTTCAATGGTACGTATCAAGCTTCAGCGAGAAACTCATAAAAGAGGTGCAGCAGATAACGGCAAATTTCTTTTCCCTGTGGGCAAGATTAACCAAATCACCATATATCCTATGACCTTTGACGAATTCCTAATGAATAGTAATAGGATGCTTTATAACACTATTCAAAAGGCATATGAAACAAAGCATCCGCTGGACGAAAAAATTCATCAATTGGCAATGGACCAAGTATACAAGTATCTGCTTGTAGGCGGCATGCCCGAAGCAGTAGAAGCCTATATTGATAGTCAAAGTTTATTTGAACCAAGAGAAATCCTTAAGGTTTTATATGACAATTACCTTTCTGATATGGAATTATATCAGGCCAGTCAGGAAGCAATCCTGCGTTCGCGCACCCTGTTCTCAAATATTTACACAGAACTTAACAAGGAGAACAAAAACTTCTCCCCCGATCTTATTGCGGAAAAAAGCAAAACAAGAGATTACGCCACCTCTATCCAATGGCTCACCATGGCTCATATTGTCAATCAGTCCTTCCAGCTGAAGGAACACATTACCATGCCACTCATGCCGGATAGCGAAAGTAACTTCCGCCTTTTTCTGGGGGATATTGGTATGTTCTCCTATCAAAGCGGTATTAATGCGGCTTCCTTTATATCAAACGAACGCGAAAATACCCTTTCGGGCATTTTCTTTGAAAACTTCGTAGCAAACGAATTAATAGCCAAGGAACACAAATTATTTTATTGGCGCGGCAGAACCTCTGCCGAATTGGAGTTTATTGTTGAGTCTGACAATAAACTATACCCTATTGATGTCAAAAAGGGCAAAGGAACACTTAATTCTCTTCAGAAATTTGCAAATCACAATAAATTTGAATGTGCTATTAAAGTTTCAAAAAACAACTATGGTTACAATGCTGAACAGAAGATTCTAACCATACCATTTTATTTCATCCCTTTTATTGCCATGGATTTGGCAACCGGAACTATGACTATATAAATACAAGACTAAAACAAGAACCGGCAGTATACTCTTTGGGGAGTACACTGCCGGTTCTTTATATTAGCCATTATTACCCAGAATAATATCAACTACTTCAAGCATAGTATTTGCTCTCGTCTCAATATCGCCCATCAGCAAATCTTCAAACCAATTATCTAATGGCATGCTTAATAGTTCATATTTACTAAATGCAATACTTGACGGTGGTATTGGCTTATTATTTATAGCCCAAACCCCTTCCAGTACCTTCCAGGTATTAGTCGCCAACAAATATGCCACTTTCTGCATATCAGCACTTTTCATTCCTGACAATAATTTTCGTTTGGTAGAGGAAAGCCAATATCGGATTCTTTCCAACTCTTTCTCAGGAGTTCGATAACTATCATATATATTCTTTGCTTTTTCAAACAAACTTTCTAATCCACCATCATCATAAGCAATTTGAGAATAGATATACTTGTATACCTCCATGGGATTCTCTCTTAATTTCCGCACTGCCGTTTCCATTTTTGAATAGTGAATTTCTACACAAATTCCTTCTGTATCTTTATTTACAAACTCATCCTTCTCTCCCAGTACAAATATATCTAAATCCGAGTCTTCGGTAGCCGTCCCATAAGCAACAGACCCTATTAAAGCCACACCACGAACTGTTTTATCCAATTTGAAAGCCTTTATTTCTTTCTCAAAAACAGATAAATGCTTCGTCACCACTACCACCTCGCATATTCTCTACTCATAAACCTACATACACCTTTCCCTACCTCTTCACAAACACGCTCTTAGGCTGCTTGCAAACGGGACATTTATAGTCCTCCGGCAGCTCTTCAAAGGGTACCTCACCATCATACTCATAACCGCAAACACTGCACACATACTTTTCCTTAGCAGGTGCTGCTTCTTCAGCAATATAAGTGGGTGCATTCTTCGGGCTTTTACCCTTGATGACATTATGATAGTAAGCATAGGTCATGGGGTCATCTTCCTTCAGGATATCTGCATCCAGCACCTTGCCTAAGAATACAGTGTGGGTAGAGGTTTCCATCTTATCCACCACTTCACAGGTGATATAAGCGCAGGCATCTGCAATCACCGGCATATAGCCCTTCACAGCCATTTCTACTTCGTCAAATTTATTGTGATCCCTGCCACTCTTGAAGCCAAACACACCGATGGTGGAAGGCGCAGAATTCTCTCCCAGGATGGAGATGGCGAAACGGCCGCTTTCCTGAATACACTTATTGGTATAGTTGTCATGATTGATGCTTACCGCAATGGTAGCAGGTTCCGAAGTAATCTGCATGGCACTATTGGCAGTGCAACCTGTGGGTCTGCCGTTGTCCCAGGTACTTACCACATACACTCCGTAAGATAATTGTCTAAATGCGTTCTTGTTCATAATTTATACCTCCATTTATTCTTTTACTGAAATTACCTGTTCATACAAGTCTAAACCAAAGCTGGTCAGCTCCGGCTCGCCGGCTACCATTTTGTAGGTTCGGGTGCCGTCCTCCAGTCGTTGTGCACTTAAGAAGACTGCCTTCTCCCACTCCTCTGCATATACCTTCTTGGCAAAGGTCAAAAGATGGGTTACGGTCAGTACCTTCACCCCGGCCTCGGTAAAGGCCTTTATTATATCATATGCAATCTCGGATCCTTCCTCCTCTGTGGTAGTGGCAAAGGACTCGTTTAAAAGCACCATGGACTCGGGCTGCAAGCCTTCTACGATGCGATGGATACGACCCAGCTCCTCGTCCAAACGGCCACTGTTCATGGCCATATCCTCTCTTCTTACAAAGTGTGTAAAAAGGTGAGTAAAAATACCGCTGGAGAAACGCTTAGCCGCCACAAACATACCGCTTTGCAGCATCACCTGGGCGATACCGATACTGCGCAGGAAAGTGGATTTACCGCCCTGATTGGCACCTGTCACCACCAAAAGACGCTTATCCTTAAATTCACAGTCATTTCCTACGGGGACCCTGCGATTGTATAAAGCCATGGACAATTCCATCAGATTGGTAAACTCCATGTCTTCCGGCTTGCAAACAGTGGGGTAGCAAATGGGCAAGCCTATCTGCCGGCAACGTTCATAAAGGTTCATACAGCCCATATAAAAGGCACTTTGTACCAAAAGCATTTCAAAGAACTTCTTGCAATTCAGCGAAAAGCCCTGCATATAATCAAACACACGACCCACAGACGCAATCTTCAGCTGCTCTAAATTGTCCAGTGTCTGCTCGTCCGTAATAATGGTCATGGGTTCCTTGGACAAAACCACCTTCACGCGGTCCAGCATT
The DNA here is from genome assembly GCA_017522685.1 of Lachnospiraceae bacterium. The sequence continues at coordinate 14,769 of JAFWYN010000016.1, forward strand.
GTTTTGGAGGCAGTATGGCGACCAATATTCACCTCTCGCGTACCAATCTGCTCCAGCTTCATCTGACCAAGCTTCAATCCGCTTCCCGGTGCACATTCCATAAGAATGGAGCCCTGGGTGGTTTTATTGTAATAATGCTTCACATCCACTTCTTCATCGTTACTGAAAAAGCGCAAATCCATCATAATCAAACGGACCTTTTCTTCCCACTCATCATGGTAGTTTTGGGTCAGCATATCACAAAACCGTTGTAAGCCTTCGGAATGAAAACTCTTACTATAGCCCCTGCAAAGTCTCTTCAAGTCCGTGAGCGCATCCAAAAACAGATTCATCAGGCGGACTTCAAACAGCAGAGTACGGGAGGTATTGGTATTGCCGCCCTTTTCTCTCTCCTTTTTGCCCAGCTTTCGCCACTGCTCCATCAATTCCCTGGTAATCCCATAAAACCTTTCCGCAAACTCCGGATTTCCCAGAAAATCCTTCAAAACGCTTTGTCTGTACTCAATCTCTTCGGCGGTTTCCAAAGGTGTCATCATGACTCTCTGCATGGCTCTTCGGATATCTTCATCCTGCTCTGCACCCTGCGCACTTTTGCGGTCCCTGGCTTCCTTGCTGATGGCGGCATTTTCAAACAATTGCTTTAAGCCCAAATCCGTCACCATACCGGATGAATCCTGGTAGGAGTCCGCTTTGCCAAAGTCACGGTCTTTATAAAGCAAATATGCACTAAGCATGGCTGACCCCTCCCTTCTGTGCCGCATAATCCTTTAGTCGTTCCTGAAGCTCACCGTAGGTCAACTGATACTTACCGGCGATATCGCCTGCATATCCGCTGCTTTCCGCTCCGCTTCGCAATATTTTAAAGGTCCTGCGGTGCTTGTCGCTGCCATCCAGCATAGCGGACATATGCACAACACCCTCGGTTCCTTCTCCCAGGGCACGCAGATGGGTCACATATACGCCGTGACAATCTCTCTTCATAAAATAATCCAGCACCTTGGCACCCATAATACATCCGTCGTAATGAGCCGCCGTGGTGAATAATTCATTAATAATCACAAAGGCTTTTTCGCATCCCTTGTTCATAATCGGTGCCAGTCTGCGAAGTTCTTCCATCAACTTACCCTGACCGCTTTCCATGCTTTCCTCCACGGAAAAATGGGTTATCAACCTGTCATAGTAGGGCAGTTTTGCCGCTTTAGCATTCACATCCAGCCCCATCTTGGCAAAATACACCAGCTGTCCCAGACTTCTGGCAAAAGTAGTTTTTCCTCCCTGATTGGGACCGTTTACAACAAAGAAACTCTCCTCTTGATGATAAACAAAGTCATTGCTGACCACTTCTTTTTCTGCCGGATAGTTCACACAGGCCAGTGCCAAGTCATAAACCTCCAGCCCCTCTGCAACACCTTCTTCCGTCAACTCCGGAGTGCTGAATACAGCTCCCTGTGCTTCCCATTCCTTTTGGAAGGTATAGAAGCTTAAGTAAAACTGTACTTCCTTTTCCAACTGCTGAATCTGTGGGTTCTGATAGGACTTATACTCTTTTGCAAACCCTTCAATCTCGGTTTCCAGCGTAGGATATTTGCTGAAAAAGGTCTGCAACAGACGTCTTTCCAACCGAGTCAGGAACAAATCTCCGGTAAAAGGACTATGCATGCTTCCCTTCTCTACTGCCCCGTATTCCTGAAAGCATTCTGTCAGCAAATCCTCATATGTACCTTCCTGTGCCACCGGGGATATACGGATTTTATTACCGTTGATTTCCAAGGTGAATTTGGTGCCGCTCAACATCTCCCAAACCCGGTAGGCTTCCTTCTGCATCTGTGCAAAAGTCGGCTCCTTACACAGCTCATCCAAAAACACCAGTAATTCCTTCAAGCCCCAAGCAGTAATCTCCTGCTTTGCCACACCGTTCTCCAGCACCTGTCTAAGCTCCACAATCGCCTTGCAATAAAAATAAACGGACTCCAACTGCCAGCAGGCTCCCTGCAAGGGTTCTCCCGAAAAAGTAGGGGATAATTCCTTATCCGCCGCCCTTCGCATATCTGCCGAAAAACACATAAATCCGTCGTACAAAAAAGTCTTCTTAATATCACTATAAATCTCCTGCCTGTAACCCACATCCTCCTTGGCAGGAAAATCATAAAAATACTCCTTCACCGGATGATTCGGCGAAAGCTTCTGAATCCTTGCAAGCACCTGATCCAGATTCAAATCCACAAAAAAATCAGGCTGTTTTCTTCCGTGTATTTCTTCGGTTTTTGCAGTTCCCAAAATACTGACAAACGCCATAATATACCCCTCCCGAAATCCAACAATTTCAAGAAAATTTTAACATAATATTACGCAAAATACCACTGATTTCAGTGTCTTTTAGTAGGATTTTAGAATTCCCAAATCTTCAACCCTGTTCTCCGGAAATAATACCTTGACAAATACGGGCAGAAACGATACACTATAAAAGCCGTACATTGTCGGACCTTCGATGCAATGGTGAAGCTTGGTCTTACGCAATGGGAATCTACGAACCGTGTCAGGTTGGGAACAAAGCAGCACTAAGTAGAACCTCCCATGTGCCGTAAGGGTGCCGGGTGGAGTTGTATCGAAACCGCTTTGTACGGTCTTTGTATATCCATGAAAGGAGTCCTCATGTCTGCTACATCCCACCTGCTTTCCAACTGCATATTGTGTCCTCGGAAATGTGGCGTCGACCGCATCGCAGGTCAGACCGGATACTGCGGCATGCCCTCAGACCTGATGGTAGCCAGGGCTGCCTTACACATGTGGGAAGAACCTTGTATTTCCGGCGATGTTGGCTCAGGTACCGTGTTTTTCAGCGGTTGCAATTTAAAATGTGTCTTCTGCCAGAACCATTCCATCGCTTTGGGAGACTGTGGGAAAACCATTACCATTCAACGCCTGTCTGAAATCTTTCTGGAGTTGCAGGAAAAAGGAGCCGCCAATATTAACCTGGTGACTCCCACACATTATATACCACAAATTCGGGAAGCCCTTATTCTTGCTAAAGAAAAGGGCCTGACACTTCCCATTGTTTATAATACCGGCAGCTATGAAAACATAGAAGCTCTCAGGCTTCTGGAGGGCTTGGTGGATATTTATTTGCCGGACTTGAAATATTATTCTGCGGAATTAAGCGCCCAATATTCTCACGCTTCGGACTATTTTCAGATCGCTACAGCCGCCATCGCTGAGATGTACCGCCAGGTAGGCTCGCCGGTCTTTGACGTGGGCACCGGTATGATGAAGCGGGGTATGATTGTGCGACACCTGGTACTTCCCGGCCAAACCAAGGATTCCAAAAAGGTACTCCGACATTTATACGAAACCTACGGCGATCATATCTACATCAGCATTATGAACCAATATACCCCTCTGCCCCATGTGGCGAAGATTCCCGCACTAAATCGCAGGGTGACTGCAGAAGAATATGACAAGGTTGTCAACTTTGCCCTTTGTTTGGGGATCACCAATGCCTTCATCCAGGAAGGAGAAACTGCCGAAGAAAGTTTCATACCTCCCTTTAACATGGAAGGTGTTTAGAAGAACAATTACCATAAAACCCCAAGCGCAGATACACCCAATGGGCATATCTGCACTTTTGTATTTACTCTATGTAATCAAGTTTCCTTTCCCCTAACACTTATATTTCCACCGGTATCATATAATATCCGAAATCTCCGTTTTGCGCCGGCTCCGCCTTCCCTTCAAAACTTTCAAATCCAAAGAGAATTGCTACCTGTTTTTCTTTGGTATAAAAGTTGCCCGGCGCCCCGATATAATACTGTTCCTGCCCCCGTACCATTTCCTTGGTAAGAATCAAATGCTTGTAATTGTAGTATCCGTGAAGCAGGAAACTATTGTTTACCAAAGGATAACATTCCCTTGTCAAGACCACCAGGTCCTCCGGTTTTAGCTTCAAGTATTTGCGGTGGTCATCAAAGGGCATAACATGAGGGTAATTATCCCACAATTGCTGCCATTTCGTAGTTGCCAAAGCTTGTGTCGGAATGGATACCGGCTCCTCGTTCACCATCTCCCTCTCCTCTTTCGGTTCCTCGTATTTAAAAGCCTCTTCCTGTTCTACAGGATCTTCCTCCACTGTATCCAAAATGATACCGCTCCTCAAGCCAACCTTCTCTTCCGCATCATCAATCTCCTCCTGCTGTGCAGCTTCCACAGCATAGGGTTTTACCGGCTCCGAAGGACGAACCCTTATCTCCTCCTGTGCCTCCTTAATTATACATCGTAACATTCTGTCGCTTTGCAGTCTGATTCGTATCTCTCGCAAGTCTTCATAGCCTATCCGGTCTGCCAGTTCTTTCTCCCTCATCCCTTCCCAGAACATATTCCCTTGACCTTGTTCCAAGTGTAGTTCCCCAAGAACCGCTTCCCTTTCATTACTCACTAAAAATATCTGTGCGGCACCATCGTCAGAGTGTTTCAGCTTTTCTGCCTTTATTCTCAAAGTCACCTCTCCGTCCCTTGCTTCCAGCTTAACAAAGCCTGCATTCTGCACGGCCACTCCTTCCTCTATCAACTCCAAATACTTTATTTTTCTATCATAGCTCATAAAAATACCCCCTAATATACTAAAGTACTATCACTTTAATATATTAAGGGGTTGTCTCTTTTATGCCTTAATATGTCAGGTTATCCAAATATTTCATGTAGTTTGCTACCATCAAAGCAATCTTAAAAGTCAAAGCATCATCAAAATTCCTCAAATCAAGCCCTGTACTCTTTTGTATCTTTTCAATACGGTAAACAAGCGTATTTCTATGTACAAACAGCTGTCTGGAGGTCTCTGACACATTCAAATTGTTCTCGAAGAACTTATTAATAGTGGTCAATGTCTCCTCATCAAAATCTATAGTGCTGATATCACCGAATATCTCATCAATGAAGATTCGGCAAAGATTAACCGGCAACTGGTAAATCAAACGCCCGATACCCAAGGTACTGTAGGCAATCACATTCTTCTCAGCATAGAAAATCTTGCCCACATCCAAGGCCATCTTGGCCTCCTTGTAGGACTTTGATACGTCCTTCAGCTCCTGTACCACTGTACCGAAAGCCACCTTAACATTCATCATGGCCTCTGCATTCATCATTGCCACAATAGTATCAGCCACGGATACTAAATCCTCATAATCACCGCCGCCTTCCACATTCTTGATAAGGATAATATTGGCCTCATCTACGGCAGTAATATAGTCTCCACTTTGATTGGAGAACATTCCCTTCAGCAGTTCCGTCACCATGGTATCCTTTTCACCCTTGGTCTCAATCAGATAAACTGCACGGGGCGCTGTTGCCTCCACATGAAGTTTCTTTGCTCTGTTATAAATATCCACCAGCAACAAATTATCCAACAATAAGTTCTGGAAAAAATTATTCCTATCAAATCGTTCCTTATATGCGATGGCCAGATTATGAATTTGAGAAGCCGCGATTTTACCCACCATGTAGGCATCGTCCCCGGTGCCTCTGGCTACAATCACATACAATAGCTCCCCTTCATCCCACACCTTTAACAAATGGTCTGAGCCTATCACCTGACTATCTGCCGGAGATGTAGCAAATGCACTAATAAGTCCTGTATGTATCTCTTTCATCTCCGCTGTAGAAGCCATAACCGCTCCCACGGGGTCATACACACACAAATCCACTCTTGTAATTGCTCTTAACTCTTCAATACTGGTCTGAATCACCTGACTTGATAACATAAATCCTCCATTTCTACATGTTTCCCCAAGCCGCATCTTTTATATGTTTATAGGGAAAAACAGAGGTACTGTTTCCAGCACCTCTGTGAGTAATAACTAGTTTGTAATAATCTGCTCGGTCTCTTTGTCGAATACATGAATCTTTTCAACGTCAAGTGCGAACTTAACAACATCACCAGGTCTTGCAGTAGTACGAGAATCTACTCTTGCAGTCATAGGGAATACATCCAAATCGAAGTATAAGTAAACTTCTGCACCAAGTAATTCGTATACTCTGATAGTAGACTCGAATACGCTCTGAGGTGAGTTCTCAATGAACATTTCTGAATCATATACATCTTCAGGACGGATACCGAAGGTAACAACCTTCTCATCATAACCGCCATCGATAAGCTTCTTAGACTTAGCAGGAGGAAGAGGAATGCTCTTTCCGCCAACTTCTAAGTATGCTACATCACCCTTAACCTTAACGGTTGCATCAAGGAAGTTCATCTGAGGTGAACCCATGAAACCTGCAACGAAGAGGTTCTGAGGCTTGTCATATAAGTTCTGAGGAGTATCAACCTGCTGGATAACACCATCCTTCATAACTACGATTCTGGTACCAAGGGTCATAGCCTCTGTCTGGTCATGAGTAACGTAGATGATGGTGGTTCCTAATTTCTGATGTAACTTAGCGATCTCAATACGCATCTGTACACGCAACTTAGCATCCAAGTTTGAAAGAGGCTCGTCCATAAGGAATACCTTAGGATTACGAACGATAGCACGACCCATAGCAACACGCTGTCTCTGACCACCGGATAAAGCCTTAGGCTTTCTGTCAAGAAGATGCTCGATATCAAGAATCTTAGCTGCTTCCTTAACCATCTTATCAATCTGATCCTTCGGAACCTTTCTTAACTTAAGACCGAATGCCATGTTGTCATAAACTGACATATGAGGATACAAAGCGTAGTTCTGGAATACCATCGCGATATCTCTATCCTTAGGTTCTACGTCGTTAACTACTCTGTCACCAATCTTTAATTCACCTGAAGAAATATCTTCCAAACCTGCGATCATACGAAGGGTAGTAGACTTACCACAACCTGAAGGTCCTACGAAGATGATGAATTCCTGATCTGCGATCTCAAGGTTGAAATTCTTAACTGCTTCAAAGCCGTTAGGATAAACCTTACATACATTCTTTAATGATAAACTTGCCATGATGTAAAACTCCTTTCAGTTTTAACAAATTTAATTTCTTTTTTAATAACAGCCATGCTGTTTTAATCTTAGTTAAGTATAAAATAAATCTTGTTTTTTTGCCATGCTACTATTTCACAAATATTTCCCGTAGGATTGTAAAAATTGCTTAGAAAACAGGTACAATTTTTGTTTTTCCGTCATTTCGTATAGTATTGTGTGCTTTTCTTCGTCAGATTGTATATTTTTACTGCTTTTCTTCCGGAATATCATGAAAAATCTTTTCCGAATCATCCTCTTCCGGCTCCGGAACAATGGCACCGCTGGCAATCTGTGCCTCAATAATATGTCCTTCCAGCTTTTTGAAGTACTTATTCAGCATCAGGGCCCCGATATAAGCCGGCACAGTGATACCAAACATAAGGATCAGCGGCAATATTTGGATAAACAAAAGCATCAAAATAATGGGAATCGCATTCAACACAATCATAGCCAATGTAATCGGAAACTTGGCTATGCTGATAATCAATGCATTCTTAAGGGTACGCAAAGTAGTATTTTCAAATTTACCCATAACAGGGAATACCATTATCCACAAAAACAATCCGATAAACGCCACCGCAGTTAAAGCCACCTGAAACCAATAAGGAAATGATATACCTGAACGGAAAACAATCAAATAATCTCCCAAAAGCACCAGAATAATCAACAATAATACGAACCAAACCGGTGTGGCCTGTCTAATGGACTCCTTAAATGCTTTGAAATAACCTTTTACAATAGGGCCGTCCTCATTTCTCACCATTTTCATACACATATAATGCGCCGCTGTCAGTGCAGCACCTACGGTCACTATAGGCAAACAGCACAACAAGGTAAGTCCGTTAATAATCATCAGATTGGCAACCTTTGTCAAAAACTGCATCAATGGTGAATCATAATCTAAAAATTTCATGTTTTTCGTCCTTTCTTATAATCTTTTTCTCATTGGAGTAACCTTAATGCCCGAGTAGTGCTCCTCAGGTCCTGTTGCCCAGAAGCCTATTTTGCGATAAAACGCAACTGCATAAGGTGCTGCTTTTAAGGTAATATCCTCTTGCCCCGCTTCATTTTTTAAAAATTCGCAAAGGCAGTTCATCAGACCTCGTCCCACTCCTTGACGATGATAACTCTCGTCCACAAAAAGCAGGGAGAGATGATTGCCGTCTCTGACGGAGGCTGCACCAATAATCCGGTCACCATCCATGGCTACCAGCATCAGATACTTTCCCTGTAAGAAGGAATGAAACAAATCTTCGTCTGTAATAAAGTCCAGAAAATTTCGTATTCCCTCCGATGTATATTCAGGACCTTCAAATTTCATAAAGGTCTTCCAAATCATATTCATGGCCGGTGTCCAGTTTTCGGCTTCGGCCCATCTGATTTGGTACGGTAACTCTTCCTGATACATGGCTATACTCCCATTCTCAAGCAATTATGATAAAGAAATCTTTTTCTCTATCCACTCGTAAATATCACTCATTATTTCTTCCCGATTGGTTTCGTTCAGAAGTTCATGACGTGCGCCTTCATACAATCTGATTTCCACCTTTTCCAGCCCCGTCTTCTTCAAGAGCTCATACACTTTCTCCGGTCCCTTTCCAAAGTCCCCCACAGGGTCCATGGTACCGGACAGAATCAGTACCGGAAGTGACTTCGGTATTTTTTCCACGGTCTCTGCTCTATTCATACGGCTAATCAATTCAAATAAACCGTCAAAGCCGTTGGCTGTAAATAAAAATCCACACATAGAGTCCGCATTATACCGGTCGACAATCTCTGTATCCCGAGTCAGCCAGTCCGAAGGTGTACGTGCCGGTTTAAAACGCTTAATATTAGAACCAAAGCACAAATGATTCAAAAGTTTGCTTTTGTGTTTTGAGCCAAACAGAATTTTTTGAGTTCCGTTCAAAAACTTACCAAAACCAACCAATGCCTTAGGCTGTTGCGCAGTTCCCAGCAAAATAGCGGCAGATATTTCTTCGCCATAACGACTCATATAATTCCTCACCAAAAAGGAACCCATACTGTGCCCCATCAATATATACGGCACCTCAGGATATGCTTCAACGGTTAATTTATTCAGAACATGGGTATTCTCTATCAGCATATCAGCCGGATCCTGTTCGCACAAATACCCCGATACCTGACCTTCCCGCAGCGTCTTGCCATGACCCGGATAATCATATCCGGTCACAACAAATCCCTTCTGAACCATGGTTTCGCAAAAGGCCTCATAACGACCCATATGCTCCGCCATGCCATATGCAATGTGAATTACTCCAACCACCTTTTGATCCGTCGGTATATATTGTACCGCATATACTTTACTTTTTCCATCAGCGGAATTAAAATATAATTCTTTTTTAATCATTTTTCTTTCCTGTTTACCAGCCTCAAACGCTTAGCAGATCTCCGCACCTGCGGGCATCTTCTTCTCAGGTGTCATAAGTGCCAGATTGCCTTCTGCATCCTCTGCACAAAGGAGCATACCTTCGGAAAGCACACCGGCCAGCTTCGCAGGCTTCAGATTTACAAGTACCATTACCTTTTTACCCACCATCTCTTCAGGGGTATAATGGGCCTTGATCCCGGATACAATCTGACGTACCTGACTGCCGATTTTCACCTGTGAGCAAAGCAGCTTCTTGGACTTCGGTACTGCCTCACAAGCAATAATTTCGCCCACCTGGAACTGCAGCTTGGCAAAATCACCGTATTCAATTTCTTCCTTGGCTTCAATATCAATCACAGCTTCTGCGGGCGCCTCTTCTGCCGGGGTTTCTGCTTCTGCGCGTCTTGCAGCATACATAGCCTCTGCCTTCTCCACGATTTCCTCCACCTTCAGTCTTGCAAAGAGGATTTCCGGAGTTTCGGTCACCTTCAGATCATTTTCACGCAAACCAAACTGCTTCAAAGCCTCAAACTCACGAATTTCTGCGTTTAACTGAGCCACGATTTTCTCAGCGGTTTCCGGCATGAAGGGCTGGAGCAGGGAAGCACCGATGGTGATACCTTCTACCAGATTGTACATTACGGTAGCCAGACGGTCTGCCTTTGCTTCATCCTTAGCCAATACCCAAGGCTCTGTCTCATCGATATATTTATTACATCTCTTAAAGATAACAAAGATTTCGGTCAGAGCATCTGCCACCTTCAAGTCTGCCATCTTCGCCTGTACCTTATCCAATGTACCGGTGATAACTGCCTTTAGGTCTGCATCAATGGCTTCATCCACGATGCCCTTGTCAGCCACTACGCCGCCAAAGTACTTGTTACTCATAGAGATGGTTCTGTTTACTAAATTACCCAAGGTGTTTGCCAAATCCGAGTTCAGTCTCTCCACCATCAGCTCCCAGGTAATGGTTCCGTCATTTTCAAAAGGCATCTCATGCAGTACAAAATAACGCACTGCATCCACGCCGAAGAAATCAATCAAGTCATCTGCGTAAATCACATTACCCTTGGATTTACTCATCTTGCCGTCGCCCTGTAACAACCAGGGATGACCAAATACCTGCTTGGGCAAAGGCTCACCCAATGCCATCAGGAAAATAGGCCAGTAAATGGTATGGAAACGGATAATATCCTTACCGATTAAGTGCAAATCAGCTGGCCATAATTTCTTGTACTGCTCGGTGCTGTTACCGTCTGCATCATAGCCGATACCGGTGATATAGTTGGTAAGCGCATCCAGCCACACATATACTACATGCTTCTCATCGAAGTCTACCGGAATACCCCACTTAAAAGAAGTACGGGATACACAAAGATCTGTCAGACCGGGCAGTAAGAAGTTGTTCATCATCTCATTCTTACGGCTTACAGGCTGAATAAATTCCGGATGTTCGTTAATATGCTTAATTAATTTATCTGCATACTTACTCATTTTGAAGAAATATGCTTCCTCGCTGGCAGGCTTCACTTCTCTGCCACAGTCGGGACACTTGCCCTCTACTAACTGAGACTCGGTCCAGAAGGACTCACAGGGTGTACAGTACAGACCTTCATAAGAGCTTTTGTAAATATCTCCCTGATCATAAAGTCTCTTAAAAATCTTCTGCACCTGCTTTTCATGATAATCATCCGTAGTACGGATAAACTTATCATAGGAAATGTTCAGCTGGTCACACAGACCCTGAATCACTCCTGCCACTTCGTCTACGAATTCTTTACAGGATACCCCTGCATCCTGAGCCTTCAGCTCAATCTTTTGGCCATGCTCATCAGTACCTGTCTGGAAAAATACATCATAGCCTTCTTTTCTCTTAAATCTGGCAATGGCATCTGCCAGTACGATTTCATAATTGTTGCCGATATGGGGTTTGCCTGAAGTATAGGCAATGGCTGTTGTAATATAATAGGGTGTTTTGCTCATGTTTTTCTTCCTTTCTTTTTTGAATAAGAAAACTCGTCTTCTATTATTCCTAACAGAAGACGAGCCTAAACCCGTGTTACCACTTCTTTTCATCCGTTCCTCACGAAACGGACCTCATCGAGTCCCCTCAGACTCTTCCGCTATAACAGGCGGAACCTGTCGCAGCCTTGCTTATCCAAGTTCGGTGCGCCGCTCAGAAGCCATCTTCCCCTTGTTCTGCGTTCGCCTCCTCTCAGCCTTGCGTGCCTGCCGACCCGCCACGGAAGCTTCTCTGTAAAACCTTTCCAAGGATACTCTCTTCATCATTGCTTTTACATTCTATTGCATAGAATATCACACCCCGTACCAAATGTCAATCCAATGAAAAACCTCCCGAAGATTACTCTTCGGGAGGCAAATTGATTAATCAAATAAATAGGATTCGTTTAACTTACTAATTAAAGCAGTAAGATCACTCTCTTCAAAAGCCAAGCGGCTTTCGCCTTCGGCACGACCTGCATATACCCAATCGCCATTAGCCTTCAATACAATCACCTTAACCATATCGGTCTTGTATTCATCATCCTTGGTCTTTACAAAGAACTTCACCTTTACTTCATAACCTGCGGTGATTTCCATATCTTCAAATTCCTGAGCCTGCTTTAAAGTTGTCTTGAGAATCTTCTTCAGATCCTTCTCTTTTACATCCAGTTCATCCGCATAATCTTCTAATTCATCATCGTCATCAAGCATATTTTCGATGAACTTTATTTCAGGCTTAATCCAATCCTTGTAATAGCTCTTTGCTTCCTTCTGATAATCCTTCAGATCCTTGTCATCCATCTTCTTAGCAGACTTGATTTCATAGCTGAGTTTCCACTTATCATACTCATCATTCAAATCTTCGTACTGATCTGCTTTTGCTTCCTTAGCATCTTCTAAGGCGTCATCATCTTCATCATAAATCTTCTTGGTCAGCTTCTCTAACTCCTTGGTAGACTTTACTCTGCCGTCAGCCATCAAAGCATACTGATATGCCGAAACATCAGTGCTCTTCTTATTTACCAAAGATACATACTCGTCCAGCATCTTCTTGTAAGGCTTACCGCCTGCCAAAGATACGATTAATACGATAAGCAACAGTGCCACAACACCGGCTGCGCCGTATACAATCTTCTTGTCAAGGGGCTTTTTCGCAGGTGCTTCCTGTGCTACAGGAATTTCCTGTACAGGTGCCTGGGGTGCTTCTGCCTGAGGTGCCTCAACGGGCGCTTCCTGCTGGCAGGTACATACTTCGTTTTCTGCTAATTCTTTTCCACATTTTGTACAAAATGCCATCTCATTTTCCTCCTTAGTCTCGTTTGTCTTGCAACAAACAAAATATATGTTAAAGTGCTCTTAGCCGAAAATTTCTAAGAAGCTCTTCACATTCTCCTTTATGGGTTCCTTAAATACCGCCGAACCGGCTACTATCACATTAGCTCCGGCTTCCAGTACCACATGTACATTGTCAAGTGTGATGCCGCCATCCACCTGTACATCCACATCCAAGCTACGTTCTTCTATCATGGCTCTGGTACGACGAATCTTCTCCGTACAAATATCCATATACTTCTGACCGCCAAATCCGGGCTCCACAGTCATCACCAGTACCATGTCCACCTTATCGATATAAGGCTCCAGTACTTCCACCGGAGTACCCGGCTTAATACTGATACCTACCTTAGCACCCGCCTCACGGATGATTTGTATGGTCTTGTCCACTTCTTCCGTGGCTTCAATATGAAAGGTCACCATGTTCGCACCACATTTTACAAACTCTGCCGCGTAGCGTTCCGGCTCCTCAATCATAATATGTACATCAAAAAAGATATCTGTCTGCTTACGAATGGATGCAATCACCGGCATCCCGAATGATATGGAAGGTACGAACATCCCGTCCATCACATCTATATGTAAATACTGTGCGCCTGCTTCTTCTATCTCTTTAATCTGTTCTCCCAGCTTCCAAAAATCTGCTGCCAATATGGAAGGTGATAAAATGTTCATCGTCAAGTCCTCTCCCGAGTCAGTTAAATTTCGACAAATTTATCATAACAGATACTTGACAAAATAACAATATGATTGTTTACTAATTTATGTAGTTAAAAATGTCTCATTGGCTACATTTGTGCTAAATTAGTGGCTTTTAGCAGCTTATTCTAAAGTAAACAACATATCTTTTAGTATTTCGTTTCTTTGTTACCATTCCACCCACTCCCTAGTTATATATGTTCTGCCAACTTAATAAAGGACTTTACATCAACAAAAAATCCACCTATAATAAAAGTATAAAATACAAAGGTGGTGAATAGATGGAGGTTAATGAAATTAATACACAGGAATTAATACAAAAGAATATCGAGGAATTCTCCCGGCTTCAGACTTATATGGTTTTAGTTGATAAGAATTCCGAAGCATACAAAGTCATGAAAATCAGATATATCGAATTAAAAGTCATCTTAACATCTTTCGGCACAAATCTTACAGAATTAGATGTCATCAAAGAATAAATTCACATAGTAACTTAAAAACCCTTGATGTAAAGTCTTTTATTAAATTGCTCAGAATCACAAAAAAACCGACCACAACTAATGTTGTAGCCGGTTTAATTATTATGTTATTTAAAAGATTACATCCATTCCTTAACTGACTTGTAAACGCCTGCTGCATCTAAGCCGTACTTCTCAACAAGTGCTGCTGCGGAACCGGACTCACCGAATACATCGTACATACCGATTTTCTTAACAGGAGTAGGAAGCTTCTCAGCCAGGCAATCACAAACTGCACTACCTAAACCACCGATTACGGAATGCTCTTCTACGGTTACAACCTTACCGGTCTTCTTAGCGCTTGCAAGGATTAATTCCTCATCTAAAGGCTTAATGGTACAGATGTTGATTACTTCTGCATCAATACCGTCAGCTGCTAACTTCTCTGCTGCACCAATAGCGGAATCTACACAGATACCGGTAGCTACGATGGTTACGTCCTTACCTTCGCGAACTACTCTACCCTTACCGATTTCAAACTTAAAATCAGGAGTATCGTTGAATACAGGCACTGCTGCACGACCGAAACGGATATATACAGGACCTTCATGCTCGATAGCTGCACGAACTGCTGCCTTAGCTTCGATATCATCGGAAGGACACATAACTACCATACCGGGGATGGTTCTCATCAAAGCAAGGTCTTCGTTACACTGATGGCTGGCACCATCTTCACCAACGGTGATACCTGCATGAGTTGCACCAATCTTTACATTTAAGTGAGGATAACCCACTGAGTTACGAACCTGCTCAAAAGCACGTCCTGCTGCAAACATTGCGAATGAACTTACGAAAGGAATCTTACCAACAGTTGCAAGACCTGCTGCAATACCTACCATGTTACATTCTGTAATACCACAATCAATATGTCTTTCAGGGAAAGCTTTCTTGAAAACGCCGGTCTTGGTAGCTTCTGCAAGGTCAGCATCCAATACTACTAAATCAGGGAACTCAGCGCCAAGCTCTTTCAAAGCATTACCGTAGCTTTCACGTGTTGCAATCTTCTTAACGTCTGCCATCTTATGCTTCCTCCTTTGCTAATTCTTCATCAATCTTTGCAAGATCTGCCATTGCAATAGCGTACTCCTCATCGTTAGGAGCCTTGCCATGCCAGCCTGCCTTACCTTCCATGAAGGAAACGCCCTTACCCTTGGTACTGTGCATTACGATACAAGTAGGCATACCCTTGGTTGCTTTTGCTTCATTAAGTGCTGCTCTGATTGCATCAAAATCATGAGCATCGATATTGATTACATGGAAGTTGAATGCTTCAAACTTCTTGTCAATAGGATAAGGTGAGCAAACTTCGTCGATCGCACCGTCAATCTGTAAGCCGTTGTTATCTACGATTACTACCAGGTTGTCTAACTGACGATGGCCTGCAAACATAGCCGCTTCCCATACCTGACCTTCCTGAATTTCACCGTCACCTAAAAGTGTATAAACACGGAAATCCTTGTTGTCCAGCTTTGCACCAAGTGCCATACCAACAGCGGTAGAAATACCCTGGCCCAAAGAACCGGAAGACATATCTACACCGGGGATGTGCTGCATACAAGGGTGTCCCTGAAGATAAGAGCCTAACTTTCTCAAGGTCTTCAAATCTTCTACAGGGAAGTATCCTCTATTTGCAAGTGTTGAGTACAGACCGGGAGCGGTGTGACCCTTTGATAATACGAAACGGTCTCTGTCTGCCTTCTTAGGGTCTGCAGGATCAATGTTCATTTCCTCAAAGTAAAGGAAGGTATACATATCTGCTGCGGACAAAGATCCACCCGGATGTCCTGCTTTTGCACTGTGAACAGCTGTTACAATACCTTTACGAACATCATTAGCACGTTTTTTCAGTTCTAAATTGTTCATGGTTCCTCCATTCTGCCAAATCTTGGCTTTGTAATCTACTTTCTAAATAATACTAACATAGAAATTTCCTATAGTCTAGTCGCATTTTATACGGAAAATCACACTATTTTACAACAATATTGATGATTTTGCCCTTTACGTAAATTTCCTTCACGATGGTCTTGCCGACCATGGCTGCCTGTACTGCAGGAATGGCCTTTGCCTTAGCAAGTGCAGAGTCACTTTCCTCGCTTACGCCAACCTCAACAACACCCTTTACCTTACCGTTCACCTGGATACCGATTTCCACGCTGTCTTCCTTCAAAGCCTCTTCGTCAAAGGTAGGCCAAGGGTCGTAAGCGATTGTTGCATCATGACCCAGAATCTGCCAGATTTCTTCACCTACATGAGGGCAGATACATGAGAACATCTTTACGATGCCTTCTGCATACTCTCTGGGACACTTGTCTGTCTTGTATGCTGCATTCATGAAAATCATCATCTGGCTGATAGCGGTATTGAAGCCCAGCTGTTCAAAGTCACTTGAAACCTTCTTTACGGTCTGATGATATACCTTTGTCAAGGTACCATCATTATCTTCACTGATACGGTCCTCGTTGGTAAAGTATGCCCACACACGGTTAATAAATCTTCTGGCACCTTCTACACCCTGAGGGCTCCAAGGCTTGGATACCTCCAAAGGTCCCATGAACATCTCATAAAGTCTCAAGGTATCTGCACCGAACTCATCGATAACATCGCTGGGATTTACTACGAATTCAGGGAAACGCTTACCCATCTTAATACCGTTTTCACCAAGAATCATACCCTGATGTACCAGCTTCTTAAAAGGCTCCTTCACAGGCGACAAGCCCTTGTCATACAAGTAACGATTCCAGATTCTGGAGTAAATCAAATGACCTACCGCATGCTCGGGACCACCAATATAAAGGTCAACGGGCATCCAGTGCTTCAAAAGCTCCTGATTTGCAAATTCATTTTCATTCTTAGGGTCGATATATCTTAAGAAATACCAGCTGGAGCCTGCACTACCGGGCATGGTAGAGGTCTCACGAAGACCCTTAATACCGTTCTTGTCGTAGTGCTTCCACTCTTCTGCATTTTCCAAAGGTGCCTTGCCGTTCTTGCCCTTGTAATCCTCAAGCTCAGGTAAAATCAAAGGAAGCTCTGAATCATCCAGTACATGAATCTGACCATCCTCGCCGTGTACCACGGGCACAGGCTCACCCCAGTAACGCTGACGTGCAAAAATCCAATCACGGAAGTGATAGTTTACGGTACGACGTGCCACACCCTGCTTCTCCAGCTTGCAGGTGATGGCTTCTTTTGCTTCTTCCACGGTAAGGCCGGTGAACTCCTCAGAATTCATGAGCTTACAGCCCTTGCCTAAGTAATCGCCCTTTTCAAATGCACATTCGCTTACATCTCTGCCTTCGATAACCTGAATCATGGGGATGTTGTGTGCAATAGCGTACTCAAAGTCACGCTGGTCGTGAGAAGGTACTGCCATAACCGCACCGGTACCATAGCTTGCCAATACAAAGTCACCGATGTAAAGAGGCACTTCCTTGCCGTTTACAGGGTTAATAGCGTACAAGCCCTTCAAAGGACAACCGGACTTGGTCTTATTTAATTCGGTACGGTCCATATCGTTCTTCTTCAAGGTCTCGTCGATATAAGCCTGTACTTCTTCTTTATTTTCAACACGAGGCATCAAATCCTTTACAATCTGTCCGTCGGGAGCCAGTACCATAAAGGTGATACCATAGATGGTTTCGATACAAGTGGTATAGATGGAGAACTTACCGCCGCCTACGATTTCAAAATCCACTTCCACACCTTCGGACTTACCGATCCAGTGTCTCTGGATGTCCTTGGTAGACTCAGGCCAGTCGATTTCCTCTAAGCCTTCCAACAGCTTCTCTGCAAAAGCAGGCTGGTTGATAACCCACTGCTTCATATTCTTACGGATCACAGGATAACCGCCACGCTCACTCTTACCATCGATAACCTCATCATTGGAAAGAACGGTTCCCAGCTCCTCGCACCAGTTTACAGGCATATCCACGTACTTTGCATAGCCGTCTAAATATAACTGCTTGAAAATCCACTGGGTCCACTTATAGAAATCAGGGTCACTGGTTGCAATCATCTTGTCCCAGTCATAGTCAAAGCCCAGCTCTGTAAGCTGCTTAGAGAAGGTCTCGATGTTGTCCTGGGTAAATCCGTTGGGATGATTACCGGTGCTTACCGCATACTGCTCTGCGGGCAGACCGAAAGAATCGTAGCCCATGGGATGCAATACATTGTAGCCCTGCATACGCTTCATACGGGAAATAATATCGGTTGCTGTATAGCCTTCGGGATGGCCTGCATGAAGACCTACTCCGGAAGGATAAGGGAACATATCCAATGCATAAAATTTGGGCTTGCTGAAGTCCCACACATCTGTTTTGAAGGTGTGGTTCTCGGCCCAATATTTTTGCCATTTGGGTTCCACTTCTTTGGGATTGTACACTCTTTCCATTTTTTTGCCTCTTTTCGTTTAATTGTTACGCTTTAATTTACTAAATTATTATTTTAGTAGGTTATATGGGAAATGTCAAATGCATTTTCGGGTGATTCCGCCATGCAGACTCGACAGACTCTGTCATGCAGACTCGAAAATGCTTCGCATTTCCTCGTTGGACGCAGAGCGTCCTATATCTGCATAAAGCCTCTCAAAGCTTTGCAAGCAAGCTTGCAGCTCTTGGAGTCTTCATGCAGCTGCATGACTAGACTGATTGACCATAATAAGCATTAGCTCCGTGCTTTCTATAATAATGCTTATCCTGAAGCTCCTGGGGTGCAGGCTGGATACGGGGATTGATGGACTCTGCACGATAAGCCATCTTTGCCACCTCTTCCAATACTACTGCGTTATGTACTGCGTCATGAGCATCCTTGCCCCATGCGAAGGGACCATGGTTCTTGCAAAGCACTGCAGGCACTGCCATAGGATCCTTGTCCATACGCTTGAATTCATCCACGATTAACAGACCGGTATTGGTCTCATATGCTTCTTCGATTTCTTCCTTGGTTAAGCATCTTACACAGGGAACCTCACCGTAGATATAATCTGCGTGAGTGGTTCCGTAGCAAGGGATGCTTCTGCCTGCCTGTGCCCAGCTGGTGGCATAGGAAGAATGAGTATGTACTACACCGCCGATTTCAGGGAATGCCTTGTACAGCTCCAAATGGGTCGCGGTATCGGAAGAAGGATTGTATCTACCCTCTACCTTATTGCCTTCCAAGTCCATAACCACCATATCTTCGGGTGTCAGCTTATCATACTCCACACCACTGGGCTTGATGACAAACAAGCCGCTTTCTCTGTCAATGGCACTTACATTCCCCCAGGTAAAGGTCACCAAACCGTACTTAGGCAGGTCCATATTTGCTTCATACACTTTTTTCTTTAATTCTTCTAACATAATCTATATCCTTTCCGGCGCGTGGCGCCTTTGCATTACGAGTTTGTTAAACATGGCTATTATACCATCAAACTACTCTTCCGTCAAAAAGTTCAATATAAACTCTCTATAAGCCTCTCCTATGGGAAGTTCATAATCTACAATAAGTTCCCGGCGTTTAGTGATAACTGTTTCATTTGTAATCGGATTAAAGCCTTCTTTATCAACATCCTTAAAATAAATTCCCATGCCACGCTTTTGCCAGGAAGGTAGATCGTTATAATTGATTCCCTTCTGGAAAAGGAGTTCATTCTTATACGAAACACTTTTACTCTCCAATTCTGCGGTAGCAACATTCTGAGATTGTCCCTCCTTGCGAAGTGCCCAGTAACAGTGTGCATTTAAAGAATTCCTATGAGAGTCTTCCTGACGCCACTGAAAATAATCTGCAACCCTACTCTTGTTCGGCAATGGCACCACACGACAATCAAATGTGGCCACACGTCCTAATGCAAGCGAAAAAGCTGCGCTGGCTTCTCCTGCAAGAGTGGTGTTTATCTTACGCACCTTTCTGCCAAAAGTATTATCCTCCGGATGGAACAGCAAGGATATTTCGTCACTTTCCGTGTACCCGTATACAATTCGAAAACCGGCATTCATCAAAGCTTTTACAGTATCTGTCATCAAATCTCTAAAGCGCACATCAAAGGGTGCCTCAAACTGACACAACTCCTTAGTCAGCCTTGTAAAAGAACGTCCATCTAATCTTGCCACTAAATACATGTCCGGCAAAATATACTGGTCAAGCGATTCTTCATATACTCGCATCTCTCTATCAAAATCATCAAATTTCACACTACACCTCCCGGTATTATTTATCGTCCCATTCTTCCGTCACAAATTTTCCATCCTCTATCCGCACATAGTATAATTTATCAAATCCTTCTTCAAGTTTAGGAAGCTCCAAATTACTATGGGTACAAGCCAATGCCTTGTCCGGCACACGTACCTTTCCTTCTCTCAAACGATTACGTTCCATACATTCTGCAATAGCTGATTGAAAATAGTATCCGTACACAGAATACCCATTGTCCCTTGCCAAGCGAATATATTTTTCTCTATCCTGCAATGTTGGATTTGTATTATCCACCACAAAGGATTTATCATTCCGAATACATTCCTGAAGCAATAAATTCTCTTTATTCCTAGTGTGCAATGTATCAAGATTCACATGTTCATACATGCCAAAATACTGACGATAGTAAGTCGATTTTCCACTTGCTTGTATGCCCATAAAGATTATTGCCTGTTTGTCGTTCATAATTAATCTTACCTCTTTAAGTTTATTATTCCATTTCCGGCAATTGGTCTCCTATATATTGCAAATCCACTTCAAACAATGCTGTCTCTATATTCTTAGATACACCAACTTCATATATTTCCATTGATTTACCTCTAATCTTTAAATAAGCGTTTTCATCCCATGCTCCCACAAAACAATACTCAATGAAACCATTTTCCAGCTCGTGTGTGGTAAATTCTCCAATGTCTTGACTAAACACACACTGCCCTGCACTATCAATACCATGAAATTCTTCTACCTCATGAAATAGAATCACCAATTGTTTTCCTCTCCAATCCTGAAAAGACACTTTTAGTTCTTGCACTCCAACCAATACACTTTCAATATGCCCATCTTCCGGTGCAAAAGATTCTAACTTTTTGACCTGTTCTGCCATACTATTATCCTCTCCCTCTCCTTGTTTCTCTCTATTTCTTCACAATATTCCAACTGTCACCATCCACCACATACTGGAACTCACTTAAATTTTCATCCAGCATCACATCAACCAAATCATGAAAATCATTCACCAGGTTGACATGAGGAAGTTCTTCCACCGGAATCCAATGCATCCGGCCTTCCTCCGAGGAGCACAGCTCTCCTTCATACTCCGTGGCTTCAAACAAAAAAACGATATATCGTCCGCCCTTTATGGGGAAATGTTTTACACCGCATAACCTGGGATTTCGAATGGTCAAACCGGTTTCTTCCTTCATTTCCCTTATTACTGCATCCACTATGGACTCACCCGGTTCCACATGTCCTCCGGGCAACGTAAATCCCTGCCAATCCTTCTTCACTCTATCCTGCAATAAGTATTGTCCGTTTTGATGTAACAAACATAATACCGTAAGTTCCGTCATTTCTGTGCGAGACATCCCGTATACCTCCTTCAAAAACTAATTTTATCCGGATTTTCAATATCGCTACTTCTTCTCCAACTGCTCTGAGAAATACTGTGCTGCAATAGCGTATTCCAAATCATCCTCGATATATAAAACGATAGGATTATTCTCCTCGTCTTCCTCCACCTCATAAAGCATGTAGCTGTGCGAAAAATCCAACTCCTTTTCTCCCTTCAGCGGAAGTAATGCAAAATACTTTTTGCTATTTACCTCAAAATAAGAATACACTCCGCATTCCAGACTTGTTCCATCTTCATATGGAAGTGTCACAATAATATCCTCTAATTTTTTACCCATAAATTCCATAACATGCTCTCCTATTTCTTCTTTCCAAAAACCACGCCTGCCCTCCACATGGCAAACATCATTAGCACAAAAAAGATTAACAAATAAATCGGGAATATTCCCATGCCTAAAAACTGTCCTAACACACTGCACAATACCGGCATGGTCATAATGGCAATACTGGACACTGCCATCTGAGTTCCTATGATTGCCGGCGACAGCTCTTCTCCAAAATTTTCCGGCGTCAAATAACTAAAGTTTGGAAACAACGGTCCATTGCCCAGTCCTACTAAAAACAGGGCAATCCCCGGAAGGATTCCTCCCACAGGCAAACATAACAAAACAAGTGCCACTCCCATCACCACCTGACCGATTTTGATAATCGTCCAGCTATGTAATTTGGTTGCCACCACACCGGACAGGAATCTTCCCAAGGCCATTCCCACATAATAAAAGGTAATGACCTGTGCCGCCTTTTCCACGGCCAGACCTTTGTGTTCTACTAAAAAAGTACTTCCCCAGGAACCGCAGGTACATTCTATGGTACAGGAGCAGATAAACAGACTCCACATGACCTTTACGCCCGGAATCCTCACAATCTCCTTCAGGGAAAGTACCTTTACCTCCTGCTCTTCTTCGCCTGTCTCCTTGCCATGGGCCTTACTCCAAAGCGGAAGTGTCACAAACAACACGACTGCGATGAAAACCTGAATCAATACCGCAATACGATATCCCCCACGCCATCCGCTTTCCCCATTCAACACCAGGGACAATATGTATGGACTGATGGAAATACCCACGCCATAGAAACAGTGCAGGAAACTCATCTGAGTAGCAGAATAATGTAATGCCACATAATTATTCAGTGCTGTATCAATGGCACCGGCTCCCAGCCCCAAAGGAAGTGCGCAGACGCACATAGGCCAATAGCTTCCCGTAAAGGACATCACCAAAAGTGCCACCGCTGTTAGTGCCGTACTGAATGCAGTCACTTTATTGGTGCCAAAGCGGTTAATCACTCTGGCGCTGCAGAGACTGGAAATGGTGGTTCCCAAAAAGGAAAGCACCGTCAAAACACTTCCAAAAGAAAGGGGCAGATGATACTCCGCATAAATCGCCGGCCACGCTGCACCAAACAGCGAATCCGGTAACCCCAGACCTATAAAAGCCAAATAAATTACTAACAATAATAATGTTGCCATAAAATCATTTTCTCCTTTGTTGTTATCCTATGTCTATTTCAGCCGTCCAATCACGTTGCTGATTACCTGCAAATTCTTTGCCAAATCTTCCTTCACTTCCATAGCGTGACCCACACCCGGCTCTATGTAATATGGCACATTTTCTCTTTCGCAGTGATCACGTAAAACTTCCCACTCCAGGAAACGGTCATTATCACCGGCCGCCGCCAAAACAATGCGATTATCCGATTTTATGTAGGGTAATGTATCCTTAAGCGGGGTAAACAATACTAAGGAGGCATCTATCTGCAGTTCCGCTTTCAGCTTACAAGCCACAACCGTACCCATACTTTTTCCCACAAAAACGATATCTTCGTATTCACTGAAATCATAGGATCTCAATATAGCTTTTGCGTTTTCATACACTTCTTCCAAACCATTTCCGGAAGCCGGATGTTGGATATAAACCTTTTCATAATCTTTATCCATATAATGCTTCGCCCCAAAATAAAGAAGGGGAATCTCTTCTCCACGTTTACCCGGAAATGAAAATACAATACTTTTACCCACCACTTATTCCCCCTTTATATATCCTTCCAGTGTCAATTGTTCAATGGATTTCTCAATGGAAGCCTGCACCTCTTCTACCGCATCATAATGAATTGCCAATTGCATCAAGGCATTCATGGCATCCTTAATTTCACTTGCCAAATCTTCCTTGGTTCCCTTTCCGTGACGCAGTACCTTGGTACCGCTTTTCTCAAGTCTGTTTACTTCTTTCGCCACTTCTCCGCATTCTTCCAAGAGTCTGGTAGTAATCTGGAATGCATCATCGCCCTCCGGGAATCTATGGTTCATGCCGATGGCTAATTGTTTTAGTTTTTCCATATGGTACCTCCTGCCTGTCACTCGTTCCTAATCGAATCCACCCAATCCTTCAACCGCTCCGCTAAAGTTGGTATCTGTTGATTGGTATCAAAGAACTCTATGAACTCCTCTTTCGTGAGCCACTTATAATCTATAGTTTCGCCTTCCTGTAGTTTGATGGCATCTTTTGCATAATCCGTTTTTAATAGATAGCCATAATAAATGGCTTGTTGTTTTTCCCGAACCAGCTGATAGATTTCTTCGAGTTCACCGGTATCAATCCCCGTCTCCTCTCTTACTTCACGAAGCACTGCTTGAAGCTTGTCTTCGCCCTTCAGTGCACTGCCGCCGGCACCTATCTCCCATGCACCGGGATAAACCTCCTTCTCAAAGCTACGCTGCATTAGCAGATAATCTCCATCCACATGCCGAATCACCGCTTCACATACCATATGAAAATAACCTGCAGTAATCTTTTCTCCACGAATCAGGTCGAAGCCGACCAACGTTCCGTCTGCCTCATATGCGTCCCAGAGTTCCATTTCACTACCTCCGCCAAATAGCTTTACTCATAACTTACCACTCTCATTATCTCTTTCGGAATATCTTGTAGCGCTGTTTTCAAAAAAGTCGGTACCAGATTTATCTCTTCCAAATCTTCTATGGGCAACCAAAATAATTGTTCCTTCTGTTGGTCTGTATTCACTCCGCTCACTACCTCAAAGCCATCGTCCTTCATCAAATAGAAAAACACCACTTCATGATGCTTCGTATTTTCTAACTGAAAAAAGCGTTCTTGTACAAAAACCAATCTATCGATTTGATAGTGGTGTCTGGTTTCTTCAAAACACTCTCTCAGAACCGCCTTATCAGAAGTTTCATCTTGTCTGATTCCGCCACCAACCGTATAATAACAATCGTAGTCCCGACTTTTCGCAACCAATAATTTATTATCCTGTATAACCAATGCAGCTGCCCGTAAAGAAAAATTACCGCTTGAATTTTTGAAGCCAACATCCATATAGGTAGTCCTCCATCGTCTTACAACTATATCTTACTACAAAACCCCACAATCTCGTCCTTTCTTGCTTCCACTGCCTCTTTAAACTCGATGGAGCATAGCCCAAGACTTCCGCAACGCTCGATTTCCAAATGCCCATAGAAATGCTCGATACTTTCTATGATGCGTTCGCACTCCCTCATGCTCGGACCGGTGCGTAATGCGATAGCATAGCCCTTCTTTCCACCGCTTATGGTAGCATGGGGCTCATGGGTATTACACCAAGGGGTACATCTGTCGATAAAGGCTTTGAACTGCCCCGGCACGTCCGCCCAATAAGAGGGTGCCACAGACACAATGATATCCGCCCACTCATATTCTGCCATGATCTTGTCCACATCATCCTGCTGAATGCATTTTGCCGTTGTATGACAAGTCCTGCACCCTACGCAGAAACAAAACTTATAATCATCAATGCAAATACTTTTTACCTCATGCTTTTCCTTTAAACATTCCGACACCGTTGTCACTATTTCTGCCGTTGCTCCGTTTCTGACCGGGCTACAATTGATTACTAAAGCTTTCATCTAGCTTCTCCCTCCACGCTCCTCGTATTTATTTCTTCTTTGACTTCCAACGATCCAATGCCCATAAAACAATGGCCCCCATAAGGAAATTCCGGCTAACGGCATTACAATGGAAAACACTCTCCATATCCCCACTGTACTTTCTACCACAAAGAAAGATATGATAAAAACCACAATACACAGTATAAAAATTGTCCATAGGACAGAGATTGCTTTTTTCATTATGTTTCCTCATTTCTTATATTCAAATATATCTGACTCCGCTATTATCGCAATTCCATGCTCTACTGCATAATCATACGAAATATCCTCATAAAGTAATTTCTGTGTGACGTTTCTGTAATCTGATTCATAAAATCTACTATTAATAATTTCTTTTAACATCTTCGGAATATTGTATTGAAGCCGTGCAGAGGGATTGTTCTCAGATTTCATTCTATCATCTCTAACCGCATCAATCAACTCATCCATGTACGCATTTAGTTCCACTTGTGACAGTAGCTTACATATATCATATAAATGTCTGGAATCCCTATCCAACATATTCTGTATTCTATAATCACACACTGCAAATACCTTGTCTATCAATGTTCTCTCTACTGTTTGAACATTCATAATCACTTCTGCTGCGTCGAAAGAGATAGGCAATGTGATTCCCCGATTCTTGCAAAAATCTCCAACAAAACTACCTACGCTTTTCTCCTTTGCAGGATATGCCGCCAGATAATAGTTTGTTTCCACAATAATCTCTAAAGGTACTGTAGCAAACATAGAGTTATATTTAAACACGTATTTATTGTAATCATACCGGGACATAACTTCCCCCGAATTCAACAACTTCAATCCTAACTCTTCAGCAATATCAATAATTAATTCCTTTGCTTTTATTTTCTCTGATTGTGTAGGTTTACGCTTCATGGATAAATCTATATCCTCGGAAAAGCGCTCAATCAAATGATATACCTTGGAAAGCGAAGTCCCTCCTTTGAATACAAATGGTAGTTCCGACTTTGCCAACTCATGTAAAAACATAGACTGAATGGTGTCTTTCTCAACCATTTGTTCACTTCTTCCCAGTTCCCTTGCCACAGTCTCAATAATCTCTTTCCATTCATCAAATTGATCTTTATACCAACTCACTCATCAAACCTCCTTGATAAATATTGCGGTACACTCTGTCCGGGAATAACGATATATAGCGTTTTACCTGTCTGAAATCCACGCCTATGGAATCAGTAAACGCTCTTAATTTAAACACAAATTCGTCTCCACCAACCTCGCTATATTTGTCAATGGTACTCATAAAATCCAAGAACTGTAGTGCTCCCTTATTTTCCCTTGAGACATCCGCTACGGGCTTATACAAAATAAGCTGTCTCCCGTCGATATCCAGTTTTCGCTGTTTTGTAGACGCTTCATTAGAACACACTTCGTAGCAGGAAGGGTTCTGTGTGGTAAATCCATACATATTCGCCAGTTGCAATCCCGTAATATATCCGGTCACTTCTCCGTTTACTTCCAGATATCTCTTCTGTATAAACTTATCCATTGAAACTTTCCCTTTCGTACCCAAAATCGTTTGATAGGAACGATAATAAACACCATTGTACAATCTTTCCACTTTCCCCTCGTCCGTAAGCTTTTTCATCTCCTGCCGCACTGCCTCTCTCGACTTACCGGGAAGCTCTACCAAAAAAATGGGTTCGTCTTTTTCAAAATTTTTGACAATGTAATCGTAGAGCATGCATACACCTCACTCACATTTTCGAAATATTATGTTTCACTTTTATTATACTCTATTTGTTTTGCTTGTCAAAGAGAATTTATAGAAAAAAGAAAGATACCGATAATCTGTATGGTATCTTTCTTACTATTCTCCTAACATCAAAACCACTTCACTTTTAGGACAAAATTCTTGGCATCATGATAACCTGCTTTTCCATAATATCTTTCATGCAGTTCATCCTTCACTGCCTGAAGCTCCACACAGGATGCACCAACTTCTTTTACCCTTGCTTCCAACTCTGCCAAAAGTATACTTCCAAGACCTTTATTCTGATACTTATGTGATATCAGAATCTCCTCTAAAGTATAACCCACAATATCATCATACTGTTTATAGTAGCCCATAACAAATCCACAAACCTCGCTTCTCTCATCACGCATGATTAGTGAATAAGACTCATCCATTCTCAACACCTGACGGATACGACGCTTTGCAGTCTCTTCCGTCCAGCAACCCTCTTCATAGTTGTTGTAATAATCTATGTATAGTGGAATTACCAAATCAATATCATTTACGCTCATTACATTGATATTCATGTGTTATCCTCTCTCCTAATCACCATATTACATCTTCCCCAAGCTTCTTCTTTATATCGAAAAGCCCCTTCGGTAAGTACTCTCTCTTCAAAGCCCACCTTTTCATAGCACTTCTTTGCACCCGGATTTTCCGGAAATACATTCAGCTGTACTGCATCCGCCTTCGCAATTTCAAAGGCATATTTTACAGCCAGCTTAAGCATCTCACAGCCATATCCCTTGTTACGCTCAGAAGCGTCAATGACCACAAACTTTAACATGCCTTCGTTTGTACTTAGGTTTACCGAAAAACAGAAGAAGCCAACCACTTTTCCTTCCTCGGTAGTGGCTACAAAGGGACTGTCCCCGAAGCGTTCCTCAGCTTCTGCCAACAGCTTATAAAAGCCTTCCTTTTCCAGCGGATAGGGTATCAGATTGGCACACCACAAAGCATGGGCACGCTCCTGGGTTATCCACTTGGATATTACTTCGAAATCTTTCTTTTGATATGGTCTTAGTCTCATAATTTCCTCCCTCATTTTTCAGATTACCAAGTCACTCTATCATCAACCTTTTATCCTTCATCACCTGCAGATAAAACTCCTCAAAACGCATTTCGTTCTGCTCAAATTCCTTTAACAGCTCCACAAATCGTTCCATATAGATGAAACTCTCCTTCTGGCGCCGGTACTCTTCTTCTATATCAAACTCAGGAAATAACTGCTGATTTTCCTCCATGAAGCGTATGGTAAAAGCCCGTACCCAGTATTCATTCATCACTGCATAATCCACATTATAGGCATTGGACATATTAGTGTGGCTCTCAAAAAATGCCTTCAAATCACCCAGCAAATCCTTATGCCCCTCCACTACCGGATTCACAAAGCAGTGCGCATATTCATGGGCAACCCCTTTCGCAAAGAAGTCGAATGTCCAGCCGGGATTCTGTTTCTCATCATAATAAGGCATGCACCTGACAGTATAGGCTGTCGCCCCCATATTGAAGCCATAATTCCCCGCTATGGGGCAGATAATTAACTTTAACTCTTCAGGCTTCTGTCGGAAATACTGCTCTATATAGGCTATCCAAACATCAAAATCACATTGCTTCAGATTGTCTAATATCCAATTATAATAGACTTCCTGACCTTTGTAAAAAGCCGTAAAATTCGTCACAGCCACAAAATCATTCACCGCACTGGCCCATTCGTACAGGTCATGATCCTTCTTAGTCGCAATCTCCTCCAATGACAGAATCGCTTGCAATGGCCGTATGTGGATGAAATTACAATCGTCTATAAGTCGCCTTGTCAGTAAAACTGCCTTATGTTTTTTGAACGGATGAAAATATACTGAAATAGATTCACAATACCCCTTATTACTAATATGCTGTATGACTTTCTCCTGTCTGTCCGCCAGATACAACAATACCTGCACCAGTTCTACCTGAACGCTTATGATAGGCCTCATCATCTTGTTATCCCCTTTATTGTGCATTAATAATATCTTCTACGCACTTAAAGTATTTCGCATCATCTTCTTCAAAAATCTCTTTTCCTGCAAGCAAATAAGCACGAAATAAATACTCTTGCGCCTCTTCTTTCTTGTTCAACTCATAACAGCACTGTCCAAAACGCAACATTACAAACGGGTTAGCAACACCCACACCTGATATATTTGACTTAGCATCCATTAAAAAATCATATGCTTTTTCATATTCTTTAAGCATAAAGTATGCATCCGCAATGGATGTTTGAAACCATACCGCCTCACCCTTTCCATTATGTGGTTGCTTTATACTATCCAACCCTTCTTTCCATATTTCAATGGCTTTTAAATAGTCTCCCTTGTCAAACACACTATTACCTTTTTTTGCTATCGCATCAATATTCTTCTTTTTATTGAATAAAAACATTGTTCTATCCTCCACAACCTATATTTTATACTACTTTTTTCATGAATTGCCAAATCCATTAAACCATGCTCTCTCCTCAAAAGCCTGCTTCATTGGCCCTACAGGCTCTTCTTCCGCAATGCCCACCGGCAGGAAGCACACCAGCTCGTACTCATCGGGCACATTCAGCACCTGCGCCATCCGGTAACCGATTCTATCCTCGTCTGTAATATGTCCCTCGTACCAGCAGCTCTGGTAGCCCAGCTCTACGATGGCAAGCAGCATATTTTGAATGGCAGCTGAATAGTCTTGCACTGCGAAGCATTTGTCCCTGTAAGCACAGATTCTTCTGGTCAATACGCAGATGATAGCAGGGGCCGTCTCGCCCACCGGCGGATCGATGACTGCGTGAACCTTTTTCAGTACCTCCGGATTATCCACCGCAATCAGGCTGGTGGTCTGTTTATTACAACCGGAAGGTGCTGCCAAAGCGGCTTCCATAATCGTGATTAAATCCTCTCTCGGTACCGGTGTGGATTTAAATTTCCCTCTGTAGCTGTGTCTGTTTTTTATTGCCTCAATCACATTCATATTATTCCTCTCCAATTCCCGCGTATGGTATGTTCTCTATGAGACACTCCGCCGCATCCTCGATATCCTCGTAATCTACTTCTTCTCCTTCCCGCAGGGCACATTCACACTCATCTACAATATTTTCGATCAGCACCATATCAATAAACATCGGAAGCTGCTCCAAAAGCTCCTGCGCCACATCTGTTTCACTTCGATACCCCTCCAAGATAATCTCAAAATAGCCCTTCATGTATTCCATGCGCTTTGCCGGATCCTGTTCAAATCGAAACCACCCCTCACCATGGGTCCAAAGATTGGCCAAATCAAACATGTACCAGCAATTTATACAGTTATCAAAATCGAAGGCAGTTATGTCACCTGTATTCATATTAATATGATAGTTGCCGTCACTGAAATCAAAATGTACCAGCCCATAAGCTTCTGCATCCATCGGCAAAGCCTTGAATGCCTCCAAACGCTTGGAAATGGCCGCCTTCAGTTCTCCGTAAGTATCCGGAATCAGCTGGTTTATGTATTCCATATTGTATTTGTCAAAGTATTCCGCGCGTCTATGGATAGGGGCATAGTTCTTGGACAGTCTGTGAATGATGCCCAAAACCTTTCCGGTATTGTAGAAATACTCCTCCAAGGGTGCACCTTCCCGATAGCGGTATCCATTGTCGCAAATCAGCATACCCTTAGCATAAGCAAACAGACTGATATAATTCATGGTGCCTTCCCATTCCACGCACTCTACCAATTTGCCCTGCACAGAAGGAATCACATCTGCCACCGGTGCTCCATTCTCTGCCAAGAAACGAACAAACTCTGTTTCCGCCAGATACTCTTCCTCACATCGGTCGCTCAACCCTGAAATACGCAGCACAAACTTTTTCTCCCCATCCTTACTACAAGCATAAACTGAGTTACGACCACCCTCATGCTCATTCACAGGACTGCATTCATAGCCATCCAGTTCAAATAGTTCCTTTGCACGCTCTAACAAACTCTTCAAATGATACTCCTCCTACCTACTCTCCCACTCTTTTTTCAGTATGGCATATTGATATGTATTTTCGTATATGGGTTTTCCATCCTCATCATTTACAAAAGAGACAAACTCCTTAAATAATCCTTCTCTACGCATGCCCAGCTTTTCGCATAGCCCCTGACAGGACACATTATAGTCCTCCGTATACGCATAGATACGTCTGGCTCCTTTTTCCTGAAACAGATAATCAAAAACTGCCTTCGCCGCCTCGTAGGCATAGCCCTTGCCGTAGTATTCTTTATTAAGCATCCAGCAGGGACTGAAGGTATCCCTTATTGCTTCCTCCTCCGGAGAGTGTAACTCAGGATACGCAAAAATCTCTCCTATCACCTTGCTGCTTTCTTTCAGCACGATGGCAAAATAGTACTCTGCCTCCTCCGCCCGTTCCTTCACTGCAGCCTTAGCATCTTCTAATGAATTCAGCTTCATGCAGGCGAAGCAATTTACCGCCGGCTCCGCCAGATATTCATATACATCCTCCGCATCCCCTTCCTGAAAGGGACGCAGAAACAGTCTCTCCGTTTCTATTATCATAATGACCTTCCTTATATATTCTTCCTAAAACAAATCACCCGATTGGCTTCCTCAAACTGCATAGCCATATGGAAGCGCAGGCTTTCCTCATTCTCCAGTTCACAGTCACTGGCAAACTCCGTACAGCCCTTGCTCTTAGCCCAATGCTCGCATTCCCGCAAAAGCTCTTTGGCATATCCTTTATGCCGATAAGCTTCCTCCACCAATATGCCTTCCAGATAGCCTACCGGGGAAGTCTCCGTGCCTTCCACATAATCATGCCGAAGCTGACACTGGGCAAATCCTACTGCCTCACCATCCACGTATTTCAAAAAGCAGGCTGCATCTTCATCCGCCACCAGTTTTTCAAAGTGTTCAGCCAGTTCCTCTAATTCATTATCTTCCCACATTTGAATGGCCAGCTTTGCTAAACTCATCGCCTCTTTTTGCGTTGCCTGTTTAATCATAACCTTTTTCCCCCATTAATTATAGTATCTACACTCTTATTATAGAGTCTACTGCATCACAAGTATCTATAGATAAAATTCCTTTCATTTGGTATCCCTTTTTCTCTGAATTCATCTACTTTTAGAGTGCTTTAAGACCAAATTAGTATCTATGCATAATAATTGTCTTTTTAGTATCCTTTTTCAGACTAAAAATGGATACTATTTCTTCCTATTTTTTCCTATAGATACTCGCAACAGAATCGGAATGCCACAAGTATAAAATCCCGAAAAGAATTGTACCCTCATCAAGTTAGTGTAAAGGGCAAATCAAAATGATTTGCCCCCATTGCTAAAACTTATTTATTTCCAATTATCCACAGCACCGTGCTCTGCTGCGAAGCAAGCCTTGTAGCTTTCTACGAAGGCATCGAAGCCTGCTACATCTGCTGCATCGGGAGCCAGAGTAGTACCGGTCTGTCCTGCAAATACCTTGTCATTTAAGTAAGCACTTAAGGATTCGCCCTCAGCCTTGTTTGCCATATAAGCAGCAAGTACTGCCATACCCCAAGGACCACCTTCACTTGCGGTATCCATGACGGTTACAGAAGTGTTCAAAGCTGCTGCCAAAAGCTTCTGGCCCACCACGGGAGTCTTGAACAATCCGCCGTGACCCATGATGCAGTCTACGGTTACGCCCTCTTCCTTAATCAGGATATCGTTACCAATCTTAATAGTTGCCAGAGAGGACAAAATATGGGTTCTCATAAAGTTCGCCAGGCTGAACTTTGCATCCGGCTTACGTACAAACATAGGACGACCTTCTGCGAAGCCGGTTACCGGTTCACCTGAGAAGTAGTTGAAGGAAACCAGTCCGCCGCAATCTGCATCGCCCTCTAAAGCCTTACGGTAAAGGGTTCCGTACAAATCGTTCATATCTACACTCATGCCAAAGGTATCTGCAAATTCCTTGAACAGATTTACCCATGCATTTAAGTCGGAAGTACAGTTGTTACAATGTACCATCGCTACGGGCTTACCGTCGGGAGTGGTCACCATATCGATTTCCTCATGTACACCCTTCAAATCTTCCTTAGTAACAATCATAGAGAAGATGGATGTACCTGCAGAAACATTACCGGTTCCTACGGCAACTGCATTGGTCGCTACCATACCGGTGCCTGCGTCACCTTCGGGAGGACACAAAGGAATACCTGCCTCCAGCTTACCGGAAACATCCAAAAGTTTTGCTCCTTCCGCAGTAAGTACACCTGCTGCCTCACCGGCATTCAGGCTCTTAGGAAGGATATCGTTAAGCTTCCAAGAAAAGCCTTCTTTCGCCATCAGCTCATCAAACTGTGCCACCATCTTCTGATTGTAATCACAGGTAGTCGCATCAATGGGGAACATACCGGAAGCATCGCCTACGCCCAGTACTTTCTCGCCGGTCAATTTGTAATGAATGTATCCTGCCAGGGTGGTAAAGAATGCCACATCCTTTACATGCTCTTCCTTGTTCAGTACTGCCTGATACAAGTGAGAAATGCTCCATCTCTGAGGAATATTGAAGCCAAGCTTCTCAGTCAGGATTGCACTGGACTGTGCAGTAATAGTATTTCTCCAGGTACGGAAAGGTACCAGTAAATTGTCATACTTATCAAATGCCAGATAACCGTGCATCATAGCGGAGAAACCGATTGCAGAAAGCTTGGTAATCTCTGCATCATATTTTGCCTTTACATCTGCTGCCAGGCTTGCATAACAATCCTGCAAACCACCCCAGATATCCTCCAAAGTATAGGTCCAGATACCATCTACCAGACGGTTCTCCCAGTCATGGGTACCCAGTGCCA
This sequence comes from Lachnospiraceae bacterium, assembly GCA_017522685.1. The sequence continues at coordinate 48,807 of JAFWYN010000016.1, forward strand.
ATGTCTCGTGCTTCTCCCCGATTAATACTGCCTTGATTCTGGTAGATCCAAACTCGATACCAAGTGCAGCTTTCCCGTTTACAATAAGTTCTTTTGCGTTCATTCCAGCATCTCCTTTTCTTTCCAAATATTCTCCCGACCGGGCTGTTTTTCGTCCCGACCGCATACTTTCAAAACACTTTTTCGGTCTGTCTTCAGACCCTACCGTGTAAATCGTTACACTCCCCTTTAGTATAGTGTTTTTTAGGGCATTATGTCAATACAACCTCCCGGAAAAAATCCTATTGCATACCACATTTTTTGTTTGTTAAAATATTTTTGAAAAACGCCAACCTTTTTCTAATTTCCCTCACTATATATTCAACAGCGCTGAGAAACAAGACACTTAACAGCAGGAGGTCTCTGTGAAAAAGCAAAAAGCCGATGAAATCATAACAGAATACTTACCAAAACTTCATGGCTTTGCCATACGCAAATGCTATTCCACAAAAGAAGCGGAGGATCTTTGTGCGGAAATCGCACAGGAACTTTATCGCTCTCTGTTAAAGGTACCGGAGATTTACAATCCTGATGGCTACATCCGGCGTATCAGTGAACATGTATATGCCAAGTATGTGGCCTATAAAAAGAAGCATCTGGGCGTCTCTCTGGATGGTATGGAGATTCCTTATATACAGGAATTTCCTTTTGAGGAGGATGAAGAAGAACTGCACCTTCTGCGTCGGGAAATCGCGTATCTGTCCAAGAATCGAAGAAAAATCGTCTTTCTGTACTACTATGAGAACAAATCCATCAAGGATATCTCCAAGCTACTGAACCTTCCCGAGGGCACTGTTAAGTGGCACTTAAACAAGTCAAGGAATGAAATAAAGGAGGGCTTTCATATGGAACGAAAGATAGGAAGATTGGGGCTGAACCCCATAAAAGCAGTTAATTTCGCACATGATGGGATGCCGGATCCCGGTACGGATACGGCTACTGAATATTATTTGGGAGATAAGCTAAGCTTAAATATTGTATACAGTGTTTATCATTCTCCAAAGAACACGGAAGAAATAGCGGAAGAACTGGGAATTACACCCGTATTCATTGAAGACAAAATAGCTTTTCTGGAAAATAACGGCTTCTTGGTGCGAGTGGACAAAAACCGTTTTACCACCTATGTTAAATTCTCTCCCCGCAACTATTCTCCGGAACTGTCAGACCGTCAACTGCAACTCCAGCAGGAGATTGCAGAGAAGCTGGTGGAAGAATATGTTCCGCTGGTTCGGGATGCTGTCCGGAACATGGCAGATGTTTATATCCCAAGCGGAAATCGCGAACTTTTCGAAGCAGCAGTCACTTTTTATGCCATTGCAGATAAATGCACCCTTCCCTGCCCCATAGACCGTTCCATATACGAAATCAAAACCGGTCGTGGTGGTAGCTTTATTGCCGCCATAGATTTGGAACAGGAACCGGAAGACCCTGATTACATACCGAGATTTGACCCGGCCAAATACTTGTCCTGTGGCTTTATGGTCCGAAATTCTACGAAATACCCCCATGTCAACTCCTGGTCTGTAGACAGTAAATACAGCTCTCGCCAAGGCACGTGGCAGAACAATCTATATACGGATTATGAATATCTCTATGAATTCATGAACAGTAGTCTTACAGACAGTACCGTTAATGCTGAAAAGTTCAGACGCTTAAGGGATCGAGGTTATCTTTCGGCAGATAATAAAGTCAATATTATGGTCGTAAAAAATGATACTCCGCATTCCTTAGTATATCAGCATACTTATTTCCATCAGCTTCCCGAACCGGAGGAAACCTTCAAAAGGCAATATGCTGATAAGGTTCTGGAGTTTGCCATGCAGGAAGCCAAACATTATCCACCACAGATGCAGGATTTGATTATCCACTATACTGTGCAGGACTTTATCGGTTGTACCGTTGCTCTCATGGTCCTGGATATCCTGTATGAAAACGGCACCTTCCGCCCCCTTACGGAACAGGAGAAGGTCACATCAACACTGCTTATGTTCAGTGATATATTACCGGAATGACGAAACAAACGGGCTCCGCAAGGGGCCCGTAAATTTTTACATTATGGGGAAACTGTGCGAGTGCAATGGCAATAATTTATCACCTCCACTGTACCAACACATCACAAATCCAGTCGCTGCAAGGCTTTGCCAGCTTTCCCTGTTCGATGCAGTACTCTGCAACCGTATCGTAAAAGCCCACAAAAAATCCCCGGCACATACGCTGTGCATCCTCTTCCAGATGTTTGGGAAACAACTTCTTATAACCTGCTATAAATTTCTCTACGATTGCTACATATTCCTCCATCAGCGGTTCAAAGAGTTCTTCTACAATAGCATCAAATTGCTTTTTCTGCTCTATGGTTATGACCGGCACTAAAACCTTAAGCTCACCATTCTCGTTGCGCTTCACATATCCTTCCTGTATGATTTCTGCTGCAATCCCCGGTTCTTTCGCCTGACCTGTCAGCAAAATATCATGGCAGGCATTGATGTAAGTATCATACATCATCATCCTCCATCCAAAGCCCCGGATGGAATACACTATGTGCAGACAGGCACCCTCCGGTCTGGATACACTTAAATCAGAGTGATTACTACAACACTGGACTCCGATATCCGCCCTATGATACTTTCCACTCTCCATATTTGCCAGGTAACGCCAACAATTTCCATCATAATTCATGGGGATGCGCGGATAGTCCATCCACTTGTACTTTCCCCCCAGATAATCAAAAGCCATCACACCATATAGGAACTTCAGCTCCTCTTCCGATTTTCCTGCCCGATAAAAATCCATTGCTTCTGCTCTTTTATAAAGCTTTTCCAATGCTTCCACCAACCGGTCCATGATGGGCATCATGGCTTTTCTTGCATTCTCTTCGCAATACTTCCCATATTTATCCGTCCATATGATGAAATCGGTCTGATATTTGCCTTTTACCGGCTGTATCACCGCACATTTATCCAGCAGATTCTCCATCCGTTCTTCCACATAATATGCGGGTACGCCGCAAAGCTTGGCCAGCTCCTCTATTCCCTTAGGGCTCTCATAACAGTGATACAAAATATTCTGGGACAAAGCATCACTAATATATACATCCGGAAAGGGTTGAGTCTTTCCATAATTACCGCTTCCGTAAATGTCAATCCGCATGGTAACGGGTCTCAATGCTGTTTCTAACATGGTTCCACACTCCTTTTTCAACTTATTTCTTGCTTCTGATAATCGCCATGTCACCGTCCCCGAGGGAACTCCCAGCTTCTCAGAAATCTCCTTCACGGAAAGTCCGTCATAATAGTGAAAAATCACAATCTCCCGATAGATTTTGGATAGTCCGGCTATCTTCTCCCGAAGCAAAGCATAAAGTTCCTCGTCACTCTCTTCCTCAAAGGGTTCCACACACAGTTCCAAGGGGGCATCGTAAACAAACATCGCGCGCTGTTTGCTTTTTCCCCTTCGAAAGTTTCTGGCTGTATTGGCCGCCAGGGCCCAAAGCCAGGGCTCGAACTTCTCTTCCTCCCGCAGTCGCCCCAAGGAAGCGATGGCTTTCATCAGAATCTCCTGGGTCAACTCCTCTGCTTCATCCTCCGAAAAGGTCTTCCCCATTGCAAACCGAAAAATCCTGTCTATGTAATTGGTAAGTATCCTACTATCCATCTTTTCACCACCTTTCGGCCTTTCATATATAAAGTGCAAAACTCCTGTGATTTATTGGGTACTTTTCAAAAAAGCCGATAGATTTTTCTACCGGCTTTTCTGCTATCTATACCTGCTCGTACTTATGCCATTCACTCTGTGGAATCCCCAAAGCTTCCATAGCCTGGCGGGAGGTTAATTTTAAATTCTCCATCAACTTAAGGATAGATTGACGCAAGCTTTCCTCTCTTCCCAAATCTCTGCCAACCCTAAGTCCTTCTTCTCTTCC
>JAFWYN010000003.1 GCA_017522685.1 Lachnospiraceae bacterium
ATAGGCTTTCTGCATATTTCGGATATGGGTGCTGTAATTTCCTTTATCCTTATGGGGACGGTACCTCCTTTTTAAATTTTCCAGAATCTTTCCCGCACTGGTATCTATCCCCATTGCCTTTCCTTCCTTTTCCATGCACCGCACCAGGATTCCGGTAAGTAACATCCCAGAACCATCAAAGGCATCCTCCAGCTGTTCTTTTCCATTGCCCTTTTTCAGATCCTGATAAATATCCCGGTAATACCGGCAGATGGATTCTTTGGCGGCGTATTTCATATCCATGGTTTCTGCTACCTGGGTTAAGACCTGTATCCATGCCTCACACTCTATGATTTTTGGATGTTCTTTTGCCGGAACCGCTTCTTCTCCGTAAAGGGCCTTTAAGTCTTCGTTCCAGTCCTTGTAACCGGATTGCAATATCCTGATGTTGGTGTAATGATTCTGCGTCAGGATCTCCGCTAGTCTGCCACAGGCTTCTATCCCTGCCGGATCATGATCCAGACACAGAACAACCGTATCCAGATTTGGATAGTCTTTTAACATCTGCAGCATGGCATGTTCAGACACACCGTTTAACACAATGTAACTGTTCTCCTGCCAGTTCTCCGGATACAAGCTCAGAAAGGACAACAGATCAATGGGAGCCTCAAACACATACAGCCTGTTACCGGGGCCGGCATGCCCGAATCCATAAGCAGCATCCGAACCTTCTCCATTTAACCGGAAGCTCCTGCCCTCGGAACAGGTTCCTTTTTCATGGATGTGGCGGATATTTCCCTCCTTATCCACCCCTGCAAAAACCGCATTGTGATGTCCCACTGATTCATACAGGGTGCCTTTTCTGGCAAAAAAAGAAAGGATGTCCCTGCTCACATGACGCTTCTGCATCAGATAAGCATACACCCTTTTCATGGTATCGTTTTTCTTCGGTGGTTCCAAAACCTTTGGTTCTTCCACCTCCTGTTCTTCCGGTTCCTCCTCCGGTAATTCCTGGGTACCGTATTCCTGCTCCTTGTTCCTTAAGAGACGTTCTCTCTCAAACTGCTCCCTTGTTTCCGGTGTCACGTGGGTTCTTCCCTGGATCACTTCCCCCTGCTCCCCATTTAACAGATAAGAAACAGCTTCCGGATAGGACATGCCGAAGAATTCTTGCATAAAATCTATAGCATGGCTTCCCACCTGCTGACTGTGTCTGTACCAACTGCTTCCACGAAACGTCACACTTTTATGCTTCTTCCAGCGCCATTCATTCCCGGAACGTTCCACCTCTTCATTCTCTTTTTTCAGAATGTCCATAATGGGAACTGCATTGGCTCTTTCTTTTTGTTCCTCTGTAAAATAAATGAAATCTCCCAACTCATTTCCTCCTCTTCGCCTTTACTGGGTCTGCACCATAATTTCCCTGTCATCTTCTGCATGTCCCTGTGCCATCTTTTTCTGTTTCATCTTTCTTGCCAGCTTACGGTCCACTCTGGTGTTACCTCTCCGTCCGGATATATCATCCTCTATGAGCTGCTCTAAATGATGCAGGAGTCTGGTTGCCATCAAAAACAGATCCGGCTGACCGATCTCATTCCAGTGTTTCAGGAAAAAAGCGGCATACTCATTTCCCTGCTCTGCTGACAACATAAAATATGCATACGATTTCTCCCGGTCCTGCGGCACATCCCTGCCTGTTAAATACACCTTGCCAAGCACATACTGTGCGTACTGGTTTCCTGCATGGGCAGACGATTCCAGATACTGCAGGGCAAGCTCTACATTTTTCCCTACCTCTTCTCCTGCCAGATACAGTTTGCCAAGCCGGTATGCGGCAAGATCGTGCTTCTGCTTCGCTGACCGTGTCAGGTAATGGAGAGCCTTTTCCATATCTTTATACTCATCTTCCAGATATAATCTTCCTATCCGGTACTGGGCATAGGCATTACCGGCTTTCGCTGCCCGGTGCAGATAAAACAGCGCTTTTTCCATATCTTTTGCCAGTACGTCTCCCTCTGCATACAATTTTCCCAAGGCATACTCTGCAAAGGTGTTTTCCTGCTCTGCCGCCTCCTCCAGCCACCGGATGGCTTTCCGTATCTTTTCATAATCCGGTGCCTCTTCCAGGTTTCTCTGCAGTTTTTCTGTTTCCTGATGGATATACAGCTTTGCCAGCTGATAAGGTGCATGGATATTGCCACAGTCCGCTGACTGTATCAGATATTTTTCTGCTTTCCTCTCATCCGCCTCCGTTCCAATTCCCTTCAAGTACATTACCCCGATCCTGTACCAAAGGTTATCATCCTTGGACTTCTTTTCCAGATTTAAAAATCCAAGAAAGGCTACCCGGTAACACTCCTCTGCCAGCTCCCGGCTTCTTTCCGTTCCTCTTCCGGACTCATACAGTTTGCCAAGCTCCAGAGAGGCGTAAGCGTTTCTCTGCTCATGGGAACGAAGGAACAACCGATATGCCTGTGCATCGTCCTGCTCCACACCTTTGCCATGAAGATACAGCACACCAAGAGAGTAAAGGGCATGTTTATGGTTCTTATCTGAGGACATGTCAAACCACCGGGCTGCCTCCCGGAGATCTTCTTCTGTTCCCAAGCCATACTGAAACATCTTACCGATACGATATTCCAGATAGGCATTTGCCTTATCTCTTTCTACCGCAAGCATTCCGGTCAGTGCCTTTTCGTACCATTCCTGTGCTATCACCGGGTCCGCATCCACAAAGATACCCTGCGCATAAATCTTGCCCATGTCATGTATGGCGAACACATTTCCCCGTTCTGCTTCTTCCTTCATGATCTCATAGGCAGCCTCTTCATCCGCTTCCATCTCATCGGTTCCATACAGATATCCTCTGGCCTCTTTGTATTCTTTCGACCAATTGGCATAAAAGGAATATCCGGTACCTTCCTCTCTCTCCTGCGTCCCGTTCCAATCATCCATGGCAATCTCCACCAGTTCCTCCAGCTCCTGAAAAGAACCTGTGGTCTCTTCTTCTGTTTCTTCCATGGCATCCAGACTTTCATCCTCCGTATAAAGATATCCCTCTCCATACCGCAGGGCTTCTCGGATAACCATGTTTTTGAGACTTTTAAATTCCTTTTGTTCTGACAACAAAGGTTCCTCCGAATTGGTATCTTTGTAGTAATGGAGGAGCTCGTTTTTACTTTCCAGCCACCTCCGGTAGCAATCTGTCACCATTTCTTCCTTTGCCAGTTCATCCACGATCCTGTTGATAATGGCTTTTACATCCGCTTTCAAATATCCGTATACTTTTTTGCCACCGGTATTTTTTAGTCTCTTGGATAAAAGCTCCACATCCTTTGCAATTTTTCCATTATGACAGACACCTCTTTGCATTTCCTGCAATAAAAAAAGCAGACTTTTATTTGCCTGCTCCTTTAACTGATCTCTTCTTTGTGTTTTCTTTTCATAGATGCTCATAAACTCCTGCCGGAAAATATCATGGGCATAGGTGGAACGCATGGTATCAATCCCTTTTTTTGTAAGATACCCTTCCGATGGACTTTGGGAATACACCACCAGATGTACGTGGGGATGATGGGATTCATTATGAAAGGCTGCATACCATTTCAGGTTCCTGCTGTCTATCTTATAATTTTCACATAAAAGCTCCACTCTGCTCCGTAATAATGCCTGCCACTGTGCGGCACTGTCATAGCCAAGTCTTTCCGCATCCTCCCTGCGCAGACTGATCACGTTTGTCCACACCACGCCTGGATGATTTGCCACCTCCTCTGCCACACGGGACAGTACAACAGATTCCCTTTCATTAGAAAACAGGCCATGGGTATTGATCCTTTCTACTCTTGGTCTGTTTGCAAGGTAATCTATATAGTTTTTCTTCTTAGCGATAATATCCAGATTGTTTTCCAGAGCCTGTGTGATAAACTCCGTTGCGTTCTCCCGGTTCGGTTTCTGGAGGTAATCATAATACTCATGCATCCGATCTGCATCTTCGATTTTCGATAAGATGTCTGCGATCAGTTCCTTTTGCTTGACCGTTGCCGGAAGCAGTCCACCCGTATTGTCAATCTTTTCCACCCCTTCACGGGTACTGATATAATTCATGTAATTGGAAAGATGGGAAGGCGGGGCATTTTTTAAGTAGTTACATCGTAGAATTAACTTTGGCATCCTTGTTCCTTCCTGCTATTTCATTTTACTCCAAAGAAAAAGGATAACCACATATGTGTTATCCCATTGTTCCTATACATCATCATATCGATTGGGACAAAAAAATATCAACAGATCCACTTCTGCTATTTCATCCTCTCCCTTATTCGTCCTCGGTTCACATGAGACATAATAGTCCCCCATCGTAAATGATATAAGGTTGGATGATATCAGTTGCAAATCACCTGTGCAATAATTTAATACCAGTATATCATAAGGTTGCACATGAAAATATTCATCCAGCATCTTTTCTATGCAGTCCTCACAGCAATACTCTCTTATCATATCGATATCAAACACCGCATTGTCCCCCAAATCGATATCAATCTCCGCATATCCCCTATCTCTGTTTGTTGTAATACGGATCCCCATATTGTCACCATATGCCGGTGCCATTGAAATTTGGTTATAGGTATCTTCTTTCTCTATCATCTTTCCAAACTCATCATATTTGTTAATACCAACATGATTTACAGTTCCTTCATTTAAAAACAAGATTCCAAGATTATTTTCATTGCTATACAGTTTTCTTGTTTTACATATCAGACAATCCTCTTGTACAATATTAGAAAAATAATCCGGCTCTTCCCATGGTTCATGTGACGGTTCTTCTTTTTCGCTCACCCTGTTACTCATTCCGTAGCCGAATATAAAACCTACAGCAAACAAAATAAAAAACCAGATACATATCCGTCCAATTCCGTTATACTTACTTAATTTATCCCCCACGTCTTTTTCTGCTCCTTTTTAGAATTATTATTTGTTCTTTAGAACGAGTATAGCACAATTATACTGATTTGAACAAGTCATATTATTTCAATAAAAAGACAAAAAAAGAAGAGTCCCCTTGCTCTTCTTTCCATTAATCTTCTATAAACGCCCGAACTGCATTTAGAATACGTTTCTGGTCTTTCTTTTTCATCCCTGAAATCATATCATACAATTCATTCGTTACACCTAACACGGAATGCTCCACCACATCTACCAGTAATGTATCTGCTGACACTTCGAGTGCATTTGCTATTGCCACAAATGTATCCAGCTTTGTTGTTTTTACACCACGCTCAATGACACTTATATGCGACGGACTCAAATCCACCATTTCAGCCAAATCTTCCTGTGACAGATTCCTTGCTTCTCTGGCCATTTTAATCCTTTGACCTATAACCTGTAAATCCACAGTGGCTTGTCACCTCCTTTAGAACGAATAGTAGTTCTAAATAAAAGTATAACCTTTTCTCCCCTGCAGAAACATATTCAACAAAACAAGTTCTAGTTCTTTAGAATTAGTTGTAATTCTTTTTATGATTTGCTACTATCATATTAGATAACTGTACTGCGTCATTATGTGAAAGGGGAATTGTATGAGCAAACTAAAAAACTGGCTACAAAAAATAGGTATCCTGCGTGAACCAACCATTGATGACTTAATCTATGAATATACAATCAGTACGTGTTACCGGCTTTTTCCAACATCCTTCTATCGAAAACATACTCCGGAGGAAATTAAAAAAGCTCACGAAGAAACATTAACCGAGCTTCGTCGAATGATTGAAGAATACAAAAAAGAAAATCATCTTGAAGATAGTGTGTAGCTGTCTTCAAGTTTTCTTATAACAAAGTCTATACATTTTGATATTTATATGCCTCTTCAAAAACAACCGCACCATTAATCTTCTTAACCTCTTCTGCACATTTCCCCTGTAACTTTAACAACGTTTCTTCATCCACACCGTGACTGTATGCAATTACATGAGACAGCTTAGAAGTTTCCACGGCCAGTTTATACATAGCACGAGCCATGCGGTTCTCACTATCCTTTACTGTCGCATGCATTACAGAGGAAATGGTGGAGAGCATATAGTTCTCAATCTTTTCCGAGGTCAGATAACCAATATAAAATTTCAATGCCTGATTTAAAAATTCATTCCTTGATTTCACATCAGCCTGTTGGAGCAGGCTGTCCACCTGCCCCAACAAATCTTCCTCAATATAAAACCCTTTTCTTACTTTACCTTTTTCTTCACTTGCCACTCTCATCCTCCTTTAGATATTCCTCGCAGATTGTTACGATATGTTCACACAACTTCTGTGGTATGATACTTCTTTCCCTGGAACCTTTTAATCCCTGTGTTCCGGTTTTACTCCCTCTTGGAGCTGCAACGTGACACGGATCTCCATTGTGGCACATAGGCAAAAACTTTGGTTCGGGATGATTCGTCCAGATATCAGTCGGCTTCATCCGGTTATCTCCATATTGACAATAAGTCACGGTGTATCTTGGCAATCCTTTCATCCAATCCATTTTCCGCATACCACCTCTTGGATTTTCAATAAAATAAAATCTCGGCTGCAACTCTTCAATGAGTCTTAACACATGCTTATCTACCATATCACAGAATTTTGCATAGACACTAACCGGCTCCAGGCTTCCGGTATCCGGATTTTTTCTTCTGTGATGACTGATGGCTGCGATACTGAATGTGGAGCAGTCAGGGCTTGCCCATATAACATCCGGCTTTCCAAACAACTTTAATATATCTTCTGCTTTTACTTTACTGATATCCTCATACAGATCAATATCTTCAAAATCCTTTGACCACTCCACACTGAATACTTCATGACCTCTGCACTCGAATGCTTTCCCGATACTTCTTGTTCCTGCAAATAATTCCAAAACTCTCATAGTCCCATATCGGTAGCGGTGCGCACCTTACCCCATGGGACTACTTATTCCTTTCTTTTTTCTTCTGCCTGCAGACATTCATGCGAAAGGCATAAAAACAAGTCTCTTTCATGCCTTTCAACCCTTAAAAATAATAAAAAGCAGCATAACTTCTTTAAAATTTTTTGAAAAAGTTATGTCATGCTACAATGCTCCCAACGGCTCTGCCGGTGGGTGTTTATCGGGTTAGGCCGCCTGATAGCGGCATAACCCCTTTAACCTGCACTATTTTCGACCCTGATTTTACAGCCCTCTTTTCTCCCGGTTTTTGGTCTCTTTTATTGTATTTTCCGGTATCGCTGATTATATTTCCTCAAATCGGCTCACACAGGGCAGAATAGATGCAGGTCGGTCACTTTATCCACCAGTCTTAAATAATGGCACAAATCGGCACACGAACGGTCACAGGGGGTAATTCATCCCTTTTTCCCCTTGCAAGTTTCTCGGTCCTTATTCGCTCTGACCAACGTCCTCATTATTTCGCACCGCATTTTTATTACTTTTCTTGATAGCAGCCGGTACATCTCCCCTGCTTTCTATGTATTCCCTTACGGCCTGAGGCACATATTTCTCATACATTTTCCCTAATACATCATTTAACTCCGATTCAAAATCCGCATCCTTTTTGCCCATATACTGCTTAATCGCATTCAGTTTTTCCTCTTCATACTTGATGGTAACTACTGCTTGTTTCATGTTCTCAACCTCCACAATATCTTATAAAAAAATCTGGATGACTTTACATCTGCTGTGTCATCCCCTGCTCCTGGCTCTGCATCTCATCCAGTTTTGAAAGTGTCTGTGTCTGGACATCAAACAAAAAGATATCCCCCGACAAAATGTCTTCCGGACGAATCCGGTTTCTTTGAACATAGGCTATCTCCTCCTTGAGCCCTTCCAAATCCTGTACTTCATCACGTCTGAAGAGAACACACTCATGTACGGACATTGGTAATAAAAGCATATCTGTTTCAAATTTTTCTGCCACTCCCCTCATAGCCTTATCGTCAAACATATATACTGCTCCATGAAATCTTTCGGGATTAGAAAGTATATATACGTTAAAATTTCTATCATAACCCGGCAGCCTGCTCACATCAAATTTCTCTTCTATTATGTCATGTACATTCATTAGCTGATAAGGAAAATGCTGCTCCATGTTATACCATGCGGTTTCTCGTAGTGTCTTTTCATCAATCCTCCACTCTGCCAATCGATCATTATTTATCAAGATTGTACCATCCCAGCCGTCATCTAATTTTACTTTTACATGATAAGTTAAGGCAAATTCCCCTTTCACTTCATGTGGTATATCCTGCAGCATATCTCGGTTTTTTACTGCATTGCATACAGACACACCGATTCTGTCCTTTACATTTTCATACTCAAACGTATTCACAAGGTATTGAAGGTCTGGTCTGAGACTGTCTAAATAAATATCTGCCATGTGCTGCATGACCTCCTCAATCGGCATCCCATACAGATGCACCGCATAAAATTGCTCCAAGTAAATAGATGGTACCACTCTCTCCTTCCCCACAATACATAAAGCATTCATAGGAACCGTATTGTTTTTAAGTCCCTTTCCCAAAAACACGTTTGCATCCTGGTATTCCTGCGGGAGATATGCCTTGATATTCTCTACCGCATACTTCATGAATTCATCAAACTGCATTTTTGTTTCCTCCGTCATCTTTCTTAAATGACCAATCCATGTTTCCCGTTCCACACCAAAGAGCCCATCATGAGAAAAGATTTCCTCTTTAGTTTCTACCATTCCTTCTGTCCCATCATCATATAATCTGTATATTGGCAGATCAGCATCCAGTAATTCCAATGCTTTATCTTCAGAAAGAGGCAGCATACCATCCCATGCATATCCGTAAGCATACATCTCCTTCATGCTTATACTATCAGGCATAATGATTTCTTCATGTTCCGGTACCTGCACGATGGACAAGGTATGATTGTCTTTATCATAGCGGTATATTTCCCCGGATAGAAATTCTCCATCTTTTAAGGCTGTCCGATTAACCGAGTTTACAAGATCCTTTGCATAGCGTATATTCAATCCGTTTGCCTCCCTATAAACTATGGTTTCATGTACAGATGCCGGCAGGACAATCAAGTTACCACCTAATTTTTCTGTAACCCTCTGCATGGTTTCCTCATCAAACATACATATGGCCCCGTTACTGTTTATCCCATTTGTAAGGATAAACATATCCAGTTCAGGAGCTGCGCCTCTTGGTATCGGTTCATCAATTTTTAAATAATTTTTACTTAGATCAACCGTTCCACCCGTCCCAAGTTCAAACATTATAGGGGGACGTTTTGCCATGGTATTCGCCCAAGCATCCTGCTTTAAAGTTTCGGCATCCACACCCCAGTGCGCCAACTGTTCTTTGGTCACCAGTTCACAGCCTCTTTTAAATCGTTCATCATAACCACTGAGCCGGTATACTACCGCCAGATCCTCCCGGCATTCATGCACAACTTTTTTTAAGATGTCTTCCATTTTTGCGGCATTATATACCTCTACAAACAACCGTTCCTTGATATCCTCTGCATACAAATTCATTGTCCATTGCCTCCTACATTTCCATTGTCATGCCGGTTTCCTGTTCGTCCTGCTGTTCTTCTGTCTGCTGCATACCGGAATCCTGTTCGGGAACAGCTTCCCGCACAACGTTCTGTCTGGCACTACGTCTGCCCTGCCCTCTTGTCTGTCTCTGTGGTTCAGTATCATCCTGCACAGCTTCCTGCGGTTCCTCCATCTTACTTTCCACAAATTTTCTTACCTGCTGGGGAACACTTTTTTCATATGTTTTATCCAGATGTTCTTTTAATATTTTTTCCACGGTAGCATTCTGTTCCCTTAAAAAAAACTCCAGTGCTTCCATCTTCACTTCCGGAAAAGTGATTTTAATTTCTTTCTCCGCCATAACTTCCTCCTGTTATCTACATTATCATTTCCATAGCTGCATCCTGTGTTTCCTGCATTGTCTGATACTGCTCTATCAGCCCCTTCACGGACGGTACAAAAGCAGAATATCTTGCATAAGAAGAGCCTTCACTCTCCACTAAAATGCCTTCCTCCATATCCTCGCTGGTTACCAACAAGCAGTGCCACACACCATCTTTTTCACACATCAGATTCACATGCTCCCTGATAAAATCATAGTCATGCATAAGATTCTGCGTAAAAGCTGCATACTCTTCTGCAGTCAGTGTAATGACTTTTTCCACACAGAACTCACTCGCTGTAATCTCCGGTTCCTTTCTTAAAAATACTGCTCTCACATTTCCTCCCTTCCAAGCACAAAACAGATGCCTCTGGCATCAAAAACCTTACTGTGGTCTGCCATAAAGCACCTGTTTGTCTTCGTCAAACATATTTCTGTATACTACTTTTCCCTGGGAAGAGGAGGCATCCACCACCTTTCCCTCTCCTGCATAGACACCCACATGGGTAATGTTCATAAACCGCCCGTTGGGCCGGTAACTCCAGAACACCAAATCTCCCGGCTGTAAATCTACTTTTGCAATGGTCAGATTATTTTCTACAAGATGCCTTGCCTGCTCTGCGGCAGTTCCCGGCAGCATTATCCCCACCTGCCTGTAACACCACAGCGTCAGATAACTGCAGTCTACATATGTATTCTTCCCCCTGTGAGTTTGGGAGTAAGGATGTCCCAGCCGGGACAGGGCAAGCTCCACTACCTTATCACCCACTTCACCGACCGGAAGATCATAACAGGTTATATGAACAGCACCATTCCAGTTCATCCAGCCAGCAAACTCATCTCCCTCCTGAGGAGCTGTGGTATCATATCTTGCCAGATGCCACACATTCACCGCATTGGACTGCTGTTCGTAAGTTGCCTCCACACCATAGTGGGTCTTTATCTTTTCAAACAGTTCTACCCTGTCTTTAATGGCTATGGATACCTGATATACTTCCTCGCTCTGGGTCCCATCCTCTTGCGTAACCATCCGGGTACGTTCTTCAAAATTCACAAAGGACTCCGAAAACCGATGATAGTCAGACGTTTCCAGCGTTCCCCGGTCCCCGCCGAAATACAGAGAGTAGAACACCGCTTTGACCAGATATCTGTCCTGAACATCCCCCTCTGCCACGCTATCTATCTCATCCATGACCACATCAATCTGTGCAAAGCTTTGCTGCATTCTCCTGATATAATCCTTATAATCAGCAGACATGGTTATAGGGATGTTGCCACCATGAAAGGTAAGCCGGACCGCTTCCCTGTTATAATCGGACGCTGCCGATGCAAGGTTTAAGATACACAGTATGGCAAGGATAAAAGGAATACATATCCCTGCAAGCACAGAGCCAATCCCTGTCCAGACCCTTTTATTGGTACCGGCTGCAATAGCTGCTTTGACTATCATTGCAGCAGTTGTTGGTTCCATGCCGGTTCCTCCATGCTTTCATGCCCGTGCTCTTTCTTCATGATCTCACTGCAATAAGACACACGCTCAAGCAAATACTCTACATCGAAACCGGCCTCCCGATATCCGGTTTTGATTGTTTCCAGATAATAGGAGGATGGTTCTCCGATATTTCGTCCTCCTCTCATGACGTATGCCATAATGGATTCTTTGCCATTACTTGTTTCTACTACCAGTTCTGACTTGCCATAATGGGAAGGATATCCTTCGTACATATCCAGACGTCTCTCGTCCTCTGGTCCAATTTCCCAAATCAGAACTGGTACGCTTGCTCCTTTTTTCGGTTCTACCGTAGCAAAAGCACAATGCCTTCTTCCTCGAAACAGCAGCTCGTGATCCTGAAGTTCCCCTTTGCCAACTACTTTAGCAGTGGGACATCTTTCAGCCATCTGTTCTAAATTCAGGTTCGAACCATATGCAATATACTTTTTTCTTTTTTTCAATCTCTCTTCCTCCTGCTTTCTACATAGATAAATTCATACCTTGCTCCTCATATTCCTGTTCTTCTGCCGGTTGTTCTCCGGGACTTACGGTTTCTGACTGCTCCAACCGTAATGCCTCTTCTTTTTCCTTTTTAGCTCTGAGCCTCTCCTTTTGTCTTTCTGCCTGTTCCGGCTCCTTCCATGCAATACCACCCTCCAGATTCTCCAACAAAAACATTCTCGCTGTTTTAAACTCATCTCCAATCATACCAAGTCGAAGCAACCATGTACGGAAGGTATACTTTTCATTGGTACTAGTAGTCTTTCTGGTAGCAGCACATGTCTGATTCAATGCCTGACCTGATATTGCAAGACAAAATTGTATGTAAGTCTTTACTTTTCCGGCATGAGTTGTGGAATTAAACAGACGGAACTCTATGGTTCCTTTCTGGAACACACTGTGCAGGTTCAGGCAGTGGTATCTGCTGTCATGATAATGCACATGGCTTCCGTCACGTCCCTTGTACCAGATATTACTGACTTCCTCCAAGGTTTTAGGTTTTTTACGATTCAGATTCTGCAAAAAATCCTCTTCTACCTTTTGGCAATATCTATGTTCTCTTGCCACATCAACTTTCAAGGCTTTGTAGATTAAATCTTCCTTACTGTACATAATGTTGGTGATATTCCTCAGTGTCCTGGCATTATGCGGTGCTGCATTCACATGCACATGAATACCACACGTTTCCCCGGCAATGGCTCCTGCATGACGCAACTGCCTTACAATCTCCTGTATTACCGGAATATCTGCATACTCACAGATGGGAGAGACGAATTCTACCTTGTATTCTTGTCCGCCTCTGGTTCCATCCTTTTTCATTGGCACAATGCTGGCATCACTCACGAGTTTCCATTTTCTTCCACGATTATCATGAACACGATACTCATCATAACTCCCACCGTAATGTTCCGAAGTGCTTCCAAGATATTTTGCAATAATCGATGCGGCCTTACATCTTGTGATACCGGTCAATTCGATTTCAATACCGAATTTCTGATCCCTCATATCCATAGTTATCGGCCTCCGCCATAACCAAACAGCTTCTCTTTATACTCCGGCGCATGTACCATCAGGTTATATCTTTCATTGCCGCACTTATACAGACACACACCTCTCTGGGGATAACGGATCACATCATACTCACTCTTCTCCAACTGCAAAGTATCCATATAAAAACCTGCATCCATGCTTCCTGCATTAAACAGAAAGGCATGGGTAGGAATGGAAAACAGTGGTTTTGTATACTCCCTGATTCCGTCAATATTAAAGTCCTCTAGATTCTGGCTGGCAAGGATCACCGCACTGTCTTTCTTACGAACACGTTTCATAAAGTTTCGGATGTACTCCACTGCAGTCAGATTGCTTAAAAACAGATAAAATTCATCCATACTTGCCACCGTCTTTCCATTTGTCAGCAGCTCATTGGACATGTAAGAAAGAACATTAAACAGCATGGCATCCTTCACACTCCGGTTCGCCTGAAGCAATCCTTTCACACCGAAAGTAAGGAAACTGCTGTCTGTGATATTGGTATGTCCGTTAAAAAATTTGGACTCCGCCCCTTTGCACATGGAGTGAAGTCCCAAACAGATTTCCTGCAGCAGTTCTGCAGTATACAGTTGCTTCTTACCGGCATCATAGCCTTTATATTCCTCTTCCATCAGATCATAAAGGTCTGAAAGAATTGGATAATCAGCCGGTTTCATACTTTCAAAGTCTGTATCATCTGTAATGTTCCACTTCTGGTACAACTTTCCCAACAGGATCTCAATGGTATCAAGCTGGCTGTCTGTGAAATTCTTGTATGCCCGGAAGAAATCCTTTAAAAAAGAAATATGCTGGCTGAGCTTGGAAGAACATCTGAAAGCTGCCGGTGCCTCCATATCCTCCGGACTGCCGCTTTCATCCCATGTTTTCGGTTCCAGCACATTGATCATAACCTGACCACTCATAAGGTCCACAAAGCATCCTCCCATATTTTGTGTCAGTTCCATGTATTCATTTTCTGGATCCAGACAGATCACTTTCATGCCGGATTCCCTGAAAATGGTCAGTATCAGCTTTAACAGATATGATTTTCCCTGCCCTGAATTTCCAAGGATCAGGATATTGGCATTGGTCCTGTCATCAGTTCTCTGATTGAAATCCACGATCACGTTGCTTCCAAACTTATCCCTGCCAATATAAAATCCATTCTTGTCCGTCTTGCCGGAATAGTTAAAGGGGAACAGATTCGCCACGCTGGATGCAGGGAGCGCCCGTTCAAACTGCTCATGAAACACATTTCTTCCAGCCGGATGGACACACACAAAGCCCTGCTTCTGGCGAAGTAACAGACGGTCTACATTCAGCTTGGATCGGATCAACTCCGTCATAACCTCCGTCTGTAACAGCTTTAACTTCTCCATATCCTGGGCAGACAGTTCAATAAACACAGCAGTGTGAAGTAGCGGCTCCCGGTTCCTGTGCATGGTGGCGATAATGGTTGCAACGTCCTGCAAGTTGCTTGCGGCTGTAACCGTTTCCTGCAGATTTTCTGTGTTTCCCTGCTTCATACGGTTCTTGTTGGCTGCATTGCTGATAATCTTTTTCTCTTCAGCTGGTGTTACCTGTCTGGTATAAATCCTCAAAGTAACACCGTCCTTCTCCCCAAGATGTCTTAAAATTGCCTGCTCATCCGTTGCTGTAGGATACTCCCGGAGCGCCCAAACACAGCGGTATGTATTTCCACAGATATAATGATCCGTATAAAAATGGATTACGGATGGTGCAATCATATCCAGAAACCCTTTCAGTTTTACTTCTCCTGATGACTCCGCTGTCCTGTTTTTCTTTCTGTTTTCACTCATTTAAAATAATCCACCTTTCTCCGTCAAATTCCTCAAACTTTTCCGTTGTCACATTCTGTTCAAAATACACACCAAGGATTCTCTTGATATCCCCTTCCTCCGCACGCTTCGATTTAAATCCCTGCTCTGTTAACATCTTTTCGATCCGGTTCAAGTAAGGAAATATTTCATGTTCCTTCTGGTTCCGCAAACGGATGATTAACAAAAACTCTCTTGCGGTAGCCATCTGCACCTGCATGCGGTCCAGGTAATTTACATCCTTTTCTAACAACTTTCGTACTACAGGATTGTTTTCCTCCTCCATGCGTTTCTTCAGATACTGCTTGTTATCCTCAAAGTTTTCTCTGGAGTTTAAGCACATCATTTCAATCTCCGTGATTCCCTTAAGCACTGTCATCAGTCCATAGATTCTGGCCGACAGACTCTCCTGCGAAAGTACAGAAATATTGCTTGGCTGGATCAAAAAATAAACCAGCTCATCGTTTTTGTAGGTTTTTACACTGTAATCCGTCACTTCCCTGATTCCCATCAGCTCCTTTGTGGATTCCATATTTTTCTTACTCATCAGACGAATACCTCCATTCATAGTGCTGCTGGTCTGTAAAAAAATAGGCACAGGCATAACGGATAAAATCCATGATGCTGGTGTCCTCCACCTGTATGGTCAAAAATGCATAAGCTCCGGCAACGACCAGCGGAAACCAAAGCCCTGCACGTGCAAACGCAAACACAGAGAACAAAACAATGATGCCGATAATGGCAAGGTCTTTTAGTTCCCACAGCCACATGACTGCCTTTGCTTTTAAGTTATCTGGATAGATATACATGCTCTTCCTCCTTCATTTTAGATAAATAAAAGGCGATGCCGCATAGAATAAAATCCACACATGGCACCGCCACACTATTTCCCAATGCCCGGTATCTGGCACTGTCACTGGCTCCCGGTATATCTGTCCAGTAATCCGGAAATCCCATCAGCCTTTCGCATTCCAAGGGTGTCAGCCGCCTTACAAGCTTGGATGCATCCACAATACATTTATTTTGATCCACATACTGGTTGCCAACCATTTTTTCATCCCCAGCACACAATGATCCCACGACTTTCTGGTATGGCTCCAACCCGTTTTCCGGATTATACACACAATGCCGGTCTTCTGTAGTTAGGGTATAACTGACTCCTTGCTGATACCCGCATCCGTTTCCACCATTCTTTTCCTTCCGGTTTATGATGTTTCCGGCAATACAGAATGGTTCTTGATTTAACGCAAGAGGGGTATTATTTCCCCCGGTCCCAAGAGCAGATGTAATGGTCTGGGCTACCTCCACCGGACCGGTATAACGGGTATCCGGTCCATGGGTGTCAAACAGAATCGGTTTATTATTACCTGCCATGCCTGCCGCCGCAGTAATGGTAGGACAGTATCCGATCCCGATTTCCGCATTCCCCTGACTGGTAGCCATGATAATGGGTGGATTGGAATGTCCATGTGCCAGCAGCGTTCCGCACTTGTTATCATACACATCCATTCGTTCCCCGCCCTGATCCAGCAGGCAGATCACATAGTCTTTTCTGGGACCGGCCTGATCTGTCCTGCCTGCATCATCAGTGCCTGTTTTAAAATAGCAGGCAACACCTTTCCCCGCTTCTCGCTTCTTCTGATAATGCCTCCACACGCTGTCGGACTCAAATAGTATTTCACCGGCACTGTATCCTCCAAAATCTGCGACAAGGAAGATTCGATTTCTTCTTTGGGGGACACCCCAAAATTGAGCGTCCAATACTCTCCAAGCAACAGAGAATCCCTCTCCCAGAATAATCCCGGCAGGAGTCCATGCCCCTCCCGGCGGTCCAGGTAAAGATACGCCTGTCTCCTTGATGCAGCAGATTTCTTCGAGGACTTTGTGGAAATCAGCTCCGTGGGGTTCTCCGCTGGAGAAGGCTCCCGGCACATTTTCCCAGACCATATACCGAGGTCGAATAAACTCATCTGTCCGTCTTCTATGGTTTCTCATCCTCCTTTCGTCCTGTTTTCTCATTTCCTTTACAATCCGTACCTGTTCCATGAATAAGCCGGAGCGTTCCCCGGACAGCCCCTCTCTCTTTCCCGCCACGGATAAATCCTGACAGGGCGAGCCCCCGGCAACTACATCCACCACCGGAAGATTTCCCCCATAGAGCTTTGTAATATCCCCCATATGCTTCATATCCGGAAAGCGATATCTGGTCACAGCTATGGGAAAAGGCTCTATCTCACTGGCCCACACCGGACGGATGTTGTTCATGGTGGCTGCCAGTGGAAATCCGCCAATGCCATCAAACAGGCTTCCTAATTTCATTTCTGTCATCGCACCACCTTATACCACTGCTTTCACAACAGTCTTGGTCATGTTGATGGCACTCTGGGCTGCATACACACTACTCATCAGGTTGGTCTTTGTACTGGTATCCAGTCCAAACTGTCCTGCTATACGGGGAACCTCTGTGCTGGATAACATAAGTCCCAAGCCTAACAATGTATGCTCTGGGAACAACATCAGCCCTGCAGTCAGAATTGTGGACTGCAAAAAGGCAGTCAGGCAGATGCCGATCACCTGTTTACACCACTGGATAAATCCATCAATATATCCTCTAGGAACAGAAAACATATAAAGACTCCCCACTGCGATCTGGATCAGTAAGATACCGCCTCTCTTCAAGTTAGCAAAGAACACCTTTATGACTGCGTATCCCATCATAACAACACAAAAGAGCATCAGTAAGGGATTTGCTGCTCCTGAAATAGTCACCGTCATTAATGTCTGCTGTGCGGTCTGCCCAATACTGTCTGCATGACTGATCCCGGTAAGCTCTGCTCCAAAGGTTCCCTGCAAGGATACACACAATGAATACAAGTTAACCGGCACCACCGTAAACAGACTCACTGCCATAAACCCTTTTATGTAATTTATGGCTGTATCCTTAATGCTTCCCCGACCTCCCTGATATTCAATGGCACATTCAAAAGCTCCTACCACAAGTCCTACACCGAACAATGCCCATCCAAAGTAACTGAAAAATGTAGTAACCGAGCTTACCCATGGCAGTTCGAACAGTTCCACACCCATGTTATTCATCATCACAAAGAAGTCGTTTAAAAAACTTACGATTTTCCCATACATCCAATCAATGATCTGGTCCATGATCGTCTCGGCCACAAAATCAAATATAAACATTTCATACCTCCTGTTACATGGACTGCCCTGTCAGTTCCATACTTTCCGCTTCCATCTCTTTCATGATGCGATCCGCAAATATCCCAAAGGCTTCCAAACAGCTTTCCCTTGCCACTGTCATCCTGATATCCTTTAGTTTTACTAACATCCTTGCCATAGCCACGTTTTCCATAGCCACGGTTTCATTACAGGCAGATGATGTCTGTTCCTGCAGTTTGTCAATACTTATCTCTTTTTGCGTTTCTGTAGAACGTACACCAACAGTGATTACATATTCCGGAATCTCTTCTGGGAAAACAACATCATTTAAAACCGGTTGTGGCTCATAATATATCAAGAACCCGTATACATGAGACTGTTGCGGTATAACCATGCCAATTCCACCTGGTCCTGGAGTCAGATAACTTAAATCATTCGTCAACTCTCTTATTTGCTTATCTAATTCAATCAATGGATTCCTTTCTTCCATTAATACCTCCTACGCTTTCATCATGTTCTCATCTGCATGGCATTTTCCTGCCTTGCCAGTGTCATATCCATATCCTGAAAAACAGACAAATAGTTCTCCACAGAGCCTGCAAGCTTCTGATAATCTTTTGATACCGGTTGAAACACATACCATTCGCTTTTTCCACTATTTGTCCAGATATGAGGATTTACTCCATCCCTGAAATTTGGATTATTTACCTTGGGTTTGCCCCAAATATCTGTAAATCGCAGAACCACACTGTCAACCACTCCCTCTTTTCTGTTAAAAATGGTTGTCTTAAGACCTGCATAATGATCACATGTACCGAGGGTTACAAATTCAATTCTTGCACGCAGATCCTCTCCGATGGCTCCATAACAGCTGCGCCCCACATATTTTTGTTCCTTCAGTATGGCACTTCCGGCCATTATCTTTTTTAATTCCTGTTCAAAAAAATTCATATTGCCCCCTCACTCTTACATTCCAAGGATAGTCCAGATATAAGACGGTGCGGTCAGAGTAAAGACCAGACAGGCGAACAGTATGGCCGGCGCTGCCCATTCAAACTGGCCATGTTTACGATAATCAAAATATGCGGTCCCCAGTTTGGCGAAGAAAAATACCGCAAGGATCAGATCAATGGCAGGAAACACCACCTTGTTTACCACTGTCTTGATCTGCCCGGATGCTTCTTCCCATGTTCCCTGAATGGCACCCGCTACATCCCCGGTACCGGCTGCACATACGCTCATCCCACACGTAGCAGTCAATACAAATATTAACATTACCGTTACAATCCATTTCTTTTTTCCCATTTCCTCTTCCTTTCCATTTCACTTTTTTCTAGGTTACATTACCATCTGAATTTCTTTTCTCTGGTCTGTTATAAATTCTGACACCTCATACACCTGGGGATTATCATAAAACCGAAGATCCCCACGAAATCCCTTTTTCAAATGGCTGAATTCTTCCCCCAGCTTTAATACCTCTTTGGGTGTTTCCTTGGGAAATTCCTGATTCCAAATGACCCAGTCACCATTCTGAAATCTTGGTGCCAGTTCCAGCACCACATAATCCTCCGGCACAAACTTTGGATAATGCCTTGGAAAACCATACACATCGTAGTATACCTTTCCTTCCTGCATCACCGTCAGCTCCATCAGCCGGAACGTATCATCCAAAGAGGTACAGAACCAGCACTCCCTGTCCTGAAATCTCCGAATTCTGCCATCCTTTAAGATGGACTCCACATTACCCTTCTTTGTATAGTGATAAAGCAGACCTTTTGGTCTGTCAATTCTTTCATATGCCATATCACCCTCCTGCTCTTAGTGGTGCGATATGCCAGTCCTCCCATAAATCCCCTGATATCTCCACACTGTCTGTCAAATTCATACTTAGCATTCCATCCGGTGTCCAGCAGTCCAGCAGATAGGTATACACCGTATAAGTACCATCCGGCATCCATATGGGAGTAAAATGTGTCCTGCGGTTATAGGTGGAATAGTGATTATTTTTAAACGCAAACCCGGCATGGTATCCCCCTCTTGTCCTTTCCAGCAATCTCCAGTAGGTCTGATAATAAAACTCCGGGAAATAACTGACTGCTGTCTGTGGCGACGTGGTTGCCGAGGACTGGCTTGTGGAGCCTTCTGCATTTACCTGAATATTTACTCCATATCCACTTTTAATGGTAGTCTCAGTAGCAGTTGGAGATTTTTCATCGGTGCTTAGTTCCATTTCTGCCCATAGGGATGCTTCATACCGGTCCAGAGAAAACTCCCACCAGCCTTCATCCACATACTCCCCATCATCCTGCCAGTAACCATGGAGAATGGTGCAGTTCGGAACACATTCTTCTCCATGCTGGGTTGGATACCAGTTCCAGTCACTATCCCATACCCAGTTTTCTCTCCACCATGGCCGCCACACACTCCATGAGGCATAGGTTTTCTCCGGATTTGCAGGAATTACTGCATTTTCTGCATTATAAGCATCATTCCTGTCATCTGCTACCGGGTTGGGTGGAGGATTTTCATTCAAATCTACGATATTGGCGGTAATGCTTCCCTGATCCACCCTGCCTCCTCCACTGGCACTTACCTGAATGGTGATGTGCTGTTCTGTAGAAGGTGTGTGCCATTTTATCCACACAAGCTGCTGTCCGTCTTCCGGGTAATACACATTGTTTACTGTATAGGTTCTTCCAAGGATATGAAAGGTCACATTTACAGGATTGTCCGGATTACTTTCCCCTCCGCTGACCGTTACGGCTGTGACCACATCCGTATCCACCCGGTATTCGTAGTCTGCTTCTATCACTTCCGGAATAACAGTTTCATTAAACCTGACGATACCAATTCCCAAAGATGCTATGATCTCATGGTCCGGCACCTTCTGATCCCTGGCTCCTCCCCATGCCGGATACCCCAGATCAGGAATTTCCAAGAACAGGGACAGGGGTAGGTTTTTATGCGTCAGAGATGTTAACTTCTTCCGAAGCATCCCGCCTGTTGCCTGATTGTATAAGGCTGCTTCCGTTGCAGTAAATGCCACTCTGGTTCCCTCATACGTCACATAAGCGATTGGCTCCAGTAAAAGCTTATATGCTCCTCCTGTCAGGGTTTCATAATCCATCCCCACATGCCCTGCAATGCTCCGTATGACCTGCTCATCCGTAAAATAGCTTTTGATGGCTTCCAGACTTGCACTGCCGGTGGATGTGGTAATGATCTTCGGCACTTCCTGTGCCGGATTGATGTAAGTATAGGTTCCGGTTTCTGGCATCAGGCTTGTTCCATCCCTGTACTGACTCTTGCTCACCTTTCCGAAATGAACCAGAATATTGTCAGGACTTTTATTCGTCAGATCTATGGGGGTAGTGACTGCACTGCCATCCAATGCATTTACCACCGTAACCCGAACCCCTTCATCTCCAGTATTCCATATGTTTGTATCCGTCCCTTCTCCCAACTCTCCTCCCCCGGTATCAATGTTGCCTTCACCAGCAGCATACACTACCAGAGGAGCGCAGGTAGACAAGATCAACAGAACGGTAATAACAAACAGTTTGATTTGTTTCATGTTGCCTCCCTTCCAAAGAAACAGACTGCCTGTTAACAGCAGTCTGCCCATGAAAAAAGCACAGCCTTTCACTGTGCTTTCTAATCATATTCGTGTAATTTAATATCACTCACACTTTTTTAGGATATCGAGAACATCCTCCTTTAAGGTAATGCAGAGGTTTGCAAAATCCTTGATTCCCTGTAAATATGCAATTTGGATCACTCTCTCCGCATATGAATTTATAACCCTTTCCATATCAAATTGAGTCTCTTCCGGACACTTGGATATCATGGCATAGTAGGCTTCTTCCAGCTCCTTGGCTTGTTCATCCGCTTCTATTGCATAACGGCAGTCTGCATGATCTCCATCCACGATCTTTTTTATCAGCATTTTGTCTTTCTCCTTCTGCATTTCTTACCCCATGGCACCTACCTTATTTCCATTTTCGTACATATCCTCTGCAGTGCTTCCACTGCCTCCGCCACCTTTATTGGGAATCCATCCGAACCCATCAATGTAGATCATACCGTCCTTTGTGGCTCCATGGGATGGAGTCGCTTTTACGGGAGCCGGTTCTTTAGGTTTCTCATATGTAGGTGGTGTACCTGGTTTGGTGATATCTGCATTCTCCTTCAGTGCCGGTGGTTCCTCTGGTTTTTCTTCCTCTGTCTTTTTGGGTTCTGGCTGTAACTCCTGTACCCCACTTTCCACATCCGTTACCGGCTCAGTCTGGATTACCAGCTGTTCTTCTTCCTCCGGCTGGAACAGTTCCTCCGGTTTTGTACCTACCACCTGCACCTTCTCTTTCTGGTCTGGGATATCCGCAGGGGGAAACATCTCCATGTCCTCTTCTGCTTCCTGCTCCGGTTCCACCTTTACGAACAGTTCCGGCTCTGCCTCTATCCGGCTTTCTGCAGGCAGCTTTTGCTGTGGCTCTCTATACCAGACTTTATGGATCCCCATAAGGGCTGTTATGCATACTGTCATGCATCCTGCAATCAAAAGTGCTTTTACCATCTTATTCTTCATTGTGCTACCTCCTGTGATTTTCTATCTTTCAACCACAACCTACCACAGAACTTTTGGGAAGTCTATTGATATATCTTTCTTTCCCCAAAGTCTGTGACAACCTACTAAAATCTCTCCCGGTACACTGCCCTGTTTTTTATGATTATTGACATATCCGTGATCAGGGTTCCCGCAAACCGTACCGGCACCTCCAGCTGAATGGAGGCATCTGCATAATAGGCACCGCCGCCTCCGCCAAGGGCTGTGTTTGGTATGGATACGGAAAGTCCGCTTAAGCGGTACTCTGTCTCTCCGCCATTTCCCATCCGCACATAGCCCTCTCCTTCTTCCTCCAGTCCCAGTAAAAAACACAGCCTGCTGTAAATATCCCCGTAATCCACGGAAGACACAAAAGATTCCCCATATGGTTCATAGCCAGCGGCATATCCTTCCCTTACACTGTGGTAAACCTCATTATAATTATCATTCACTGTGGATATAATAGCAGACTCCATGGCATCCTTTACCCCTGCAGCAGTGATCATCAGACGCATGTACTCCGAAATTCCGAGAATGATGAAAAGCATGCCAAGAGTGACTGCCACTATCATGGGCATCATATTGCCTTTTCTGTTTCTTAGCAAAGCCATGGTCTTTTTCACAAACTTCTTCATTTCCAGTACACCTCACTCTTTCCGGAAGCTCTTGCCCGGATAGTGATGGGAAAGGAGCCAAAATTTCCAAACAGCCCCAGATTTTCCTGAACCGTAACCGTTACGGTTACCTCTTCATTTAACTGCAGTTTCCCGGTTTTCGACCAATGCACAGACGGATGGATCCCTGTCTTTTCTTCCAAAACCCTCTGTCTGCCAGCCGTTTCACTTCCTACCCTTCCGCTGATCTCCGCCTCCCTTACCAGCTCATCTGCGAAATTATCCACCTGCATTTTAGTGATAAAAATGGGAAACAGCCTTACCCCAAGAGCAATGACCATCATGACACATAACACCATGACTGCCACATCCATATAGCCCTCTCCCCTCTTATCACGCAGGATCTTTCTTATACTCTTCATTCTGTTTCCTTTCTCTCTGTCATTGACTTTTAAAACAATGTTTCCATGGACTTGATAATCTCATAAATGATGATGACAAAGTAAGTTGCTAGAAAACACATCAGCATGGCAAAGGAATATACTCGGATCTTGGGAGGTATTTTGGCTGCTTTTGCTTTCAACCTCTGAAGCTCCGCCTGCTTAAAGTCATGGCTTAACATCTGAAAATAGATGGATCCGTCATCGCCCCTTAACACACCAATAAGTCCCCTGACCACATCTGATAACTGAGGGGAATTCAGTCTTGCCTCAAAACGGGTTAATGCTGCTTCGTAGCTGCTGGAACGCATATCCGCACACACAATATCCAGCTCCCTTCTAAAATCTGCCCCGGCATTCTCCTTGTAATGCTCCAACATGGAAAGCACATCCCTGCTGTTTTTCAGCTCCTGTGTGATGGTGGATACAAAACGGTATAATTCCCCTTCAATCTTCTCCCTTTTTTCCTTTAACATCTCATCCGCTTTTCGGATTTCCTTAAAGTACACCATGATCCCCAAAAGAATCACAAATAAAGCTGCCAGCGGAAACAGATAGAGAGCCGGTATGAGCAGTAAAAAAACACTTCCGGCTTTTACATAGGCATACGCAGTATAGACTTCCGGTGTCATCTCCAGCCCCGATGCCCGAAGCACATTTTCCATTCTGCTTTTTTTATGGGCATTGATACGGATGTACCCTGCCATCTTCACGGCTGTATCCATGTAAAAAGCATCCAAAGTTCTGGATAACGGTTTTCCATCCTTTCCCCGGTCCATCATCACTCTGTTGGTCTTTAAAGTAGGCAGATGTAAAAGACCGGAAAGCAGCAGGAAGAGACCGGATGCAAGAAAAAGAAACACACAAAATACTATCAGTTTCATTGTCTTCCTCCTTTACGATCTGTACTCTATGGGTTTTGTTAATTTAATTACATGGGCTGTGGATACAAAGATCACAATTCCTGCAATGCTTAACATAAGCTGCCCTGCTACCGTGTGCATCAGGGTATGGTACCAGTCCCGGTTTAAGAAATATAACAAGGGAATGTTCCCCACTACCAGCATTGCCATGGTAATAAATTCCTTCCTCGGCTCCATGACCATATATTCCAGTTCTGCATTCACAATACGCATATCCGACAGCTTCGCCACAATGGGGGTCAGCGTTGTCTTTAAAGACCTGTCATAGAGGCATGCTTTCAGGGCATCCACCCATTCATGAAACACATCATCTGCAATCCTCGTGCGAAGTTCCTCCAAAGCAGCCTCCAAATCCGGATCAATCAGACGTATTCTGGACACAAAGTCCTGGAAGATACCCTTTATCGGCGAATTTAAGTATTCCAGATTTTCTTCCACGGAGGTCAGGATATCCTCCGTTCTTAAATAGGCGGTGGTAATGATAGATAATGCCGTTTCCAGTTCTGCAGACACATCCTTTTTAAAATGGGATGCCGTCAGCCGGATGTACCAGAAAGGCACAAATAATAATCCCGCTGCAGCAACGGGTATCAGAAACACATTTCCTATCATGGCTGCCCCGGCTGCTCCGGCTGCAAAGAAAAGCAGGGAGAGAGTACATAAAAGCGGGAATGTATTTTCCCTGTCCGTAGCCTTTAAGATACTCTGTATCTCTTCCACTTCTCTTCGTAAATATGACTTTTTCTTTCTCTGGGTTTGTTCCAGAATCTCTTCCCTAAGCCCCCTTGGCCCGGAAAGGAGCTTTTGAAAGATCCCGCCACTAAAATCCGTAAGAGAAATCCCAAACAGCAGAAACCATCCTGTGATCAGCCCTATGCAGGCTGTGACCTGTATTGTCAGCATACTTACGCACCTCCCTTCTGAAACTTCTCCAAAACATCCAACGGCATCCCGTTTTCCAAAAGCCTCTTCTGTAAGCTCTCTGAAATGTTGCACACCTTTTTGTGGATCCCGTTAATGATAAAACGGTCCCCTTCCATGCGGTTCTCCGTGATCTCATAACGGAACAGCGAATTAAAATGCCTCTTTCCATCGGGTGTGATCTCACACTCCATGATCTCCATCAGTCTTCTTTTTTTGTTCTCCAGTTGCTTGGCAAACACTACGATGGGAAAGGCTTCCGTCACCAGATCCATTAATACCCCATCGTCCATGTCGTACTTTCTCTTGCACAGGGTTCTCATTCGGCTGTACGTGGATTCACAGCTGTTACTGTGAATGGTCGTTAACACCGTATGCCCGGTTCTTGCTGACTCCTGTGCGGTATAGGCTTCCGAGCTTCTCATCTCTCCCACACAGATGATCTCCGGATTAAAACGCAGTGCCATATCCAGAAGCATATCCTGATCGATGTTCTGCTTCTCGTTTTCACTAAATCTGGTCAGGGTATGGATCACACTGTTTGTTACCTTTCCATCCTTTTCCCGGACCAGTGCCAGCTCCCTGCTTCCGTTTTCAATGGTAAAAATACGCTTGTTATCGGGAATGGTAGTTAAAAGCCACCCTGCCAGTGTGGTCTTACCGGAGCTGGTGGCACCGGCCACACAGATACTGATCCCATACCGCAGACATTCTGCCAGAAAATCCAGCATTTCCTCTGTAGCGGTTCCTCCATCCACAAAATCACTTTTCTTCATGCTCTGTGGATTAACGATTCGGATGGAAGCTGCGATCCCCACATCCTCATCCACAAGAGGTGTCTTTAACACCGCAATACGGATATTTTTGCTAAGATGCCCTAATACTGCCGGGGATGCATTATCAAGCACCATGCCGGACACATGAAGCATGCGGCGGATCACGTTGATGGCATGGTCCGGGGACTCAAAATGTTCCTCCAGCTTTTCGCATCTCCCATCGCTGTACTGCACTTCGATATCCTTCCAGGAGTTGATATCAATCTCTTCAATGCCGGTACCGAAAATATATTTTGTCAGAAAGGAAAACTCCGCCATTTCCGTATAAAGGTCATTTACCAGTTCTTCCCTTGTCTTTCCTTTTACGGTAATACGGTAGTCTGCGATGTACTTGGATATGTATCGCTTGACCTGCTGTTTTACCTCTTCATTTCCACCCTCCACCATCAGTGTGGAATATTTGCCGGAGATATACTCCTGCACTTCCTTTAGCACATCGGAAAATACTCTTGTCTTATCCTCCGGTGCAAAAAATAAACTCTGGTTGTTTCCCATCATGTGCCGAACACCTCCTTACAGATCTTTTCGATCTCTTTGCGGAACGCCCTGCTTTCTTTCAGTCCCAGCTCCTCTAACATATTTCCTTCCAGATACTGGGTTTCCACTTCCCTGCTGTGGGGGATCTGAAAGGAAACCGAACCAAGCACCTGTTCCATGTGGCAGTCTGCCTCCTGGGGTTTTACATTGGATGCCACCTTGAGCTGTTTATCTGCATCCCATTTATGGTCACGAAGCAGGGGCAACTGTGAAGACAGGTAGCTGATGGACTTTAAATCACAGTTTACCAGTCGCAGTACCGTATCTGCCTCCATCAGAGCTACCGCTGAAAGCACATCCGATGCAATGGTGCTGGTGCAGTCAATGATCACAAAAGGTGCCACCTGTCTTGCCTGTTCGATCAGCTCCACTGCCTGTGTCTGGTCATAGGATGGATAGGTGAACACATTCTCCCCTTTTAACATCCCGATCAAGCCCAGGTAATCATTCTTTTTATAAAACATACAGTTCTTCCGGATCAGATTTTCTGTCACATGGGTTGCTGCAAGAATGCTCCCCAGGGATCTTTCTCCTTCCAGATCTCCGGATGCACAGATACATGGCAGGGGCGGCGTGGTCATGTCTGCAAAGATCAATAGTACATTTTTCTTCTTTCTGGCCAGATGCTCTGCCAGCTTGACAGAAACCGTTGTCTTGCCGGAAGAGGGACTTCCCCATACGGCAAGCACACCACCCTGTTCCTCCGTTGCCTCCTCCTGGAATCCGTTCTTTCTCGTAAACAGAGAGTTCTGTTTAAAATTCACCTGCTATTCCTCCCCATCTGTCTCAGTTTCTGCATTTTCTTCTATGGATGCCTCTTCCATGGCTTTCAATTCCTCCAACACCTGGTCCTGTGCTTTGATAAATTCCGAAGCTTTCTCTGCCTCTCCCCGAAACACCAAAGACAAATGGATCTCTCCCTCCGCTTCCAGTCTGGCCAGGAGTTTACTCTGCTCCGGTTTTACCAGCATGGTCACCGTAGAGGGCAGCTCCTTTTCTTTCTCCTCTGTCAGCTTTTCCCCGGTGTTGGCATCATTGCCGGACTTGGCAGTCACTGCAATGACTTCCACATATTTAAGTTCTGCCGGGATAATGGTTTCTCCGCTGCCCAGATAATCCGGTGCAATAACAGAGACAATATCTCCACTCTTCAATTTGCCGGATAACCCTTCCGCAAAGGTATTGATGGTAATGGACATGGCCTGCTTTTCTCCATTTAAGCTGTAAAGGTATCTGTTCTCTGCGGCAGGTTCTGATGAGATCTTATCTGTCAGGATATAATCCCCCGGATACACATCTGCCTTCAGATATTTTCCTTCCACCTCTGCAATGTTTCTTATCACATTTGGGGGCAGGTTATGGTTACCTACTTCCACCTCATCCACCATATCCTTTGTGATCTCTTCCCCTGCATGGACCTGCCTGGTAAAACGGACTATGGTAGTTTTCTTCGATAATCCTGCATTCACAAGAGGGGTAATAACAAAGCAGATGACTAGGGATACTGCAATGCAGAAGATCCCAAGCATCGTCCTGTTCTTAAACACTTTCATTCTGTGATTTCCTCCTTATCAATCATCTTATATCCGGATGCCCAAAAGCATCCCCAGCAGTAAGAAAGGAACCAACGGGTATGCCTGTTCCTTTCCTGCTTCACACTTTTCTTTTCTGATTTTTCTTATGCACTGGCCGATTCCATGGTACAGTAACAAAAGACACAGGGCCATGATAAGGCCGGCAAGGGTTCTTTCAAATCCAAGCACCAGTCCACAGGCACCTGCCAGCTTGATATCTCCCCCACCGATGCCACCTGCAGTTACCCCTGTTATCAACAGGGGCAAAGCTGCAAGCAGACCGGTCAGATACACTGGTTGCGGGGAAATCAAACTTATACCTGCAATCATAAGGGGCATCCAATCCGGAATGTTCCTTGTTCTTAAGTCAGATACTGCCGCCAAAGACAGAACCCAAAAAAACAAGACCGGTCTTATTATTCCTTCCATCTCCTACATTTCCATGCTCAAGCCAGCTTCTTCTTCCGGATCCATATCCTCTTCCATTTCTTCCTGATCGAGTACCGGTGCAAGCATACTCTGCTGGTAGGCATTCTCCACAGTCTGGTCAAACAATTGTTTCATGTTCTTGTCTGCAAAATATACAGAATCCTTATACTCGTCTGTGTGTGGCATCTTGGTACGAGGCATGGTCACTGTAATGCCATAGTCATCCTCCTTGATCTTTACATTGCGGATGGTCATAACCCCTGCCACCATTACATCGGCAGTGGCAAGTACACCCCTTTCCGGATTATGTTCTTTGATGGTTACCTCAAAAGGAACTTGCTGTTCCATGGTCTGATTATTTTCTTCTGTTACCTGTGTTGCTGCATTTCTTGGCATATGAATTTCCTCCGATCATTTTTAATTTTAGCCCGCATAGTTAAACATTGTCTGAATCTTGGTAGTCAGGGTAGGCATTACCACATCATTGAAAAGGGCATACAAGCCAGCCAACAGAAGAGCTCCAATCACTACCGCAATCAAAATCTTCACTGCGGAATCCACGTAGTTCTCTCCTTTTTTATCCTTTAACAGATGTACTGCTTTCCCTGCGGTTGCCTTCATGCTTTCTGCTACCTTATTCATTATTTTTCTCATTGATTTTTCCTCCATATCATCACTTTTTATTGTCTTTTTTCCTTACATACCAGTGGTATCCATTGCCTGACCATCCGGTGCCTGTTTCATTTCATGATGCTTTGCCATACTGTTCTGGCTCTGCATAAGTGCCTGCTCATAGGCACCAATGACCGCATCATTTAACTGTTTCCTGCATTCAGGTGTAATAGGAAAACAGATATCCCTATACTCACTTCCCACCTTGTAGCTTGGCATGGATACAAACAGACCACTGCTTCCCTCAACGATTTTCACTCCTCTGATGGCAAATGCACCGTTGATGTTAATGCTCACGGTACCTTTGATAGTTTCATTCGGTTTGATAGACTGAATGCGCACCTCAAAATCAAGGGGCTGTGACTGTTTTGTCTGCTGTGGCTGCACCTCTCCCTGTGCTTTCTGTTTTCCATTACTGTTTACTTTTTCTGCCATGTTCTTCCTTTCCGCCTTTCGGCTCTTACTGAAATTCAATGTTTGCAAAGCCTTTCGGCTCTACATAGAAAAAGAGGCTTGCCTCCCCATCTGAAAATTCCATCACATCCGAAATGGACAGGGCATGTCCCCTAAAATCATCCGGAACCTTCCTGCCAAATTTTTCCCAGACCTTTTCCAGCTGGAAATCCTCCACCTCTCCCTCATAAACAAGAACATATTCCTGCTTCTGCGGCTGAGCAAAGCCTCTTCTTTTTCTTTCTGCAAGACTGACAAACCGCATCAGAATGGGACTGTCCTGTTTTAATTGATAGATTCGTATCCTCCTTCCCCTAGTTTCTTCCCCTGCAAAATCCATCCCTCCACCATCTGACAGACGGTCATATACCCCAGACCGTATTTCCACTGCCAGTTCTTTCTCAGACAGATAGTCAATGATCGCCTTTTTATTAAAAATGGAATCCAGCACCACCTTTCCATCGGTCAGATACCCTGCCGGATTTCCATAGTAGTTCAGGATCCCATTAGAAAAATATATTTTCTTCATACTGCCCTCTTTGCACTCTCACGGTTACGTTTTCCTTTATTTACGCTTATCCATTGGTTTCGCTTTCCTGCTGTACCAGTTTTAGGAGTTTTGCCGCCAGTGCCACCTGTTTTTCGTGGCTCATGGTTTTTACGGCTGCATGGACATAAGCCTCTACCATTTCAATATCCTGCTTTCCGGCTTCCACAATGTCCACCTTGGATATCACAATCTTTCCGGAGTTTATGGTGACTTTTACGATATCTCCCTTTTCCATCTCCGCTTTCTGGCGCATGTCAAACGGTATCAGCACCCTGCCTTTCTCATCCAACAGCTTATATACCGGCTTTGCCATTTTCTTCCTCCTCCGTCATCCGTAACACAATGTTTACCTTTTCCTTTGGTATGCCGAGATCAGCACAGATATCTAAAAGCTCCTTGGGAACCTCCTCGGATTCCTCTTCCCCGGCAGGCAGGATCACAATCATTCTGTCCCTGCACACAATATCCAAATCTGCATCCACGGGAATGTGTGCATCCGCAAGCAGTTGTGGCGGCAGTTTCAGTTCTGCCTCCCCACTTTTAAGCTCCTCCATGGGATCTTCCCCTGCTTTCTTTAAAATAAATTCCCTGGATTCATTCCGGTAATCCCCTTCCCCTGCAGCAATGTATACCAGATTCACCTCATCCCCGGTACGGATACCGGTCTGTGCTAACAACACAATGGGAATCTCAATACAGCCTTTCTCATTCAGTATTCCTGTCATCTCCACTAACTGAACCATTTTCGTCCTCCTCTTTTTTATTACTGCCATACCACACCGATGTTTTCTGGTTATTTAACATTTCAAACAGATTCATCTGCATTGGCAGGCTGTTTCTTCTTTCCTCCATGTCATAGTTGGCAATCAGCACCTCCGGAAACTCGCTTCCGTTGTCATAACGCTGTGCCAGATTGTTAATACGTGTGACTGCTTCGATATGAAAATCCTGATACAATTCCCTGATATACGCACAATCATTGTAGGAAACCATAAATTTCCCCTGAATGGATGCCAGCGTATCACGAAGTCTCACGTGATCCTCTTTTTTGAACACCACTTCATAATGTCCTTCTGTTTCAAAATACGGTGGATCACAATAAAAAAAGGCATTCGGTCTGTCATACTGACGGATGAGTGCCTCAAAATCTTTATTCTCGATGACCGTGTCCTTTAATCTGCGGTTTGCTTCCCAAAGAATAGTAAAAGTCTTGCGGATGTCAAAAGGCTGGCATCCGTAAGAGGTACATCCACTTCCATAACTGTACCGGATGATCTTATAAAAGGCTGCCGCCCTTTTCACATCACCTACTTCTGCCCTTTCCTTTAAAATATTGCATATCTCCGCCGCCTCCGGCTCTTTTAAAAAGTGGTTTGCGATTTCCAGTTCCTCTGATAGATGCTCACTTTTAAATTCCTCCATGGTAAGGAACTTACGGAGTGTGAAAAACTCATCCCTGGAATTTAAGGGCAGGAAAGACAGTTCCCGGATCAGAGCCATAGGCCTTTCCTTTACACAATAAAAGAGGTTTGCAAGATTGGAATTAAAATCATTGTAAACCTCCATACACTTATCCGGTGGTTTTCCAAACAAAACCCAGCCGCCTCCGCCGAATACTTCTATGTAGCGGTCATATTGTTTTGGCATTCGCAGGTAAATCAGATCACGGAGTGCCTTCTTACCGCCAACCCAACTGATGATACTGTTCAATTATAATTCTCCTTCCTTCAAAACTGTTTCGGTCCCTCCATTTTCTGTGTCTGCTGTGACGCCAGATGTTCCTCCACAAGCTTTCTGATAGCGACAACTGATTCTGGCATAGACTCAAAATCTACATGGTGATCACGTTCTACCAGTGGTGTATACCAGTAATCATAAGGCATATAATTTACTTTAATAAAACACTTTTGCGCCTCTGTTAGTTTATCACTTAACTGCATCAACGGACCGACTGGTGAAAAGAATGTGGTTCCCCAATGTTCTCCTGATGATTGCAAATCCAGCGAAACCAAAGCAAGCGCATGCACATCCGATTCGATTCCTTTAATGACTGCCGGCATCACAACCATTCCATAACTTTCATTTACATATCCTTCTCCATACACTTCCTCAAAAGCCAGATGCATGGCAAGCAGTTTTTCAGCTGCGTAAGAATTGCCATCGCTGTTGCAGGATATATGTAGCAATTCGAAATCCACATTTTCAAAGATTTCTCGTACTTTCATCAAGAATTCCAGCTCCTTCTTTTCAGAAAGTTCTTCTTGCGGAGTAATCACATAAAATTGGTCCACCTCAGTATTTAGTGCCAGAGAGCTTCCATTCTCCCATTTCACATGGATCTGACCGATATCATCCACCATGGTAACGGTTCCTTTAGTACCCGGCGGCACTGTAGTTTCCCCTTCCATTTCATACAGGCATACTCTTGTACCTTTTGGGTACCTCTCTTTCAGTTCTTCTATTTCTTTTCTACTTAACATCGTCTCCTCCTTCTTCGGAATAAATCACTCTACTGTCTCTGACATATGATTTTTACTTAACAACGCCGCTGCAAAATCATCTATCCGTACCTCTTTTTGGGCATTTTCATCACGCAGGTAGAAATGGGAACCGGGTTCTGCAAATACATTAAAGCCTCGGTAATCCATGATTCCATCTTCATAATCCACATTTGCAATTATCCAGATAGAATTGCCTTCTTCTCCATAATTAAAATCAATATCGATACCCCAGTTTGGCTCTTTCGGATCTTTCAGGACTGACTTCCAAAAGTCTGTATCCGCATTGGCAAATCTTATGTCTTCCCTTTCATAAAAGGTTTGAGTACCCGCAATCTCTGTAAGTTCCATGTTATTGGCAAAAAACATAATCCACTCAAGTGTAGACATGTTATCGGCTTCTTCCGCGTTAATCTGGAATGCCGGACATATAATATCTGTATATACACATCTGGCATTTCTCCATTCCTCCATACTAACGATTTCATATCCGTCATGGATATCTTCTACAGGAACTTTCCCGTTTTTAGCTTCTTCTAATTCAACCACCGCAGTCTCTGCTTTCTGACTTTCGCTTACTGTTACACTGTCTTTTATGTGAATGTCTTCCGCATTACTCTGCTCTTTTTCAGCACAACCGCAACAAGCAAACATCAAAAATATTACACTCAGCAACATACCAACTTTATTTACTATACATTTTTTCATTATCTGTTTCCTCCATCCATTTCAATATCTAAGGTCCATGCCCTGAGCCTGTCCACCCATCAGCTCTTCTTCTGTCATGACACTCCAATGGTTTCCACTATTCCAGAAGCTAACATATATTTCTCCTTCATCCACATCAATAGAACGCTGTTCAAAGCCTTCGCCCCATCCGTCACTCATTTGACCGGCCCAGTATTCTTTGAGCACATTGATGTCTTCTTCTGTCAGCGGCTCACTAATCTTACACTTCAGAACACCATATAATTCTCCATTAATTTCTGTTACCTTTGGTTGTGCCGATAAAACTTTTGCAGCCACTTCCCTGCTTTTGTCAAAATAATGCATCAGCCCTCTTACTTCCTCTCCGACACACTCTTCTTTTTCGATAGCTTCTGTAATAACTTCTTTATACTGTGTGAGGTCACTGCCATAAAGATTTCCCGCATCGTCACCTTCTATCATCAGGTTTGCAATAAGGGAACTGAATAAACAGAAATCCTCAAAACAGTCATAGTCAAGTTCCAGCGGATCTGCAAACTCACCCTCGTACTGCTGATATTCTGCTAATGGTCTTGTCGCTCCGACAAATCCTTCTCCAACATATCCGCTTGCCACCAAAGTACCTGCTATTTTATCCGCAGCAAAAGATGCATAATCGATATGTGGAAGTAACAATTCATCCACATCAAACAAGCCAGACTCTTTCACCCAGAATTTTCCATACTCCTCATGGTTATGTACAAACGGATTGACCTCAAACTCGCCAAGGTTCTTTGCAAGGCTTGTTACTTCTGTAAAGCTGGCATGACCGGTAAACTCTACCACCATAGCAAGCTGTTTCATCTGAACTTCATCAAATCTGCTGACCGCCTGACACATTTCATTAAATAGGGTTAGCTGACTGATTTCCTTTACATCTTCCGGTACTGGCACAAGAATATCCGGCAGTTTCATATTGTGTATGTCAGTAACTTTCAGTTCCCAGTAATCAAGTACTCCCAGTCTTGCCTTTACCTTGTTCATGGAACAGATATCTGTTGGCAAATATAAATACTCCGTATCTCCGGCGGAATTCTGAACTTCTATGGCTGCAACAATCACATCGGAATAAAAATATTCCGGAAATGTTTTCCCATTATAAACTTCCTGCAGTTGAAATCCATGTTCCACAAAAACACCATACGGCATTACTTCCGGAAGATTTTCCTTAAACGTTTTTTCTGCAAACCGTATAAAATTTACATGTTTCTCTTCTTCCTCTGACATTGCCAACATCTCGTCCATGTAAAGTCGTTTTCCAACCTGTTCCGGTTCAGAAAAATCTGTGATCAGGGATAGACCTTGGGTACTGTATGTCAGATTAATCAAATCCTTCATAGTAGCAATGCAATTGGAATCTGTATAGATGGATAGGACATTTCTTTCATAGGCAGACAGGCTTCCCAAGCGTCTGGCCAAAAAATTCACTTCATCCATGTTTACAATCTCCCCTTTTAACAGATTCATGAGATTGTTATCCTCTAAGACATCCACAATTTTACACATGGGAACCGTTTCTTTTATTCCCAACCTTCTCATTTCTAAGTTCAGCTCCGCATCTGTCATAGGAAACTTAAAAAAATTCTGCCGGTTATTTAATACTTTAATACGCATCCCATACCTCCTGCTTTATCATTTCCATACCACATTTCTCAATCACAAACGCATTCACAATCAGTTTCAGTATTGCATCCGGTATCAGTTCCCGGTCTGCCAGCTCTGAGAGCCGAATATGTTTAGTCCCCTGATATACATCCCTAGCAGCATGAAACAGAATATATTGCTCAAGAGTCACACTACCCAGCCTGATACGGTCAAAATAGATTTCGGTATCCAATACATTTCTGCTGACTCTATCCCAAAGTCCTTCATCCGCAGACAAAAGAAATACAGCCGCGGCATAGCCGGATGATATATATAAGGTCTTTGCTCTTTTTCCTGTCATCCTTGAAAAAAAAGCAGTTCTGTGTTTTTTACTTCGGAAGATAATTTCTTCCTCTGTCTCACTAAAAATCTCATCTACTCTCTTCTTTAGATCTTCAAGCTGCATTCTGCAGATGACGCCATCTACAATCTCTGAATAATTTCCCCTGTTCCTCCAGTCCAATCCCTCCATGATATGGAGACCATATCCTCTTGGTCTGTAACCAGGCGGCTGTTGCATCTGTTTCTCCAGCCTCCGCAGCTCCGGGCTTAAACAAAAATATTTTGACATGTTGATTTCCTCCATAAAAAAAGAGGCGATACATATTTCATTCCTAAAATAAATACCGCCTCTACTTATTGAATCATTGCATTTGGAATATGCACAACCTCCGGGCAATATGTATTCTCATACATTGCCTTTACAATATTGTTCACATTCACAAGCTCTTCTTCTGTTTCAAACAGAGGCCGGTATTTCTCTATCCAGTCTCCATTATCAAAAATGAACCACGCTTTTGTAGTCCGAACCAGTGTTGCATGCTTAATAGTTCCTGCCCTTGTTTCGTAAAAATACTTTTTTCCTATCTGCTCCATCATTTTCCTCCAATAAAAAATGGCAGTATCTATTTCATTACTAAAAATAAATACTGCCTTAATTATTTCCCTGCATTCCTTCTTCCCATAGAATACGTTTTCTTATTTTTGTTATTTCATCCAAAATATCATGAACCTCCTCAAATGGATGATATGCCAGCACTCCGGATTCACCCACCATCGCAACAAATTTTCCATTTAAACTAAGAACCAAGACCTTGCTGTCTACTTTTTCAATTTCAAATCCTCTATGTATTGCCCATGATATTATTTCTGAAAAAAAGGTATCATTTCCTCTTCCATCAACTGTTCATCCTCTGACAAGGCTTTGTATACCAGTTCTGTAAATTCCTGTTCATTTATACAGATTTCCCGGAACCTTCTGCCATATTCCTCAATGATATCGAAATCATTTGAATAACAGTAAAATCCTCCGGCTTCACAATCGAATGTAATCTTTTCTAGCTTCTCCTCATTTTCAAATGCTTTTTGAAATACTGTTTTCCATTCATAACCACAACCATGTGTATAAAATCTCCCATCCGGTATTGGCTCTCCTACTTTAAGGGCATACTGGTTAAATGCCTCCTGTCCGAAATCTTTATACTCACCCTCTGCAAAACTGAGAGAAAGACATAAACTGTAAATACCATCTTCATGGTCAACCATATAAAACGGTTTGTTTTCTCTATCAAATTTCTTTATTCGCTGCTTATTATTCATTGACTACTATCCTTTCCTACATTATTTACATTAAAAAAGTGACCAATTTCTTGATCACTTTCTTCAATCACTATTGTTCCGCAATCCTTGCAGCCAGTTCCTCCAGGTACATCCATCTGTCCATCTTTTCTTCCAGTTTACTTTCGGCCTCTTCTTTTTCTGCCATTAGCTGATTCAGTTTTACAAAATCTGTTGCAGCTTCTGTCATTTGGCTTTCCAGTAATTCTATTTTTTCTTCCAACTGAGCGATATCATTTTCAATTGTTTCGTAATCCCTCTGTTCCTGATAAGTAAACTTCAGTTTCTGAGGACCACGAGTACGCTGTCCTTTTTCAGAACTATTAGCATCATTCTTCAAAACATTGCTATTTTTCTTTACTTGCTCTGCTTCTGCTTGTTCTTGCTCCGCCATTTTTCTTATGGTGTAATCTGTATATCCACCTTCATACTGTTTGAGTTTTCCATCCCCCTCAAAAGCAAATATGCGTTTCATGGTTCTGTCCAAAAAATAACGGTCATGAGATATGGTCACAACAATCCCCTCGAAGCGATCCAGGTAATCTTCCAGTATTGTC
Source organism: Lachnospiraceae bacterium (assembly GCA_017522685.1). Next base: position 37,529 of record JAFWYN010000003.1, read on the forward strand.
AATGTGGCTATGTCGAGACAGTTGCTCGGTTCGTCAAGTACCAGAAGATTGGGGCAAGTAGCAAGCACCCGAAGCAGGTTTAATCGTTTTTTCTCTCCGCCTGACAATTTACCAATAGGACTGTATTGTTTATCCGGCGGGAATAAAAATCTTTCCAGCATGGTTGATGCAGATATCATGCCATCTGCGGTCTGGATATACTCAGCCGTATCCTTCACGTAATCAATCACTCGTTGTTTCGGATCCATGTAAGATAAATCAATCTCTGTTCCATCACCTGTTTTTTCAGAAGCTATTTCCTGTGCATAGTATCCTATTTTTACAGTCTGCCCGACAATTACATTACCGGAGTCCTGTGGTATAATGCCTGCAATGATTTTCATTAACGTAGATTTTCCACATCCGTTCGGTCCAATAAATCCAACCCTGTCTCCCTTTAAAAAGATATAGGAAAAATCATCAATCAGTTTTTTCTCCCCATAAGACTTACAGATATGTTCCAGCTCCACGGTGGTTCTTCCCAATCTTGTGGATGCAGAACTTAATTCTACCTGCGAATCCTGTACGGGAGCCTGACGATCTCTAAGCTCCTCGTAACGCTGGATGTGTGCTTTCTGTTTTGTGGAACGAGCTCTTGCTCCTCTTTGCATCCATTCCAATTCTACACGCAGTATAGACTGACGTTTTCGCTCACTGGCCTGTTCCATTTCCAGACGCTGAGTTTTCAGTTCCAAATATCCCGAATAATTTGTTTCATAACTATAAATGAGTCCTTTGTCAATCTCGATGATTCGATTGGTCACGCTATCCAGGAAATATCGGTCATGAGTAATCATGATCAGCGAACCTCTCCACTTCTTCAGATACTCTTCCAGCCAATCTGCCATATCATTATCCAGATGGTTGGTAGGCTCGTCCAACAGAAGGATATCAGCAGGCGAAAGTAATACGGAGATCAGTGCCAGGCGTTTCCTTTGTCCGCCGGACAATTGTCCTGCCGGCTGGAAAAAATCCTTGATACCAAGGCGAGTCATCATTGCTTTGGCTTCACTCTCAATAGACCAACGATTTTCCTCTGTCACATTTCCTTCCAGTACACAGTCCAGACTGCTTTTGTTCGGATCAAATTCCGGATGCTGTGGCAGGTAACGGAGTACCACATGGTTGGCAATGGTAATAGTACCTTCATCCGTTTCTTCTTGCCCCATGATCATTCGAAGTAAGGTAGTCTTACCGGTACCGTTGATACCAATCACACCAACCTTCTCCCCTTCCTGCAAAGAAAAGGATGCACCGTTGAATAATTTTCTGTCAGTAAAAGATTTTGTCAGGTTCTCTATGTTAATCAGATTCATGCTGTTGCCTCTCAAAATTTATTCTATTCCACATTATACACCAAATAAAAAAAGTAGTCATCTCTTTTGACTACACTTCCTCTAACACAATACACATTTTTATTACTTTTCTGTGTATACAGTCATTTTTCTCATCTATTTCTTACACAATACACTCTATACACACCTCAAAGGGGTACTACAGTTTACGTCCAAAATAAGTACATTTGGGGCTCCCATAAGCACCTTACACAAATATAATCTGCGGCGTTCTCCACCGGAAAGCTTTTCCAAACGGCTATATTGCAGTTCTCCGTTAAACAGGAAATTCTCAAGCATCTTCGCAGCTGTTACCACACCATCCTCGGTTTGTACATATTCTGCCTCATCCTTGATGTAGTCAATGACACGCTTGTCCGGCTTCATTTCCTCATCGCCGATTTCCTGTGCATAATAACCAATTTTTACGGTAGGTCCAATATCAATGCTGCCACTGTCCGGCATCACTTCTCCCATAATCATTTTGAGCAAGGTACTCTTACCTGCGCCATTTGGTCCTAAAAAGCCAATACGGTCATTTTTCAGGAAAATATAGGAGAAATCCCGAATCAAGGTCACTCCATCGTAGCCCTTGGTAATTTGATTTAATTCAATGGTACTGCGGCCAAGTCTGGAGCTGACGCTTCCAAGCTCTACATGCCCATCACGCTGTGGAGCCTCCGTATTTTTCAGCTCCTCGTAACGCTCTAAACGAGCCTTTTGCTTGGTACTTCGTGCTCTTGCCCCGCGCTTCACCCACTCTAATTCCACACGCAAAATGGACTGACGCTTACGCTCACTTGCCGTCTGCATGTCTTCCCGCTCTGCCTTTAACTCCAAAAAGCCTGCATAATTTGTATCATAGGAATAAATGCTTCCTTTATCAATTTCAATAATACGATTTGCAACACTGTCCAGAAAATACCGATCATGGGTCACCATGACAATACTGCCGCGATAGCTTTTCAACTGCCCTTCCAGCCAGTCACTCATGGACGCATCTAAATGGTTGGTAGGCTCATCCAATACCAGGATATCCGCCGGTGCCAAAAGTACACTAACCAGTGCAAGACGCTTTTTCTGACCGCCGGATAACTGCCCGCAAGGCTGTGCAAAATCAGTTACACCCAAACGTGTAAGCATGGACTTGGCATCTGCCTCCACGGTCCACTCATTTTCTTTGTTTACATTGCCTTTGAGCACCGCATCCAATACCGTCATATCATCTGCAAACACGGGTGTCTGCGGTAAATACCGTACTACTACATGATTTGCACGGACACTACTACCCTCATCCGCCTCTTCCAAACCGGCAATCAATTTTAAAAGAGTGGATTTTCCGGTACCGTTAATACCGATGACTCCAACCTTTTCCTGCTCCTGTAAATAAAAAGAAGCATCCTCTAATAATTTTCTGTTTTGAAATGATTTAGTAATATGGTCTAATGTCAGTATGTTCATAAAACATCCCTTTTTTAAGCTAGTTTTTATTGTGTGCTTTGTCCATATATTTTTTCTCTGATATATTGATTATTGGCTTTAAAATCCACATCCAATACGGACATTCCTCTGATATTGGCATTGGAATATGTGCCCTCTTGCGGGATACTTCCCTGAACCATTTCATAGCCTGCCAGCTTCACA
>JAFWYN010000017.1 GCA_017522685.1 Lachnospiraceae bacterium
AGGTATCCCAGAAGCAGAAGATTACAGACAGTGATTTGGAGGATAAGGATGTGCTGGCTCTCTATCAGGATGAAGATGAGGCAGTGGTGCAGGTATTCTTTATCCGCGGAGGCAAGTTGATTGGCAGAGAACATTACTATATGACGCATGTGTCAGGAGAAAAGAAGCCACAGATTCTGGAAGAGTTTATCAAACAGTTTTATGCCGGAACGCCCTTTATTCCAAGAGAGTTAATGCTGCAATACGAGATTGGGGACCATGAGCTGATTGAACAATGGCTGACCCAGAAGCGCGGCAGCAGAGTTTATATAAAGGTGCCGAAAATCGGTACCAAGGAGAAGCTGGTGGAGCTGGCTGCCCAGAACGCAAAACTGATATTATCACAGGATAAGGAAAAGTTGAAAAGAGAAGAAGGCCGTACCATAGGAGCTGTAAAGGAGATTGCGGATCTGCTTGGACTGGAGTCGGTGGAGCGTATGGAAGCCTTCGATATTTCCAATATCAGCGGTTTTGAGAATGTAGGCTCCATGGTGGTTTATGAAAAAGGGAAACCGAAAAAAAGTGATTATCGTAAGTTCCGTATTAAGACAGTATCCGGACCCGATGATTATGCCTGCATGAGGGAGGTGCTGATGCGCCGCTTCCTGCATGGTATGGAGGAAGGACGTGAGTTAGCAGAGCAGAATGTGGATGCGGTGTACGGAAGTTTTACCAAATTCCCGGATTTGCTATTGATGGATGGTGGTCGGGGACAGGTGAATATCGCTTTGTCCGTATTGGAGGAGCTACGCATTAATATACCGGTTTGCGGCATGGTAAAGGATGATAACCACCGTACCAGAGGCTTGTATTTTAACAATGAGGAATTGCCCATAGATACCCGTTCGGAAGGCTTTAAACTCATCACCCGTATCCAGGATGAAGCCCATCGTTTCGCCATTGAATATCATCGTTCCCTGCGAAGCAAGGACCAGGTGAAGTCCGTGTTGGACGACATCCCCGGTGTAGGCCCTGCTCGAAGAAAAGCACTTATGCGCCACTTCAAATCCTTAGAGGAAATCCGCAATGCAGAAGTGGAGCAGTTCCTTGAAATTCCGGAGATGAATCGAGGAGTGGCTGAAGAGATATATCGATATTTTCGCGGAGAAAAATCTAATTGAAGCCACGAAAGGATTGTGTTATAGTTACAGTAATTGAACGCAGAAAGGACTGTAGGAGATTATGGCAAGTATTGGTTTAAAGAAATTAATTGAAAAGATGAAACTGGAAAACCTTACTACGGATGTGGATGTTAGTGTAAAGCGCATTACCCAGACGGATTTAAACCGTCCTGCATTGCAGCTGACCGGCTTTTTTGAACATTTTGATGCGGCTCGTCTGCAGGTAGTCGGCTTTGTGGAGCATACCTATCTGGAGGGGCTGGATGAGGCGAAAAAACATGAAATGTATGACCAGCTTCTGTCTTATGATATTCCGGCCATTGTATACTGTAGAGATTTGCAGCCGGATACCTATCTTATGGAAGCGGCAACTAAGAGAAACATACCAATCTTGTCTACTAAGCAGACTACTTCCGATTTTATGGCGGAGACAATCCGCTGGTTAAATGTACAGCTGGCACCTTGTATTTCCGTACACGGAGTACTGGTGGATGTTTTTGGTGAAGGTTTGCTGATTACAGGTGAAAGCGGTATCGGTAAGTCCGAGGCGGCTTTGGAATTGGTAAAGCGTGGACACCGTCTGGTAACCGATGACGTGGTGGAAATCCGCAGAGTGAGTGAGGAGACCTTAATCGGTAGTGCTCCGGATATTACCAAGCATTTTATCGAGCTGCGCGGCATAGGTATTATTGATATCAAGGCGTTGTACGGTGCTTCCTCCGTAAAGGATACCCAGTCCATCGATTTGGTCATCCGTTTGGAGGATTGGGATAAGGAAAAAGAATACGACCGTCTGGGTCTGGAAGAAAGCTATACAGAGTATTTGGGCAATAAAGTGGTTTGCCACAATATTCCCATTCGTCCCGGACGTAACCTGGCTGTTATTTGTGAGTCTGCAGCAGTTAACCATCGTCAGAAGAAGATGGGCTATAATGCGGCACAGGAGCTGTATGCAAGAGTGCAGAAATCATTAACCAGAAAAAGAGAAGAAGACTAATTTTGGAGGACAAATATGAAGAAATACGCATTTGGTGTGGATATCGGCGGTACCACAGTTAAGTTGGGTTTATTTGATAAAGAAGGCAATGTACTGGAGAAGTGGGAGATTCCTACCGTAAAGGACAATGGCGGAGAGCGCATTTTACCCGATGTGGCTGACAGTATCAAGGAAATGATGGCAGCTAAGGGCATTACTGAGGATGATGTGGAAGGCGTAGGCGTAGGCGTACCCGGACCTGTAGATGCTCAGGGTAATGTGCAGAAAGCTGTAAATTTAGGTTGGGGCGTGTTTAATATCCCCGAAGTCATGGGAAGCTATATTAATGTACCCGTAAAGGCAGGAAATGATGCCAATGTAGCAGCTTACGGCGAAATGTGGCAGGGCGGCGGAAAAGGCTGTTCTAACATGGTGGCAGTAACCTTAGGTACCGGCGTAGGCGGCGGTATTATTATCGGCGGCCAGATCCTGACCGGAGCTACCGGAGCAGGCGGTGAAATCGGCCATATTCATATTGAAGATAACGAAACCGATGTGTGCGGATGTCAGAACAGAGGCTGTCTGGAGCAGTATGCTTCCGCAACCGGTGTGGTTCGTCTGGCAACACGGAGATTAGCAAAGGATGATGCACCCAGCATACTCAGAAGCGGTGAAGTATCTGCCAAGACGGTATTTGATGCGGTAAAGGCGGGAGATACCGTGGCAATCGAAATCGCTGAACAGTTTGGCGATTATCTGGGTAAGGGACTGGCAGCAGTGGCTGCAGTAGTAAACCCTGAAATGTTTGTAATCGGTGGCGGCGTGTCTAAGGCAGGAGAGATTTTGTTTGATTACATCCGCCCTGCATATGAAAAGTACGTGTTCCATGGTTGCAGAAGTGCAAAGCTGGCACTGGCTACCTTGGGAAATGATGCCGGTATTTTCGGTGCAGCAGCATTAGTGCTGTGTGAATAAACAATGAAGTAAAAGGGAATGAATGGCATGATTAGTTCGACAGTTGTAAAGACATTGGAAGAATGGATACCTACAGAGAATATTTTCAGAGAAGAACCCATGAGCAGGCATACCACCTTCCGTATCGGAGGGAATGCAGATTGTCTTTTACAAATAGAAAATGCAGAGCAGTTAAGTAAGGTGAAGAAGTACCTGAAAACACTGGAAATTCCTTATTTTGTAATAGGAAACGGCAGTAATCTGCTGGTAAGCGATGAAGGCTACCGGGGTATCATATTGGTAGTCTCAGAATATATGAGTGATGTGAAGGTGGAAGGAAACCGTATCATAGCCCAAGCCGGAGCACTTATGAGTAAGATTGCCAGAGTGGCGCTTGAACATGGTCTTACCGGTTTTGAATTTGCTTCCGGGATTCCGGGCACCATAGGTGGTGGTGTAGTGATGAATGCGGGAGCCTATGACGGCGAACTGAAACAGGTAGTATCACTGGTGAAAGTGATAGGCGAAGACGGCGAATGCTTGGAGCTGGATAATGAGACTATGGAATTTGGGTATCGCACCAGTGCCATAAAGAATACCGGCTTTACCGCAGTGGAGGTTCAGCTTGATTTGCAACCCGGAGATAAGGATACCATAAAGGCAAGAATGGATGAACTGACAGCCAAAAGAAGAGAAAAGCAACCCCTGGAATATCCCAGCGCAGGAAGTACTTTTAAGCGTCCTCAGGGACATTTTGCAGGAGCACTGATTATGAATGCAGGCCTTCGGGGCTATCAGGTGGGGGATGCACAGGTGTCTGAAAAGCATTGCGGCTTTGTCATCAACAAAGGAAAAGCAACTGCGGAGGATGTGCTGAACCTTATGGCACATGTACAGAAGGAAGTAAAGGAGCAGTTTGACGTAGAACTGGAGCCGGAAGTAATCGTATTAAGATAATGTGACAACATGTAAGATACGTGGAGATAAGCATGAGATTTGTAATTGTTACAGGTATGAGCGGCAGTGGCAAAAGTACTGCTTTAAAGATGCTGGAGGATGCAGGTTACTATTGTGTGGATAATCTGCCGGTGTCTTTGATTGAAAAGTTTATGGAGCTTTTAGCCTTGCCCAATAATGAGATAGAAAAAGTAGTCTTAGGTCTGGATGTGCGTGCGGAGGCCTTTGAGGATGTGGCACATATTTTGGAGGCCCTGCGCATCAAAGGGTATCAGTTTGAAATTCTGTTTATGAATGCTACGGATGAGACCTTGATAAAACGCTATAAGGAAAGCCGCCGTTTGCATCCGGTGGATCCGGACGGCCGTATTGAGGACGGCGTGGCGAAGGAAAGAATCCTGCTTGAGGAAATACGTAAGCAGGCAGATTATGTGATTGATACATCAGGGCTTTTGACCAGAGAGTTAAAGGCTGAGCTGGACCGTATTTTTGTGGATGGCGAGGAATATAATAACCTTATGGTAAACATCATGTCCTTTGGATTTAAGCACGGAATACCGGCGGATGTGGATTTGGTGTTTGATGTGAGATTTTTGCCCAACCCCTATTATGTGGATGAGCTGAAGACACAGACCGGCAATGATAAACCGGTACAGGATTTTGTCATGGCTTGTGAAGAGTCCCATGTTTTTTTGAACAAGCTGGCGGATATGCTATATTTCCTGATTCCCAATTATGTAAAGGAAGGCAAATACCGACTGGTGGTTGCGATCGGCTGTACCGGCGGCAAGCATCGTAGTGTGACTTTGGCCAATGAATTATATCAGCGGATGAAAAATCAGGGCGACTATGGTATGACCATTTATCATCGGGATATAAATAATCGTAGTAAATAGTGAAATTGTATGGAGGTGCGGTATGTCATTTTCCTATGATGTAAAAGAGGAATTGGCGAAGCATTTGGGTGCTGCCAGACATTGCCAGATGGCAGAATTGGCGGCCATGTTGCATTTTTGCGGTCAATACGGAAGAGACGCAGAAGGGGCATTTACCATAGGTTTTCAGGTAGAAAATCCAATCGTTGTAAAAAAATGCTTTACATTATTGAAAAAAACATTTAGTATAGATACTGATGCGACTATAGACGAGGCGAAGATGAACGAGCTTTATCGCAAGTTTGGCGACTTACAGGAGCCGGCGGATGAGCTGTTATTAAAGAGTACCTGTTGTCGCAGAGCCTTTATCCGGGGAGCTTTTTTAGCCATAGGCTCCATCAGTGCACCGGAGAAGGGGTATCATCTGGAGTTTGTGACTGCCAATGAGAAGAAAGCAAAGCAGTTGCAAAGTGTGATACAGAGTTTTGATATCGATGCGAAGATTGTACTTCGGAAGAAATATCATGTGCTGTATATGAAGGAAAGCGAGGCCATCGTGGATTTGCTGAATGTCATGGAGGCACATATTGCACTAATGAAATTAGAAAATTTGCGTATTCTGAAAGAGTTGCGTAATACCGTAAACCGCAGAGTGAATTGTGAAACAGCCAATATTAACAAGACTCTGGATTCCTCCAGAAAGCAGCAGGCGGATATCCGATTGTTGCAGGAGAAGTATGGGTTGGAGAATCTGCCGAAGGGATTACAGCAGATAGCCAGGATACGTCTGGAAGAACCGGAAGCATCTTTGAAGGAATTGGGCGAGATGCTGGAGCCACCCATCGGAAAGTCCGGTGTAAATCACAGATTACGGAAGCTTAGCGAGATGGCAGACAAGCTTAAGCTTGGGAAAGAGGAGGAGTAAAATGACTAAGAAAGCAGTAGAAATCAAGTTGCAGAGCGGATTGGAAGCGAGACCTGTAGCAATGCTTGTACAGGTAGCCAGCAGATATGATAGCAGCGTTTATCTGGAGTGTGAAGGCAAGAAGGTAAATGCCAAGAGTATTATGGGTATGATGAGCTTAGGTTTGGTAACCGGCGAATCCGTAACCGTAATCGCAGATGGTGCGGATGAAGGTGCAGCTATCGACGATATCGAAAAGTACTTGTGTGGAGAAACTGCATAAAATTTTGTGGAAATGATTCGGCATGGTTGTGGAAAGCAACAATGCCGATATTTTTTTCACAAACTTGTTTGCTTTTTAACGAATGTGTGTTATACTATCCCCAAAGGGCATTTGCCCCAAAACAAAAAGAAGAAAGGATGACTTTAAAAATGGCATTAGTTACAACAACAGAAATGTTCAAAAAAGCTTATGAAGGCGGCTATGCAGTAGGTGCTTTCAACGTAAATAATATGGAAATCGTTCAGGCTATTACTGAAGCTGCTGATGAATTAAGATCTCCTATTATCCTTCAGTGTTCTGCAGGTGCAAGAAAGTATGCTAAGCATTCTTACCTTGTTCATTTGGTACAGGCAGCTATCGAAGAGACCAATATTCCGATCGCTCTTCACTTAGATCACGGCGCAGATTTCGAAATCTGTAAGCAGTGTATCGATGGTGGTTTCACCTCAGTTATGATCGATGGTTCTCATCTTCCTTACGAAGAGAACATCGAATTATCTAAGAGAGTAGCTGACTACGCACACGAAAGAGGATGTGTAGTAGAAGGTGAGCTTGGTACTTTAGCAGGTATCGAAGATGAAGTAGTAGTAGAATCCGGTCATGAGTCTTATACTCAGCCTGAGCAGGTAGAAGATTTCGTTAAGAGAACCGGTGTTGACTCTCTTGCAATCGCTATCGGTACCAGCCATGGTGCATTCAAGTTCAAGCCCGGCCAGAAGCCTCAGTTACGTTTCGACATCCTTGATGAAGTTTCTAAGAGACTTCCCGGATTCCCTATCGTATTACACGGCGCTTCTTCTGTACTTCCTAACTACGTTGATATCATCAACGCTAACGGTGGTGCATTAAAGGATGCTATCGGTATTCCTGAAGATATGCTTCGTCAGGCTGCTAGATCTGCTGTATGTAAGATCAACATCGACTCTGACTTAAGATTAGGTTTAACCGCAGGTATCAGAGAGCATATGTTTGCACATCCTGATCATTTCGATCCCAGACAGTACTTAACAACCGGACGTGCATACTGCAAGGAAGTAGTTGCTCACAAGATTAAGACCGTTCTTGGTTCTGAAGGTAAGCCTTAAGATACATAGTTGTATAAAGGCTGAATAAAAGGCCGGCTAACCCGTATGGGTTAGCCGGTTTCTATATGCGAATGTTTTTGCACATAAAAAAAGCCCCCATAAAAGGGAGGATGCCAAGTAAAAATTAATTTTACTTGGCATTTATTATGAAAAAGTTTTATATAAATTAAAAGTAGTAATCTTCTTTCGTAATTCTAGTATAAAATATAGAAATGTCCAAATAATGATGAAGAATTAAAAAAATATTGAATGATTTATGAACAAATTATGAACGCCGGGGCGTTTTGGCCCCGGCGATGACAATTTAATTTATTATCTGGCAAATTTCTCCGGTTCCGGATACTCCACACCAAAGGTGTCTACGGTCACGGATTTCATCATCTGCTTTTCTAAAGGTCTGTCGCTGTAATCGGTAGCGGTTTCAGCGATTTTGTTTACTACATCCATACCCTCGGTTACTTTACCGAAAGCTGCATAAGCGCCATCCAAGTGAGGAGAGTTCTTGTGCATGATGAAGAACTGGCTGCCTGCTGAGTTGGGCATCATGCTTCTTGCCATGGAAAGAACACCCTCGGTGTGCTTTAAGTCATTGGCAAAGCCGTTCTGTGCGAATTCGCCTTTGATGCTGTAGCCGGGGCCACCCATGCCGGTGCCGTCAGGACATCCGCCCTGGATCATGAAGCCGCGGATGACACGATGGAAAATCAAACCATCGTAGAAATTCTTATTTACTAAGCTGATAAAGTTATTTACGGACTGAGGTGCGATTTCGGGATACAGTTCCAGCTTAATCACATCGCCGCTTTCCATAGTAATGGTAACAATAGGATTCTGTGCCATAATTTCCTCCATACAGAAGCAAGGCAAATGCTTCTTTTCTTTCTTGGTTTTATTATATATAATGGTATCATAACCTAATTACACCGGAACGTAAAGACCGGATTGGAGATTTTATGGAACATAGGGGCTATTATTTGCAAAAAGTGTATTTCATATTGATCTGCGGGGAAGTATTCCTACCCTTTGAGGAAAGCATAGGAGATCTTCAAAAGGCTGGTATCTCTGTGGAAGTATTGTTAGCGGAAGAGGTCTGGGATGGAGAAATGTTTCATTCAGAACCAAGTGAAAATTACCCTACACAGACCCTATATGTGACAGACTATGGCC
>JAFWYN010000004.1 GCA_017522685.1 Lachnospiraceae bacterium
ATCGTCCCTTATCTTGTTGCCATGCCGTCAGTCCTAAAACCGCCGACAATATATTTACACTGAAAACTCAGCGAAATATCGATTTAAAGCTTTCTTACTTCTGCAAAGCTGATTTCAACCGGAGTCTCTCTGCCAAACAATTCTACATTGATGGTTGCAGTCTGCTTGCCGTGGTCAATCTTCTGAACCACACCAACGGTATCCTTCCAAACACCAGCTACTACTGCAATACTGTCTCCTTCTACGAAATCAACCGAAACGTTCTCAGTCTTAATACCGAGAGGCTTCATCTCAGCTTCTGTAAGAGGTACCGGTTTACTTCCCGGTCCAACAAATCCTGTAACACCACGGGTGTTGCGAACAACATACCAGGTGTCGTCATTCATATCCATATTAAGAAGCACATAACCAGGGAACAACTTTCTCTGAACGGTCTTCTTCACACCATTCTTAATCTCAACTACTTCCTCCATGGGTACTCGTACCTCAAGGATCTGCTCTGCAAGATGCTTATTGTTCTCAATTGTTTTCTCAATATTGGCTTTGACCTTATTTTCATATCCTGAATACGTATGAACTACATACCACTTTGCCTCTGCCATAATTTCACCCTCGCTCCTACAATTGTGTAATGAAATTTACGCCGTGCTGAATCAAGAAATCCAAAACAGCAATGATTAAGCCTGCAACTATGGATATGGAAACAACTGCTACGGATTGCTTAAATGTGGAATTCTTATCCGGCCATGTAATTTTCTTGAACTCGGATTTAACGCCCTTGAAAAAGCTTGGTTTCTTAGCTTTTTTAGCTACGGGCTTCTTTTCTGCGGAATCTCCCATTATTCTCTCCATTCTGCCTTTTATTCGGCCAGTGCGATTGTTCTTTTATACACCAGAACGATTATTTGGTTTCCTTATGGTTTGTATGCTTCTTACAGAATCTACAATACTTCTTGGTTTCCATTCTGTCAGGATGAGTCTTCTTATCCTTGGTAGTATTGTAGTTACGCTGTTTGCACTCTGTACATGCTAAAGTAATCTTTGTACGCATAATGTCCTCCATTCCACTGCCGTAAAGGGCAATCTCTATCTTCTTTGTCTTTTACGTAATTTCAAGTCATTTTGAAATTTAAGCATAAAAAAAAGACCTAAAATCAATCTCGCTCAAACACTATAGCATAGATAGATTCATACGTCAATCATTTTTTTGTACTTTTCTTGTATTTTATATATTTTTCTCTCCACACACTTGTTTCTTCCTAATATATGTGCTACAATTAACTTATAAAAGTGGGTAACTTTGATTATTTGATACCATCAAAAGGGAATTTGATTGTATCATAGTTTATAAGAAACATCAATATGTCCGGCTGAAATCACGGAAGAAAGGAGGCTAGGCAATGAACGCTGCATTATCTACTGTCTATAATCATTATCTGACTGCATATGCGCCCAAGGGTACTACCCGCTATGATGCTCATAAAAAGAGCGACCTGAAGGGCATATACGATTCCATTGTCAAATTAAATAAAGAGTCTCCCTGGTATCTTCCCGCTACCGGCAAAGAGGTCCAGCATTATGCCATCGACCTGAAGGAAAATGCGCGCAATCTTCACAATACCATTGCGTCCCTGGGTGGTTTGGATGATTCCCAGCTACTCAGCAAAAAGACCGCATACACCTCGGACGAAGAAATTGTATCAGCTACCTTTGTGGGCAGCTATACACCGGGCATGCCTTCTCCCACCTTTACCATGGACATTAAAGAACTGGCGACTCCTCAGGAGAATATGGGACGCTTCTTAGACAAGGGCAAGGTTTCCCTGCCTGCCGGCACCTATTCCTTTGATGTGGCCATCAACGATATGAACTATGAATTCCAGTTCTCCATCGCCGAAACAGATACCAACCAATCCATCCAGGAGCGTCTGGCCCGTCTGATCAGCACCTCAGGTGTAGGACTGAAAGCCAAGGTACTGGAAACGGACGGTCGCACTTCCTTGGCCATTCGTTCCGAGTCTACCGGATTGTCGGAACAGCAAAAATACATTTTCAACATCAGCGACGAACATACCAGCAAAGCAAAAGGTGCCGTAGAGTACTTCGGCTTGGACTATGTCAGTCACGAAGCCTCCAATGCCCGCTTTGATGTGAATGGTGACGAGCGCACCTCTACCTCCAATCAATTTACAGTCGGTAAGATGTTTGAAGTGACCTTACACAGTACCAATCCTTTGGGCGTACCGGTGACCATCGGCATCAAGAACGATATTGAGTCCCTGACGGACAATGTACTGCAGCTGGCGAACGGATACAATGAGTTTATCAAAGCTACCTCCGAGTATATAAACACACAGCCCCGCAGCAAGCATGCGATACAGGAAATCAGCAGCATCGCTACCCGCTATCAGACAGCCTTCCAAAGCATGGGCGTAAACCTGACGCAGGATGGCACCATCGAGATTAATATGTCCGCTCTGGGTAAGAGTATCGCCAGCGACGAGGATATTGCCGATACTTTCGGCACCTTGAAGGAATTCTCCAATCACCTGATTCAAAAAAGTGAAGAGATTTCCCTAAATCCCATGAACTACGTAGAGAAAAAAATCGTAGCCTACAAGAATCCGGGACGCAGCTTTGCTAATCCCTATGTAACCAGTGCATACAGCGGCATGATGTTCAACGGATATTGTTAATACATATAGTAAGAACGAAAGAGAGAGCCTAACAGGCTCTCTCTTTCGTTCTTACTTATTTTCGGCAGCCACCATATCCAAGGCAGCTTCGATTACTTTGTCCATGTCATAATATTTGTACTGACCCAGTCGGCCGCCGAAGAGCACATTCGTCTCCTTGTCAGCCAACTCCTTATACTGTGCAAACAGGGTATTGTTGCGGTCATCATTGATGGGATAGTAGGGTTCATCACCCTTTGCCCAGGTGGCCGGGTATTCTCTGGTGATAATGGTATCCGGCTGGGTACCAAACTCGAAATGCTTGTGCTCGATGATACGGGTGAAGGGAATCTCTCTTTCCGTATAGTTAACCACCGCATTGCCCTGATAGTTGTCACAGCCTTCTATGGTCTCCTCTTCAAAACGAAGGGAACGGTACTGCAACTCACCCAACTGATAGCCGAAATACTCATCAATCATACCGGTATAGAGCACCTTTGCGAAGGTATCCTTGACTTCACCTTTTTCTTCATTCTGCTGCAAGAACTCTTTATAAGTAATCCCCAGCTGTATGGGAGTATCACCGAATAACTTCGTGATAATCTGCGTATATCCACCCTTAGGGATACCCTGATAAGGGTCCGTAAAGTAATTATTGTCATAGGTAAAACGAACCGGCAAACGCTTAATAATAAAGGCCGGCAACTCCGCACAGCTTCTGCCCCACTGCTTCTCCGTATAGCCCTTCACCAGCTTCTCATAAACATCACGGCCTATCAGATTCAGTGCCTGTTCCTCCAGATTCTGCGGTTCCTCCACATAAGCCTCTTTTCTCTGGGCCGCTATGATTTCCTTCGCCTCAGCCGGAGTCTTAATGCCCCACATCTTGCTGAAGGTGTTCATATTGAAGGGCATGTTGTAAAGCTCATCCTTATACACTGCCACCGGCGAGTTGATATAGTGATTAAACTCCGCAAAACCATTCACATAATCCCAAATCTTACGATTGGAGGTATGGAAAATATGCGCACCATACTTGTGCACCTGTATCCCATTTTCCTCCCGGGTAAAAATATTGCCACCCACATGCTCTCGCTTGTCGATGGCCAGACAGGTCTTCCCTGCTTTCTTCATTTCATGTGCAAATACCGCTCCAAACAAACCTGTACCCACAATTAAATAATCATAATTCATGCCAAATCCTTCTTATGCCTTGTATTTCTCAATCTCCGCAAAATCATCCATCAGCTCCAGGACTTTATCCCTGCCTATGGCGTTCAGCTTCATATAGTTTTGCATCACACGATTCTCAAGCAGCTGCGCACCCAAAGAAGCATCACGCTCCAAAGAGGTGAAGTCCACCGGATTCAGGCTCAGCTTATCACACATCTTAATCACGGTACCATAGGCCATACCTTCGATACCACGCTCCAATGCGGTCACCAAAGTACTGTATGGTATCGCCATATCCATGGCAAACTGTCTGATGCTACGATATTGACGCAAAATTTCACTTTTCAAAATCTCCGCTTTTGTCATCCTAATCCCCTCCGTTTTTCACAAAACGCATATCTTGTGTATTCAATATACCCTATTCTCAACAGCTTTGCAAGGCAAATATTTACTTTTTCCCACATTTTTCTATATGAAATAATGGAAATCGTTTTTTCAATACTATTAATAACCATATGACTGAACCACTTCCAGATAGTCACTGTTTTGGATATCGCAAGGGGTCACTATCAGGCCGCCGTCGCTATCTAAATCTATGCCGAACTGCTTGTAAGCATACCAAACCAGATGTGCACAGTGGGTGCCTTTTAAGATGGGAGCGGAGTTCTTTTCCGGATCTGCTGCCTGTACTGTTTTTATTTTTGCTGGCGAGATCCTTTCCCATATGCCCGCATGCAAATGGTAGGGTACCTCCGTCAGGTTCTTTGTAGCGTAGGCGGCGATTTTTTGAGGTAACGATTCTGCTCCGTTGTTTGGGTTTTCAGCGCACTCGTCTTTTAGGGCGTACTCATCCTTCAGGCGAAGCACTTGAAAGGAAGGATAGGTGGACCATTTCTCTATAGGACTCAACTTAGTCACCGTGCCCAGCACGATTGCCTCCAGCACCAACCCTTTTTCCGCATCCACCACCAACGCCGCATGACCGTTGCGCCAGCCAAGAAAGCGTGAATTCTTGGTAATCAGGATATCTCCATCCTGCAGATCCACTAGGGGCATACCCGTGATTCTACGTCCCTGTTTGTCTACCAACCGTTCACTGATGGTGAAGGGAGTGGTGTTTAGGTTTTCTATGCAAATTGGTTCAAAGTAATGTTGTTGGATTTGAAGCAACTCTTGCTGCCGACCTTGCATTAGGAATTTACTGATAATACGGGGCTGCAGACCGGTCTGGGCGGACAAAGTGATTAATTGGTGGGATGTAAGGTGGGGCTGATTTAGTAATGGTTGGATGTCCATTTGTGCATACTGCGGCTTAGTATGCGCCTGTGGAATCGCTTCCGCCACCCAATTGTATAAAAAAAGAAAGAGAGCCAGAATCGTAATGCATACCACACTCCGAACTCTTCTGCTCCTCTTTTGTATCGGTTCTATATTAAAAATACGCAATGTTACCACCCGCCGAATCAAATAATAAACGCCCGCCGGGTAGCGTGGCTACCTGATGGGCGTGGTATTAGTATGGGCGGGAAATCTCTATCTATTCACGATTTGACGCAATACTTCATAGTCTTCCTGTGAACTTCCCAACAGCTCACACGCTTTTTCCAAGCTTATGGATAATGACTTCATAAGATTTTCTACGCTCTGCTTTAAAGCATCCAGACGGCCCTCCTTAATTCCTTCGCTTCGTCCAACCTTGATTCCTTCACTAAGGCCTTCCTGCTTGCCATCCTCTATTAACTCCCTAATCGCCTGACACATATCATATTCCTCCTCTTTATTCTTACCTGTATCTTCCGTTTCCTTTTCACTCTTCTTAAATTTATGACGCTTCTTCCAGATAGCCGGATTATCCATCACCACCGACAAAAACTCCAGACTGTCCTCATCCATATGGGAATACGCCTCATCTCCTGTCAGCTTTTCCAGTAGTCGCTTCTTGTCCTTCCGTAGCAGCAAAAGCTCAAACACGCTCCTTAACGGCTTATGAAAGACGGAAAAATCCTGCTCCTCATTCACACAATACAAACGGAAAGGATAGTCTGCGAACAGCTCTTTCATATCACCCTCATCCTCACCGAAATCCATCATATCCTGCAGGCTTCTAGGACCATCCCAAGGCTCCTCGCCCAGATAAAGACATAAAGCGTAAGTGGGCCACAGTCTGTCCGTCTTCCTCATCCCACAAAGCCGCTCATGTGATGTGGAAAACTTCTTTTCCTGAAGGTTCTGTGCTTTCAGTGCCTCCATCTGCTTCCTATACTCCAGGACATCATACTCCATGCAACGCACCGGCATCCCATAGTCAATGTAGCTCTGATGCTCTATGGCCAGTACCCGAATCGTACTACCGTACTTGTGGAGCATCTTAATATCCCTCACGCGCTCCCGATATTGCCGCTTATCCTCCTGTCCGGTATACTCCACCGGCTGAGTATAGCTTTCACTGCTCACCGTCAAATCCTCTGAGTGTATCACATTCCTTCCGTCAAAATACACTCCGTTTACCAGGTCAGCAAATCTGACCCTGTCACTGCAAAAACGCTTTGTTACTGCATCTTTACGTCCCATCTTCTGTTCCTCCTTTTCAGGCAGGAACCACATCACAGAAAGTTCCTACCCCAATATAAAATGTGATTTTTAAAGCAAGATTTTTCTGAAATGTTAGAAATTAGAATTCATAGAAATAACAGAATATTTGCTTTGAAATAAGTGTAGCATAGGTGGTTGGGATTGGCAAGATGAAAAAGAACACTCGCATCTTCCTGCAAAACTCTTCCACGGATAAATTAATGTGTATTCAAAGTTTGACGCAATACTTCATAGTCTTCCGGCGAGCTTCCCAGCAGCACGCAAGCCTTTTCCAAGCTTATGGGCAATGACTTCATCAGATTTTCTACGCTCTGCAGCATACCCTGTTGCACGCCCATCTGCAGGGCTTCCTCTACGCCCTTATCATACTCATCTCTAAACAAATCTATAATCGCTTCACACATGTCACTTTCCTCCTTAAACAATTCCTCATTCGCTCGGCCGATTACATTCATCACCGAACGGTACAGAGTATTCTTACGATGCTCATGATACTCCTTTGCCAATATATCTACTGCCATCTTATCCGGCAAATCATCGGTAAGATTTTTCAACCAGAAATTCTCTTCCTTCGACAATTGCGATGTGACGATTAGCTACATCGCTAAAATATCACCCTTTATGTAGTAGATACCGACTTCCACTGCCTCTACTTCGAAATGACGCACTTCTCTCAGATGCTGTACCAGCTTCCGCGGATAACCCTTCCACGGATGATACATCTGCCTTATAAAAGCAAGCGTAGCCATACACCTTATAAAAATCATCAATACTCAGATGATCCCGTGGACTCTTGTACTCCACAATATTGTACTTTCGAAAAATCCGCGCTATATTATTTTCCATTGGTTCATCTGAATTCTTTTTAATAATTAATACATCAATCATCATAGGCCTCGTCCCCAACTGGTGCTCACTTTCAAAGTTCACCTTATCTTCCTCTTCGCACAGCTCAATCTGCAAGCTTGCAAAAATGCCGGATGCCACTGTAGCACCGGTTCCTCTCTCTTTACAGCTGTCATGTACCCTCCATATTCCGCAAGGTATTCCCCCAAAAAATCCCTACTATTTTTACGCCTTGAAATAAAAGCATAGATTTTCCGAAATATAGAAAGTTAAGAAACTTAGAACAATAAGAAAGTATGCTTTAAATATAAATTATCATATTTTTGTAAACAAATCAAGGGGGTATGTCGCTAAAATTTGAGCACCGACCTATAGTCGGTGCTCGAGTAGCGTACGATATACGCAAGAAATCTTTCTGTAGTTTTCTGATTCTTATGGTCCAACATCTGGTCGTCCGGTTGGCGTTTAGGACCATAATGTTGTGTGAAACTACTAGCAATGTATATATCGCAGAGAAAGTAGTGAAAACTTCATATAAATTTGCTGTCCACACACCCCTTCTATATGTTATCTGTTAATACCTATTGTCTTAATTCATTTATTACTTCCCGATACATCTCTATTAAATCTTTTTTAGGTTTCCAACCAAGCTTCATCAGTTTCTCTGCCGATAACCTTAATCCGGTACTTACAGCATATCCATTTGCATTATTATTTTGTATATCATACGTCACACTAATGCTTCCATCCGCAATCGAATTGGCTACCAAATATGCCATATCCCGAATTTTCATAGTGTTTAGCGGATTAACAACGTTATATGCTTCCCCCAACTCTCCTTTAGATAAAATACAAAATATCCCATTTATTGCATCTTCTATACTACAATAATTCCCCATAGACTCACCCAATGTATGTAGCACTATATCCTGCTCATTAATAACTGCTTTGGCAATTTGTGCAAAAATACGCCTATCTTCTCTAGAGATTCCCTTACCGAAAGTTTGTGCCAAACGTGCAATACTCACCCGCACTCCATATTCCTTGTAATATATATAGCAATAATGCTCTGCAAGTCTTTTCCCCAATGGATAACAACTTCTAGATGACAATATATCAATATCCCCCAGATTGTCCTCTGTAACTCTTTCTTTTGAAGCTTCAACATATCCGTAGACTTCCATAGATGAAATATATACCATTCTTTCTACTTCATACATTCTCGCTATCTCTAAAATATTTCGCGTTCCAATTACTATTCCATCGCAAGTTTCCACCGGATTAGATACCATATATGAAGATGTTGTGTTTGCTGCACAATGAATAATATAATGTATACAAGTGGCTATTTCTTTTAATTTTCTAACAAGATGCTCTAAATCAAGTATATCCGCCTTAATTATCTTAAATCTTTCCCCTAATTCGCCTTCAAAGTATTGCTCTGCTTTTTTTTCATCTCTGCATAATCCCAGCACACTAATTTTTCCGTTTTTATACTCTTCACTTTGTAGTAATGCCTTAGTGAACATTCTACCGATATAACCAGTTACTCCTGTTATGAGATATACACTAATCATATTCCACCTTCATCAAATTCCCAGACACTCAATAATTCTTTTAGAACAATTTCCGTCATCATAATTATTTAAAATCGATTTTAATCCTTCTCTCTTACTTTTTAAAGTATCAATTCCTTGTGAAATCTCTTCTACAAATAGACACACATCTTCTAAACCATAAATTTCTTTTCCAGGTAAATACTTACGAACATCATCAAAAATGAATCCCCTGCGTTCTTCATAAACAGATAAATCCTGTAGCATAAATGCCATAGGACGATTTAGCAATAAAAAGTCAACTGCAACTGAAGAGTAATCGCTAATCAATGCATCAGCCATTGATAACAACTGATTTATCTGAATATCATATCTATACAACTGTTCATTATCTACAAATACTATATTAGAAAAACAAAAATCAGTAATCAATTCTTTTTTCTGATATGGATGTAACTTAATCACAAGAACTACTTTCTCATTTTGTAATATTGTATTTAACATCCTCATTTTTTCTATTGAGTTCACAACAGGTAATCCAAATTCTGAATTGAGTATATACCCTTTTTTTTGGTCCAAAACATCTTTTGCTTGTCGATAAGTAGGCAACCAAAAAATATACTTTTTTGCAAACGGAAAGCCTAGTATTTCCCGATAATCTCTTTGTTCCATCTTCAAAATCCAATCCTGTTTTGGATATCCCGTCGCCAATAATTGTTCCTTTCGCAACCCGAATAACTTTGCATGAATCATTGCATACAGATCACTACTTACTGTCATGTATTCATAACGTTTTTCACAAGGCTGGAAATTAAGTCTGGTCTTGAATCCACATCCATGCCACAATTGCACACGCACTTGATCCTTTCGTGCATTTCGTGCTATCCCATAAGCATCTGTAAAGAATATGAATTTTGCCAGACACAACACTTCATAATACTGTTTCCTTTCACTCCAATCCACGGATTTAGCCCATTTTAGCGGCAAAAAGCATACGTTCTCGTGATACAAATAATTCTCAAACTCGTCAGGTTCCTTGACCATCCAAACTAATTTGTACTTTTTATTATACCCATTCTCCAACATGTATTCGAAAAGTGCCCTTGCATTATCTGTAAAGTCCATCCCTTTTATATACGAATTTATTTGTGGTCCACTTCGAAAAATAATTATATTTTGAAGTGGGCTTTCTCTGTATAAATTTCGAAACTCTTCCTCATACTCCGTCTCTTGGTTTGCAAAATAATAAATAGTTTCAAATTTGTGTTTCAACTCTCTATTTGAATTCAAATAGTCGAATTGCTCTCTATAATAATCCCCCGTAATTATAACTACATATTCATTCGCATCTGCACCTTCTAGATAATTGATGGCACTAACAGGAATAATTCTCCCTTGTAAACACACTTCTCCCTGCTTATTCTCATTATTATCAATAATTACTTCTATGTAATCCAAAACATCATACTTAGCTATAAACTCTTCTAAATACTCCTGTGAACATTCAATACAACATATTCGTTTCCCTACAATAGTGCTCAAACTTTCCTTAGTTAATTTCTGAAGTTTCATTTATCCAACAATCCTTCCGCCTTTACATATTTCCAATAAATCTCAGGTTGTGAAAACCAAAGGATATGCTCTGTTCTGACCCCTAACGCTTCAAACTGTGTTTTTATTCTCTTTGCTTTTTCAGGATTCTTAACTGCAATCAAAACCACATCAAAACCTATATCTTGCAGCAGCTCTGCTCTAGGCATCTCAAACCCGAGATATTTCACGCACACCACATCTTCCCTGCAACGTAGTTGTCTTAGGTACTGCTCCCCTACATTACCACCGCCGTAAATTATCACTCTCGCATCCTTCGGCAAAGCATCAAGCCAGTAAGGGTCAATCCTCAGCAAATTCGAGTGTTGAAAACCCATTCTTCCATTAATTCCCAGTATCAACAATTCCGTAATATAAATCTCTGCCTGGGCACGCATCTTGTCAGTAAAATTTTCATGTGCATACAAATCACATAAATACTTATATACTTCATTCACACACACAAGGTAATTTAAGTTCGCCTTGTGACTCATGGATTCCTGATGGATACACCAATGATAAAACGCTTCTTTTATGACATAAACCGTTCTGCAATGCAATATGTAATGTAGTAAACACATTTTATCCTCAGCAATAGAAATGGATTCTGGAATTTGCATTTGACTATCGACAAAGAGTTCTCTGCGGAATAATTTGCACCATAAAGCGCCACGCAACCCTGTCTCTTGTTTTTCCATATTATAAATAGTATTTTCACGAAGGAATTCCATAGAATCCCTCTCATACAAGCCTGCATTCACTGTATCATAATGTTCGGTTGTATAATCTCCTTCCAAATAGTAGCCACATGTCACCATATCCACCTGATATTTTCTCGCAGCCGCATACAATTTTTCATACATGTCAGCCTCTACATAATCGTCACTGTCCACATATCCAACATACTCTCCTGATGTAGCCATCACACCTGCTTTTCTGGCCGACACAAGACCGCCATTTTCCTTTTGCACAATCTTGATTCTGCAATCTTTGGATGCAAATTCTTGCACAATTTTCAACGAATCATCTGTTGAGCCATCATTGACGCAGATAATCTCGATATCTTTCAGCGTTTGACTTATCACACTTTCTAAACAGGCAGCTAAATATTTATCTGTATTATAAATTGGAATAATAATAGACACCTTTGGCATCTCCTGCTTCATTTTCATAGCACCACCATATATATTCCCTAACATACTCTCCAAAAGAACGCTATTTATTGCAGTTCTACTTTATTTATCAACTCTTTTATACTTAATACATCCACGAACACTTTCTCTTTTATCCGCCCCAAGACTGCCTGTTCGTGATCCAACGAGGTTACGATAATCAAATCCGCCTCTGGTAAATCCTGTTCCAATGTATAGGCCGGTATATCTGTTTCTAAAAACGCCGCATTTTGATCTATAATATAAACCACATCCATGTGTTTTCTACGCAATCGTCCATACAACTGTTTTCCAATATATCCATATCCGTAAATAGCTACATGATCATACCCATTTTCTTTCAAATAACCTTCGACAGTCAGCCCCTTGTTTTCCAAGTTCATCCAAGCATCTAATATAAAGAACTGCTTTTTGAACTTATCCAAGATAGTTATATGTTTTGATTTTACTTTGCCAATAGTCCTTTCCAGAATTCTCAATTCATCATTTGAAAAAAGAGCGGCATCGCGCAATATATGATAAACATTTTCTTCTGATTGCATCATCCGTTCCGAATTCCACGAAGTGTTAGTACCGTCTACCACATGTTCAAACAACACTTCCTGATTTAACACAAACCTTTTTCCTTCACCCAACATGCAAAGCCACAAAAACCAATCGTCTGCTCCGTTATGTTTCAAAAGATTCTGTTTCCAAACTTCTGAGACGGCAGATTTGCGAAGCAATACCTGTCCGGGCGAAACAATTCCACACCCTTTTGCCAACATAGCTTCTTTGCTTATTTCCTGCTCAAAAACTTTCACTGAATCATAAAATTGCTTTCCTTCATGGATTGCTCTGCAAACACAGGCATCCGCTTCTCCAATACAATCCATCTGGCTCATCAAATACTCTGGTTTTATCAAATCATCCTGGTCAAGAAATACTATGTAAGCTCCTTTAGCCTGTTCCAGCCCATATATTCTAGCACCTTGTATCCCACGATTGTCATCTGTGTTAAGGATATTAATCTCAATCAAATCCGAAAAATAGCAATCTTGGATAGAATCTTCCGGTGCATCATTTACAAGCAAAAGTTCCACCGTACAAGCAATATCCAACTCTCTAGCACAATTCTCTATTTGATGAATCATAGGCTTAATATACTTTTTCCCATGATAGATTGGTACAATTACACTAATATAACATACTTTTTTGTTCACTTAATTTACCTCGTCAAAAACGTTTCGCCCTTATTAACTCTTTTTCTCCAATAATCAAGCAAATCATGCATTGTTTTTTCAAAGGAGATTTGCGGTTCCCATCCCGTATGACTCTTAAATTTTCTACAATCAGGAATCTGCAAATCTGCATCTATCGGTCTAAGTCTTTCCGGATCCACCACAATTTTAATCTCATCCTTTTTAGAGGAATAAGAGATTAAAGTATTTAATGTATCTCCAACCTCACAAGTATAAGATCCGCCAATATTATAATATTCTCCCGGAATCGGATTCTCTGTAACCAGCATATAATAAGCCCTTACTGCATCCCTAACATCAGCATACGTTCTTAATGATTTAAGATTTCCAACCTTCACTTCCGGAGCTATTATTCCTGCTTCAATCATCGCAATCTGCTTCGCAAATGTGGACTCATGAAACACATCTCCTCTACGCGGTCCCGTATGTGTAAACATTCTTGTTGTAACAACTGTCATTCCATAGGCTTCTGCATAATAGCGTCCGAGCAAATCAGTTCCCACTTTAGATATTGCATAAGGAGACGCCGGATGGAAAGTACATTCCTCATGTATTCCGGTTTCCGGTTTCTTATCTGCAGGAATTTTCCCAAATACTTCAGAAGATGCACACACATGAATAACCGGCTTATAATCCTTATCACTCTGCATTGCCAAACGTAATGCCTCTAACAATCTACACGTACCCAAAATATTCGTATTCAAAGTGTCTATGGGTGCTGTAAAACTTGTCAAAGGGTAACTCTGTGCTGCCAGATGAAACACATAATTCGGCTTAATGCTATTTATAACCGTCATTAAAGATATCTCGTCATTCAAATCTGCATATTCAAAATACACTCGGTCTTTCTTGTTCACTCTATCCAGTAAATGATTCACGTTGTCAAGCGGACTACGCCACCGACATACTCCATATACTTCCCAATCAGTATTTTCCAATAAATAGTCAGCCAGATGTGAACCAACCATTCCTGTAATTCCGGTAATCAATGCTTTCACTTTTCTTCCGCTATTTTGCATGTGTATAGCCCTCCAATTCCTTCTGAAACCTTTCAGTAAAACTCTTTCTTTCCAAAATATCGTATAAATACAGGCTTGCCATTTGTGTATACCTTGGTCTATTGCGATAAAATTCCGCACTTGGCGAAACAATGTCATACTCAAGTCTGTCATTTGCAACTCGGTTCAACTCATCTGCCATTCTGACTCTGCTGACCAATTCTTCTCCACAAGCATTCAAGAATGTATGGGGAAATTCTTTCCAATGTTGCATTAACCATATAACAATCCTTCCAACCTCACTGAGCATCACACAACTCCTATAAAAAGGATGAAATATTTCCGCCTTCTCATTAGTATCAATACATTTCAAGCAATAAGAAGTAAACTTATCTTTTGCCGAAACAACATAAGACAATCTGATTGCCTTAAATGATTTATCATTGGCAAATACATCCTCAATAGCCTTCTTCATTTTTCCATAAGGTGTTTCTGCTTTTGTTTCCGACATTTCAGAATATACATATCCCGGAATATCTCCATACACAGCATCACTCGAAAAAAACAAAACCCGACATCCCATATCCAACGCTTTTCTTATAAAAAACTGTGTACCTTCAACATTAATCTTCCAGCATTCTTCATATTCATTCGCACATTTATCAGGCCCTGATATCGCTGCCGTAAAAATAACATAATCAATCTGACCAAGCACTGAATAATCAAATTCCTCCGCCCTAGCCAAATCAAGTACTCCATCCGAATCCTGACCTCTTCCAACCTTAAGAAGTAACTCAATATCTTTCAGTTTCGTCAACCGTTCTATTAAATAACTTGCGATATATCCTGAACTTCCTATAATTGCTACTTTCATTCTGCTTTCTCCCCACTCTTTTCTCCAAAAAAGCATTCTTCCAGCATCATGCACCAACAATGATAAATCGGTAAATGCAACTCTTGTATCAAATAAGTCAAATCTTCTGGCACGCATACTACAACGTCTGACATAGGCGCTAGTTTTCCGCCATTTCTTCCCGTAAGCCCAATCACTTTTATTCCGACTGCCCGAGCAACGACTGTCGCATTCAGTATATTTTCACTGTTTCCCGACGTAGAGATACCCAAAAAGACGTCTCCCTCTTTCCCATACCCAAAAAGTTGTTGTGCAAAAACTCCCATACCATCCACGTCATTGATATAAGCCGTA
The DNA here is from genome assembly GCA_017522685.1 of Lachnospiraceae bacterium. The sequence goes on from JAFWYN010000004.1 coordinate 15,051, forward strand.
GTTAATGCCTCATGTGCCACTAAAGGTATTGCCATAAGAGAACACTCCAAATTATTTGCTAAAGATGCCCCTCGTATAGAATCGATGGATATTAGTTTCTTCGCAAAATCTTCATTTACCGGACGTGCCTTATTAAACCGTTTCATCAATTCTCCAGCAATATGTTCCGCATCAGCTGCTGACCCACCATTACCAGCAATCAAAACCTTTCCGCCATTTCGATAACATTCTTCCATCACCAGATAAGCATCCTCTATTTCCTTCCTTATGGATAGCAATTTAGGATAACGACTTATAAGGTTTTCTATATGTTTTCTCAAATTTTTAGCCAGCATTTGTATCATATCCCTTCGTCTTCTTCCCTTAATCCTTCAATACTAATTCAACAAATTCATATAAACAACTAACTGTAACATCTTGTCCTTCTTCTTTTTCGCCAATCAATGCCGTCTTGCATCCCGCTGCCTTTCCAGCGCTAATATCATTGTCACTATCTCCAATCATCCAAGATGAAGCCAAATCAATATTAAATTCTTCAGCCGCCTTTAATATCATTCCCGGCTTAGGTTTTCTACAATCACATTCTATTTTATACTCTATTCGCTCACCTTCGTAACCCTTATCTGGATGATGAGGGCAAAAGAATATTTTATCCACAAAGGCACCATCTTCCCCCAGTAAAGTTTCCATTTTATTATGAATCTCTTCCAGTTCGTCAATTTCCACCTCACCTCTAGCAATTACCGGCTGGTTAGTAACTACAATGGCCAAATACTCTGAACAATTTATCTTTCTTATTGCTTCGCTCACCTTCGGTAATAATTCAAACTCTTCCTTATGCTTCAAAAAACCTACATATTTATTTATTGTACCATCTCTATCAATAAAAACAGCCTTCTGCTTTTTGTTCAAATTCCTATTTTCAACTTTACCTGATTCGCAATCTTTGTTCACAGCTACAAATCGCTCCGGTGTTCCCATATCTTTAACATACTCCGAGCTATCGTACGCATACATACATCCTTTACCTGCCAATGGTTTCAAAAGGTCTCTATCAAGGTCAATTTTATCCTTATTTATCTCTTGTTCTAAAACCTTCCTTGAAATAATATGTAATCCGGCATTTACTCTGTTTTTATAATACTTTGGCCTTTCATCTTCTTTTGCAAGCCATTTTCTCACTTCACCATTGCTATCAGCTACAATAATACCACTATCATAAGGGTGGTTATTAGGATGTGTAAAAAGAGTAACTAATCCTCTTTTTTCTTGATGATACGAATAAAACCGGCAAATATCCACATCAAAAAGAACATCTCCATTAATAAGTAAAAAGTCATCTGTCAATCTATTCTTAATACAAAACAGCGCACCGGCATTTCCTAATGGCTTTTCTTCTTCGAAATACTCAATATTAACTCCAAAAGGCTTTCCAGTTGCCGGAGAGAAACCACTTCCGTCTCCAAAATATTCCATAATTACTTCTTTTAAATATCCTACCGTAATTATAAAATCCTTTATTCCTTGTGATGATAATTTCTCAAGTGCATGTTCCAGCACCGGCTTGTCTAATATTTTTATCATAGGCTTTGGAATTTCATTTGCAATGGAAGAAATTCTTGTTCCTCTTCCCCCTGCCATAATTACACATTTCATATAAACTCATCCTATTTCTTATTTGTACTTTACATATTAACTTCTGGAGAATAGTGTATAATCTGACTTCCACTGTTTTCAAACTGAAATGGAATATACAGCAAATCGTTCATAGTCCGCTTAACATTTTCAACATTCTCGGGTGATACATAGAATATCAGGAATCCACCACCACCTGCTCCCAGCAGTTTCCCGCCAAGCGCTCCCGCATCAATACCTCTTTGATACAAAACATCAATTGCATCTGTAGAAACATTTCTTCCTGTTCCGCGTTTTAATTGCCAGGTATTGTTTAGCAAACATCCAAACTCATCCAAATTAATGCTTTTATCAGTCAGCACTCGTTCCGCTTCGTCAACCAGACTTAACATTTCCTTTAACTGATTTGTGTTCTTGGAAGAAGTAATATTATTAACCTTATGTATATCTGCTGAAAATCTAGTAAAACCGGTAAAATACATAAGCAATCTTTCATTCAACATCTGCTTTCTATCCGGCGAAATAATCAATGGCTGAACTTCATATCCGTCTGAATGAAAATTGATTCTATTAAATCCGCCAAAAGATGCTGCGATTTGATCTTGCCAGCCACCGGATTCCTCACACATTACACGCTCTATATGAATTGCTTCGTCTGCCAATTTTCTTTTGTCCACATATTGACCTTTAAGTGCATAAAACGAATTTAACATACCCACAACAAATGAACTACTTGTTCCTAATCCAGATTTTGCAGGCAAATCTGATTCATAGGTTAATCTTATATTGTGCATATCCAAATATTCCATCGCACTACGGATTGCAGGATGTTGCACTTCGTCCCATGAATTCACGTACTCCATCTTGGAATATGTCAAATGTGTTTTATAGTCAAAAAAAGGTGGCAAATGTCTGACCGTTACATAACAATATTTATCGAAGGTAGTAGACAAAACAGAACCGCCGTTTTCTTTAAAAAACTCTGGTATATCCGTTCCTCCTCCAAAAAACGACATTCTAAAAGGTGTCTTTGTTATAACCATATCCTCTTCTCCATTCACTGAAAGTCTTCAGAAATATTATTCCATGCTGCCTCTCTTGAATAATATCTTCTAATTAAATCCTGCCCTTGCAAAGACATTCTTTTTAATTCATCTGATGCACCATACATTTCTACCACAGCATTCGCAAAGTCTTCTTCCGTGTCTGCTATCTTTGCAGTTCCGTCTTCGTTTGGTATCCCTTCAATTCCGATTGTAGTCGTCAGAACCGGAATTCCCTGATACATAGCTTCAATAACTTTTCCTTTTGTACCCGCACCATATCTTAAGGGTGCCACTATCATTTTGACTTTATTGTACATCTCTTCAAGTTCCCCATCTGTCAGAGCGCCAAGTTTTACCGTACCTTCCACATCAATATTGCGTATGTCTACAGGCATATCGACACCAACAATATAAAATGGAATCTCAAGTCTCTCATAAATCTTCGGAAATACATGATAAGAAAACCATTTGACAGCATCTACATTGGGCGCATGTCTATATCCGCCCACAAACATAATTCCTTCCCGTTCTTCTGGATTATAAGAATTCATAATTTTATCAATATCATATATGTTAATCATTAATTGCTTAACATTTTCTTGTTGAAAATCATTTCTTACAATCTCCGTTTCAACTACTGAAGGATAATATACCACATCACTATTCTTAATCAAATAAGCTTCCTTCTCATAAAATTCTTTCGCCTCCTTTAACTTCTGTTCGCTTCCAGATATTTTATATTCTCTCTGTAATCTGATATAATGCAAATCCATCCCATAGTACATAACCGGAATCCCGTTATTTTTAAGCACATCAATATATTTCGATGCTGCATTTGGGTAATTCAAAAATGCAAAATCTATATCTGCATAATTCTCACCAATCCAATTAAAAATGGTCTTTTGATAATGTTTCCCTATAAATACTTCTACGCCCATTTGCTGCAGTCTATGAGTATACGGTTCCTCTGCAATAAAGTTATCCGGTATATATTTTACAATATATCCTCGCTTTATAAATTCCTGAATATAGAAATCTATTGTTCTTGAACCTGCATCTCTGTCGTATGTAGGAACATTTTCACTGACAAACAATACTGTTTTTCGCTTACCCTTCCTTTCACACGCTGCCAGAAGACGCTCACCTTCCGAATATTGTTGCGTAACTAATTCACTTTTCCACTTCTCCCTAAATCTATGTTGATTGTCAACCTGATACTTTTTAATTCCATTTCTTACATTTTTACCATTTGAAACTCCTTCAAAATGAACCACAACAGAATCCGGTTGATACAATACTTTTTTTCCTCTTTTTCTTACCTCAAATGCCAAGTCGGCATCCTCATAGTATGCCGGCAGATATCTTTCATCAAAACCACCTATATTATCCCACAACTCCTTAGAGAGCATAATTGCGGCACCGGAAATATAATCTACCTCTCGAATATAATTGAAATCTGGAGAATTCGGATTTTTACCCCTTCCGTAATTCCATGCATTAGCATTGCTCCACATAATGCCACCAGCCTCTTGCAAAGTTCCATCCGGATATATAAGTTTAGAACCAACCAGCCCCACACTCTCATCCTGCTCCATACAATTGACCAATGGGTGCAACCAATTCAACTGAACTTCGGTATCATTGTTAAGAAAAAGAAGATATTTCCCTCTTGCTATTTTTGCGGCATTATTGCAATTCTTGATAAACACCAGATTTTTCTCATTATGAATCACCGTAATACCAGACACCACTTCTCCTATACAAGAAGTAAAGTCACTCGAGTTGTCATCCGCCACAATAACTTCATAAGAAACATTATCTGTGTTACTCAATATAGATTTAAGACAGTTATATGTATACTCAAATTGGTTATATGCAGGTATCACAATTGATACCATCGGCTGTTCTTCTATCGGAAAGGCTATTTTTTCAATTTCGCCCAATGAATTCCACTGTACTAAGGGCTCAATTTCAACATCCATTTTCCCTTCTTCACTCTGCCAGCCTATCTTTTGTGCCAAGCTATTATCATAAGTTGTGCAATCTATTTGTTCCAAGAAAGGAGAATTATAGGCCTGCAATATCTCTGTTACAATCTCATTTCTCTCCTCATGTTTTTCAATATATTCATCATCTACTTGTAAGGCTGTATTGCTAAAAAACATCTGATAACTACTTTGAATTACCTGAAAAGAGATATTATATAATTGCGGATAAATTAAATTATCTGATATATCATTTCCGAAACAAAGAATCTTATCATACCCATAATGCTCTACCAATGCTCTCATAGTCCTAGTTAATACTCCGGGTAATGATACGCTATTTCCCAGAATCGTCTTATATTGCACAATATCACTCTTTTTCATAAAGAATTCAATTACCCGTTCTCCATCCACTGTATCAGAATATATATATACATTCTTCCCTTTCAAAATCGCATTTTTAAGTAGATTTACCACCTCGATTCGTGGAATTAAATTATCGTTAACAATTTGTTCCTCAATTGCTTTTATACGCCCTAATGTTTTCTCGTCAACAGTCAACATAGTAGAGAGTACATTGTAAATCGCTTTCAAAGTAACATTTGCGCTATTTGAAACTCTCTTTTGCGCCAAAATCCTATTTCTTTTAAAATTAGCAACACAAATCCCCTCTACCTTTAATTGAGCCTCTATTTTCTCATACAGTTTTTCTTTATTTGAAATAATTTCCGAACATAGCACATTTTTAAAAGAAACCAACAACACTTCTTTAGAATCGATGTTATTTTCGATTGACTCTTGACTCAATTTAGGATACTCTAAATTTTGTACTAATACATTTTGATGCATGTTCATTTCATCCAAACCATACATGTTCAGAATGGTAATGTTATTTTTCAAACAAAACGGCATTATTCTCTTATATACTATTTCAGTTGATTGTGGTTCAGCCGCAATCAAAATAACATCTACTTTTAACAGTTGTACTTCATTCTCTGATAACACTCTTTTTCCATACAAATATTTTCCTGTATAGTTTTCGTCCATTAGTCCCAGAATGTCTAACGAATTCATACAGTCAAGAACACGTTTTGCATTAATCCCTGCTCCATATATTACGATCCGCTTTCCCTCAAGATTGGGAATCATTTTTATCAAGTTGCTCAATCTGTATTGAATTTCTTCCATTGCACTTGCAACAGTTAACTCATTCATTAAAGTATTCTCCTTAAATATATTTTTCACTCCCAGATTCGACAATTGCTTTTTCAAAGATTTTTGGTTCAGTTCATTTTCATAACAAATAATTCTATACGCCAAATAGTCCGTTCCCAAATAACAGTCATTATGTATAACCTAGCAATATAATTTCTACTATTTTCTGATTTGCGTCGCTACACCGATAAGATGTTTATTAATTGCTATCGCGCCATTACAATAATGACACATTCCTGCGCTTCCACTCTCAGTGTAACCCTTGAGGAATTCTAGAACTTCCGCTTTATCTCTTTCAACAGAGAAATCCAAGTATTCACATTCACTCTCTGGAAATACTTTTGATTCACTAGCATAGGCAGCATAATCACATGCAAATAATTTCGAATTTAATATTGCAACTCTTGTATTATCACATTCATCAAACATTCTTGTTGCTTCCTCATATTTCATTTTACACCCTGTTTCTATACCCAAATCAATCCAATTGTCAACCTTATTTACATAAAAGTTTACCCCTGCATCTTTCAGTTTGCAGTACACCTTATTGTAGTTCTTAGCACATACCGGCACATACTCCTGATAATCATCTAAGAAAACCAAAACACCATATTGAACTAATGCTTTACAAAGTTCATCACTTGGAACTACGCTTCCATTTGTCACTGTCCGAAGAATCCCTATCTTTTCTCTATAATTTTGCCCTACATATTTTATCGCTTCAGGAAATAAAGGGGACAAAAAGGGTTCTCCACCGCACAAATCCAGCAAGTTAATATAATCTATATTTTGAAAAGTCTCATCAACACTCTTTCTTATTTCGTCAATTGTAAAATGTTTCATATGTCTGTCATATGGCGCAAACGCCAAACATCCCTTACATTTCAGATTGCAAAAAGACGATATTTGTAGACTAACAAATTCTGCACAAACCATTTCATTATGATACAATGCATAAATGTCAAAATAACTTCTCAAAAAGTCTTCCGAATAAAACAGCGTATATCCATCAATAAATCCAGCTTTTCTACAATGTAATGCCATATCTAAAGCATTTGCCTGTTGTGCAGCAATAATAACAATATATTTATCTCTATAATCATCCTTTACATTTCTAAAAGATATTACTTTTTCTCCCAAATACCCTTCGGTAAGTTTCTTAGCGCTATTATTTTCAATAAAGCCGGCTACACAATTTAAACTCTTCAACTTTTCATATAAAACCGCTCCTTTATATCCGGCTCCATATATCCATATTTTTCTATTTTTAAAGCACTCAGCATATCTTTCATATTCATGCCCTTTATTTCTCCACTTCATAATCGTTCTCCACCTCTCTATAATTAAGTATATCTATCAAATATTGTAAGTCATCCTTATAATTGAGATTTTCCAACTCTTGTTTAAATAACTCATCTTTCAATTCTTTCCCCCTATGAGAATACGTTTTATATGAAAAAATCTCCGAATTTTTGATGCAAACCCCTAATATGCAACTGGTTGTGCCCGGATATAAATACATCATATCATTTTCCGTATAATATCCATAATACTTCCTTTCCTCTCCTCCTCTTCTCTTCCACACCTTTATCGTCTCCGGCAGTTGAATATATTCCACCTGTGCCAATTTTTCTCCTGCTATTTTTACTATATGATTACTTCTGAAAGGAAACAACCATAACGCATTCTTGTAATATATAATTCTCGAATACTGCTCTGGTGCTTCATTCACATCCTTCCATATAAGGTTCTCTTTTCCTGTATTGGGGTCAAAAGCAATTACCTCGTTTTGAAGAGTCAACAAGTATAACCACCCCTCGTGTTCTACAATATGATACACATAGGAATTGGTCTTTGATAATTTCCGAAACGAAAATCTCTTCGTAAGATCATCAAAACGCCCCAATACTCTTGGACATCCTACTCCAACCCATGTACTGTCAGATACACAACATCCAAAGAAAAAAATATCATTTCTCTCTTTAGGCGCATTAAAATCAAGCACAAACTCAATCCGTTCCATAATATCTGTTTTAGTATCTATCCTCAAAACATACGACACCTGCATGCTCTGTGGAAACAAATAAATATACTGTTCTTTTTGATACACAACTCCAAACTTCGGATAGTGATCACCTTGCATTTCTTCCGTGCTTAAAAATGTAAATTCATTGTCATCTATATGATATATGGCTATTCTTTTTGCCGTTCCCGGAATTAAGTACAATTTTCTTTCAACCATAATAATTCCACTAGCATATAACTCCAATGCTAAATTATCTTCTCCGGGGATCGCACAAACAAATTCCGTCATAAAATCGCTTTTTCTGATTCGATATATTGCATTAAAATTTTCCGCCACGGTCCACATAAACTCTCCGTCCATTGCCGCTGCCGAAAATTGTAAATACTTATAATTTTCTGTTAAATCATTTAGTTTACTCATCATACCACAACTCATTCTATATTTTTTATTCACTATAATCCAACAACATTACCGGCTTATTACTTTGCCTATACAAATATACAATGCCTCTGTCCGTATACACAGTCTTTGCGTTCTATATTTCTTTATACCCCGAACACCTGCTGATTCTCTATTGCATCATACAGAGCCCTATAAATATAAAAATCTGCCGGTTCCGTTATCTTCATATTATTTTTGGTACTCTGCACGATATTCATCTGAACACCATACATACTACATAAATGCGCCGAATCAATACTACGTTTACCTTCCTGATGGGAACGTTCGTATAATTTCATAATATCTCCATAATAGAAAGTCTGTGGAGCTTTTGCCACATACATTTCACTTCTAGGCGGTACATGTGATATCGTCTTTCCATCCTCGCTTCGTACTACGCTTTCTCTTACCGCCTCTACCGTAATGGCATTTCCCAATTGTTGAGTCATATTAATATTCTTTGTAATCAAATCTTCGTTGATTAATGGACGTACGCCATCGTGAATCAAAACTATGGTGTCCTCTGTTATAGTACCCTTTAACGAAACCAATCCTTTATATATTGAATCATGTCCCGTTTCTCCACCAGGTACGATGTTACTCACCTTTGTTATCCCATAACGTTTTAGTATTCCTTTTAATTCCTCTATCCAACTCTCCAAACATACAATTACAATATTGTCTATTTGGGGATGATATTCAAAATGTTCCAAGGTATATATAATAATAGGTTTTCCATGCATTTCCAAAAATTGTTTAGGTTTAGACCGACTATTCATGCGTTGTCCGGTTCCCCCGGCAAATATCAATGCTGTACTCAATATTCTTTCTCCTTTTATTCGCTTAATAAATATAATAATTTTATGTTGTAATATCATATTTTTGAAACATCATATATTTCTGCGTTTCCCGATACAAATCGGCCACTTTGCACTCATCACCATAATAGGCATCACTCAGTTCGATTGCTCTTCTTATGTTTCCAGAATCATCCAAAATTCCAATATCCTTCTCTTTAAACTCTTCTATTAATGTCTGATATTCCGAAATTAACTGTGGTATCATTCCATTTATAAATTGTACGGATTTTGAAAATAATTGACAAGGTATCCACCACAACACAATATCCGGATTATTCCCAAAAATACTAAACGTATGCTTCAACTTAGCCATTGCATAATTTCCATGTGCCAAAAAGGACTTCGTATCAATAAAATATAATACAATCTTCTTCCTATCAATATTTCCATTCGAATCCATTGTCAATATTTTATTTTTCCATTCAGCAGGAAGAGTATTTAGCATTTCACTTGGTTCTATGGATTTCTCACCCAAATACATTTCTGTCTTGTCTGTTCCCAAATCCTTTTTCACCAATTCTTCTATTCGTTCCGACAGTAATTCTAACTGACCCTCAAAAAACAACTCTCCGTGTGAAGATGCACCTTTTAAAGGTATCATATAATTTTTGTACGTCTTCTTTAGCAGTTCATCATACCCCACCGGAATAGCGATGCATGTGTTTTCAAACGGCCATTGAATAACTTCATTTATTAATTCTTGCGGAACAACATATCCGTTCTTCATATAAATTGGGAATGCAGTCAAAACACTGCTTTCCGTATTGTCATATAGAGCACATACTTGATCATACAGAATGTTTAACTGATTTCGAATAGATTTGTTTCCGTCAAATCTTATCCCACAGCATTTTTCTAATGCCACCAAACCTGTAGCTATGGTTTCATTATAACTGTAAATCAATTCCATATCTTCTTTTTCATTTTCCTTTAGAGTAAGCACGCTACATAATTGCCCTATTACCGTCAAAATATTTTTTTGTTGTTCTGCATCCATTGGATTGTCAGGTATGTAATATAACGGGAAAATATCAATACCTATCGCAAACGGACAGCCATGGTGGTCATCCAACCACTTATCAGAATAATCCAAGCGTGGGCCATTTGTTATTCGAGTAAAATAATTCGTCCATTCCGGCTCAGTGTATACATTAAGTACTACATATTCTTCCGGCAGTTCGTATTGTATGATTTCTAAAAACTTCAGGTAATCCTCTCCTTTAAAAGCTATATCCAAGTCATCATCCCACGGAATATATCCTTTGTGCCTAACAGCTCCTAATAAAGTTCCCCAATACGCATAATATGTCAAATGGTATTTGTCACATATTTCCTTGATTATCTGCAGCATATCAAGTTGTGCTGCCCAAACCCGCTTTACCATTTCTCCGACTGGATAATCCCATCTTATCTCTTTTTCATAATATGTTTTATCAAATATTAATCTCTTCATCATACCCCACACGATAAATATTATCTAAACTAAATTACTTTATTAGACATTTTCAAACATCAAAATCTCACAGAATATATATCGTCAAAAAAGCCGCTAATCTTTATATATCAAAAAATAAGGACCGACTTTCGTCGGTCCTTACGGTAGTTATACAATGATTACTGAAGTAATGACAGAACACCCTGATTAGCTTGATTAGCCTGTGCCAACATAGCCTGACCAGCCTGTGCCAAGATGTTATTGTTAGAATACTTAACCATTTCAGTCGCCATATCTGTATCACGAATAGAAGCTTCCGCTGCAGTTGTATTTTCAACTACGTTATCTAAGTTGTTAATGGTATGCTCGAGTCTGTTCTGAACAGCACCCAAATCTGCACGCTGATTATTCAAAGTTTCGATAGCAGTCTTAATATTAGTAATAGCTGTCTTTGCACCACTACCATCAGCTCCGGATACATCAACCTTAGATGCATCAACACCAAGGCTACTAGCCGTCATCTTGGTGATGCTAACAGAAATCTGGTTTCCACTTGCCGCTTCTGCACCAACCTGAAGTTCTACATTCTGGAAACTACCATTCAACAGCATTCTCTCATTGAAAGTAGTAGTAGTTGCTACTCTATCAATTTCTGTCTGTAACTGTGTAATTTCCTTCTGGATATAATCACGATCTTCTTCCTGATTGGTTCCGTTTGCAGCCTTTACAGCCAGTTCGTTCATTCTCTGAAGCATATCATGAACTTCGTTCAATGCACCTTCTGCTGTCTGTACACAAGAAATGCCATCCTGCGCATTTAATGTAGCCTGTGAAAGACCTCTAATCTGGCGTCTCATCTTCTCGCTAATTGCTAAACCTGCTGCATCATCAGCTGCACGGTTAATCTTGTAACCAGAAGATAACTTCTCAGTAGACTTAGACTGAGTTGTCTGAGTTAATCCTAACATTCTGTTTGAGTTCATTGCTCTTAAATTGTGCTGTACTACCATAATTTTTCCTCCTTGAATTTATGGTGGCATCCTTGCCACTCATTTTGCTGTAACACTGTCCGCCAGCCGTACGCTCTGTCTTAAGTATTACGTTGGTTGTTAAGTAATTTGTTTTACTTGTATTATATATCGGAGAGTTCTCCGGATACTTAATACCTAATTTAAACTTTTTTTGATTTTTTTCAAAAATATTTTTCTTACTTCTTTAAGTCGAACGCGTGGCTGTCTTCCAAGATGGCTTTGTTCAGATTCTGATAGTATCCGTAGGCTGCCTGAGAGTTTTTACGGCCCTCTTTAATCTGGTTCTTCTCCTTGGCGAAATAAGTTTCTATCAAGGCCTTATTACGACTCTCCTGAGTCTGTATCAACACACTCTTTTCCGTCACATGCTTTATTAACTCTTGCAGCTTTTTAATCTGAGGGGCATACTTTTCACGATTGCCCTCCAACTCCTTCGACAGATTCGCATATAGAATTTCAAACCCTTCGTCCAGTTGGTTTACCTCATCGATTAACTTGCCCTTTTCCTCGATAGCTGCATCAAAGCCTTCCATATCCACCTGATCTGTGGAAAAGCATTGATACTGTTTCTCGTTGTAGTCCTGTATCTTAGCCAGTACGCTCAGCTTTTTATAGAGGGATTCCTCCAATACTTTCAGATATGTACCCATTATGCATTTCCTTTCTCTCTGTTCAGACGCATGACCTCTTTCCATGTATCACGAATAGAGTGTAAATGCTCATTTATTTCCTCCAAAATAGCCTTATCCTTCTTCATATTGGCCGTTACCAGACGTTCTGACAGATACACGTAGATATGTTCGTAGTCCTGGGCCACCGGATATTTCATATCCAGTGTCTGGCGTAAATAATCGACAATACGTTGTACCTTGATAATATTGATATGGGCCTTCTGGATATCCTTCTGCTCCACCGCCGCTTCCGCAATATTACAGAACTTGATGGCACCTTCGTAGAGCATCAGGGTCAACTCCGCCGGAGAGGCTGTCATGACTTTATTGTTATTATATTGAGCATATGCATTGGGTAATGTCATATTACATTCCTCCTAAAAGTGACGTTACTGCACTGGTATCAGACTGCATCTTCGCCATAGCCGTTTCCATAGCGGCAAATTTCTTATACCATTTATCCTCATAATCAGCTAACTTCTGCTCAAGCTCTTTAATCTTACCCTTATAGCTATCATAGTCCGCCTTCATCTTCTTATCATCATAGAAACTACCAAAACTACGATATCCTTCTACAGACTTAGACTGATTATTCATCTCCTCATATAGTTTCTGAGACAAACCGGAAAAGAAGGAAACAACCATACTGGGCTCATTGCTAATCATGGTCTTTAATTTATCCGCATTACCAGCTGTATTTTCATCATCCGCATCTCCATCTATATGATATGCATTCTTCTCATTATCAGGTGCGCTAAAATAGCTTAATGTGTTGATGCCAAAATCGGTTAAATACATGGTCTTACCATCAATTTCGATACCGCCTGACATAGCCTGCTTCAAAGCATTGCTTACAGAAGACAGATTACTGTCGCGACGCAGGATAGAATCCTTAATCTTCTCTTCCCACTTCTCTACCTCTGTATCAGACATAGCTTCCTTCTCTTCATCAAGAAGAGGCTCGTATCCCTTAGCTGCATCTGCATTGTAGAGCTTATCCATCTCGTTAATGATAGAGTTGTACTCCTTCAGGAAGTTCTTAATCATATCATAGATACCATCGGTATCGTCCTGAGTGGTTACTGTTACACTTTCGTTCTCTTTAGTGGTACTTAATGCAGTAATCGTCAATCCATTGATATCAAAGGTATTGGTATTGCTCTTAAAGGTAGCACCATTTAAGGTAATCTCTGCATCCTGTCCGTCGATCTTATTTGCGCCGTCACGCACAGTTAAACCTAATGCCGTCAACGCCTTTCCGGTACCGCTTAAGGTAAAATCATTTTCAAGGCCGGATTCCTTCGCGCTGACAAAAATACGCTGATTCTTTTCATCAAAGCTGGCATTTAAACCGCAATCATTCTTCAACCAGGTAAGTGCATCAGAAACTGTAGTTTCAGAATTCACCTCAAAGGTCTTTACTTCACCATTTATGGTACAGGTCATTTTCGCATTAGCTGAAATAGCACCCAGTTCACTAATCTTAGTATTAGCATCCACCTTACCGCCATCCAACTTTTTGATTTCTTTACCTGTCAAATACGCGGTTTTAGCCAGTTTATTAACCTTCAATTCCTGCACACCGTTTACTGCGCCTTCTCCGGTAATCACGCTTGCCACATTGCTATTGGAAACCTTGGTGGTCTTCTTCATATAAGCGGTAGAAAAACGCATATTACTGATGTACTTGTTCTGTAAGGTCTTCAACTTGCCATTTAAAGTCTTCCAAGCCTCCTGCTTTACTTCCAGCTTCTTCTGGGCTTTAACGCTTTGGTCCACCTTCGTCTTCCTAGCCGAAACCAGTTCCTGTATTAAACTATCTGTGTCCATACCAGACATCAAACCGGTTAATCTCATTGCCATAGCTTACGCCTCCTATCGTCTCTCATCCACCAGGATGCCGGCCATCTCCCATACCTTAGCGATCATATCCAGGGTCTTCTCAGGCGGTAATTCTTTGATTACTTCCTTAGTATCCTTGTCGACGATCTTGATGGTTACACGGTTGGTTCCCTCGTGAATACCAAAAACAGCTTCAGAGTTGAACATATTTCTGTTCATCTGCTCCACAGCCTTCTTAATCTGTTCATTCGTGGGCTGCTGTTGTTCCTTGTTGCCCTGGTCCGCAGCGAAATTACTCTTCTGCTGAGAGTCCTGCACTACATTCAGGGATTTGTCGATTTTCTGTGCCTCCTGTACCGTAACAGAAGGATTGTTTTCGCCGGTGCTTCTTTCCACCTGTACTACCGGCTTCGTTTGTACAGCTGATTGAGCCTGTATGCTCATGATACTTCCTAATGCCATTGTCTTCCACCTCCATGTGATACAACTGTTTAGGCATGCGTTTCTGTAAATATAGGCTCCGTGGGAGCTTGCTCACTAAGGAGACTATGTTTACTGAAACATATGGCGTTCAGCCATCAGCGAGATTTGTAGCTACGCAGTAGCGGTGAGTCGCTTGCGACGCAAATCGAGCTGCCATGCATAAACTTAACTTAAGTTCCACGCATCATCCATTGACGCTTATCTTATTATTTTTATCGGATGCTTACCCGATAAAATTTAGAGGGCAAACGCAAAAAGCTTCCAGTTAAGGAAGCTTTTTGATCAATTCAATCAGATTTGTTTTATTTGTACTCATCGGCAACCGTGCAGCCAATGGGGACATTATATTCTACAGCGCGGTCTTGAAAAACGTCGGCCCTTAGCGAGGTGTTAGACGAAACTTGTTTCGTCTACGAGCTTAGTGCCGTTACGTTTTTCACGAAGTGAGAACGTCCCGCAGTAGGATATAATGTTCCCAATTGGCTCCGCATTCATATATTTGTACAAATAAACAAATCAACCCAACAGATTCTTCAGTGCTGCCAAGCCCTCTGCATTGGTTGCTTCCTTGTTTGCTTCCTGAATCTGCACATATACTTCTTTACGATATACCGGCACTTCCTTGGGTGCGGATACACCGATCTTCACCTGATCACCTTTAATTTCTAAAATAGTGATTTCGATGTTATTATTAATGACTATAGCCTCATTTTTCTTTCTGGATAATGCTAACATCTTATTCACCCGCCTTTCTTGCCTGCAGGATATCATAGATAGGATACTTCACAGGACACTCATCATTGTCCACAATCACCTGGCATGCCTTACATTCGTCCACATTGATGATGATGGGACCCTGCAGATTCACACTCATCTTGGTCAAATCACTGGGAACGGTCACGGTTACCAGTACCAGGATATTATCTGCATTTACATTGCCGATATTCTTTAACAGTTCATCATCCACTTCCGGATTGTAGTCCTCTTTTACGGTCAAGGGGTCCATCACCGGCATAGCGAAACCGGGCTCATCTAAGGACTGTAACCAGCGGATTCCTGCGCTGCTTCCCTGCTCCTCGTCAAAAATTAATGTAAATTTGGTCATATCAGCAAAACCGATGATACCATTAGGAAAAGTAATAATCTTTTCATCTGCGATTTCGATTTCCCCGAATAATCTGGTATTCACTCTCATATCTTCCCTCTTTCTGCCTTCTTCAGGACTTAAATATATTGTAGTAAGCTGGTCTGGGTTACTTTACCGGTAGCCATCAAAGCAGCCTCATAAGTCAATTTTGCACTACTTAACTGAATCGCAATTTCCGTGATATCCACATCCTCATTCTCACTCTTCAGGGTTTCGAAGGTGGTCTTCTGGGTCTGGGTACGGGCATTGATAAGATCCAGCTTACTGCTTCTGGTACCACACTCCGTGATACACAGGTTGGCTGCATCCAGGTAGCCCTGCATACTGGTGATTGCCGCCTCAAACATTCTCTGGGACTTATCCTTCATCATATCGTAAGCCTTGGTCACTGCCTCTATCTTGCTCTCCAAGGTCGGCCTCTCATCCTCACCCACTTTATCCTTCAAAGCCGTCAGCTCATCTTTAATCTTTTGCATATCGATGACATCCTGCATGGCCTGTTTCAAATCATCCACGGTACGGCCGATGCCATGGTCAAAGCATTCATCCGCTGTAGAATTCACTCTTATGGTCTGATTGAAGCCCACATCATATTCAATATCCTGACGTTCTACGATACCCTCCAAGTATTTGGCATTGTATTCGATAGAATCTTCTCCTTCCGGATAAGAAGTACATGCAAAATAATGTTCCGGTCTTAAATCACCCTTTACCCATTCCTTCTTTTCATAGGTAACACGGATTTCGCTTTCATCAAATGCTGCCGTAGTGGAGTCGTCCTTCAGACTCATAAGCTTCTCATAAGCCGCATCTGTCAGAAGAAGTTCTCCTGTTTCCGGAATAAAGATACCTGTCTCCTCACCATTTTCCGAAGCTCTCTGTATCATCTCCGCGGGGCTGGGATTCTCATAATCATGCACTACCGAGGTGGAAATATCCTCCCAAGTCACATCCAAAGAACCGTCCTGATTTCTTGTGGCTACCGGATAAGAAAGAACCGGCGCGGTATCCGCACAATTTTCATAAGCCAATCGGATACGATGCACATCCGCCTTGGTAATATTAATGGCTCCCACATCCAAATCCTTATAATTGGACTGGGTCATATCCTTCAGATTCACACCGGCTTCTGTTTCTGTATCGACTACTGTCAAGGTATCCAGTGCATCCTTGCCAAGCTGCTCGGTGATACGATAAGTCATCTTCTCTGCCTCACTGAAGCTTAAGGACGTATCGGTACGATATCCGGTAAACACATAACGGCCCGCATAATCCGCATCGCCGGTGGTATATACCTCGTCCGCCAGGGAATTTAACTGTTCCAGTATAATCTCTCTGTCGGATGCTGTTAACTCTCCGTTGGCTCCCTTGGTACACTGTTCTATCATCTTGGTAATGACTTCTGTCAGATTGTTCAGAGAATCCTCTGTCACATCCAGCCAGCTCTCCGCATCCGGAATATTCTTGCTGTAATACTGAGTCAGCTCCGTCACATTACTACGCAGTCTCAGCGCACGGATTGCTACTACCGGGTCGTCCGAAGGGCGGCTGATTTTCTTCTGTGTAGACATCTGGGTACTCAAAGTATCCTGATATACCTTATTGGTATTGATATTTGCCAGGTTATTGTTTTGTATAATTTTATTGGTAACTCTCATATATATCCTCCTGAAGAATTGCTTCGCAATTCTTCCAGACAAAACTTGGTAATTCTTAGGCGGTGTTTTTTAGCGCCTTAGAATTACTTTTGTCTTTTATACTCCGGTCTCCAGAATCAATCTGTCATAAATCTCAGTCAGTGTCTGTATCATCTTGGATGCCAGATTGTAGCCATTCTGGAATTTAATCAGATTCAGGGCTTCTTCATCTTCATCCACACCGGATATGGAGATACGCTGGTTGTCGATTACACCTGCGATATCCGTAAAGTTTTTACTGAAAATATTGGCTCTGCTGGCATTCAATGCAATATCACTCATAACACACTGCAAAAATTCTGATGCATTGCTGCCTCTGAAGCTCATCTTCTTTTCATCATAAGCCATGGCCTTCAGACTCTCCAAAAGGTCTGCTTGTTCCACACCATCTGACGCCTCCTGTCTGGTAGCCAATGAGGATGCATCCGCCTCCAGCAAATATACCACATCGAAGTTCTTGGCTTGCAACTGATAGTAGCTGTCGCTGGTCACATCCACCTTGATTCCCGCAGCTTTCTTGGCTTCTTCTTCAGTCATGCCGCCTGCCACCAACTCATCCACCTGTTTCAGGTAAGCTTCGTAATCAAAAAGATCATATCTGTACTCATCCGTCAGCTCATACTGCATACTGTCAGAAGCATAATTACCTGTGAAGAAATTAGATCCCGGATTGCCTGCCGTATCATAACCGCTTCTGAATATGTCATTCACATGCTGAGAGAAGTTACGAATCCACTCATTCATCTGGCTCATGTAATAAGGGATACCCTGATAAGAAAGTCCCTTACCAATGACAGCTTCCTTTCCCACACGGTCGTTGGTTAATCTCTGTTCATTCTTATTACCATCCGAAAGGATAAAGGTATAGGTACAAACCTGGTTGCCCTGCTCATCAAAGCCCTTCGTATAAGACCAGGAATCATAGTAAAACTCCCGATTGCCCAAGCTGATGATACCGCCCTGTTCAGAAAGATTGCTCTTATTCAAATCCTGCAGATAGCCTTCTTTTACCTGCACGGTAACCGTATCCTGACGACCATCATCTGTGGCACCGATTTCCGTCACCTGTCCGTGGAAATACTCACCATTGGTACCGTCACGCATCTGGATAAGTCCTTGCAGGGTGCCACCCATGGATGCATTATATAAACTAAACTTTTGTCCGTTTTCCCAATACACATCGTACAGACCGTCAATATCCGTCTGATGCATTTTTTCGTAGCCGGAACGGGCCACACATTCCAAACCAAAGAACTCACCGGTATCTACCAGCAATTGCTCACCACCGATTTTCACCATAAACCGATGTGCTCCTGTCTCTCTGGTAGGGTCGTTGGCATCCACAATAGGAGTTTCCGTCACGTGGATATCCACTATCTGCGAAAGCTGATCCAAAAGAACATTTCTTCTGTCCCGAAGTTCATTGGCATTACTGCCGGACAGCTCCACCACATTAATCTGTGTATTCAAGGTGGCAATCTCTCCTGCCAGAGAATTAATCTCATCCACTTTCAGCTTAATTTCCTTATTTACATCCTTCTGCAACTCCTGCAGATTACCTGATAAATTGCGGAAGTACTCGGCCAAGGCACTTGCAGTACCCACAAACTGTGCCTTTGCAGAATCACTGCTGGGATCCTTCATAAGCTCCTGCAGACCATTTACCATCATCTTATCAAAGATGGTTTTGAAACCGGTAGCAACACCATCATCCGCAAAATAGGTTTCTATCTGCTTCATATAGTATTCCTTAGCACCATATTCGCCCACCTTTTCATTATTGTTCCAGTACTTGGTATCATAAAACTCATCACGTACTCTTTCAATAGCCAGGGTATCTACACCGGCACCCGCCGAGCCATAGGTCTGGAATATACGGATGGCCTCGCTGGCCTGACGTACCACCTGCTGTCTGCTAAAGCCTTCCGTATGCACATTAGCAATATTATTAGAGGTAGTATTAAGCGATGCATTATTTGCCAGCAAGCCGGTATATGCAATATTTAATCCAAAAAACTGTGAAGCCATCTGTCTCACCCCTTCCTTATCCTCGTATCCTTACACACCAAGCGTATTGATTAAATGTGCCAGCATTTCGCTGATTGCATTTACATATCTGCTGGATGCATTGAAGGCATTCTGAAAACGAATCATATTGGAAAGCTCTTCATCGGAAGATACACCGATAATTTGCTGTCTGGCATTTTCCGTAGCCTCTACCGTATCCTCCTGATTGGTGAAAATACTACGGTATACTGCACCGGAATTCGCCACCTGGGATACCAAATCATTGTAATAATCTAAAAATGTGGTTGTTTTCTTTACTTCCGGATTCAAAGTATAAATCTCTTCCGTAAAGGCATCCTTTAATTTCTCCGCTGTTTCCACATCCACCGAACCATCCTTCATCATGAAGCTTAAGCTGGCCGGCTTCTGCTGTAATTCCTCATCTATACGGATATTCTTTAAGGTATATAAGAAATCCTGTTGTGCAAAATCTTCTTCATTGTACACCCAGTACTCTTTGCCGTCCGCACCGGTCACCTTACTGTAGGCTTCCGTGGTCACCTTGGCAAACATCTGTATGGGGCTGCCGTCTTCCTTTCGCATATAACCATCAGTTACATCTTCGCAGTAGCTTACATCACTAAGCACCGTACCGTCTGCCAGCGTTAAATCCCCCTGCACCACTCCTGCTGCCTCAGCCAGAATACTGTTTACCTTGGTTGCGATATTGTGTACCAGCTGGTCGAACTCTGCCTGAATATTCATAATTACAGATTCGGATACGGAAGAGTAATCCTTTTCGATATCCGTGTAATCTGCCTGATGGTCTCCTCTCGCCAAAAGCATGGCCTTCAGACCACCGATATCCGTATTCTTATCGGAGGAGATTTCCCGTTTCAAATTGAAGACTTCTGCCCCCGTCTTGTTGTAAATACGACCGCCGTCCTCGCCAATCACATAGCTGGCATTCTGAGGCCAGTAAGGAGTATAAAAACCGGTTGTTTCATCCTGATCCAGTGCAATCTCATAACAGGTTTCACCTTTTATAAAATCCACATTTTCTATCCGAACGGATACTTCACCGTAATTGCCTTCCTTAACTGATATATTCACCAGTGAACCCAATTCATCTAAAATCTGATTTCTGGCATCTCTAAAATCGTTAGCACGTTCCACCCCACCGGCTTCCACGCATCGGATTTCTTCATTCAACTCTAAAATTCTCTTACCATATTCATTAATCTTCTCTACGGTTTGCTTAATCTGAAGATTCAGATTGTTCTGGTAAAAAGTCATTCCCTCATAAATATTTACGGCACGCTCAACGAACTCGCCTGCTCTTTGTACCAAAAGTCCCTGTACAATAGAGCTGGAAGGGTCCTTCGCCAATTCCTGTACCGAAGTCCACAAATCGCTCATATTGGTCTGAAAGGCTTCTCCGTTCAACTCACCAAGTAAACTTTCCACTTCCTCCATGGTCTCTGTAGTAGTCTGATAAAAGGAGCATCGACCCGACTCTTTACGATATGTTGTATCTAAAAATATGTCTCTTACCTGTTTTACTCTGGAATACGTAACGCCCAGACCGATTTGCTGATTCGCAACTCCTTCCGGGTTAATGGATAATGTATTATAGGACTTCGCAGACTGTTGTACCTGTTGTCTGGTATAGCCCACGGTTTCCACATTAGACAAATTATGCGCTGTGGTATTCAGCGCATTTTGACTCGTTTGTAATCCGGAGGAACCGACATATAAACTTCCCATCAATGGCATAATCATTACCTCTTACACTACTGCTTTGCATCAAACCCGCTATAGCCCGTGCTAATGGTATTCCCCGCATTGTAGGCCCCTCTGTTATAGTTTGCCGTCTGTGGTGAAGTCTTCATGGACTGTAGCAGATTCAAATCGAACTCTACCAATTCCAGCGAATGCTGAATCAGTTCCCTGTTCTGCTCATTCACAATCTGCATCTGTCTGACTGTCCTTTGCAATCTTTCCACAACATCAGACAACATCTGTTGCTCTGCCGGTCTTGCATTCAGTAGTTGTATCAAATTTGTCAATTTTAAAGTGGTAACATCCTTGTTAAGCACATTGGCAATGTCAGCCGTCACCTCAACCCGCTGCTTTTCCAAACGGTTCAGGCGTCCGACCCATACCTGTTCTTCATCCGTGATTCTCTGTATATTTTCTAAATCACCTTTTACTATAAAGGTTTTCTTTTCCTGAGATAATTTCAGCAGTCCCTCATATTCACTGCATTCTGCGTTCAGTACCTCTATCAGGTTCTCCATAAGACTCGCCACTGAAATTACCTCATTTCTTCATATTTCTGCAACAGCTTCTCTGCAAAGGTAGCTGTTTCTACGGAATAAGTACCGTTCTGTACTCTTTCCTTAATCGGTGCCGTCAACTCTTCCCTAATGTCAGGGCTGGCCTGCACAGCTGCTTTCGCAATCTGGAAATCCCTGCCGCGGCTGCTGATCTGCAACTGGTCTACGGGATATGCCTTGCCTGTTTTCTGTGCCTTATTCACTTTCTGTGACTGGTACAGCTGCTGCACCTGAGTGTATGCCTGTATTCTCATAAATACCCCTCCTTCCTTGGGTTTTAGGCTTTCTTTTCCAACTTCTTACTATTTTTATCGGACAGTTTTTCTTTTTCTTTAGCGTGTTTTTAAGATTTTCCTACCACAAAACAGGTGACCATGCTCTATCCGCACAATCACCTGTGTTTTCCTATAAGTATATAATTTCAAACTGTTGCACATCCATGGGTCTTCCCAAATAGAAGCCCTGGAACATTTCGCAACCCAATTCCTGTAAAAACTGCAACTGTTCTCTGGTTTCCACACCCTCCGAAATAACCGGGATTCCCAGCTGTTTGGAAAGTCCCACAACCATACGCAGGATGCACTTGCCCTTCTCTGAATTCACACTCTGCTGCAAGAAGCCCATATCCAGCTTTATCACATCCACATCAATGTCCTTCAGCATATTCAAAGAAGAATAGGCACTTCCGAAATCATCCATCTCTACCACAAAGCCTAAGCTTCTCAGTTTATTAATCAATTCCTTTTGGGTTTCAAAGTCCCTCATCACAGCAGACTCCGTAATCTCCAGTTTCAACTGTTTAGGCTCTATGCGATACTTATCCAAAAGGCCTACAAAGGTCTGATATACATCGACGAAGTAAAAGTCCTTGGGCGAAATATTAACAGATATGTAAACCTCTCTTCTTCCTTCATCCGTCCATTTGCGAAGCTGTTTACAGGCAGCCTCCCACATATACTTGTCCACTTCCGTAATCAGACCGTTTCGTTCAAAAATCGGTATAAATACGTCAGGTCCTAAGGTTCCTCTCTCAGGGTGATTCCAACGAATCAGTGCTTCCGCACCAATCACCTTTTCATCTGCCGTAGTCTGCGGTTGCAGGTACATCTGCAAATGGTCTTTTGCAATCGCCTCCTCCAGCTCCTTGCTCAGCTCCTGTTCATACAGAATATTGTCTCGCAGTACATTATCATAATATGCTACCTTACGGGTCCTGTCTCCCTTTACCGTACCCAGCGCCATTTTCGCACGGCCGCACATAACGGATACCAACAGATCTCTTTCCACGATTTGATATACGCCGGCATAAGCAACGACCTGGAAAGCCACCTCCGAAAAAGTAGAACCTGCAAAAGCTTCTTTAGAGCTTAAATCAAAGTAGCTTTCTTTGAAGTCTTCCTTTTTCATCAGCACTGCAAAATTATCATTACCCAGACGTCCGTATGCAATCAGTTTGTCTTCTGCTTCTCTGATTTTGTCCGCATAATTTTGAAGCACCGCATCTCCCACACGTGAACCAAAGAAGTCATTAATCATCTTGAAGTCTTTGATATCCGTACAGATGATATAAAGCTCTTCCTCCGGATGGGACTTAATATATTTCTCCGCCTGCTCATAAAAATGCTCTTTGATGTACAAATCCGTCAAACGGTCATGGGTTGCCAAATGCTGCTTCTTTCTCAGCTCCTTAATTTCTTCCGTTCTGTCCTGAATGATAAAATAACATCCCTGCAGCTGTCTCTTGTTGTCCATGATTCGCTGCATCTGTATCTTAAAGAATACAGGTTCTTTTCCTCTCCAAAAGGTAACGTCCGTCTCCAAATCCCCTGTTTTCTTTCTGGCCTGCTGCCTGCACCAGGTCTCCAAATCCGTATCATTATCATCACAAAGGGGATTTTCTATATCCAAATATCCCTCTACAATACGGTTGTTGTAGATGATTCTGTCCTCCAGATCAAGCGCCAGCACACCAACGGACATATTGCCGGTCACCTCTGTCAACGTCTTAGGTAATAATCGCTGAGGCGTATATACAAAAGCGCAATAATAGATACAGATAATCTCCGCCACATAACCTATGATTGAAAAATCAATAGGGTCCTCAAAGCCTCTTACATTTAATATCATCATACCACTGAAAATTATAGCTATAATCAAATATTTTCCGCGATAAAATGCCGGTGCTTTGAAGAAACGGCAAATCATACCCACCAGGAAAATAACGGCAATCAGCACCATGAAGGTATAATGCACATAAAACAATTCCTTTAATATGGGCTTATACAAGCTTTCTGCCCCCAGGACCTGTTCCCATCCGATATCAAACAGCTTCCTTGAAAAGAAGTTCCACACCAGCACCAGGGAATCTATCACCAAAAGCACAATCATGAAATCCTTTCGCACAAAGTCTTCCAAAAAGTTCCCTGTATATTCCAAAGAGAAATAAAGCAGGAAGAACAATAACCACGCTACGGAAATATAATATGCCGAATAAGCCAACAATGCCAGCCACTCTATCTCCACCATCAACGCAAAAACATAAAAAAACACCATAGAAAAGCCTGCCCAGAGTATTTTGCTTACGCTGGACGCCATTCTATGGTTCTTTCTTGAAGTTTTCCAAAGGTAAATACCGGTAATAATCAGCGCTACGGAAAGCACTGCGGCTAAAGCTATTTTCATAAAATCTCCATCATTCCATAATTACTTTCATTATAACCGTTTTTCCCTCATTTTGTCTATCTTTTTTGCCAAATTCTGCATGATTTCTTCCTACTTTTTTTGACCTTTACTTACTCCACGCTATGGACAGTGCAGATAATGCAACCGGAACCAAAAATGCTGCTAAAAAAGGATACACAAAATTCCCCCAATTCAGCCCTTGTCCGTCCAAAAGGCTGAATAAAATCTGCCCCGCCTGAGCCACTGCGTAAACCTTCCACTGAAACTTCAAAAGCTTTCTGAACTGATATTCCTTTCGTGCTTTTACGGATATGGGCAGATATCGCAGGTACGGTGCAATCTTCACAATCGTCATTTTTTTATCGAAAGCATGTTGGTAGGCTAATACATAAGAGTTCGTCCCGTACGCAACCATCACCAATATAATTATAATGACCTTTCTGTCTTCCTCTAAAAAGGTCTGATAGGGAAACCAGTTAACCAATACCAGAAAACAAGTAAATAATCCTGTACAAATCCAATATCCCAGCTGTATATGACTCTTACTGAAATACTCTTTATAAAAATCGTCCAAAACCATCATATCCTTCTTTGCACATTCTTTTTTATCCATAATCTCTATCCTCTCCCTCTATGTCCTATGCTTCCTGTCTGTAATCCAAGCTTTCTCCAAACCATGTCAGTCTTCCCTCATCCATGATTCCCAAGAAGTCGGTTCTTTGCTTCATCTCAGACTCAATATGGCTGGTCATCAGCACACTGGCTTCTCCGGTTTCAATCACCTTATGCAATATCTTAAAGAAATCCAGGCGAAATACCGGGTCCATTCCTACCGTCACCTCATCCAAAAGATACAGCTTGGGATGATGGGCCATGGCAAAGGCCATCTGAAATTTCAGCTTTTCACCACGGGAAAGCTTGTAGTACATGGTGCTCAAAGCAACACCCATTTCCTTCATGGTTTCCTGAAACAGTTCCTTATCGAAATTCTCGTAGAATCTTGCCATCAAATTCACATTATCCATGGGGCTTAAGCTTTCGAAGAAACCATTGTCCTCAGATACAAAGCCGATGAAATTCCTCATATAGGCATGATTTTCGCGGATATCCTGTCCGGCCATTTTAATGGTTCCGGTATATTTTGCATCCTCTCTCATGATATAGGACATGAGGGTACTCTTTCCGGCACCATTGGCACCCATAAGGCCCATCATATATCCTGCCTGCAGGCTGAAACTGATATCCTGCAGGCGAAACTTGCCCTTACTTCCTGTCACATTTGTAAACTCTAAAATCATCTCTTCCATCTATTTCCACTCTCCCCCTATTGGAATAATGCATCCACCATTTCTTTTACTTCCTCGCAGCTAAGTCCTGCCTGCTTGGCTTCCGTAATCACTTCCGTCAGCCTCTTCTCGATCATGACTAACTGCTTTTCCATCAAATAATCCGTATTGTATTCGCAGGCATAGAAACCCTTACCTGCCACGGAACGGATAAGCCCTTCCTTTTCCAACTCCTCATAAGCTCTCTTGGTAGTAATCACGCTGACTCCCAAATCTCCTGCCAAAGCTCGGATGGAGGGAAGTGCCTCTCCCGCCTTCAGTTCACCGGTGACAATGGCATTCTTCAGCTGATTCACGATTTGCTCATATATGGCTAATGTGCCTTGCGGCTGTATAATAATTTTCATCATTTTCCTCCTACCTTTTTCGCCTTTATCTTAACCACCTCATAGCTAAGTGCCCGTTCCACCGCGGCATTCCAACCGGTCAGGCCCTTGATGGTAAGGGGTAATATAATCAATACTGCACCACCTAAAAAAATCCATTTGCACCAACTTTCCACCGAGGGGCCAAAGCTAAGTACCATACCCATTCCGCAAGTTCCTATAACGCTAAGTAACAATGCCACGCTTTCTGTGCTTCCCTGCGACTCTACAGTTTCTAATCGAATGGCACTATCCTTAGGTATCTCCACAGTTTGAATAAAAACTTTATCTGAAAAAACGGATATCACCAGCAGATTAAAGAAATACACTCCTGCTGTCACAGGATGGCATAACTGAAGCAACAAAAGCAAAACCGTGGATACGCATCCCCCAAAAGCCGAAACCAATACGGAAAACAAAAATTTGCGTTCTACATAAGCTCTACGCATTGTCTTTTCCATGGGACAAATATAAAAAATCTTGGACAATCTGTTTTTCTGAAGTGCGGCGGACGCCATGCAAAAACCTATGGGCAGCATCATCAGATAGTAAATCGCAGTGTATTCCCACCGCTCAAACATTCTACACACCAAAGGTACGATGGTAAACATGTAAATCACCCAGAACCAATTACCACCTTTCATTCTGGCACTGATTTTATACCAACTAAAGTTCGAAAAATAATCCTTAATCACCCATCTCCACATTTTCTATTTCCTCCTCTTGGTTGTAAAATACATAAGTTCCTCTATGGTGGGAACCATCACCGTCAGTTCCTTGTCATATAAGCTTCTGCGGGTATGCTTCACCAGTGCCTTGGTACCGTATGTACCTTCCTCCATATGGATGATTTTCTCTTGTGGTAACAGCTTAATCTTATAGGTTTCTCCCACTATGATGCGATAGCTTTCCCGAAGGGTTTCCACATCCCCGGCGAATATTGTCTGCCCCTTTTCCAGATAAATCAGATAGTCGGCTATCTTGTCCAAATCCTCTGTAATGTGGGTAGCCAGTATCACGCTTTTTTCTCCGTCTGCCATAAATTCTTTTAATATTCGGAAGAACTCTTCCCGGAAAGCCGGGTCGAAATTACCGGTGGGTTCATCCAGGACCAAAAGCTTAGGATTATGTGCCAGTGCAAAGGCCAGCTGGTATTTTAACCGCTGTCCCTTTGACAGCTTACGGTAAAGACTCTTTTCCTCCAGGTTAAAACGCTTTAAATATTCCTTTAAAGCCTCTTCCCTGTAACGGCTGTAGTATCTGCCGAAATCATTACCGTTTTGCAGAAGCGTCCGGCTTCCGTCAAACAAGAAGCCCTCCGTCATATCCTCTACCAGCACCACTCCCATTCGGTCTAACAGCTCCCGCTGTGCCTCCTTATGAATCATGCCGTCCAATCGTATCTCCCCCCCTGTGGGTTGATACAGCCCCATCAGCATATTCAGCAAACTGGTTTTGCCGGCACCGTTAGGTCCTACCAGACCGATGATGTAGCCCGCCGGTATATCAAAGCTAATGGGCCCCATGGTGTATTTATCCAAATTCTTTTTTACTTCCTGAAATTCTATTCTCATCACTTTTCCTCCAACTTAATAAGGTGTGCATCTACCGTATATATACATATATACAGCAGATACACACCTTTGTCAACACATATTTTTAATTTTTTTATTTTTTCTTTTGATTCTTTTTCCACTGCTTCAGATATTCCAGCATCTTCTTGTACATCTGAAGGGCATTTTCTTTATCCGTAGCAGCCGTTTCTTCCCCTGTATATGCCACCTTTTCCATCAAAAACCTTAAGTCTTCATAGTCCCGTTCATAAGCTTTTTCCAGTTCTCCGGCATATTCGTGAGGTGTAAAATAAGCCGCATTTTGTATCCTCTCTTTGGTATGGACATTCTGCAATCTGCGATAAAGCATGATGACCGCCTGCTTGGGATTGGCTCTCCTCACTCTTATAAGAAATACCTGTTCTTTCACAAAAGGACCGGCAATCCTGTGCCCGAAAATTATCACCATCAATACTGCGGATACCGCAACAAACACGCCTGCAATGCGTACTGCCACTGCCAACAAATAAGCAATCAGACCACTCCTCTGTCTGTAACTCGTATTGTAGATAGCGGGAATAGTTGCTTCATAGACCACATAACCCACATTCTCTATATACACCTCCGGATAGGCATGTCCGCAATCCGTACGGATTACATAGTCACCGTTATACTCCATCTCAGGAACAAACCCCTCCACATAGCGTACCGTCAGTCCCACGGACCTGGCCATCAGCACATATGCAGAAGCATAATCCGAACAGGTACCGGTTTTTCCTTCAAACAGGAAGTACTCCACACTGTCATCCGGTGCCTTGTAAGAAAGGTCATATACAAATCCGTTTTGCATAAAGTAGCTCTGTAAAGCCTCCGCCTTTTGCCAGTCATAGGTGCAGTCCTTCGTAATCTCGCCGGCCAAATCCGCCACTGCTTCCGGTATGGCCAGAGTATTTTCTGCACAAATCATCTGATACACTGCGGCATCCGCTGCCTGTTGCAGGAAAACTTTCATCCTTTCAGCCATGTCCGTTTCCCCATGCTCAGCCAAAACACTTCTTATCTTTTCCAGCATTGCCATAGATTCCTCACGGCTGAAATTAGCTCCTCCGGCTGCCAAAAAGCGATTCCGCAATGTACCTTCATCATAATACTCCACGGAATATTTCAAAAACGGATCCAATAGTCCCGTATTTCTTTGATATATACCCGCCCGGGTCACATAGGTAAATATTTCATCCAGTTCCCCGTTTTCTATTACAGCCAGATCCATGGTTCCCGGAGGCGTCACATAGCCTGCACTGGGGAAGTTACTGGTTTCCACTGTATACAGCTTCCGATAATCCCCCTCCGGTTTTGGCAAATTCTTTAATCCAAAGGATTCCAACAGCCCCGGCTCATAACTCTCTGCCAGGTTCAATGCTTGAATCAGATTGCTCAGACTTATATGCCTCTGATTCTGCATCCATTGCTTCCTGGTATAAACCGGCTGCGAGTAGTACTCACCGGGATACCAATAATCCTTATCAAAATCATAGAAGTCAAATGTCTGTCTGTTGAAATACAAATCCTCTCCTGCATCTGCCAACTTAATGACATACAGTTTTCTGTTATTTAACTCATTAAAACCATCTGCATTACCGGAATGTTCACTCATTTCTGAGAACTCCTCGGGTACCCTTTCGGTAATATTTCCACCCAGAAAAGTATTCTCAAACATATAGTAATACTTGGTCTCCGCTTCCGGAACTGCCAGTCCTACCAACACGAAAATCGTGGCATAAATCCCCAAAGAAAGCATTCCTACAGTATAACCTACGATACGTTTTCCTTTATCCCGAATGGTTCTGTAGTGCACCAGAAAGGCTGCAATATTCAATACCGTCACAAACACCAGCTGGGGTAATTTGAAAGGCAACATCACCTTCACATAGAGCACAAAAGGAATCAGGCTCAGCAACATCAAAAAGGAGGTTCGATACAGTACTCTGGCAAAATAAAAGCTACAAGTTGCAAAAAAAGGTGTGAACACCACCAGAAGGGACATCAAGTAGGATGTGGTGGTTTCTACGGAATCTCCCGCAGACATAAACCAGTGCATATATTCCATGGCCCCTTGCCCCAAAGCAAGCCTTGCAAACCATCCCAACAACACCAACACAATCAACGTAGTTGCTAAAGTGGCGATTAGCTTATGGTCCTTAACCGCCTCACAATAAATTACCACAATTGCACATACCAGAATCTGCCCCACTGTCCAAGAAGACACAAGCGGAATTCCAAAAATAGAAAATACAATGGTACTTAACAGCAAACCTAACAAATAAGGCACTGCTGCGCCCTTTATCAAATTAGTCAAAAATCCTTTAACCGTTGTCTTCTCAATCTTCTCCGTCTCTATTCTCAGGGAGATACTGCCCTCACCCTGATTGAGTTTACCGGCTTCCTCCAATACCGCGTATACAGTGGTATATCCGGTCATATCAGCCGCTTCCAATACTCTGCAAGCTTCTTCATAAGAATTGGGTGTAGAAAATAGTCCTACCTTCTCCGCAAATCCTGCTTCCTCAGGAATTCTCGGCACTCCCGCACCGGAAGAAAAACTATAATGCGCCAATTCCAATCGTACTTCCTCTAAATCCACTTCATCCTGTATATCGAAACACTGAAATTCCTGCCCCATCCGGACATAAAAATTCACCGAATAATCATGACGAAGCAGTACCTGCATCATACCCAGTGCATTCTCCACCGCATCCTCTGCTATCTTTGGCAGGATTTCATCTTCTGCCAAATCCCTGTACTGATGCATCCGGGCCGCCTGTTCCACATTCACCTTGTGCTTCTCAAACACACTGTCCAACACCACATGTATGGCTCGGGCCGCCATCTCATCATCCAGTCGCACCAATAATTTGTTGCGCTTGGCAGACTGTTTCCAATTGATTCTTTTAAGGGGATCTCCCGGCACATATTCTCTGTTGTCATATCCCGGGAATCCTCCAAAGGCAAAACCATGGGAATCCATGGTATCCTCACCGTCGTCCATATGAAGAGAGGTCTGCATAACCTTTAACAGATTATCATCTCTGGCAGAAAGTTCTGCAATGTCCGGTATCACGGCTACTTTTTTACGCAGGGACTCATAGTTTAATCCTTTTACTCCTATGGCAAACAG
Source organism: Lachnospiraceae bacterium (assembly GCA_017522685.1). The sequence goes on from JAFWYN010000004.1 coordinate 46,032, forward strand.
CCCCAGATAATCTGTTACCTTAATATTTTCAATTCCCACCATGGAGCAACCGCATATTTTAGCCTTAAATTTCACCTCAAAGGTCTGGCTCCCCCCGGGTAGCACAGACACCAGAATATCCTTATTCTCACTACGCACTCCCGCTTCATTGGTTAAACCTATTGCGATGGGCGGAGTCGGGAAAATAAAGCGATTTGCCACTCGGATAACCATATTACAGGTATCTCCCTTTGAAAGCAATGCTTCTTCCATTTCACAGGATATGGTAATGGTACGTGCAGCCGCCCATGCAAAAAAGACCGACAACAAAGGCGCCAAAACAAGAGTAACCAAAATAAACCATCCTACATTTGCATCTAAAAACAAGCCAAATATTATGGCAAAAATCATTGCAAATATATAATTGATTATCCCTTTAATAATTGCCGCCTTTTTCATCCGTCTTTCCATCTTTTATTTTGTCCGCCCCTTACTCTAAAGGAACTTTAATATTTTGCAAAAGTCTTCGAATTGCTTCCTCATTATCCGAAACCATGGACTTTCCCTTAGGAGTCAGTATGATTCTGTGAGAAAGCACATAAGGTGCCAAATCCTTAATGTCATCCGGTACCACAAAGCTTCTGCCCTTTACAAAGGCATATGCCTTGGCCATTCGATATAGTGCAATACTGCCCCTGGGACTTGCTCCCAGCTTGATAAAGTCTGCACATCTGGTAGCCTCCACAATCTCCACAATATAATCTCTTACCGCATCCGAGCAATAAATCTTCTTGATTTCTTCCATCAACTCCTGTATCTCCTGACAGGTAATCACATGGCTCAGATTCTTAGAGGATACATTGTTTTCATTACGAAGCAGAATGTCCATCTCTGCCGTTTTATCCGGATAGCCGATACTTAACTTCATAATAAACCGGTCCATTTGGGCTTCCGGCAAATGATAGGTCCCGTATGTTTCCACAGAATTCTGTGTAGCCAGTACCATAAACGGCTTGGGCAGTTCATAGGTCACCGAATCAATACTGACTTGTCTCTCCTCCATGGTCTCCAGCAATGCTGACTGCGATTTTGGTGAGGAACGATTGATTTCATCCGCCAATAGGAAATTACAAAATACTGCGCCCTTTCGAAAACTGCTTTCATGCGTCTTCGTATCAATCATGGTAAAGCCGGTTACATCCGTAGGCATAACATCCGGCGTCATCTGAATACGTCCGAATTCTCCCTGACAGGACTTGGCCAAAGCGGATACCAGCTGGGTTTTTCCCACACCCGGTACGTCCTCTATCAGTACATGTCCGCCTGCCAGCATAGCCGATACTATCAGTTCTATGGTGCCGCGCTTTCCCACAATCACCTTTTCCACATTATCAATCAATGCTCTTATTTTATTGTTTATTTCAGCGCCTCTTTCCATCACCGTTTCTTCCTCCTGCCCGGATTTGCCCCATCCGGTCATGTCATTTTATTCATAAATTTGATAATTGCCGCTAAGCGCCAGTATAGCAAACATATACAGGCAGTTATCATAATATCTTCTGTCACCTTCACGCAAGGGCTGATTCCAGAACCATTCCACCCACTGCTTAGCCACTTCCCAATCCGCACTGTCCTTCTCTACTGCCAATGCGCCTTGTGCAGTGGTAGCCAAAAGTCCCAGCGGATGAAGCACTGTCATTTCAACCGGTGTACCATCCACTTCATATACGCATCTTGCTGCTTCCAAATCGGTTTTTAAGAACTTCATCAGCCGTACAGGTGCTGCATAATGTCCTGCATCCTTACCAAACCACAGTGCATCCAGCCCAATGTTAGCAGCAGTTCTGTAAGCATCACTGTAGAACTTATCATGCTTACCGCCCCAAGGCAATTCCTTATCCATAGGACTTCCGTCAAAATTGCCATACTCCGGATTCATACCGGTCACAGGATGACAAGCCTTGGTCAGATAATCACGGCTGGCCTGTGCAGCCTCCTTCCAGAACTCCCGATCCTCTTCATTAGCCCAAAGCGCAAACAGCTCATAAAAATGAGGCAAATGATAAGAAGGATCTGTGTATTCTGAACCGGGCACAAACAAAATCTGCTTATTCTCACGGTTCCACATAGGATGACCGATACGACCTTCCTCACCCTTATGAATACATGCACTTAAAATATTTCTTGCCTCCTGAGAATAGTTGAAGATACCTTCTCCGTCGCCCCATCTGTGGGATGCAAAGAAAAGTGCCATGGCATAAAATTCTTCTCCGTCCGGTGCAGGACCGTTTGCATTTCTGTCACCATTTAAGGCGCAGCTCCATGCAAAATAGCCTTCTCCCCAGCCTTCATTCATAAACATATAGGTCTTGGACCATTTCCAGATACGGTCAAACTCTTCCTTCATGTTAAGCTGTACACACATCATCATACCATAAGACATACCCTCTGTTCTGGCATCATGATTGCCGGTATCTTCCAGATAGCCCATGTCTTCTCCTGCGGGATGATAAATACGTTCTTCTTCACTTCCAAAAAAGAAAACATTCACTGCATCTTTAATTTTCTTGTCAATCTCTTCCTTACTCTTTCCGATTTCTGCAAAAATATTACGATATTCCTTAGTTTCAAATGCCGCCATAATAAATGTCCTCCTGTGAATGTAATAATTATATCTATTATAACGTATAAAGGAATATTTTTCTATATAAATTTAAAACAACTCGGACTTTTTTGTCCGAGTTGTCTGATTTGTTGTTATTAATGATGGAACAATCTGATTCCGGTAAAGGCCATAGCCATGTTGTACTTATTTGCACATTCGATTACCAAATCATCTCTTACGGAACCGCCGGGCTGCGCAATATACTTCACGCCACTCTTACGTGCTCTTTCAATATTGTCAGAGAAGGGGAAGAAAGCATCAGAACCCAAGGTTACGTCCTGCATACCATCCAGCCATGCACGCTTTTCTTCGCGGGTAAATACTTCAGGTTTTACCTTAAATACCTTCTGCCAAGCGCCTTCGGAAAGCACATCCATATATTCCTCACCAATGTAATTGTCGATAGCATTGTCTCTGTCTGCACGTCCTACGCTGTCAAGGAACTGAAGTCCCAACACCTGAGGTGCCTGACGTAAATACCAGTTATCAGCCTTCATACCTGCCAGTCTGGTACAATGAACACGGGACTGCTGACCCGCACCGATACCGATCGCCTGACCGCCCTTTACGAAACATACAGAGTTTGACTGAGTATACTTCAAGGTAATGAGCGCAATCTTCATATCGATTAAAGCTTCTTCCGGGATTTCCTTGTTCTCAGTTACGATATTGGATAATAAATCACCATTGATGTCCAGTTCATTTCTGCCCTGTTCAAAGGTAATACCGTATACCTGCTTCTTTTCCAATTCTGCAGGAACATAATTTTCATCAATCTGAATGACATTATAGCCACCCTTTTTCTTAGCTTTTAAGATTTCTAAAGCTTCCTCAGTATAGCCGGGAGCGATAACACCGTCAGAAACCTCTCTCTTGATTAACTTTGCAGTGTCTGCATCACAAACATCGGACAAAGCGATGAAATCACCGAAGGAAGACATTCTGTCTGCACCTCTTGCTCTTGCATATGCGCAAGCCAGAGGAGACAACTCACCCAAATCGTCCACCCAGTAAATCTTAGCCAAGGTTTCATCCAAAGGAAGACCTACTGCTGCGCCTGCGGGAGATACATGCTTGAAGGAAGTAGCTGCAGGAAGTCCTGTAGCCTGCTTTAATTCCTTTACCAGCTGCCAGCCGTTGAACGCATCCAAAAAGTTAATATATCCGGGCTTACCGTTTAATACGGTAACAGGCAAATCACTGCCATCCTCCATGTAAATACGAGAAGGCTTCTGATTGGGGTTACAGCCATATTTTAATTCCATTTCGTTCATTGTGGTTTCCTCCGCTTAGTTGTTTTTGTTTACAATCTTGGTCTCATATTTGCCTGTTTCGATATCAATGAATCTTACAAACAAAGACACTTTGTTTTCTTCGTTTAAGCTATTCCAAAGCATATCGGTAAATGCTTCCATATCATCAGGAATGCTTACCCACTTGGGCTCGCCTTCGAAGCTGGGCAAAGGATTGCCGTCATGCATATAGGTATGAATGAAGTGACCTTCACCGGCTACAGGGTTTTCATAAGCAAAGGTATAACGGTTGCAAGCATCCGGATTACCGTTGTTGCTCTTCAAAATAGACATTGCATAGTTGTATGTACCGTTCTCAATATGCATAATACCGGAGATACGAGGTGTGTAGTTAGGGCCGTCGGGCTCAAACTCACGACTTCTCAAGGATTGTTCAAAGGTCAACTGCTTGTCCATACCTTCGTAAATAGTATCGGTCTGGTCACCGTTGGTTACGATGGTCTTGTTGCCAAGGACACGTACCGGTGCGTAGATAATCAGGCTGGGATCTTCCAGCTTGGAAGGGTCGAAAGCCTGGGTACGGATACCCTGTCCATCTTCTACGAATACACGATTACGGCTGTTTGTGCTTCTGCCCATGATGAAATATGCGGTTACTGCATATTTGCCGTTTGCTGACTTACCGATGACAATACCTCTGCCGGGATAAGCATTTTCCTTCAGTTCCTGCTCCAATGATAGCATCTTCATTTCTTCTTCCTCCGTTTTTTTGAAATGTTCGCTCTAAGGGTAAAAATATACCGCCTGAGCATCCTTATCTTAGGTGCCCAGGCGGTCGGCTTTTTCTCTATTCTACACTCCCTGTGGGTCATCCCACCACAGCTTTCGCTGTTTTCCGCCAGTCGTGTAGCTCATGCAATTATCTTACATGGTTTTTTTGCCATTTGCAAGCCCTTTTCTCAAAAAGGTTGCTTATTTTTCTTCCTCTCTCCTTTTCCGGATAAGAACTGCTGCACATGCCATAACCATCATAACTCCAAAAGTCACCATAGGATATGCATTATCTCCGGTAAGAGGTGCCACTACAGTAGTTGTACCGGTTGAAGGTGTGGAAGGAGTAACAGGAGTAGAAGTAGTAGTACTACCGCTTGTACTTCCGCTACCGGTATTTCCACCGGTATTCTGGTTTTCAACTTCGTTTGCTATCACAAAAGTACTGAAAGAAGTTGTGGTAAACTCTAAGAATCCACCTGTAATACTTGCATTCAGCTTTTCAGGAGTGGTTGCACCATCTGCATAGTGCAATACTACTACCTTCTTGCTCTGGTCAATGGATGCCGGAACTGCCATACGAATGGTAACGGGTACCAAAGGCTGAACCTTGGCATCATCTGCAAAAAGCTTGATGTCTAATGCAACTGCATTCTTATACTTAGAATCTAAGGTAGGTGCTGATATGGATTCAAATACCATCTTTGCTTCCTTGTCCAAATCCATACCGATGATTGCACCGATAACCGCTTTGATTTCCGGAACAGTATTTTCTTTCTCAATATTCAATACTCTATTGATAGATTCCTTGAACAGTGCTTCAATCTCTTCCACATTAGCTTCCAGGACTTCGTCTAATCTACCTGCTTCCACTAATCCCTTTACTTCAGCAATGATATCTTTTGCTGCTTCCGTCTTTTCTGCCAAAGTAGCATTTTCATCAACCAACTTATCTAAATCTTCTACTAACTCAGGTAAGGTTGCTGCACCAACCAATGTAATAGTACCAAATACATTAGAACCTGACCAACCCTTATCTGTATCATCAGCCCAGTTAATCTTGTTACGAACACTGCTGCTTACTGCATCGTTAAGCTGTAATTCGAAACCAACATTTGAACCGTTTACAGGAGTAATATCAGTCCACTTAAATGCAGCTTCAATCACATAGCCACCGTCTACAGTCTTTGTAGCAGAGATCACATTTTCAGCCTTACACTTCTGACCGTTAAAGGACTGTTCGTTAGCATAGTTGATACGATACTGTTTGTCGTCATCATCATAGCCTGTGGTCTTTTTGTTATTTTCGTCGATGAATACTTCGATAGAATCCTGCATCCATGCATCTGCATGGTCCTTATTCAGTACAGTATCCTTAACGTCAGCCAAAACATAGAGATAATCCTTGTCCCACAATACCTTAAAAGTAGGATCCGCATCTACGGAACCGAGAGAAAGAGGAATCTCCTCTACGGTTGCCCAACGTTCATCGATTTCACCGTCTACTACGATAGTTCCGCTTTCCACAGTGGTACCAACCTTCATAAGACCGTTTGCATAATACTTACTACTTGTTTCCTGAGACAAGGTAGTATCGTTAAATGCCAAGCTGTCGCTACCATTTACTACCACTACATCCATAGCCACGCTCTTTAATGCTCCTACAGAGTCTAAAGCCACAGCTATTTCTGTCTCATATCCACCACTTACTGCCTTCGCATCTGCACGCTTTACAGTTGCTTTCACAGGAGTGGTTGCACCTGCGCTCATAGCAGGATCCACATATACGGTTACAGCATCGGTTGCATCCACGGTTGCATCCTGTACCTTAACCACTACCTTTAATCCGGTATTATCCCACATAGGAATTACGGTTGCCTTGGTAGCACCCTTTTCCATGCTGTATTCTGAGCCTGATGTATATTCATCATCTACCTTCTGAGCAATAATGATATCCTTTACTTCAGGAGTCAGCTTGCTGGGATCTACAAATGCCCAATATGCAGGCTTAGCCTTATAGTTATCATCAAACAGTAAAGGACACTGCTTTCCGCCGCTGGAAGCGCCACCTACACTGTTGGAGGTCTGTAACCAGGAGTATTTATCTACTGTACCCCAGAAAACGATACCGGAAACTTCAATACCATTTTCTGCATCCAGCTTCTTCAATACGTCATAATAAGCTTTGTAACGGTAAGCCATCTTATTGTACTCTTCCTCACGGGTCGCATCCGTGCCATCATAAGAACTGCTTGCCTTAATATCCAACTCTGTCCACTGTACTTTTCCAACCACTGCACAGTAAGCACGTACAGCTGCATCCACCTGTTCCACACTGGGTGAATCAATATTGTGGTGAGCCTGCATACCCATACCATCGATTCTGGTACCTTCTGCAGCCTTTACAGCTTCCAGCAATTTTACAATACCTTCTACCTTAGAAGGTACACAATCATTGTAATCATTGTAATAAAGTTCCAGACTTGCAGGAGCATACTTATTCGCCCACTGGAATGCCTTGATAATATACTCATTACTCTGGCTGCCGTAAACAGATGCCCACTCATTCGGATTGCCGCCATCACCTTCAGATGTTGCTCTATAGGTATTTGTACTGTCACTGATTGCCTCGTTTACAACGTCCCAACCATAGAATAAATCTTTATACTTACTGTTAGGTCCTGTATAATACTCAAGCACGGTCTTAATGTACCATTCCAGACGCAAATCCATTACATCTTTGCTAACCCAATCTGCGTTAGCGTCATAGTTTTCTTTAAAGAACCAATCCGGTGCCTGTGAGTGCCATACCAATACATGACCTCTTACTTTCAGCTTCTTGTCCGGATTTGCAGTATTCCATGCTAAAATCTTGTCCAGCATAGAGGTTGCTGCCTTTTCTTCAAACTTAATTACCGGAACCTCTAAAGCTACACCATTAAAGGTAATTTGCTCTGTTTCACCCTTGGCATTACCAAGCATGGCATCCATCTTTAACTCATTACCAAAGGTAACTGCATTAAAGTGCTTGGTCACAAGTTCCCAAAGCGTTTCGTCTCTCATCTCACTACTGGTAACTGCAGTACCTGCGATGGTACCATCGCCCAAATCGCCTACGATGGTATCTCTCCAATCCGGAATATCCTGCTCGATTTCAGGGATTTCGGGAACGGGCTTGTCTGTCTGTCTCATAGAAACACCGGTAATATAGTAATCACCCTTTACACAATCGCCCTGACCGTAATCGGTACCCTGCTCAATAAATCTAAGAACGATTCTATCCGCTTCCCCTCTGCAGGAAATGGTAAAGTAACCGGAATACTTGGTCCACTCACCCACCTTAGCAGATGTGTTCTTAAATCCTTGCAATTCAGAAGAATATGCAGTTCCTAAATAGTTGTTAGAACCATCTAATACAAAGTAAGGTGCAAACTCAATCTTCTTCTGGTTATCAGGTGCATCTGCATACTCGTCAGATAACATTGCATAGAATTCGATATAGTATTCTGCACCCTTCACTACACGATCCGTAATATCCTGAACAAATGCATCTCCTGTACCGGATGCAGCAGGATCTCTGGAAATCTTACCATAGGTTGTTACTTCGTCAAAAATTGCTTCATTTGCAGTTTCTGCTGAAATCACAGAGTTTGCACCCTGTGCACTATTCCACATAGAAACATCAGCATCTGCAAAATTACCATTGAGAATAATATTCTCGCCGATTAAATTGTCAGGCGCCTTATCCTCTTCACCGCCTGCACTACCGCCTTCGCTGTATCCCCAGCCTGTAGTGTGGAAGGTTACGCTGTCTACAACTGCTGTGTAGCTTTCTGCATTCATGGACATGATACCAAAGTGCTTGATACCATCAAATCCATCCTCAATTACCACTGTAGGGTTACCATATGACACCTGGCTGTCGGGAGCACTGGGCCAGTTGCCGCCATAGTTTTCTACTGTATAGAACTTATAAGCTAATGCACCTTCGTTACCGGAAGATACCTTAAAGGTCACCTTATGTACTCTTGCAGGATCAATCTCCTCAGGAATCGCATAGAACACTTCCTGATACTGACCGGTATAAGAATAAGTAACTGCTCCTGTAGCACTATCTACAGCTGCAGAAACATTCGCCTTATTATCCACTGTCAAATCATTGAAAGTATATGTCTTCTTAATTTCAACATTCTCAAGAGCATCTTCCATTGTCAGCTTAACGCCGCTAATCTTAGCTGCGTTGGTTCCGTTTTTCAGATTCATGATACCAAAGGAACCGAATGCTGCTGTAGGCGAATAAGAAACACCATAATTTGTCAGGGACTCGCCGGAACCACCTGCATTCGCATAAAGCTTCAAACAAATATCCGAACCGCTTGTTACTACTAATTCAATCTTTTTAATCTTTGCAGAATCAATATTTGCAGGCAAATTATAGAATGTTTCCTGATACTGACCCTGGTAATCAGCAGTGAGCTCACCACCCTTACCAACACTCAAATTAACTCCGTAGGATTTTGCGGGATCACCCAAATCCACAAAGTTATAGGTTACTTCATTTTTTTCTACAGGTTCATCAGAGCCTGCTGAGTTATCAACAGTGAACTTTACTCCGGTAATCTTTACAGAGTTCGTTCCTTCCACCAGGTTCATAATACCAAATGAACCCACAGGATTTGCCGGTGTCATAGATGTAGTATAATTACACTCTGAATCTCCGGTTCCATCCGCACTTTCATAAAGCTTAACGGTTACACCTTCGCCTTCTGCAAGCAAAAGTTCTACCTTCTGCACCTTGTTGGGATTAATATCCTCAGGCAATGCATAAAAGCTTTCCTGATATACATCTGCATAGTCTGCAGTAAGCACACCATTCTCATCAACAGTTAATGTAACTCCATATGAGTTAATCTTTGTAAGTTCATTGAAATCATAGATTCCATCATCTTCAGCAGGGGTATCGGGTACAACAGGAGTGTCTGTACCACCTTCTCCGCCTTCTGTTGCCTCTTTTGCCTTAACAGTAAAGGTAATTCCGGTAATCTCCATATCAATAGGACCGGTAATACCTTCGTTTGCTGAAGTAATAGCCAGATACTTAATGGGTGCTTCTAAGTCGGCCGGTACTTCACGGGTAGGATTGCCATACATGGAATAACCTTCTCCGATTCCATTGCCGCTGGCATCGCTTGTATACCCTTCTTCCGTATACATCTTATATCCGAACCACCAAACTTCTGCTCCTTCGATGCCGGATACACTCTTTACATTAAACTTAATCTGAGTAATATCTACATCAGCCAATTCTGCCGGTACGGCATAAAAAATGGATTTGTAGTTTGCAGCAAAAGTTAATTTCTTGCCGCCATCAGCAATATCTTCTGCAACCACATCCCATGCCATTGTGGAATTACCCATCTCTGCCATGGTGTAAGTATAATCACCATCTGTAATCTGTGCGTCATCATCTGCATCATCACCGGTACTTCCGTTATTATCTGATACACTGTCATCTGCCACAACCTTCTTTACAGTGAAGGTGATTCCGGTAATCTCCATATCAATGGGACCGGTAATACCCTCATTTGCCGAAGTAATAGCCAAATACTTAATGGGAGTTTCTAAGTCGGCCGGTACTTCGCGGGTCGGATTGCCATACATAGAATAGCCTTCTCCGATTCCATTGCCGCTGGCATCGCTTGTATACCCTTCTTCCGTATACATCTTGTATCCGAACCACCAAACCTCGGCTCCTTCGATACCGGATACACTCTTTACGTTAAACTTAATCTGAGTAATATCTGCATCAGCCAATTCTGCCGGTACGGCATAGAAAATAGACTTGTAGTTTGCAGCAAAAGATAATTTCTTCCCGCCATCTGCAATATCTTCCGCTACTACATCCCATGCCATTGTAGGATTACCCATCTCTGCCATGGTGTAAGTTTTTTCCTCGGTAGTCGTTTCTTCAGCATTCACTTTTAAATCGTTCATCTGAAAATTCGTTACTACCATGAGCAGTGCCAGTATTCCGGCAAAGCCCCTCCGTAATCTCTTACGCATTTCAAAATACCTCCATTTTATTTTTATGCATATATGTGCATTATATACTATTCATTTCTTCAATTCTTGCAAAATATTGTCATTTATTCCTCAACTATTGCTAAAGTTAACTAAAAACAGCTCCGAAGAAATCCTTCAGAGCTGTTTTTTATTCATTATAGACAAATCAATCAAAATGGTACAAATAATTCTCCCAATTCTCCAAATACACTTTATCATCCTCTGCACGCACCAGCAAGCCTTCATCTACCAGCTCCTGTACCAGCCGTGCTGTTTCTTCCGGTCCGTAAGCAAGACCTAATTGATAGTATGGTGCTTCTACCAAATACGGCTCATCATGTTCCATTTGACGTTCGATAATATATGCAAGGATTCGGTCTTTTCTTTCTTTTTGGAAAGCTGCATGCATGGGCACTTCCAATCCTGTTTTCTCGCAGAACTCCATCACCATCTCATACTGCGCCCTTGCTTCAATCTGGCCCCATGCACCGATTACGGTATTGTAGTTTTTCACAGGCTCTGAAGCCTCATACAAGCGTTCGCTTAATACCTGCGCATCCACACCTGACGCATAATCCTTCTCCAGCTTGTCCAAATCCAGTCTAAACTGTGCAAAGTCCTGTATCTGCATAAGGTGAGGTCTGATTAACTGTAGCAAATCATTTAAGGAAATCGGCAAAGGCAGAGAATAGCTTTCGATATTCTTCTCAATCATCTCATCCAACACAGGAAGTACTGCCTCACATCTTTTCAAAATAGATTCTGCCGGATAAGCTTCACTCTTCAGAATATAATTCTCGCTACTCCAAGTGTAAGTATCATATGAATATCCGGACCTGGCATCCTGTATGATACTGAGTATCTCCGCAAAAGATTCTGCATATTCCGGTCCCACTGCCGCCGTGGATATTTGTGTATAAATGTCCTCCGAAGGCGTATCGGGATCGATTAATAACTGACCGGCACAATAAAGTGAAAATACATTTATTACATGATTGGCATCCATTTCACTCCAATAAGAAGGCTTCATCACCTCATCATATTGTCTTGCGGTCTGATATACGGAACGGATAATTTCCAAATTAAAGTTCATCTGTGCCAGCTGGTCCGTTTCCATTTCGCAGGTATTCCATGCCCAAGTACCCAAGCGGCACCCCAGGTTCTTCACATGTGTACGGAATGTTGTATAGGTCTCCGGATTTGCACGCCATCCGCATTCATACAGAGTTATGTCATTTCCAAGTTGCTGCACAAATATGGACTTGTCATAAATATCCACCCAACAGCTGACACCAAAATCTATATCCGGATTTACTGCAAGGCACTTATCTCTCAGCATCTTTGCATAATATGCAACATCCTCCGAATAGGGCAAATTACCCGGATCGTGGAAATGTCCGATGACTCTGTCGCAACAATCCGCAAGCTGGGCATAAATATCATAATACTTTTCGAATACCGCCTGCACATCCGGATCATTTCTGGCGAAATCACCGGAACGGTAAAAGAATATTACATCATCATCTACCCAGCCACAATCTGCAAACTCCGAGCCCCAGACCCACATGGTAAACTTCATATCCATGGAATGCGCCGCATCTGCCATCATACGTAAGCTTTCGTGACCGGCCTCATAGCCGTCGGTGGCAGCCCATGTAGAACACATCTCAGTGGCCTGCACTCCCGTAAATCCACAATATTTTAGCATCTTCACATATTCATAAATTTGTTCTTCGGTAAAGTCCAGTATATTGGTTTTCGTCGATACATCCGAATCCAGATAGCTCCCTCTGGCATGATTCAGATTCCAAAGAGTCACTATTGCTTCTCTCTCCTCTATCCACGCTTCTTTCTTTACTACATTTTCCGGAATATGAAGCTCGGATGCAATGGTACTAATCTTTTCCTTTACTGTTCCGGCATACATCCATCCCAAATAAACATTGGCAAAAAGGCAAACCTCTGTCTCTAATGCCTCTTCACTTCCTGCTGTAATAGTAATATTTCCATCCGCTATTTCGGTATATCTTTCTTGCGAAGAAAGCTTTGTATCCAATTGCAGAAGAATTATGCCGGAATCTGTCTTTTTATTATCAGAAAGTTCTAACCAATCACCGGAAGTCTGCTGAATATAGTACTGTAACAGTTCTCCCGCTTCTTTAGCTGCTTTAGATTCATATGCAATCACATATCCGGACAAGTCGTTATCCCCAACCTTTATATCGGTCTTCTGCTTCGTTCCCGTATTAATATAATCCTGACCGGCTGCAAGGGTTATTGTGCCATCCTTCTCCACCATATTCTTGGCAAAATACGAAATTGCTCGCTTCACACCTTCTTCCGATGGGGCAATACAGTAAATACCATTATTGATATTTACAATTACAAATGCACCATCCCCCATATTTCCCAGGGAATATCCCAAATCAGCAGCATACTTTGCATCACTCACCAGAAACAGGGACTTTTCGTTTGTTCTGTCCGTCTTTCCAAGCTTAACCTCACATCTGCTCTTTACAACCTCTCGACAATACGTAATACATTCATCACTCACAAGTCCATTCATCTCATGTATTTTGTAATCTTCTATTTTTAATTGTTTCGTATCACCGCATCCACATAGAGATATCACTAATACAAGAAGCAACAATACAACCTTAAGAGATTTCTTACACATAAACATCCTCCGGTGTTCTCAATTCATCAACGTATCATTCTGTAAGCATTCATCGCCTCAAAGCCCACACTGTCTACAACACTTCCGAGTATATTATCATACACTATGACATTCACACCATCTGTAGATATTTGGCATGCAACGCTGTCCACCAATACATTTGTACCTTGTTCACTAACAATTACAAATAACTCCCCATAAGTCAGCGGCAAAGTTTTCAGAGCACCATTACCATTCGCTGTATAGATATTTTCTCCATTTTCAAATACCCATACATTATTTCCGTCATAGTACTCATGAAATCCACCCAACATTTGCAGACAATCCACCATATCAGCTGTTTCGGATATATACTCACCGTTAGTGGAAATCACTATGGTATAATCTTCCAAACGACTTAACTCTTCAAAATAAGTCTGCATGTCGCAAACCTTTGTCAAATAGTAATTTATTTCTTCATGCTTGCGGGCTTTTAAATCCAACTCCCACATAGCATATCGATTATCTCCTCGATGATCCGGTAACTCATAATGTTTGTTCAGATATTCACCCAGATATGCCGTCACTTTCTGTGCACCCCAATGATTGGTATGCCCGTAATCAATCATATCCTCTTTCCAATCCAAGCCTATTTCTTCGGATATTTCCTCCAAATCCAGCACAGGAACATTATATTCGGCTATGATTTCCTTTGCATATGCAATCATCTCCTGTTCAAATAAGGGAATCTGATACGGTGCCAATACAAACACCAATTCCGTACCACTTTCCTGTGCCAATCCAATCATCTTAATCAGAAATTCCTGCTCCTTCTCATCTATAGGTTTAGGAGTCACTTCTCCAAAGTCTAATTTTGCTGCTCCTTCCGCTACAAACTCAGCCGTATATCCCAGATACACCGGATTCATTGCTACAAAATCCTGCTTCTTCAACTCCTTATATCTGGTATGGATAATCGGCCATTTTAATAAAAAATCAGCTTTGTTATCCGTTTCCACCATACTATTTACTGCCTCAACAGAAGTCATGGAAAGCTTTCTGGGCAATAAATTTCTGTACAAATTGCCTTCATCCTGATACCCTTGAAGAACGCATCCGAACAAATCCACACATACCACCTTCAAATCCTGTGTTTCAAGCGCCTCAACAAAACTATAATAAGAGCTGACCAGATCCTGTCCGGAAATAGCCATACTGAAGCTTGCCATACCATAATCTTCCCACAACTGAGCCGGGATTGTAGAACAATAACTATGACTACTTCCCAAAAACAGAACATCAACCACATTCTCTTCCAATCCATAAAAAACTTCCATGGATGAAGTATAGTCGCCCGCTGTATCCTTCCAGGAAAAAATAGCATATATTCGATTTAATAAAAATAGAAAGATCATGCAAAAAACAATTGTTTTTGCAATATTTTTCACCTTCATCTTGTCACCTTTATCTTATGCCCTAGAATTGAAAATAAATAAACTGGGAGGATTCAAATTGGATACCATAAATTCCATATATAATGGTGCCAAATATCATCAAAAATATTACTGCCCAACGGAACCAGATACACTGCTCTCCCAAAAACTCCGTAATAAGCTGTTTCTTACAAAAACGAATCAAATCCACCAGAACCAAAAGTACTGAAGATACCAATAAAACATTGAATTCGAATCGGTCTAATCCAAGATTATACAATTCACCGTTAAACAGGGACCATGGATCCCACTTGGTAAACATTCTGATACAATAGTCCACTGCTACCTTTAAAGAATTTGCCCTAAAGAAAATCCACGCAATATCTACAAGCACAAAGGTCCCAACCACTTGCGCCAGTTTAAAACTGAAGTTTTCTGTCTTCGTCTGGGTTTTTTCAATGAGTATTTTTCGAAAAGGCTTCGTAATATCACCTATCACCTGATATATGCCGTGCAAAAATCCCCAAAAAACATAGGTCCAATTGGCACCATGCCACAAACCACTAACACAGAATGTCACCAATATATTAAAGTATTTTCGGATTCTGGAGCATCTGTTACCGCCCAAAGGAATATATACATAATCGCGGAACCAGGTACTCAGAGAGATATGCCATCTTCTCCAGAAATCACTTATGGAGGTTGCCAGATAAGGGGTGTCAAAATTCTCCATCAAGGTAAATCCCATCACTCTGGCAGCACCTACCGCAATCGTAGAATATCCCATAAAGTCACAGTAAATCTGTAGTGCAAATCCAACTGCACCTGCAACCAATGCCACTGTACCGTACAGATACACACCGTCAAATACAGTATTTACCAATATAGCTACTCTGTCTGCAATGACCATCTTAATAAAGAGTCCCCATACCATAAGAGTAAGACCGTTTGTAACATTTTCATAGTTATATATCTTCATCTTGTCCACATCGCGAACCTGCTTCAGCAAGTTTTCGGAACGTTCGATGGGGCCTGCCACCAGCTGCGGAAAGAAAGATACAAACAATGCGTAACGTAACGGATTCTTCTCCGCATCAATCTTTCCTTTATACACATCTATAATATATCCCAACGCTTGGAAAGTATAAAAAGAAATACCTACCGGTAGCAAAACACTAAAGGAACTCTCCACTGTTTGAATTCCCACCTTACCCAAAACCTTATTAAGGGAATCCAAAAAAAAGTCAAAATATTTGAAAAAGAACAAAATGCCTATATTTATAATCAGGCACGTAGCCAATATCCACTTTCGTACCGCTGTATTCTTATACTTTTGAATCAATAATCCTGCAAGCCATGTGGTAAGAATGGATACCAGAAGCAAAATGACGTACTTCACATTCCAACACATGTAAAAATAAATACTAGCCCCCAGAAGCCAAATATAGCGTATTTTTCGGGGTACCAAAAAATACAATAATATAACAATTGGAAAGAAAACCAAAAAATCAACAGAATTAAATATCATTTTCCTTATCCTTTTACATAAAAACTAGAGATGCCTAAACATCTCTAGTTTTCATTCATTAAATATCTACACTATAGTTCGGTGCTTCCTTTGTAATCTGAATATCATGAGGATGACTTTCCTTCAAGGATGCTGCCGAAATCTTTACGAATTTACCGGTTTCCTTTAAGGTCTCAATATCCTTCGCACCACAGTAACCCATACCGGAACGTAAACCGCCTAACAACTGGAATACGGTATCTTCCACAAGACCCTTGTATGCCACGCGCCCCTCAACACCTTCGGGTACCAGCTTCTTAGCATTTTCCTGGAAGTAACGGTCCTTACTGCCGCTTTCCATAGCAGAGATCGAACCCATTCCACGATATACTTTATACTTTCTTCCCTGGAACAATTCGAACTGTCCCGGGCTTTCATCACAACCTGCAAACATGCTACCCATCATGCAGACATTACCGCCGGCTGCAATAGCCTTGGTAATATCACCGGAGTACTTAATACCGCCGTCTGCAATAATCGGAATACCATATTCCTTTGCAACAGAGTAAGCATCCATAATAGCTGAAATCTGCGGAACACCAATACCTGCAACCACACGGGTGGTACAGATGGATCCGGGTCCGATACCAACCTTAACTGCGTCAGCACCTGCTTCAATCAAATCTCTGGTACCCTGTCCGGTTGCCACATTACCTGCAATAACCTGTAAATCAGGGTAATTCTCTTTAATCATACGAATGCAACGAAGTACATTCTCTGAATGACCGTGTGCACTGTCTAAAACAATTACGTCAACCTTTGCCTTAACAAGTGCTTCCACACGTTCCAAAACATTAGCAGTAATACCAACTGCAGCACCACAGAGAAGTCTTCCCTGTGAATCCTTTGCTGCCAAAGGATACTTAATCGCCTTTTCAATATCCTTGATGGTAATTAATCCCTTTAAATTATAATCTTTATCAACAATGGGTAATTTTTCTTTTCTGGCTTGTCCAAGAATCTTCTTTGCTTCATCCAGTGTGATTCCTTCTTCTGCAGTAACCAGACCTTCTGAAGTCATGGATTCTTTTATCTTCTTGGTGAAATCTGTTTCAAATTTTAAATCACGATTGGTTAAGATACCAACCAGTTTGCGTCCCTCTGTAATCGGAACACCTGAAATACGGAATTTAGCCATCAGCGCATCTGCGTCTGCCAATGTATGTTCAGGACTCAGTGAAAATGGATCCGTAATTACTCCGTTTTCTGAACGTTTTACCTTATCTACCTCTTCTGCCTGTGCTTCTATCGACATATTCTTATGAATAATACCGATACCACCCTGACGAGCCATTGCAATCGCCATACGATGTTCTGTAACAGTATCCATACCTGCACTCATCATCGGAATGTTCAGCTTGATTTTTTTTGTCAGCCATGTTGATAAATCTACCTGATTAGGTACCACCTGCGAATAAGCAGGTACTAACAACACGTCATCAAAGGTAATGCCTTCACCAATAATCTGTCCCATTATCTTTCCTCCCATGTGAAAAATTAGTGTTTGAAATTTTTATAATATTGTTGTTGAGTTTATCAAACTTGTCGTGGGATGTCAACACGAAATTCATCTTTTTTTATTCTTTTTTAGTCTGTAAACACCTTCCTGGGTGCCACGCTCTTAAGAGCCTTCACCAATCCTTCGGAAGGAGTCAAAATCACCTTGGTGCCGCCTTCGTAATAAAGAGCATATCTTAAATCCGGTTGCTCTTCACCTGCACTAAAATCCCTTACTACTACATTACGGTTCTTGTAGCTGTCCAAATGATAAGAACGGATGGGGGCAAATATTTCCATACGCTCTACCGTAAATACTGCCACACGCTTTCTCTTGGACTTGGCCATTACCTTGTCTATGGTCAGCTCCCTGTCTAAATACAGATATTCATATTCAATATCGGAATTCATATAGCAGAAATAGGCACCCACACCTGCACCCACGGCACCTAAAAGAGCGGGCCAGAAGAAATAAATACCGAAAAAGGTAAGTACCACTGCCAATATAATCAAAAATACCTGAAAAAACTTTAATAACACAGATTGCTTCGCCTGTACCAGGCATTCTACATAAGTATCACTCATAACACACCATTCCTTTTCTGAAATCTCTTAAAAAGATGATATAACAGATAAAGAAAACTTTCAAGCATCAGAATGTCTGATTTTGTCTTTTTATGATTTTTTTAGATTCATATAAGGAATCATTCATTGACAGTGTCCGAAAAAGACTTTATTATATTTTAAGAAACTCATATAAAGGAGAATACACATGCCTGTTATGGATGAATTTCGCGAGGAACGCGAAGCTATAAAGAACGGTAGTCTTTCCTACAAATTAAAATATATCTGGGATTACTATAAATGGGTTATTATCGGTGTATTAATAGCCATCCCCATTATCATTTCCATTGTAAAGGATATTGTAAACGCAAAGGACTATATTTTCTACGGTTTATTTCTAAACTCCTACTCACCGACGGAGACCATTGAAGAATATATGGCAGGCTTTGCCGAGGAATATCAGTTGGATACGGAAAACTACCAAATAGAACTGGATTCCTCCCTCAGTATGGTAGTTGATAATTATGATGAAGGCTCTCTTGCCACCATCAACCGCATTATTGCCAGTCTGTCTGTGGGCGAATTGGACTTTCTGGCTGCCGACCCTGCGGTATTTGAGCATTATGCCACACAAAATACCTTCCATGATTTATCTAACATGCTGACAGCAGAACAAAAGGAAAAGCTTGCCCCCTACTTTTTTTATATAGATGGTGCGGAAGCAGAAAAGCGTATGAACTCTGATGATGCTATCGCCTATACACCTAAGGAATATGACCATCAGGATCCTGAAAGCATGGAAAAACCCCTTTTAGTAGGATTATGTATCCAGGACAGCCCCAGCCTTTCAAAGATGTTTGTCTTCAAGGATACCAAGACCATTTTCGGTATCCCGGCCGGTTGTAAGCATGCCGAAACATCCCTTCAGTTTATTGACTATATTTTTAAAGAATAAATTATCGCCCGACGGCGACAATAAAAACGGACATCCCGACGATGTCCGTTTTTTCATTTCACCTATTCACAAGCATTTCTGAACTGACTCCAAATTTCAGAATGTAACTCCTCTGCTTCAGTGGAAACATTCTGGATAATCTCCCCTGCTGCCGCATCTGCAGGTAATACCAGGAAATCCTTCATTTCTGCGGAAATCAAATCCTCCGCTCCCTTATTCGCACAGTAATAGCCTACATACTCATAGCATTTTGCTGCATTTTCCGGCTTATTAATATAGTCAAGGAAAGCATATGCCGCATCTGCATTAGGTGCCTTGGAAGGAATAAAGGAAGCCATAATACCAAAGCCCAGACCTTCCTCGGGATATACAATCTTCAAATCCGCATTAGCCATCTTTGCGGCTACTACCTGTGAAGAGTAGAAAAAGCCTGCTGCCACTTCACCACTTAAAATGAAGTCCTGGGTATTACTGTCATTGATGACTCTTACATTGGGTGCCAGCTGAAGAAGCTTCTCCCCTGCCTTTTTAATGGTATCCAAATTCTCTGTATTAAAGGATTCCCCTAAGGTCTTTAAAGTAATACCGTTAATTACTCTGTAATTGGCAATCAATGCAACATTGTCTTCCAGTGCAGGATTCCACAAATCTTTATAGCCCTTGATTTCCACATCCGTAGCTGCCGGATTGTACACAATCAAAGGAATACCGGCTGCATAGGGCACGGTATACTCATTCTTGGGATCATAAAACTGTGACATAAACACCGGATTGTACTGCTCATAATTTTTCAACTTAGCAGTATCCAGCTTCTGACTTAAGCCCTCCGCAATCACCACTTCGATAATATAATCGTCTGCAATAACCAAGTCATAATCTCCGCCCTCAGTCTCTTCCAGCTTTGCCAGCATATCCTCATCATAATCAAAATGTGAGAAGTTAATCTTATAACCGGTCTCCTTTTCAAATCCCTCCAGAATCTCAGGCGGGAACATACCATCCCAGGTATAAAGATTCAATTCGCCTTTTTCCTGTTCTTTGTTGCCGCAACCTGTTACAAAAGCCAGAAATAACAACAACGCCAACAGAATCAGTAATGTTTTCTTCATTTTCTTTCTCCTTTTTCACTTTTCTCTTTTACACCAATCTTATTTATGAAAGCGGCTCCTACCAAAAGCAGTGCCGTTATCACCAGCATAATGGTTGCCAAGGCATTGATTTCCGGTGTGACGCCGGTTTTTACCTTGGTATATATCTTGATAGGCAATGTATTCACCTTGGGTCCTGTCACAAAAATGCTGATTACCACATCATCAAAGGACATGGCAAAGGACAGCATGGCTCCGGAAAGAATGGCCGGCAGTATCAAAGGTAAGGTAATATCAAAAAAGACTCTTACCGGAGTGGCCCCTAAGTCCAATGCTGCCTCCGCATATGCTTTATCCATTCCCACCAGACGTGCCTTTACCATGGAATATACATAGGGCACACAAAAGGTGGTATGGGCAATAATCAATGTCAGCATACCAAAGGGCAAATTCATAAAGGAAAACACTGCAAGAAATACCATACCCAGGATAATCTCCGGTATCATAATGGGCATCAGACTTAAGCCTGCTACTGCTTTGTCTGCCTTACTTTTTCTTCCGTGCATTCCCAATGCGCCCGTGGTCCCGATAACAATAGCCAAAAGACAACTGCTGCCTGCCAGAATCAAACTGTTTAACAGGGCTTCCCAAAGGTCCGAATCCCGAAACAGCTCCCGATACCATTTCAAGGAAAATCCGTCCCAAACCGTGGACAGCTTCGATTCGTTAAAAGAATAAATCACTGTCAATAGAATCGGAACATAAGTAAGCACTGTCAACAAAGCCACATATACAATTGTAAACTTATGCCAAAAAGGTTTTTTCATAATCTGCTAAAAAATTCCTTCCAATTCAGAAGTTCCTGCAATATTCCGGTACAATTTCAGTATCAGCCAGGTAAGAATCAGAAGTACCACCGACAAGGCTGCCGCAAAGGGCTGATTCCTTCCCTTGGTCATCTGTTCCTGTATTACATTTCCCACCAGTACAATTTTATTACCGCCCAACAAATCCGCTATGAAAAACAATCCCATGGAAGGTACAAAGGTAAGTACCACACCGGACAAAAGTCCGGGAAGGGTCAGCGGAAAACTTACGGTCCAAAAGGCCTTCCAGGAAGATGCCCCCAAATCCCTGGAAGCTTCCACCAAACTGTAATCCAATTTCTCCGCACTGGAGTATACTGCCAATATCATAAAAGGAAGCAGGGCATAAATCATACCCACCACCACCGCCGGATAGGTATACAAAAGCTTCAGCGGCTTTTCTGTCAGTCCTAACCCCATCAGTATCTTATCTAACACACCATTGCTTCGAAACACAATAATCCAACCGTATAAACGGATAATAGCGCTGGTAAAAAATGGTATCAGAATCAGCAAAAGCATCCTTTTCTTCCATTGTTTATTCATGCGTGCCATGATATATCCGTAAGGGTAACCCAACAAGGTTATGCATATGGTAGAGGTAAAAGCCAACTTCAGAGAATCCGCGAAATTCCCCAAATACATAGGGCTGAATATTCTTTTATAATTCTCCAGGGTAAATGTAAAATCCACACCCCATATTTCCGCTCTCTTTAAAAAACTTAACAAAAATAAATATACAAAAGGCAGGCCTACAAACAACAGGGTAAAGATATAAATGGGCAGTACCAGCAGTCGGTTTCCTTTTGCTTCCCCGGACTTCCTACCTTGACTCTGTTTCGCCATGGTACTCCTCCTTTTCGTCCGCCACTTCCACTGCCGCCTCCGGTTTCCAGCCTATTTTTATTGTTTCACCGACTCTTCTGTCCGCATCGATACCATAACGGTTCGCCGTAATACGCTGACCATCAGCCAGTTCAAATACTATACGTAGCTGTCCGCCGGCAAAACTCTTTTCTACCACCATTGCTTCATGGACACAAACCTCTTCTCCATCCATCAACACATTCTCCGCTCTCACGGCATAAGCCTTGCCTGACTCGCGATAAATGTTAGCATCTCCCACGAAACTTGCCACATAGGAGGTTTTGGGCTCATAATAAATCTCATTGGGTGTTCCGATTTGCTCAAATCTTCCCTCCCTCATGACCGCAATACGATCCGACATATTAATGGCCTCTTCCTGGTCATGGGTGATATAGATGAAAGTCATACCCAACTGTTTCTGAAGCTTCTTTAATTCCAACTGCATTTGTCTGCGCAGCTTCAAATCCAAAGCACCCAAAGGCTCATCCAGCAAAAGTACTCTGGGTTGATTGATTACCGCTCTGGCTATGGCCACACGTTGCCTTTGTCCTCCGGAAAGCTGATCCGGTCTTCTCTTTCCAAAGCCCTCCAATTGCACCAGCTGAAGCATCTTTTCCACTTGCACTTTGATTTCAGCCTTGGCTACACCTCGAAGGCGCATACCGTAACCGATATTTTCCTCCACTGACATATGGGGAAACAGTGCATAGTTTTGGAAAACCGTATTGACATTTCTTTTATTGGGCACCATCTCGGTAATATCCTGTCCATCCAGCCATACCTTACCCTCATCCGCATGCTCCAATCCGGCGATGATACGAAGGGTTGTGGTTTTTCCGCAGCCGGAAGCACCCAGCAGAGTGATAAACTCTCCCTGTGCCACGGATAAATCTATTCCCTTCAATACTTCCGTATCGTCAAAGGTCTTATGAATTTTTTCCAATCGCAAAATTTCACTCATTCCCTTGCTCTCCTCTGCATAAACCTCGATTTCTTCTCATAGATTATATAAAGTATTATGAAAACGAGGTTGCTTTATGAGTTCAAAAACAAAAATAGTTGTACTCCACATGAAAGAATTAGTCTATACCGGTATCTTTGTATTGCTTGGTATCCTGCTCATTATCTTTTTGCTCATATTATTTGTACCCGGGGATGACACTTCCGCTTCTTCTGACAATACCTCCTCTCAAAGCGAAGAAATGGATTCTTCCTCCGATGTGTCCGTCAGCAGCGGTTCTCTTTACATACCCGGTCTCTATAATACGGAACTAATCCTAAATGACCAAGCCATCAATGTAGAGGTTATCGTCAATCAATCGGAAATCACCTCTGTAAAGCTGGTGAACCTAAGCGAAGCCATCACTACCATGTATCCTCTTTTAGAGCCCACCTTTGACTCCATTGCAGAGCAAATATATGAGACCCAGTCCATTGAAAACATATCTTATGCCTCCGAGCACAAGTACACTTCCTTGGTTCTGTTGGAGGCTATCCGCAAATCTCTGGAAAAGGCTCAACCCTGAATACCATAATATGGGACGGTGTATATCGATTCCTGCTCCGTCCCTATTTATCATTACTTTTTACGCTTTCCTGCAAATTTCTTCCAGTTCTTCTACCGTAAATTCATAACCGGCATTACAGAAATGACACTTTACCTCGATTGTTTCCCCATCCTCAATCATTTCCTGCAGTTCCTTTTTACCCACACTGATAAGTGCCTTTTCTATACGCTCTTTTCCGCAATTACAGCAAAAACGGGGCTGACGGTTTTCCACGATCTCCAAGTCAAAACCATCCAATAAAGTCTTAAGAATATCCTCCGGTGACTTGCCTTCCTCCAGCATGCTGGTCACAGAAGCTACCTGTGACAGATTCTTCTCCAGCTTTTCAATCACCGCTTCCTCCGTAAAAGGCATCAGCTGGATAATAAATCCTCCTGCCTGCTTTACGGTATTATCTCTCTCCATCAAAACACCAAGACCAACACAAGAAGGAATCTGCTCCGAAGTAGCAAAATAATAGGTCAAATCCTCTGCAATTTCACCTGTTTGCAGCTCCACCTGTCCTACATAGGGCTCCTTCAGACCCATATCCCGAATGATACTCAGTGTACCGCTTCCCAAAGCACCGGACACATCCAGCTTCCCTTTGGCATTTGCCGGAATGATAACATCACCCACCAATGGGTATCCCTTTACATTGCCCTCTGCATCTGCTGTTACCACCAGACCTTTTCCCGGTCCGTCTCCCCTGATTTGTAGGGTCAGCAAATCCTTCTCACCCTTTAACATACTTCCCATCATGGCACCTGCTGATAACAATCGTCCCAAAGCCGCTGTCATCACCGGGCTGGTATTATGGGCTGTTCTGGCGGTTTCCACCATTTCTCTTGTGGTACAGGCAAATGCTCTGATTTGGGCATTTGCAGCTGTTGCTCTTACCATATAATCTGTCATAATTTTCACTTCTTCCTATCCGTAATTCTACTGAACCGTTTTCCCCTGCTCTCTTGCTACTACCAATACTCTCTGAGTGGTATCACAAACAGGTTGTTCCGTATCTGCATCCATCAGCTCCACCGTGATCAAACCGGCTTTTTCCAACAGCATACTTATCTGCTGACAGGTATAGCCCCTCTGAAAATGTGTTTCCGTGAAACGCCGGAACAAATCCTCTTCTTCCTGCACGAAAACAGTCACATCATATTGATTGATGCAAGATTCCTCATCATAATAATTTTCCCAGATAAAACTGCAATCATCCCTATTTTCTGCGATGGTGGTATCTCCAATCATCTCCCGGTATTTATAATCCGTGTTAAAATCAAATATAAAAATACCGCCGGGATATAAATAATTATTCACCAAAGAGAACACTTCCAAAAGTTCCTCTTCCTCCAAAACATAATTCACACAATCACAAACACTGACCACGGTACCTACGGTGCTGTAAAGTTCCAGCTCCCGCATATCCTGCAAAAGATAGAGAATCTCCTCTCCGCTTTCCACCCGCTTTTCCATGGCAATGCCCAGCATGGACTCCGAATTGTCCACACCAATCATATCATAACCCTTTTGATACAAGGCCGATGTAAGGGTACCGGTTCCGCAGCCCAAATCCACCACCAGATTCTTCTCCGAATCCAGTACATCCTCCGCATCTCTTTCCGGCTTGGATACACCGTATTTTGTTATCAACCTGCAAATTCTTTCGCACCATTCCTCATAAGGAGTGGCATCCATAAAGGTATCATATACATAGGCAAAATCCTGATATGCTTCCATGGGATTTCCTCCAAGGTCTTTCGTTTTATTCGCCCAGCTTCATGGCTACAATAAAGCCGGCAACCAATGCCACAATACCGCCGATTACAGTCAAGACACCAATAGTTGTAAATTCACCCATGGCTATAATGGCAATAGGGGATGCTACAATCAGACCGATAATCGCCCAATATGCATATAAAGGGAACTTTTCAAAAATAATTTCAATTAATTTTGCAATTGCAAAAATACCAAGCAACACACCCACACCGAAGGGGAATAAAATACCAAATCCCTTCAGAAGTCCATCCATATCGAAAGCCTTTAATGCGCTGAAGAAGTCTGTAATTGCAGACAAAATAGGCTTATAGTAACCAAGTAACAAAAGCATCATGGAGCCGCTGACACCGGGGATAACCATGGTGGCTGCTGCTATCACACCTACGCCGAACATCTTAAGTACATTCACCAGATTAAAACTCATATCGGCTGCATTTCCTTCTGTTTCACCCATCAGTGCCATTACGGTTACCACTGCAAAGAAAGCCACAAAGGCAATAATATGGCCGGGTCTGATACTTTTTCCCTTTACATTTTTCCACATAGCAGGAAGACCGCCTACAACCAAACCAATAAAGCATAAGCTGGTCTGGAAGGGGAACACCTCAAACAGCTTCTCAATGGTAAAGGAACCACCAACCAAAGCAATACCCATACCAATTACAATAGGAATCAAAAACACAATACTTTTCTTAAGCTCCTTAAATAAGTGGGTAATACAATGAATCAGTTTATCATATATACCCATAGCCACCATCATGGTTCCGCCGCTGACACCGGGGATAATATTAGCAAGCCCGATTACAACACCCTTCAAAATATCTTTAATCATTTCCTTATCCTCACTTTCACCTAGCGATTATTCAAATAATTTCTCAGGAACCCTAACATAGTATCCATTTCCTCATCCGTACCGATGGTAATACGCAGACAATTATTGATACGTTCCTTATTCCAGAAACGCACATATATATCCTGCTCTCTCAGTGCCTCAAATATTTCCTTTGCCGGTACAGTTTTGTGGGAAGCAAAGATAAAATTGGTTTTAGAGTCCGGGAAAGTAAAGCCCAGCTCTGCCATTTCCTTTTTCACACGTTCCCTTGTGGCAATAATTTTAGCCGTAACGCTCTTAAAATATGCATCGTCACGGACTGCTTCCACCGCCATCACCTGGGAAGGCATATTCATGGTATAAGAATTGATGGAAAACTTCACATCATTCAAATACTTAATCATCTTCTCGCTACCGATACAGAAACCGATGCGGAGGCCTGCCATGGAGCGGGACTTAGAGAAGGTCTGTACCACCAGCAGATTATCATACTTTTCCAAAAGCGGCAGGCAGCTTTCCCCGCCAAAATCCACATAGGCTTCATCTACGATAACCACCACATCACGATTTGCTTCCAGGATTTCTTCTACCGTACTTAATTCCTCAAAAAGACCGGTAGGCGCATTGGGATTGGGGAAAATCACACCACCATTAGGCTGCTTGAAAGCCTCCACATCCAAGTGCCAGTCATCCTTCAAAGCACATTTGATATAAGGGATACGGTACAAATCCGCCCAAACATCATAGAAGGAATAGGTAATATCCGGAAATAGAATGGGCCTGCCGGAATCAAAAAAGGTCACAAAGGCGGTAGCCAATACATCATCCGATCCCACACCTACAAACACCTGAGAAGGCTTTACCCCGTAGTAATCCGCCAATTCCTTTACCAATATGGTACTATCCGTATCCGGATACAATCGCAGCTTATCATAGTCCATTTCCTCTGCCAGCTTCCGTACTCCCGGTGCCGGGGGATAAGGACATTCATTGGTATTTAATTTAATCATATTTGCTTTGTTGGGTTGCTCTCCTGCCACATAGGGAACAACCTTTCTTACATTATCTTCCCACTTCATAATCTATGCCTTTCTGTTAATATATATTTACCAATCAAGTTAATACTCAATCTTAAATTCTAGCACTTAATCTTCTTAACGTCCAGCTATTCTTCCAGATGCTTCAACTCTTCCCGGTAAATATCTGCCTGCTCTGTAATACCCATTTTTTCATAACAACGTACCAGCCCCTGCAGGCTGTGTCGCCTTCCGCTTTCCAAAGAAAGAATGGGCTGCGTCTCGTAAACTGCATTGTAAAACCAAATAGCAGCCTCCTCCGGGTCCTGATTTTCTTCATAAAACAGCCCCATCTCCAAACAGATTTCAGAGTTTACCGCTCCTGCCAGCACCTTATTGGCAAACTTAAAGAACTTCAACATATGCCCGCTCATCCGATAGCTCCGGGCCAGAACACAGCAGGCTTCCATGATTTCCTCCGAATCCCGCTCAGGGTCTGCTGCCGCTTCCTCAAAATACTCTGCTGCCAAAGCCAGATCCGATGGTTCTCCTACCAAAAGCAGTTCCTTGGCATACATATTTTGCAGACGTTTGCTAAGCTTCTTTCCTTCGACCGTCTGCTTTCTGAAATTCTTCAAATCTCTGGCTCCGTGAGGGGAGGTGGGCATATGGGTAATCACAATATCACTGTCATAAATCACCGGTTCCAAACGCACCATCTCATGGATGGCTTCCTGCCACACAAACTCCCTTAACCGTTTAAACAGCTTGGGGCGATACTCCTCATCATAATTGTAAACCGTACCGAACTGCAGCTGGTTGCCGTATATCATCTGGACAATCTCTATCTCCGGAAGCAAATTTTCCTTTAGTTGCAGGAATTTCTTCCTGTTTTCAGGAGAAATTACTTCATCTGCATCTGCGGTATAAATATATTCCTTGGTCGCCTTGGAAAAAGCAAAATTCCTGGCCGCGCTGAAATCATCTATCCACTGAAAATCATAAATCTTATCCGTATATCCGGAAGCAATTTCCTTGGTTTTGTCCGTAGAACCGGTGTCCACGATTACAATCTCATCCACCAAATCTGCCACCGTATCCAAACATCTGGACAGAATGGCTTCCTCATTCTTCACAATCATGCATAAGCTAATGGTAATCACGACATCCTCCTGTTACAAATTGACACAGTTTTCCATAATAATGTAATAATATCAAAAAACGGATGATGGCACAACCATTATCCGTTTTTTTTGAAGGCTTTACTATATCTTATCTATTCATTTACTGTACCAAAGTATCATAAATCCCCCAAGAATATAAGGAAACAGGGCTATGGGCTGTTTTAGTTGCCCTTTTGTGTTGATATTGCGGCAAAACAGCTGTACCAGGGTCAGTATCAGGAAACCGGCCAGCATTTGGTATAAGAATCCCTCTAATCCAAAGCCCGCACCGGCTAAATACAGGGAACAAACACAATACCCCATACCATCTGCATTCCCATACATACGCATAAATATGCCATACTGCATAAGGGAAAACACCAAAAGTGCGATTCCCTTATCAGCAGGCGGATTTTGATACCATAGCCAAATTCCTCCGCCTATAACTCCTATATACTGCAATATATCATAAACCTGACAGATTAAGGTATCTGTGACGGAAGCCACCACAAAATAAATTCCCAGAAACCATAAACTAATCCAAATAACCGGTGACATTACATTCATTTCCATAACAGGTAGTGCACACACCAGGGTACTGTAAATAAGCCACTTTCTTACGATACAGTTCCTACTGCAATTTCTCAGTTCCTCATCCATCCCATAGAACAATCTAAGCAGACCGGCAGCACCTGCATATATCCCAATTACCAATAATAATTTAGCGAAGACGGGTCCGAAATTCATTTAGTACGCTCCCTATCACTTCTATGGTTACAAGACCGGAATCCTCTTCCAGACAGACACCATTCTTATAAGCTTTGACCCGAATTGTCATCTGTCCCTCTGAAGCTTTCAGTGGCACTATAAAGGGGACTTCTTCCTGTTTCAATGCCGCAGGAATCTCGTAATGAATGATTCTTTCAGCCATCTCAAATGCTTGCGGAAACATAATCTCTATTTTATCCACATACCCCCAGGCAGAAATATGTAAAACACCGCTTTCCCCCTTCTTAAATATAGCTGTATGCGGCTCCAATACCCGGGTCACATAAGTCTCTAATGATACTCCCACACTTTGATTGATGAATGTGCTTTCATTGCCCACTCTGTCCTTTGCATAAACCATGATTCGGAACTCACCCTCAAATAACGAATCACCCTTTTGGATGTTCAGTTTAATCTGCCCTGTCAAATGTGTATCCTCATAAACTGCGCTCGCACCGTTATCCGGATTTTTCACCTCGACATAGAACTGTGCCAGACCGCTTCCATAATCAGCGGCACAAAATTCCAATTCCAGGCTCTCACAGTCCCTAAAATCTACATATTCCAAAGCATCTAACTGCTCAGTCCCTTCCATATCCGGACCCACTCCGTCTCCTATCAAGCGAATGCTATTCGCCTTATCCTGATTGGAGTCTGAATATATTTTTTCTTCACTCTGTACCGCCACCCCGGGCGTGACACAAAGCACCACACCATCAAGACTTTCCGGTACCAGAAATTGTTGCTTCACCTGCAAGCTTCTACAGGCGTTATATCTCTGTATCCACGTAAAAGAAGCATCTTGTAAATACATTTCGCCGAATTGTCTTTTTCCGACCTCTTCATGCTGATATGTGTAGCTTCCTACTGTCAGTGGCCAACGCTTGGGCACCAACAGGCTCAATTCTCCCGACTCCTGAGACTGCACTAAAGCAATCTGATAGGTAGCCTCATCAATCTGATAGTTTTCGCCTGCAGTTCCCAGAATTTCGCCCTTTAACGTAATTTGTATGGGCGTATTCCCATCCGCTCTGACATAATAAGTGTCCGGTTCATCCGCTTCCACTACATTCACATCATCTTTCAGTTCCAACTTTTCCGTACGAATAGGCCAATATATCAGCTCCTTCCTTGAAATGGGAATATGAATAGTAGAACCAATATTTCCACTTATATCAATAGGTGCTATGTGCAAATACTTCTCATCCGCTTCTACTTCCACTATCAGAAACGGTTCAGTTGTTTTATCCTTTAATACAGCATGACTCTCGTTCACTTTCGTATACTCATGTGTATCAATGATATAACCATATCCTTGTATCCCACTGATTAAAGTGTTTTTGGTAATATTAGAACGACACATTGATTCCATCGTATGAATATCATATGACTCTACCTGATGATAATAGACTGTACCATTGTCTATCGGTCTTTGCCAGGAGATTCGTATTTCCGATTCACTCACTGCTGTTTTGTGAACCATTCCTTCCTCTATCCCTTCAGGTGGTGCTACATCCGTAGCCTTCACGCCATTCCACTCCTTATTTTGTAAGAATCCAACTTTTTCAGCCGTAATCAATAACAAACCGTCTCCGGAATGAATGCCGGCATCTTCCCTATAATCAATACAGTACTTTCCATTTATATAATTAGATCCTCCTGAAGCTACTTCTGCCTGTATTACCTGCCCCTCCTTGTATCCACAAACAAAGGACTCATCCCTCTCGCATGACAGTGCATAGCCGGTCATAGCTGAACATTGAGTAATGGGATAATCTGACTGTTGCCCACAGCTTTGACATGTATACATGCCTCTTACATTCAAGTGACCCGGACATTCATAGCTTCCGCAACGGACACAGAAGATTAAATTTCCCTCTCCATCGCGATTACCATAATAAAACACCCTACTGATTATTTTATATTCAATATCCTCACTGCCACATCTGGCAGGAAGGGTATAGCAACCGCCTCCCGATTCAGAATTACCCGTATGTAAATGCCTGCACGCTTCTGTATGTTGATGAATCAAGACCGTTCCGCTTATTCCTCCTTGCAGGCCGCCTCCGCCTCCGCATTCACCATTCTCTCCTTCCGATGTGGCCACAAGGTGCTGACGCAATCCACCCACACCACCATCTGCGGCAACCGAAGCGCCTCCACCACCACCGGCCGCTAACAGGATGCCTGTTCGGTTGGTAGAAACAAAACTTCCACCACCACCATTTCCATAGAGAGTACCATCTCCTCCTCCGGAAAAGCCGTTTTGTCCTCCCAGCTTATACTGTAGCTTTTCTCCCTTTTCCAAATAGACAGTGGCTGTTACTTCCCCACCTTTCCCACCTTTAAAGGTGCCGTAATCCTCCCCCGAGGCTCCTGACAGCTTTAAAGTATAAAATCCGGAAAATGGTGCCGTATACTCTCCGGAAGCACCGGTATAATAAATGTTTTTACTTAATTGTGCATTACTATTCACCTCTTCGAAGCTATCCAGCTTCTCCCACGCTTCCTCTTCTCGCTTCTGATAAACCTCATATATTTTATCTTTGTTATCCTTCTGTATCCAAGACAGATTCACCGCTCCGGTACCGCCAAAAGCTGTATAATTATCCTCCGCCGCCAACTGTAGCTCCACCCAGGAGGCATAAAGAGTAATATCTTTCATGGGCACATAAGAGTCCCCCGGCATTCCTATTGGAATCTGCGCCTCCTTATCCGCAAACCAGCCCCCGAAAGAATATCCCTCTCTTACAGTTTCCGGCAATATGATGGCATTTGGTTGATAAAGAGTCTTAATGCGGTCCACTGCACCATCTTCACCCTGAAAACAATAAACTTCCCCGGAAAGAGTACCATGAAATGGTTGTATGCATTCCCATCCGCTAAAACTCATTGTTCCGTAAATACTGTCCGTAGTCTCTCCGCCCACAGCATCAAACTGTACCCGATGGCCTTGAGGAGGAATTATTTCTCCTTCGTTCAAAATATATTCCACCTGATACGCACCGGTAATTCTTTTGACTGTGTTACTTCCTTCATATCGTCCCCCATTAGGGTCTATTTCCAATACAGACTCTCTTTTTTTCCACTGGGCATATAGGATGACACTGTCGTTTTCCTCCATACTCAGGTTATATATTCGGGCACCATCCTCATAAGCTGTTCCGGAACCATCCTTCTTGGTATTCCATCCTATGAACTCATAACCCACTC
This sequence comes from Lachnospiraceae bacterium, assembly GCA_017522685.1. The sequence continues at coordinate 78,577 of JAFWYN010000004.1, forward strand.
TGGTATATGTATTTATATTCAAAGTAGTCTGTGGTGTCACTTCACGCCCTTCATACTCCGTAGCATCATTTACCATATGGATACTTTTTGCCATATAACCATTGCCAAAATTAGCATGATATCGAACATAATATCTGTTTGGTGATACTGCCTTGCAGGTATGGGACACCAATGCGGTTCCCTGCTCCAGATTGTCGCAATGAGGACATAGATAAAAATAACTCTGCGACATATCAAGATAGCCAATGCTTTTTGCCACTTGTTCACTCATATAAAAATAATTATTATCTATCAACGCTCCGCAGTCTGCACAATAAGGAAACCATCCGGAGTAATAGCTTTTGTAACAGGGGCTCTCTTGAAATAATACACCATGATACCGGTCACCTTCCGGATAAGAGTGATGCTGACATATAGCATTCGAATGGGCCACCCGCCAGGTCTTTATCGGAACAGAATCCCTTCTTATCACATCATACCAATGTTCGCCCTCGCACGGTTTTCTCAGTGTACCAACAACCCCTGTAGACACCTCATAATCTTTTCTGTAACTTTCTGTCTGCTTCTCTCCTGCATTTGTGGTAAATGCCATACCATCCGGGCTTCGTGTTATGATAGCGCCTTCCATTGAATCTGCCTTCACCGGTAACGTGCACATCAACCATATCAGTAGAAATATCATCCATATCAGGCTTCTTTTCTTCATTCTTCTTCCCTCCGATTCTTCCACTACTTCGCCACTCCGCACCACTCACAATACTCTACTTCGATACCATTTACCCATTCCTTATTCCATAAATGCTTATCATAAACTGTATAACGGGTATCACTTTTCACTTGATGTTCGCACATTTTACAAATATGGCGTATCACCCTATCCTCCATACAGTTTCCCTCTTGTACCACTATATCCTCCACCTCATGGGGAATGGGTTCCTGGGTAATACATTCCACCACACCACATGACTTGCATACATTATTGTAGTATCCACCCTTTTGGCAGGTAGGCAACTCCCACACAGACATTTCAAACTCATGCACATGCTCCTCTTTTATTTCAGGAACTTCCGGAGTCGGTGTGGGGGATGCAATCGGAGTCGGTGTGGGGACCAACGTAGGGGCTGGGGTGGGCACCGATGTGGGAACCGGAGTAGGGACTGGGGTAGGCATCGATGTGGGTGGCGGCGTAGGTACCTCTTTAGGTGCCTCCGTCTCAACCACAACAGGTATGGGAGACGGTGTAATCATGGGTGCCGGAGTACTTGTAACTTCAGGTACCGGCTCTGTTTTTTCTTCCCTTTCCGACGCTTCCTCTGACTCTTCCGTTAAAGGGACTTCCGTGCTATCCGTCATGGGTGTCTGACTCTCCAAAATCAGCTGTTCCTCAAGACTCTCCGTCACTTTGTTTTCTTTGGTTTCCTCTGCTTTCTTATCCCAAAACAATACTACGACCAACATGAAGCACAAAAGTACACCACATAAGATTCCGATTCCTCTTTTTCCTATTCCCATACCTTTACTAACCTTAGCGACCCGGCATCCAGTTCATTATAAAGTAACTCGGTGCATCCTTCCTCCAATAATAAATTTACCCTGGCAGCAGGTGTGACAGTATCCTCAGGTGCAATCACATTTCCGGCTGCATCAAACACCTGATATACCATGACATTTTCCCACAGCATATAGGTTTCCTCCACCTCTTTATTTACCGTATAAACATTCACCAAATCCCCTTTTCGAAGCACTCCGCTGACCAGCTGAAACAAATCATCCCCCTTACATCCTGCAATGACAGGTTGCTTCAAACCTTTCCGATACGTCTCCTCCTGCGTAAACATGGAGGAAGTCAGAATTGTCCCCCTGGGAATTGCATAAAGAGTCTGCTTACCCACCAGTCCTTCCGGTGTTTCAATTAAATGTTCCGGCACCTTGGTTTTATCCATCTCTACCTGCACCAGGCATTGGTTCAAACCATTTTCCGTCAGTTCCAATCCCTTTGCCAATTCACAATTAGTAGTCCAGACCGGCACCTTTTCATAAGCCTCCAAGGCATTCTTTTCCATATTCAGTAATAGGAAAAAAGTGGCAATGGATGCCAGAAATGCCATCAATATTATCCCCGGCCAAATATTCTTTTTTTCTTTTTCCCGTTTATTCACTATTCCACCTCACTATATCAATACTTTTTTCTTTCTCTCCTGCAATGGATTGACCGGCCAAGCCCATTACCTCAAAACCGATTCTGCTGTATATGGTTGTGTTTTGCACACAAATTCCGTCCGGCGTGAATACATCCCCTTCTCTTCCTATCCCTGCAAAGGTCAGTGTACCGTTTCCGTCATAAGCCTCTATCTCTATGTCCTGACCATTCACGTTGTATACGATATACTCTTTTATCTGTACCTGCCCCAATATCAGATTATTGTTTGAGGAATACAGTTGTGTATCAAGTTTCATATTGCTTTGCAAGGCATCTTTGTATATTGCAAATGCCCTTTTGCCATCTGCAATCCATATTCTATGAGTCCTCCCGTATTCCTCCACATCAATCACTGCAGAAGCCAAATTAGACGCAGCCAATGCATCCTCCGCAATAGCAGAGGTAACCATATATTGCGTTATTCGGAAGCCAAAAAATATGGTTAAAATCAGGATGCAAAAGAGCATCATTCCTGATACCAAATCCACATTGGCTGCGGTCTTTTTAATCAAAACTCCTCCGCTAATTCTTTGCAGTTGACATTCTTTTTTCTTCCAGCTCCAACAACCGGACATCTGTTTCGCCATTCCATATCGCTCCTTGCTTCAGCATATTTGCCTGAATATTACCTCTTATCCGAAGTGCAATGGTATCCCCATAAGCTACCGGGGACAAAGTGGTACCGGTCAGTTCCACATTTTTTATTCCCAACTCCTTCAGTTCTATCAGCAACCCGTTCTGATTTTCCGGAGTCAGGTACCCTTCCGACTCCATCTTTAGAATATACTTTCGGGATACCTGACTTACCTCCAGTTTTAAGAGCATCAGCTCCGTACACTGTAAATACACCATAACCACTATGGTAATCGCCAATATAGCCATGCCTATGGTTACCAAATTCATAACATTTGCCGGACTTTTCTTTTTCATAACACAGCCCTTATCCCAAAATACCCATTGCTTTCGTCTGCAATGCCGTAATAATCTGGGTAATAAAAGCTGTCAGGCTGTCTTTCATCACCACACAAAGTAACAGTGCAATAATGCACAGACCCACGGTAACCAATAATCCGTCAATTCCTTCACTTTTCTTAATTAATAATTCTTTTACTTTGTTTTTCATATTCTTCTTCCTTTCTTTTTCCTAAAAAAACATAGATGAGGAAAACATATGCACCACACAGGCATACAGTACCAATACCAGTATTAATGCAAAGATTCCCAGTTGATAAAATGTAACACTTCTATTCAGTTGTTCTTTCTTTTTATGCTGCAAAGTAATTTCCATGTCCTTAATCTGCTCTGAAATATCACCCAAAAGCTCCACCGCCTGCCCGGATTCCATTGCTTGCAAAATAGTGATACACAAGCTGTCAATATAGCGGTTTTGAAACTGCCCCTGTAGCTTCTCCAGAGCCCGGTCCAGGTCTCCTTTCATTACAATATCTACGGACAAACTTTGCAAAGCATCTCGCAATCTCTCATGAGTAACGCTACCGTAACACTCTGCCAGCGCATCCGTAATATATACACCTGCTCGTATCTGTATGGACAATGCGCTGTACACCATATCCAATTCAGCCAGCATTTTTTCGTTATCTCTTTTATTCAGATATTGAAGCAATATTCCCGGAAGCAGGCATCCTATCAGACCGCATACCATTGCACCCAATAACCCGAAGGAATATCCCAGCAAAAGCCCGATTCCGCCTGTGATAATACAAAGTGCGAAATAACTAACCGGATTTATCCAGCTTCCGTAGAAATAGCCGGCTCCGTGTACACGCAGATACTCTTCCCATCGTTCATAATCAAAGAAGCTGTAAGATGATTTCTTCGCCTGCATGCAAATATTTTCATAAGCCCGTAAAACCACTTCTCCCGGCTTTTTTCCCTTATATATTCTTAACAATAATCCAAAGACAAAAAGAGAAATGAGCGCTTTGCTTATACTCAAATAAAGCTGAATTTTACTCAATTTATCCATAATATCCTCCTAGCTGTCTAACTTTCTGATTTTCCTGTAAAATGAGAAAAGGATTGCTGCGATACCGCCGAAACACCCTTGTCCGATCCAGGTTCCGAACAATATATCCCGGATAGGCACCCCGATTAATACTTCCACCGTTTTCAAAATGACCACCGTCATGGCACCCAGGATCAGTATATTGACCCATGCCTCTCCGGCCAGGGTCTTTTGCTCCTGCCTCATACGCATATGCTCCCGTATGGACTTTCTGCTTTGACTTACCAAAATAGTAAAATCAGCTGAATAACGCATACTGATTTCCATATTTCGAACCAGCTCCTTAAACTTAGGATGCTGTACCTTTTCTCCCATGCTTAAAAGTGCCAGGCTGGCATCTCCGGAAGTCTGTGCTTCATAGTAACACTCTTCCAATACCGTTTTTAGGGGCTCCTCCAGATAGGAACTGATTTGACTCAGTATCTGCGTCACCTCTCCGGACGTAATACTGTAATTTCCCAGAAAATCCAAAAATTTCAACAACTCTCTATCCACTGCATTATAGTTTTGGGATATCAATAGATTTAATAAAAGAGAAACAGAACCTTCAAACAAGGCAACGAAAATCAGACCAATCCACCATGTGCCGATTCCAATGGCGACTGCCGTATACAACAAGACACATACAACCAGATGAAAAACAATCCACAGCTCCGGAGTCAGGCGGGGAAACCTTCCTGTTATACCGCTGTAAAGCAGTTGCTTTTCCAAACGATACAACAGTCCCTTACGATTTCCAAGCAGCATCATCCCCTTTCGGTTATCTGCAGTACGTCGTTCTGCTGCCTGCTCCAAATTTGCATAGGCCTTATGTATCACATTGTGAATAATGCTTTCCTTTTGAACCCATCGAAAAAGCAGAAAAAAGGAAAGAAACAGCTCCAAACACAAAATAATTCTTCCTACCATCTCCCACCTACCCGAAAACTCTTTCATACACCAGTTCTTTGCGCTTAGCGTCCCAACCTCTGTTGATGAATACCTGCTTCACCTTATAATGCTCCATAAAAACGGTGGTGGTAAAACATTCCATCATTTTCATTAATTCATCTCTGGAATACCGGCTACTGTACATTGCATAATCCACCAGCTTGTCCGTAGCCTTATTGGCGGCAGGTGCATGGATGGTAGCAGCACAGAGTTGTCCGGTGTATGCTGCATTCAAAAGATACAGGGCTTCATCACCCTTCACCTCACCGATGATAAAAAAATCCACATCCATGGTTAAGCCGGCGATACTGATATTTTTTAAATCGTAATTTACCTGACTTTCACCGCTTCCCGGCAAGGAATGCATAAACATCATATCCGGGTGCCTCTTCGTGGTAAGCTCATCCGCCTGCTGGGCTACCAGGATAGCCATATCATCCGGCAAGGTCTCCTTTAGAGCATTAAGGAGTGTTGTTTTTCCGGAAGAATTGCCTCCACAGATTAGCGTGGAACCGGTACGAAATCTCTGGATTAGAATTTCTGCCAGCTCTCTGTCCAGCATTTTCCTACGAATCAACTCATGAATATCCGGGAAATTTCTGGGTACCTTTCGAATACACAAATAGGGCTCTCCATAGGTATTTACCAAAGGCATGGAGATGGTAAACCGTAAGATAAAATCCGGATGAGAATCCGAGTCCGTAAATCTCTGTATGGCATTCAGATTTGAAATATTCACCTGATTCTTGGTAGCCACATAATCCACAAACTGCCGGTACTCCTTTTCCGACTCAAAAGTAACCGGGGCCGCCATACGCCTTCCCTTTCTTTTGATGCGGATATTGTCATAGCTGATAATCCGGATATCTGAAATCTCCTCATCATCAATCAATGGTGAAATCCTGGAATAACCGAAAATATACTGTTCAAACAGCTTCACCAGCTCCTTTGCCTGTTCCCCGGTAAGCTCATAAGACATCTTAGCATAGTCCCCCGCCTCCTTTAAAAAGGCCTCCCTGCTTAATACCCCCTTCTTCATCTGAATGAGGGAGGGCTGTTTTTTGGTAGAATAATCCTCCACCATTTTCTTCAAATACTCTGTCATTTTACAAAATCTTGAAACACTTCAAGAATCATTTGCACCACCCTTCTGTTTTGTTTTACATTGTTTCTTAGGGAAATACTTTGCTTCGTCAGAAGCGGATTTAGGAATCCTAAAAATTGAAAAAATTTGATTCGCCTGAATGGCGAAAGATAAAATCGATTTACGCATACTATACAACCATAACCACGGCTTGTCAAGACCAAAAAAAAGAACTTCAAGTTTTCTTGAAGTCCTCTTTTTCTTTTTATTCATTCTGCATTTGCAGAAGATTATATTTCTTCACCGGCTTCGATTCTGGCTGCCAAATCCTCCAAATACATCCACCGTTCCATCTTTTCTTCCAGTGCAGCTTCCGTCGCTTCCTTTTCTTTGGTCAGCTCATTCAGCTTCACAAAATCACGGGCAAACTTAGGGATTTCTGCCTCCAGTTTCTCTATCTTTTCTTCCAAAGTTGCGATTTCACCTTCGATACTTTCATAATCCTTCTGCTCCTGATAGGTGAATTTCAGTTTCTTCTTACGCCCTGCATTCCAGTTGTTACGGTCTATTTTTGCATCTGCCAAAGATGCTTCTCCAGTGTTATTTACGCTGTTCTTACCGCCACCTACTACTGATTCGGAAGCATATCCGCCAGCCGCTTCACTTTCTCGCTTATGATTTACATAATCCGTATACCCACCCTCAGACTGCGGTAAGGTACCATCCTCTTCAAAGGAAAAAATCCTTCTTACGGTTCTGTCCAAGAAATACCTGTCATGGGATACCACGATTACAATCCCCGGGAAGGTATCCAGATAGTTCTCCAATATACGTAAGGTAGCGATGTCCATATCATTGGTAGGCTCGTCCAAAATCAGTACATTGGGTGCCTCCATCAACACCTTACACAAATAAAGTCTGCGCCTTTCTCCGCCGGACAGCTTGCCAATCAGACCATATTGATCCTCCCCCGAAAACAAAAACTTCTCTAATAAGCGGGTCGCGGTAATACGCCCTTCCGGAGTTTCAATATACTCTGCTGTATCCCTGATATAATCTATAACTCTCTGGGTAGGCTTCATGGTTTCTTCCCCGATTTCCTGGGCATAATAACCCAGCTTTACGGTCTGCCCGATCGTTACGGTACCGCTGTCAGGGGCTTCCAGCCCCATGATAATCTTCATCAGGGTGGACTTACCACAGCCGTTTTTGCCGATAAATCCTACTCTGTCATTCTTTAAGAATAAATAAGTAAAGTCCTGTATCAGCTTTTTCTCGCCGTAGGCCTTGCTGATATGCACCAGCTCTACCGTAGTACGCCCCAATCTGGATGCCACGGAGGAAATCTCCACCGCTCCGTCCTTTTCAGGCGCCTTGGTATTTTTCAGCTCCTCATACCGCTCCAGTCTGGCCTTTTGCTTGGTACTACGGGCCCTTGCGCCACGCTTTACCCACTCCAGCTCCACACGTAAAATAGCATCCCTTTTTCGCTGGGAAGCCTCCTCCATTTCCTCTCTCTGGGCCTTCAGCTCAAGAAAGCCGGAATAATTGGTACTGTAGCTATAAATATGTCCTTTATCAATCTCCACAATACGGTTGGACACACTGTCCAAAAAATATCTGTCATGAGTAATCATCACAATGGCACTGCGATGCTTCTTTAAGGTTTCCTCCAGCCAATCCGACATTTCATTGTCCAAATGGTTGGTAGGCTCATCCAATACCAGCAAATCTGCAGGGCTTAGAAGTACTGCCACCAGTGCCAATCGCTTTTTCTGTCCGCCGGACAGCTCCCCGCATTTCTGTTCAAAATCATAAACTCCCAGCTTGGTCAGCATACTCTTTGCCTCTGCTGCCAAGGTGGCTTCCTCTTCTTCTGACAACTGCTGTTTTTTCTGCAATTTGGCCTCCTGGGCCTTTTCTACAACTGCCGAAATCGCAGTCTTCTCTGCATCAAATATTGGATTCTGGGGCAAATAAGCTACCACCACATGATTAGCCATGACGATCTTACCTTCGTCCGACTCCTCCAATCCGGCTATCATCTTAAGCAGGGTACTCTTCCCTGTACCATTGATGCCGATGATACCCGCTTTTTCTCCCTCCTGCAAAGAGAAACCTGCCTTATCAAAAAGCTTACGCTCTCCATATGATTTTGTAATATTCTCAAGGGTCAATATATTCATATTCTGTCACATCCTACCTTTGCTGCTCCAAGCGTTTTTCTCTCACAAATTCTTCCAACTCCAAAAGCTCTCTGTCCGACAGTTCTCTGCTGTCAAACAAGGCCGTCAGGAAACTTTTAATAGAGTTTTGATACAGGCGCTTCAGAATATTCCAGCTTTCTTTCTGGACATAGATTTCCTTATCCACCATGGCAATGTACACATTATTCTTGCCTTCCTTCTCCACGGCCACAAAGCCTTTCTCCTCTAATCGGGACAGAAAGGACAGTATGGTGGTGGGTGAAAGCTTCTTATCGCCATCCATATTTCTTTCTATTTCCATGCGGGTCACCGGCTTGTCCAGCTCCCAGATAATCATCATAATCTCCAGTTCGGAGTCAGGTAATCTTTTCATATGCTCTCACCTTTCCTTCTACATTTGCCTAATAGATATAATAGGCCATTTTCTTGTACATTGTCAATGTCAAATCATACCTTTTTTTCATAAATAGCGCCTCTTCGGTCTATATAAGTATTTTTACTCTTTTGGTATCCTTTTAAGTTGGTTTAGCATGTCTTTTAGGCTAATTTTTCATCCCTACGTATATATACCACTCTTTACGCAGAAAAAGTATCCCTTTTCCTACAAAAAGAGATACTTTTTTATCAAATCACTTAATACAGATACTTTCCTACCAATCATGTGCTCCGGCATGGGCTCTACTCCCTCACTCCGCTCTCTAATATCTTAAAGGTCGCCTTCTCACAATCAATCTCGCACATTACACCCACCGGCAATATGGTCATGGGAGTATGGTGCACAAAGTCCACATTCTCAAATAGAATCATATCTTCGCGGTGTACTTCCTCATTAATCACCTTACGCAGAATATTTCCGGCCTCCTCATCCAGCTTCCCGGTAATCACACCTGCCGCTTTGTCAAATAAACCTGCAGCCGCAAAGGCTCTCAGACTGTGCAATCCTGCCAACTGGCTGCCATAAGCAGGTCCATGCTCGATAGCTATAATAGCTCCTTCAAAGAAATCCGGTTCCGGGAAATACTTCGTCCCCATAATCTGCTGCAATGGGCCACCACACATAGGAAACAGTCTTCCCTGTTTCACCCCTTGCCCCTGTATCACATTGTACCCGGTATTTCTCGTCCATTTAATCTTCTTGGGCTTAATATCCCTCCACTCAATAGTAGTATAAACCTCACTGCACTTTACTTCGCCAATCACATCCGTTTCAAACAATGTCCGACGGATTGCTGCTTCCGTATAATCGTCTAAAGCCCCTGGCTGCGCGATAGGTGTCAATACATTGGGGCCGTAGTAAGCCCGCACTCCTGCATAGGCAAATACGGCCATCCAGGTAGCAATGTCAGAATATCCCATAAATACCTTGGGATTGTCATGAATTATCTGCGTATCGATATAAGGCAATACTCTATAGGAGTCATCTCCGCCCATGTTACAGATAATGGCACTGATTTCCTGATTCTGTAGTGCCCACATCAAATCTTCGGCCCTTTTCTCCGGGTGTTCATACAAATACTTGCTCCCTTTCAAAGCATGGGGTGTTTCCACCACCTTCACACCGAAAATCTCCTGAAAACGATTCTTACCGGTCTCATACCGATTCAGCATATCCGCATCACCGGCACGTCCCCCTGACAGGGAGATAAAAGCTACGTTATCCCCTTTCCGAATCTTCCTTGGCACAATTAGTTCCTTCATAATCTCACCTTTCATCCCTAATCAATTTTTCTATGGCAAGTGCCGCCCGATACAAGCGATATTCATCCACACCATACAGCATCACTCCTCGCCGTACGCCAAACGCATTCTTCTGACTTCCTACAATGGTAACCGAAGGCAAACCGCAAAAATGCATAATATTTGTGGGCCCACACACTATGACTGCATCATAATCAGCCAGTTCTTCCCGTACTTCCATCATCATTTTACTGCGTTCTTCCATAGCTCTCAGATATTTCTCACTCTGTAGTCCTCCGGGTGTTTCTTCCAATGCCGCTTTCAAAAGTGTATTGCCGTATTTCATCATAGTATCGGGATTGGCTTCGTAATATTCCACAATCTCCTTAAGCGTTTTCCTTGATGCTGCGGAGGTACCAAGATACTCTTCCAGATGTGCCTTAAATTCATACTTCATAATCGCATCTTGAAGTGGTGTGGGCATCTGCTCTATTTTCCGTAAACTTGCACCACGCCTTTTGAGCAATCTTGTTACATGTCTTCGGAACTTATTTTGTCCCAAGGACATCATTTTGTGGTTTGCAGTATTGATGGCTATCTTCAGTGCATTATATTCCGCCACCTGCAGCTTTGGTAAAGGTTCTTCTCTCATTGCAGAATACAACCGCAATGTGGTTGTAAAATCCCTGGCCATGGCTCCGGCACTATCGAGGGTCTTTGCAAGCGGTATAATTCCCTCCGATGACAATGCCCCGACCGGAGGCTTCAAACCGCAGATACCGTTATCCAGTGCGCACAAAATAATCGAAAACGAAGTATCCGTTCCTACTGCACCGTCCACTATCCCGGCTGCAACAGCAACCGCCGACCCACTGGATGAACCGGAAGGACTCAACCTCGGATCCACCGCATGAATCACCTGTCCGCCACGGGAACTGTAACCTCCCGGCATGCCGTTTGTGGTATAATTTGCAAACTCTGTCATGTTGGTTTTCCCGAGAATGACAGCTCCGTTTTTACGCAAATTCCGAATAACCGGTGCATCCTCCTTAGCAATATTATCCTCCAGCGCCAAGCTTCCTGCCGTTGTATGTAGACCTTTCACATCAATATTATCTTTTACCAAGATAGGAGTTCCCCAAAAATCCGATTTTATCGCCTTGCTGCAGGCATCAAGTTCCTTTGCCTGTTCTACTGACGTCATATCCAATTCTGCGATACAGTTCAGACCGTTTTTCCCACCTTTTGTTTTGGCTTCCGTAAGAGCCTGCTGTACCTGTTCATATACACTCATAGTTTCTCCTTCCCATAATCCTTAATCAATAAGTAGCGTACCGCTTCCATCAGATGATCAAAGGTCTCAGGCTGAAAGGTCAGCACCCTTCTCCACATAGCAGCCCCTCGGAAAGCATAAAGAAAGGAATCCATAACCACATCCGGGTCTACATCATTAAACTCTCCGGTGGACACTCCATACGCTACCAGCTTATGCCAGTATTGCTTATCCTCTGTATTGCTACTGTCCGGTACCTGACCGTTTCCCAGGGAGGCATACTCAAACAAGGCATAGGCCATGGACTCCACATCCGGCTCCAAATCCGCCCGATAGACCTTCAGCAGATTCTCCAAAACATCCACAGCGCTCTTCCCCTGCTCAATATCTTCAAAAACTCTTTTTTCCTTGCTGATTAACTGAAAAAGGATCTCCTCTTTACTCCCAAAATGTCTGTACAAACCACCCTTACTTAAGCCGGTGGCATTGCATATATCCTGCATAGATACATCCTTGTAGCCATTCTTGGAAAAAAGCTTGGATGCTTCCCTGCAGATTTCTTTCTTGGTATTTTCACCCTTTGTGCCCATATATACCTCTATGCTTTTATATTTGCGACGGCATAGTCGCTTTTGTTTATAGTAGCATGCGTTAACATTTTTGTCAATTAAAAAACAAGTCGGTTCTCCGTTACGAACAACCGACTCTTTTTACATTCATATATTCTTTTCTACTCCCCGGTAGCTTTCCTGTACTCCCGGGTTCCCACATCACTCCATGCTTGTTTATCTGCAGCTATCACTTTGCCGGTACTCTTTTCTACTGCATACATATCCAATATTGCCGTAGAGTCATTTGTACCCTCCTCCGTATAATGCTCTTTATAAAAAACAAACAGCTCACACTTACCATTTTTAGATGTCCTGTCATATATCAGAGTAAAACGATCATATTCACCTACAGGTTTATCTTCTAAAATCTCTGTTGTTTTGTTTCCCAAATCAATATAGAGATTTCCCTTGGCATTATACTTTACTTGAAAAAAATATCCTTGTTCTGCCAACTTCTCGTCAAATACGAACTGTGCCAACTTCTCCAACGCTAAAGCCTCTGTGTCCAGTTCCGGAACGGGTGATGTTACAACTTGTTCTTTCTGCTTCTCCAATTCCCTTCGATCCTTTTCATATTCTAAACGAATCTTCTCCAATACCTGTTCCGAATATAAATAATAGTCCTTTTCCAGCTCATGCCATGTCCCCATTTTACCTAGTGGCAAATGTCCCGTCATCTCCTGCCCTTCCAACTCATACCTAAAGTACAAGGACACCGTATGAACATCAAAAAAATCTGTTTCTTTAGTAACATACTGCATTAAAGCTGCAATATCTTGTGCCAGTGATTCCATATCTTCTTCATTTCTTAAATCTACATATATCCAACTGGGAGTATCATAATAATCATTGCCAATACCATACTCTCTGGCAATCCCTAATTCTTCACATCCCTTCTCGAAATAATACAACCACATTGATTCCACATAATTATCTTTAAATTCCGAAGCATAACCTTTAACAATAAATTCTACCATGGGATATTCTTCGCTCACATATAATTCGTTGTCCAAAGCAATAAAGGTAGAATCATACTTTTCCTCCAAATATTTTAATTGCAAGCTTTCATCCATCACTATCGGTACCTTGAAAAAGAACGCAACCGTCTTATAATGTTTGGCAAATATCACTTCATCCTCAAGCATGAATAGGGTAGCAAAAAATATAAAAAGGAACCAACATAGCAGGAAACCAAGCACGATAATACTTATAAATATTTTTATAATTTTTTTACCCTTTATTAGCGAAAAAATTTTACTCCCCAACAACAAAATATATAATATGGGGGCTACACCCCATGTCAAAAATGCACTTATTCCTCTTACCCAAAAACGATAAGATACCGGGGTAAATCTTAGAATAAAATATCCGCCCCAATAAACTAAAATAATAATTGTAACAATCCAAGTTGCCTTCTGTAAAACCTTCATTATTCTTCCTCTTGATCTGTCTGTGGACTCAACTTTATCCACTGTTCATTCAGATACAAATAATCTCCAACAATGGCACAGTGTCGCCAAAGCGTTTCTGATCTAAAGCTCTTATCAAATTCATAAACCACTTCACTATTACCACCCTGTCTGGGTATACGCATTAGTCGGTCACCTTCTCCACTATCAAAGGGAGGTTCCCAAGGAGCTTCTTTTGCATAATAAACATATTTTTCATCATAATTTACTAGCCATATTCCTCTGCGTTCCTCGGTTTTCTCTAAGAACAAACTCTTTTCCTTAGTTTCAAAATCCAGATAATAAACATCACCATCTAAATCCGGAGAATAATACATACCTGTCACAGTTATTATTATGGGAAAACAGTCAGCCACATCACATAGATACTCCTTTGTTCCATCCTCATACCTCATATATGCTGACCATAAAGCCTCGTCCTTATATATACTAAGTATCCGTTTACCATTCAGTAGTTTCTCACAAGCGGCCGCATCAGAGGCTGAAACATAATGTGTATTCAGCTTATTCTGTATATCCCACCACTCTTCTGACTGATAAGTAGTCTCACTCCACAACTTATCAGTCAATAAATTATACTCATTATCCTCTTTAAAAAGGTAATTGTCATCCTCCTCCAGTCTGGACACAATATCACCGTTTTGACTTAATTGAAATCCTATCCAGCCCTTACCTTCTATCACATACAGACAATCCTCATAAATGGTTATCTTCCCTAACCCCGGAAATCTATCAGAGAATGCAGCTAATGCATCAACTATCTCCATGGTTTCCAGATTCATACGATAAATAGTCGACTCCTCCTGCTCTCCGCTCATTATGGAACCAATAAAATATAAATAGTTTCCATATAGGTCTATTCCTCTGCGATATAAATAACTATTGACAAATAACTGCTCTTCTCCTGTTCCGTCCTCTTTCATTCGATAGACACCATCATTTTTTACATAGTAAATATATCCTTCATGGCAACGAACGTCTCTGTTATAATCATGATTATAGGTAAATTCTGCAATAGTATTTTCCGCCGGCTCTTTTACTCCTACTTCTTCCGTGTCTTCTTTTATACTGTCCTTCTCATCTTTCTTTTCTTCTATCTGTTCCACATTCTCCTTCTCTATTTTCACCTCTTCCGGCTTATAGCCACAGGAAATAAACAGACCTGCACAAATTACTAATAAACAAATTAATGAAATTGTCACTGTTCCTTTTTTATGCTTATGCGTCCACAAAGCATAATCCAGTCTCTGTTTCATACGCTTTTTTCCCGAACCGAAATTTGTAGAAAAGGCTGAAACCGGATTTCTTTTTTCAGCAAAACGCAGAAGCATTTCTGCATAGTCCCCTCTATTGATTTCCTGCACTTCTTTCAAGACACCTTCATCACATGCCAGTTCCATATAGAAAAAGCACTTCCTTTTCATCAGCAAAACAAAAGGGTTCCACCAATTTAAGCACCAAACCAAAACCAGTAAAAGCTTCCACAACAAATCTCTGTTGCGATAATGCCAAAGCTCATGGGAAACAATATACTCCAACTCCTTATCCTGCCATTGTTTTGGGGAAGTAGGGAATACCAACTTTGTATGTAATAATCCTATCAGCATAGGACTGGAGATGGCAGAACTTTCATACACTTCTAATCTCTTTTGTCCTATCAGTTCTTCCTGGATTTCATTTACTTTTTTCAACATGGTTGTATCTGATAGTCTATGCAGAGATTTATTATATTGCCTATAAAAAGAAACACTACAGATTATAAAATAGCAAAGTCCTGCGGTCGTTCCTATAAGCCAAAGGTGTGCAAGTAATGTGGCGTATGAAAATGTATTCACTTTTGTTGGTTTCTGTGCTATATCATAAACGGGGTGCACCGGTTGTGCTTGAACACTAGGTTCCTGAGTTGACACATGCGGAATATCGCTAACTTCTGGCTGTTTTACAGCATTTTCCGTTTCCACATTTATTTCAGGAATGAGTTCTACCTTCTGATCATTCATATCCGTCAAATCCACTGTTGGTAACTGTGAACTTTCCGGCATGTCAGTTGTATCAAACGAAGCCCCCTCTACATCAACACTTTCTTCTTGCTCAAATCCCGGTATACTCAATAAACGTATCTCCGTAAATGGTAAAGAAAAATTGTATGGAATTAATAGACGGATTGCCAGAATAACCCACACTACTTTCAAGCAGCCTGCTCCATATCTTTTGCACAATTTCTTTTCAAACAAACAGACCAATAATATGACCAGAGATACTGCAATATTTATTTCCAACACATCAAATAAAATTCTACGCATATGATTTCCTCATCTTCTTAGTTATCCTTGCTCTTTTCCCGAATATACTCTTCCAGTTCCTTTAAATCCTCTTTTGTCAAATTTTCACCGTCATACAAGGCTGCCAAGAAATTTTTCGCCGAATTGGAGTACAAACGCATTAGGATGTTCTTACTCTCCTTCTGCATGTACACTTCCTTAGCAATCAATGGGCTATATAAATTGTTCTTACCCACCTTCTCTACTGCAAGGAACCCTTTCTCCTGCAATCTGGACAAAAAGGTTAAAATCGTAGTGGGAGTAAGCCTTCTCTCCTCCCCCATCTCTGCTTCAATTTCAAATCGAGTAACCGGCTTATTCAGTTCCCAGATGATCATCATAATTTCTAATTCTGAATCAGGTAGTCTTTTCATAATCTTCTATCTCCTCTTAAATATACATTCGTCAATTGTAGAATATATCTTCATTCTACAATTGACGAACCTTTTTGTCAACTATTATTTATTGCGAATATTTTCTACATCCAAATTGCATCACTCGGTCTATACAAGCTTTTTCATTTATTTTGTATCCTTTTTAGACATCTTTTCCACGATTTGAAGGCCTAGATCTGCCCCTCTCGTATCTATATCGCTCCTTCTAATAAAAAAAGTATCCCTTTTCTTTCAAAAAGAGATACTTTTTTATCAAATCACTTAATACAGATACTCTCCTACCAAATCATGTGCTCCGGCATGGGCCCTACTCCCTCACACCCTGCTCCGATATCTTAAATATAGCCAGCTCACAATCAATCTCACACATTACACCCATAATCTTTATTCATGCCATTCCCCATTCAGGAACTCTACCCTGCTTTGCAACCACTCCAGAAGGAAATCTGCTGCCTCCTCCTGATTGGTACAGGCAGCTGCCAAAGGAGATAATTCGTTCACAAAAGGTGCATTGTAAATAATATTGTTCCATTTACTGTAGTTTCTGGTAAAAGCCTCATGATACTTGACTTTATCCTCTGCAATCATTGCAAAGGCACGGTCGAAAACACCCGCATCATAGGCCTTGGTCCAGGTCTTTTTAATGGATTCCTGCATCCAGTCCTCATAAATCAGTACCGCCAGCCAGGGATTGATGGTTTCATACTCACCGCCGCCCTCCGGGCCGCCGTTTACATCCGGTACGATGTTAGCTGCATAGAAACCGGTACCGTCCAGACAGCGGTTTTTATTACCTAATCCGGAATCAAAATCCCAAGGTGCTTCAAATCTGAGCTTCTTATCTCCTTCCTCACCAAAATCTACTGTCATAAAGAAGCTGGAATAATACACATCCGCATCGCAGAACAATTCATTAATGATATACACATCCACCAGCGACTGTACGTCAATCACCTGCTCCACAGCCTCTTTGGGAGTCAGCTTATCCGTCTTGGAAATAGCCGTATACTCCTCATTAAACACATATGCCTCCTGTCGATAGGCCGCATAATACATAATTTTATAAACATTATCCAGATAAGAAGATATAAATGATTTCTGTGCCGGGGAGTAAATATCACTCTTAATGGTGATACCGATTTCCTGCTTATATCCATACACCGGGTCAGTTAGGCATTTCATGGTTCTGCCGCTACCACCATTACCGTCAAAAGGCACCAAAGCCGCATTGTCCGCATAAGAAATCTGAAACTGCTGCAAGGGGTCCTCCGACCAAAAATAACCATCAAATTCCAGGAAATAGCCGATATCCGTACCGGTATAATCATCCTCTGCTTCCGTAATATCAATTCTGCCTTCATTAATCTGCTGCTGTTCTGCCAGTAAATATACGCCCCAGTATTCTCCGTTTATCCGTACTTCCACCAACTCAGCATCGGAAGCATAGAGACCATCTGTTCCTAAAATCTCCCGGGCAATGGTAAGTGCCGTTTTGTTTCGAAGCATGGAGGCATCCTTGTATTCTGCCAGAAGTACCCAGCTCTTATAAGCCTGTCCTTCGTTTAGTCCAAGCATGGACTGTTTCTTCTTGAATTTAATACGAAGGGGCTTTTTGTCATAGGAGGTGGTCCAATTACCGCGAACCTTCACCTCTGCCTCCACCTTGTCTAAAACCACTTTCTCATCACCATCCGTCAAGGTGATGGTACAGTCCTCGTAATAGGGCTCAGGCGGCATTTCATAATCCGGTGTCCAGGAAGCAATACTTTCTGCCACATGCTTTGCCACCGGCTTGGTTACAAAGTCCATCTTATCGCTGCCCTGATTCACGGTTTCTATGGAAATCACAGGCAAATTGGCAGTCGCAACATTCTCCTGCTTCGGCAACTCACTTACTTCTGATTCTTTTTCACCGCATGCACTGAACATGCAAGCACAAAATATAAGCAATAAGAAATATCTCAAGAATCGTTTCATAGAAAAACCAACCTTTCTAAATCCTCTTTAGAAAAACAGCGCGGTCATAAAGACCGCGCCGCATATACTTCATTATTTAGCCAATCCGCCGTCAACTAAGACTTAAGCCCAAGGATTCTCGGTAGGATAAGGTAAGCTCTTAGGCTGGTTGTAGTTCAAGTCTTCTACAGGAACACCTAAGAATTTGAAGATTTCAAATAAGGTCTTTCCATAGTGACCGAATGCAACTGCACCGTGATGAGGATAGTTCTTCTCGATCAATACATGGCGATAGAATCTGCCCATCTCAGGAATAGCAAATACACCGATTGCACCGAATGACTTGGTAGCTACGTTAAGTACTTCACCTTCTGCGATGTAAGCACGAAGCTTGCAATCAGCAGTAGACTGTAAACGATAGAATGTGATGTCGCCAGGTGCGATATCGCCTTCCAAAGTACCCTGGGTAACTTCTTCAGGAAGGTTTCTAGCCATAATCTTCTGATATCTCATTTCACAGAATGCCAACTTAGAAGAGCAGGTATTACCACAATGGAAGCCCATGAAGGTATCCTTATGAGTATAATCGTACTTGCCTGCGATAGCTTCCTTGTACATATCAGCAGGTACAGAGTTGTTGATATCAAGCAAGGTAACAGCATCCTGGGTTACGCAGGTACCGATGAACTCTGATAATGCGCCGTAGATATCTACTTCACAAGATACAGGAATACCCATACCGGTTAAACGGCTGTTTACGTAGCAAGGTACGAAACCGAACTGAGTCTGGAATGCAGGCCAGCACTTACCGGCGATAGCAACATATTCCTTGCAGCCCTTGTGAGCTTCTACCCAGTCAAGTAAGGTTAATTCATACTGAGCAAGTCTCTCTAATACTTCAGGCTTCTTGTTGCCGGCGCCAAGCTCAGCTTCCATTTCAGCAACCTTAGCAGGAATTCTTTCATCGCCTGCATGGTTCTTAAATGCTTCGAATAAGTCTAATTCAGAGTTCTCTTCGATTTCAACGCCAAGGTTGTAAAGTTGCTTAATAGGAGCGTTACAAGCAAGGAAGTTGGAAGGTCTGGGACCGAAAGAAATAATCTTTAAGCTCTTCAAACCAACGATTGCTCTTGCCATAGGCACGAACTCATGAATCATATCTGCACATTCCTCTGCAGTACCTACAGGGTACTCAGGGATATAAGCCTTTACATTACGTAATTTCATAGCATAGCTTGCATTCAAAACACCACAGTAAGCATCGCCACGTCCGTCCATAAGGTCGTTCTGGCTTTCTTCTGCTGCTGCACAAATCATTGCAGGACCATCGAAAATCTGAACCAATAAGGTTTCAGAAATTTCAGGACCAAAGTTTCCAAGATATACGCAAAGTGCGTTACATCCCTGCTCCTTTAAATCCTTTGCAGCCTGAACAGCCTGTACTTCGCTTTCTACGATACAGATAGGACATTCATAAATGTCATCCATACCATACTTTTCAGCGTAAGCTGCAACTACTGCCTTTCTTCTGTTTACAGATAAACTCTCCGGGAAGCAGTCACGGGAAACTGCTACAATACCAACTTTCACTTTAGGGATATTGTTCATTGTTTTGTCCTCCTAATAATATGTATTTTTTACTGCTATTGATTCCTTTTCTCAATAACATAATTATACTATAAACTCTTGCTTTCGTAAAACAAATTTACTCATTTACGTTCAAATTTTTGCCCTTTAATCCAAGGAAGCTTCCGGCATCCAGACCGCCCTCTGCATGACCAATTAACCACTTATTTACTGCAGTGATTAAAGCGTCTTCGTTAGGAGCTGTTCCGTCAGCTGCTACCGCTGTATGCTTGGTCTTTAAAGGATAGTTGGTTCCCTTAGGAAGTACGATTGCCACCTGGAAACCTGCATTATCTACGCCACAAGGTGCATAGTGAAGAGTGGTTGCGTATACTTCTACAGCCATTCCTGCAGGAAGTAAGAAAGCCTCTACCTTTGCAGTATCGTATGTAAAGTCTTCTTCTACATCTGCCAAAGTACCTACCATCAAAATAGCGTCAGTTGCAGCTACATTGATTTCAGAATCTCTGTGGTACTCAAGAGCATTTAACATGCAGTTGTGACCGTTACAGTAACCAATCTGGATAGGCATTTCGCCATTGGTTACGGTAGTGAGGGCTTCCATTACAGAAGTTGCTTCCAACTCAGCTACGCTGGGCTCATACACAACACCTTCCGGTACGGGTGTTTTCTTCAATGCTTCTACCAATTCGGTAAAATCTACATTGTCTACTACTTTTCCATACTTTTTAAAAGCAGGATCTTTTACGGATAATACTTTCATGTTTTTTCCTCCTTTTATTT
This sequence comes from Lachnospiraceae bacterium, assembly GCA_017522685.1. The sequence continues at coordinate 99,096 of JAFWYN010000004.1, forward strand.
AATCACATCAAAAATAGGCTTGCATGCCGGATAAATCTGTTTGAACTGGCTATAACACTCTTCATACTTAGCAACCAATTCTGCTTCAGGTTCTACGGTATCGATTACCTTTACAATCTTCGCAGCTACTTCTTCTACATTTGCATATTCACCACATGCAACTGCTGCAAGCATAGCACCACCCAGTGCAGGACCTTCTTCACTTTCGATCACATCCACCTTTACATTTAAGATGTTGGCAATCATCTTCTTCCAAAGAGGGCTCTTAGCACCGCCACCACAAATCTTGGTACGTTCAATCTTGATACCAAGGCTCTTTGCTACTTCAAAAGAATCACGAAGTGCAAATGCAACACCTTCCAAAACTGCCTGAGTCATATCTGCTCTGGTAGTATCCATGGTCATACCGATGAAAGTACCTCTTGCGTTAGGGTTATTATGAGGTGAACGTTCACCCATCAAGTAAGGCAGGAAGTAAACATGGTTCTCACCAAGCTTCTCAATCTGCTTCTGCTCTGCTGCATAATCCTTGGTTCCGATGATTTCGTCCATCCACCACTTGTTACAGCTTGCTGCACTAAGCATACATCCCATAAGATGATAGCTTCCGTCAGCATGTGCGAAGGAGTGAAGTGCGTTGTACTTATCTATGCCAAAGTTCTTGGAAGAGATAAAGATGGTTCCGCTGGTTCCCAAAGAAATATTACACATACCATCGCCTACGGTACCGGTACCTACTGCTGCTGCCGCATTATCGCCTGCACCTGCTGCTACCTTTACGCTTGCAGGAATACCAAGCTCTGCAGCAATTTCCGGAAGTACGGTGCCTACTGCTTCGTATGATTCGTAAACAGTAGCCAGCTGGTCTTCGGTAATACCACAGATATCACACATTTCCTTAGACCACTTACGGTTCTTGACATCAAAGATAAGCATACCGGAAGCATCGGAAACGTCTGTACAATGTACACCTGTTAATTTATATGCGATGTAATCCTTCGGAAGCATAATCTTTGCAATCTTTGCAAAGTTTTCCGGCTCCTTGTTCTTAATCCAAAGAATCTTCGGAGCGGTAAATCCGGTGAAGGAAATATTTGCTGTGTACTCAGAAAGCTTCTCCTTACCGATTACATTATTTAAATAATCACACTCTTCAAAGGTACGTCCGTCATTCCAAAGAAGTGCAGGACGGATTACGTTATCATCCTTATCCAGAATAACCAGACCGTGCATCTGACCGCCGAAGCTGATACCTGCCACCTGACTCTTGTCGAAGCCCTCTAACAGCTCCTTCATACCTGCCATGGACTGCTCATACCAATCTTCCGGCTTCTGCTCAGACCAGCCCGGATTGGGGAAGTACAGAGGATATTCTTTAGAAACAATGTTCTTAATGTTACCCTCGCCGTCCATCAAAAGCAATTTAACTGCTGATGTACCTAAATCAATACCAATATATAACATTTTGCTACCTCCTGTTTTATATATATTTCATAATATCTGTTTTTTACAACAAAAACAACCTAACTGTTTATGCCTGTTCAACATAGAAAATTAGAGATGTAAAAATTGGAAGCTCTTCATGTCAAAATCACTGCCGGGTAAAAATACGAATTCAATTCTTCCTTTCCCGGTAATAGCTTCAAAGTCGAAACTCTGCGTCGTATACTCTATTGTGCCTTTTACTTCCAAGACTCTACGCTGTACTTCACCATTTTCCGGAGTAAAAAGAATATGAATGGTGTTGCCGGCCAGTTTCGAGCGTCCGGTCAGTTCAATACCCTTCGCGCCTGCTTCGCAGAAGTCCATATTTTCAAAGACAACGGTTACGTTATTACCGATACCTGTAATGGCCTGTTCTTCTACGCAGAAGCTGTCGCCGTATACCTTGCTGCACTCTGCCGCATATAAAGGACTGAATGCCTTCTCGTACTTCTTAAACACAAAGCCCTTAATATGTACCTTTTCATGCATCTGAATGGCAAGTGTCTGCACGCCTTTGATGCGTCGTGGCAACTTCCAGGTATCCTCCTGGTACACGTTCCACTGCGAAGGCTTTTGGTACGGAAGCTTGCAGAACAATTCGCTGTCCTCTTCGCCCGGTACTCCTAACCACAACTCAATATCATGTAATTCACTATCCAGTGCAAATACCGGTATGGTTACTTCATCCGAGCCATATTCGCCGAAATCAATATTCCTGTAAATCACACCGCTGACACCGTCTCTTGCAGTGGCAATACCCTTTTCATTACCATTGGTAATCTCTCCGATGGTTTCGTCAAAGAGTCCTGCGGAAAGGAATTCATAGGGATTCACAAACGCCTGGCCCATGCCGACTGCCTTAAAATCCATTTGAGAAATCAGCTTTACTTTATCTGTTCCGCTCTTGGATAAACATCTTACCTGGAACTCACCGTCTCCGATAGCGGTTAACTTAGCTTTGGTTACACCGTTTTCACTACCTAACAGCTCAATCCTTGCATAAGGAATATCTATACCGTTATCATTTACTACCTTCCAGATAATTTCTTTATCATCTGCATCTGCCGGAAGAACATTGGCCTCCAGCAAGACCGAATTGTTCTCAGCCGTTAACACCTTACTTCCCAAAGCACGGATATTAATTCTGCGTACCGGCTGTTTGTCTGTTAACATCATTGGATGCTTCATAATATCCTCTGTTGCACATATACCCTGACGCACCGACGCTTCTTTTGCATTCAGCTGAAGTTTGGCACTTTCCAAGCCTTTGCCGTTTACAAATACATTAATTTCTCCGGCCTGTGTCTTGCTACCAATTACAGCCAAAAGCTTACCGTTAAACAGCTTACGCACATTGCCTTTATATTCTTCAAAGTCAGAGCTGTCACCATTGTCCAGACCCATTAAGCGTCCTGCGCCGGTTACCAGCACCTCCACATAGTTCATGGCATTCTCTACGGGATAACCATCCTTATCCACTACGCTAATGGTGATAAAGGATAAATCCTCACCATCGCCCCGAATCTCAAGCTTACTTGCCCGGAGCACAATCTTTGCCGCATCCCCGAAAGAATGTCTGGTTTCTCTGCAAAGCTCCTCGCCCGCTTCATCATAGGCTACCGCTGTAATCTCACCTGGCTCGTAAGCCACCTGCCAGGTTCCCTGTAATTCTTCCCCATGCTTATGGTCGATTGCCTGTCTTCCCTTGGACTGACCATTTACAAACAGCTCCACACAGCTTCCATTAGTGCATGCCCGCACATCAATGGTCTGGCCTTCGTTAAAGTCCCAGTAGGGATACAAATGCACCATAGGTGCTTTCTTTACATCCGTCCACTCCGCCTGGAATGCATAAAAGGAATCCTTTGCAAAACCTGCCGTATCTACCTGACCAAAATAAGAGTTCTTGGTATGGTAAGGGGTTGGCTCACCAATATAGTCAAAACCGGTCCAAAGGAACTGACCAAAGCTAAACTCCATGTCTCTGTCCTTGGAAACACAGGTTTCTACATTACGTGCTCCCCAGCTGGTACTGGAATTACCGATAGAAGAACACTGTTCATCCTCATCTGCAAGCATAGGCTGCTTCAGCGGAAATCTGTATACTCCCCGGCTATGCACCATGGATGCAGTTTCACTACCGTAAATAATCCAGTCCGGATGCTCCTCATGATGTTTCTCATAATACTTCTCGCCGTAATTGTAACCGGCGTATTTTACAATATCTGCACACTTCTGCGCATTTTCCCAAGGCATAAAATTGGAACCGATGGTAATCACCGCATTCTCCTTGGGATCATGGTCTCTGACAAAACCAATTAATCTATGAGTAATTTCCTGTCCATGCGCATCTGCATGGGTGTCATAAATTTCATTACCGATGGACCACATAAACAAACAGGGATGATTACGGTCTCTGCGAATCCAGGAAGCCACATCTTTTTCTGCCCATTCCTTAAAGAATCGTCCATAATCATAATCCGTTTTCTTGCGCTCCCACATATCAAAGGCTTCATCCATTACAAGGAAGCCCATTTCATCTGCCAGCTCCATAAGTTCTGCTGCCGGCATATTGTGACTGGTACGCAGGGCATTTACGCCCATCTGACGTAAAATTTCAAACTTACGTCGCATAGCTTCTTTACTGAACACGGAACCCAGACAACCGAAATCATGATGTTCACAAACACCATTGACTTTTACATGCTGACCGTTTAAGTAAAAGCCTGTATTCGGATCAAACTCCATGCGTCGGAAACCAATGATAATTTCCTGAGAATCTACCGTTTCCTGCAGTTCTGCCACTAACTTATAGCAATTAGGTTCTTCCAGACTCCACTCCTTGGGTGCCTCCAACTCTGCCTGTAAGGCAAAGCGACTTCCCTCGTTCTGTACCATACCTAAATCCTGATACAACTGTCCGTTATAATACAGCTTATATGCACAGGAAACTTTTTTCGTCAAATCTCCGGCACACTCTGTTTCAATATCTAACAGATACCTGCCGTCTCCTAAGTACTTGGTATGTACATAAGTGCCATCCAGTGGCAAATATGTCCTCGGATATACCTTCAACCACACATTACGGTAAATACCGGCACCGGAATACCAACGGCTGTTGGGCGACTGAAAACGCACCTGCAACAGGAGTTCATTCTCTCCCTCAATCAGATAATCCGTAATATCAAACTGAAAAGCAGAGTAACCATACTTCCAGTCTCCGACCTCCTGTCCGTTCACGTAAAAGGTAGAATCCATATACACACCGTCAAAGCGGACGATAACACGTTCTCCTTCCCCTGCCTGTAATTCCTCCGACAGAATTATCTTACGATACCATCCGGTACTGTTCTCGTACAAATTCTTTGCCTGAGATATTAACCAGTCATGGGGAATATCTACTGCCCGAAATTCCCCTTTACGTTTTATAATATCAGACAGCTCTGTTCCCAGAGCCGTCTTTAAAAATGTCCAATTCTGAATAAATAACTTAATCTCTGCCATTTATCATTAACCTTCTACTGTAAATACTACTGCATCCTTACCTGTCAACGCCTTTGTTCTGGCATCTGCCTGACCAAAGCCTACACTTACGGCGAACTTCTTGCCATCCACCAATCTCTGTCCTGCATCATTTACTACCGTAAAAGCATCCTTATCCATAGGAACTGCTACACTTACCTTTCCACCGGCAGGCACATTCACTCTGGCAAAACCGCAAAGCTTACCATTGGTAGTCGCGTATGTTGAATCCACATCCTTGATATAAATCTGAACAACTTCGCCCAATTCCATATTGGATTTATTCTCGATTTCTACAGAAATGGTCATGCCCTCAGCAGTATCTACCGAAACTGCTGCACCGGCTTCTACCTTCTGTCCGTTACACTCTACGGAAGTAATATCTGCATCACCATAGCTTAATCCGTAACCGAAAGGATACAAAGGTTCGCTTTCCAGATAACGGTAGGTTCTACCCTTCATAGAGTAGTCCTCAAACGCCGGCAAATCTGCAGTGTCATTGTAGAAAGTAATGGGAAGCTTGCCGGAAGGTGATAATTTACCAAACAATAAGTCTGCGATTACCTTACCGCCTCTTGCGCCCGGATACCATACCTGCATAATTGCATCTGCATGCTCCTGCTCAAAACGTAAATCCATGGCACTACCGGTCATGTTAAGAACGATGGTCGGTTTGCCTACTTTCATCACTGCTTCGATTAATTCTCTCTGTACCTCAGGAAGTAATAAATCTACCTTGTCACCGGATGCATAGCTGTTACCGGTATCGCCTTCTTCACCTTCCAAAGTCTCATCCAGACCTACGCAAAGAACCACCACATCACTGTTCAATGCTACATTCACCGCTTCAGAAATACGATCCTGTCTCCAGCCTAAATGCTCCAATCTATCCTTGAATAAGTGGCTACCCTCAGAGTAGTAAACGCGTACGTCGTCACCCACTTCATCCTGGATACCTTCCAAAACAGTAATATATCTGGAAGATGTACCATGATAGTTACCAACTAGTGCTACACGGCTGTTGGCATTAGGACCGATGACACCGATGCTCTTAATCTCCTCTTTCTTCAAAGGAAGTAATCCATTGTTCTTTAAAAGTACTACACCTTCTGCAGTGGCTCTGTCTGCCAGTGCCAGATGCTCCTTACACTCAATCTTATCATAACCGATTTTGTCATATTCGGTTTCATCAAACATACCCAATAAAAATCTGGTGGTAAATAATCTCTCTGCAGCAATAGTAATATCTTCTTCTGTTACCAGACCCTGCTGATATGCAGAAAGCATATGTAAGTAGGTATTACCGCAATTTACGTCACAGCCGGTCTTAAGTGCCAGTGCAGCAGATTCCTCTGCAGTAGCAGTTACCATGTGATTGGTGTGGAAATCTCTTACTGCCCAGCAGTCAGATACGTAGTGACCTTCAAACCCCCACTGTCCGCGTAAAATATCTTCCATCAATACCTTGTGTCCGCAGCAAGGTTCACCATTGGTACGATTGTATGCACCCATAACTGCTTCTACTTCAGCATTCTTTACTAATTTCTCAAATGCAGGCAAATAAGTTTCCCACAAGTCCTTATCATTTACCTCTGCGTCAAAATGATGACGAACTGCTTCCGGACCGGAATGTACTGCAAAATGCTTTGCACATGCTGCAGCCTTTAAATACTCTCCATCGCCCTGCAAACCCTCTACGAAAGCTTCGCCCAATTCACCGGTCAGATACGGGTCCTCACCGTAGGTCTCATGACCTCTTCCCCATCTGGGATCACGGAAAATATTTACGTTAGGTGACCAGAATGTCAATCCTTTATAGATGTCTCTATCTTCCTGAGAAGAATATGCGTTGTACTTTGCACGTCCTTCCACACTGATTACATTACCGATTTCTTTTAATAAATCCTTATCAAAGGATGCTGCGATACCGATTGCCTGTGGGAAACTGGTTGCAATACCGGCTCTCGCCACACCATGTAAACCTTCATTCCACCAGTTATATGCCGGAACATTCAGTCTCGGTATTGCCGGTGCGTCATAACGAAGCTGGGATGCTTTCTCCTCCACGGTCATCTGTGCTACCAATTCTTTTGCACGTCTTTTAGCTTCTTCTCTGTTTCTCACGGTCGAATCCTCCCTTAAATCTATATGATTATGCCCAATGGACAGTCTTTCTCGACTTTACTTAAATGATAACAGAGGACCCTTTTTTTGACTTATCACTTTATGCTATTTTGATGTCATCTATTGCTAGATTTTGTTTTGCATTGAACAAAATCCGGCACAAAAAAGACACGGTATGCTATTACACAAACCATGTCTTTTTTAATTCTTATTTTCTCATTTGAATAATAAACCCCTTATTTCATCAATTTTACTAAGCTGTCAAACGCCAACCGATATGCGAATGCTCCCTTTTTCTCTTCCACCTTATTTGTCGCCTTATCCTGCATATCTTCTTCTCTCTCCAGCATCTGAAGTCCCGCAAAATCTGCCAAGTGTGGTTCCAAACTTAAGAATCCCTCATACCCTTCTGCATCCAACATTTCCAGAATCTGTTTCACATTACCATCCCCCATGCCTGCAGGTACCACTTCACCATTCTCCCACATAGCATCCTTAATGTGAAGATAATGAATATAAGGTTTAAGCATTTCATATGCCTCCAAGGTATCCTGTTTACACTGCACAAAATTAGCAAAATCAAAGATACATTTAAAATGATCCCCATAGAATGCCTCCATCAATTCCTTACATCTTGCTGCATTCTCGCCATATATACCTTTCTCATTCTCATGCAAAAGCACTACATTCTGCTCTTTTGCATACTCCACCATCTTTCCCATACGCTTAAGTACTTCTTCACGGAACACTTCTGCCGGTTTATCCGAATGCATATAAAAACTGAACATTCTGATATATGATGTTTCAAATACTTTAGCCAGTTCTACCACATGCTTAAACTTCTCAAAATGGGATACGAAATCATCGGTAATACCAACTTTTCCAATAGGGGAACCCAGCGCAGATATCTTCACACCCTTTGCATTCAATTTCATCTTAAACATTTTAGCCTGCTCCATGGTCATATCTGCAATATTAATTCCATCCGCACCACGAAGCTCAATATATTTCTGTCCCAGGTCGCCAATAATCTCCAACTGCACATCTAAATCTCTGTGAATTTCGTCTGCAAACCCTGTAATAATACATTTATTTAACATTTCTCTTCCTCCATTACCTACCATAAATTTGTAAAAGAATCTCCATAGTATCTTCTACATCACCAAGTTCAATAGAATACTTTTTGCCCTCTGCTACACAATCATAAAACTTCTGTATGGCCGTCTGGTGTCCCATGCCCCAATGGCTTTTACCCAAACGTTTTTGTTCACTGAATCCCCGTACCAAAGCCGCCCCGGCTTGAAACTCTGTTACCACATCTTCTTCAATTCGCACCCGTGCCTTCTCACATTCCAGCTCAATCAAGGGTGGTACATCCGTCACATAACCGGTACTTACATAAAAACATGCCTTCGCTTTAGGATATACAATATGTGCCGCCACCATATCTTCCACTTCAATTTCTTCAGGCAAATGCAGCTTTGCTACACTGGATTTTACAGACAATGGTTTTTCCCCCACAAAATACTGCATTAAATCCAAGGTGTGAATCGCTTGATTAATCAAGGCGCCGCCACCTTCTGTAGAAAGCTTTCCCCGCCAATTGTTAGAAGTATAATATCCCATGCCACGGCTCCAGGTAACCATGCCCCTGATTCCAAGAATCTTTCCGTAAACATTTTCTTCCAGCTGCTTCTTTACATACTGCACGCTATCATTGTATCTGTTTTGAAAACATATTCCCAAACGCGCTTTTTCCTCACACTGTTTCACTGCCTGCTTCAGTTCTTCCCATTGCACACTGTTAATTATAGGTGGTTTTTCCATAAACACATGAATTCCAGCCTTCAATGCCTGTACTGTCATAGGCATATGTAAATAGTGAGGCGTACAAATATGCAATACATCTATCTGTACCGAAGCTAACATTTCTTCTAAATCATAGTATGCTTTAGCACCATATTGTGCCGCCATACTATCCGCTTTCTCCGCAACAATGTCTGCAACTGCTATTAACTCTGCTCCTTCCATACCTTCAATTGCTCTGGCATGGACCTGTGCCACATTTCCACATCCTACAATTGCACTACGCATAGATTACTCCTCTCAACTTCCATAACTTCCCTTTGTATCAAACACCGCCTCCGCAACATTTGACTTCTGCTTGGAGCCGGCTCTGCGCTCATTCAATTTCTCCAAAAATAAATCTTCATCCAACGGAAGCTCCACCATTTCATTGGTCCATGCCGACAAATGCATCGCGTTGGAAAGAGTAAGTCCACGAATTCCTTCCACGCCGTTTGCCACCAACGGCTCTCCACGCAAAACCGCACCGGCAAAGGCTTTCAACACTCCCACATGCTGGGGATTCTCCCCATCCGTTTCTACTTCTATCCACTTACCTTCCGGAATGGCAAAACCTTCTTTGGTAGTAAAACAGAATTCTCTTTCGCTCACCTTTGCTTCATATACGGATAATTTCCCATGTTCGCAGATAATCTTTCCTTTTTCTAAAAGTACTTCAAAACGGTTGGTTCCCGGTG
>JAFWYN010000018.1 GCA_017522685.1 Lachnospiraceae bacterium
GGTACATGGGCATCCACGCCGCTCTTTTCTCCACAGGCACAGTCCTTCCAGTGGTTGGTGGCATCCTTCTTGTATTCGGTACCAAAGTCATGGCCTAATTTCGGTGCAATTTCATAGCCGCATACGGTACAGGTCTGGGCACTTTCTTCCGTTGCCTCAGGGCCCGGGATATGGGCTTCCACGCCACTCTTTTCTCCACAGGCACACTCTTTCCAGTGGTTGGTAGCATCCTTCTTATATTCGGTGCCAAAGTCATGGTCTAACTTGGGTGCAATTTCATAACCACATACCGTACAGGTCTGGGCTCTTTCTTCCGTTGCCGCAGGACCCGGTACATGGGCTTCCTCGCCACTCTTTTCTCCACAGGCACACTCTTTCCAGTGGTTGGTGGCATCCTTCTTATATTCGGTACCAAAGTTATGGCTATGCACATCCTCCAGCACTATCTTCAGTTCCTGAATGTCTTGAGTGCTCGTTACATTCACTGATATTGGACCCGGATTCATATAACGACTGGGAACATTTGATAGATTTATTGTATAGTTCCCTGCCGATACATTATACAAGGTAGTACCTGTTTCCGGAATATCAATTGCTTTAAACTTTTTAACAAGCTTCTCACAAGCATATCCCGAGTAAATACCACCACCACCACCACCACTAGCAGTTCCACCATTAGCAGTGATAAAACTATAACGCATACCATACAATATACTATATGCTCCGGTTTTCTTTTCCACGTAAAATTCTATGTAACCTTCATCATCCGGAACCGGATAATTGATTACTGCGCCACTAATAATGTGAAAATAAACTTCACCCGGCATATATGTACCTGAAGCAATCTCAAGAGTCAACTCCATGTCAGGATTACCAGCAGGTGTATGTGTTATCGTTCCATCCTCATTAAAACGTGAGGCAAGATCCGACAGTTTTCTACGTACTTTCACATACTCAGTTGTTTTATCAAATGACATATTGTAAGATTGCGGCGAATATACACCACTTTTTCCATATATATCCATGGTACAGTTTTCGGGCACAGTCACACCAGTCAGAGTCCCTGCCATGGAATTTACTATCATTTCAGTTTCCCCATAGGCGATATACAAATCATAACATGCATTTTTCCATTTCTCTTCTGCATTAATCATTAATGTATTGGGCGGTACCTGAAATGCACTTTCTTGATCCGGCATATATCCCAATGTCAATTCTCTTTCTTGACCAAGATTAAAATATACATCTCCTTCAAACGAACTATAAGAAGAACCGTATTGCTGACGTATATAAACCAAATTACCGGGTGCCACAAGTGATGCAAATGTACTTCTGGGTTCATAATAATATTCTCCCACCTTAATTCCCGAACCATTTCGTTCCACTAAGGTACTGGAAGAATTTTTATAGTTCTGATTAACGTTCCATGCGGCACATTCCACTCCATATTCATTTAGCATAGAGGCCCTAATACCAGACACTTTATTCCCATCTTTGTCCACCACTTGGATATTCAGCATATTCTCCGGTGCCACAATTATAGAGTCCTCTGCATGTGCCACCATTCTGGTTGACCACAAAGAAGTCACAACTAACAGCATAGTTAATAATATGCTTAATCCTTTTTTCTTTCGTATTTGTTTCATTTCCTATCCTCCCTAAACACAGAAATCATTTACGTATATGAATAACAACCCATATTTATATAAGAGTATCACATTTCACAAAAATTAGCAAGAAATTCTGCAAGCCTTCGGTGCTGTCGCCATTCTTTACGCTACTCGCAGAGCTCGAAATCTTGCAGAACACTTCGTATTCTGCAAGCCTTCGGTGCTGTCGCCATTCTTTACGCTACTCGCAGAGCTCGAAATCTTGCAGAACACTTCGTATTCTGCAAGCCTTCGGTGCTGTCGCACAATAAAAAGCGTAATATGATTGCTTATGAAAGCAAGCTTTCATCGCATTATATTACGCTTTTTGCTCTGCTTGTAGCTATTCCTCAATCTTGTAACCATAACCCCAGATGGTCTTAATTACATCACCGGCGTCGCCAAGCTGTTCGCTGTTTTTGCCCTTAAGTTTACTGCGCAGCTTCTTCACATGGGTATCAATGGTACGGGCATCTCCGAAATAATCATAATTCCACACACTATTGAGTATTTTCTCTCTGGAAAGTGCAATCCCCTTGTTCTCCATAAAGTACACCAACAGTTCAAATTCCTTGTAACTTAACGCTACAGGCTCCTCGTCCACCCATACCTGATGTGCCGATTTATCCACTTTAATTCGGCCGCATTCCATACAACCACCTTGTGCAAGGGCATTGGTCCTACGTAAGATAGCTTCAATACGCGCTACCAGAATCTTAGGACTGAAGGGTTTAGAAATATACTCATCCACACCAAGATTAAAGCCCAATAATTCATCCTTCTCATCGGTTCTTGCTGTAAGCATTATAATAGGCACCTTGGAATACGCCCTTATATCCCTGCAGACCTGCCAGCCATCCAACTTCGGCATCATTATGTCCAGAACCACCAACGCTATATCCTTTTCTCGAAAGAAAATATCCTCTGCTTCTTCGCCGTCGCCGGCTTCTAACACTTCATAATTATTCTTAACCAAAAAGTCCTTTACCAGCTTACGCATGCGGCTCTCATCATCAACTACTAATATCTTCAGCTTTTCCATAGCACTATACACCTCTTACAGTCACAATACTTATCCCTGCATGGTTACTATGCACATCATACCAATTAATTATGTAAAAACTGTGAATTATGGGATGAGATTTTTTTCTTTTTCACGAAGATTCTGTTCCCGCTCTGTCAAATCCTGTTCCCACTCTGCATAACGGTTTTCCAACATTGTTTTATAGTTAATCATATTCATGGTCTCACTCTGAGTGGCCATCCAGAACATTACAATCATTCCTATAATCAATATCACATTTAAAATAAGGGATATATTATGATTGGATTTCCTGATTTCTTCCCTTCTTTGTGCTACCGCACGTACGCTTTTTAGCTCTACTTTTGTTTGTGGAACGGATTTGTCGCACACAAAATCTACAGGTATCGCCGGTATACGTTCCCTTTCAATACTATTTTGGTTCTTCAGAAAATCCTGCAAACGCTTCAGATACATCGTTCCTACAGGCGTCTTAAAAGTACGCTCTTCTATCAGTTTTTGCAAAACCATTAATATTTGCTCCGGCTTTTGATAATCCAGCTTTTTCTCAAGATATTCTATCTGTTTTCGCTCTTTCTCCGCCAATACCGCATCCGCTGCATTCAAAAACATATATCCTTCAGCTTCAATTCCTTTTGTATTCTTTTCATCCATATTGAAAGCTCCTTTATATGAGAGGCCGAACTCCATGCGGAATTCAGCCTCCAATAACTCATTCATATATTCACTAAATATTCAGGAAGTTTCTTACCACCTGCTGCATCTCATCCACTTCGCAAATATTGTTATGACGAACCTGTGCACTTCTGATTTCCTCAATCGCATTGGGTACTGCAACATTTGCCAGTTTGCAAAGTTCATCCACCAGTTCGAAGTCACCCATGGATGCATACTTACTGTCAATCGCTTCCATTACACTTCTGGTAAACTTATAAGGGCTTGCAGTAGATGCAATCACTGTCTTAGTCTTATCACCGGTTTCCTTCACATACTTATCGTAGACGCTTGCTGCTACTGCAGTATGGGTATCAATCACATAACCGCAATCTTCATACAAATCCTTAATGGTTTCTGCCGTCTCAGCTTCGGAAGCATAGTTGCCGTAGAAGTCTTGAAGTTCCTTCTTCATATCTTCTGTAATCTCATACTTACCGGTTCCGTTTAATGCTGCCATCAATGCTGCATTCTTCTCTGCATCATTACCCGAAATACGATAAATCAATCTTTCCAGATTGCTGGAAATCAAAATATCCATGGAAGGTGAAGTAGTCAGCATAAATTCTCTGTTACGGTCATAGGTACCTGTACTGAAGAAGTCATACAATACCTTATTATCGTTGGACGCACAAATCAGCTTAGCGATAGGCAGACCCATGTTCTTAGCATAAAATGCAGCCAGAATATTACCGAAGTTGCCGGTAGGTACTACCACATTAATAGCCTCTCCGTCGCCAATCTTGCCCTCAGCCAAAAGCTGTGCATATGCATAAACATAATAAACAATCTGAGGAACCAGACGTCCGATATTAATGGAATTTGCTGAAGAGAACTGAAATCCCTTCTCAGCCATTTCCTTGGCCAGCTCCTTGTCAGAGAAAATCTTCTTCACTCCGGTCTGTGCATCATCAAAATTGCCATGAATACCTACTACAAATGTGTTGTCCCCCTTCTGGGTTACCATCTGCTTCTCCTGAATGGGACTTACACCATTCTTAGGATAAAACACAATAATTCTGGTACCCTCCACCTCAGCAAAGCCTGCCAATGCCGCCTTTCCGGTATCTCCGGAGGTAGCAGTCAGAATAACAATTTCATTCTGAATTTGATTTTTCTTGGCAGAAGTAATCAGCAGATGAGGCAAAATAGAAAGTGCCATATCCTTAAATGCGATGGTTGCACCGTGGAACAACTCCAGATAATATGCCCCCTTTGCCTCTACCATGGGAGCAATTACTTCTGTATCAAACTTTTCATCATAAGCCTTATTGATACAGTTCTTTAACTCTTCCTCCGTGAAATCGGTTAGAAACAGCTTCATTACCTCATAAGCTACTTCCTGATAAGTCATCTTGGAAAGCTGCTCAAGGCTCTTATCCAATGCCGGAATATGGTCCGGTACAAACAAACCGCCATCATCCGATAAACCCTTCAAAATGGCTACAGATGCCTTTACGGGTGCACCTGCACTTCTGGTACTATTATATAAAACTTCCATATTATTTCCTCCGTATGTATATATCTCCACGGGCTCAAAAAACAAATGCCGGCTCCGCCGTCGCTTGTTTTTGTTGCACGCGGACATTTTTGTAAACTCGCAAACCCGCACTGCGTGCTAATTGTCTGCTGTCGCAGACTGTTTACTCGTTCTCGCGGCAAAAAAACAAATGCCGGCTCCGCCGTCGCTTGTTTTTGTTGCACGCGGACATTATAGCATATTAAATTCATAAACGCAACTCACTCTGTGAAAAATTCGTGGCCCCCGTGGGTAAAGAGATATTCCAGGCGTTCATCGAACCATCGCATATTGTCCGCATCGGCATATCTCCGTGCCGCAAAATACAGCGCTCCCTCTGACACATCCTCTCCTGACAGCGCACGATTTACTGCAGATATGGTTTCGTCGCTGATTTCCACTCTTAAGAACCGGCCGCTGGCCACCGGCGAAAACTGTGCCACGCCTTTATTCTGTTGAAGAATCACCTCTGTAATGGTGTCCGGAAAGGATTCACTTTCCACCCGGTTCAGCACCACATTAGCCACCAGAAGCTTTCCGATTTCATCCTCACCGCCGGCCTCCGCCTCTACAATCCGAAGCAGGTTCTCATAATCCTGAGCAGAAATCACTTCCTGCTCCGTAGCAAGCGCCCGCTCTAATACATTATATGTAAGTTCTCTCTGCCCTGAATTGGTACGGACACATATCTCCAGCACCGTATTTTCGTCCTGTGCCAAAAGGATTTGATTCAGCTTCACTTCATATACGGTTTTCTTATCGGTACTTGTCCCACCATGGGACAAACGTAAGACGAAATATCCTGCCACCAATACAATTTGCAACAGCAATAAGGCGCCCAATGCTTTTTTATACATCCTCTTATCATCCCTTCCATTTTGCCCTATTACTATTTTATTCAGCAAGTCCACAAAATATATCTGTTATATAACGAAAAAATATGATATACTAAAACAACTTACAAACGAAAGGAGACCCGGTATGGGAAGCAATCATCCGGAGGGAGTATATGAAGCCCAAAAGAAAAATGGCGAAGTATATTATCGTTCTTCCATTACATACAGACGCAAGCATATCAGCCTGGGCAGCTACCACGATGAACAGTTGGCACACCGGGCCTATCTCACTGCCGGCGAGATTCTTTCAAACGGATCAACCATCACCCTTAGTGATTATCAGGCCTCCAGTGTCCTATCCTTTGAAAAATGGGTAGTACTTATAAATTTCCGGGATAATGGTATTTATCTTGGCCACCCTATTTACGTAAAACCCAAATTCTTTTACTACCATCTGGCACCGGATTGCATCTTAAAATTTGACTCCGATGATTTATTTTACTACTCTTCACATAAAATCATGCGACGGGGCAATCATTACTTTGTAGCCGATTATGGTATGCAGGTCAGCCTTCCCTCCCGATACGGAATCAAAAATTATGCTGTCCCCGAAGTGGACTTTCGTTTCCGTAACGGTGATGTGACTGACTTTCGTCGCGAAAACCTGGAAATCTTAAATACCTATCATGGTGTGCGGACCATAAAGAAAAAGGATAAATATCTCTATGCCGTGCGAATCCATGTAAACGGATACTATCGTGTAGGAATATATGAGGATGTTGTTACCGCTGCCATCGCATACAATAAGGCCGTCGATGTTTTACATCAAAACGGCCTCAAAAAAAACTATACATTAAATTATGTGGATGCGGTAAGTCCCAGCCAATATGCGGAGATTTACTCAAACCTGAAAATATCACAAAAGCTGCTGGATTTTCGCCCTGATACCTGATGGTGTCAGGGTTTTATTTTTCGGAATAGTCGATAAAGCAAATGTTCAAATCCACCTTACCGGACACTCCATCCACTTTGCCCTGATTGGTATACTGCCACATGGTAAACTGATAAGGGAAATCCGGAATTTCTTCATATTGTGCCAGCCAGATATCATAATCCTCCAGCTGTGTCAAATCGATTTCCTTCAGCAACCATTCCTTTTTTCCGTAAATCATAGGCGTATAGCCTGCCAAATCAATGGTACTCAAAAATGCTTCCGCTATCTTGGTTCTTTCTTCTCCGGTCAGGCTTTCGATTCTGGAAGTATCATTTTGTATATACTCCATATCAAACACCACAGGATAGTTTACATCGTATTCATCGATGTAATCCAAAACCATATCCGCCTCTTCTTCTGCTTCCTCTACGGTAATGGCCTGGGAGAAAAAATAAACTCCGATTTCCAATCCGGCATCGGATGCCCGCTTAATATTCTCCTGAAAATACGGATCCAATACCAGCTGTCCGGTGCCGTATCCTCTGGCTCCCACTCGTAACATACAGAAATCTATCCCTGCTTTTTTCAGCTTGGAAAAATCCACATATTCCTGATACTTGGAAAGGTCCACTCCCACAAAAGAAATCTCCTTTCCATCCTCAACATATTTCATAAACTCAGCCTGTTTCACCAATTTCGTGAAATCATAGCTATGCTTAGGAAGCTCATCAACAATCCGTATCCACTCTTCTTCACCGTCTTTGTTGATAATCTTGGTATGTTTCCCATCCGTAGCAGGGTCCTCTTTTACAGGTTCCGGCGTAGTCTCCACCACCGGTTCGGGAGTGGTTTCCGGATATTTCTCCCAAAAATCAAAATCCTCCGGTGACAAAGTACTGTCCATAGCCACTTGCTCTCCTGTACTTTCTGTACCGACTATTTCCGTTTTCCCGGTTTTCTCTCCGGACAAACTATCCTTATTTAACCAAAGCACCAAAATCACAATGGCCACCACAAAAATCACGGCCACCCATACGGGACTAAGTCTTTCGGTTTCATTTACATCATCAGGCAATCTCATACTTCATCCTTTACTACTGTGAAATAATGGCTTTCTTGGGGCATTTCTCCACACATGCTCCACAGGAAGTACACTTTTCATAATCAATTACAGCATGGAAATTCTCCACCTTTATGGCACCTGCCGCACAATTCTTAACACATATTCCGCAACCGATACAGGCCACACTGCATGCCTTCATGGCTACAGGACCTTTGTCCGTAGAACTGCAAGCCACCATGGTCGTGGCCTTCTTCGGTACCAGGGAAATGATACCCTTCGGGCAGATGGCTACACATTTACCACAGGCTTTACATGCGGACTTATCCACCACAGCCACCCCGTTTACAATATGAATGGCATCAAAAGGACATACCTTCACACAGGTACCATATCCCAAGCATCCGCTGTTGCAGGCTTTGGGTCCTCCGTTGGGTACAAAGCTCATCATACGGCAATCCTCTGCACCCACATAATCATAGTCCACCTTAGCCTTCTCGCAGTCACCCTGGCAATGTACATAGGCTACCATGGGTTCTGCACTTTCTGCTGTCACACCCATGATTTCCGCGATTTTGTCGCCCACTTCTTCACCGCCTACAGGACAGGCATTCACTGCCGCCTCGCCTTTTGCAATAGCCGCAGCCAAACCGGAACAACCTGCAAAACCGCAACCGCCGCAATTATTACCCGGAAGTGTTGCTAAAACAGCCTCTTCCTTAGGGTCAACCTCTACTTTAAATTTGATTCCGGCAATCCCCAGAAACAATCCGATAAACAATCCGATGGCACCAACAATCAGTGCCGCTGTTAAAATCCCTTGTATTGACATCTTACGCCCTCCTTATAACAAGCCTGAAAATCCACAGAATGCAATAGCCATAAGTCCGGCCGTCAAAAGCACTGTGGGCATTCCCTTAAAGGGCTCCGGAATATCATTGTACTCCAGTTTCTCACGAATACCTGCCAAAATAATGATAGCTATGGTGAAACCTACGGAGGTTGCAAAACCATTTACAATTCCTTTTACAATACCGTATTCTTTTTGCACATTCACCAATGCCACTCCCAATACCGCACAGTTGGTGGTAATCAGCGGCAGGTATACACCTAAGGATTCGTACAGAGAGGGAATGACCTTACGCAAAAACATTTCCACAAACTGTACCAACGCTGCGATAACCAGAATAAAGCATATGGTTTGCAAATACTCTATCCCCAACGGCACCAGGATAAACTTATACATCAGTCCTGCTACCGCACTGGCTAATGTAATTACGAAAATAACTGCCGCACCCATGCCGGCCGCCGTATTTGTCTTTTTAGATACACCTAAGAAAGGGCACAATCCTAAAAACTGGCTTAATACTACATTGCTTACCAAAGAAGAACTGATCAGCAGTATTAACAAATCTTTCATTTCATTCATGCCTTAGTCCTCCTTTCTTTCTTCTGCATTTGCATCATAAAATCTTTCTGCACAGCCTTTTTCACCACAGTTCAAACAGTCATGGCTGCAACCGGAACCGATTTTGGAAGTATCCTTTCCCTTCTTAGCTCCTTTGATCTTCAGATAATTCTGTATCGCAGTCAGTGCCGCCAATACAAAGAAGGCTCCCGGTGCCAATACAAAGATACCAATCGGTGTAAAGGAATCCGGCATCACCTGCATATCAAATACTTTACCGGTACCCAAAAGCTCACGCACTGCGCCGATACAGGTCAGTGCTACTGAAAATCCAAGTCCCATACCAATACCATCAAAGAGGGACGGAATAGGCGGATTAGAATAGGCATAGCTTTCCGCACGACCTAAAATAATACAGTTTACTACAATAAGGGGAATATATACTCCCAACGCATCGTTTAAGGATGGCAGATATGCCTGTAACAGCAACTGCACAACGGTTACAAAAGATGCAATAATCACGATAAAGGCCGGTATACGTACCTTGGCCGGAATCACCTTACGAAGCAGGGAGATAATCAGATTACTAAGCGCTAATACTACCGCCGTGGTAAGCCCCATTCCCAAACCATTGATTGCGGAAGTGGTAACTGCCAACGTAGGACACATACCCAGCATCAGTACAAAGGTGGGGTTTTCTTTCAGCAAACCATTGTATAAACGTTCACCCGCAGAATTCTTTGTCATATCAGTTACCTCCCTTCATAATATCTTCGGTAACCACACGAACCCCGCCGTTTACAGCATCTACAACGGCCTCTGTGGTAATGGTAGCACCGCTGATGGCATCAATTTCACTATCCTTGGTACTGCCTGTCTTAGTGTAAGTAAATACGGTTGCCGATACATTTTCAAACTGCGGCACCAATACACTTTGTGCATTCATACCAAGTCCCGGAGTTTCGGAAATGGTCAGAATGGAAATACCGTTTAACACACCCTCATTCGTAATACCGGTATAAAGGGTAATATTGCCGCCGTAACCTTCGGAGCTGGATGCTTCCACTACATATCCCAATTGATTGCCGCTGTTATCCAAAGCCACAAATACGGTGCCAATCGTCACACCCTCTTCTTTCAATTCTCCGGCCAGTAATGCTGAAGGTTCATAGGTCAATACCTCAAAGCTTTCAGCCTGTGCAAAAACAGCTTTACATGCTTTCTGAACTGCCTTTTCCTGCTGGATACGGATGGGCTCCTTGGTCAATTGATATACAAAGCCCAGTACCAGTCCGGAAATCAATGTAATCACCAATAAGACAAATGTATCTTTCAGCATATTCTTCATATCATTATTTTTTGACATAGCACTTACCTCCTTTTCCAAAGGCTGTAGGCATGGTCATTTTTTCAATCAGAGGTGTTACCAGATTGCCTAAGATAATGGCATAAGAAACACCTTCTGCACTTGGTCCGAAAATACGGAATATGCCCGTCATGATTCCAAGGAAAATACCAAACACGTACTGTCCCTTGATAGTAATAGGCCTTGTCACATAATCCGTAGCCATAAAGAAGGCACCCAGCATCAAACCGCCGCCGGCAAGCTGTGCTGACAGATATTGTAAATCAAAGCCGTGTCCCCCAAATAGCAGGACAAATACCGCAAAACTGACTATGTAGCTTCCTGGAATTCTTAAATCTATAATACCTAATAAAATCAGGAAACAGGCACCTATAATAATCGCTATCATGGAGGTTTCTCCGATAGTACCTGCTACATTACCGACAATCATATCCGTAACATTCACCGTTTCTCCTGCCTTTAACATAGCAAGCGGAGTTGCACCGCTGTATGCATCGCAATTGAAATCCGTCATAATCGCCGGGAAAGAAATCAACAGAAAACATCTGGCAGCCAAAGCCGGATTCATGAAATTCTGTCCTAAACCACCAAACAACATTTTCACTACGATAATAGCAAATATGCCGCCCAGCACTGCCACCCACCAGGGTGCATTTACCGGAAGATTCATACCTAATAACATACCGGTTACCACAGCCGACAAATCCGTCACCGTGGTCTTCTTTACTAATAATCCATATAAAAACTCTGCTCCGACCGTGGATGCTACACTCACGCCCAAGAGAATCGCAGCTTTCACGCCAAAATTATAAATACCAAATCCGGCTGCCGGAAGAAGTGCCAGTACCACTGCAGCCATGATTCCATGGGTGGTTACTTTCGAGCGTATATGGGGATTGGATGATACCTTCAAACGTTCACTCACTTTCCGTTCCTCCTATTTCTTCTTTTTCGCAAGCTGAATCTTGCGCATGGATTTAATCTGTTGGGTCAAAGGACGCTTCGCCGGGCAGATAAAGCTGCAACAACCGCATTCACAGCATTCCATACCATTGCCCTTTAGGAATCCCTCTTCATCAAAATGCTCTGCACAGGTAGCCAGTTTGCTGGGAACCACACGGCCCGGACAAACCTCTACGCATCTGCCGCAGTTGATACAAGGGCCCGGTTCACTGGCAGCCACCTCATCATAGGTCAGGGCAAGAAGCGCCGTGGAAGTCTTGGTGGTTGGTACATCCGTTCCAAACATGGCGAAGCCCATCATAGGTCCGCCACAAACAATCTTTTCTGGTTCCTCTTTGAAGCCACCGGCCTCTTCTATCAATTCACTATAGCTTGTACCGATACGTACACGGAAATTCTGCGGTTCACTAATAGCATCTCCCGTAACGGTTACAATACGCTCAATCAAAGGTCTGCCTTCCGTAACCGCACGATATACTGCCACGATAGTATCCACATTGTTTACCACACAACCTGCATCCGCAGGGAGCATGGTGGAATTAATCTGTCTGCCGGTGGTGGCGTAAATCAAAGTACGCTCTGCCCCCTGAGGATATTTGGTCTTTAAGGCCTTCACCGTAATCCTGGGTTCTCCCACAACCAATTCCTTCAATTTCTTAATGCAATCCGGCTTATTATCTTCTACAGCCAATATACCATGCGCATTCTTAAACAAGCTTAAAATAATCTTAAGTCCGCCTACCACCTTTTCGGGTTCTTCCAACATACGCCGATAGTCAGAAGTCAGATAGGGCTCGCATTCTGCACAATTGGCAATCACATAATCTATTTTTTCAGGTTCCTTGGGAGATAACTTAATAAAGGTAGGGAAGCCTGCACCACCCATACCTACGATACCTGCTTCTTTCACCACATTTATAATATCCTCAGCAGTCATCTGCTCTAACGGCTTTACCGACAGCATTTCTTTCATCTCTTCATACTGTCCGTCATCTTCTATCACTATACTCATCACATTATCACCGGTCACTACTCTACGAGGTTCAATCGCCTTTACCGTACCGGAAACGGAAGCATATATAGGTGCTGACACAAATCCGCTCGCTTCTGCAATCTTCTGCCCCACCAAAACCCGGTCACCCTTGGCTACTACGGCAGAGGCCGGTGCACCGATATGCTGAGATAATGGATAGACCAAATCCCCCTTTGGAAATATGGTTCTGATAGGCTTGTCCTTTGACAAATCTTTTCCATCATAAGGGTGTATACCACCCAAAAAGGTTAATTTTGCCATAAATCTGTCCATTCCTTTCTATTTTCATTGAGCATTTTCATCAAAAAATACAGTCAACTATCGTTCATATTAAATATACTATTTTTTTTTAGAAAATACTACAGTATTTTCTAAAAATGTGTTAATATAGTAATAAGAATCTTTATAAGGAGAATTGGACACAAATGAAAGAGAATTATACACTTCTTGAGAACTTTGAACTGGACTATCCATTGGAAAAAATGGTTCCTTTGGATAAAGCATTGTTTTTCGATATAGAGACCACCGGTTTTACGGCACGCTCTTCCTATTTATACTTAATTGGTTGTGCCTTTTACTCCGGCGGCAACTGGTATATCCGCCAATGGTTTGCAGAGAATTATGATGATGAAACAGCTATTATCAATGCCTTTTTTACCTTTGCACTGGATTATCAGTACCTGATTCATTTTAACGGTAACAACTTTGATTTACCCTTTGTTACCCAGAAATGTGAGCAGTTAGGTATTCCTTATACCTTTGATTATTTTGATGGTATAGACTTATATCGCCGCATATCACCCTACCGTTATTTCCTGAAGCTACCTAATTGCAAGCAAAAAACTGTAGAACAATTCTTAGGTGTGGAACGTCAGGATCCGTTCAATGGCGGGGAACTCATCGGGGTTTATCATGACTATGTACAGAATCCTACTGATTTTGCAGAAAAGTCCCTGCTTCTTCACAACGAAGACGATATGAAGGGCATGCTGAAATGCCTTCCCATCCTGGCTTACTACGATTTATTCAATTCCCCTGTAAAAGCCAAAAAGGTACAGGCTACTACTTATCGTGACATTTCCGGCAATCGTCGTCAGGAATTGGTTATGACCATCTCCTTTGAAACACCTCTTCCTGTAGAAGTTTCTACAGCAGTGGGCAACTGTTATTTCAAAGGTATGGGCAATGAAGCGCAAATTCGTGTCCCCATTTACGAAGAAGAACTGAAATACTTCTATGCAAATTACAAGGATTACTACTATCTGCCGGCTGAAGATGTGGCATTACATAAATCCGTAAGTACCTTTGTGGATCCGGAATACCGTATACCGGCTACTGCAAGTACCTGCTACTCTCGCAAATACTCCCAGTACTTACCTCAGTGGAGCATTGTGGTTGAACCATTCTTCAAACGTGATTATAAGAGCAAGGAATTATTCTTTGAATTAACAGAAGAAATCAAGAAAAACCGTAAGGCTTTCACAGATTATGCTAACCATATGTTGGCGGTATTAGCTGCAAGCTTCTAAAACCAAAAAACGAAACGGGCAAAGCCCGTTTCGTTTTTTATACTCTCTCATAGAAGAAGGAGCTCTTTCTGTTATAGCCCATCTCCTTGTATTTCATAATCTGCTCTGTACTTCCGATGAAAAGTACTCCTTTGGATTTCAGGCTTCGCTGGAACTTCACAAATACCTCATCCTTTGCCTCTTCCGTAAAATAAATCAGTACATTACGGCAGACTATCATATGACAGTCTGTAATGTATGCATCCATTAACAAATTGTGTTCTCTGAATTCGACTCTCTCCTTAATACTATCCGATATCTTGTAGGAAGGTCCCACCTGGGTAAAGAATCTCTTCTTTAAGTCTTCCGGCACATTTGCAATACTTTTTTCATTATACAATCCTACTTTTGCCTTTGCAATCACTTGCTTATCCAAGTCCGTAGCAATAATATGAATCTGATTCAGAGGGATATGTCTGGACAATGCCATTACCAGGGAATAGGGTTCATCTCCCGTAGAACAGGCAGCACTCCATATCTTCAAATTCTTCCCGAACTTCTGAATCAATTCCGGTATCACCTGCTCATCCAAATACTTCCACTGGTCTATATTCCGATAAAACTCCGAAACATTAATGGTAATATAATTTACAAACTCCTCAAACAGCCGGCTGTCCACTCTTATGGCTTGAACATATTGATCATACCCTTTAATTGAATGCTTTGCTATCAGCGTATCAATTCGACGCTTCATCTGCTTTTCTTTATAGGCGTTCAAATCGATGGTAGTCAATTTGTAGATTTCTTTCTTAAAGTATTCATAATCATACACCATAATCATCACCTGTTTCCTTAGTAGAAAGACAGAGCCAAACAATAACTTGTCCGGCTCTGTATAATTTACATATTATTCAGCATCTTCTGAAGCAATCACAGCATCAATATCAACTGCAACTACATCTGCATCTTCCTCTACTGCTTCTTCAGCAGGTTCAGGAGCAAACATAGCCTTTACACTCAAAGAAATCTTCTTGTCTGCTTCGTTGAAATCTACAACCTTTGCAGTAATCTCATCGCCTACCTTAAGTACATCAGCGGGCTTCTCTACATGATCCTTTGAAATCTGAGATACATGAAGCAATGCATCTACACCTGCTTCTAACTCAATGAATGCACCGAAGTCAGTCATTCTTGCAACCACACCGGTTACTTCAGTACCAACTGCATACTTAGCTGCTGCATCCTTCCAAGGATTTGCATCATCAAACTTTAAGGAAAGTGCAATCTTGCTACCGTTGATTTCCTTAATCAAAACGTTAACCTTATCGCCAACCTTAAATACTTTCTTAGGATGTTCTACTCTACCCCAAGACATTTCAGAAATGTGAAGTAATCCGTCAGCACCGCCTAAATCGATGAATGCACCAAAGTCGGTAACATTCTTTACAGTACCTTCTACTACATCGCCTTCTTTTATCTTCTCGAAAAGTTCCTTCTGAAGTTCAGCCTTCTGTGCAACGATAAGCTGCTTACGGTCACCGATGTATCTTCTTCTCTTAGGATTGTACTCGCTTACAACGAATTCAATCTCAGTACCTGCATACTTGGTTAAATCCTTCTCATAAGAATCGGATACCAGACTTGCAGGAATGAAGATTCTTACTTCATCCACAACAACGCTTAAACCGCCATCCAACACCTGTGATACGGTAGCCTTCAATACTTCCTTGTTATTGAAAGCATCTTCAATTCTCTTGTTTCCTCTGTCTGCTGCCAAACGCTTGTAGGTTAATGCAACCTGACCTTCTCCGTCATTTACCTTCAATACCTTTACTTCCATGGTATCGCCGACTTTTACTACAGTGGTAAGGTCAACATTTGCTTCGTTGGTGTATTCGTTTCTGGTAAGGATACCATCTGACTTGTAGCCGATGTTGAGCACGATTTCTTCAGGCTTAACATCGATAACTGTACCTTCAACTACCTCTCCTGCATGTATAGTCTTTAATGATTCTTCAAGCATTTGTTCAAAAGTTAATTCTGACATAATTTTGAACCTCCTCAATTAATTTATTTGGGGTCGATGCCCCTGCAGTAATTCCCACCAGAAATGCAGCTTTAGGTAGTTCTAAATGCAAGTCCTCCAGTGTCTGTATAAAATAGGTATTCGCACACTCACTGCTGCATATTTCATACAGCTTTCTTGTATTAGAGCTATGCTTACCTCCTATTACAATCATAGCATCTGCCTGTGACGCAATCTCTCTGGCTTCTGTCTGCCTCTCTTCCGTCGCATTGCAGATAGTATTCACAACACTATCATTGTACCCTTTTTCTCGGAAAATTGCAACTATATGTTGAAATTTATTGTAATTAAATGTCGTCTGGGACACGATACATATGGGCATTTCAGCCGGAAGACTCAAATCCTTTGCTTCCTCCTCCGTTTCCAGCACGGTGAGAGGCCCTTCACACCATCCCATTATGCCTTCTACCTCAGGATGCCCCGGATTGCCCACGATGACAATATACTTACCGGCATGGCTTTCCTTCTCCACAATCTTGTGAATGCGCTTTACAAAGGGGCAGGTAGCGTCGATACACTCCAAGGGACTCTCTTCAATCATCTGCTGAATCTCCTTGGGTACTCCGTGAGAACGGATAATCACTGCACCATCCTCCGAATGCTCCGGCCACTGCCGAATCAGCGCCTGTAATGCTTCCTTATCCGCAATCACCTGCACACCCTTTTGTTCCAAATCACTGACCACTTCTTCATTGTGGATGATGGGACCATAGGTATATATGGTTTTGCCGGTGTCTATCTGTTCATACACCTTGTCCACTGCCCGCTTTACGCCAAAGCAAAAACCGGCACTCTTTGCCAATCGAACTTCCATACACATCTTCTCCAATTATCTGGATATATTATCGGATATTTTTTGAATCTATGCAATACTTTATAGGGATTCTTTCGGAAAATTTAAGAATCCGAACACTTAATTTTCACAATTATTTACGTTCTTCGGCAATCTCAACAATCCTCTTCACCACTTCCTCGATGGTCATATAAGAGCTGTCCACCAAAATCGCATCTTCCGCCTGCTTTAAGGGTGCCACCTCTCTATTCATATCCCTGCAATCTCTCTCTTCAATATCTGCCTGAATGGTAGCCAGATCACATTCTTCACCCTTCGCCACCAATTCATCGAATCTACGCTTTGCACGTACTGCACTGCTTGCTGTCAGATAAATCTTTACGTCTGCATTGGGTAAAATACAGGTACCGATATCCCTTCCGTCCATAATACAATCACTGTTTTTCGCCAGAGTCTGCTGCAGTTCTAAAAGTCTGGCCCGAACCTGCGCCACTCCGCTGGTTACAGAAGCAGCATTACCCACCTCTTCCGTACGCAAATACGCTGTTACGTTTTCGCCATTTAAATATACCATCTGCATACCATTTTCATACTTAATGGTAATATCAGCACCGGTACAAGCCTCAGCAACGGCTTCCACATCATCTATGTCCACACCCTGCTTGATAAAATACACTGCCATGGCACGGTACATAGCACCGGTGTCCACATAAATCAAATTCATTTTCTTCGCCACCAACTTGGCAATGGTACTTTTGCCGGCACCTGCGGGTCCGTCTACTGCTATATTAAAACCCATATTTGCAACCTCTCTTTCCTATCCCTGCAAGCCTCTGGACTGTCTGTCCATATCCTCTATTACGATATCATAGATTTCACCCAGAGACGCACAATATTCCAACAACTTCCAAGGCTCATTGGTATGAAAATGTACCTTAATCATTTCCTCATCCCCCACTGCCAGCAGACAGTCCCCCTGAAAGTGTTCGGTAATATAATCCGTAATCTTGTCCTCGTCTAAATCCGTACCTTCTATCAGTAATTGTGTATCATACTTAAATTCTAACATAGATTCTTCTCCTTTTTCACGATTCTCCTGCATTTATACCCGCCAAATATCCTGTGGACCAGGCAATCTGCAAATTATATCCACCGGTCAAAGCATCCAAATCCAACACCTCTCCGGCGAAATACAGCCCCTTTATCTTTTTCGATTCCATGGTAGAGGGATTCACATCCTTCACAGACACACCACCCTTTGTAATGATGGCTTCTTTGAAGTCCCTGACGCCCGTAATGGTAAGGGGCAGATTCTTAATCAAATCCACAAAACGCTTACGTTCTTCCTTGCTGATGATGTTTACCTTTTTCTCAGGGTCAATACCGGAAAGATCGATCATCACCGGAATCAACTTCTGGGGGAACAAATGATTTAGAGAATTCTTAAACTGCTTGTTCTTCGCTTCTTCAAAATCTCGTAACACCCTCTTGTCCAGCTGTTCTGCATCCAGGGCCGGCTTCAAATCAATATAGGCAATGGTTTCTCCCTTTGATTTACTCACATAATAACTACTTGCACTTAAGGCCAAGGGACCGCTGATACCAAAATGGGTAATCAGCATTTCTCCAAAGCCGTTATAAATCTCCTTTTTGCCGCATACCAGACGCAAGGACACATTTTTCAAGGATACTCCCATGGCATCCTGACACCAGCTTTCCTTTACATTAAAAGGAACCAGGGATGGCTTGCATTCTACCAGCTTATGACCCGTTTTTTCTGCAAATTTATATCCGTCACCGGTAGAACCTGTGGAGGCATAGGAAATCCCTCCGGTAGCTATAACAACCTTGTCTGCTACTACTTTCTTACCATTATCCAGAATCACTCCCGTTATCTTGGATAATTCACCCTTGTCGGAGACGGCATCATCCGGGGAAGACGTATTTTCCACTAAAACCTCCTTCACACCGGTGTTTAATTCTATCTTGACATTACGTTTCTTTAGTTCTCTTGATAATGCTGCTATCACATCCGAAGAATGGTCACTAACCGGAAAAACCCTATCCCCGCGTTCCACCTTAAGCGGACACCCTGCTTTCTCAAAAAAGTTCATAACCGCCTGATTATCATAGGTATAAAAAGCACTGTATAGGAACTTTTCATTGGTCATAACATTGGCAAAAAGATTCTCCATATCACCCGCATTGGTCACATTACAGCGTCCTTTTCCGGTGATAAACAGCTTTTTACCAAGCTTTTCGTTCTTTTCAAAAACAGTAACCTGTGCGCCCATATCAGCCGCTGCTATAGCCGCCATCATACCGGCCGCACCGCCACCGATCACTATCACTTTATTCATGCTTCTCTTCCTTTCTCAGGGAATAATCCAGCATGGGTTCGTCATCTATAAAATTGATTTCATCATTCAAATACACCTGATAATTGTTCCAGGTTTCTTCCAACATTTCCAGATTTCGCTTTACATCATCCGGCCTCTTCAGACAAAGGGCAACTACCAAAGCGTTAATCAGACTTAACGGTGCCACCAAACTATCCACTATGGAAACCATGTCGCTTCGGGCAAACAGGTTGCAGGAAGAATACAAATTCATAGGGGAATGCTGGGAATCCGTGATGGCAATCACCTTCGCATTCCTATCATTGGCAAACTCCATGGCCTTTAAGGTACGCATGGAATATCGTGGAAAACTGATACCGATAAAACAGTCATCTGCATTAATACGTATCATCTGTTCAAAGGTCTCACTGATACTGCTGGTATTCAGCAAAAATACATTAGGGCGGATCATATTCAGATAAAAATGCAAGAATGCCGCCAGAGGTTCATTGCTTCGAAGACCCATCACATAAATATTTCTTGCTTTCAAAATAGTCTCCACTGCCGTATCAAAGGCCTGGGGATCCAAGGTGTTGATAGTATCCTGAATTTTCTCCATGTCTGCCGTAAGTACAGAGGTGAGTAACTCCGACTGGGTACTGGAACCATACTTAATATCCATTCTTTGTAAGGTGTTCAGTTTCTTCTTCACACAGCCGATTAGCTCCTTCTGGAACTCCGGATAGCCCTCAAAACCTATGGCCATAGCAAAACGCACCACTGTAGATTCACTGATATCCAGTTCCTTGCCCAGTTGCGCTGCAGTCATAAAAACAGCCTGGTCATAATGCTCCTGAATATAGGTGGCAATCTTTTTGTGACTCTTGCTCATTCGGTTGTAATATTCTTTAAATATATCGAAAATGTCTTGCTGTTTTGCCATGAAAAACCTTCCTTGTGTTGAGAGTTTATGTGGTTTCACACCCTTATATTTTAATGGTTATGGAGGGGATTGTCAAGGAATGGGAAAAGCATTATAAGCCACTCACTTCTTGCGAAACTAGCGTTTCGCAAGCCTGTGGCTGTCGCCACATACTTCCAAAAATAAAAATAACCGGAAGAGAACGTAAATGCTCTCTTCGCGTCCCACTACGTCGTAAGCCGAGCACACTCGATTCCGCACATCTTGCGAAGCACAGCTTCGCAAGCCTGCGGCTGTCGAATACTTCGCCGAGCACACTCGATTCCGCTTCGCTTCATCTCGTTGTACGGCTGACGCCAAATGCATATAAAGCAAAAAAATTGGGAGAGAACATAAATGCTCTCTCCCAAATATTTTTACTTTATATGCGCTCGGCTTACTGCTTAAACAGGGTATGCGCCGTTTTTGCCATCAGCAACGGTCATATCAACCTTTTCCTGCTGTGCCTGACGATACTTGAAGTAGTCAGTAGCAACCTGAGGGAATAATGCGTAAGACAATACGTCTTCGTCCTGCTGCTTCCATTCCTTCATTTCGCTTTCCAGCTTATCTAACTCGTTAGGAATAGTATCTGCGAAACGGCAGGTAATTCTTTCTTCACCGGGAATAACCTTATCGATTACTTCCTGGTTCATAGGCTTAACGGTCTGACCGTATTCACCACGAAGAACTGCCTTGGTTTCCTTAGTAGCCATCTTGTATCTTTCGCCCAAAAGAACGTTAAATACAGCCTGGGTACCAACGATCTGTGAAGAAGGGGTAACCAATGGAGGCTCACCGAGGTCCTTACGAACTTCAGGAATTTCTCTAAGCACATCGTAGTATCTGTCTTCTGCGTTCTGCTCCTTCAACTGGCTAACCATGTTAGAAAGCATACCGCCGGGTACCTGATATAATAAGGTCTTGATATCAACACCCATAACCTTAGGATTAAGCAATCCGCTTGCAAGACACTCATCTCTGTAAGGTCTGAAGTAATCAGCGATTTCAGCAAGTAAGTTCTGGTCAAATCCGGTATCGTATTCGGTACCCTTGAAGGTTTCAACCATAACTTCGGTTGCAGGCTGAGAAGTACCAAGAGCAAAAGGACTCATAGCGGTATCGATTACATCAACACCTGCTTCAACAGCCTTAAGGTAGGTCATACTAGCCACACCTGAGGTGTAGTGAGTATGTAACTGGATAGGAAGCTTGGTCTGGCTCTTCATAGCGGTAACCAATTCAGTTGCCTTGTAAGGAACTAATAAACCAGCCATATCCTTGATACAGATAGAGTCTGCACCCATTTCTTCAATCTTCTTAGCCATGTCTGCCCAGTACTCAAGAGTATAAGCATCACCCAAGGTATAAGAAAGAGCGATCTGTGCATGACCTCTGCCTTCCTGAGCCTTGAACTTATTGGTAGCATCTACGGTTGCCTGTAAGTTACGAAGGTCATTTAAGCAGTCGAAAATACGAATGATATCGATACCGTTAGAGATAGACTTCTGTACGAAGTACTCTACTACGTCATCTGCGTAAGGTCTGTAACCTAAGATGTTCTGTCCACGGAAAAGCATCTGTAACTTAGTATTCTTGAATCCGTCACGGATTTTTCTAAGTCTGTCCCATGGATCTTCCTTTAAGAAACGAAGAGATGCATCAAATGTAGCACCACCCCAGCATTCTACGGAATGATATCCAACCTTATCCATCTTCTCTAAGATAGGAAGCATGAAATCGGTAGGCATTCTGGTAGCAATCAGAGACTGATGAGCATCACGTAATATTGTTTCCGTAATTTTAATCGGTTTTTTAACTTGTTCTGACATTTACGATTTCCTCCAAAATATTTTAGTTTATTATACAAATTCCGCTGCGTACAGCTTTAGAATACACCGAAGATCGCCATGAAGGTACCTGCAGCTACTGCGGTACCGATAACACCTGTTACGTTAGGTCCCATAGCGTGCATCAAAAGGAAGTTTGTAGGATCATACTCTGCACCAACCTTCTGTGATACACGTGCTGCCATAGGAACTGCGGATACACCTGCGGAACCGATAAGAGGGTTAACCTTACCCTTGGTAAGCTTACACATAATCTTACCGAATACAGTACCTGCTGCTGTACCGAACGAGAATGCAATTAAACCAAGAACTACAATTTTGATAGTATCCCAGTTTAGGAATGCTTCTGCACTGGTGGTTGCACCTACGGAAGTACCAAGTAAAATAACTACAATGTACATAAGTGCATTGGATGCAGTATCTGTTAACTGTCTTACCACGCCGGATTCCTTGAACAGGTTACCAAGCATCAGCATACCTACAAGAGGAGCTGTGGTAGGAAGAATTAAACATACTACAATGGTAACAACGATAGGGAAGAGGATTCTTTCCAGCTTGGATACAGGACGAAGCTGACCCATCTTGATTTTTCTCTCTTCTTCGGTTGTTAAAAGCTTCATAATAGGTGGCTGGATAATGGGAACCAATGACATATAGGAATATGCCGCCACCGCAATAGGTCCCATAATAGCGGTCTGACCTAACTTACTTGCCAAGAAAATGGAAGTAGGGCCGTCAGCACCACCGATGATGGAAATCGCTGCCGCTGCCTGGTCGTTGAAACCAAGGAAAATAGCACCGAAATATGCCATGTAAATACCAAACTGAGCTGCTGCACCCAGCAGGAAGCTCTTCGGGTTCGCAATCAAAGGACCGAAGTCGGTCATCGCACCTACACCCATGAAAATCAGGGAAGGTAAGATTGCCCATTCGTCTAATAAGTAGAAATAATACAGTAAGCCGCCCACACCATTTGCTGAATCTGCTGTATGAAGCATGATGTCAGGATAGATGTTAACGAGCAACATACCAAATGCTATCGGAGTTAAAAGCAGAGGCTCAAACCCTTTAGCGATAGCTAAATAAAGGAAAAAGCAAGCAACCGCAATCATAATGAAATTGCCCCAAGTCAGGTTACAAAATGCTGTCTGCTTGATGAGGTTGCTAAACGTATTAAGTATGTAATCCATTTGTTAACCTCCTGTTGTTATCAAGTAATCAGATTACTTTAATTAGTTCATGGTTGCAAGAACTGCACCAGCTTCAACAGGGTCACCAACTGCTACATCAATACTTGCGATAGTACCATCCTGAGGAGCTACAACAGGGATTTCCATCTTCATAGCTTCTAAGATAACTACTGCATCGCCCTTCTTTACTGCCTGGCCAACCTTTGCTTCGATCTTGAAGATCTTACCTGCTGCACCTGCTTCAACCTTTACGGAACCAGCGCCACCAGCTGCTGCGGGAGCTGCTGCAGGAGCTGCCTTAGGTGCTGCCTTGGGAGCTGCGGGAGCCTTTGCTACAGGTGCACCGGTAGATGCGCCTTCTTCTACTACTACATCATATACGTTGCCGTTAACGGTAATGGTATAATTCTTCATTTTTTAATCCTCCATAAATAATAATTATCTTCTTCTATTTACCTTACGAACACTTCTTACTACAAATCCGTCCGTAGATGCTGCGCCTTCGCTTGCAGCAATGGCTGCAGCAATAACAGCAACTAATTCATAATCGTCTGTCACATCAACTTCTTCCTTCTCAACAATCTGAGAAATGGTATTGTCAATGCTTGTTTCTTCTTTCTTATTCTTACGTTCTGCCATCTTGGCCTGAATCTTAGGAATGAAACCAAATAATGCAATAATAAAGCTAATCAATACTAATACGATAAATACGGTACCCATACCAATAATGGTATTTAATGCAGCCTTCGTCATTGCATCACCCACGGTTGACTCTTCGTTTAATGCAGCTGATTGCATCTCCATGAACATATCATTGGTTAAAATCACTTCCGCATTACCCTTCTTGATAGTACCATCTACTGAAACCGTAACAATAATTGTCTTGTCTTCGATTTTAGATTTCACTTCATTAATCTTAACAATTTCACCAACGGATTCCTTGGCATTGTTAAAAGAAATTACCGCACCTTTGATAGCATTGCCGTCTGCATAAAAGCCAAATGAATTCTGAATAATATAAGAAATCTCATCAGCAGTATATCCATCCAACAACTGCATCTTATCATCTTCCATAAATATCTGGAAGCAAGGAAGTATGGTTTGCTCCACTGCAACCTCAGCATTACTTAATTTTTCCTTTTCATAAGCGGTATACTCCGGTTCACTTCCGCAAGCGGTCAATCCAAAGATACAGGCAATCGTACAAACTAAAGTAATAATCTTTTTCATACTCTAATCACCCTTTCTTATACTGTTCCGTGCTTCTTGTCGGGACGGTCTTCACTCTTTGTAAATAACATTTCGAAAGCACCGATCACATATTTTCTGGTATCAGCTGCTTCTACAACCTGATCCACATATCCTCTCTTAGCTGCACTGAGAGCACTTGTCTGAAGTGCTGCATATTCAGCTGCCTTTTCATCAATCACATCAGCGCCCTGGCCTTCATACATAATCTTTGCAGCCAGCGTCGCATCCATGGTACCGATTTCAGCATTAGGCCATGCCATGGTGATATCAGCACCGATTGCCTTAGAGTTCATTGCTACATAAGCAGAACCGTAAGCCTTACCGATGATTACATTTACCTTAGCAACGGTTGCATTAGCAAATGCGTATGTAAGCTTAGCAGCTGCCTTTGCAATACCCTTTTCAGAGCACATGGTAGCTTCATAACCCTTAACATTGGTAAGAGTCAGTACAGGGATACCGAAAGCATCACAGAAGTTTACAAAATCTGCTGCCTTGTCACAACCCTTCTTGGTCAGAACTGCGTCAAACTTCTCTACCACCTTACCTTCTTCATCACAAACTTCAGTACGGTTAGCCACACAACCAACAGTAGAACCGTTCAACTTAATGAAACCGGTTACCATGTTCTTTGCATAGTCAGCCTTTACTTCGAAGAAGTTGTTATCATCAGCGATGATGGACAAAGCAACTGAAGTATCGCCAACACAGTTAGCAAGCTCAGGATTTACTCTGTTCAAATCATCCATGCAGTCTTCCATGTTGAAATCTTCATTGTTTGCAGGTAAGAAACCGATTAATGCTCTGATCTGTGCAAGTACATCAGCTTCATCTGCTACAACATCAACGATACCGGCTTCTTCAGCCTGGAATTTTGCTGCTGCTGAATCACACTTAGAAGTATTATTTCCATCCAGTGCATTAGGTGCGTTTACAAATAACTTAGCGCTCTTGCCTTCCATGAAAGTAAAGTCAGTCATGGTAGGGAATAAAGCCAGTCCGCCACCACAGGTTCCGAAGATTGCAGTAATCTGGGGAATTACACCGGAAGCAAGGGTCTGCTTCATATAGATTTCACCAAATGCGTTTAATGCATCGGTTGCCTCCTGTAATCTAAGTCCGGCAGAATCAATCAATCCGATTACAGGTGCTCCTGTTTTCATAGCCAGATCATAGAGTTTGGTAATCTTCTTTGCATGCATTTCACCAACGGTACCGTTTAATACGGAAGCATCCTGGCTATACACATACACGGGATTACCATCAATCACTCCGTAGCCGGTGATAACGCCGTCAGAAGGAGTTTCATTCTGTTTCAGATTGAAATCCGTAGCTCTTGCAGATACAAGTGCACCAATTTCAACGAAACTGTTTGCGTCGAGTAAAGCTTCGATTCTTTGACTCGCTTTTGAAGTAGTACTCATGTTTTTCAGCCCTCCATTTATAATAAATATGTACTAACAAATTAATTTTGGGGAATAAACACCATTCCTCCCCATTTTCATTGTCCACAGTAGTATAACACAAAAAAAGCAACTGGCAAAGTCCCAAATTGCTTTTTTTTGCTTTTTTTTACTAACGCTTAACCGAATCCTCTATTTTTCTATTCTATTTGTGTATTTCTACCCAAATAAATGTCGAAAACCTTTTCAAAACACCACTTAAAATCCACTTCTTTTACATCCGATGTCAATACAATATCTTTTTGCCGGTAAATGTTACCATCCACCGTGTAGGTTAATTTGCCTACAATGTCTCCTTTATTCACCGGGGCTTCCAGTTTTTCCGGCAATTCATACTCAAATTGTACGGCCTCCCCTTCCTTTAACAGTATATTCTCCGCCTTCGCACTAATGCTCTCTTCGCTTTCCGCAGGTACCACTTTCACTCCCGCATAAGCCTGTTGCCCCATTTCCGTAGTCTGTCCGTTAATTACTAAAATCTGTGCGGGTATCCTGCTTTCTTTTTCTGTATCCTCTATGCTTTCTTTAAAAAATGCCTCCGTTCCGTATTTCAGCAGTATTTTACTGTCATGCCATTTATAATTCTTATTATTGGGCCAGCCGCAGGCAAGCAATGCCACCACAAAGGTCCTGCCGTCTCTTTCCAGTGCCCCCACATAGCAATACCCCGCTTTATTGGTAAAGCCCGTCTTCCCACTGATGACACCTTCCATCATGGTTAGAAAGGCATTGTGATTGGTGCAAAAAAGGTTCCTGCCTTTTTCCGATGTGACCGTATGGGATATGGTCTGTGTGATTTTCAAAAACTCCTCTTTCTTCGGAGAATGCAATACACAGTAAGACATAAGCCTTGCCAATTCCTCAGCCGTGGTAGAATGGTCCTTGGAAAAGGTACTGCCGTCCTTGGCATGAAAAGTTTCTGTGGCATCCAATCCGTTGGGCGTAATAAACCAGCTATTTACACATCCCAACTCCCGTGCCTTCTCATTCATCAAATCTGCAAAGGCTGCCACTGCTTTTTTGCTCTCTTCCGTGGTATATTCGGATGCACGTTTTTCTGCCAATTCTTTTTCCAGGAATTCCTTCCCCACATGCTCCGCAATGGCTACCGCCACATCATTATGGGACTCCAGCATCAGGGAGTAAAGCAAATCCTTCAGACGATATCGTTCCCCTTTCTGCACTCCCAGCTTTACCTTGGGCATAGTGGATGCATAGGAAGAAATGTCCACCCATTCCCCCAAGTCCGCCGTTTCCAGTGCCAGGATACAGGTCAGGATTTTTGTGGTGCTGGCATTGGCCAAAATCTCCTGTCCTTTCTTTTCATACAACACCCTGCCGCTTTCTGCATCCATCAGTACTGCCGCCTTGGCATAAAGTTCTGTTTCTACCGGTTCTGCCGCTTGCACCGGCAAGTCAGTCCATAATAAGATTGTCACAAGACAAATCGCCATGTATTTTTTCCACCGAAACATAAAAATCCTCCGAAACAAATATAGATTTCCTTTACCGGCAAGCCGGTCCTTATTATCTATATTCGTTTCGAAGGATATTTATCACTGAATCATTCCTATATGTCTAACTGCAACTGCACCTCTGCCTCTGCCTGTTGTTTAAATTCTTCCAGCTGTACGGTGCTCATTTCGGGTAGCTCTTCCAGACTCTTTACACCAAAGCAACGCAAAAACTGCTCGGTAGTACCAAAGAGAATGGGACGGCCGGGGGCATCCATTCTGCCCAGCTCCGTAATCAGTTCGTAATCTAACAGCTTATTAATAGCATGCTCACAGCTGACACCTCTTACCTTTTCGATTTCCACACGGGTCACCGGCTGCTTGTATGCGATAATGGAAAGGGTCTCAATCACAGTATCCGTCAGCACCATCTTACGGGGCGCCTTGGCAATCTTAATCAGGTATTCATACATATCCGCTTTGGTACAAAGCTGTACCGCATCCTCAAAATACACCAGACTGATACCTCGGCTACTGTTCTCGTAATCCTCTGCCATCTCTGCCAGTATCTTCTTAGTAGTACGCAAATCCTCTTCTATTACATCTGCCAAACGGCTGATTTCCACACTTTCACCCATGGCAAAAAGCACTGCTTCCATCACCGCTTTTGCTTTTTCTCTTTCCATTATTCTTCTCCTATACCGTAGATTCGATGATAATATCGTCAAAAATATTTTCCTGGGATATTACGATCTTTCCACTCTTCATTAGTTCCAAAATCACCAAAAAGGTAACTATGATATTCATCTTGCTCTTCTGCTTCTCCAAAAGAATCTTAAAGCTGAAACGTTTATGTTCTCTGGCGTAAGCCTCCACATACAGGAAACGTTCATCCATATCCACCTCATCCTTTTCAATATTGCCATAAGTACTACGGATGGGGTCAATCTTGTATTCCTGTTTTTTAATCACCATCTTAAACACATCATTCAGCTTCTGCAAAGTCATATCGCCGATAAGCTCCTCATAGTTTAACGGTGGTCTGTAATCAGCCACCTCCTTGGGCAAATCCTTGGCACGATAGTAATAACGCTCCGCATCCACCTGACGGTCACGAAGTTCCAAGGACATGTATTTATACATCTTGTGCTCCAACAGTTTTTGTACCAGCTCTGCTCTGGGGTCTTCTTCCTCACCCTCTTCATTTACTTCCTTGGGAAGAAGCATCCTGCACTTAATATCCAGTAATGTTGCCGCCATAACCAAAAACTCGCTCATGACGTTCATGTCTTCCACTTCCATCTGCTTGATGTAATCCAGATATTGTGCCGTGATCTCCACAATGGGAATATCATAAATATCCACTTTGTTTTTGTCAATCAAATAAAGCAACAGATCCAAAGGACCTTCAAAAGCTTCCAATTTCACCGATAGTGCCATTTTATCGTTCCTGTTCTTTCTCTATCTCTATCACAATCAACTCACCGGGATTAAAAAGTCTCACGGGAATGGTATGCATGCCCAGTCCCCGGCTCAGTATCATGGTACTCTTTCCTACTTCAAACTTTCCGCCGTCGTATTTTGGAAAAAAGCGCACATTGGGAGACACCACACCCTTCCATCCCGGGATACGCACCATACCGCCGTGCACATGTCCGGAAAGCACCAAATCCGCACCCCACTCGGCATATACCGGGAAATAATCCGGATTGTGTGCCAAAAGCACATTAAACTTCGCCTCATCCGGCTTGCCTAAAATCTCCGTCAAATAAGATTCTTCCATATGAGGTATCACAAAGCGCCTATAATACTCCCTGTCAATCTCAGCTCCGTACACCACCATATTCAAATCCGGCAATTCCATATTTGCATTTACAAGGGGCTGAATTGCAAGTTCCTCCAAAGCCTCCGCATATTGTTTCGCCATATCACCGTATGTCTCGGGATAAAGCTTGATACGATGCTCATGATTACCGTTGGCATAATAAATCGGATATTTTTCCGCAAGGGACTGTAACAACTCTGTGGCCGGCTCCAAGCTTTTGCCCGGTCTGGCGGTCAGAATATCTCCCGCAATCCAGATAGCATCCGGCTTCTGCTCTTCAATGGCCTGTAACAGCAATTGGTTGTTTTTACCGTATTTTTTATTATGCAAGTCCGCCAATACTACTGCTCTGTAACTCGCTGCAATCTTGGGGCTTTTTATCACATATCTTCGTATGACAAAGCGGGTACCGTCATATAACATAAACCAGCACAAAATCACTACCAGAACGCACCCAATCATCAATAATATATCCCACATAGCTTCTTTTCTTCCTTAAGGTTTCCCTCTTTCCAATTACGCTTGTTAGTATATCATATTTTCTTCCTACTTTCCAGCAAAATTATCACATCAAAAACTCGCGAAATACCTGAAGCAGATAATCCACATACCCGGCCATTTCCACGCTCTCTGCAAAAAGGATATCCACACTACCGATAGGAGTACCATTCAAAAGATACTTTACCTCTCCCGCCTTTGCGCCTTCGTCCACCGGCGCCTCCACCTTTTCCGGAAGGCTTACCTTCACCTCCACCTTGGATAAATCATTGCCCTTGGTGTCCAGATACCGGAACGGACCTGCAAACTTCAGTTCTACGCTCTCCTGCATGGCTTTCTCAATCATTAAAGGTGGCAAAGCTTCCGTATTTTCGTCTATGTATACATCACTTACATTAAAGCCATAGCTTAACAGCGCTTTGGCATCATTAAACCTGGTCTTTCCGTCCTCCGCTCCCAACACCACGGCAATCATGTCCATATTGTCTTTTCTGGCAGTAGCAGTCACGCAGAACTTGGCCTTACCGGTGGAACCGGTTTTCAGTCCGGTGGTATAAGGATATTGCTTTAATAACTTATTTGTACTGGAAAGGGTAAACAAACTGCTTCCCTGCTTGGTTTCGTGGGTGATATTTTCCATCCAGATAGTGGTATAATCATAAATTCTCGGATGGTTCAAAATCAATTCCCGGCTCATAATCGCCACATCTCTGGCAGAAGAATAATGATTGTCGGAATCTGTCAAACCACAGCAATCCTCAAAGTGGGTGTTTTCCATGCCCAACTCTTTCGCCCTTTTGTTCATCAAATCCACAAAAGCATCTTCAGATCCTGCAATATGCTCTGCCACAGCCACGGAGGCATCATTGCCCGAGGAAATCACAATACACTTAATCATGGTGTCCAGACTCTGCTTTTCTCCCTCTGCCAGAAACACCTGGGAACCACCCATACTGCTGGCATGTTCACTGGTTAACACCTGATCCGTCAGACTCACCTTTCCTTCTTCCAGGGCTTCAAATGTCAACAGTAAGGTCATCACCTTGGTAATACTGGCCGGACTTCTCTTTGCATCCGCATCCTTTTCCAAAATCACTTCCCCCGTGGATGCTTCCACTAAAATAGCTGACGGTGCGGAAATCTCCACTTGCGCGGATACATCCAACTTTCCCGTCAGCATTATAATGGCTACACAGAGCCACGCCAATCTTCTTTTTGCCTTCTTCACATTCATATACGGTTACCATTTTCGATTCTTTGTATATGATATGTATTCTATATGATTTTATGCCTAAAAGAATGGAACAGCCTACTTTAATACCATCTGGTCTTAAAATCCTGAACCATGTCCATGACCTTATCACGTTTTTCCCGCCAGTCAAAGTTAAATGCCTTGGCCAGCTGGAACATGTAGTCCACGCATACAATGGTCAATATCACATAGATAATGCGTATACCCATCCGATAGTCAATACCGTCAATGAACAGGTATACCTTTTCCTGTAGGAAGCCTACCACTCCAATGGCATAAAATCCCCAGGCAATAGTACTTTCCAGACAGATGATTCCACGGTAATTAAAGGGCTTTTCATTATAGTCCCACCACAGTTGACCAAACACCCGAATCATACCGCAGCCTACCAGGAATTCAAATACAGTTGCCAGTATGGCCCCCATAAAATAAACATTCACCATATTGCCGGAAAATTGTACCAGAATCAGATAGCCCACTACGGCTCCCACACCGTAAATAGGGCAAAACGGACTTCTGGCAAAGCCTCTGTTTGTCAACTTGCGATTGCAGAAAGACATATAGATACTTTCCAACAACCATCCCAGCATACTGTAAATAATGAACGCACCTATCAGATGATAGATATCCGTCCCAAACACTTCGTATGTCCACATAATTATTTCTCCCCTCAAAGAAACATTGTAATTATTCAGTGCCTTCATGCGCAAAACCGCTACTACGTAGCTTTACTTTTTCTTATGTAGGCTTCTCACCATATGAATAATAACAAAAAGTCCCCGGTCATTTGGCCAAGGACTTTAGTTTAATTAGTTATATTTACGTTTTCTAGCTGCTTCAGATTTTTTCTTACGCTTTACACTTGGCTTCTCGTAATGTTCTCTTTTACGAATCTCCTGCTGAATACCAGCCTTTGCGCAGCTTCTCTTAAAGCGACGTAATGCGCTATCTAAAGTTTCGTTTTCTTTAACGATTACATTTGACATGTTTACACCCGACCTCCCTTCAGTCCCTTCCTCGTAACTCGACTGATAATGGGTTATTCTTTATACAAACGCCTTTTTAGCGAATGCACATTTGATATTATATCATATTTTTGGTTTCAGTCAACTGTTTTTTCAAATTTTTTATTACTGATTACAACTGACCTTCCAAAACCTTCTTAGCTTCTGCAATCGCATCTGCAATTCCTGCGGGATTTTTGCCGCCTGCCTGTGCCATATTGGGACGACCACCGCCGCCACCGCCTACCAATGCAGCAATACCCTTAATCAGGTTACCTGCATGTGCACCGGCCTTAACAGCAGCATCTGTAGCCATGGCAATCATATTTACCTTGCCGTCCTGGTTGGAAAGAAGTACTACCACACCATCCCCCAACTTTTCC
This sequence comes from Lachnospiraceae bacterium, assembly GCA_017522685.1. The sequence continues at coordinate 32,382 of JAFWYN010000018.1, forward strand.
TTCAACTGATCGCCCAAATCACGCAGACCATTCATGTCCACGCCATCCACACTGGTTGCCAGAAGCTTCATGCCCTTCACTTCCGTCACCTGATCCATAACGTCACCAAGTGCATCCTTAGCTGCTTTGCTCTTTAAAGATTCGTTTTCAGAAGCAAGTGCCTTCATTTCAGCCATGATATGCTCACATTTTTCCACTAAGCCTGCAGGAGTAGTCTTAAGCACCTTAGCTGCGGCCTCTGCCTTTGCTTCCATTTCCTTGTAATAAGCAAATACGCCCTTACCGGTCAATGCTTCGATTCTTCTTACACCTGCTGCCACACCATTCTCGGAGAGAATCTTAAATGCGGTAATCACAGCGGTATTGGATACATGGGTACCACCACAAAGTTCTGTAGAAAAATCGCCCATCTTTACTACACGAACGTTTTCACCGTACTTCTCACCAAAGAGTGCCATTGCGCCACTCTTTTTAGCCTCTTCAATGGTCATTACATTGGTCACTACATCTATACTTTCTGCAATCTTCTCATTTACAATTTCTTCTACCTGCTTTAACTCTTCCGCAGTCATAGCCGCAAAATGAGAGAAGTCAAAACGCAGTCTGTCACCATCCACATAGGAACCGGCCTGCTCTACATGAGTACCCAGTACTTCACGAAGTGCTTTCTGAAGCAAATGGGTAGCACTATGATTCTTATAGGTATCTGCTCTTTTTGTAGTATCTACCTTCATGGTAGCCACATCGCCCACCTTAATCATACCCTTGGTGACCACACCGATATGTCCAACCTTACCGCCTAACAGCTTTACGGTATCCTTTACTTCAAAGCTTCCGTCAGAGGTTTCAATCACACCGATATCACCACACTGACCACCCATAGTAGCATAGAATGCGGTTTCTTCCACGATTACGGTACCCACTTGACCGTCTGTTAAGGCTTCTGCCAGCTCGGTTTCAGTGGTAAGAACGGTAATCTTGGATTCATTTACCAGTTTATCATAACCCACAAATTCTGTGGTTACACTTGCATCGATGGACTCATATACGGTTACATCCGCACCCATATAGTTGGTTACTTTTCTGGCCTTACGTGCCTTTTCCTTCTGCTCCTGCATGCATACTGCAAAGCCAGCCTGATCAATAGTAAAACCTTTTTCTGCCAGGATTTCCTCGGTTAAGTCCATAGGGAATCCGTAAGTATCATAAAGTTTGAATGCATCTTCACCGGAAAGTTCAGTAGCCCCCTTGGCACTCATGGCTTCCTGCATTTCTGCCAAAATGCTTAAGCCCTGGTCGATGGTCTTATCAAATTTATCTTCTTCCTGAGTCAGTACATTTAAAATAAATGCCTTCTTGTCCTCTAATTCCGGATAACCATCCTTACACTCTGCAATAACGGTCTGGGACAGATTTGCCAAAAACTTTCCTTCAATGCCAAGCAATCTTCCGTGTCTTGCCGCACGACGAATCAAACGACGAAGTACATAGCCACGACCTTCATTAGAAGGCATAATACCGTCACTAATCATAAAGGTAGAAGAACGGATATGGTCCGTAATCAAACGAATGGATACATCCTTTGCTTCATCGGTCTGATAGGTGACACCTGCGATTTCACAGATACGGTCACGAATAGCCTTCATGGTATCAATATCAAATACACTGGTAACATCCTGTACTACTACTGCCAAACGCTCCAAGCCCATACCGGTATCAATATTCTTCTGCTCCAGCTCGGTATAGTTACCCTTGCCGTCTCCGTCAAACTGGGTAAATACGTTGTTCCAAACCTCCATAAAGCGGTCACATTCGCAACCCACCTTACAATCCGGTTTACCACAACCGTACTTAACTCCTCTGTCATAATAAATCTCAGAACAGGGGCCGCAGGGACCTGCGCCATGCTCCCAGAAGTTATCACACTTACCGTTCTCATCACGGTAGAAACGGGTAATCTTTTCACCGGGTACACCGATTTCATTTACCCAGATATCATACGCTTCATCATCCTCACAGTAAATGGAAGGATACAGTCTCTCGGGATCCATGCCTACCACTTCGGTCAAAAACTCCCAGCTCCATGCAATGGCTTCATGCTTAAAATAATCTCCAAAAGAGAAGTTTCCAAGCATCTCAAAGAAAGTAAGATGTCTTGCAGTCTTACCTACATTTTCAATATCACCGGTTCTTACGCACTTCTGACAGGTTGTTACTCTACGGCGGGGAGGTATCTCCTGACCGGTAAAGTAAGGCTTCAGAGGTGCCATACCGGAGTTAATAATCAGTAATGAGTTATCATTGTGAGGTACCAGGGAGAAGCTGTTCATCTTCAAATGCTCTTTGCTTTCAAAGAACTCCAGGTACATTCTACGCAGTTCGTTTACACCATATGCTTTCATGGTTGTTCCTCCAAAATGTTATCTTTTATAAATTACTTGAATTTCTCACTAAAACATCATAATTATAGTGGTTAAATGGCTTCTTGTCAATAATTCTTACCATTCCGGAACTACTCGTCCTCTTCTTCCTCCAAAAAGTCATTTAACTCTTCCCTGGTTCTGCGGATTTCTTCGTGGTCCCCCTTGTTCAGTGCCGCCTCAAAGGCTGTCAGATAGTGATCCAGATTTTTACGTCTTGCTCCCAGTGATTCCTCGTATACACGCTCCGCACGAAGGAGTGCCAGACGATTCTCCTCATAGTCTCTGGGCTGGATTTTCAGATAGGCCAGCTCCTCCATACGCTTCTTAATCTCTTCCTCACTCATCTGATTGTCAGCGCCCTTGATAATCAGCTTTTTGCTCACTCCCGTGGAAACCACTTTTACCTCTACCTCCAAAAGGGAGTTAATATCGTAGGTATAAGTTACATCCACAGACTCCCTACCTTTCGGTGATTTCGGAATATCCACCTCCAGCTCACCAAGATAGAGATTGTTTCTTGCAAATCTGCTTTCTCCCTGCAGGACGCGAACCCGAATCTTGTCCTGATTGTCACGCACTGTATACAAACGCTCTGTATGACTGGCAGGAATCACGGTATTTCTCTCGATAATAGGGCAGAATCTGCCATCCTCAAATTTGCCTTCCTCGTACTCTACTACCACTTCCGTACCCAGGGTAAAGGAACAAACATCCGTAAGAATTACTTCCTTCACCTCTTCCCTACGTTCCTTCATGGCCGCCTGAATGGCTGCACCCAAGGCTACGGTCTCATCCGGATTCAGCTTGGTATCCGGGAACTTACGGAACAGACGAATCAGGAAATCTCTCACAATATTAAGTCTGGTAGCACCGCCAATTAAGATTACTTCATCAATATCTGTTAACTTCAGTCCCGCATCCGCCAGGCTCCTTTTTACAGGCTCACGAATCTTCATCAGAAGCTCATTACAAGCCTCTTCATATTCCCTATATGTAATTTCCGCTTCCTTGGTTTCTTCTCCCAGGAGGAGGCTCATCTTTACCTTGTCCGTATCATTTATGGCTCTCTTGGCCTTTTCCGCCTGTCTCTGTAAACGTACCTGTTCCTTTTCAGACAGATTGTGCATCTGCAGCTTGGTCTTTTGCAAAAACAGCTTGGCCATCACTGCGGTGAAATCTTCTCCGCCCAGATAATTATCTCCGGCCACGGCTCTAACCTCTAAAATATTGTGGTACAGCTCCAGTACGGATACGTCAAAGGTACCGCCACCCAGGTCAAATACCAAAAATCTGGTATCCTTGGTCTTATCATACAAGCCGTATGCCACTGCTGCCGCGGTAGGCTCGGAAATCATACGCTCCACCTTTAAGCCCGCCAATTCTCCGGCACGCTTGGTGGCCTTACGTCTCTTATCATCAAAATACGCAGGCACACTGATGACCGCTTCCGTGATTTCCTCTCCCAGATAGCTTTCCGCATCCTCTTTCAAAGCTCGGATTACCATACTGGAAAGTTCCTCCGGCTTAAACTTCTTACCACTTAAAATATATTCTCTTTCCGTACCCATACTTCTTTTAAAGGTCTGGGCCACACTGTCGGGATACAGGCTCATTCGTTCCTTCGCCGTTTCTCCCACATATACATTGCCTTCCTCGTCCACACTTACCACGGAAGGAGTCAGATTCTTGCCCAATCGATTGGGTATAATCTTCGGTCCCTCCTCCGTAAAGCAGGCAATCAGGCTGTTTGTTGTACCTAAATCAATTCCTACTATCATGTTTCTTCCTCAAATTTATCCTTTGAAAATACCGGAAAAAAGCTTTTTTACAAGCCCTTCCTTCTTTTCTTCTTTTACTACTTTATCCTTCGCTTTGCCAAAGTATGCTTCAATAGCTTTCTCGCCACCCTGAAGTACATCTGACTTTTGTCCGTTCTCAGAGTAAGGAACCACCTTTATACCATCCTTGCAGACATTCTTAATGGTGTGCATCCATTCATCACAGGGGTTCTTTTTCAGGATTTTCTCCACCCATGCAAAGGCTTCCTTTTGTTTACCCATACGAAGCAAATGAAGCACCTTCATAGCCTCCACTTCCTTACAGGCAGGCTCCGTACAGAAATAACAGATATTGGTCTTATCATTCTTTGCCAAAAGTTCATCCAACTCTTCTGCAGTGGCAGTGAAGTACTTCTCAACAAATTGGACTTCCAGTTCGATTTTATCCATCTCATAATGAAGATTTACGCCCTCTTTCCGCTTTGCCTCACGGAAATCAATCAGCTTCTTAGCATATTTCATGGCCACTTCATCATTGCCGGCAAGTGCTGCCGAGAATATCAGGTCGCAATAAGTACCGGAGCAGTCCGCATTGGGGTCCATTAACAGCTTCAGTTCAATCTCCTTTTCAAAGGACTCAATGCCTTTACCTGCATCACCGCAAACCATTTCGGTCCATGCCAAACTATCGTAATATTCCTTCTTCTCCGCAACCTTAGCTGCATTCTCTATGGTAAACAACTCCTGATACCACTGCTTCAAAACCCTCTCGGCATTTTCTTTGTCTGCCAACTTGTGGTAAATTTCCACTTCCTGCTCATATCTTGCAAAAGGATCGGTATATGCCGCCGGCAAAGCTTTCAGGGCATCTTCCACTCTTCCTGCCCTTACCAGGCTGTGTGCGTATCTTCGTACATAGTAGCGGTTCTGCTGTATTTCTTCTCCGCCTACCTCCAATGCTTTTTCATACGCTTCCACCGCCATCTTAGGCAGTCCCAGCAAAGTATACATGTCCGCCATATCGCAGTAAGCTCTTGCATATTCCTTATCAAAATAGAGAATTGCTTTCTTTATGCAAACAAGCGCCTTCTCATACTCCATCTGTAGCTTGTAAACAAAGGAAAGGCCGTTATAGGCATAGGGATTGCCCGGCTCATCTGCCAGTGCATTTTCATAATCTTCAATGGCCTTCTCATACTCGCAGGCATCTCTGTGAAGTAATGCACGTTCTACAAACATATAGGGTCCCGGATAAGAATACAGGCATTCGTTGATCAGCTTGAGGCCCGGCTCATAAAGAGACTTGTCTCCTTCTCCCACCTTCTCCAGGTAGTTTGCCCGATAGTCCTCCAGCATTGCATCCACCTTGTCAGAATCCAGCTTTTCATGCTCCAACAGATACTCGTAAGCCTCCAGGTAAGGACTCTTAACATCCGCCTTTTTAGCCTGCTCCAAAATATTCTTTAAATCTTCCTTCTGTTCAAAGTCCAGATACACCTTGGCAATCCGTTCATAAGCCTTGGGATAATCCGGAAAATGACGGATACATTCATAACCGCAATTTATCACTCCCTGTGCATCCCACATACGGTTGTAAGCCTTCTGTGCACTGGCATAGGCTGCAAAAATCTGGTACTTCTCAATCAACTCCATGGACACTTCCAAACTCTTCTCATATTCTTCCATGTCCAGATAAATCTGTGCTTTTTCCAGCTTGATATTATAATCCGGTCGTTCTTCGTTTGACAGTTCTTCCACAATCTCAATATATTCGATTGCTTTTTTGAAATTCTCCGCATCCTTAAAGCCCAGTCTTCCGTAGCAATAAGCCCGGATACTATAGGACTGTCTGACACGGTCCTTATCCTTTTTCTTCTCCTCTTCTTTTTCATCCTCAGAGTAAGAAGCTATTTTTTTCTCAAGTGCCTTCTCCCAAATCTCTGCCATTTCCAGTGCTTTTACATATTCTGCACTTTCCACATAAAGCTTTGTCAAAAGACCTTTGTATTCTGCATCCTTTTCCTCGGTAATCAGTGACTCCATATCCAAAGCATGCTGAATACCCTCACAGTATCTGCTGTCCTGTAAAAGGCACCAGCCCAGCTCCAGTCCACTCTCTGCATCCGGAGTTTCTGCATATTTTTTTACTAATTCCTTTTCTAATTCCTCATTAATGCGGGTCAGAAGCTCTCGCATCTCATCTTCTCCGCCCAGAGTCAACACCTCTTCGGCACATTTCTTGGCATCCTTAAAGTACTTCTGTTCATAATACCATTCCGTAAGGCGTCTGTTTGCCATATAATGTTTTTTATTGGATTCCTTCAGCTTCTTGTAGATTTCCGCTGACTCTTCCTTCTTCTCTGCCCGCCAAAAAGCCTCCGCTGTATGGAAGGATACCATCAGGTCCGATTCATACTCTTGATACAGCTTTTTCAGCCACTCCAAGGCTTCCTCTGTCTTGCCCTGTTCCTCCCAAAGTCTGGCACGATTAATCTCCATAACCGGATGACGAATATCTAAATCATCCGCATTCTTTATGAGTTCTTCCGCCTGCTCCAGCTGTTTTGCAGCAAGTGCTTCCCAACAACGGTCGCTGTACTGGATAAACAAATCATAATCCGCATCCGGCGCCCCTTCAAACTGGTCGAACTCAAAGTCCTCCCCCTGGCGGCAGCGATTCACCACATAGTTCATAAAGTCCGCAGGGAAAAACTCACGAAAACGGCCGTTATTTTCTACAATATGCAACTTCTCCTGAATCAGCTTCCACGCAGCAGTGGGAAGCTTAAAATGCTCCATCAGGAAACGAAGAAGCTTATGGGTGCAATTCTCCTCCTCTGCCAGATCCAACAATACATCCTCTTCAAAAAGTTCCTCCCAACAGGCAATGTTTCTGCGCTTGTCCATATTGGCATAAACTGCCGCAATTTTTTCCACCCAAAGTCCGGAAGGGGTTTCGTCTCTCTCCTCTTCCACCACTTCCTGCTCCGGCTCCTGTGCCAGATTACAGGCTTCTTCATAGGCATTTCGCAGTCGCTTAAAACCTTCCGGATTGTCCTCCGGATTGGTTACTGCCAATTTCTCACGATATGCCTTCTTAATCAGGTTCTCATCCTTTGTTTCTTCTATCCCCAACACTTGGAAAATCTCAGTTTTGTTCATTCTTTATTCCCCTTTATCCTAACGCTATATATCACGAAAAGGAGCAGCGTATTTCTGCTCCCTTTCACCTTATTATTCTTTAAATAGACCTTACTGCTTAAAAGGTAAACTTATCTGCAAAATAAGCATCCAAATCAGCAATTGCCACTCTTTCCTGCTCCATGGAATCACGGAAACGTACGGTTACGCAACCGTCTGTCTCAGACTCGAAATCATAGGTAACGCAGAAAGGAGTACCGATTTCATCCTGACGACGATATCTCTTACCGATATTTCCTCTATCGTCAAATTCACAGTTGTACTTCTTGCATAACTGAGCATATACCTTTTCTGCACCTTCGTTTAACTTCTTGGAAAGAGGTAATACACCAATCTTTACAGGTGCCAATGCAGGATGGAAGTGAAGTACGGTACGCATATCGCCGCCTTCTAATTCCTCTTCATCATATGCTGCACAAAGGAATGCCAATACTACACGGTCTGCACCAAGTGAAGGCTCAACAACATAAGGAACATACTTTTCCTTCTTCTCGTCATCGAAGTAAGACATATCTTCACCGGAAACATTCTGATGCTGTGTCAGGTCATAATCGGTTCTGTCAGCAATACCCCAAAGTTCGCCCCAGCCGAAGGGGAATAAGAACTCGAAGTCAGTGGTAGCCTTGCTGTAGAAGCTCAATTCTTCAGGGCTGTGATCACGAAGTCTCAACTCTTCTTCCTTCATACCGAGAGAAAGTAACCAGTCTCGGCAGAAGCCTCTCCAGTACTGGAACCATTCCAAATCGGTACCGGGTTCACAGAAGAATTCCAATTCCATCTGTTCAAACTCTCTGGTACGGAAAGTGAAGTTACCGGGAGTAATCTCATTACGGAAAGACTTACCGATCTGTGCAATACCGAAAGGCACTTTCTTACGGGAAGTTCTCTGTACATTCTTAAAGTTTACGAAAATACCCTGTGCAGTTTCAGGTCTCAAATATACGGTGTTCTTAGCATCTTCTGTTACACCCTGGAAGGTCTTGAACATCAGGTTAAACTGACGGATATCGGTGAAATTGTGTTTACCGCAAGTAGGGCAGGCAATATTCTTCTCTTCTACAAAGTTCTTCATCTGTTCATTACTCCAAGCGTCAACGCTTTCTTCCAGAGTAATACCGTTTTCTGCACAATAATCTTCAATCAACTTATCTGCACGGAAACGCTCGTGACATTCCTTACAGTCCATCAAAGGATCTGAGAATCCGCCTAAGTGACCGGAAGCCACCCAGGTTTGAGGGTTCATCAGAATCGCACAGTCCACACCTACGTTGTAAGGATTTTCCTGTACGAATTTCTGCCACCATGCCTTCTTTACATTGTTCTTTAATTCTACACCAAGATTACCGTAATCCCATGTATTTGCAAGGCCTCCGTAGATTTCGGAACCGGGATATACGAATCCTCTTGCCTTTGCCAGAGCTACAATTTTCTCCATTGTCTTTTCCATTATCGTTTCTCCTCTTTATTTATATATAATATATTTTAGTTCTTCATCAGCGGTACAATTCACAAAGCCTTCTGCTGTTTTCTTCGCATTGGCACTTAAATATTGTACCTTTCCGGTGACTCTTACGCTCACGGCATCCTCCAGAATCAGGATTTGCTTGCCCTCCTCTTTCTGTATCTGCTCTCCGGCCAAAGCTTCGCCACCTTTTACTGAGGTCAGTTTGTTTTCCAACTCATATCCGGCAGTTTTCGCTTCCGCTACGGTTCCAAGGAATATCTCTCGTCCCGTATAATCCGCACAAACCGCTGCATTCTGGAAATTCAGTGCTACAACTGCATTTTTGCTTCCGTCCTCAGCCATCATCACTTTTTCCACAAGGATGGGCACCCGGCCGGCTTCCGTAACCAAATCCTGCTTCGCACTATTGTACTCATCAATCTCGCTTCGAACCATGGTTTCTAATTCTGTGATATCATAGTACTCTTTTTCGAAAGGCTCCACAATATAACCGATAAGCCTTCCTTCCTCAGTCACTTCTATGGTATTCTCTGTCACCGGTACATATACCGTTTCCTTTGAACAACCGGTAAATAACAGCGTACTGAGCAAAAGCACCATCATCAAACCTATTGCTTTCTTCTTTCCCATGCTGTTCCTCATTTCTATTTTCAATTTATCGTAACTATTAAACAAAGTTCAATCCATTATACCGAACTATTTCACTTTTTTCAACACAGAGTTTTCAATATTTCCAAACTTTTAAATTCTCTATCCATTATCTTATGGCGATAATGGTCCGCCAAAACTTCCAATTGAGCCTGTACACTTTCCGATACGGTAAAGGTATACAGCTTTTCAATGGTAGAATTTACGATATACTGCAGGGCATACTCTGTAGACGGTTCTATCTCCCAACCTTCCGGTACACCGGGGAACTCGCCATTAATGACGATACTCTTTATCTCAAAGATAAACCGCACCAGCTCCCTCGTCAAAGAAGGAACACTTAAAGCCCTCAAGGACTGATAAAGCAACTTCAGCATCTGTACTTCGTCACTGTTTTCCCTGGTATAATAATCCGCTATTTCCGCAAAATACATGCCGTAATAAGCACCTATGTAATCGGTTCTTAGGTCTTCAAAATAATTCTGAATGTCCGCCTCCAGTACATTGTAGGCACTTTTGCCTTCGTGAAGCTTAAACACACCAAAAGAAAAAGGATTGGTAGCACTGCTGAGTCTGCTTCCCGGCTTTCGGGAGCCTCGCACAAAGGCCGAAATCTTTCCTTTTTCTTTTGTTAACAAACAGATACGCCTATCATACTCACCGATAGGCGTCTGTTTCAATATGATACCTGTCACCTGTATAAAATCCTGCATGGGAACCGTCTCCTTCCGGGTGGTTTCTGTCTGCAACTCCCTGCATATCACTATTCATGCAGGATACGTAACTTAAATAATCTTCTACTTTTCCTGACTGTAGAAATCGCTCCCAGGAATCCCGTTCTTTTCTCTGTATGGTTTCTTTCATTTCGTCATCCCCCTTTTCGTTTGTTCCTTAATAGGGTTGGCGAAATGAATGTTTTCTATTCTTCCATATTTATGTAGTTTCTTATCAGCTCTTTAGGTCCTGTGGATTGTAACCAAAGTTTTTCAGCAGAAAATCGCTGTCTCTCCAGTCCTTCTTCACCTTCACCCAAAGCTGCAAATTCACTTGCATCTCCAGCAAATCCTCAATATCCGGTCTGGCTGTGGATCCGATTTTCTTCAGCATACTGCCACCCTTTCCGATGATAATCCCCTTATGAGAATCTCTCTCGCATACAATGGTAGCTTCAATATCACAGATATGCTTTCGATACTTCATGCTTTCGATACTCACTGCCACACCATGGGGAATTTCTTCATCCAGGCAACGGAGTGCCTTTTCACGTATGAGTTCGGATACAATCTGGCGCATGGGCTGGTCTGTAATGGTATCCTCATCATAGAATGCGGGACCGTAGGGCAGATACTTCATAATACACTGCAATAAGGTATCCGTATTATCTCCCTTCAATGCAGAAACCGGTACGATTTCCGCAAAATCCAGTTCCTTCCGATAGGTGTCAATAAAGGTAAGTATCTCTTCCTTCTTCACCGTGTCAATCTTATTGATAACCAGAATCACAGGTGTTTTCACCTTTTTCAGCTGTTCAATAATATACTGTTCACCGGCACCGATATAGTTGGTAGGCTCCACCAGCCACAGTACCACATCCACCTCGGATAAGGTTCGCTGTGCCACGCCTACCATGTAGTTACCTAATTTATTTTTCGCCTTATGAATACCGGGGGTATCCAGAAAAACAATCTGTCCCTCATCAGAGGTATAAACCGTCTGGATACGGTTACGGGTGGTCTGGGGCTTATTGCTTGTTATCGCAATCTTCTGTCCGATTAAATGATTCATCAAAGTGGACTTTCCCACATTAGGGCGTCCGATTAAAGTGGCAAAACCTGCCTTGTATGAAGGATTCTCGCTCATTCTTCCTCTTTCTGCCGCTTTCGCGGCTTAACTTGTTATTTTATGTTAATCAAGGTGTAATCCACCCTTCATAACTTTCTTCTATTAAATATTCCTTGGGAATATGTGCATAAAACACACAAACCTTGTCTATATTTTCACGTTTTGTAATATCATCAATTATCTGTGTATCCATAATAATCTGATTGCCTTCTATACGTATTGCTTCATCCACATATCTGTACCCGGAACCATATCCGGGAAAAAACCGAACCAATAAAGCCATTTCAGAAAAATCAGGTTCTTTATCAAAATATAAATTTACAAAAAAGAGACTATCCAAACCTTCTTCTCCCACTGCTTCCGGCATTGACAAAAAACGTGCAAACTCCTCCTCATTACGTATCAAATAGCAAGCATCGCCATAAACATCACTTAATACCATTCTATCTGAAAATCCTAACCAACATCCTGCATAGTAGTCCTCATTCTGATACATATCATCCCGGTTCGGATAAAGCCAGTCACTATATTTTCTATCTCCTATATAACTCTTAGGCACTGCTGCCATGTGCAAAAAACCATCCATAACACATGACTCGCCCTCTTCGGAACTGTCATCCGTCATTTTAAAATACATGCACTCCTCACCAATACACAAGCTTTCGGCTTTCCATAAATAGACTTCATGAGAGAATTCATCATACTCTATCACATAGGTATATTCCGTAAGAGGATAATTTTTCAGCATTTCTTCAGAAGGTAAAATATTGGAACGCTCCGTTGTATAGGCAAGCTGTTCCTCGTTCTCGATTACCACGTTACTAAACCTGTCATCATTCTCAATATATCCCGAGTTATAACTGTATAAATAAATATCCTCTGACGTATATATTTTTATCTCTGCTTTTTCATCGGAAGCCGAATTCTCACTAATATTTGAATTCTCGACAATATCAGAAGGCTTACTCGACTCAGCATCTTCATGGTTAAACGTTCTTGTTCCGCAAGCCGATAACAACATGATTGAAGCCAACATCAAAAGAACTCTTCGTTTCATACCCTTCCCCCACTAGCTTTAGTGTCTTAGAACAAATTCTCCGTATGCATAAACAAATCAGTTTCTGCCTTGATTTTCTCGGTATTTCCCACTACGCAAAGGAACTCCTCTGACATAAAAGCTTCAATATATGCGGCAAGTGCTCTCACATCCTCCGCTGTGGTCACCAGCATTTCATCACGTTCCTTCTGCAGTACTTCCTGGCTCAGGCCGGACATATATGCACTTAAGGAAAACAGACCTACCGCCGCCGGATTCATGGGGGTATCCAAATCGCTGATAGCACCGATGATATACTGGGTCATGGTACGTTCGTCCGCTTCAAAGGCTGCAATGTTTTCTGCTGCTTTTTCATAAATATCAATGGTCTTGCCCAAATTGGGGTCTCTGTAGGATACAAAATAGCTTTCGCCGGATTTACCGAAGCCACACATGCATCCATATGCTCCGCCTTTGACACGTACATTGGTCCAAAGGTATTCATAACCCATCATTACCTTCAGGATACGCAGGGCACCTGTGTAAGGCAGACCTTTTCTGCGGAAATTGCCGGCACGGCAAACATACTGTACCTGTCCGGAGGTCATGTATCCTTCGTTCTTACGGCTGACTACCGGTATATAATTCCCCTTTTCTACAGGACCGGTATACAGTGCTTCTGCAAAGCCGTTCACAGGCTCTGCCAGTTTCTCATAACCTTCTGCTGTTCCCACAAAGTCTACCATAAGGTTTTCCTTGCGCAAAATCACCTTTGCAAGTCTCTGTAGCTTGTCAATCAATGCTTCCTTATACTCCTCAAACCGGTCGTCCAAATCCGTAACCAGTCTAAAGAAGGGCACACCGGATGTTACTTCGCTGAGTTCGGCAGATGCACTGCCGTAGGAAAGGGCACGGTTTACTGCCACGCTGTGACCCGCACTCATCATCTGACTCTGGGTACGGCTTCTGCCTTCCGCTATAATCTCCTGCAAACGCTTGGCATCGGTAAAATCAGAGGTCATAAGTACCTCTCTCATCAGCTCGATGGCCTTTGATATATTGTCATAAAGCACCTTGGTCTTGATTTCCAATGTCAGTCTGTACTGATTTAAATCGTCAATATTGCTGTAGCAATTGTTTACGGCAGACATACCACCGGTCACAATATTGATTTCGTTGAACAGGTCGCCGTAGGAATAATTCTCAGTGTTTAAAAGCCCCAGGCAGCCCTTGAAAATTCCAAGATAGGGCAATAAATCCGCCGGAATCTCCTTGCATTCAAAAATCATACGAAGATACGCAATACCGTTGGTAAATACCTCATGCTTTAACACCGGTACATCACCGATTGCACACTCTTCATTTACAATCTTACGGGCTTCCTTGCCGATATCTTCTCTGGCAAGTAAGGGAATCTTCGCCAAATCTTCCTTACTGTCTTCTGCTTCCTGATATTCCTCCAAGGCCTTGGTTTCTTCCACAATCTTAACAATTTCATCCGCTGTGAAAGAAGCTTTTTTCTCAGCCAGCCATGCCGCAAGCTTGGCATCATTTTCTTCCGCAAGTCCTTTCTTAGGCTTCAAAATCACCACTGCCTTGTGCGGATTGCCCAGTAAATACTTCTGTAAAAGTTCCTCAAAATAGCCTTCCTTTGCTTTTTTCCTTAAAACAGCAAAGGTTTCATTGGCTTCTATATGCAGGAAGGGTTGCTTTTCATCATACAGCCAGCTGTCCAAGGACTGCAAACCGTACATCAGTCCCTTAGGATAAGAACCGAAATCTGCCTCGCGATACTTAAACTCATAATAATTGATACCGGCCATTAATGCCTTTTCATCAAAACCGTTCTTTACAATGTTCTTAACCACTTCTTCGATGGTTTCCAAAAATACAGACTGCTTCTCTAAAGAGGTATCCTTAGCCACAACACTGAAATACGGCTGACGCAGTGTGCTTTCATACAAGCTGTATACATCCTTGCCCACCTTTTTGTCCACCAGGGCCTGCTTCAAGGGTGCTCCCGGTGCGGAACAAAGGGCATAATCCACAATCTGGAATGCCACATAAAGTTCCTTATCCAAGCTGTCTGCTATGGACACATTCCAGCTCAAATAAGCACTTTCCTCTTCCTTTTCGCTTTCGCTGATGGGGTACTCTTTTATGAATACTCTGCTCTCACCCTCAAAAGGCTTCTGCAAAGCAATCTCACTGTCCACCTGTATTTCCTCAAAATGGGACAGATACTTTTCATCCATGAATTCCAGTTTTTCCACCATATCCATATCACCATAGAGGTAAATATAGGAATTGGCCGGATGATAGAATTTTTGATGGAATGCCAGGAAATTCTCATAGGTCAGCTCGGGTATCACCTCCGGGTCACCACCGGACTCCACACCATAGGTGGTATCCGGATACAGACCTTCCATCTGGGCTCTATACATCACATCATCGGGAGACGAAAAAGCTCCCTTCATTTCATTATAAACCACACCATTGATGGTCAATTCATCTCCCGGGCTCTGCAAATCAAAATGCCAGCCTTCCTGCTTAAATATCTTGTCCGTCTTATAGATATTCGGGTAAAATACCGCATCCAGATATACATGCATCAGATTCTGAAAATCCTTATCATTGCAGCTGGCCACCGGGTATACGGTCTTGTCCGGATAGGTCATGGCATTCAAAAAGGTATTCAATGACCCCTTCACCAATTCCACAAAAGGATCCTTAATGGGGAACTCTTTGGAACCGCAAAGTACGGAATGCTCCAAAATATGTGCCACACCGGTAGAGTCCTTAGGCGGTGTACGGAATCCGATATAAAACACCTTGTTTTCATCATCATTGGAAATCAGGGCAATTCTGGCACCCGACTTTTTGTGTCTCAGAATATAACCTTCGGATTTCAAATCCTCCAATGTTTTCTTTTCCACCAATTCATAGGTGGATAAGCTCTCTATTGTTTTCATATGCTCTACGCTTCCTTTCACTATACTGAAAATGTCATCAATGCCAGCTTAGAAACTGCCAACTCCTGAATAAATATACCATCCCGTTCCTTTTCTGCTACCGAAAGCTTGGCAAACTCTGCCAAAGGTATCATCTTGGTGGTATAAACTCTTTTCGGCTTACCTAATCCAAACAGCCCTTTTTTCGTCTCCAGACAATTCACCTTCACCTTTGCTTTCAGCTGTAAATACGTTCTGCAGGTAAAATCCTTTTCCTTCATATGATACAAATCGCTTTCCAGCGTGGTTTCTGCACCAATCTCCGGTACCAGATAGCGTTCCACAATGGTTCGGAACTTAAAAGGAATCGCCTCATTTTCCAATACCTCCTGATAGGTGTACTTACTACCGATATAAAGAAACCCAGTATCCATCATGGTATATTTGTAATCTTCATATTGCTGCTTCATCATTTGTTTATTCTTCTTCCTCGATATATTCTATATTGTTGCCACTGAATTTAATGGCCTCTCTGATTGCACTCTGACTCATTTTTGTTTCTGCTGCCAGCTCCTCCACAGTGACTTTTCTGCGAAACTCTTCCGCCAGCTCTTTAGCAGCTTCCATTACTTTATTTACCTTCTGCACTACCTTCAGGTCTGCCTTTTCATTGGAGGCATTCTCTGCGATATAATCTTCCATGGCATCCATCATCATTTTCGCCAGCATGCCCTGGGCTTCTGCAGGCTTTTCCAGACATCCCAGCATAGTGGTCCCCATGGCTAATGCCACATTGCCTTCTCCGATTAAATCCTCCAAAAGCACGCCCTGACCGGTATAAATCTTGGCTATCTCCACCACATCCGGCAGATAGATTTCCGTCAACCGATTCTGAGCACTGATATCTCCTGCCATGGCAGAAATGGTAATCGCTTCTTTTTCACCTTCGCTTACCTTCGGCAATGCTTCCAGCTCATCCAGATAATCCTGCAGATAATTTCTCTCCTCATCCGTCAGATAATCATCCATATTTACCGGCTGACCGATTCCCACTTTATGCTTTACCAGATAATCAAAAACCATCTGCAGCTGTTCATTATTTAAATCAAGGGTTTCAAAGGCTTCCTTCACCTGCTCCTCGCTGACACAGTTTCCCTGTTCTTTGGCTAAGTTTCTCACCTTTTCCAATGTTTGGGCAAATAATAATTCTTTATTCATAGATTCTAATCCTCGTTGCGATTTATTTTACATGCTCATGGGTAAACAAATGGTCCTGACAATATTCGTAGTTACCGTTACATTTTGAACAGAAGCGGAATTCCACCCCTTCCATCTCATCGGTCTTGCCGCAGATGGCACATTTATGCTTGGTAATCTTAGAATTTACTTTTACTTCCCGCTTAAACTCCTGACGATGCCTCATCTGCTTGGGTGTCATGTGTATCTTATTCCTGCTCATCAGCCAGAAAATCAGGAAATTCAGAAGAGATACAAGAATAGCCGTACGGTAGAAAATATCCCAGAAAGCATCTCCGGTGCCGGACACCAACTGTAACACCAGCAACACGGCATAAGCGATACCCATCCACTTCATCTGCACCGGAATAATCAACATAAGCAAAATCTGTGCTCTGGGGAAGGTAGCCGCAAACGCCAGTAAAATAGACATATTAATGTAATAAGTACTGAAAAATCCACTGGCCATCTGAAATGCCGCTCTTGCCAATTCCTGATTTGCCAAAGCATCTCCATAAAACAAATATCCCAGTCCCATAGCTGCAAAGCTGGCCAAAATCGTAAGGAACAATCCCATGAAAATATAAACATTAAACCGATAAGTTCCCCAAGTATGCTCCAGTGCATTCCCCACGGAATAATAAAAATACAACATAATCAAGGTAAAAATATCCAAACTGCTTGGCGGTACGATAATCCAGGTAAACAATCTCCAAACCTGTCCGTGCAATATTTCATAGGGATTTAATGTTAAAAACATTAAAAAATCCGGATTAATCAACTGCACCAGATATCCCACCGCATAGCACATTATCAACATTAAGGGCAAATTCTTTAAGGCATACTTGCCGTATTTTTTCTCAAAATTACTCATATAAATAACCAAGCCTTTCATTACCTAATGCAATAAATATACCATTACTATTCCCAGAAGTAAACTAATCTTGTGGGATTTTCATAAAAATTGATAGAATCTTTACAAAAATTTCATGCCTAAGATATCTTTACCTTTCTTGCTTTTTTTGTAACTCTGTCGTATAATTTTTTTGTATGTCCAAAATTGTCAATCTTGGATATGCCCTTATTTCAGAAAGGATTACCATAAATGAACACAGAAAAAACCAATGATGTAACAACAAATTCCATATATACTCTGGGTATTGATATCGGTTCCACAACCGTTAAAATAGCCATTTTGGATGAAGCCCATACCATTCTCTTTTCGGATTACGAAAGACATTTTGCCAATATCCGGGAGACTTTAAGCTCTCTTCTCCAAAAAGCATATAAAGAATTAGGAAATATTACCCTTTGTCCCATGATTACCGGTTCCGGCGGTTTAACCTTGGCAAATCACCTGGGTGTACCCTTTACACAGGAAGTAATTGCGGTTGCCACTTCTTTACAGGAATTGGCTCCCCAAACAGATGTAGCCATTGAATTGGGTGGTGAGGATGCAAAGATTATTTATTTTGAAGGCGGCAATGTGGAACAGCGTATGAACGGTATCTGCGCAGGCGGTACCGGTTCCTTCATTGACCAGATGGCTTCCCTGATTCAGACAGATGCTTCCGGTCTTAATGAGTATGCCAAGAATTACCAATCCTTATACACCATTGCTGCACGTTGCGGTGTATTTGCCAAAACTGATATCCAACCTCTCATCAACGATGGTGCTACCAAAGAAGATTTATCCGCTTCCATCTTTCAGGCAGTGGTGAACCAGACCATCAGCGGTTTGGCCTGTGGTAAACCCATTCGCGGACATGTGGCATTTTTAGGCGGTCCCTTACATTTCTTAGACCAGTTAAAGGCCGCATTTATCCGTACTCTGAAATTAGACGACGAACATATTATTGACACAGATAATTCCCACCTCTTTGCAGCCATAGGCTCTGCCCTGAATGCAAAAGAGGATGTAAAATATACTTTGGAAGAAATGGTAGGCAAACTCTCCTCCGATATTAAGATGGAGTTTGAGGTAGAGCGTATGGAACCTCTCTTTGCTTCCCAGGAAGAATATGATGCTTTCGTAGCACGTCATGCGGCACACAAGGTAACCACCGGTATTCTTTCCCAGTACCAGGGCAATGCTTATCTGGGTATTGACGCCGGCTCAACCACCACCAAGGTGGCTTTGGTAGGGGAAGACGGTTCCCTTCTGTACTCTTTCTATAGCAATAACGATGGCAGCCCGCTGCTTACAGCCATCAGCGCCATCAAGAAAATATACAGCCTTCTTCCGGAAGGTGTAAAAATTGTCCGTTCCTGCTCCACCGGTTACGGTGAAGCTTTAATGAAGGCCGCTTTCCTTTTGGACGACGGCGAAGTGGAAACCGTTGCCCATTATTATGCAGCAGCCTTCTTTAATCCTAAGGTAGACTGTATCCTGGACATCGGCGGACAGGATATGAAATGTATCAAAATCAAGAACCAGACAGTAGACAGTGTACAGCTGAACGAAGCCTGCTCCTCCGGCTGCGGGTCCTTTATTGAGACCTTTGCCAAATCCCTGAATTTCCAGGTGCAGGATTTTGCGGCAGCAGCTCTTTTTGCCAAGCATCCCATTGATTTGGGTACCCGCTGTACCGTATTTATGAACTCTAAGGTAAAGCAGGCCCAAAAGGAAGGCGCGGAGGTTTCCGATATTTCCGCAGGTCTGGCTTACTCTGTTATTAAGAATGCTTTGTTTAAGGTAATCAAGGTATCCGATGCCTCTGAATTAGGTAAGGAAATCGTGGTTCAAGGTGGTACCTTCTATAACGATGCAGTCCTTCGAAGCTTTGAAAAGATTGCAAACTGTGAAGCCATCCGTCCGGACATCGCTGGTATCATGGGTGCTTTCGGTGCCGCACTGATTGCCAGAGAGCGCTACAGTGAGGGCTATGTGACCTCCATGCTTTCTTTTGAAAAGATTAACGAGTTGCAGTTTGAGACCAGCATGGCCAAGTGTCGAGGCTGTACCAATAACTGCCGTTTGACCATCAACCGTTTCTCCGGCGGCCGCCAGTATATCTCCGGCAACCGTTGTGAGCGTGGTATCGGCGGTCAGAAGAACGCAAACAATGTACCCAACTTATTTGAATATAAGCTAAAACGTATTTTCGATTATGAACCTTTGCCCGAGGACCAGGCTCCCCGTGGTATTATCGGCGTGCCCAGAGTCTTAAATATGTACGAAAACTATCCATTCTGGCACACTTTCCTAACAGAGCTGGGCTTTAGAGTCATCCTCTCTCCCAACTCAAACCGTAAGATTTATGAGCTGGGTATTGAGTCCATCCCCAGTGAGTCTGAGTGTTACCCTGCCAAGCTGGCACACGGTCATGTAACCTGGCTGATTCGTAATGATGTGGATACCATCTTCTATCCGGCTCTTTTCTATGAGCGTAATGAATTTGAAGATGCCAACAACCATTACAACTGTCCCATCGTTACATCCTATTCGGAAAATATAAAGAACAATGTGGAGGAAATCACCAGCGGACAGGTGCGTTTACGCAACCCATTCATGTCCTTCCGTGATGAAGACACCATCTCCTATGCACTCATTCGTGAGTTTAAGGAGATTCCCGCAGACGAAATCAAAGCCGCTGTACATAAAGCATGGTTAGAACAGGAACATGCCCGTCAGGATTTGCGTGACAAGGGTGAAGAGGTTCTGAAATATTTAGAGGAAACCGGAAAACGAGGCATCGTACTGGCCGGTCGTCCTTACCACATTGACCCTGAAATCAACCATGGTATTCCGGAGATGATTACCTCCTATGACATTGCCGTACTTACCGAGGATAGTATTTCTCATCTGGCTAGTCCCGAGAGACCTTTAATCGTATCCGACCAGTGGATGTATCATTCCAGACTTTATGCAGCGGCCAGCTATGTAAAGACAGTGGAAAATGTGGATTTGATTCAGTTAAACTCCTTCGGTTGCGGTCTGGATGCCGTTACCACCGACCAGGTGGCAGATATTCTAACCGGCTCCGACAAGATTTATACCTGCTTAAAGATTGACGAGGTCAATAACTTAGGTGCTGCCCGTATTCGTATCCGCTCTCTCCTTTCTGCCTTAAAGGTGAAGGAAAAAGCGGCCAAGAAGCGTGAAATCCGTTCCAGTGCCATCAACAAGGTGGTATTTACGGAAGAAATGCGAGAAGAGTACACCATACTTTGCCCTCAGATGTCGCCTATTCACTTTGATTTATTACAGCCTGCCATGAGAGCCTGCGGTTATCGCTTTGAAGTACTTTCCAACGACAACAAGCACTCTGTGGATGTGGGTCTGAAATATGTAAACAATGATGCCTGCTATCCTTCCCTTTTGGTAGTGGGACAGCTAATGGAAGCATTGCTTTCCGGCAAATATGACTTGAATAAGACTGCATTGATTATCAGTCAGACCGGCGGTGGATGTCGTGCTACCAACTACATCGGCTTTATCCGCCGTGCCCTGGAAAAAGCCGGCATGTCCCAGATTCCTGTTATTTCCTTAAATCTGGGCGGTATCGAAACCAACCCCGGCTTTAAGCTGAATGCAGATGTTGGTTTAAGAATCAGTCTGGCCGGACAATTGGGCGATATCTTCATGCGTTGCGTATACCGCATGCGTCCTTATGAAGCAACTAAGGGAAGTGTAAATGCCTGTCATCAGAAATGGTTGAAGGTGGCTACGGAATATCTTTCTGCCAAGAAGATAAACCTGCTGAAGTTCCCTTCTCTTTGTAAGCAGATTATTGAAGATTTTGATAAGATTGAAATTTTAGATATTAAGAAACCCCGTGTAGGTATCGTAGGTGAGATTCTGGTGAAATTCTCTCCTGCCGGCAATAACTATCTGGTAGATTTGCTGGAAGCAGAAGGTGCCGAAGCCGTGGTTCCCGAGTTGGTAGGATTTATCCAGTATTGCTTCTACAATCAGATCTACAAAGCAGAACATCTGGGCACTTCAAAGAAAGCTGCCCGTAACAGCAAGTTAGGTATTTGGGCGATTGAGCACATTTTACAGGGACCTGCCAAGAAGGCTTACAAAAAGAGTAAGCACTTCACCGCTCCGGAATCTATTTATAAGGTGGCTAAATATGCCGAGCCCATCGTATCCCTGGCAAATCAGACCGGTGAAGGTTGGTTCTTAACCGGTGAAATGATAGAGCTGATTCATGACAATGTACCCAACATTGTCTGTACACAACCTTTCGCCTGCCTACCCAACCATGTAGTAGGCAAGGGTGTTATCAAATCCCTGCGTAAAGCTTATCCGGAGTCCAATATCGTAGCCATCGACTACGATCCCGGCGCCAGCGAAGTAAATCAGCTGAATCGTATCAAGCTGATGCTTTCTACTGCAAATAAAAACATGACGCCCACAAAGGAAAAGTAAAACACCTGCAAAGCAGGTATTCCTTTTCTTGTGGCGTCACCGACAAAATCCCCGGTTTCAAGCTTTAATTGCCTAAAACCGGAGATTTTTTTAACCATTCTACCTATATGATGTTTTCTATTTCTCTATAAGCAGAACTTCTCTTGCTTTTCCACAGTATCTTCTACCTATTTACTTGTTTCTAACCTCCTATAGGTAGAACTTTTCCTGATTTTTCACCGAAACTTCTGCCTATATACCACATTTCTATGCTTTATAGGTAGAACAATTTCTATTTTTCAACTAAAACTTCTGCCTATAAAGTAATTTCTAGCTCCACATAGGAAGGACCTTCTTATTATCGCATCGCTTTTTATACAATAAAATATGTCCCCCATCATGACATACTCCCTCAATATATGAACTCACCATTCTTTAATGCTTCTTTCGCCATATCTACAACATCATCCTTATCCATAAAGGGTAAATACACCGCAATACTCTTTCCATTCTTCTTATCGTCTCTAGCCCACTCTGCTATTACTTCATCATCCAGAAACGGTAGATATATAGCAAATTGCTGTCCGTTTTCCTTGGCTTTCCGAGCCAGTTCTTCCACATCATCTTCATCCAAGAAAGGCAAAAATGCACATATCGTTTGGGCATCTGCATTTGCTGCCATATTTTGAATCTGGTCGGGCTTTAAGATTGGCAACACATCTTTAATTTCTTCCTCTGTGGCATCTCCACTCTTCATGCATTCTTCCAGTTTGTTTTCCACAGCGGCCTCCACAAGGGATGACTTTTCACCCAACAATTCATCCAGCGAAACCTCAAAAATTTCTGCCAGTTCCGGCAGCTTGGAAATATCCGGCATACTGTTGCCTCTCTCCCAATTGGATACAGCCTGAAAGCTAATTCCCATTCTGTCTGCCAGTTCCATCTGTGTCATATTATTTTGCTTTCTTAATGAAACAATTTTCTTACCTATTCTTTGCATATCAAACATAATCTCTTCCTCACTATTGCATAAATTTGAAAAGCGCTTTTCTTAAGGCTTATTATATGCATTTGTTTTAGGCATATCTATAAAGTGGTGATTGAATACCGTAAAACCGGCTCAAGAGATAATTGAATCACAAAATCCTTAAGCTACATTCTCTTACTGTAATACCAATATGTAGCCAAATGCACCACACATATAACCAGAAAGCTTACAAATAATGTAATGGCAACCATAGCACTAAAGAAAGAGGCAATAATCCCGGCAATTGCAAATCCATACATACTAATGGCAAATGTTGTATCTGAGGTTTTGCGACCCAGCAATACATTTCTCTCATCATGGGATTCCACATACGATTTCTTCAAGGATTCTTCGTCCTTAAGTGCTTTTTTTGCACTTCTATAACGTCCGCCAGTTAATCCTATAAGCCCTCCAAGCATACCGGTAAATACCATATAATTAACAAATAATTTACTCTTATCCGCAAATATCGCTACTACAAACATCACCAGGAAAATAATATGTAAAACTCTATAAATAACCAATTCCTTCTTTAACTCTTTTTTATATCCTTCCATCTTACATCTCCTCCACTTCTGAAAAATCAAATACTTCTTCAATGCTAAGCCCGAAATAATGGGCAATCTTATAGGCCAAGGGCAATGATGCCATATACTTCTCCACTTCTATGGAAGTAATGGTCTGTCTGGTCACCCCTACTGCATTTGCCAGTTCTTCTTGAGACAGCTTATGCTGTTTTCTTAATTCTGCTATTCTTGTTTTCAATGAATCTCCTCCCTCTCATAAGTTTGTTGTCAAGCACGCTTTGCATTTTTAGTATAGTTCGCTTTGCATATTTTGTCAAGCACGCTTTGCAAAAATTATAAATTTATTTTTTTATTGCACTCTGTCCAAAATATGTTAGAATAGATTATATGCTTACAAAAAGGAGATTTTAACCATGGAAAAAGAAACAAAATGCATCCATGCCGGCTACACCCCGAAAAATGGTGAGTCCCGCATGATTCCGATTGTACAGAGTACTACATTTAAATATGATTCCAGTGAAGATATGGGCAAGCTGTTTGACTTAGAAGCAAGCGGTTACTTCTATACCCGTCTTCAGAATCCTACCAATGATTACGTAGCAGGTAAGATTTGCGCTTTGGAAGGCGGTACCGCTGCTATGCTGACCTCTTCCGGACAGGCTGCAAACTTCTATTCTATTTTCAATATTTGCAGCAGTGGTGACCATGTAGTAGCAGCTTCCACCATCTATGGCGGTACCTTCAATTTATTCTCTGTGACCATGAAGAGAATGGGTATTGAATTTACTTTCGTGGATCCGGACTGCTCCGCAGAAGAACTGGACGCTGCTTTCAAGCCTAACACCAAGGCAGTGTTTGGTGAAACCATTGCAAACCCTGCATTGATTGTTTTGGATATCGAAAAGTTTGCAAACGCAGCTCATAAGCATGGTGTACCTCTTATTATCGACAATACCTTTGCAACCCCTATTAACTGTCGTCCTTTCGAGTGGGGTGCTGATATTGTTACTCACTCTACCACCAAGTACATGGATGGTCACGACGCTACCGTAGGTGGCTGTATCGTAGATTCCGGTAAGTTTGACTGGATGGCGCATGCTGATAAGTTCCCGGGACTTACCACTCCCGATGATTCTTATCACGGAGTTACATATGCAGAAAAGTTCGGTCTGGAAGGTGCTTTCATTACCAAGGCTACTGCTCAGCTTATGAGAGACTTCGGTTCCATCCAGGCTCCTATGAATGCATATTTATTAAATTTAGGTCTGGAGTCCTTGCATGTACGTATGCCCCGCCACTGCGAAAATGCACAGAAGGTGGCAGAGTTCTTAGAAGCTCACGAGTGTATCGAATGGGTGAATTATCCCGGCTTAAAGAGTAACAAGTACTATGATTTAGCTCAGAAGTACATGCCTAACGGCACCTGTGGTGTAGTATCCTTCGGTGTAAAGGGTGGCCGCAGCGCAGCTGAAAAGTTCATGAGCAAATTACAGGTAGCCATGATTGCTACCCACGTGGCAGATGCCCGTACCTGTGTACTCCATCCCGCTTCTGCTACTCATCGCCAGATGAATGACGAAGAATTAAAGGCAGCCGGTGTTGGTCCTGATTTGGTACGTTTCTCCGTAGGTATTGAGAATGTAAACGATATTATCGCAGACTTAGCACAGGCTTTGGAGGCTTGCAAGTAAAAATTAAAATGGGGGGGCCGGATTTCACCGCGCCCCTTTTATTAGAGGGGATAATTAATATGATTGAACATGAATATACTGCTTTAGATTTCGTAAAAGGAGGGTTATTCTTTCTTTGGTTTTTGGGTTCCATTATAGCACTATTTGTTGTGCTCATTAAATTCGGTCCTTGGCTTACTATTTCCGTTTTTGGTCAGATTTTTTTCGTGATAGGTTTAATGGTCTTGTATTCCGGTATCAGAAACCATAATTTTAGTCCTCCCTTTTTAATTTTTGTATATCTGGGACTTGCGGCTATTATTTCCGGTCTTGTTCTGCAATTTGGCAGTGAATCCTTAAAAGAAGCGCCGGGCGAATTCCTTGCTTATATAGGACTCAGTATTTTTTTCTTTTTTGGAGTGTCGTTAATAACCAGCTTTTATGTACGAACTGCACGTGAAAAGAACTGCACGGAATTAGTTCGTGCATACTGTGTTGATATTAAAAAGCGGCGTCGTAATGACGAACATCACTATAAGCAGCACTACCTCTATTGTCCCGTTTTCTCATTTAGTTATAAGAACAAACTTTATGAAGTCTGTAGCAACTTATATACTGCATATATCAACGCAGAATTAGGAAAAGAATATGATTTGTACATAAATCCTGATTATCCCCATTGCTTTAAGGAAGAAGGGGAATCAGGCCGCCAGGCAGGCGTCGAAATCGTACTTGGAATCTTTTTTATGTGCATAAGTATACTGGCATTTTGCCTTATGTTCTTCCGTGGATAACAAAGTATAACCGACTAATTCTAACAGCATCGACTGAAGAGTTCTTAATTTAGAATTCTTCAGTCTTTTGTTGTTCAAAAATTTTTAATTTCAAATATTTTTATTGACATATATTTTGATACGTGTTAGTATACTTACTATACTGTTTATTTTGTGAACTATTTACATTGTGAAATAGTCTTAAATCATGAACTTTTATGAAAGGAGTACCTATGACAAAAATCAATGAAGATTTACTGGATGCCTGGCTGCGTTTATCCATAGCAGTGAATAACCCTCGTTTGGTTACTGAAATTACGTATAACGAATCCCTGATTTGTAATATTTTATACAAACATGCACATAGTGAAAAAGCTACACCGCTCACGGCTACGGACCTGTGTAAGATGACCAATATGCTGAAATCCCAGATGAATCGTACTTTGAATCAATTAGAGGAAAAGAACTTAATCAGCAGAGAACGTTCCACCACAGATAAGCGTCAGGTATATGTGACCATGAATCTGCAGCAATGTCATATATACGAAACCCAGCACAAGCAAATCCTGAGTATTTTAGATGCAGTAATCAGTAAACTTGGCTATGAACGTTCCCGGGATGCTATCAGAATCTTAAATGCAATTTCCGAAGTGGCTGAACAGCTTAATCTTGGCAAATAATATTATTCAACACGGAAAGGACTCAAATTATGATAAGAATATTAGTAGATTCCTCTACTGACTTTACCATGGCGGAGGTAAAAGAAAAAAATTTATACCATGTACCATTGACTATCAGCTTAAATGGGAAAGATTATTTATCCGGTGAGGATTTGACCTCTGACCAATTCTATGAATTATTGACCACCGGCGAGGATTTCCCTAAGACCTCACAGCCTTCTCCACAAGCCTTTGCAGAGATTTTTGAAAAGGCAAAGGAAAACGGTGAAGAAATCATCTGTGTATTGCTCTCCTCTGCTTTAAGCGGCACCTGTCAGAGTGCGCATTTGGCAAAGAATATGGTGGACTATGATGGTATTTATATCGTGGACTCCCTGACCGCTACCATTATGACCCGTGTGATTGTAGATTACGGTCTGCAACTGATTGCACAGGGCAAATCTGCCCCGGATGTTGTGGATGCTTTGGAAAACATCAAGGGCAAGGTAAAGGTAGCTGCCGGTATTGATACTCTGGAATATTTATACCGTGGCGGACGCTTAAATAAGGCTGCTGCTACCATTGGTGAACTGGCCAACTTAAAGCCCGTCATCTCCGTCACTGAGGAAGGCGAAGTTAGCGTCATCGGCAAATGCATCGGCAAAAACAAAGCCTTACAGTTTATCCTAAAAACATTAAACAGCAAGGATTTAAATCCTGTATTTCCTCTTTATACCGTATATGCCTACGGTTCTGAAAACACCGAAAAGCTGGAAGAAAAACTGGCGGCCGAAGGCTATACCGTAGATGCCCGCTTGCAGTTAGGCTCTACCATTGGAGCCCATGTAGGCCCAGGTGCTTTCGGTATCATCTATGTAGAAAAATAAAAACACAAAACAGGGCTACTCACAGCCCTGTTTTGTGTTTTTATTACTTAATCAATTCTTCAAACTTCTCTAAGGGTAAAGGCATGGAGAAATAGTAGCCCTGGATTTCATCACATTCCAGATCCTGCAAGAACTCCACCTGATTCTTGTATTCTACACCTTCTGCAGTGATACGCATTCCCATGCTCTTTGCCAGCTTAATGGTATAACCCAAAAGCTTTTCACCATTGCTGTCACCGATAAAATCAACCAATCCCTTATCCAGCTTTAAGGTATCAAAATGCATCATGTTCAAGGTAGACAAAGCGGAATAACCGTTACCAAAATCATCCAAATGGATGGGGAATCCTATTTCTTGGAAACGCTCAACCAGTTTTCTGATTTGGGAATTATCCACCGTAGCACTTTCTGTAATCTCTAACGGCACCAAGCCCGGCTGAATATCGCATTCTTTCAATATCTTCTTATAACGATCTATAATATCATCATAATACAGGCTGGCACGTGAAATATTCACGGAAATAGGGAATATATGCTTTCCTTCCTTTTCCCACTTCTTCTGTTGCATACAAACAGTCTTGAACACATGCTCATCCAATGTAGCAATCAAACCGTTTCGTTCAAACAGAGGAATAAAGTCTAATGGCTGACGCATGGTACCATCTTCCTTACGCCAACGTACCAGTGCTTCCGCACCTACTACCGTTTGGTCGTTACTCTTATATTTGGGCTGATACCACATCTCAAATTCGCCATTTGCAATAGCACCTTCAAACTGATCCACCAACTTTTTCTCTGCTACCAGCTTATCATAATCTGAACGCTCGTAAAATGCATAATTTTGCTTACGCTTTCCTCTTACCAGATGCTTCGCCTGATTTGCATATCCGAAACAGGTTTCTGCATCCTCGGCCTTCTGCAATTCATAAATACCGAAATAGGGCCAAATACTGATTACTCCGATATTTCCCGCAATTCCACCGATTTTCGCCGATAATTGCTGAATTCTTTCCGTAAATTCAGTCCTTGAGGATTCATTCAGGAACAACACATAATGGTCCGCATTCATACGGGCTGCCAGTTCACCTTCGCCCAGTTGTTCTTCAATGGCTTGCCATACCTTACGTAAGGTCTCATCTCCCTTTTTGATACCGCATATGGTATTTACCAGCTTAAAGTCATTCAAATCCATGGAAATAAAGTAACCTTTATCCGGTTTTAATTCCTCATATTTCTCTATAAAGCAGGCATAATTATCGCCTTCTGTCACGGAATCCACATATGCCAGTGTGCGTAAGGTCTTCTCATCACTACCGCAAGTATATACGTAGTATGCAATGGCAAAAATTACAATGAGTCCGGCCACCATCAACAGCTTATCATACAAATCCAGCACCTCATCTATTCTGTCTTCCAGAATTTGAGAAGTGACTATCGTACACAAGTACCAGCCCTGCTGTACATTTTCAATGTTCAACGGTGCATAATGTATGTAACGCTTTCCTTCCGCTTCTGCAAAGCCATGCCCTGTAGCAGAACTTTCCATAGCAGCTTTCAAAGTATCCACCATCTCAGCATTTTTATCCGAAAAACTCAGCATGGAATCAAAAATATTGGTGGTTCCATACATAGGCGACTGCTCCGAATCAGTCACCACCGTACCATCTTTTTGAATAATATAACTATAGCCCAGACCTTCAAAAGGCTCCACGTTAATCAATTTACGGAACTCTTCCGTACGAACGGTTGCAAATAAAACAGCCATAACCTGATTCTTACGGTCGTAAATGGGTATGGAAAGAACATTAATCTGTTCCTTCACTCCTATGGTATCCTCTATGGCACCGGTAATATTGGAGATACCCTTACTACCCAACACCAGAACATCGTGACCTGTAATGCTCTCATAATATCCATCCGTACAAAAAGCTTCTCCGTCAAGTGCTACCACGCCCATGCGTTTAAAATGGTAAATCTCTGCAAAAGGACGCAAAAAATCAACGACCGCTTCCAACTCTTCCTTAGTTTCCAGCTTTGGATACAGATTTTCTACTTCCTTACCCACACTGGCCAGAATCGTCTGCATCTCTGCCAGTTCTTTTTCTATCACTACCTTGTTTTGATAGGATACATCATCCATACTGTTCAGCAACTGTTCCTCAATATTCTGAACCATAATATGTCTGTGTACCAATATAACCGATAACGTGATAATAAATACAAATATTAATATCACGATTCTTCTTAACAGTATCGATTGTCTTTTCATTTGTGCCCTCCTTTCCCTCCATGGATAAAAGCACTGCTAACCACCAATAAATCACTCTTTTCGGGTATATGTCACATATGTGTAAGGGATTTCTCCGTCCACATAACACTCTACTTCTCTTAGGAAATCCTTTTCTTCAAATTCCGGGAAAAAAGTATCCCCCTCTATTTCGGCATCTATCTCCGTGATAAACATTTTATCCACAATATCTATCGCCTCTCTATATAAGCCGGCACCACCGGAAATATATACATTCTTATTTTTATCGGCAATCTCCAGTGCTTCCTTTAATGAACCCACTGTAGTACAATTTTCTGCCTCAAACTTCTTGGTATTGGATACCACAATGGTGTATCGATTGGGTAAAGGTCTGCCGATTTCTTCATAGGAACGTCTTCCCATAATCACTACATTACCCGTGGTAAGCTCACGGAAACGCTTCTGTTCTCCCTTGATACGCCATGGAATCTGCCCATCCTTCCCAATGGCTCTATTCTTGCTATATGCTACAATTAAACCTACCATTTGCTTCTTTTGTTCTCCTTTCGGGGATACCATATTACAATTCGTGGTATCAAAACAAATACACTTATTACGTATATCAAATTTCTCAAAATACTGATTTTCCTTGGGAATCCATTCTGAAACAAATCGTTCCATCTGCTCCGGCGTATTTCTTTCACGCAAACGTTTCCCCTGTTCATGTAGTGCCACTGAAAGAAACAACAGAATATGGGCATACTCATCAAAATACGGATGCAGTGAATAGCTTCCCTCTATAATGTTAATCATTGCCGGATTCACATCCACCTGACGGGAAATGCACTGCTTCTTGCAGTCATACACTCCATAGGAAAATGCTTCCTTACGGTTTAAATTGGCTATTACTTCCTTGGCAAAGCGCTCATAATCCACATTGCCGCCTACCTCTGCCAATCGCTCCGAAGTCCTCTGACCGGGCTGTAAAAAGAAGTCATCCATATGAAACAGATTGCCTCCCAGACGTTCATGCAACATCTGCGCCACTGTACTCTTCCCTGCACCGCACATACCGTCAATCGCGATTGTCACCGGCTCATCAGCATGCTCTTTTTGATAATCCGATATTAAGTTTATCATATTCCGAATCAAATCAAACATACCACACCTCAAAATAGACTCCTACTTATTTATCATATCACACTACTATAAAAAAAGAAACCCGTACTTTAGTACGAGTTTCCCAAAAATGTATATATTATTTTTCTTTATGCTTATTTGCTGCAAAGAAAATCTTGGTTTCTTTGGCAACCACTCCACTCAATACAAATAATGCAATCATATTGGGGATAGCCATCATACCATTGAAAATATCTGCTAAGGTCCAAACAGCTGAAACTGTCATATAAGGACCAATGAATACTGCCAAAATGTACAACCATCTGTATACATTCACTGCTTTCATCTTACCGCCGGTCAGATATTCCAGACATCTCTCAGAATAATAATCCCAACCTAAAATAGTAGTAAATGCAAAGAATACTAAACATAGCATTAACAGGAATGAAGATACTTCCGGAGGAATGGGTAATCCATTTTCAAATGCATAGGTGGTAATACCAACGCCTTCCAAATCTTTCACCTGCCAAGCACCGGTAATCACAATCGCCAAACCGGTCATGGTACATACGATAATGGTATCGATAAAGGTACCTGTCATGGATACCAAGCCCTGACGTACCGGCTCCTTGGTCTGTGCCGCCGCTGCTGCAATAGGTGCAGAACCAAGACCTGCCTCATTAGAAAAGATACCTCTTGCCACACCCTTCTGCATTGCTACTATCATAGAACCAACCACACCACCGGTTACTGCCTGAGGATTAAACGCTCCCTTCACAATAATACCAATTGCATCCGGAACTTTCGTGATATTGCAAATAATGATAACAATACCTAAAATAATATAAATCACTGCCATAAACGGTACCACGATTTCTGAAACCTTCGCAATACGTTTTACACCACCGATTAATACCAATGCCACACATACAGTCAATACCAAAGATGCAATAATTACAGTCCACGAATAAGTACCAAGTCCGGGAATAGCTACTGTTGCTGTATTATTGGGATCGAAGAAATTTTTAACAGCAGAAGAAATACCGTTTACCTGCGTAAAAGTACCAATACCTAAAAGGCCGGCACATACACCAAAGAAAGCAAAAACCTTGCCAAGCCATTTCCAATTCTTGCCCATACCTTTTTCTATGTAATAGAAAGGTCCGCCCAGTACATGGCCATTTTCATCCACCACTCTGTACTTAACTGCCAATAAACCTTCCGCATACTTAGTAGCAATACCAAGGAATGCCGCCACTTCCATCCAGAACAAGGCACCGGGGCCACCTGCTGCAATAGCAGTAGCTACACCTACGATATTACCGGTACCGATGGTAGCTGAAAGTGCGGTACATAATGCACTGAAGCTGGAAACTTCACCTTCACCGCCTTCTTCGTTCTTTACCATCCATTTTAAAGCCAACGGTAATCTTCTCACCTGAAGCAATCCCAGACGGATGGTCAGTACCAAACCACCTGCCAGAATTAATACCATCAAAGGTACGCCCCATACAATACCATCGATTGTCTCTAATACTTTATTAATTTCTGTCCACATAAAACTTATTTCCCTTCTTATATTTTTGTGCAAAAATTGTCGCCTGACGCGCATTCTCCTTTAGCGCAAAAAAATAAGATTGTTAATAACAATCTCAATAAAGTACACAGAAATAAACTTCACTTCTCTGTCCTTTCGCCTGAGAGATTGGCATGTCACCATGCTGTACACCTTCGGCACCCGTATCGTTCCACCGGGATTCTCCAGAGTCCTTTTCATATTATTTACACTGCTAAAATCCTATCATACATAAAAGATGATGTCAATACACTTTAGGAATTTATTTCGTGAAAGTGTATGACATCACCTCTAAATGATTCTTTATTTTACCTGAACATTGCTAAAATAGTTCGCTCCTGACGAAAACTTGAAAACTTCGCTCAATTCTGCGGTTTCGCCACCTTTGAAATTCTCTCTGTCGCCTCTTCCGCCAAAACCACCCGGGAACTGCCCATCCTCAGTTTTTTCCATTCCACCGGGAAACTTACCGCCTTCAGGCATTTCCATTCCACTCGGGAACTTGCCGTCTTTCGGAGGCTCCATTCCTTGCGGCATCTGTCCTTCTCCAAAAGGTTTTCCGCCGAAACCGCCCGGACCGCCACCAAAACTCTCACCTTCAGAAGCCACCAATTGCTTATCATTCAGCCACATGGTATAAGTACCTTCTTTTATATTCTTATCTGATACAATCAGATATCTGAAATCATTCTCGGCCGACCATTCTGCCACAACATTTCCGGATTCATCCTTCATGGTATATGCATTACCGGCTTTCTGGCTTCCCGAAAAAGTAAACACTGCATAGGCAGCATCGCCGCCTTCGATACGGTCCAACATATTTCCGGTTGCCATAATATTACCACCATTTATATAAATACCCATATCCGAATCAATTCCCGCATCACCACTGTGGCTGCATGCCGCACTCTTCAAAGTACCTCCGTTGATTACCAGCCAACCATTTGAATCGATACCATCGCCCTCTCCCGTGTTGCCGTTTACCTTAATATGAAGCTCACCACTGTTTAGTGTAGTCACAGAAATACCGTCTTCATTGGTATTAATACCATCATTTCCGGATTCAATATTTATAATACCGCCATTGATAGTCAAATGCATCTCTGTGTCCAGCCCCTCATTATCTGCCACAATATTCAGTACCCCATCTCCCTTATCACCACCGAATATATTCATGGACATTTTGGAATAAAATGCACCATCATACTTGTGCAGCTTCTTATTATCTATTACTTCAGTACCTGCTTCATTCAAGGTATAGGACTTGTAGATACGTGCCACATGGGAGCCATTAATATTGTTTTCACTACCATCTGCAATCACCACATTGGCTCCTGCTGCCGTGGTATCCACATCATAGGTAGCATTATTTTCATCATATACATTACATTCATACACATTGTAGAATATAACTGCCGGTGCTACTTCACAGGTAATATCCACTCCGTTTAATACCAAGATTACCACTGCTTCCGGATCTTCCTCTGCATCTTCTCCTAGGTCGATTGCCACCTGTCCCTTAGACAGCTTACCACTAAGTTCATAAGCTCCCGGCTTTGTGATATGTACCACACTATGTGCATCCGCTTCTGCCTGTTTGTGCTCATCCTCTGCAGTACCTTCACCATAGGTAAATCCCTGATCTGCAAGATAAAACACGATATCATTGGCTACATACACATCCGCATCCTTACGATTCGTTGCCGGCTGTCCCTCCACCAAAACACCGGTATCGCTAAGTTCAATCTTAACCGGGTCCGTATAAGTAATCTGCGGTACCTCCATAGGTTTGCTTTCCGGTATGACTTCCGCTTCAGGCTGAGTGCTTTCCGGTGTTGTACTTTCCGGTGTTGTACTTTCCTGTGTTGCTTCCTTCGTTTCTGTCTGTACCTCAGTCTGAGGCTGTGGGTTCTCTGCAACGGTTCCTGTTTTCTTACCACAACCTGCCATAACCAGTACTAAAATTAACATCAATAAAAAAATCTTTTTCTGCTTGAACATAATCTACCTCCTGTTTCCAAGAGCCATCTTATCAAACAAAAAAAGATTTTCCTATCCTTTTCACGATTATTACACAACAAAAACACAAAGTGTTCATATTTCCTTATGGTATAATGATATTGGCACAGCCTAAATCATAAGCCAAATCATAAACCTTTCCGCTTTGCAAGCCTACCACCTTAGGACGCAGAATATATTCTGTATAATTCTCTACCACGCGTGCGGTTTCTCCGTTACTAAGCTGCACGATACAGTTTACCGGATACAAAATCACACTGCCTAAAAAGCCTTTCAATGCATCCATATCCAGTTCATAAGTCATGGCCATCAGCATTTCTACCGCATCTCGCTGAGTAAAGGCCGCTTTATAGGGACGTTCTGTCACCAAAGCATCATAAATATCCACCACCGTCAGAATCTTGGCAAACTTACAAATCTGGGAAGACACCAGTCCCATGGGGTATCCCTGCCCGTTTATCTTCTCGTGATGCTGAAGTACTGCCAGCTTCACACTATCCTTAATTCCCTTATTCTCCTTCAAAATATTATAACTATGAATGGAGTGTTTCTTCATAATTTCAAACTCTTCTTCCGTCAGCTTACCGGGCTTATTCAGTATCTCAGGAGGCACTTTTGCTTTTCCCAAATCATGAAGCAATCCTGCCACACCAATATCATATACCTCTTCCTCCGAATAGCCCATTTTCTTAGCTACTATCATAGCCATGGTAGCTACATCTACGCTATGCTTAAAGGTATACTCATCACTGACTTTTAACATACTGATATCTACAGCTAATGCATCATTGTCATCAATAGCCTTTAAAAGCTCTGATGCAATACTTTTGGAAGCATCCGCAAAGTCCTCCGCTTCGGTATTGCTGTACAAATAAGAAATCCCTTCCTGCACACGCTTCTTTACGCTTTCTGACAAAGTAACCCGGGTACGGTCCTCCACAGTCAGCTTCTCTATCACCTTTCGGGCTTTTTCCGACACTTTTACGTCTTCTTTGGGTAATACAGGCGCTGCATCCTCACCCTCACGTATATAAACTCCATTAATTCCCAAACGTTTCAGTGCCTCAATCAGATAAGTATCTAATACGGTCCCTCTGGCAATCAGCACTCTGCGGGTCTTATCAATAATGGATTGATCAACCTTCATGCCCTCTTTTAATGAACTTGTCCGCACAAAATATCTTCTACTCAATCTTGCACCACCTAAATTAGTTTCTGTTAGTATACCACATTTTACACATTTTAACAATGTTAATAACGTTTTTTAGTAATTTAAGTAATCTTATCCTTTTACTCGTAACCAACTTTCATATTCTGTACAATTTTTCAGCTTATGCAAGCTTTTTAATCGCTTCTCCATATTAGGATAACTGTATAACAGATAACTCCAGAACTCCTTCATCTTAAACAAAACATTTCGGTCACCGCTCATAATCTTTTGGTATCCCGCATATATTTCGTCATGTAAGGCTTGCAGCTTCTCAGAATATTCCTCTTGCTCATTCAACTCATCCGCTCCCGAAGCCTTTTTTATGGCATCGGCCAATCCCGGATTTCGAAGCAACCCTCGTCCCAGCATGACCGCTTCCAACTTAGGAAATCGCTCTGTTAAACGCTTATAGTCATCCACCGAAAAAATATCCCCGTTGTAACACACTTGATACGGACTTTTCTCCAAAGCCTTCCCGAAGGCCTCCAAGCGTACCGGCTTCTTGTAGTAGTCTTCCCTGACTCTGGCGTGAACAATCAGCTCTTCCAAAGGAAATTTTTGGTATGTGGCAAAAATCCGCTCCCATTCCTCCTCTTCTTCCATCCCCAAGCGGGTCTTAATGGATATCTTAAGTGGTGTTTTTTCAAAGCATTCCCCTAAAAAGTGTTCTAATTGCACAGGTTCTTCCAGCATTCCTGCCCCTTTTTTCTTGGGCACCACCGTACCGGAGGGACAGCCCATATTTATATTCACTTCTTCATATCCCAATTCCTTTAAAGTATGGGCCGCACGCAGAAAATCCTCCGCCGAATTGGTCAGGACCTGGGGTACCACGAAAAGTCCTTCATTATTCTCCGGTAATACCTCCTGCCTTTCCTTGTGACTGAACTCTTTTTCCTTATGCAGGGACAAAAAGGGAGTATAATACTTGTCTATCTGCCCGAAATACTTGGCATAAGCATTGCGAAAGATATATGTTGTCAAGCCCTCTAAGGGCGCCATTTCCAGTCTCATATTGTTAGTTCCTTCTAAAACCGTTTATTCGGTGTACTTCGTGTCTCCCAGTATATCATACATTTTTTTCCTGTGGAATACCGATTAAAGCATTAAATTGTAGTCAATTAACAGATTAAAGAAAAAATTTGTATTTTTTCGAAAAAAGTACTTGCTTTTATAGGGCAGTTGTAGTATTATGAACAAGTGCTTATCAAAGCAAGCGGAAACTTATGAAAAACAAAGGTTTTTCCAATTTTCCGAAGGAAAATTTTGGCTCGTTGGTCAAGCGGTCAAGACGCCGCCCTCTCACGGCGGAAACAGGGGTTCGATTCCCCTACGAGCTGCTAAAAACCTCAACCGATTGGTTGAGGTTTTTTGTTTGTTCTTTTAAAGTTTAATCAAAATCGCCCGGCAGGGTGCGCCGTCCGCACCGGCCAAATTAAGCGGTGCTGCGTTCAGCAGATACTTTCCTTCCGGCACATTTTTAAGCACAATTCCTTCCAGAAGTACCACCTCTGCGCCTAAAAGTATCAGATGTACCGCCATGGGGCCATCCTCCGGTCCTACCGTCTGGCTTTCATTACCTATCAGCTTGATTCCCGCTTCCGCAAATATCTTGGCCGCTTCTTCCGTCACCGTCGCCTTACCGCCTATCAGAATTCTTTCTCCCGCCTGCAACGCACAGGCTTTTGCCAGTATCTCACGGGCATTTTCCGCATTTACATCCCCTTCATGGTGCGTCACAAAACAATCTCCCACAAAAGTCTCCGGAGGGATTTGATCCAGTGTCCTGCCCTCATCCAGAAAATGATAAGGTGCATCCACATGGGTGCCATTGTGGGCACACATGCTGATTTTGGTCAGATTGCACACATCCCCTTTCTCTATGCTTAGTATTCTCTCAGCTTCCGGGGAAGGGTCCCCCGGAAACACCTTACAAGAGAATACCTCTTGGGATATATCATAAATCATCATAAGCATTCACCATTGGTACGGATAACCTCCGCATAGAAGTACGCGGAATCCTTAATGGTTCTTTCCTTGGTTCTGAAGTCCACGTACACCAGACCGAATCGTCTTTCGTAGCCCTGTGCCCACTCAAAATTGTCTAAAATGGACCAGTACTGATAACCGATTACAGGAATACCTTCTTCCACTGCCTTCTTTAATTCCTTCAGATAGCGGTGGATAAAGTCCGTTCTCTGGGGGTCATGTACCTTGCCGTCCAACATAACAAAGTCCGCATTGGCCATACCGTTTTCCGTAATCAGGATGGGCAAACCATATCTCTCATAATGGAACTTGGTAGCATAGTACAGACATTCCGGTGCGATAGGCCAGTCAAAGGAGGTTCTGGGCTGACCGTCAAATACATAGGGATTCACCATACCGTCATCCCAGTACTGGATGGCCGTATAAATATTGAAACCAAAGAAATCCAGAGGCTGATGAATCACCTGCATATCCTCTGCCGATAAAGCATCCTGTAAAAATGCAGGCACCTGACCCAATACAATGGGGTCCGCCCACCAGGTATTGCCGTCCACTTCCTCACTGGCATAAGTGCGTCTTCTTGCTTCTTCCACGTCCTCAGCCGTATCTCCTAAAGGCAGGAAGCAGCTTCCCGTAGGTGCAAAACCAATCTTGGGAGATAATTTGGCAAATTCTCTAATGGTCTGTACCGCACGACCGTGACATAACATAATATTGCGGGTAACCGCCTTCAGATTCTCCGGTTCCTTTACAAAAGGTGCGTGGGTACCGTTCAAATAACCAAAACCTGCTACCAACTGGGGCTCGTTGATGGTCATCCAGTAGGTCACCTTATCCGACAATGCATCCACTACCACCTTGGTATATTCCACAAATTCTTCTACAATATCTTCCGTTCTCCAGCCGCCCAGTTCATGCATCCACATAGGCAAATCCCAATGATACAGGGTCACCAAGGGTTCGATTCCTGCTGCCACCAACTCATCCACCAGATTCTTATAGAACTGCAACCCTTTTTCGTTTACCACGCCCTTGGCACACATGACGCGGGGCCAGCTGACAGAAAAACGATAGGACTTCATGCCCAGCTCCTTCATGATAGCCACGTCCTCTTTGTAGCGGTGATAATGGTCACAGGCCGTATCGCCCTTTTCGCCGTATCTTACATGACCTTCTGTCAGGGCATCCCATATACCCAGAGCCTTGCCGTCCTCGTTATATGCGCCCTCTACCTGAAATGCAGCGCTTGCACTTCCCCATATAAAATCCTTACTAAATCCCATAATATATCTCCTTTCTTAAGGGGGACCTTTTCATTCACCCCATACCTCTTCTACCAATGCTTTGCAATTCTCCAATGAAAAGTCCGGATCCTGCTTAACAATATGATTCTTTTCTGCCAGTTCCCGAGTATAATCATCCAGATACCAGACCGTATATGCTTCCCCCTCGTCAATATGACATACTAAAGGGATACAGTCATAATCCTTAATTACCACTTTTCCGTCCTCGTCCCGGCCGATTTCCACCTCTGCCAAACCACCTACACAGCGGTTCATCACACCTTCTCCGGTACCGGAGGTACCATTTACGAAATTGCCCAAGGAATAATACACCAGCATCTGATTGCCGTCCTCATCCGTCACCCATTCCACCGGCTCTATCACATGAGGATGGGTACCTATCACCAAATCCACACCATTTTCCAAG
Source organism: Lachnospiraceae bacterium (assembly GCA_017522685.1). Next base: position 71,732 of record JAFWYN010000018.1, read on the forward strand.
AAAATCTGCGTCCATTTCTTCTGTTCTGATGACACTCCAAGATAATACTCTTTTCCCCAATGGGGACATACGATGGTGAAGTCCGCCAGTTCATTGGCCAGCTGTAACTCGTTGACCACCTTCTCTTTATCCAGGTAATCTACCAGATAGGGCATATCGGAAGGTGTACTTATTCCGTTGGTTCCGTAGGTATAATTCAATATGGCAAGCTTTATCCCATCCTGCTCATAGATATAAATACCGTCCTGCTGTTCTTCACTTTTATTGATACCCAAATAAGGAATCTCCGGATATTGTTCTTCCCAAAAATCCATACAATTCATGGCACCCTTTTTGCCCTTATCCAAAGCATGATTGGTGGCATGAAGGATTACATCAAAGCCGGCATCCACCTCTGCTTCTCCCAGCTCATAAGGAGAATTAAAGCAGGGATAACCGGTCAGGCCCATATCTGTCCCGCCTAAGATAGTCTCCTGATTCACTAATGCCAGATCAGCTGCCTGAATCCGTTCCTCCACATGCTGAAATAAGTGGTCGAAATCATAGCTTCCATCCTCCTGCAAGCCCGACTCCATGACCCTTTCATGCATCAGCATATCTCCCACCATGGCAACCGTGATGCTTGGAGGCGCCGGCGTAGGAGTAGGTGTCGGTGTAGCCGTGGGCTCCGGGGTAGGTTGCAGCGTGGGGACCGGAGTGGCAACAGCTTCTACTGAGGACACTGCTACTTCATCAGAAGTCCCTACTATTTCCACATTATTCTCTTTTCTATTTCCGGTCTTTCCACACCCTATCAGGCATAACGCAAGCACCAAACCACTTATAAATAACTTTTTCTTTCTGATATGTACTTTTACACCCATAATCTATTTCATCCGTTAATCTCTTTAACCAATAATTCTAGTGTTACTTCTATAAAATCTTCATTGATTAAGTTCATAAGTTCTTCGCTAAAATCAACCAAAAGATCTTCGAACAAACATGATAATATATTCAATAAACTTTCTTTTATGGAATCTTCTATTAGTAAAAAGTAGTTTATAAGGTAATACAATGCACCCATTAGACAATAAGCATACTCATTGGAAACTTTACATTCTCCCTCCACTTCCTGTATCTCCTCATAATACTTCTTACTGATTGCTAAAATTTGTTCTTCTGTAAATATCTCTACTTCATCAGCTTCACCGACAATCGCACCTGTTTCGTTACATAAAACAATGTATCTGCTTAATACATCTGAATCCAAGTTATTTATATTTTCCTCTACATAACTTCTAACCGCTAACAATTCTGAAAATGGTTCCATACTATCCAGTTCTAAAATGTGACGATAGTACTTTTCTAATCTCTGCAGTATAATAACCCCCAAACGTCTAGCTTTTATCGCACTTAAAGCACTATTTTCTATACACTCTATAACCTCTGTATATTTATCCCTCACCAAATCACTACACATTTTTCTTATCTCCTAATGCCTGTCATTATACTCATAAAACATCTCATCCAATAGCTTTTCATACTCTTCTGTATGTCCAAACGCTGCTTTTATCAAGGTACCCGCATTCTTTATCATCAGTTTAAAATACAGCCAATCCCCCAAATCATCATACTTCCTTGTAGAATTAATCAAGTAATTCTTCTGAAGCACACCATACTTTTTGCCTAAACTCTTACCATATTTACGTAAGTTTTTGGCAGTGGCTACATCTTCCATGGCGCGTTTGACTACGAACCCACCAATGGCTTCAAAGGTTTTCTTCTCCGCCCAGAAGATACCGCAATACAGACCGGTCAGTTTGAAACCTGCCCGACACATCATATCATTCAAAAACAAAGGAAAGGAACATCTTTCAAATCGGATGGGTGCACCACCACCGATATATTCCCCACTATAAAGCATGGCATAAGCTTCCCGTATGGTTCCCGACGTCATCCGATTGTCGCAATCCATGGTCATGATTACTCTGCCCTGTGCCGCCTCAATGCCGGCATTTCGTACCCTGGCGATACATCTATCTTCGTTTTTTACCACCCTGGCACCGTTCTCCAGGGCAATTTCTTCTGTCCGATCCGTACATCGGTTACAAACTACGATAACCTCCACATTTCCCTTAAAATGTGATGCCGCCTTCTTTATGGAATCAATACACCGTTTCACATATTTCTCTTCATTATGCGCCGGCACAACTACTGATACATGTGTCTTAGACATACTTTACCTCTTAGTTAAAATACTCACTTGCATAATACTCTGATACAAGCTCCACATAAAGCCCCGGTTTCTTCATTCCTTCCGGAAGAGGCTCCTGTATCATTTCCTCAAAGGATTTCTCAATCATATATACATCCCTAAACAGGTTTAAATCCAAAAAGGCATCTTTAAAGGCTATACTTTCCACCTGGGAAAGCTTAGCAGGCACACAAAATGCCAGCCTTGTTTTCAGTGCCATGCGCTTCATAACCTTTTGTAGCTGAAACTTCATAATCTTCTCAAATACAGTATAGTCTGCCACAACGCCCCATTTCAATGGATTCACAACTTCTATCTGATTGTTCTCCGTGAATTTCTGTGCTTCCCTTCCAATTGCCTCAATCTTACTGGTATAAATATCATAAGCACACAACACCTCATCCTCCAGAACCAACTGCCTGTCCTTATTGTAAACCCGCATAACCACCGGCTGGTAACCCTTCTTATCAATATTAGTCATCTTGTTTCCTCTCCCTCTGTAAAATCCAAACCGTTTCCGGTCATTTTATTCTAAATAATTCTTCTCAAACTCTCTTATAGGCACAGGCTTGCTGTAATAGTACCCCTGTACCATTTCGCAGCCCCATTCCCGCAAAGCCTCTACCTGTTCATACTCTTCTACACCTTCTGCAATGGATGATATGCCCAACTCCTCTGCCATGGTTACAATATGGTGCAGGATGATGGTAATCTTATTATTGTCCTCATCCTTCATAATCAAATCCACAAAACTCTTATCAATCTTAAGCGTATCCAAAGGCATCTCCTTGAGAAGTGAAAAAGAAGAATACCCTGTTCCGAAATCATCCATAGAGATTCGGAATCCCTTGCGTTTCAAATCATTCAGTACAAAAATCATATAGGCCTGATTCTCATACGCAATCGTTTCCGTAATCTCAAACTCTATCAGTGACCTGTCCACACCATAAGCGTCCACAATAGCTGCCAAATGTCGCGCCATATAGGGCTGTACCATATGCCTACGGGACAAATTTACAGAAATAGGGTACAACGGATATCCCTTCTCCTTCCACTCTCGTAATTTTGCGCAAACTCTGTGTAGCACAAACTCGTCTATTTTAATGATGGACTCATCCGTTTCAAAATGAGGGATAAATCTATAAGGTGCCAACATCTCCTTATGCTTATAGTTCCATCGAATCAAAGCCTCCGCACCACATATTTTTTCTTCATAAGTATCCATCTTAGGCTGCAAATACACCATAAACTCATCGGCACGGATGGCGGTATCCAGATATGCCTTTAACTGCTTCCCCCATAATGCATTCTCATGCATCTCGTTGGTATAAAAATGAATCTCCGTGGTGTTCATCTTCTGCCCCATGGACTGGGCCAGCTTGGCACAATCCGCCACAATCTCACCGGTATTCATAGCATAACGCATGCTGACTACACCACAACGGTAAAAAATCTCATACTGAGGGTCCTCATTCAGATGGGATATCTCCTCAAAGAACCGAATAAGTCTTTCTTCCGTTTCCTCATCCGGCATGACCTTTATCATCATGGCGAAATTATCATTGTCGCATCTGGCACCAAAGTATATCCAATCACGATGCTTCTGCATATTCTTCGCTACCCGTTTCAGCACATTATTGGCAACCCCGTGATTATACAATTCATTTATCATCTTAAACTCTTTGATATCAAAATGCACAAATTCGTAGTCTGTAATTCCTTCCAGATAATACTTTTCCAGACATTCCCGCATCCAGGTCCAATTATAGTATTCTGTAATAGGTTCATGATAAGCCCTATAGTATAGTTCTTCCTTGGTATAATTATCTAAATTATCCTCAAATAACGCACGTGTTTCATCAGTGCGTTCTACCTCTCGGCTGATACGCAGTTTTCCGTTTACTGCAAAAACACAGACCATTCCCTTCTCCACATAGCGATAGATATCCATCCTGTCATTTTTTTCCGTACAGACATAGTCAATAATCTCCTCCAGCAATTCTTCATTCAGGCCATATTCATAAGTCACGTCCCGAATAATCATGCTGCTGGCAGGAAGTATTACTGACGGAAGCTCCACGGGTAGCTCCAACGAATCATCATCCTTACGATACTCTATACCTACCACACGTTTCATCCCGGTTTCACTCTGCAGCTTCTCTGACAGATAAAATACGCCAATATCATCATAGGTACCATAAGCATACTGATACTTTTTCAGTGCTTCCGGATATACTCCTTCTGCAATGCTCTTTTCTACCTCCGGCGTCATCTCCGGCAGATAATAAAGCAATCTTTCCGGTCTATGTACAATTAATGTGGATGTAATACGAATCATAAAATACCACCTTTCTTATGTCTTTACGTCTATTCCTACCATGATATATGAAAAAAGCTCTTGTAGGGTTTGAACGTCTTACGCAAAAATATTAAAAGCAAAAACTTCAAACAATAGCCTATCACAATAAAAAAAATACCGATACCGCATCCGACTAATACCCATATATGTCTCTCCGGCACATCCTTTATCAACTCCCAAAGGCTTCTATATCCTTCCAACGCATAAAGCCACCCGCATAGATAAATACTTCCCAACAGTATGGGCCATCCAATGAAATAGGTCGTTATCCATCCCGCTGTATATCCTTCTATGTTCTCTTCCATCTGATGCTTTTCATAGGGGGTATCACATTTCCGAGATAAATGCACTAAAAATTTACCTACATCTTTCTTCCCAAAAGAATATAAGCGAATCTTTTTCTCTGTCAGAGGTCCCTCGGTCCACTCCGGACTTACCTGCCTTATGCCTGTATCATAGGGGATTTCGATCCAGTCCGGTCCGATTTTTATCTTTCTGGTCCGTATACTTAAGCCCAGTTCCTCATAAGTAAGCAAAATGGGTTTTCCTACCTTTTGCTCTATCATAACCTTATCTTCACAGGCCTTGAAATGTATTTCTTTATAATGCTTCTTCAGCCATTTGGCAGAAATGTACCAAAGTACAAACGGTCCCGCCACCATGAATAGAATGAATAGATTTTCTAAATTCCAGAAGGTAATAAAATCTACCCAAAAATCTAAAAACTTCTTTATACCGTTCTCAAATAGAATTTCACAGCCAAGCATTCCCGTTATCAAAACAAACGTTGTTAATAATACGATTCCCACAATTTTAAGTCCGCATCCCAGAAATACAAACACTCGTAATAGCAGTGGCATGGTACTCATATTCACCACCAGTTCATCCGAACGGCCGGGCTTGGGCTGTTGTTGGTATTGTTGCTGTTTTTGCTGTTTTTTGTTCTTTTTCTTCTTTTTTGATTTTTTTCCCATTTAGACCATTCTTCTTTCCGGTGTTTTACAGACTTTCCTAAAACACCTTCGCAATCTCCATTCCTTCTGCGATTGCCGAAGTAATCTTTGCCTCGATTTCCTCTGCGGATACATAATCCATATTTTGTGCTGCCACCACCTGCAAGGGACCGATTCCCCATAGCCAGGATAGTGCCTTCAAATAGGGAGTGGCCTGTTCCAATACATCCCCTGTAGGGATATCCATACCCCTGGTGGTGATGTACAGCATTTTTTCTGCTCTACATTTGCCGAAACAGATCTTATCATCTGAACCGAAGGTCACATTGAATAGGGAACACAGCTCAAAGAACACCTTCAAAGCTGCCGGAATGGACATATCCCAAAAAGGGGCCGCAATCACGATTCTGTCCGCGTCCCTAACCATTTCCGCCCAAGTCATCACCTCCGGTTCTACCTGACCATTCACCCTTTTCTGTAATAACTCCTCTTTTACAATATCCAAAGGCAGTTCATTCAGCACCAGTGTATCCACATCATACCTTTCTTTTAAGGCATCCACGATGGGGGTTGCGATTCTTTTGGTTCTGGATTCATTGTTTCGTATACAAGCATCAATATATAATAGTTTTTTCATTATTGCCTCCGATTTTTAGGCTATTTCCGGCTCCTCTGTAATTATCTCATAGTCTAAAGTGCATAATAACCCATATTGATTTTATTTTACCATTCTTTCCCACAGGATACAATGGATTTTCTTGGTGTAAGGATGTAAAAAAGAGATTGTAATAAAGCAAAAAGAACTCCGGCAAACGCCGAAGTTCCTGCTGTTATTAGTATTCAAATAAGGTATACACATCCCCATCTATCTTTTTATCAAAATACTTTTTCAGTTCTAATATGGCGTGCCACTTACTCAGGGTGGTTTCCTTGAAACCATACTTCATAACGCTGCTCACCATCTTTTGTTCTGCATAACAGTATCCATCTGATAAAGATAAGGCATCGCACAGTTGAATCAGCTTATCATAATCATCATAGATGATACTCTTTAGGTAATTTTCTATAAACTGTTTTTCCTCATCACTGCAGTCCCAGGTATCATAAATCGCTTCTACATCCTGATATTGGAAGGTATGTGTCAGACATATTCTTGCTCCTTCTTCAAAGCCAAGATCGCGCAAACCAAAAATTATGCCGGATAAAATTATCCGGCCTAGGTACTCAACTGAATTGCGCATTGTTTCTTTTCAAAAAACTGATATCATTCCCATATTTATACGCAAACTCATAATCATTCTCCAAAAAAAGTTGGTAATCCTCCTCGTTTATTTTGGACGATCGTATTCTTTCGTGAATGGTTAGGTTCCAGGAGTGCTTACACTTTTTACATCGATATATCAGCCAGACATCCACTCTGTTCCCATTGGCATTCACTCTGAATCTACCCGAATTCACAAATTCCTGTTTCTTTCCACAGCCTCCGCAGCGGCGAAACACCTTTATGGCAGGCATTGCTGCCTTGTTGTCGCTCATATTCTTCCTCCATTTATCCGTTGGGGATTCATCTGAGCTTAATTATTCTCTTTATTTTAAGCCCAGACTACTGAGCTGAAACATATCTTTTACGCATAAAATACCCCCTTTTTACCTTGCTTCTATCATAATAGCAAGACTAATAAAAGGGGGACAACCTCAAATATTATTACACATAAACTTACTCCAGTTAAGTGTCACTTATATAATTAAACGATTAACGACACCTTGCTAACTATTTGTTTCGTCAAGTTTTTCTATCAATTCACAAATCAGATTATAGTATTCTTTTGGCAATTGATACTTTTCATTAAAGTTTTTCAAAAGTTCAACAAACTTATCCTTATAATTAACTACATCAATAAAGCAATCATACTTTACAAATGTCACTATCTCATTTGCTATATTCACACCGCTAGCTTTTTTCCCTGCCAGAAATTTAATCAAACTACGATGAAACAAACGTGACATTTGATAGGGCTTGTCATCCTTTAATGAAAACTCATTACATATTTTTTCGTTTCGGTTGTAATTGCATATCTTAATATCCTCTTTATGGAAAATCCTCTACCCTCAATATCAATTTTCTCTATTATTTCTAAATCAACAGCCACACCATTCTCATAGATGATGATAAGTATACCTAAAGGATTATGTGTATAGGAAATATACACTGGTTTTCCATACCCATAAATCAGGTCACCCAGATCCTCTGCATTACAAAGTACACTTATATCCACATCTGAAAATAATGTTGAACTCCCATTCAGGAATGAACCACCTAACCAAATATGAATTTTGTTTTCTTCTGCAAATCGCTTAACATATTCAATATATTGTTGTTGATTGTTTTTCATATGGCACCTTTCTTTGACTTTGAACTTTATATTTCAACAATTCTCCATTTCCCCCATAAGCTTCAATTCACAAATAATAATCTTTTACCGCAAATCCATTTCATATAAATTCAAAAAATCATAACTTCGCCTTGCATGACATTTTTTCAACGTCTAATCGGAATACGGCTACAGCCTCCAGCATTTCCTCACTGTAATCCCACTGTTCTTTTGATGTTGTTTGTTTCATGATGGCGTTAAGTCCTTTTATTTTTTCCTTAGTATCTTCTACTAATGAAAGGGTGCCTGTACCCACAACACTTTGAAAAGTAGCCGAAAAATCACATGCCATTTCGCCTTCCAACAAAGTATAGTTTCCGTCTATTTCAAAACCTACTGTAGGTTGCTTCTTTGCAAGATTATATTTCCGACCATCCTTAGCACCATGAAAATAGAAGGTGTATTGTTCGTCATATGAATATCCGTAATTGATTGGAACGATGTAAATATCGCCGGCATCGTAAAATGCAATGCGTAGGATTTGTTCCTTGGCAATGAAGGTCGCAATAGTGTTTGCGTCTGTGATTTCTCTGTCTTTTCGTCTCAATTTTATACTATCTCCTATAAACTATGTATCTTTAAAGATGAAATTTCCTAATTGGTACCATATTTTTAAGGAAAGGTGGTACTGTTTTTAATGATTTGATGTATAAGGTACGGCATTTGTCAAAAAGCTATATAAAACTATCAAAATCTTCATAAAAATGGATACTAAATCAGAGTTTTTGATTGTATAGATACGCAAGTGGGAAACAAAAGCCTTGCCGACAGACTCGCAAGCACAGCTTGTGAGCTATCATCATGCCTCTACTATACAAGCCTTGCCGACAGGCTCGCAAGCACAGCTTGCTCGCTGTCGCGGCTGGCGCCGTATGTGTCTAAAGCCGAAAACGGCTACCCGTGAGTAAACTCCCGGTAGCCGCTTCAGCTTTATCCACGCAAGGCTTGTAGCTAACGCGCAAACTGACTCCTATATAACTCTGCATAAAAACCACCTAAGTTTAATAAACTATCATGATTTCCTTGCTCTATAATGTTTCCGTCTTTCATTACCAGAATAATATCCGCTTCCCTAATTGTTGACAATCTATGGGCTACGATGAAGCTGGTTCTGCCCTGCATCATGCGGGCGAAGGCCTGCTGGATGCGGATTTCGGTACGGGTATCGATGGAGGAGGTTGCCTCGTCCAGGATGAGCATGGGGGGCAGGCAAAGCATGACTCTGGCGATACAGAGAAGCTGCTTCTGTCCCTGGGACAAGCTGCCACCATCTTCGGTGATTATAGTGTGATAACCCTGGGGAAGACGTTTGATAAAGCCGTGAGCATGGGCTGCCTTCGCGGCTTCCATAACTTCTTCTTCGGTGGCTTCCGGCTTGCCCATGCGGATATTGTCTAAGATAGTGCCGCTTCTAAGCCAAGTCTCCTGAAGCACCATACCGAAATTGGTACGCAGTGACCCTCTGGTGATATTACGGATATCCGTGCCGTCCACCTTGATACTGCCGCTGTTTACATCATAAAAACGCATCAGCAGATTGATAACCGTGGTCTTGCCACAGCCGGTAGGACCTACGATAGCCACACGCTGGCCGGGCTTCACGGAAAGGCTGAAGTCCTGAATCAGCTTCTTTTCCGGTACATAGCTGAAATACACATCCTCTAAAGAAATATTTCCCTGTGCATCCTCTAACACACGTGCATCCTCCGCATCCGGTATCTGTGGTTCCTCTTCAATCAGTTCGAAGATTCTGGAAGCACAAACCAGTGCATTCTGGAACTCCGTTACCACGCCGGAGATTTCATTAAAAGGCTTGGTATACTGGTTTGCATAGCTTAGCAAAGTAGAAAGTCTACCTACGGATATGCCACCCTTAATCGCTACGAAAGCTCCGAAAATACCTACTCCCGCATACACCAGACTGTTTACGAAACGGGTGGCGGGATTGGTCAGGGAACTGTAAAAAGTAGCCTTTAAAGAACATACACCCAATCTCTCGTTGATTTCATTAAATCGTTCAATGGCTTCTTCTTCCTGGGAGAAGGTCTTAACCACCTTCTGATTACCCACCATTTCCTCGATGAGGGCGGTCTGTTCTCCTCTGGTCTCAGACTGCGCCTTAAACATATCATGGGTGCTCTTGGCGATAAACTTCGCCACAAAGAAAGATACCGGGGTGATACATACCACCACCAGGGTGATGGGCACATTGGTCATCAGCATGAAAATCAAGGTTCCCACGATGGTCAGTACTCCTGTAAACAGCTGGGTAAATCCCATCAACAGACCATCTGCAAAGGTATCCACATCCGCAATAACACGGCTTACAATATCACCGTAAGAACGTGCATCGATATATTTTAGAGGCAGAATTTCCAGCTTTGCAAAAGCATCCTTACGGATATCTTGAATCACATGGAAGGTAATATAATTGTTACAGGTATTCATGACCCACTGGGCAATCGCCGTCACCACCATCACAATACCGATTTTCTTCATTACATCAAAAATGCCGGGCATATCCACCAGCCCTTTGTCTACAATCAAATCCACTGCATCACCTATCAAAATAGGGATATACAGGGTCAGTGCCACTGTCAGTGCAGCAAGGAGTACGGATACACCTACGAAAAACCAGTACTTATGAATGTAACGAAGGATTTTGCCCATAGCACCCTTTGTGCTTACGTTTTTTTCTGATTTAGGCATTTGCTGCACCTCCCTTCTCATACTGGGAATAGTAGATTTCCTGATATACTTCACAGCATGCCAGTAATTCCTCATGGGTCCCCAAGCCTGCCACTTCTCCGTCATCCAGTACCACGATTTTGTCCGCATGCATAATGGTGGAAGCTCTCTGGGACACAATAAAAATTGTGGTTTCCCCTTCTAAGGTACGCAGTGCTGCACGTAATTTTGCATCCGTAGCATAATCCAATGCGGATGCAGAGTCATCCAATATCAAAATATCCGGCTGACGTACCAATGCTCTGGCAATGGTCAGACGCTGTCTCTGACCGCCTGACAAATTCTTACCGTTTTGGGCGATTTCTCCGTCCAAGCCGCCCTTGCCTTCTACCACTTCACGAGCCTGGGCCAAATCGATGGCTTTCCACATTTCCTCGTCCGTGGCATCCTGCTTGCCCCACTGCAAATTGCTGCGAATGGTACCTTTGAAAAGCACTGCCTTTTGGGGCACAATACCCATACGTTCACGTAGCTCATCCTCCGGTATGGATTTAATATCCTTACCTTCTAAGCGGATGGTACCGCTCGTAGCCGGATAAAATCCGGGAAGCAAATTTACCAAAGAAGATTTACCGGAACCGGTACCGCCGATAATACCGATAGTATCCCCTTTATTGACAGTAAAGTGCATATCATGCAGGGTTTCATCACCGGCACCTGCATAGGTTACACTTACATGATCAAACTCTAAGAAAGGCACCTCACCGGTAGCCACTCGTTCCTTCTCGGGTACGATTTCTTCGTTGGTAATGTCAAAAATAGCTGCCACGCGGTCCGCACTGGCCATAGCCTTACTCACCAGCACGATTAGATTAGCAAGCTTCACCAGTTCTACCAAAATCTGTGACATATAGTTAATAATGGCCACCACATCACCCTGGGTCAAATTGCCCACGTTAACCTGAATGGCACCGGTATAAATCAAGGCAATAATGGCACCATTCACAATCACATAGGTCAAAGGATTCATGCAGGCACTGATTTTACCCACATGCATCTGGGCCGCTGCCAATACTGCATTCTGCTCCCTGAATCGCTCCTCTTCCTTCTTCTCCTGATGGAAAGCTCGAATCACACGGATACCGGTCAGATTCTCTCTGGTGGTACCCAGTACTGCATCCAGACTACTCTGCACCTTTTTGTACAAAGGCATGGTAATCACCATGATACCAAACACGATAATGGCCAGAACCGGAATAGCCACCACGAAAATCAGAGCCGACTTCACATCAATGGTAAAAGCCATAATCATAGCACCAAATACAATAATCGGCGAACGCAGGAACAGACGAAGTACCATATTCACACCGTTCTGACACTGATTTACATCCGCCGTCATACGAGTAATCAAGGTGGAGGTACCCGCCTTATCAATATTGGTGAAATTTAGCCCCTGAATATGTTCAAAAAGAGCCTGACGCAGCTTGGTGGAAAAGGTCACGGCCGCCTTAGCCGCAAAAAACTGAGCCGTAATGGCAAACACCAGACCAATTACAGCAAGTGCCAACAGGCAAAGTCCCATCTTTCCGATATAGCCCATATCCTCGTTAGGAATACCCTTATCAATGATACTGGCGATTACCAGTGGCACAAACAGCTCAAAGCAAGCCTCCAACAGTTTAAACAAGGGTGCCAGCACCACTTCCTTTTTACAATCCTTCAAATACACTAATAACTTCTTCAATGCTTTCATCCTTTCCACAGCAGATACTGATTTGATATCCTTCCACTGCTTCATACTCTATAAACTGTACATTTTCTATATCCACTAACACATTGGTTTGCAGCACCTCCGTGTTAAGTCCGGTGCCCAGATACTTTCCGTAAGCCTCTTTGCGGCACCAGATGTGGTAAAATATGTCTTTTTTGTCTTCCTCACTATAGCACTCCGAAAATGCCTGCCACTCTTCCTTGGAAAAAAATCTCCTAGCCATAGCTTCCATTCGTGCCGATTTCTTCTCCTGCACATCCACACCCACTTCATTTTCAGCAATCACCAGCGCAACTATCTGCCCAGAATGGGAGATATTGTAATGAATGGGCATACCTACTATGTAAGGCTTTCCGTGGTCATTTTTCGCAAATTCCGCCTTTTCATACACCTCATCACTAAGTGCCCTCCGAAGTAGGAACTGTCCTGCCGCATGGTGTTTCTTATGCTTGGATACCTCTGTACAATATTTACTTTTTCCAAATTCAATCATACTCAATATGTATAATATCATTGCCTCTTTCCCTGAACACACCATTCATGCACTATAAATATTTGCAAATGCTTTCATAATCCTAATATTGGGCAAAAACTACTATTTTTAACTTCTTATACCCAATTTTAAAGTTATTCTTGCTTCAAAACACTCTCCAAATGCCTCTTTGGGATATAACTTGGATAATTTTTTATTTTATACCCACGATTCAGCCTCTTTCTTGGGTATTTTTTGACCATAACAGCTCTCTATACCCAAAAGTACTCTTTTCAGCGAAAAATCAATGTTTTCAAAGCAATTTATGGGTACAAATACACTATTTTCAGTTTCCATACCCAAACCAGTACAAAATATCTTAAGATGCCCTACGTTTTAATAACAATCTACTCTCTAAATCTGTACAATGCCAAAAAAGAGTTGCCCGGCAACTCTTTTTGGCTATCTTTATTTGATTACTCTTCTACGTTTTCTTCTTCCACCAGTGCCAGTGCAATCTGCAATTCATCCAACTGCTTATCATCTACAAGGCCGGGAGCCTCTGTCATAAGACAGGATGCATCCTTCACCTTAGGGAAGGCGATAACTTCACGGATATTGTCAGCCTTTACCAGAAGCATTACAAAACGGTCCAAACCGATGGCCAGACCTGCGTGAGGAGGCACACCGTACTTAAACGCATTCAATAGGAAGCCGAATCTTTCGTAAGCATCTTCCTTGCTAAAGCCCAGTACCTCAAACATCTTCTCCTGTACATCGCTCTGGAAAATACGTACGCTACCGCCGCCCAGCTCGACGCCGTTTAATACGATATCATAAGCCTTTGCACGTACTCTGCCGGGATCGGTATCCAAATACTGCAAATCTTCATCCATGGGCATGGTGAAAGGATGATGCATAGCCACATAACGGTTTGCTTCTTCATTCCACTCTAAGAGAGGGAATTCGGTTACCCACAGGAAGTCAAATCTGTCATTATCAATCATATCAAGCTGCTTAGCCACTTCAATACGAAGTGCACCAAGAGAAGCCCAAACCACGCTGTTCTTATCTGCGGCAAAGAACATTAAATCTCCTGCCTCTGCACCCATAGCCTCTGAAAGTGCCTTTAATTCCTCCTCTGTCATAAACTTAGCAAAGGAAGACTTGTAGCTACCGTCGGGCTGAATAGAAAGGTAAGCCAGACCCTTTGCGCCGTAATCCTTTACAAAAGCAGTCAGGGCATCAATCTTCTTACGAGGCATCTCGGCCTGTCCCTTTACGGTAATACCTCTTACGGAACCACCATTTTCGATAGCACCAGTAAATACGCCAAATCCACAACCCTTAACCACTTCAGAAACATCTGTTAATTCCATACCGAAACGGGTATCCGGCTTGTCGGAACCGAAACGGTCCATAGCATCCTGCCAGGTCATACGCTTAATAGGCAGCTGTACATCCAAGCCGATAGCTTCCTTACAAACTCTCTGTACCATTCTTTCGGTCGCGTCGATGACATCATCCACATCCACGAAGGACATTTCCAAGTCCACCTGAGTAAATTCCGGCTGTCTGTCCGCACGAAGATCCTCATCGCGGAAGCACTTTGCCAGCTGGAAATATCTGTCATAGCCGGAGCACATCAGTAACTGCTTAAAAATCTGAGGAGACTGGGGCAATGCATAGAAATGTCCCGGATGCACACGGCTGGGCACCAGATAATCTCTTGCACCTTCCGGTGTGGACTTGCAAAGCATGGGAGTCTCGATCTCCAGGAAACCTTCCTCTGCCAGAAAAGCTCTGGTGGTGGTAGCAATCTTACTTCTTAAGATTAAATTATTCTGAATATCCGGTCTTCTCAAATCCAGATAGCGATACTTCAAACGCAATTCTTCCTTGGTCTTGGAATCTGCCTCGATAGGGAACGGAGGTGTTTCTGCCTCTGATAATACACGAAGTTCGGTCGCACGGATTTCGATTTCGCCGGTTGCCAGGTTCTCGTTTACGGCACCCTCTCTCTTGCACACCTTACCTACTACAGCGATTACAAATTCGCTACGCAGATGATATGCCTTCTCAAAGTTCTCAGCGCCACAATCGGTTTCTTCGAAAATCACCTGAAGCAAACCGCTTCTGTCTCTCATATCTACGAAAATAATACCGCCCTTATTACGTTGTTTCTGTACCCAACCCATAACGGTTACGGTTTCGCCTACATTAGCGGCATTTATTTCTGCACATCTGCAGCTTCTTTTTAAGCCCTTCATTGACTCTGCCATGATTTTATCTTACCTCCATTAATTCTTCAAAGGATCTTTATAGAATTCTACGAACTCCTCGTAGCCTTCCTTCATCAGCTGTTCCTTCTGGAACTTCTTATTCTTATTCATACGGGCAACCAGTACCTGTAAGCCTTCCTTACGGGCTTCCTGAGCCTGTCCGATTACCTTACAAAGTTCTTCACCGCCTACGCCCTTTTCGATTAAGAATGCTTTCTTCTTGGGCTGTGTGGGCACCTTGAAGCCACTTTCCATCAGCAAAAGTACAATACGTTCGAAACCGATGGAGAAACCGCAAGCGGGCACATCATTACCGGTAAACTTGCCTACCATCTTGTCGTAACGTCCGCCACCGCCACAGCTTCCGCCGAATTCCGGAATAGCAATCTCAAATATGGTACCTGTATAATAAGACATACCACGCACCAGGGTGGCGTCAAATACCATATCAAACTCAGCATTCTTGGTGGCTTCCACGCTGTTAATAATCTCTAAAAGACCTTCATGTACATCCTGCGCAAGTACACCCTCCAGGGTATTTGCCAGATATGCCACCTTATCTACTGCCGTTTCTATTTTATCCAGCTCAGCAAACAGGTTCAAATACTTCTCCACTGACGCCTCTGCAAAACCATTTGCAATAAGCTCCGCTTTCACGCCATCCAGACCAATCTTGTCCATCTTATCCAGGGTAATAAATACACTGTCATAGGACTCTTCCGCAAAACCGCTGTATGCCGCCATGGCCTTCAGAATCTGACGGTCATTGATACGAATCTGGAAGTTCTTGAAGCCCAGCTTACCAATGGTGGTGGTAGTCGCCAGAATCAGCTCGATTTCAGCCAAATTAGAGGGCTCTCCCAAAATATCAATATCACACTGCATAAACTGACGATAACGACCTCTCTGAGGTCTGTCCGCACGCCATACATTACCCATCTGTAATGACTTAAAAGGGGAAGGCAGATTTGCTGCATTATTGGAATAATAACGTACCAAAGGCACGGTGAGGTCGTAACGAAGACCGCCATCCACTACCTCTTCCTCGGTAGTAGCTGCTTCCACATTCAGCTTCTCGCCTCTCTTCAAAATCTTAAAAATCAGCTTTTCATTGTCGCCACCCTGCTTATTGGTCAGGTTGGCTATATTCTCCATGCAAGGAGTCTCAATGGAGGTAAATCCAAACTTTGCATAAGTATCCTTAATCACACTTATGACATAATCCCGAATCTGCATTTCCTCCGGCAAAATATCCTTCATACCGGTAACCGGCTTCTTACTCAGTGCCATAACTTTCTCTCCTGTTTCTTGTAAAAATAATATTTTACACACTTTTCCTTATACTACACTATCTAATCTATCTTATGATTTTTAGTGGATTATGTCAAGAGAAGATATGCGAGAAATAGCACCTTTTTACACCCTTAAACGGCTAACCGCCATCAACAAATCCAATGGTCTCACATTCTCCAGCCACAGCTCATACTTATGGGAAAAGGACAATATGGTAGACCCCGTATTCTCAAACAAGCTCTCCACCTGCTGCCGACACCTCTCATACAAATCCTTATCGGTATCCTTCTCTCCCAACAGTCCCTCAATCATATAGGTAAGACTGTTAATCTGGTCATCGGAAATCACCGAAGTCAGCTTACTGATATCTGCCACATATTCATCCAGCTTGATATATCTGGCATTCTCAATCTGCACACATTCGCAGTAGAAAAACTCCTTTTGATTCATCTGTGTATGTAGCTTCTTTTCAGCAGTCCAATGCTTGCTCTTTTCCACGGGTATTGCCACTGAAGTCTCCGGCTCCTCCTGTAGGATTTTCTTCACCAAATCCGTCTTATCCTTTGCCTCATAATCCTCCATCAAAAGCACGGTATCCGCATATTTCAAATATTCACCGGAACCGCCGATGACAAGTACTGTGGAAATCCCCATGTCACTCAGCTCCCGCACCCTGTCCGTAAAGGGAATGATAGGCTCCTTTTCCACTAACCGGCGCATCTTCTCATCCCTTATCATAAAGTTGGTAGCACTGGTGTCCTCGTCAATCATCAGAAGCTTACATCCCCCGTAAACTGCCTCAATGATGCCGGTAGCCTGGGATACGCTACCGCTGGCTCTGGCAGTGGAGAAGCACTCTACCTTTGCACTTCCCGGCATATGACTGAAGAAGGGTGCAATATTGGTATCCTTTACAAAACGTCCGTCCTCCGCATATATCTTGCAAGCAGATGTGTCCGTAATCACATACTCCCTGCCGTCACCCTTTACATGGGGATAGATGCCTGCCTCCAAGGCATCCAACAGGGTACTCTTTCCGGAATATCCACCACCGGTAATCACCGTGACACCTTTTTTAAGTCCCATACCGCTGATGGAACTTCCATCCTTCAACGGAATCTGTATCTCCATTTCCTTGGGACTTTCGAAGGGGATGGCCCCTACCATAGGCTGTTCCGTCTCTCCCTGTCTGGGCAGGATACTGCCATTTCCCACAAAGGCGATATATCCCTTCTCCTTAAGGAATTCCCGAATCTCCTGCTGCCTGCCGTACAGTTCTATATGTTTTCTTAATTCCTCTTTATCCAGAGTCTCCAATGTGTCACAAACAAGCTCAAGCATATCCTTTACCGTCCGGACGAAGCTTTTCGCATTCAGATAAATCTCATTAATCAGCGGCACCTTGAAATGAATTCGCAGGCGAAATCTTTCCCTTTCCTGCTGATACCGGCATCCGTTTCTTCTCTGTACCACACTTGTCACAGTCTGCATAGAAAAGTGGGGTTTCTCACGACTGCTTTTGTGATCGTTCTGATAACTTAGGCAAAGTTCATTCATGGCTTGTGATAGTTTTCGCAAAAGATAATCCTCATAGGCAGTCGCCTTAGGTGCGATTTCCTCTCCCAGATACAATGCTTCCTGGTGCACATTCACATACATTACCAGCTTCTCCATGGTGCGGTACCCGGTGCCCTCAAACTCGAAAGAAATATTCCGATAGCGAAATACTTTTTCATCCTCTACATATTGGTCGTAGCTGTTTAAGGAACTGTTATGCACCTGCCTATCCGTAAATAAATGGTGCAAATATTGTTTTCTTTGTGTGTGGCCCGGCCACATAATACTTTTAAATTTGTTCATTTTATACCTCTCTTACTTCTGCACTTTCGCTTGCTTCCGGGATGTATTTCACAAAACACTTCCCGAAATATTAATGGTTTACTGCTTGCAGCGTATAAAAGAACAACAAAAAAAGAATCCCCTAGGAACTCTTTAACCACGAAAATAACATATGATTTCTAACTTACTGCAGCTATTAGAAAAATAAATGGGTGGTTAATACGACTCTTGATGTAATTGTTCTTGTCATATTAATCACCTCTTTTCTCATACCTGCAAATTTATTGTTGTTAGGATAATAACACGATAATTACTACCTGTCAACCTTAGTTTTGTATTTATTCCCCTTCTCCCTTTCCAAAGTCGCTTGCATTCCCCCTCACTACAAGCGTATAATCCTTAATGAAGAAAATTAATTTTCCCTCTTGCACATCACGTAACGTGATGTTTTATACTTAAGGCGGAAAGGAGGTCAGACTATGTCACAATACACCGCAGGAGAATTGGCAAAGGCTTGTAACGTTACGGTCAGAACCGTGCAATACTATCACGAAAGAGGTCTGTTGCTCCCCAGCACCATCGGCACAGGCGGACGCAGAATCTATACGGACGATGATTTGAAGAGGCTGAAACTCATCTGTCTTCTCAGAAGCATTGATTTATCCTTAGACGATATCGACAATATTCTAAAGGACCATTCCGTACACTCAGACATTGCCTTCCTGCTAAATGAACATGCTTACCTTTTAAAGAATGAAATCTTCGAACGCAAGCAAAAGCTGAAGACCATTGATTATCTGATTAACGAACTTACTACGCCTTCCGCTTCGAACACAAACAATTTAAACGACATAGCAACCCATATGAACAACAATCCATACAGACCCAAACGAATCTTAATCAACGGCGGTACTGTATTTGTCAGCCGTTACACTGCCACCTACTTTGTAAAGAAGGGCTATGATGTATATGTTATCAACCGTGGCAACCATCCCCAGGTGGATGGGGTGAAATTTATCAAAAGCGACCGTCATCTCTTAAACGGCATCCTGAAAAACATCCATTTTGATGCCGTTCTGGATACCTGCTCCTATAAAGAAATGGACGTTAAGGATTTGTTAAACGAGTTAGAAAGCTATGATGACTATATCATGATCAGTTCTTCCGCCGTTTATCCGGAAACCCTGCCCCAGCCCTACAAGGAGACCCAGCCCATCGGCAAAAACAGCATCTGGAAGGACTATGGTACGGGAAAAATCGCTGCAGAAAAGTATCTGCTAAAGCACAATCCCAATGCCTATATCCTAAGACCGCCCTATTTGTACGGTCCCATGAATAATGTTTACAGGGAATCCTTTGTTTTTGACTGTGCCAAGGCCGGCCGAAAATTCTACATACCAAAGGACGGCACCATGCCCCTGCAGTTTTTCCATGTGGAGGACCTCTGCCTCTTGATGGAGAAAATCATACAAACCCATCCCAAGCAGCATATTTTCAATGTAGGAAACGAAGAAATCATTGATATCAATAAATGGGTGGAGATGTGCTACTCTATCGCCGGCAGCGATCTGGAAAAAGTATATATCACAGACCATAACAACCAGCGTGACTATTTCAGTTTCTATGACTATGATTATACTTTAGACATCACCGAAATGAAGAAGCTACTGCCCGTCCAGAAAAGTGTTTACGAAGGCCTCAAGGAAGCCTACGCCTGGTATCTGGAACATCCTGAGGATGTACTGAAACGGGACTATATAGGATTCATTGATGAATATTTGGCTTAGAAAATGACCGCCTCCACAGCGGTCATTTTCTATTTTAACATTCTATATAGCCATAGCCAAATAGGTCCATCCATCCGAAGTCCATGCCTGGCTAAAACCTAGTGAAACAAAAGCATGAAAGCTTTCACTTCCGCTTCTCTGAGGTGATATCAATGTGGATATCCCCATCTCCTTACACTTTACCATCATTTCTTCCAGTAGCTTCTTCATTAATTCATCACGTCCGTCACCGGTTATCACATAATTGTTATCAAACAAAAATCCCATCGGTATCCAAAATGGCTTTATCATAGGTAGTGTCATCACTACAGTCCCGTCAACCTCAGCAACAAGTTCCACTCCTGTTTTGTTTGTTTCTCTTTCCATAGCAGGAGTGACTTTAACATCCAAAATCTCCTTTGGTGTCATTGCACTATACACATTTTCCCACAAATCACTGACATCCTCTTGTCTAATGGATCTTATTATTATCTTTGACTCTTTCATATCCTCAAATCCTTTCCAATACTTTCCGCTATTATGTACAATATAATCTTTGGGACAACATCCTAAAACTGCGCGAAATGCC
Source organism: Lachnospiraceae bacterium (assembly GCA_017522685.1). The sequence continues at coordinate 92,409 of JAFWYN010000018.1, forward strand.
TTAGTAAATCCTGCATGTGTTTCAAAACCATATTCCATGGCAGCATTGCATACGGAAAAACCACTTTTCAGCAATTCAGCAGATGCCAAAATCCTTTCTTCGCGAACGTATTCCATCACTGTTTTCTTAAATATTTCCTTAAATTTTCGGGCATAATGGAAGGATGAATATCCGCAAAAGTTTGCTATTTCCTCTAAAGTAAACTCTTCCTGCAAGTGTTTCTCAACAAACTCTTCTGCACATTTCACAAAATCATACATAAACTGCTCCTCTTCCTTTTTCTTCCGTACGGTAATCTCATTATACCAAAATCAATTACCTTGTCTTATCCTAACTTGCTGTTTTTATATACAAAAATGGGCAACCATTTTCATAGTTACCCATTTTAAATACGAATAGATTGTTTACACTTTTTCCAACGCAAACAGTTTCTCTTTCCTATCCAGCATCTCATCAATCTTTTCGATATACAGTGCAACGTCCTTTACATTATCACAACGCTCGATTCTACCATCCGGCAGGACCACTTTACTGATGCTTCCGGCACCCAATGCCACGATGGTCTGTTTCTCTTCCATGATTAGAATATTATAAAGTCCATACTTTCCGGGCTTTGCATAGCCTACATTTTCAAAGTTGCCGGACATATTTTTCTGGCGATACAAATAATAAGGATCCATACCCAGCTTCTTAGCACCTGCTGCCGCTATTTTCATAGTCTCGTCCGTATTACGCAGAGTCTTCACACCATTTTCCACAATCCACTGGCTCAGCTTGGAAGCTCTCTTAATGGCCAAAGAATGCACTGTCAGGCTATCCGGTGCCAGTTCCACCACTCTATCGATGGTATTTTGTACATCCTCTTCCAGCTCTCCCGGCAGTCCCAGAATCAAATCCATATTGATATTTTCAAAGCCGATTTCCCTTGCCAGTCGATATGCTTCCACTACCTGCTCTACAGTATGTCTTCTGCCGATAATCTGCAGGGTCTCCTGTTTCATGGTCTGGGGATTGATGGAGATTCGGTCCACCTGATGCTTCTTTAATACCTCTAATTTTTCCCTGGTGATACTATCCGCACGACCTGCCTCTACTGTAAATTCCTTCACCGTGCTGAAATCAAACTTTTCCTTCAAAGCTGTAATCAGTCTGTCCAACTGCTCTGCCTCCAAAGTGGTAGGCGTACCACCACCGATATACACGGAATCCAAAATTTTGTGGGCGTACTTTTTAGACACATAGTCCATTTCCTTAATCACACAGTCCACATAATCCTCCACCAGCTTACGATATCCTGCAATAGGATAACTGGTAAAAGAACAGTACAAACAGGTAGTCGGACAAAAAGGAATGCCGATATACAGGCTGTAACCGCCTTCATAATGAATGTCTGAAAGCAGTTCTCTTTCCCGCTTAGCAATATCAATACTCAAATCTATCTTTTCTTCGCTGACATAATGTGCCTCTTTTAAGAATGTGCTGATTTCCGCATCTGTCTTACCTTCCTCTAACATACCGTAAGCAATCTTGGTAGGGCGGATACCGGTCAGATTCCCCCAAGGAAGCTCCTTAGCGGTTTCTTTGCACAGTACTCTGTACAAAAACTTCTTAAAACCATCCTTAAAGCGTTCCGTACCTTCCGCATATTTCCAATCATGAAGATTTCCGGAACAAGCAACACTTGCACCATCCTCCTCCAAAACGATTTCCAAAAGGGCACTTCCGGTTTCCTCTAAAACCGCTTCCGCCGTCTCTTCCTTGGTCTCCGGAGTAATCACCTTCACGGTTTCCTCCGGATAGAATGCCTTCACCAGAGAATGTACATCATATTCATAATTTGCCAAATTCAATTTAACTGCCAGCATATGCTTTTCCTTTACTATTACCAAACCTCTAATACTCTATCATATAACAAATCACATCAATCTCTCGTACCTGATGCATATTCATTCATACAAATATCTATGACCTCTCGAACCGGCTGAATCAAAGCAGACTCGTACTGACACTTCCACATAGTATCACGACTCATTTGTCCGTCCACTATCCCATCAATAGGATCACCGCTTTCGATAGGATTCTCATTATCAAACATGTAGCTCAATACATTATAGGCATGATTGATTACCCAGTTGTGGTTAAAATCATGAAAATGATACTGTACATCCGGCATAAATAATGTATGCATCCCCACACTATCAACCATCATATCGTCCGTACCCTGAATATTAAAAAATCTTACATTCACTGCAAAATAGATAAATCTGGACTCTCTTGGAATCCGATGATTTCGAATCGATTCTGCTGTAAACATTTTTCCGGAGTTTTGAAAATATACCGCTTTACACTGAGGATATATCTCCATGAGTGCTTCCATGAAATCCATATCCAGTTCAGCACGCTCTTTATAATGTAATGCTGCCGCCATCATATCTGTTGCAACCACCTGATATTTGCAAGTACTCAGAATCTCTTCACTTTCCTCACAATTCCACATCTGGCTACGCTCCAGAACTCCAATTCTTGAACTGTCAAATGCATTACATCCCATAATCATTAATTGAGGTGGTATTTTGCCTTCCTTAAACTCTGCCACATACTTCTTCACTGCAAAACCAGCCATCTCTTTAGAATAAGAGAAGTTCTCCACTTCACCCAGATGCTTTGTCATAACCCCATTCATGAATTCCTTTTCCGGCATTTCACAAGGCTCCTCCATCAGCAATTGCATCATGAATACTGCTCCCGGCCTCACCTGCTCACTCAAATCCTGTTGTAATCCTTCTTTTTTCTTTTTAAACTTATCTAAAATCCCCATATTTCCCTCCTACTAATAAATCTTAACCATTCACTATTATAACTCTTTTTCTTCTCGCAGTGTGTCCCGTTTGCTCTATAAATAGAACTTCCTCGACTTTTCTACAGAATCTTCTACCCAAACGCACATTTCACAATCTAAATAGACAGAATTTTTCCAACTTATCTCTGTAATCTTCTTCCTAAACACTACTTTTCCATACCTTATAGGTAGAACTTCTCTAAGTTTTCGTCTTAAACTTCTGCCTAAATCCATCTTTTACACCCCTAAAGGCAGAACTTAACCGACTTATTACCATAATCCTCTACCTAAAAGTCGTTTCATCACACCATTTAGTATAACGCATCTCAATTGACAAAAAAACATTCAAACACCATCGAAAACATTCTTCCTGCCTCCGATGGTGTCACTAATCTACTCCGCCACAAACGGATTGTATTTCTTCTCATAAGCGATGGTGGTACTGTCACCATGGCCCGGATACACCTTGGTCTCATCCGGAAGGATAAACAACTTCTCCCGAATGGAACGTACGATACTGCTCATGCTTCCGGTAGGGAAATCCGTACGTCCGGTGGATTCCTGAAACAGGGTATCTCCGCTAATCAGGATGCCTGCTTTTTCCACATAGTAGCAACAGCTTCCGATGGTGTGTCCCGGAGTGGCTATTACCTTGAAATCCATACTATCAAAGGTAAGTACATCTCCTTCACGAACATAGGTATCCGGTACTACAGTATAGGCTCTTCCCACCATAGCAGACAGATTGTACTTCACATCCTCGCACAATACCTTCTCCTCATCCAAAGCATAAATCTTAGCTCCTGACACTTCTCTAAGCTCATTGGAACCCCAAATATGGTCAAAATGCCCATGGGTTAAAAGGATGGCTTCCACAGTAAATCCATTACGCTCCAAAGCACTGTAAATCTGTGCTCCGTTATCTGCCGGATCGATAACCACGGCTCTTTTACTATCCTCACGATATACAAAATAACAATTGGTCTGATAGGAACCGATTGCCATTCTGCCGATTTTTATACTTGACATCAGCCTGTTGTCCTCTCTATATCTAATACACTTTCAATTCCGCGAATTTTATCAATCACACGATTCAGCTCTTCCCTGCCGGAAATCTCAAAATTTGTCTACAGGGTGGCAATTCCCTGACGGTTCACTCTGGTATTCATGGAAAGAATACTGATATTCTTCTCCGTCAAAGCCTTGGAAATATCTACCAGAAGTCCGTTTCTGTTGACAGCATAAATCACGATTTCTGCCACATACTTCTCATGATCTTCCATGGTGTCCGGATCCTGCCAGTCCGCATCAATGAGACGCACTCTGTCGAACTCCGGTAAGTTCACCACATTTACACAGTCCGTACGATGCACGGAAATACCACGTCCTCTGGTTACAAAGCCCACGATTTCATCTCCCGGTAGGGGGGAACAACATTTAGAGAAACGCACCGACAAATCCGTCATTCCTCGTACCACAATACCGCTCTTGGACTTCATCTTGGTGGGACGGTTACTATTGCTTTCTGCGATAGCCTGAAGGATTTCCTCATTGGTCACTTCCTTCTTATTGTCCCTATCGTAAAGTTCTACCAGCTTATTAGCCACCTGACCTTCCTTTAAGGCTCCGTGTCCGATAGCTGCCAGCACCGCATCCCAGTCACGGAAGCCGTACTTACGCTGGATGGTCTCCATATATTCGGGAGTGATAATATTTCCCAGGACGATGTTCTTTGCCTTACAGTAGGCATTCAACAATTCCTTACCCTTGGTTATATTATCTTCCTTCAGCTCATTCTTAAACCACTGATTAATCTTATTCTTGGCCTGGGTACTCTTTACCAGCTTCAGCCAGTCACGACTGGGTCCCTTAGAATTCTGGGAGGTAATAATCTCCACACGGTCACCGTTTCGAATTTGATAATCAATATTTACAATCTTATCATTGACTCTGGCACCTACCATTTTATTACCCACTGCAGAGTGAATACTGTAAGCAAAATCAATAGGGGTTGAGCCTACGGGCAGGTTCTTCACTTCACCGGTAGGCGTAAAGCAGAATACATTATCGGAGAATAAGTCCAAATCACTCTTTAAAAGATTCATAAACTCACGATTATCCGACATATCCTGCTGCCATTCCAGAATCTGACGCAACCATACCAGCTTCTCTTCTTCTTGGGCTTCTACCTTCTTTCCATCGGAAGCATCTTTGTACTTCCAATGTGCTGCAATACCGAATTCCGCAGCCTTATGCATGTCAAAGGTACGAATCTGGATTTCAAAGGGTTGTCCCGTATTACCAATCAATGTGGTATGCAGGGACTGATACATATTGGGCTTGGGCATAGCGATATAATCCTTGAAACGTCCCGGTATGGGCTTGTACATTTCATGAATTACACCAAGTGCCGCATAACATTCCATGACAGAATCCACAATAATACGCACTGCAAACAAATCATAAATCTGCTCCAGGGTCTTATTCTGATTCTTCATCTTTTTATAAATACTAAAGAAGTGCTTCACACGTCCGTCAATCTGTGCCTTGATACCGGCCTTTTGGATATGTTCCTTCACTTCATCCACAATACTCTGGATATATGCCTGACGCTCACTTTTACGGGCAGAAATCTTTTCTACCAAATCGTAATATACTTCCGGCTCCAAATATTTTAAAGATAAATCGTCCAGCTCCACCTTAATCTTGGAAATACCAAGACGCTGTGCCAGAGGCGAATAAATCTCCAAGGTTTCTTTCGCAATACGCTGCTGACTTTCCGGCTTCTGATATTTCAGGGTACGCATATTGTGCAGACGGTCTGCCAGCTTTATCATAATCACACGGATATCCTTAGCCATGGCAAGGAACATCTTACGCAGGTTCTCTGCCTGCATCTCCAGCTTGGCTTCTGACACATCCATATTGGGAGATGATAAAGGAATCTGCTCCAGTTTGGTCACACCATCCACCAACAGTGCCACATCCTCACCAAACTCCCTGCGCAAATCTTCATCTGTCATAATGGTATCTTCCACCACATCATGCAGGATACCTGCCACGATGGTTTCCTTGTCCATTTCCAAATCCGACAAGATACTTGCCACATTTAAGGGATGGATGATATAGGGTTCTCCGGATTTACGGCGCTGGTCCTTATGTGCCTCACTGGCAATTTTATATGCCTTCTCAATCATGCTAATATCATCGCTGGGATGATATTTTTGCACATGTTCAATAAGCTCCTTGTACAATTCCTCGGGAGTCGTAAATTCTTTATGCTTTTGAATACTTCCTTCTACAAATAGCAGTTCTTTTTCTTCCGTCATACTCATCAGCCTTTCAATACGCTAATTTATTTACCTTCATAACAAATCGCAGATTCTAAACGATAGCCTGCAATCTTTTCTCTCCCCTTTAATCCTGCCAATTCAATCATTACTACGACACCTACTACAACACCGCCTAAATCTTCAATCAGCTTAATCATAGCTTCGGTGGTTCCGCCGGTAGCAATCAAATCATCTACAATCAAAACTTTCTGACCGGGTTTGATGCTGTCCTTATGCATCTCGATGGTAGCTGTACCGTATTCCAAATCATAGGTTCTTTCTATGGTTTCGCAAGGAAGTTTACCCTTTTTACGAATCAATACAAAAGGTTTTCTGTTATTATATGCAATAGGTGTACCAAAAATAAAGCCTCTGGACTCCGGACCTACTACTACGTCATAGTCCAAATCCTTCACCTTCTCCTGCATGGTATCAATAGCCAGATGCAAGCCGTCCGCATCCTGTAATACACTGGTTACATCACGAAAAATGATTCCCTCTTCGGGAAAATCCGGGATACTTCTTACGTACTCTTCAAGCTTTTTCATAGGTTCTTCTCCTTGCGTTCATTTGATTCATAAAACGTATTCTAAAATCAGTTACCCAATATTATATTCTTATTTTCCGAGAAAGTCAAAATATTCTTCGATATTCGCTCAACCAAATACATTTTTTGTAATTTACGGATGATTTTTTATGCAATTTGAACAGACTTCTTTTACTACATTCCTCATAAGCCTTATGCAAATCTCTTCGCATACTGATACAATCCTCATATCTTGCCAGGGGATCCGTAGCAAGACTTCTCTCCAGTATCCTCTGAAAGGCAAGCGGTACCCGTCTGCTTTCCATACAATACTGCTCCATATTGTATGGTGGTATGGCCGGATTTTTTCCGGACAAAAGATACGCCAGCACCTTACCGGCTCCATACACATCACAGCGGATACTTGGTACCACGCCCGTCCAGAATTGCTCCGGTGCACCATAACCATAGGTACCCGCCGGCCGCATTTCCGTTTCCTCATCTCTATTCTTAACCATTATATAAGCCGCTCCCAAATCCACCAGCCGGATTTTTCCGCTTCTCTCTACCATGATGTTCGCCGGCTTAATATCCCTGTATATAATGGGTTCCGCCTGCATATGAAGAACATTCAGTGCCTCCAGTACCTCCTCCATGATATAGAGAATCTCTCGGGGCTTGAACTCCTGTCCCCTATCCAATATTTCCTGCAGACTATGTCCGTCCACATACTCCATAACCAAAGCCTTCTGCTGACTCACATACTCTTTCACTTTCGGAAACGCCCTATGATTTATACGCTCCAGAATTTGCGCTTCCATAGCCAGAAGCTCCTCCTGTTCACTTACCTTCACGGCAAACAGACTATCTGTTGCACACTCCTTCGCCAGCCAGACCTCTGCCGTTGCTCCTTCCCCTAACTTTTTTATTTTATGATACTTTTCTTCCATAATCTCCTTTCTCTTCTCCGGCATATTTTAACAAATGCGTATATAGACAGCTCCCGCACTTCTGCCTTCTCCCGCCAACTCTTTTAATCGTCTTTCCATCCGCTCACCGGACACCCCCCCGTCCGGTATCAGTACCTCAGCCAGCGTCTCCTTCTTCACCTCCGCGCCAAAGCCATCCGTACAAAGCAGTATTCCCACCTTTTTCTGTACGCTTCCCGCCATAAAGACAGGGGACTTTTCACTGTGATTTTCTATAATCTCCCTAATATTTTTCTTTTGGAATCTCCGATTTAACAAATAACCTTTACAATCTCCTCTGGCAAAAAACCATGCCCTGCTATCCCAAAGCAGCACTCCCCAATAATGCAAATGGAGTTCCTTTTCATACTTACGTAAGTAGGAAGCACTTTCCTCTTCCAGCCGCTTAATCTCCCGAAACAGCTTTTCTCCCGGCACTTCCGTAATCTCCTTACGGTCACACAGCTTCACCCCCTCTCTGTGAAACCATTCTGTCAGTCCTTCCGAAAAGTATCCGCTTTCCGTCACGCCTGCTTCACCTGCATTTTTGCTTTCACAGACACAAGCCAATAATACCTCCCTTTTTTGCACCTTTGCATGCTGCAAAATCAGGGAAATACACATGGGACGCTCCTTTTCTTTCTCCCATAAATGGGCAGAAACATAGTTCATACACTCACCCTTCCTATTATAGATTTGATTTTTGGATTTCATCTGAATAAAATAGATTATTAAGAAATTAGAATTTAAGAACAAATGAATCCTTGTATTTTGTCATGCCCATATGTAAACCATACGGGCATGATTATTACTTTTTTACTCTTCCATATTTTTCAACAGCTTCTCGCTGAAATGCTTGTTGAAGAAATGGATAAAGGGTCCCAACCCAAAGGCTGACACCAAACTACCCAAACCGATATTGGTAAAGCCGGTAGAAACAAAACTGATCAGTGCCGCCAGGGCATCATCAAACATTCTGTGCCAGAAATAGGGAATCTTGGGCAGCTTCTTCTGTGTAATCAAAGACAGGGCATCATAGGGTGCCACACCCACATCGGAGGTCTGATACAGGGACAGACCGAAGCTGCAAATCACCACGCCTATACATACCACTATCACACTTTGCCAGAATACCAAATCTCCAAAAGGAAGAAGTAGCAATATGTGATAGAAAAAATCCACGATATAGCCCAGGAAAAAGGCATTTACCACAGTACCGATACCAATCAGATCCCGTCCCCAAATCAACTGAATCACAAAGGCACCCAGATTAAACAGAATCTGAAATACAGGGTAGCTCATGCCTACACAGAAGGAAAGGGACAGATTCATGGCCGTATAAGGGTCATTTCCCATGGCTGCATACCGGAAAATACCGATACCCAGGCCAATAAAAATATTCCCTACTATGGTCATAACTATTCTTTTGTACCCTACTTTTTTGAAATAGTTCATACGTATATCCTTCTTTATCCTCTGAATATATTGGTCAAATCATTAAAGAATACAAATACCATCAATGCCATAAAGAACATCAGTCCCACAAAATGGACCATACCTTCCTTTTCCGGAGGTATGGGTTTTCCTCTCACCACTTCAATCAGCATAAATACCAGACGTCCGCCGTCCAAAGCCGGAATGGGAAGTAAATTCAGGATACCCAAGTTCATGGACAACACCATTACGATATTCAACATATTTACAAACACGGTCAAAGCGCCGTATTCCTTAGCCTGATCATAGGTCTTGCCCACTACATTTACTGCAATTCCCACCGGACCTGCCACCTCATCACGGTGCACCTTTCCGGTCACCAGCATTCCCAGACTTTTATAGGTCTGTTGTACACAAAAACGTAATTCATACCAGGCATATTTCAAGCGACCCAAACCCTTTTCCTCAGCAATGGCATTGCAATATACCCCTAAAATATAGCTGCCGGACTCTGCATCGTAGGCAGGTGTCAGCTTCGTTTCCATGATGGTACCGTTTCTTTCAAACTCCACTGTCACCTCTTGGCCTCCGTTGATACGGTTAAATAAGGCCATCTCTTCAAATAAATATATCTTCTCTCCGTTTAAAGAAATAATCCTATCATTTTCCTGAAGTCCCGCTTCATATGCCGGCCCCTCCTCCATGGGGCGAACCACAGGCAAATTAATCACTACCAGGGATACCAGAATGATGGATGCTATGAATCCCAGTATAAAATTAAATATCGGTCCTGCCACTACTGTAGCAATTCTGGCCCATACGTTGGCATTCATAAAAGAGCCTTCGCTTGTCTCGCCTTCTTGGGTATTCAAACCATCTTCTCCTTCAAACATACAAGCACCGCCGATGGGCAAAAGCTTCAGGGAATACTTGGTCTCGCCCTTGGTAAAGGATATCAGATTGGGTCCCATGCCCACTGCAAACTCCACCACATGAATTCCGTTTATTTTGGCAATCAGAAAATGGCCGAATTCGTGGGAAACCACCACCAGACCAAAAATCAAAACAAAAAATATCAGTGCCACAATTATTCTCTCTTTCTTATCTTTATATTAAACTTAAGATATATTCATATACCTCTGCTTCCGTCTCCAGAATCTGCGTCACATCCGGGTTCTCAACCTTCTTAATTTTGTTCATGGAACGCTCTATCATCTCCGGTATCTGCAAATAGGAAATCTTTTTGTCTAAGAATAAGGCAACCGATTTCTCATTGGCTGCATTGTAAATAGTGGGTACATTTCCGCCGGTTTCAAGTGCCTCATAGGCAAGCTTCAACCCATAAAAAGTCTCTGTATCAGGCTTCTCGAAAGTCATATTCTGCAGTTCGAAAAAATCCAGCTTCTTTTCATTCATTACTCTTCTGTCAGGATAGAATAATGCATACTGGATGGGAAGCTTCATATCCGGAAGGCCCAGTTGGGCGATTACCGCACCATCCACATATTCCACCATGGAATGAATAATACTCTGGGGATGTACTACCACCTGTATCTGCTCCGGCTCTACGCCAAAGAGCCATTTAGCCTCCATCACCTCAAGTCCCTTATTGACCAAAGTGGAAGAATCTATGGTAATTTTTCTGCCCATAGCCCAGTTCGGATGTTTTAAGGCATCTTCCACCTGAATATTCACCAATTCTTCTCTTGTCTTTCCTCGGAAAGGACCTCCGGATGCCGTCAGCAAAATCTTACTGATTCGATTCTTAGGCTCACCGTTTAAAGACTGGAAAATAGCACTGTGTTCGCTATCCACCGGCAAAATAGACACATTATGTTTCTTCGCCAAAGGCATAATAATATGTCCTGCACACACAAGGGTCTCTTTATTGGCAAGGGCGATATCCTTACCTGCCTTAATAGCCTCAATGGTAGGTCTGATACCTATCATCCCCACAATGGCGGTCACCAATACTTCCACTTCGGGAAGCACCGCTATCTCCAACAGACCGTCCATACCTGTAAGTACAGTAATCTCCATATCCCGAAGACGTTCCTTTAAATCTGCTGCCGTATTTTCCTCCCACATGGTGACTACCTTAGGTCGGAATTCTCTGACCTGTTTTTCCATCAAATCCACATTGGTTCCGGCAGCCATTGCCACCACATCCAGCTCATCCTTGAAATTTCTCACAATATCTAACGTCTGGGTACCGATGGAACCGGTAGAACCCAGAATTGCTATCTTTTTCATCTACACAAACCTCTTGTATCTAAAAATTTAAGCTAAACTTGCGTCATCCTTTAAAATATCATCAATACGCACAAAAAGTATATCATGGGGGCAGTCACAATCATACTGTCAAACCGGTCCATGATTCCTCCGTGACCGGGAATCAGCTTACCGTAATCCTTAATCTCATGATTTCTCTTAATGGCAGATGCTGCTAAATCTCCCACCATACTCATTATGGCACCTGCGGCACAAATAAATACCACTGCCCAGACAATATTATCACCCGGTATGTTATCCCGCAAAATCAAAAGGGCATATAAACCGCCTACAATGGCAGAACCTGCCACGCCACCGATACAGCCTTCCAAGGATTTCTTGGGGCTTAATACCGGGAATATACGCTTCTTTCCTATGGTCACTCCCACAAAATAAGCACAGGTATCACATACCCATGAACTAAGAAGTATCAGCCATACCATATATACACCATACTCGGTATTACGGGTCAGGTAAACAAAGGACAGCATAACCGGTGCATACAGGAAGGAAAAGATTGCAGATACTACCTGTTCTGCCCGATATTTGGGAAAGGTTATTACATAACAGAACATTTCCGCCATAAATACACCCACAATACTCATAAGCCTGAAGGTATCATCTCCGAAATAAACAGCCAGATAATACAGCACCACGCCAATCATACCGATGATTTCCAACGCACAAAGCCTTTTCTCACTGTTATTTACCTTTAATGCAGCGGTCAGCTCTTTATAAGCCACCAATGAAGTAAGCAGCAGCACCACTGCCAAAGCAGGTCCTCCCACATACATGAAAACAAGTGCCAATACTGCCAATATTGCTCCACTGATACATCTGGTCAGCATCTTTATTCCTCCTTTATCAGGCCATATCTTCTGTCTCTATGATTATATGCATCAATAGCCTTTTCCAATTCTTCTTTTGAAAAATCCGGCCATGGTACCGGCGTAAAATAGAACTCCGTATAAGCTAACTGCCACAACAGGAAGTTGGAAATACGCTGCTCATTACAGGTACGAATCAGCAAATCCGGCTCCGGAAGGTCATGGGTATCCAAACATCGTGCGAAATATTCCTCATTGATATCCCCTGGTTCCAAAGTCCCCTCCTGCACCTGTCTCGCCATACCTCGCATGGCACGCACTATTTCATCCCTACCGCCATAATTAATGGCTATCTGGAAATGCAGGCCATCATTATCCTTGGTGGCCTCCTCCAGCTCCTGTATGCGGGTTCGGATATCCTCATCCAAACCGCTCTTATCTCCAATCACACGCACACACATACGGTTCTTAGCGGCGGTTTTCAAACAGGTCTTCATATAATTACGAAGCAGCTTCATCAAAGCCTCCACCTCATCCTTGGGACGATTCCAATTCTCTGTGGAAAAAGCATACACCGTCAGATACTGTATCCCCATCTTATAGGCTTCCTCACAAATCACTTCCACCGTTTTGGCACCCTGCACATGTCCGTAATTACGGGGCATGCCCTTTGCCTTTGCCCAGCGGCCGTTTCCATCCAGGATAATAGCCACATGCTGCGGTATTTTCAACTCATTACTCATGATACACAAATCCTTCCTAATCTCCACCACTGTACTCGCACAATTTCTCATAGCTTAAAAAACGGACATCGCAGGATGTCCGTTTTCCATCTTATACGGTCATGATTTCCTTTGACTTCTCATCCATCAAAGTATCGATTTCTTTTACAAACTTGTCAGTCAGCTTCTGAAGCTGGTCTTCCATTCCCTTGATTTCATCCTCTGAAACTTCGGTCTTACCAAGCTTCTTTAACATATCGTTACCATCACGTCTGATGTTACGTACAGCCACCTTAGCTTCTTCTGCTTTTTTCTTTACATCCTTCACAAGGTCTTTTCTGCGTTCTTCGGTAAGTTCAGGGAATACCAGTCTGATTACGCTACCATCGTTGGAAGGGTTAATACCGATATCAGAAGTCATAATCGCCTTCTCGATTTCACGAATCATTGACTTCTCCCAAGGTGCAATCTGGATAATTCTTGCTTCGGGAATCGTTACATTACCTACCTGCTGAATAGGGGTAGGAGTGCCGTAATAATCTACACGTAATTTGTCAAGTACATGGGGATTGGCACGTCCTGCTCTGATACCCATATAATCAGATTCCAGATACTCATAAGCTTTCTTCATTTTGTCTTCATATTGCTGTAATCTTGCGTCCATTGTCATTCCTCCTGAATTCTTTATTTATACGGTAACCTTTGTTCCGTTAAACTTTCCTTTTAATGTATTTACAATACTGTTTTCCTCGTTCAGACCAAATACCCACATAGGCATACGGTTATCCCTTGCCAGAATAGATGCGGTCATATCTACTACCTGGAGATTCTGGTCTACCACGTCATCGATAGAGATTTCATCGTATTTCTTAGCGTCAGGATTCTTCTCAGGGTCACTGTCGTATACACCATCGATAGCCTTTGCCAACAAAATTACCTCTGCATCGATTTCAATAGCTCTCAGCACCACACCGGTATCGGTTGAGAAATAGGGATGTCCCGTACCGCCTGCGAAAAATACTACATTGCCCTTGGCAAAATATTTATTGGCACGGTCCTTGGAAAAGAGCTTGGTAAAGGAGCCGCACTCAAAAGGAGTCAAAATATTGGTATCCATACCTACGGAACGGAAAATCTCCGAAACATAGATGCAATTCATAATGGTGGCCAGCATACCAATCTGGTCTGCCTTGGTTCGGTCAATATTCTTGCTGGTACGTCCTCTCCAGAAATTACCACCGCCAATCACAATACCTACTTCCATGCCATCGTCTACCAATTGCTTTACCTGCAGTGCCACACCTCTGACGGTATCCTCGTCAAATCCGGTCTTTTTCTCACCGGCTAATGCCTCACCACTTAATTTTAACATAATTCTTTTCATTTTGAAATCTCCTTTTTCTCTTCCTTATCTTCCGTCTCTTGAGATGCTGTCGTATCCTCTTCTTTAGAAACCGTTACTTCCTCCTTCGGCTCCTCCCGAGGCTTTATCACATGGTGTACCGGCTGGGAATTCGCCGTAATCGGCAGAATCACTGTATCCTCCATAGCCAGTATGGTTTCCAGAATTTGGGGTAATGCTTCTACCGTAGTGGTCTTCAAGGCAGAATCGTGCATCAGAATAATGGAGGTATCATATCGCTGTATATTCTTGGTACAATTCTCTACAATGACCTCCACAGGCATCAAAGTACCGCCACCGTCACCGGAAGAAATATTCCAATCATAGTACTCCACACCCTGTTCCTTCAAAAACTCTACTATCAGATTCATATCCGTCTTACCCAGACGGTTGGAACTGCCTCCGGGAAAACGGAACACCTTGCTTTCCACACCCGTAGCCTCATAAATATATTGCTTGCTTTTCAAAAAATCTGCCCGAAATGCATCCACAGACTCGTAAATATCACTATAATCATGGGAATAGGAATGCATGCCTAAAGTATGGCCCCGCTCATAGATCATTTGCAGGCGCTTCGCCACATTCTCTCCTTCTTTGCCTACCACAAAGAAGGTAGCCTTCACACCATATTCATCTAAAATATCCAAAACCGCTTCTGTTTGCTTACTGGGTCCATCATCAAAGGTCAGATACACCTTATGCTTGGCTTCCGGCTCCTGTACGCTTTCCTCTCCCGGGACTTCTGTTATCACAGTTTCCGGTGCCGACTGCTCGGGTACTTCCGCCGAATTATCCTCTTCAACCACTTCCGCCCGGCCATCTGTTGCGGTAACATCTGAACGGATTGTTCCCCATTGCTTCTTTAGTTGGTAAATCTCCTTTCCCAACAATGAAATGGCCAGGATACAAAGCAATAAAACAATTCCCATTGCGACGAATACGGTTGTCATAATACTTTTCTTTTGTTCATTCTTCTGATTCGTCTCCATTATAACATATCACCCTTTCATATTAAAGAGATTTTTTAAATCAATCTCTGTCCGTTAATCACCAGCAAAAAGGGCACTCCCAGTTTGTCTGCTGCTTTTCTGCAAAGAAGCATGCGATTTAAGAAAATCTCAAAATAATCCATCACCGTACACATCTTGGTTTCAATGGTCAGCTCCAGCTTAATGTGACCGTCCTTTACCACTTCCACTTCACTCTTTTTCACGGAATAATTCACTCTGTCATGAATATCAAACTGGGAATAATCCTGATTTCTCACACGGGTATAACGTACATCCGTCTTATCCGCCAATATCAAAGCGGCAGCTACCGCATTCACGGGAAATGCCGTAGACTCATCATGATTACCAATCGCGGTCACTATGGTTGCAATATCCTCCGGGTCTGCGCCCATATTATCCAAAATACGGAAAGCCATTACTGCGCCGGACTGTGCATGATCGATACGATTGATCACATTGCCGATATCGTGGAGATAACCGGCCATTTTCGCAAGCTCCGCTTCTCTTTCACTATAGCCCAGGGTCAGCAAAATATCGCTGGCCAACATGGCTACCCTGGTCACATGGGCAAAGCTATGCTCCGTATAGCCTAATGCAGTCAGGGATTCATCTGCCTTCTGTATATAAGTTCTTACCGCCTCATTATTCTTTATATCCTCGTATGTAATCTTCATACAAATCCTCCATCTTGCTTATGCCACCAAAGTATATCATACTCAATTCCGGCAGAAAACAGTTTTTCAAAATCTTAAGAAAGTTTTAAGAGTCCTATTTTCTTATCATGGTGCTGCTAACCAGCTTCACTGTCACATTTTCAAAGGAATGGGTATGCTTGACAGCCTCCAATCGTTCTTGTTTCTTCAATACTCTTCTCCTTGAAGTTTTCTGAAGAACCAGAAAATTAATGATAAAAGCTATACCCAGTGCCAACAGTCCGTTACTGAAATATTTCATGGGTATATGTAACTTATCTGACAAAATCACTACCAAAACAGCTCCGGCACACAATAGTAATATTTTTCCTATTTTCTTTCCCATTTCCTTCACCCCTTTTTCCTGAATTGCGGCATTTTCCGCATTGCCAAATAGTTATAATTATTCAAAATCTCATTAAAATTGAGTACCACCAAAACCAGCATCAGGACAGAAGCCCCATAATACCAAATCTCTGCTTCCGGCCGAATCAACACCGTCAGCAAAACGCCAAACATCACCACAATATTAAACATGGAGGTATGAAAACTTGCCCGGTAATCCAGCTTCTCAATCTGTCCCAGTGCATAAATGGTACATGCCAAAGTCCCTGCTATCAGAATCCCCCAAAGCAACCAGTTTAATATGGGCAGAAAAGGAATCAAATACACCAATACGGACAATATCACAGAAATGGAGGCCGCCACTATTTCCAGCACCTTGTACAGACTATCCTTTAAGAACTCAAAAACCGGATTTCCGTCAAATGCACTTTCGTATTCCAAATACCTTTGGTTCTTGTACATTTGGGCTTTATCACTGATAAACTGCTCTTTTAAATATATCTCATGCAACTCTGACGCATATAATACCAAGCTAACCAGCAAACACACTGCACAAAGGGTTGTTATCTGCATAGGTGTAAAAGTGAACAACATATTCAGTATCAAAAACAGGGGAATGGCCAAAAGCATGGAATACCCCACATACTTTTTCTTATCCACCGGCATATCTGCAGCCACCTTACCGGTCTGTCCATTTACCGCCGCATAAGCCACCTTGTCACCATTCCGATAGGACATAAACCATACAGGATACAGGGTTTTGGCCGCTTTCACCAAGGTGGTCTGAAAGGGTACTTCCCCCTCTGCCAAGCCAACCAGTTTAAAGCTTTTCAACTCCTCGCTTGTTGTTATTTTATGCATAGTAGCTTCCTGTGCCAGTTCCATTGCCTCCCCCAGATATACCTCCTTGGATACATCCGCACATTCCGCATAAAATCCGCTTAAGAAGGAGGGCGTAAATGGCTTATGAGAGTGAAAATCAAAAGGGGCCAATCCCATGCTGATATCGTCATAAAAGTTCAAAGACGCATCATAGGCATCCCCCTGAAAGGTATCATCCAACTCTCCCTTCACATGAAAGATATTTCTTAATGTATACTCTTCCTGATGGATATCCTCTTTTGCCGTCAGATGTACCTTCCCATCCAGCTTAAACTCATAATTCCAATAAGGCATATAGATGCCACGGAAGCCGTCGATAAACTCCTCAGACTTATACTCCTTCGGCACAAAAATTGCTTTCTTCATAGCTTTCCTGTAAGCTTCCTTGCAATCTTCCTTTGTTTTCTTAAAGGGGATAATATAATCCGGGCATTCCTCTTTGCTGATACGTTCTGACAATATGGTGGAACTGCCGCAATAGGTACAAAAGGTAGCCGCCTCGTTGTGATTACCTAAGATTTCACCGCCGCACTGTGGACAGCTAAACACCTTTGTCTCATAATACTCTACGCTTTCCGCATCCACTTCCTTATGGATGGCATAAGGTTCATAGTAAGAATCACAATACTTGCAAAACATCAGCTGTGACTCAATATGAAATGTAATATTTCCGCCGCAACCGGGACATTCTAACATACACTTCCCTCCTCATTCGTAAATCACTTTTCTTAAGGATTGTACCATATATCCGATGTTTTTACAATTTATTATCTAAGTTTCGTACTGCAGGATTATCCAATAATCGTCCCTGTTCGTCATATCTGGAACCGTGGCAGGGACAATCCCAGCTTTTCTCCTCTGCATTCCAGTGGAGTCCGCAGCCCAAATGGGCACACCTGGGCGCTTTCTTACAGAAAAGCCCTGTCAGCAGCCCTTTTATACTTTCCTTCACATCAATCAGAAACTTCCAACCGCCTGCCCGAATCAAAAATCTTTGGGGAGTAAAAACATGACGATAGGGATTCTTCATTCCGCAAATTTCATCCCTAAGAAGCAGAGCCGCCACCATGGATGAAGTCATGCCCCATTTCTGAAAACCGGTAGCCACATAAAGGTTTGGTGTAAGCCATGAATACCTGCCGATAAAAGGAATTCCGTCATGGGGCATACAATCCTGGGCCGCCCAAAAGCCTTCTACGGTAGCCTCCGGGAAATATTTTCTTGCATATTCCTCCAGCTTCGCCCTGGCATAGCACCTTTTTTCCCTGCCGGTTCTGTGGGAATATCCGCCCAGTAGCAGATACTCGCCCGCCTGCCTGAAAGAAAGTTCCTCCCCATCAATCCCCAAATACATGCCATTTATTTTCTTGCAGCCGGACAGTGCCAACACATAGCTTCTTTCCTGATGCTGACGCAAAAAATAAAAGCCGGGTACATTCTTTATGGGGTAATGGGTAGCCACCACTATTTTGTCTGCGGTGTAGGTGCCGTTCTCCGTAATAACCTCTTGTCCCTTGATTTTTATTACTTTACTATGTTCTAAAACCGTGAGTTTTTGGCTAAGAACCTTCAGAAATTCCAAGGGTTGAAAACATGCCTGATTGCGAAAGCCCACCGCCCCCAATGCTTTAAAGGGTAACTCCGTTTTCTCTGTATAGAATGCATCAATCCCTAACAGGGCCGCTGCTTTCGCCTCTTTTTTCAGTACTCTTTCGTCCACAGTGGCATATAGATACGCCGGGCATTTTTCAAACTGACAGTCTATCTCCAGCTCCTTTATCAGGCGCTCATACTCTTTGATAGCATCTTCGTTCGCCTTTGCATAGCCCTCCGCCCGCTCTCTGTCCACGTTTCTTAGGAGTTTACTGTATTTGAGACCATGCTGGGAGGTGATTTTGGCAGTGGTCCCCTCCGTCTGTCCGGAAGCAACCTCATTCGCCTCCAGCACCAATACCTTTTTGCCTGCTTCCTGTAAATAATAGGCGGTCAGGATCCCTGCCATGCCGGCGCCGATGACGATTACATCGTACTTTTCCTTCCCTTGGTCTTCCCGTGCCTTTATCTTACCTGTTTCTTTTCTCCACAATGATTCCATACAAAAACCTCGAATCCTTTTTGATAGTAGTATGTACTATTATTCAAAAAGAATTCGAGGGTGATATGCAAGTAGGGACATACTATCCCACTTTCTCATTCTCTATATTTTATCAAAAATTTACTTTCTGTTTTCTAAGCATCATCCAGGCCAGTGTGAGTAACACCGCACCGATAAGCAGACACACCAGACAGATGGGTGCCACCTCTGACATCTCAAAGGAGGTAACCTTAAGATTATTCAAAGCTTTAACAATGGGCATATCCGGATGCTGCTTGGTCAGGGTGGAAAAACCACTTCCCATCAGTAAAATTCCCGCCAATGCCCAAATCGCCTTATTTCCCACAGTAAGGGTAATTCCTCCCAGGAATAAAATCACTGCAGGTACACACAGCAGAATGGTTACAAAAATCAGTGGATTGCAAAGAAGCCCTTTTACATCAATCTCACAAACTGCTTCCGTAAACAAGCGGCTATACGCAAAATCCTCCAGAAAGCTAACAGTCAAAGCCATAAGGAGTACCGCAAAGGTATTCCAAAGCCATAGCAGATAGTGGGACGGAATCAAATGCTTTCTGGCCTTTCCCATAGCAATGGCCTGCATGAAATCTGCCGGAAATACTATGAATCCATCCATAACAAGGGTAAGTGCTACGACCATCAATACCATGAATGCTCCCATGTGGGCATAATCCTCTCCTGTTCCTTCCGTAAATAGGATTACCAATGCTATAATCACCCCTATGATAGCTCCCAGCGCCCCAAACCCTACACCGATAAACACGTTATCTCCGGTCACCTTCTTGGTCTGTTTGAATGTATTGATAAAATCCTTCATTTATTCTTCCCTCTCTTCCTCATAAGATTTAAGCCAGCTTTAAATCTACTTTTTGTACGGTTTTGTAATAGGCCACCGAACCGATTAAGTCAAATATCACTCCCGGCAACAAAACCAATAAATTATTATAGGGCTCTAACATCTCTATTTTCAATTTAAAATCATGCTGCCAACCAAACAATACAAATACTGCCGTGATGATTGCTATGAATCCCAGAAGAAGCACTGCCGCCCAAATATGTCTTTCCTTCATAGACAAGGTGGCACAGGCAATTCCAACACCCTGTATCATAAGCATCACTGCA
This sequence comes from Lachnospiraceae bacterium, assembly GCA_017522685.1. Next base: position 112,897 of record JAFWYN010000018.1, read on the forward strand.
ATTATTAACATGGGACAGGTTCTTACCAACATCGCCCCTTTACTGTCTGATACAATAGCCAGCAAACCAAGAATCGCTAATTGCAAAAGGATAAACAGATGATGGGAAACTATCATCCCCCCTGCTGCCGGCTTTCTGGCACTTCCCTGTGAAACCGCAGTAATACAATATCTATTGCTATTTTCTAAGGCATTGATCAAAACCAAAGCCAGCGAAATTCCCAGCACATAATTAGGTGCCTTCCCATTTATAAATGGTCTTAAGCCTTCTCTCCAGTTCAGAAAAAGTAATGTGATAATAGTCATTAGCAAATAGCACCTTATCTGCAATTTGATGAAAAATTCCATCGTAAACTTAACATTTCTTCCTAACCCCTTCATACTCTTACGAAACCTCCTTGCCACACATGGCCACGAATACCTGCTGTAAACTCATGGGCTGTACGGATATCTCCGCATCAGACTCCAATGTTTCTCCCTGCTGTAAAAGCACTGTCACACCCTTGCTGCGTCCCAGCTTCTCCGGGCGATAGGTCTCGCGACCTTCCATTACCTTATCTACCGCCTCAGCTACACCGCTGACATGGCGGGCTCTGTCTAAAAGTTCCACTGCATTTTCCTTTAAAATAATCTTACCCTTATCCAGCATAATCACTTCTTCAAACACATCTGCCGCTTCCTCGATGATATGGGTGGAAATCACAAAGGTTCTACCGCTTTCCGCAAACTCATCCAACAAAATCCGATAAAACTGTTCACGCATTACCACGTCCACACCGGCTACCGGCTCATCCATAAAGGTAAATTCTGCTTTGCTTGCCAAAGCTACGGTAATGGTTACCATGGATAACATACCCTTGGAAAGCTTATTCAGCTTCTTGTTAGCATCCAACTCAAAGGTCTTCAACAACTCTTCTGCAAATTCCTTATCCCAGTTCGGCATATAGATGGAAGCCATCTTTAAATACTCCTTCACCTTCAACTCACTGATACTGAAGTTGGTGGTAGGATTCAGCTCTCTGGAGAAACAAATCCGATCCATCATCTCCTGATTCTCCCACACCTTCTGACCATCCAGAGTGATTTCTCCGCTTGTCACCGGATTCTGACCTGCCATCAGTGAAAGTAATGTGGTCTTACCTGCACCGTTTCTTCCGATGAGACCATAAATCTTACCCTTCTCCAGCTGCAAATCCAGTCCCTTTAAAACCTCAGTTTTCTTATAATTTTTATATACATTCTTACATACCAATTCGTTACTCATCTTATTTTTCCTCCTTATTGATCATGGCTACTAATTCTTCTTTTGTGATTCCCAAGTTAGTTGCTTCATTCAAAAGTGCCTTTATGAAATTGTCGTAAAACTCTTCTTTTCTCTGATTCATAATCTTCTCCTTCGCCCCCGTGGCTACAAACATTCCGATACCGCGCTTCTTATACAGCACGCCTTCTTCCACCAAGATATTCACACCCTTCGCCGCTGTCGCCGGATTGATGGCATATAGCTTAGCGAATTCATTGGTGCTTGGTACCCTTTCTTCTTCCCGGATAATATCCCGAAGAATGTCATTCTTAATCATGTCACCTATTTGCAGGTAAATGGATTTCTCCTGCGTCAGGATTTCGTTCATGCGTTTGCTCCTTTCCTCTTTAAACTATCTCCCCTGTCCCTCACAAGAATCGTTTATCAAAACTTGTATTAGGTTCGTTTGTTGTTTGGTTCATTACTTGTGTAATTAACCATACCACCAACCAAGTTAGTTGTCAATAGGTTTTTCTAAAAATTTTTAGATAAATAAAAAGTTCTATGGGATGTCAGAATCATCTGAACATCACATAGAACTTCTTTACTTGTTTATCCATTTTTGAATGGGACGACTGATTATAAAATAAGATACCAGCCCCACCACAAATGCACCTGCCACAAAGGCATATAAGCATTTATAATAGTCCAGATTCCAATTGATTTGCAGCCATTTCAGTCCGATATACATAGCCAGCATCATGGGTACATGCCACAGATACACATCATAGGTGGATGCTCCCAGGATACCAAACACCTTAAAATTCAGTATTCTTTGTACCGGTTCACTTAAAAACAGGAATACTATCACAGGATAACAAAGGAAAAGTAACGCAAAATGATACACCTCCAATTGCACAAGCTTTGACCAATCAGGGACCAGGTACAACCCTAATAGCACCGGTATCAAAATAATTGTCCACACCGGACCGATTCGCTTTTCCTTCCAACAACGACTTAACAAAAGTCCCCAAAAGAAGGAGTAGTATCCTCTTGCCGCAAATATGTTTATAAACGGTATATTCCAATCTAAAAACCAGAATACCACACCAAGGACAGCCATAACCAAATAAAGGATATTACCCGGAATTTGTGCTTTCCTACTCCATGCATCCAATAACCAGTAAACAACATAACACAAAAGCAAAACACTTACATACCAGGCCGGATTATTTACCCCCGGATTCTTAAAGAACCAACCGCACTGGATTCCCAGACAATTCAACAAAAGCCCCCATAGGGATATCTCATTGCCCAATAGCCATTCCGTTTTGCATACATTATTGTATATAACCAAAAGCACTTCATAAGCCACACTGGTTATGGCTACCAAAGGTAAAAGTCGGAGGGCTTTTTTCTTTATGTAGGGCCAAAAACCAAGCGCTTCCCCCTTCGCATATTTATAAGCCACAAAGCCTGACAGGAAGAAGAAAAACTCTACTACCACACTGTAAGCTCTGAAATTAAACCTGCCGCCAAAATAGGAATCGGTTATCTGCTGATAATGATGCATTACAATCAAAGCGGCTGCAATGATTCGTAACACATCCAGCGAATAGATTCGTTTGTTATTCATACTGTCTTCCTTCTAATTATCCATAAATACATCCGCAATCCGGAATCTCTTCTTCCCGATAGTTGATGCTTTTCGTCTCTACATCAGTGTCTACAAACTTACTATACTGTTCTGTCTTCACTAAAAGCACCAAGGTCTCAACATTCGCCGTCCAGGGGAACTGGTCCACGGCTACCGCCTTGTCTACCCGATACCCTCTCTCTAAGAATACTTCCAAATCCCTCACCAAGCTGGTGGGTTTGCAGGAAATATATACGATTCTGTCTACACCATAATCAATTATCTTCGGCAATGCCTTAGGATGAATTCCGTCACGAGGCGGATCCAGAATAATCATATCCGGCTTCTCCTCAATATCATCCAGCACCTTCAGCACATCTCCTGCGATAAAATCACAATTTTTCAAACCGTTCAGCTGTGCATTCTTCTTAGCTGCTTCTACTGCTTCTTCCACAATTTCCACCCCAATAACCTTTCCTGCTACTGGTGCCATCAGCTGGGCAATGGTTCCTGTACCGCTGTATAAGTCAAATACGATAGGGGCCTTCCCCGCTTTTCCCTGTGCGGATAAATCGCCCACATAGTCCCGTGCGGTCTGATACAGCACCTCCGCACTGTAGGAATTGGTCTGGAAGAAGGAAAAGGCAGACACCTTAAACCGAAGTCCCAAAAGTTCCTCATAGAAATAATCATTGCCGTATAACACATCCGTACGGTCGCTCTTTACCACATCCGCCAGAGAATCATTGGTAATATGTAAAACACCTGCGATTTTACCTTCAAAACGACTCTGTGCCTCTGCCTCTAACAAAATATCCTTAAAGCCTTCCACCAACTCTCTGATTTCACCTTCTGTATTCTCAGTCGCACCAATCTCTTCCTCCGTCTTCTGTAAGGGTTTCTGAGAAGTAGTTACCAGGGCAATCAGTATCTCACCTGTCTTAGACGCTTTACGCACCAGCAAATGGCGCAGGAAACCGGTATGACGAAGTCTGTGATAAAAGCTGGTCTGCTTTTCCCTAAAGAAGTTAAGCACCAGTTTCAGAATCAGACGATAATCACTATCCACGATCTGACAGTCATCCACATATACCACATCATAAAAACTGCCTCTTTTATGCATACCAAGGGAAAGAGGACCATCCTTGTACTCATCCCCAAAAGAAAACTCCATCTTATTCCGATATTCGTATTCCTTGGGACTGCCCTTGATACCCTCCCACACATATTCTTCTTCCTGTCTATTTAAAACACTGTCTAACAGCTTTTTCACCTGTTCCCCTTTGATTCTGAGCTGTTCCTCATAGGGTAAGGACAAATAAGTGCAGCCTCCGCACAAGCCAAAATAGGAACACGGTGCCCCCACTTCCAAAGGTGATTTTTCCATCACCTCTAAAAGGCGAGCTTCCGCCTTCCCTTTTCGTACTTTATTTACACAGAACTGAACCTTCTGTCCGGGCAGGCTGTTTTTTACTACGCAGGTCTCCTCTCCCACCTTAATAATACCTTTGTTGGGAAAGTCCACGCGCGCTACGTAACCTTCATAAACCTGTCCTTTTTTCATTTATTTAGTTCGCTCCTTCATCCTCAAAGATGTCTTCTTCGTCTTCGAAAATATCCTCTTCTTCTTCGAACTCATCTTCGAAATCTTCCAGATAGTCACGATTTACATAACGATATACCGCATATGCAATACCTGCTACCGCTACAATCACACCGATAATGGCAAGAATCCATACCAATACGTTGCAACCGTCGTCTTCCTTCTTCACTACCACATAATCTCTTAAGTTTGCCATAGTTTTCACTCCTCTATGTTGATATAGTTTACAGTGCCGAATAAGTTCATACATATATCATAACACAAAACTTTCAAATTTACTACACTCTTTTCAATTTTGCAAAGGATGCGTACATAATTTTTTGTCCGGCATTGTCAAAATTGACTGTTACCTTATAATCTCTGGGCTCTCTTTCGATATTTAATACGGTTCCCTCCCCGTATTTCACATGGCGAACCCGGTCTCCCTTTTCATAGTCCAAAACCGTGTCTGCTTCCAAAGCTGCGGCTCCCTTATTGATCCCGGCCACTCTGTTCAAGCTTCCGATGCCCTGCGCAATAAAGGGCTTCACCGGTTGGGGTGTAATCTTGGGCTTTAATACAGCCTTGGGACGGAAATCAAACACATCCTCATCCCTACGCTTCACTGTAGGAACTGTATTATCCATCAGCTCCGGCGGAATCTCCCGCACAAAACGACTAACCGGATTGTACTGGGTTTCTCCCCGAATCATTCGGGATTTAGCGTAGGTCAGGGTCAAATCCTCCATAGCACGGGTGATTCCCACATAAGCCAGACGACGCTCTTCTTCCATATCGGAAGGGTCATCGGATACAATTGTCATATAGCTGGGGAATAGGCCATCCTCCATACCCACCATATAAACATGTTCAAACTCCAGACCCTTGGCACTGTGAATAGTCATCAGACGAACCTTCTCATTCTTGTCATCCATACTGTCCACATCCGATACCAGTGCGATTTCTGCCAGGAAGTCTGTCAGAGATATTTCATCATGTGTCTGCTCGTAAACAGCCGCCTTACTGATGAATTCATCAATATTCTGCAATCTGTCCCGGGTTTTTTCTTCCTCTTCATTCAGACTGTTCAAATATTCTTTATAATCTATCACTTCAAGCACATCCTGAATCATATCCTGTATGCCATAGTACTGTGCTTTGGAACGGAAGGTCTGCATCATGGTCACAAAGGGCTCCAGCTTAGCTGCCGCTCTACCTAAGCTTACTATTTGGTCATATTCTCTTAAGGCATCGTAAAAGCTGATATTACGCACATCCGCGTATTCCTGTACCTTATCCAGAGTAGCATTGCCGATTCCTCTCTTCGGTACATTAATAATACGCTTTACCGCCAAATCATCCTTACCGTTATCAATAGTTTTCAAATATGCCAGAATATCCTTGATTTCCTGACGGGCATAGAAGTTTACACCGCCCACAATATTATAGGGCAATCCCTCTAAAACAAAACGTTCTTCCAAGATACGGGACTGGGCATTGGTACGATACAGGATTGCACATTCGCCATAACCGGTTTCTCCCCTGTTTACCTTCCTTGTAATATCATCGGAAACAAACTCCGCTTCTTCGTAACCATTATCAAACTGTCTGTAATGCACCCTGGCGCCGGCATCTTTCTCTGTCCATAAGGATTTGGCCTTACGGCCCTTATTATTCTTAATCACATGGTTTGCCGCATCCAAAATATTCCCGGTGGAACGATAGTTCTGCTCCAGCTTAATCACTCTTGCTTCCGGATATACCTTTTCATAGTCCAGAATATTGCGGATATTGGCACCTCTGAACTTATAGATAGACTGGTCATCATCACCCACCACACAAAGGTTATGGTGTCTGTCTGCCAGCAATCGAATCAACTCAAACTGTGCCGTATTGGTGTCCTGATACTCATCCACCATAATATACTTAAAACGCTCCTGATAGTTATACAGTACCTCAGGACAGGACTTAAACAGCTCCACTGTTTTCACAATCAAATCATCAAAGTCCAAAGCATTGCAACGTTTCAAAATAGCCTGATACTCCTTGTAAACAGATGCAATCTTCTTTTTATTAAAATCTCCGAAAGCGTTCAATTCATACTCTAAAGGTGAAATCAATTCATCCTTTGCAGAAGAAATGGCACTCATAATGGTCCGTTCCTTCAGCTGCTTGGTATCAATCTGAAATCGTTTGCAGATATCCTTAATCACCGACTTCTGGTCATCCGTATCATAAATGGTAAAATCATTGCTAAAGCCCAGTCGGTCAATATGTCTGCGTAAAATCTTTACACAGGTAGAGTGAAAGGTAGCCACCCAGACCTGTTCTGCGCCAAAGCCCACAATATTGTCCACTCGCTCCCGCATCTCAGCGGCTGCCTTATTGGTAAAAGTGATGGCCAATATATGCCAGGGATTGACTCCCATCTCATCTATCATATATGCAATACGATGGGTCAGCACTCTGGTTTTGCCTGAGCCTGCTCCCGCCATAAGCAAAAGCGGTCCATCTACTGTCAGCACCGCTTCCTTTTGCTCTCTATTTAATGAATCATAAATACTCATGTATTCTAATCACTCCCATTACTTCAATGCCCGTACATCATGGAAAAACCATACCTTAATGTTAAACTCCTTCACAGAACTTGAGCAGTAAGGACACTCCTTATTTCCCAGCACATTGATGGCACCGCCGCAATTAGGACAAATCATGGAATAGCCCACGCTATCCATTCCCTCCACCAATGCACGGTCCTGTATGTAACAAAGCTCCACATTATATCGGTTCTGTGTAAGCCTGTCCTTCTTGCCTTTTATAATCTTACCATCCTTTTCCAGATAGGTAATATGTGCTACGGAAGACTGGAATACAATGGTGGTTCGTCCTCGCTCCTTAAGGTATCGGTGTATCTCCGTCCGATGTATCTTTATCTGTTCAAAGCGTTCATGACAGCCGTCATTCTGTAACGCCCTTATCTTCATGTCTAATTTATCTTTCAATTCTTCGGTCACATCCACTGTATCCAACACGCCGGGATTTTCTTCATGGATGCCCTGCAGATAGGCGCGAAGTACACCTTCCGCCCTGCGCTTCATCTCATCATAATGAAATTCGGGAAAGTCCCGCATAATTTGTGGCAAATAAAGGCTGGTGGCACCGGATACTGATTTCGGGGTGGAAGCATACTCCGCTTCCTGTCTGCGAATCCCCTCGCCCAAATTGTCCGTACCAAATAACATCCTGGAAAACTCTCTGGTTTTCTTGCGTAAATATCGTATTCCCAGATAAATCCCCAATAGGATCACCAATATTAAAACCAGCACTATTATCAAACCAATCATTCCGGATTTCATTACCATTTCCTCTTTAACCACAGTATGGCGGAGCAAAATGCTCCGCCAACCATTGTACTATCTCTTTCGAATTTTTTATCTGATATCGTTATCATCAAAAATATCGCCGCATTCCGGACAGAATTTCGGAGGCTTAGCAGGATCTTCCGGCTCCCAGCCACACTTGTCACATTTGTACAAGGGTGCACCCTCCGGTTTCTTGGTACCGCAATTCTGGCAGAACTTGCCTTGGTTTACAGAACCGCACTGGCATGTCCAGCCTGCCGCTGCCGGCTTAGGCTTACCGCATTCCTCACAGAACTTGCCTCGATTGTCGCTCTTACCGCATTCACAAGTCCAACCAAGTACGGGCGCCTGCATCTGAGGTGCCTGCTGCACGGGCTGCTGTGCATAAGCATTATTCATCATATTATTGTTCATCATGTTATTACCGGGCATCATATTGTTGCCGCCCATCATATTGCCCATCATGTTCATGGCCATCATGCCCATCATGCCACTCATAGGATCGGTACCACCACCGTTAGCGCCGCCACCTAAGCTGGAATTGCCGATAAACTGATTGATTGCTTCTCTGTTTTGAACTGCTTTCTGGTTCATGGTTGCATCTAAGGTCTGAGAACCGCTCACATACATCATGGACTCATTCCATCTGTTCAATTCATCACGAACATCATTGGACAGGTTCGGAACGATAGTCATGGAGGTCATGATAATACCTCTGTCAGCCTCCCAAATCTGGCTCAACTGCTGCTGCATGTTCATGCAGATTTCTTCATGATAGTTGCCGATTTCATAAGGCATTACACCCTTCGCCGCAATAGGTGCCAAAGCGCCTGTCAGCTTAGAAACCACTTCTCTCTTCATATTGTTCAGCAGAAGCTGACATTCTTCATCGTCCTTAGTGAACTCATCCTTCACATTACCGCAAACATTCTTGTAGAACATCAAAGGATCTGAGATACGGAATACATATTCACCATTGCACTTCAACACGGTATCATACTCATAGCCTGATTTCTTATGTACAATATGAAAATCAATAGGAGTAGATGTACCGAAAAGATTGCCACGGATATCCTTCTTGTTGATAAAATATACTCTCTGGTCGCCGCCCACATTGCCGGCAAAGGTAAATCTTTCCCAAGCTTCCTTAAAGGTATTCTTGATATTCTCACCTAAGTCACCGTACAAAAGGCTGGGCTGGGAAGAAGTATCATATACGAAAACACCTGCTTCCGCACAGAAGTCTACTACTGCACCCTGCTCCACGATAATCATAAACTGGCCTTCATTTACCGCAATATGAGAACCGTTACTGATAACATTATCATTGCCCTTGTTATTATTATTGGGATTATTCTTCTTACCCCTTCTCATCAAAACATCACTGGGTAATGTATCACAATAGAAATACTCACGCCACTGATCTGCCAACAAGGAACTGATAGAATCTTTTGCTGCTCTGATTAAACCCATAATTTATCCTCCACCTTTCATTTTTGAAATCCATCGAGTCTATTTTACCAAAAATCACAATATTACTCAACAGATTTACAAATTTTCTTTACAAAATCTTTTCTATACCTTAAACTGGATATAGTTGATGAAAATCGCCTTTTCATCTAAATACATCATACTATACCAGAGAGGAATTTTCCATGAGTAAAAAAGCTACGAAAGCAGCCGATAATATGTACTATCTTGCACGTTGCGAGGCCGCAGAGTGCAATTCCGATTTTTCCAGCCGTGAGAAAGCCGCTGAAATCGTAGGAATTGACCGCACCAGGCTGGCACGTATTGAATTAGATACCATAGCGCCCTATCCCGAGGAAGTAAAAGCCATGGCAGAAGCCTACAACACTCCCGAACTTTGCAATTCTTACTGCGCTCGAGAATGTCCTATAGGAAAGGATAATATCACTGAGGTTACTATAGATGATTTTGACCGTCTGGCATTAAAGGTTTTAGGTTCCTTGAAAGATATTGATTCCTTGAGGGCCTCCCTGATTTCCATATCGGAGGATGGTTACATTGATGAATCCGAACAGCCTGCTTTTCAGGAAATTCTGGATTCCTTGGAGAAAATCAGTACCAATGCCAAAGCGTTACAGCTCTGGGCCATGAAAAATATACGTTTGAAATAACAAGAACATATTTCCCAACCCGTAATATAATAAAGCATCGAGACAATTTGGAGGACTCTTATGAAAAAGCATTTTCGCTTATGCTTCACCTACTCCCTGATGCTTATATTACTGGTTGGGACTTTTTGTAGTTGCGGCAAAAAGAATAATTCTACTACCGATTCCCTGACTTCCGTCACTTTGAACGAAGTGGCACATTCTATTTTCTACGCACCCATGTATGTGGCTATAGAAGAAGGCTATTTTGCCGAGGAAGGCATCGACCTGACTCTTGTAACAGGCTTCGGTGCAGACAAAACCATGACCGCAGTACTTACAGGCGAGGCCGAAATCGGGTTCATGGGAAGTGAAGGAACCATCTATACTTATGCAGGCGGTACAAAGGACTATGTGGTAAACTTTGCCCAACTGACACAGCGTGCGGGCAATTTTCTGGTTTCCAGAGAACCCATAGAGAATTTCACATGGGATATGCTGAAGGACAAAACCGTACTGGGTGGCAGAGCCGGCGGTATGCCTCAGATGGTATTTGAATATATCCTGAACAAAAATGGTATCGACCCTGTTAATGACTTAATGATTGACCAAAGCATCGATTTCGGTTCCACAGCCGCTGCGTTTTCCGGCGGCGATGCTGATTTCACGGTAGAATTTGAACCCCATGCCACCGCTTTGGAAGAAAAAGGCGACGGTTATGTGGTAGCTTCCCTGGGCGAAGCATCCGGCTATGTTCCTTATACCGCCTTTTGTGCAAAGCAAAGCTATATTGCGGAACATCCTGAAATCATCCAGGCATTTACCAACGCCCTGCAAAAAGGTATGGACTATGTAAACAGCCATACTCCGGAAGAAATTGCCAAGGTAATCGCCCCACAATTTGCTGAAACCGAATTCGATACTCTTACCACCATTATTGCCCGTTATCACGACCAGGATACCTGGAAGGAAAACCTGATTTTCGAAGAGGATGCCTTTGAACTTCTTCAAAACATCCTGGAGGATTCCGGCGTCTTGGAGAAAAAAGTTCCTTATGAAGATTTAGTAACAACCGAATTTGCAAAAAAAGCAAAACCCTAACCATAAAAAGGGAGACTCTTTCGAGTCTCCCTATTTCTCTTCTTCACTATTCTTCTTTTCTGCTTTCGTGCTTGCTTTAGTGGGTATTTTCTCCTTCATATCGTCTATCAGCTTCTCTATGATAAGCTTTTTAATATATACATCATAGCTCAACAGACAGATAAAGGAAAACTGATGTAAGAACTCCGCTTCTTTTTCCGGAATCCCTTCAAAAGTAGCCTGGGCAATCTCATACTTCTCCAGCATATCCTTTTTCAGCACTTCAATTTCTGCTGCTTCCATACTGAAGACTTCTTCATAAATTTCTTTCAGACCAAAATTCTTATCCTTGTTGAAATACTTTTCCGTGAGAGGTTGCAGCAAAGTCTGTATATCACTAATAGACAGAATGCTCTTAAAATAATAAATAAAAATCAACACCAGCACATGCTCTTTGGAATACTTTTTCTTAATGGGTGGCGGCAGCAAATCATTCTTGGCATAATTATTAATCATGGTCTTGGTCAGTATTTTATCCTCTTGAGGATACCTGGTAACTGACCGTAGCTTCTTATCCATCAGCGTGGTCACCTGATCCATGTACAAATCAATATTGGGTATTTCATCCAACTTTATATATTCTAATTTATCCAGACTATCTGTTATACTTTTTAACAAATCCTTTGTATCCAGTTTCAACTTTTCGTCCCCTTCCGCATTTATGAAATTATCACTTCCTCTTTATTATATAGTATTCAATACTACATGGCAACCATTTATTTTTATAATTCTCTCTTTACTTTATTACTTTAGTATGTTAAAATTGTAATATCGTAATGTGTTCCATTCACAATACAAATGTATGCAGGAATGAAATGCCGCAGCTTAACAGATTGAATTGTGGCAGAATGAGAGGGTACTATGAACAAAAAGATTAAAACAGATGCTGTAGATCGCCTTTTTGATGCGATTTTAAGCTTAGAAAACAAAGAAGAATGTTACAGCTTCTTCGAAGACCTTTGTACGGTCAATGAATTATTATCATTATCACAGCGTTTTGAAGTGGCAGCCATGCTGAAGAACCGCAATACCTACCTCGAAATCGCTGAAAAGACCGGAGCTTCTACCGCCACCATCAGCCGTGTTAACCGTTCGCTTAACTATGGTAATGACGGATATGATTTGGTCTTTGCCAGAATTGATAACAAATAACTTTCATAAATCAAAAAATGTCGCCCAAAGGGCGACATTTTTTTAGCCGTCTATTTCCATAATATCCATGGGATTCATTAAGACTCCGTCCATCTGAATCTGATATTCCAGCTTCAAGCTGGATCTGTCTACCACAAAAATCGTAGCCCCCTGCAACAGGCTTTCATCCTGCTTCACTTTCGGTTCCTCCGAATTAATGTAGCTTGTCACATATCCGTTTTCATGGTCGATGGTTACTTTGTACCCCACCTCCGGTATCTGTATTATTTCCGTTACGATTCCGCTTGCGGTTGCTACCACCAGCGCGCCCTCACTTGCCTGGAAAATACATTTTGGATCTGCATCCGTAATTTCTTCAATGGTTGCAGCACCCGTTATCGGTAACAGGGAAGGATAATACAGCTTTTCAAAGCGCTCCGTTAAGGCATCCAATTCTCCGCCTTTTAACTGCACGGTGGTACTTAAGATTTCTTTTTCCTGCACTAATTTCTGTATTTCACTTTCCAAGAGTTTGGCATCTTCCTCAGCCTTCGCCTTCTGTACATTCAGCTGTGCTTCCAGATTCTCTGCCACCACCTTGTATTCCTCAATTCTTTTGTTAGTAGCTTCCTTTATCTGGTCCTGATACAACAAATACCCAAGACCTGCACCTATCACCACACAAATCGTCACTACAATCAACCATAACAACCAGGGGCGTATCTGGAACTGATTGACCTTTGCATCTGCCGCATTGGAAGTCACGATAAACACATGATTCTTTTTTTGTTTTTGTTTATTTGGTTCCATAACAGAAATCTCCTACAAAATTTTTATCATTTTATCATAGGTACTTCCATTACTCAACCAATTTTATTGTTTTCTTATATTTTTGGTAAGTTTTACCATATTTACTTAAATGTTAAGCTTCATATCTCCAGGCTTAATCCAGTTCTTTTTACGCATAAATTCAGACACCAATAAAGTCACCGCCGCCGGCAAAATAAAGTGCATTACCAAAATCAGTATCAATGCCGTACTTACACCTGTTCCCGCTTCTACCATACTGGTATATGCGGAAATCTGTCCCACAAAACCGGCAGAACCCATACCGGAACCTACCGGATTGCTAACCATCTTAAGCACTGCCGACGCAACAGGTCCCAATACTGCACTGGATACAATGGCCGGGATCCATATAATAGGTTTCTTTACGATATTCGGCACCTGAAGCATGGAAGTACCTACTCCCTGTGCAATCAAACCACCCATTTTATTCTCTCTGTAGCTGGCAACCGCAAAGCCTACCATATTGCAACAACAACCTACCGTAGCCGCACCTGCTGCCAAACCGGTAATTCCCATGCTTACACCGATTGCAGCGGAACTGATAGGTAATGTAAGTATCATACCCATCAAAACTGAAATAGCCAAACCTCCGATAATCGGATGCTGCTCCACGTTGATATTTACCAGTTGTCCCAACCAGGTCATAAAGGTGGTAATAGGGGGACCTACATAAAATCCCACCAGGGAACCTGCCACTATGGAAACCAGTGGTGTGACAATAATATCCACTTTTGTCTTGCCGGATACCAGTTGTCCCAGCTTAATACCCACGATAGCCGCCACAAAAGCTCCCAAAGGTTCTCCCGGCTTGCCGATGGCATAGCTTTCCATACTCATAACCGTAGGAAACGCTCCTATCATACCGGTTACTGCCGCAGAAACCACCACCAACGGGCCACATTTTAATTTCGCCGCCACACCAACACCAATACCGGGGCCGGTCAGGGTCTTTGCCACATTTCCCATGGTGGTCAGATAAACACCCACTTCACCGCCGATCAAAGTACCCAACTGACAGATAATCGTTCCGATAATCAAAGTAGCAAACAAGCCCAATGCCATTCCGCTCAAACCGTCAATAAATATTTCATTTAAGAATTTCTTAATCCCTTTCATCTCTTCCCTCCATTACCGCTCTGTCGCATTAACGCAATATAGATTATCACGTTATTCCTGTTCTGTAAAGAGAAATTATTAAAATTTCATAAAATCTCTCCTATGTTTTCCTTTACTTTTTAGGTAAAATATGCTATTCTTAATATGTTGTAATATACAACGTATATATTTTTTGGAGGTATCTGCAATGAACAAAGGTACAGTAAAGTGGTTTAACAACCAAAAAGGTTATGGTTTCATCTCTGATGAAGCAGGCAACGATGTTTTCGTACACTACTCAGGCATCAACACCGACGGTTTCAAGTCTTTGGAAGAAGGCGCAGCTGTTGAATTCGAAGTAGTTAACGGCGAAAAAGGACCTCAGGCTGTAAACGTAACCAAGTTATAAGATTCAGTTACTTATAACACCATAATCAGTAACGCGATGTACCTGTTTTAATATAATGCTTACATTTATTTTGACATGCAATATCGTTTTATAGGATTAGAAAAAGGACTGCTTTCCGCAGTCCCTTTTTTTGATTCTATATCATTTCATCCTCTTTGATTTTCTCCATCACTCTGGTCCACTCCATCTTGCCGCCAAACAAATCCAGTGCACTTCCTATGGTTACATGCAGACGATTTTGACCCAATTCCTTTAACAAATCCAAATCCTCATAGCAATGTACACCACCGGCATAGGTAATGGGCAATCCCTGCCACGCTCCCAACAAACGTACCAGTTCGCATTCAATGCCCCGGGCTTTTCCTTCCACGTCCACCGCATGCACCAAGAACTCATCACAATAGGCCGATAACCTATCCAGAAGCTCTTCACAAACCACTTCCTCCGTTATCTTTTGCCAACGGTCTGTCACAATCAGATATTCGTCTCCCACCTTCTTACAGCTCAGGTCCAATACCAAATGCTCTTTTCCCACGGCTTCCACTAATCTTTCCAACCGTTCATAATCAATATTACCGTCATGGAACACATAGGAGGTAACAATAACATGGGATGCTCCTGCCTCCAGAAACTCTCCGGCATTTTGGGGATTTATTCCGCCGCCCACCTGCAATCCGCCCGGATATGCCTCCAAAGCAGACAATGCCTGCTTCTTCGTAGCTTCGTAATAATCACTGGTAACCGGATTCAACAAAATAATATGGCCGCCCTTAATTCCGGCACTTTGATACAATTTTGCAAAAAATGCCGCATCCTGCTTGGCCACAAAATTCTCCTGTGCTGCATCATTTACATCCGTCAGACTACCGCCTACGATTTGCTTTACACAGCCGTTATGAATATCTATACAAGGTCTGAATTCCATATTTTTTCTCCTAAATTTTATGCATAATTTTTCATTTTGTCCACATACTAAGCCTGCAAGTGAATAGTGTAAAAGGAGGTCTCATTATTATGCACTTCAAAAACAAAGCAAAACACTTACTTGTACTTGGTCTGCTTCTGGCACTTATGTGCTTCTGCGCAGGCTGCTCAAGTAACGACGAAAGTGGCAACAATTCCGGCGATATGGCCGGAACTGAAGCTGCAACTCCTTCTCCCAGTCCATCCGCAACTCCCATGGATGATAACATGAACAATGAAAACGGTGATGTGAACACTGATGAAGGACTTTTAGACGATACCGGCAATGCAGTCGGTGACGTTATTGAAGATGCCGGCGACACTGTTGGTAATGTTACTGAAGATGTAACAGATGGTGTAGGCAATATGGTAGATGATATCACCGGTACCAACGATACCGGCAGCACTACTTCCACCACAGGCAACGGTGCCCGCTAATCTTAAGAATCGAGCAGGAATCCTGCTCGATTCTTTTTGTAATATAAATATCTTTTTATCTCTCTTCCTCTGCTATAACACCATCTTCAAAAGCCTCTAAAAGCTGCTCCAAATAGTAAATTCTCTCTCTCAGGGCAGTACCGATATCCGTGTCATTTACCAGCTTTCTGTAAGGGAATTTCTCCACTACAATGGCTTCCGATACAATATCCGTTTCGTTTACAATAGCCTCTCGGGTAGATTCAAAAGGTTTATGTGCCACAAGACGCATTCCCCTGGAATTACAAACAAGCGTATATCCTGCATTTCCGGTCTTTTTATGATATGCCTTGGAGAAACCGCCATCGATGACCAAAAGCTTTCCGCCACACTTTATGGGGGACTCTCCGTGAATCTGTTCTACCGGCACGTGCCCGTTGATGATATGGGCATTTCCCTTGTCCAAGCCAAAATCATCCAGTATGCGATTCACCACATCTTCCTGCTCTAACAGTCGATAGTAACTGTTTTTCTTTTCCTTATGAGTCGCCTTGTCTGCTACCAGATATCGTTCAAAAGTGGTCATCTTGTCCTTGCCGAATACCGGCGAACCGGGACCATTCCATATATACCAGAGTACATCCTGTCCCGCCAAACGTTCCTTGGCGTCCTTGGCATAATAACCGCGTCTTGCATAATATTCCAAGATATCATACAATTCTTTTCCGGCGTACTCTTCTTCAAACACCTTCACCTTACTCAGCTGCCCATTTTCATCCATAGGTACGCAGCCGTGATACAAAAGGTTTCCGTTGTAAATCTTGTACATACCGCCCTTGGAATACATAAACCGTACATGACGCTGCAACTTTTCGCATCTGACGAAGGCTCTCTCCAAACGTTCCATTAACAGAACCTCTCCCTCAGACAGACGATAAGGTTCTGCCGGGTCTATGGTAGGGAATCTTTTATCCAGCAAATCATACTCCTCATTGCCCAGACGAATGGTTCCCTTTTCATAATCAATTTGATTTAAAACCAGTCTGTCATCCATATCAAACCATGGATTTCGCATGATTGCCTGTCCATCCAGCTTAAATTTCATAACAGCGATGGCCTTGTGCATTTTCTGATCCAGACTCAAATCCTTGGTATCATAATTGTTACCGTGACGAATGGCAAAGGTATCACAGGCATCATCCCCGTAGGTTTCCAGGGCAAATGCCGCCAATGGTAACAAATTAATACCGTATCCGTCCTCCAGTGTGGAAAGATTGCCATAGGTGGCCGCGGAACGAATTACATTGGCAATACACGCCCAATGTCCGCAGGCCGCGCCCATCCATACGATATCGTGATTGCCCCATTGGATATCCACGGAATGATAATCACAAAGCATATCCATAATAATATGGGCTCCGTCACCTCTGTCAAAAATATCTCCCACAATATGTAAATGATCCACCACCATACGCTGTGTCAGATGACACAATGCTTCAATAAACTGGGGTGCTCTGCCGATTCGTATAATCGTATTTATGATTTCGTTGTAATAAGCTTCCTTGTCCTGGATTTCTTCCTTTTCCGCTATCAGTTCTTCTATAACATAAGCGAAATCCTTTGGCAAAGCTTTACGTACCTTAGAACGGGTATACTTGGAAGAAACACGCTTTACCAACTGTACCAGTCTGTGCAGGGTAATCTTGTACCAATCCGCAAGATTCTCCTCCTCCCGCTGTACAATCTCCAGCTTCTCTTCCGGATAATAAATCAGCGTAGCCAGACTCTTTTTGTCCTTGGTACTGATGGTATGACCGAATACTTCTTCTATCTTAAAGTGTACTGCTCCGGAACCGTTACACAAAACATGACGAAACTGCTCATCCTCTCCATGAATATCCGTCAAAAAATGCTCCGTCGCCTTAGGCAGGTTCAATATAGACTGCAGGTTAATAATTTCTGTAGCCGCAGCCGCACTGTTTGGATATTCTCTTGCCAGACTTTTTAGTAATGCCAGATTAGTTTCCGTCATCGTATACCTCCACATGTCCTCTTATGCATTAATCACATGACTCATATTGTACATACCGGCTTCTTTTCCTGCCAAAAACTTTGCAGCCTGTACTGCGCCTTTCGCAAATACAGCCTTGGAATAAGCGGTATGGGAAAAGGTAATCACTTCATCCTCACCGGCAAAAATCACATCATGATCTCCCACGATGGTTCCGCCACGTACGGCACTGATACCCATTTCCTTCTTACTTCTCTTCTCTCTCTTCGTACTTCTATCATAAACATATTCGTACTCGTTGTCAAATTCTGCATTGATGGAATCCGCCAGCGCCAGCGCAGTACCACTGGGTGCATCCACCTTTAAATTATGATGCTTTTCTACAATTTCTATATCAAAGCCAGCAGGTGCCAATACCCCTGCTGCTTCTTTCAGCATCTTAAGAAGCAGATTGATACCAAGGGACATATTGGCAGACTTTAAAATCGCCACCTTCTTTGAAGCCTCTGCCACCTTTTGAAGCTGTGCTTCATCCAGGCCGGTGGTACAAAGTACACAGGGTAAATTCTTCTTCACACAATAATCAATCAGCTTATCAATTACCTTTGCTGTGGAAAAATCAATTAATACATCTGCTTCCACATCACAGGCTGTAATATCCGCAAATACCGGATAGGGATTGTGTCCGTCGTCCACCGGGTCGATACCTGCTACCATCTGAAGATTGTCATCAGCTGCCACCAGGCCACTGATAACCTGTCCCATTTTACCATTACAACCATGCATTATTACTCTAATCATATCTTTATCCTCCAAACATTCTCTTATTCAGCACAGGCTCGAAAACATTCCGTTTTCGAGCCCGTCAAATTACCAATTACAGGATTCCGTAAGCCTCCATAGATGCCTTTAATCTGGCTGTGGTTGCTTCTTCCATTTCGGTCAGAGGCAATCTCAAAGTACCTGCATTCATACCCATTAAGTTTACTGCCTTCTTCACAGGAATAGGATTTACCTCACAGAACAATGCTTCAATCAAATCGATGGCATCCAACTGCATCTGTGCTGCTTCTGCCACATTACCAGCCAGATACTTTGCACATATCTCATGGGTCTGACGGGGTGCCACATTGGAAAGAACGGAGATAACACCCTTACCACCTAAGGACATAATCGGAATAATCTGATCGTCATTACCGGAGTAAATATCGATTTTTCCCTTGCCCAATGCTGCAATCTTAGCCACCTGGCTGATATTACCGCTTGCTTCCTTCACACCTACGATGTTTTCGCAAGCTTCACAAAGTCTTACAACGGTAGCAGGTGCTATATTCACACCGGTTCTGCTCTGTACATTGTAAAGAAGTACCGGAATCTTTACGGAGTCTGCCACTGCCTTAAAGTGTGCAAACAGACCATTCTGCGTTGCCTTATTATAGTAAGGAGATACTACAAGGAGTCCGTCTGCTCCTGCCTTCTCTGCCTCTGTAGACAAATAAATCGCTGTTTCCGTGCAGTTGGAACCGGTACCTGCAATCACAGGGATTCTCTTATTTACCACTTCCACACAATACTTAATCACATCCAAATGTTCTTCATGTGTTAAGGTAGAAGCCTCACCGGTAGTACCGCATACGATAATCGCATCCGTTTCATTTGCAATCTGGAATTCGATTAAATTCTTAAAGCTTTCATAATTCACGCTTCCATCCGCGTTCATGGGTGTAATAATTGCTGTTCCCGAACCTGTAAAAATTGACATAAAATCCTCCATTCCGCCTCATCAGGCTATAAAAAATTGATGAAGGGGTCTAACCACAAAAAAAGCCGGCTCTGTACGCGCCGACAATTCTTTCCAAATATAATACACTTATTTGGATCATAATCTGATAGCGCCCCACCTAAAAAACAGATGACAGTCATACAGCTCTTAACTGTATGCCCAAGACTTGACTTGCAGGTTATCTCCTCTTTCGGCGTCTTTCCCTTTCCCTCTTTCTCTCCTGTGCCTGTCACATCAAAAGAATTACTCATAAAAAACGCAACCTCTATCTTTATTTTATTTTGTTAGAAACATAATAGCACTGTCTTTTCGCTTTGTCAATGCTACATTTTCAAACATTTTTCTTTATGATCCGTATTCCCTTTTCCCTTATTCTTCCAACAGTTCCAGCTTACTGACACTGACCTCAAAGGCCACTCTTTTCTCGATTTCATCCTCACTCAGCTTCTTCATATATTCTCTGCTTTGGATTCGGCCCCAGATAGCACAGCGCTCTCCCACCTTAAACTGATTGGCATAGCGGGCATTTCTTCCCCAGCAGATACAGGGTATGTAATCGGACTTGCCGTAGGGTCTGTTTACTGCCAGTAGCACATCTGCAATTTCTCTTCCCAAAGGTGTCTTTCGATAAATGGGCTCCTTACAAATATATCCGTCCAAATAAATCTGGTTACTTTTGGCACTCTCTTCTACTTCATCCACAAAAGAAATCTCTCTTGCAAACACAGAAAGCACCAGGCGATTTTTGCGTTCCTCATGTCTGTTGTAAGAACGGAACTGTCCGTTCACAGCCACATTCATTCCTTTATAATCGCCCTTTACGTCTAAAAGGCGTTCTGATACCATCAATGGTATTTCATCATAACTCTCACTGAGACGTTTCACCCTAATATCCGCCAAATAAAAGCCTTCCCCAAAAATCTCATGGCTGAAGCTGAAATCGCTCACTATTTCTCCCATAATTGTAACTTGATTGTTTTCGATAACCTTATCTGTCATCTTTGTTCTCCCTTCTTGCACTAAGAATTCTTTTGATAAAATTCCTTCTCCCGAAATTTTTACCGATATTTGCACTACTATTTATACACTATTTTTGCCCGTTCGAACACTCAAACCCATCGCACATTATCTACACAAAACCACCAAAAATCATGGCTTTCGAAGATTCCTGACGCATCACGGCAACTGACAGTCTTTCCAAAAAAATCTTTGAAAACCCTTATTTATACAGCTCTTTTTACATTGCTTAAGCCTTTGATTAGTGCTATACTTATACAGTTTGAAGATGATAAAGAAATGAATGACAGGAAATAACAGGCTTCGACCGCCTTCATTACTTTTCTTGGAAAAGGATGGATTTTTATGAAACAGAAAAGAGAAAATGTTCGAAATGTAGCCATCATTGCCCATGTAGACCACGGCAAAACCACATTAGTAGATGAGCTTTTAAAACAAAGCGGTGTATTCCGTGCAGGCCAGGAAGTGGCTGAACGAGTTATGGATTCCAATGATATCGAAAGAGAACGGGGTATCACCATATTGGCGAAAAATACTGCTGTCATGTATAAGGATACCAAGATTAACATTATTGACACCCCCGGACATGCTGATTTCGGCGGCGAGGTTGAGCGTGTACTGAAAATGGTAAATGGTGTTATTCTGGTGGTGGATGCCTTCGAAGGTGCCATGCCCCAGACTAAATTCGTACTCCGTAAAGCACTGGAACTGAAACTTCCCGTTATCGTCTGCATCAATAAAATCGACCGTCCGGAAGCCCGCCCGAATGAAGTAATCGATGAAGTTCTGGAATTGTTTCTGGAGTTGGATGCGGATGACGCACAGCTGGATTGTCCATTTATTTTCGCCTCTGCCAAGGCAGGTATTGCTTCCTTGGATTCGGAGGAACAGGGTACCAGCATGGAGCCCTTGTTTGAAACCATCTTAGACTACATCCCTGCACCGGAAGGAGACCCGGAATTAGGAACCCAGCTTCTCATCAGTACCATTGATTACAATGAATATGTGGGACGTATCGGTGTGGGCAAGGTAGATAACGGTACCATCAGTGTAAACCAGGAAGTCATCATCGTCAATCATCACGAACCTGAGAAGCAGACCAAGGTGAAGGTCAGCAAGCTCTATGAATTTGACGGTCTGAATAAGGTAGAAGTAAAATCTGCGGAAATCGGCTCTATCGTGGCTATTTCCGGCATTCAGGATATCCACATCGGCGATACCCTCTGTGCCGTAGATCATGTGGAACCCATTCCTTTCCAGAAAATCAGCGAACCCACCATTGCCATGCATTTTTGTGTAAACGACTCACCTTTGGCCGGAACGGAAGGCAAATATGTGACCAGCCGTCATATCCGTGACAGACTGTTTCGTGAGTTGAATACTGATGTATCCTTGCGTGTGGAGGAAACAGATACCACGGAAAGCTTTAAGGTATCCGGCCGTGGCGAATTGCATTTATCGGTTTTAATCGAGAATATGCGCCGGGAAGGCTTTGAATTTGCCGTAAGCAAGGCAGAAGTATTGTACAAGCATGATGAGAACGGAAAGCTTTTAGAACCCATGGAATTGGCCTATATAGACGTTCCCACGGAGTTTTCCGGCTCTGTTATCGAAAAGCTGAGTCAGCGAAAAGGTGAGCTTCGCGGAATGAGCACCTTAAGCGGCAGCGACAACACCCGCTTAGAATTTTCTATTCCTTCCAGAGGACTGATTGGCTATCGTGGGGAATTTATGACGGATACCAAGGGAAATGGCGTAATCAATACCGTATTTGACGGCTATGGTCCCTACAAGGGGGATATCTCCTATCGTAAGCAGGGTTCTCTGATTGCCTTTGAAGCCGGCGAATCCATCACCTACGGATTATTCAATGCCCAGGAGCGTGGAACCCTCTTTATCGGCCCCGGCGAAAAAGTATATGCAGGTATGGTAGTTGGCCAAAACGGACGCGGAGAAGATATCGAACTGAATGTCTGCAAGAAAAAGCAGCTAACCAATACCCGTTCCTCCAGTGCGGACGAGGCACTTCGTCTGACACCACCCAAGATTTTAAGCCTGGAACAGGCACTTGACTTTATCGAGACCGACGAGCTTTTAGAGGTCACTCCCAAGAGCCTTCGAATCCGCAAGAAAATTCTGGACCCTACTCTGAGAAAGAGGGCTGCTTTTAAGAATAAATAACGTAAAGAGGAAAAAATCCCTCGTCCGGGACCCGGATGAGGGATTTTTGAATCTGTTTATTCCATAATACTATACTGCATCCACTCATAAAGCAGCTTGCTACCCTCTACGATTTCTGCGGGAAGCAATGCTCTGGCAACCAGCTTCAGTTCATCGGATTCTTCATCAATCCTTCTTAAGTGTGCATAATCGCCGTCAATGCTTTCTACAATGTATTGAAATGTATTCATATTATCCTCCTATCGGCGTAAAAACGCTGTGTTATATATTGCGGATGAATTCCAGTAAATGGTGATTTCATTGGTGGAATAGCTTTCCCATACATCCACAAAGCATTTCATGGGTGCCGTACCCGGTGCCAGTAATTTACGTGCTGCCGGATCCCCCGGATGACCGTTTGGACCACCGGACACCAGTCCGGGTACCGGTTCCTCAATATCATCCATTTGAAGTGGTCTGCTGTGAGGATTCTTATAAGGCTTGGTTCCAAAGCCTGTCACAAAACTATACTGAGTGATATTTTTACCCAGCAGATAATCCACATGACATTGCACCGCCTCTGCATAGGCTTCCTTTCCGGTCAATTCATAAGCCAGACTCCAAAGGATTCCTCTGTTGGTCACTACCATGCTGGACCCCCAACAGAAATCTTCCGGTGCCATACCCATTTCAAAAACGTTCAGTCTGCATAGCTCCAGCAAACGCTCCGCTTCGGCGATTACAGCCGTCTTGCAGATATTGTATATCTCTTCTCCAATGCTCTTTTCCGCATCTGAAAGCACTGCCAGAGATGCAAATCCTCCCACATCCGTCCAACCGAAATCCACTATGGGAACATCCTTTTTAAGGAATTCCAGTGCAGCCATTTGATAAGCCGTACCATCTTCCTCTCTATCCTTTGCCAGATAAAACATCTCTACTGCTGCCCAAAGGCGTTCATCCATATCCGAATAATCCCCATACATTCCGGTATCAGAATTCTCCGGATTACGGAAAAATACCGGCTCCGGATGAGTTTCTAACCAATTCCAGGATTTTTTAGCCGCTGCTTCCATCTTCTTTGCAAAATCTGCATCATATTTTTGGTACACTCTTGCGCATAGAGCCATGGTAGCACAAAAATCAGCCACAGCCATGGAAGAAACATCAAATGCATAGAACTGTAATAAATCCTCCTCCGGCATCAAAAAATCTGCATGATTCTGTGAGGTAAGCTTATGATATACGCCGCCATCTTCCCGCTGCATCTTCAGCATCCATTCCAATTCATATCGGCACTCATTGATGAGATCCGGTATCCCATTACCGCTTTCCGGAATATTCAATTCATCCGTAAACGCTGCCGGGTATTTTAAGAAAGCATAGATTAAATGACCTATTGTTACAGCCGCCGGTGTAATATATCTGCCGTAATCGCCTGCGTCGTGCCAGCCGCCGGTAGCTTCAAACTCTATACTTCTGTCACTCCATACCTGCACCTTATCCAAATGACATGCTGCATGGGTATAGACACCTGCATACTTTTCCTCCAAGGCGCAGCCGCATCTCTGGAAATACAATGCCTTAATCATAGCATTATGTGCTTCCCGATATACATCCTCACCTATGGTAAAGGAACCGCACTCTCCCATAAAGGGATGTACCAGCTGATATTTGCCCGGCTTGTCTACCTTGGACAAATCCAGCTTGTATAAAGATTCCCTGCATAAGGGATCATGGATAGCCTCTCTGGTACCCACACCGGTCACAACTCTGCCCTGTTCATCCTTAATTTCATAGGAACCCGGCATCTTTACCACTGCCATCTTCTTCTGTGTTACATTATAACCCACCTGATTTAACATCGGTTTACGAAATCCTTCCAATGCATTACCCTCCATATAAAAAATTATTGTATATATCTTATCACATTCCTCAGAAAAATACATCACAATTCACTCTGATTATTGTAACTTTCTATATCGAAAAAACACCCCTATACAGGCATTTCTGCCCATATAGAGGTGTTGCATTAAATTTATGCTTCCTTGGGAATTAATGTATAGTTGCCGTCTGCATCCTTTACCATGTCGTACTTTTCAATTATATTACCTGCCGCATCGCAAAACCAAGCTTCTACATAGTCATGATTCTCGTCCCATACATACGTAGTATTACTCAGGAAACGCCCTTCAGCATCATAGCAGATGATTATATGCAAGCTATGTGTATAGTCATACATATTTGTAGTGATGAAACCTGCATTATCAACAGAAGTTACCGCAATGATTCTGCCTTCTGCATCCAATGTGTTTTCCGCATAACTGGTTCTGTTACCATTTGCATCGTAAGTAGCGTGTCCGATTTCTCTGCCATATTCATCATAAACAAAAACAGTATAATCAGTCAACTCACCAGCTGCATTGTAGAAGCTTGACTTCACCCACAATCCATCAACATATTCAAATACCACCTTACTTCCATCAGAGTTTACGCTCTCTGTGGTACCGGTAAAGCCTACATCCTCTACTACATCATCGCCTCCTTCAGAACCTTCCGGAATAAATATAGGGTTGCCATCCTCATCTACACCCAATTCATACTCCTGACGCAAAGTTCCGTCTTCATTAAACTCTCTGTAGTCGTAGTATTCTCCGTTTTCATCCACATTCCACTGGCACCAATCTGCAAAGCTACCATCTGCGTTATAACAAATCAAATCATGTGTACGTGCCACATTATCAAAACGATTTACTGCAATAGTACCATCACTATTATGCATTGTAGTTACTACCAATGTACCCTCATTGAGATATTCAATCTGGGAATATGTGGTTAATACACCCTGTGCATCATAAAAATCTTCTCTGATTACCTGTCCGTTTTCATCGTACTGACAGGTAAAATAGCTTTCCATTTCACCGTTAGCATAATAGAAGCTTCTCTTAGTCATAACACCATCTGCATCATATTCAGATATATACCAGCCACCATTATCCATCATGGTTTTTTCTGTAGTTCCCTGTGCAGGTGCACTCACTTCAGGTGCCTGCTGTGGTCTGTTGTTAGGCTTCATCTCTTGATTCTTATGACCCTTACCTCTGTTTTCCTTCTTACCGGTCTCCAGATAATGCTTTGCTGCCTTCTTGTAATCATCTCCAAATGCCTTACTTAAGTCCTCATAGGATGATACATATTTCTTCACATCAAAATCGGTTCCGTTGTCGCGATTTTCCTTAATACCATACTCGAAGTAATGATCCACATAAGCATCCCAGTTGTCACCAAATGCCTTGTCCAAATCCTTATATGTATTACGGTACTTTGCAATATCAAGGATAGGACTCATATTACGTCCTTCCTTCGCTCCGAAGTTTACAAAATGCTGATAAAGCGCATCCGCATCATTTCCAAATGCTTTCGCCAGGTCATCATACTGTGCTGCATAATACTCTGCATCAAACACATCCCTTAAACCTGCTGCATCTGCCGGCATGCTGCTACCAAACCAGATTGCTCCTACCAATACTGCTACTACCAATTTCTTCATTTTTCTTTTCCTCCTGATAATATAAAATATTTTATCGGGACGTAAGTTCCGCACCCCTCATAAAAAATGCGTGTTTCTTAGGTAAGTTACCTATCCCCCTCGTCCCTTACACACATAATACACAGCAAGTCTCAAATAAGTTTCATTTTTTTGAAAAAATTTTTATTTTTTTCAATTTTCCTGAAAATCAAAACTCCCGGTCACTATTGTAACCGGGAGTTCCTGTTACATGCGTGTATTGCATGTAAGTAATATTATTATAAAGTCCATCTGTTCACAATGGAAAGATTCACACGTTAATACCATCTATCGTGCATCATTTGCACATCTGCTATGCCTTTTGAGTAAGCTAGGCTTAGTACATTCCTGCACCGGCACCAGCGGGCATTGCAGGAGTTTCTTCCTTGATATTAGCCACAACAGACTCAGTGGTAAGCAAGGTACTTGCCACACTGGTAGCATTCTGCAGTGCACTTCTGGTAACCTTAGCAGGGTCTAAGATACCTGCACTTACCATATTTACATACTCTTCCTTGTAAGCATCGAAACCAACACCGATTTCAGACTCTCTTACCTTGTTAATAATAACACTGCCTTCCAAGCCTGCATTAGCTGCAATATGATACAAAGGTGCTTCTAAAGCTTTAAGAACGATATTTGCACCGGTCTTTTCGTCTCCTGACAAAGTATCAGCCATAGCCTTCACTTCCTTGGTAGCATGGATATATGCGGAACCACCACCTGCGATGATACCTTCTTCCACTGCTGCTCTGGTTGCTGCAAGTGCATCCTCTAAACGAAGCTTAGCTTCCTTCATTTCGGTTTCGGTAGCTGCACCCACACGGATTACTGCTACACCGCCTGCCAACTTGGCAAGTCTTTCCTGAAGCTTTTCTTTGTCAAATTCAGAAGTAGTTTCTTCAATCTGCTTCTTAATCTGTGCGATTCTACCCTGAATAGCTGTCTTGTCACCCTCACCGTCTACGATAACGGTAGATTCCTTCATTACCTTAACAGACTTAGCACGACCCATCATATCTAATGTAGCATCCTTCAGTTCATAACCAAGCTCGGAGCTGATTACCACACCACCGGTAAGGATAGCGATATCCTCCAGCATAGCTTTTCTTCTGTCGCCA